>NZ_JAFMSW010000001.1:871742-2181483 GCF_017916385.1 Nocardioides xinjiangensis
GCACGGACCGTCACCCGCAGCCGGACCTTGGTTCCGACCTCGACCGGCTTGACCACCTTGGTGCCGATCCGCGCCACGACCTTGTCGACCGCCGCCTGGGTCGGCGTCGGTGTGGACGTCGGTGTCGGGGTCGCGGGAGCGGGGGTGGCCGAGGCCTGGTTGGCGTCGACGACAACCTCGTCGTCGTAGGGCGTGAGGGTGACCGGCCCGCGTAGGCCGTAGTTCTGCAAGTCAGTGCCGTGCGCGGCGTTGTTCAGGTTGGATGCCACGACGATCTCGACTGTGTTGGGCCCGGGACGCAGCGCCCGACCGAGGTCGGCGGTCGTGTCCTGGAGGTCGAGGGGCACGTGTCGCCCGTTCACCAGGATCCGAGCTGCACCATGGACCTCCCCCAGGCCGAGGTAGGCGCCGTCCCAGCCGCTGGCCGGCACATCGACGGTGGTGACGTATCGGCCGATGCCCGAGGTCATGTCCAGGGAGCCGTCACCGCGGAGCGTGTTCCACCACGGGAGGAGGCCGTCCTCGGCCGCCGTCACATCGAATCTGCCCACGTTGACCTTTGCGATCGCTGCGGCGTCTCCGGGTGCTGACGGGTCAGGCTTCCATGACTCGAGTGCAAGGTTCCAGGAGTCGATGGAGCGTTTGGCGGATGCGGGCGCCAGCTCGACGGTCCGCGTGGCGCCACTCGCCAGCACGACGGTGACCGGACCGGTGTCCTTCGAGCGGACCGCGACGGCTCCGTCCTCGCTGACAACGACGTCGGCGCCGTCGCTGTCGACGACGTGGTCATCTGGCACCTGCTGGCCGAGTCCGTCCGCGGTCAGGGCCACGACTGCGACGGACTGGGCGGGTACGGTCGTGCTGAGGGTGATGCCCTTCGCCGTGTCGACATACTTCCCGATAGGCGTGATGCTCCCGTTCCACGGGTCGAGCGTGACGGGAACCCCGCTGCCGGTGAGCGTCCATTCGTCGGTGACGGCTTCGTCGCCGTCGTTGTAGATGAAGTAGTACGTCGCGTCGCCGCTGTGGCGTCGAACCGTCAGTGTCGGGCTTGAGCTTGCCTTGCTGGCAGCCGGCACGACGCCGAGGCGGGCCAGGGCGGCTGGCGCCGCTGCCTCGTCGGCGACTCGAGCCACGCGGGCGCTGGCGTCGTCTGCAAGGTCGACCAGCGCCTGTGTCGCACGCTGGACGGTGCGGTCCTTCGAACCGGAGGGGTCGTGACCGGGCGAACGGGCGGGCAGCCGGCCCACCAGGAGCACCGGAGCCCCGCGGCGAGCGAGCTCGACGATCTTGCGCATGGCCTGAGGGGACGCCGCGACCTGGTCGTTGAGCACCAGGGCCCGGTAGGCGGAGTGGTCGGGGAACCACGCGTCGCCGTCCCAGAGGCGCCGAGCGTCGGACTCCAGGTACGTCGGGCTCAGGAACTCGGTGGTGTAGCCGCTTCGCGCCAGCGGCCCGTTGGAGGTGATGCTCGGCGCCTCGGGCCCCAGGTAGGTGCCGCGACCGAAGACCTGGTTGTAGACGGCGAGGTCGTATCGCGGCGCACCTTGCCGCAGCACGAGGCTGAGCCGGCCGATTGCGTCGTTCATGTCGCGAACCGAGCCCGACCCCCACGCTGGCATGCGGGGACCCCAGGCCTCCGAGAAGGCGGCGCCCCCGGACTCCGGGCTCCATGCGTGGTAGCCGGGCCACTTCGCCGCTTGGGCGTCCGCGTAGTCGAAGCCGTGCCAAATCTGTTGGTTCACGCCTCCCGCGAAGCCCTGGAAGACCTGCGTGAGCGGCGACCCAACGCCGGCGAGCTCCGCTCGGTAGGGCTTCCCGCTGCGCGCACAGCACTCGTTGGAGACGATGTCGGCACCGGACATGTGGGCTCCGGAGGCGACGATCGAATAGGTGTTGATGTCGTCGTCGAAGCCCAGCGCCTCACCCTCGGGCACCGAGACCAGCGAGGAGGCGGCCGAGGTGTCGATGGGGAAGCTGCCGTAGAGCTGGAAGCGTCCGCCAAGCCCCTGCTGTCGCGCCCAAGCCTCGATGGGCGCCACGAAACGCTGGGTGAACAGGTCGCTCCACGTCTGCCGGTAGTCGGCGCGCACGCGGTCGACGTCGACGCCTTCGAAGGCGAACAGCTGCCCGGCATCGGACCCGGGCTTGGCCTGCTGGTCGGTGCCGGCGAGAGCGGGCAGCAGCGGGGTGAGGTCGTATCCGCGTCGGTCCTCCCACTCGTCGAGGAAGTCACCGGTCCACTTCGGGGTGAACTCCATCTCGAGGGAGTCCTCGAACAGCGTCTGCAGTCCCGCGCTGTTCTCGGCGATCGCTGCCCGAACCGCGGGCGTCATCACGGCCGCGTCCCAGTAGTCGATGAACGCGCGCGCCCCGCGAGTCGAGAGGTGGTCGACCGCGTAGTCGATGCCGACGAACGAGAACGGGCCACCGAACGGCGCGTCGTTCACCATCTGGTGGGCATAGACGACCCACGTGCCGTCGTCGCGCCAGGATCGGTCGTCGACCGTCCCATCAGCCGCGTCCGCGGTGAGGTCCACCACCGAGTCGGGGTCCAGCAGCCGGGGGCGCTCGGCGCACTCGACCGCGCACCGGTAGGCCAGCACAGCGACTGTCGTCTTGCGTGCGTTGGCTGCGACGCGCTCGGTGAGCGCGTGAGGGCGAGCCAGCGGCTCCTCGAGGATGAGGCCGGTGCCGGAGGGGGCGTCGGTGATCACGTCGCTCTTCGCGGCGTGCGCGTTTGCCACTGGCGTGATGCTGAAGCCGGTGCCGATGCCCTGCACGGTGGCGAAGGGCGCCTGCGCTCGGGCGGCGGGTGCGGCGAAGCGGATGCGGTTGGGGTTCCCGCCCACGCCCACCTCGGCGATGGTGACGGTCTCTGCCGTGGCGCCCGAGCCGATCACGGCTCGGTCGCCCGCCGCGAGCCCGTAGGTGAAGGTGAGGTCGACCTGGTCGTCTCCAGGGGAGATGGCACCCGTGGTGTTCTGGGTGAAGGCCAACGGCGCGCGCTCGACGCTCTTGACCTCGACGGTCTCCGCACCGGACCCGGAGCCGATGACGATGCGCTGGCCGATGTTGAACTGCGTCAAGTACTGGTTGTAGTCCGCGGCTTTGCCCGAGGACTGCGCGCTGACGAAGAGCCTGTCGTCACCCGGCTGCAAGGCAGTGAGCGACACGCCGCATCCCCACGACCCGTCGCCGACCTCGGCGACCGTCGCGATCTCTGCAAGCGCCCCGGCTCCGACGGTGACACGGTCGCCGGGACTGAACGCTCCGGTCGCCGCGGGCAGGACCTGCGTGTCGCCGGCTTCGGCCGCTGCGCACAGGGAGGTGGACGTGGACACCTCCGGGGTTGCCGGCACGCGTCCGTCGTAGGTTGCAGCCGGCGCAAGCATGGTGAACCCGGTGACGTAGCGCTTGCTGCTCGCGGGCGCGTTCAGACCCCCACGCGTCGGCACGCTGATGGCGTCGGAGCCCCGGCCGGACATGGTGGCGTCGATGAGGAAGTCGAGGTCCGCCGCGTCCTCATAGATGTGGCGCTGCCTGTCCAGCCAGAGGTCCGTGCCCCATCCCGTGGCGGCCAAGCCTTGACCAGTCTGATTTCCTGCACCCGGATTGGGGAACGAGGCGATCTCTGCGCCACCTGCGCCGGCGGCCTTCATCTGTCGCATCTCCGCTGACAGCTCCTGCTCAGAGGTCGCCGCCGCGGGAAGCCACCAGCGGTACTTCGGACGCGCCTCCGCGGGCGGGTCGCTGAAGAGAGCCGGGGTGAGTGCGGGCGTCTCGCTGCTGTCGAGGCCGGGTGTCGCGCCCGGCGTGGGTGCCGTCGAAGTTGCCGGGGACGGCGCAATGGTCGCGCTTGCGGCGACAGCCACGGTCAGCGCCATGACGACGTTGCGCGAGCAGGAGCGAGGGTTCATTGGGGCACGACCGATCCGGTTCGATGTTGAAAGGTTTCATCTGACGCCTGTCAGAAGTATGGACTCTGCATGTGACGAGCGCAACAGTGGCCCTCCGGTTCGAGACGCAGGCACGGGAGGCGGAGCAGTGGGCCTGCCACAATGTCGGCGTGCCTGGTGGATACCGGTTGCCTCACCAAGGGAGTGCCAAGGGCGACGATCGACGAGCTCGGTTGCTTGCCGCACTCGAGAACGTGCTGCGCGAGAACGGTGGGGATCTGGATCGTGTCCAGGTCTCGGACGTGGCGAGCCGCGCAGGCGTCTCGCGCTCGGCGTTCTACTTCTACTTCGACGACAAGGCGGAGGCCGCCGCGGACGCCTTCGACTGGTACGTCACGATCCGACCCGTGACAGCCGTGACCGAGGTGAAGGACCCGCGAGCACGGATTGAAACGATGATCGCCAATCTCCTGGCGGACTGGCGCCCACACCAGCACCTGTTCAGGGCCGTGCTTCAGGCACGCCACACCTCGAAGGTCGTCCGGGACCGAACCGAAGCGGCGAGAGCGAGCTACACGGCCGTCGTCGCAGACTGGATCCGTCAGGAGCAGCACCGGGCGACAGACAGCGCTGGTCCGGATGCGGAAGCGCTGGCGGTAGCGCTCAACGACATGAGCGAGCGAATGCTCGAACGGATGACCCTCGATCAGGCCAGTGACGCAACGGCCCTCGCGGCTGCCGTGACCGAGGTCTGGGTGCGGACGATCTACACGGCCTCATCTATCGGTTGAAGGGCTCCGCTGCTGCGCAGCACCTGCCAGCTCAGGTGCGGATGCACGACCTCCCTTCTACGCCCCCGGGCTGATGGCCTCCCGCTGTGACTGGGACGTCGGCCCGTCCTGTGCCGCTCTCAGCACGCGGCACCAACGACAGACGTCCATCGGTTGTGCCGGTATGTGGCTGACCACCGAAGCGTCGAGTACGCCGCGGCGCAGTTGTTCGACGAGTGCGCCTCGTTCCGGTGGGGCATCGTCAGGGCAGACAGCGCCTACGCGCTGGTGGATCTCTTCTGACCTGCCCAACGGTGAGCCGTCAGACGTTGAAGCGGAACTCCACCACGTCGCCGTCGGCCATGACGTAGTCCTTGCCCTCCATGCGGACCTTGCCGAGCTCGCGCGCCTTGAGCATGGACCCGGCGGCCATCAGGTCGTCGAAGGAGACGATCTCGGCCTTGATGAAGCCCTTCTGGAAGTCGGTGTGGATGACTCCGGCGGCCTCGGGGGCGGTGGCGCCCTTCCTGATCGTCCAGGCCCGGGTCTCCTTGGGGCCGGCGGTCAGGTAGGTCTGGAGGCCGAGGGTGTCGAACCCGACGCGGGCGAGCTGGTCGAGGCCCGGCTCGTCGATGCCCATCTCGGCGAGCATCTCGCGGGCCTCGTCCTCGTCGCCGAGCTCGACGAGCTCGGCCTCGAACTTGGCGTCGAGGAAGATCGCCTCGGCCGGCGCGACGATCTCACGCATCCGGGCCTTGAGGTCCTCGTCGGCGAGCTCGTCGGCGTCGCAGTTGAAGACGAAGATGAACGGCTTGGCCGTCAGCAGGGACAGCTCTCGCAGCAGCGAGACGTCGACGCCCGAGTCGATGACCCGGGTGCCGGACTCCAGCACCGACAGGGCCTCCTTGGCGGCGTCGACGGTGGCGGCGAGCGACTTGTTCCCGCGCGCCCCCTTCTCCAGCCGCGGAATCGCCTTCTCGACCGTCTGCAGGTCGGCGAGGATCAGCTCGGTGGAGATCGTCGAGATGTCGGACGCCGGGTCGACCTTCCCGTCGACGTGGGTGACGTCCTCGTCGCGGAAGACGCGGGTCACCTGGCAGATCGCGGCCGACTCACGGATGTGGGAGAGGAACTTGTTGCCCAGCCCCTCGCCCTGCGACGCCCCGGCGACGATGCCCGCGATGTCGACGAACTCGACCGTGGCCGGCAGCACCTTCGCCGAGGAGAACAGCTCGGCGAGCCGGGGCAGCCGCTCGTCCGGGACGCCGACGACACCGACGTTGGGCTCGATCGTGGCGAACGGGTAGTTCGCCGCGAGGACGTCGTTCTTGGTCAGGGCGTTGAAGAGGGTCGACTTGCCCGCGTTGGGGAGTCCGACGATGCCGATGGTGAGAGCCACGGGCGGGAAGTCTACGGCGGTGCGCACCACCGGCACGAAACGCGAGCCGGGCACGGCAGAGGGCCCGGCCGAGCGGCCGGGCCCTCCCTCCTGCGGGACGTCTGAGTGCCGTCAGGAGCCGTAGACCGATCGCACCCCCGCGCGGTCGGTCGCGGTCATGGCGAGGTTGCTCGACGAGCCGTTGCACTGGGGGTAGTGCATGATCGACGCCGAGTCGTACGGCGTCAGCGCGCGCCAGTTGTTGTCCTCGAAGCAGGTGCCCGCCTCCGGCCGGGTGTGCTCGTGACGGAAGCCGAGCGCGTGGCCCAGCTCGTGGGCCATGATGTTGCTCGGGGTCCACGAGCCGCTGTTCATCAGCGACGTCGCGTTGACCAGCACGTTGCGCTGGTAGTCGGGGCTGCTGGGGAAGAACGCCCTCGCGATGTACTGGGTGGTGGTGGTCGGCTCCACCGAGAACACCACCGCGTTGTTGGAGGTGCGGCAGTTGCTGTCGGCCGAGGGGACGTAGATGAAGTTCACCCCGCTGGACGCGGCCTCCCACTGGGCGGCACCGCTGGCCATGGCGTTGACGATGTTCGCCTTCTGCGTGCCGAAGTTGTTGCTGACGCAGTAGGTCAGGTTGCGGGCCGCGGTGGCCGACCACTTGTCGTCACGGCTGTAGACGCGATTGATGATGAGCTCGCTGGACGGGCCGTCGCCGGCGTGGTGGTCGGCGAGCATCTCGTCGTAGTAGTCCTGGAGCTGCTTGGTGCCGGCGACCGTCTCGTCGCCGTTGACGACGTACTGACGGGCGACGTCACGGAAGGTGGAGGCCTGGAACTCCCCGAAGGTGGGGACCCGCTCCGTGGCCGGCACCGCGGTGGCGGCGGGGCTCAGGGAGAGGGCGAGTGCGGCTGCAGCGAAGGTCGCGGTGGCGGCCTTGGCGATCCTGTTCGACATGCGCAATGTCCTTGCTGGGGTGGTGGACGGAAGTCGTGCATGCACACCACACCCGGTCCGGACCGCTGCTGGAAAGGACCGCGGAGCCTCAGGTCCGTGCAGTGCACGAAGTTGCAGAAGTCCGTCCGCAGACCGGACGCGTGCCGGTGCCGCGTGATGCCCGGCCGGAGACCCACCTGCAAGACTCGCTCGCATGAGTGACGAGGGGGGTACGCCGGTGCTGCGCGCGCCGGCCCACCGGGTCTCGCCGCGCGCGGTCCCGTACTGGACGGTGACGGCCCTCGTCGGCGACGCCGTCCTGGTGGGCGCGGCCGTCGTCGCGTGGCTGGTGGTGCCGGGGGTCCCGGACTGGGCGGGGCTCCTGGTCCTGCTGCTCGCGGTGGCCGCCGTGGCGCACGTCGTGCTGATGCCGCGGATTCGGTTCCGGGTGCACCGCTGGGAGGTCACCGACACGGCGGTGCACACGCGGGAGGGCTGGATCGGGCGCCAGTCCCGGATCGCGCCGATCAGCCGCGTGCAGACCGTCGACTCCCGGCAGGGCGCCGTGATGCGCCTGTTCGGGCTGGCGTCGATCACGGTCACCACTGCGTCCGCGGCGGGCCCCATCACCGTCGACTGCCTCGACGACGAGACCGCGCGGCAGGTCGTGGCGAGGCTGACCGCCATCACCGCGGCCACCGAGGACGACGCGACGTGATCCCGGCCCCCGGCGACGGCTGGACCCGGCTCAGCCCGCGCAAGCTGCTGCTCGACCCGGTGAAGGCCGTCGGTCAGGCGATCATCCCGGTGGTGGTCGCGCTGGTCGGTATCAGTCGCAGCGACACGAGGTTCTGGCCGCTGGTGCTGCCGCTCGTCGTGCTCGGTCCCCTGCTCCTCGGTGCGCTCCCCTGGCTCACCACCCACTACCGCCTGACCGCCACCCAGATCCAGGTGCGCAGCGGCCTGCTCACCAAGAGGACCTCGACCGCGCCCCTCGACCGGGTCCGCAGCGTCGACCTCGAGGCCTCGCTCCTCCACCGGCTCCTCGGGCTGCAGAAGGTGCAGGTCGGCACCGGCGTCGACGACGACCGCATCACCCTCGACGCGCTGGCGGTCGCGGACGCCCACGCGCTGCGCACGACCCTGCTGCGCCGTCGCGAGGCGCCGCCGGCCGCGCTGCCGGAGGGCGTCGGCGTCGCGGGAGAGGCGTCGGTGCCCGCCCCGCCACCGCCCCCCGCGCCTCCCCTGGCGCGGATCGACTGGTCCTGGCTGCGGTTCGCTCCGTTCAGCCTCGGCCGCCTGGTGCTGCTCGCCGGCGCCGTCGGCGTCTTCTCGCAGGTCGCCGACGAGCTGCCGATCTGGAACGAGGAGACGGCGACCAGCGCCTGGGCGTGGGTCACCCAGTTCGCGATCGCGGCCGTCGTGGTGGTGCTCGCCGTCGGCGGCCTGGCGCTGTGGGTCGCGGTCTCGGTGGCCGGCTACGTCCTCCAGTGGTGGGGGTTCCGCCTCGTCCGCGAGCACGGGGCCCTGCACCTGACGTCCGGCCTGGTCACGACACGGTCGATCACCGTGGAGGAGGCCAAGGTCCGGGGCGTCGCGATGACCGAGCCCGTGCTGATGCGCCTCGTCGGCGGCGCCGAGCTCGCCACCCTCGCCACCGGCGTCGAGGCCGGCGTGACGCAGGTGCTGCCGCCGTGCCCGCGGGACGTCGCGGTCGGCGTCGGCGAGTCGGTGCTGGAGGTGGACGGCCCGCTCACGGGACCCCTCGTCGAGCACGGCCCCAGGGCCCGTCGACGGTCGTGGTTCCGCCAGCTCCGCAACGCCCTCGACGTCGTCGCGCTGCTCGCCGTGGCGTGGTGGTTCCTCGACCTCTCCTGGTGGTGGCTCGGCGCGGTCGCGGCCGCCCTGCTGGCGCTGGGGGCAGCGGTCGGCGAGGCGTCGTACCGCCACCTCGGCCACGCCCTCGGCGAGCAGCACCTGGTCGCCGGCAGCGGCACCCTCGCGCGCATCCGCACGGTCCTCGAGACCGACGGCATCATCGGGTGGGTCCTGGCACAGTCGTGGTGGCAGCGCCGGATCGGGCTCGCCGACCTCACCGCGACGACTGCGGCGGGCACCGAGCGCGTGGTCGTGCGCGACGTACGACTCGACGTGGCCGTGGCGCTGGCCGACCGCGCGACGCCGGGGTTGCTGGCACCGTTCCTCGACCCGGCCCGGACATGACGAGCGCCCCTCCGCTCGGGACGGAGGGGCGCTCGCGCTCGGATCGACGCTACCTCGTCAGAGGGCTCACGCGCCGTAGAGGGCGACAGCGCCCTGGCGGTCGGTCGCGGTCATGCTGAGGTTGCCCGAGGTGCCGTTGCACTGCGGGTAGTGCATGATCGAGGACGAGTCGTAGGGCGTCAGCGGGCGCCAGTTGTTGTCCTCGAAGCAGGTGCCGGCCTCCGGCCGGGTGTGCTCGTGGCGGAACCCCAGGGTGTGGCCGAGCTCGTGCCCGATGATGTTCGTGGGGGTCCAGGAGCCGGACGTCCAGATCGAGTCGTCGATCAGCACGTTGCGCGAGCGCTTCGGCGAGCTCGGGAAGAACGCGCGGGCGATGTACTGCGAGGTCTGCACCGGCTCGACCGAGAACAGCACGTTGTTGTTGCGCGTGGTGCAGCTGGCGTCCTGCGAGGGGACGTGCACGAAGTTGATCCGCGAGGACGCCGCCTCCCACAGGCCGGCGCCGCCGTTCATCGCCGCGACGATGTCGGCGTGGCGGGAGCCGAACTTGGTGCTCACGCAGTAGGTCAGGTTGCCCACCTGCGAGGCCGACCACTTGTCGTCGACGCCGCCGACGGTGTTGACGACGAGGCCGTTCTCCATGGCCTCCTCGGCCCCGTGGACCATCCGGTCGTAGTAGGCGCGGAGGTCGCCGGCGTTCGAGATCGGCTCGTCGCCGTTGACGATGTACTGCTTGTCCTGGTCCTTGTAGGTGGAGGCGTGGAACTCCGTGAACGTCGGGATCTCCGAGTCCGTGGCGGCCAGTGCCGGTGGGGCGAGGGCCGCGCCGAGGAGTGCCGTTGCGCCGAGGGCGATCGCGCCGAGTCGACTGCGCTGCATGCTGGTTCTTCTCTCGTGAAGGGGGACTGGACACACGTCGTCCCGGAGAGCCCAGCATCAGCAGCACGAGTTCCCGAGACAGGTGCGTGCCGACGAACCTCCCCCGCGGACCCGCGTCCTGTAAAGCCCTCCTTAGGGTGGAGTCGTGCGCATCGCGACCTGGAACGTCAACTCCCTCCGCTCCCGCATCGACCGCGTCGAGGCCTTCGTGCAGCGCCACGACATCGACGTCCTCGCCCTCCAGGAGACCAAGGCGCGCGAGGACCAGCTGCCGCTGATGGGACTGCAGGCGCTCGGCTACGACGTCGCCGTCGCGGGCCTCAACCAGTGGAACGGCGTGGCGCTGGTGTCACGGGTCGGGCTCGACGACGTCGAGGTCGGCTTCGCCGGCATGCCGTCGTACGGCGAGCCGGCCGCGGCGGAGTCCCGGGCGATCGGCGCCACCTGCGGCGGGGTGCGGATCTGGTCGCTCTACGTGCCCAACGGGCGCAAGCCCGACGACCCCCACTACCTCTACAAGCTCGACTGGCTGGCCCGGCTGCGCGCCACCGCGAGTGGCTGGCTCGACGAGCAGACCGCCCTGGTCGGCGACTGGAACATCTGCCCCACCGACGACGACGTGTTCGACCCGAAGCAGTTCGTGAGGTCCACCCACGTCACGCCGCGCGAGCGGGCGGCCTTCCAGGGCTTCCTCGACGACGGGTACGCCGAGGTGACCCGCCCGCACGCACCGGGCTACACCTACTGGGACTACTACCGCCAGCGGTTCGAGCGCGACCGTGGCCTGAAGATCGACTTCGTGCTGGCGTCGCCGGCCCTGGCCTCGCGGGTCACCGGCGCGTTCGTCGACCGCGACGAGCGCGACCCGGCCCAGGGCACCGGCTCGCCGTCGGACCACGCGCCGGTGGTCGTCGACCTGGCGTGACGACCGCTCACATCACCCCGGCCGGCGGCGCCGCCGAGGCCTGCGGCGTGCGGCGGATGGCGTACGACAGCAGCGCGGCGACCGCGCACAGCCCGGCCGCGGCGTAGAAGGCGGGGTCGTAGCCGCCGGTGACGTCGCGGACGACCCCGGCCCCGGTGGCGGCCAGCGCGGCGCCGACCTGGTGGCTGGCGAACACCCAGCCGAAGACGATGGGGCCGGTGGCCGCCCCGAACCGGTCCCGGCACAGGGCGACGGTCGGCGGCACCGTCGCCACCCAGTCGAGGCCGTAGACGACGATGAAGACCCACATGCTCGGCTCGACGTGCGGCGACATCAGCGCCGGCAGCGTCAGCAGTCCCACGCCGCGCAGGGCGTAGTAGCCGACCAGCAGCAGCCTCGGGTCGTACTTGTCGGTCAGCCAGCCGGACGCGACGGTCCCGACCACGTCGAAGACGCCGACGACGGCGAGCAGGCCGGCGGCCGTGGTGGCGGGCATGCCGTGGTCGTGCGCGGCGGGGACGAAGTGGGTGGCGATGAGGCCGTTGGTGGTCATGCCGCAGATCGCGAAGCCGCCGGCGAGCAGCCAGAACGTCCGGCTGCGGGCCGCGTCGCGCAGCACAGCGAGCGCCCGGCCGGCGCTCGAGCCGACCTGCTGGTGCGGCGGCGGGCCCGGGTCGGCGTCGGTGGCGCCGAAGGCCCGGAGCCCCATGTCGGCCGGGTGGTTGCGCAGGAGCAGCAGGACGAGGGGCACGACCGCCAGCGCCGCCGCGGCCGCGAGCACCGCGGCGGTGCGCCAGCCGTGGTGCGTGGCGAGCCAGGCCACGATCGGCAGGAAGACCAGCTGCCCGGTGGCGTTGCCGGCGGTGAGGATGCCGCTGACCAGCCCCCGGCGGGCGACGAACCAGCGGCTGGTGATGGTGGCGACGAACGCCATCGACATGGAGCCGGTGCCGATGCCGACGAGCAGCCCCCAGCACACGACCAGCTGCCAGGGCTCGGACATGAAGACGGTCAGGCCGCTGCCCACGGCGACCATCACCAGCGCGAACGTCACCACCGGGCGGACCCCGAAGCGGTCCATCAGGGCGGCGGCGAACGGCGAGATCAGGCCGAAGAGCATGAGGTTGAGCGAGACCGCCGAGCCGATCAGGCCGTGCGACCAGCCGAACTCCTCGTGCAACGGCTCGATGAGCACGCCCGGCACGGACCGGAAGGCGGCCGCCCCCACCAGGGTGACGAAGGCGACCGCCGCGACGACCCACGCCCAGTGCAGCCGGGCGGCCCCGGCAGAGGGGTCGGGGGTCGCCGCGGGTGGGGTCGGTGAGGGCGGGGTCGACGTCGTCACGAACTGGATTGTGGCCCCGGTCGCCGGACGCCGACGAGTGGCACGAACGCCAACATGTGCAAGGATCCGGCCATGGCACCGTCCCCCACCCCCCACCGCGTCGTCGTGCTGGCGATCCCGCCGGTGATCGGCTACGACCTCACCATCCCGCCGCAGGTGCTCGGGGAGGCGTGCGACCCGGACGGGCACCCCCTCTACGACGTCCAGGTGGTGTCCGTCGACGACGCGCCGGTGGCCACGAGCAAGGGGTACGCCATCGCCCCCTCCGCCGGCGTCGGCGCCCTGGCGAGCGCGCAAACCGTGGTGGTCCCGGGCACGCAGGTCGCCGGACCGCGCCGCGACGGCTCGCTGCCCGACGACCTGCGCGCCGCGCTCGCGACGGTGCCCGCCGACGCGCGCTGGGTGTCGATCTGCACCGGCGCCTTCGTGCTGGCCGCGGCGGGCATCCTCGACGGCCACCGCGCCACGACCCACTGGAAGTACGCCGCCGACTTCCGCCGCCTCCACCCCGACGTCGCGCTGCACGAGGACGTCCTGTTCACCGACGACGGCCGGGTGCTGACGTCCGCCGGGCTCAGCGCCGGCATCGACCTGTGCCTGCACCTCGTGCGCACCGACCACGGCACCGCGGTGGCCAACGCCGTCGCCCGGCACATGGTGGTGCCGCCGTGGCGCGACGGCGGGCAGGCACAGTTCATCGAGCGTCACGTGCCCGACCGTGCCGACGAGGCGACCGGCGACGTGCGCGCCTGGGCGCAGGCCCACCTCGACGAGCGGCTCGACGTCGCCGCGCTGGCGCACCGGGCGTCGATGAGCGTGCGCACCTTCACCCGCCGGTTCCGCGAGGAGACCGGCCAGTCGCCGGGTGCCTGGGTCACCCAGATGCGGGTCCGCCACGCCCAGCACCTGCTGGAGGCGACCGACCTGCCCGTGGAGGAGGTCGCCGCGCGCGCGGGGATGGGGACCGCCGCGTCGCTGCGCCAGCACCTCCGGGCGTCCGTCGGCGTCTCGCCGTCGGCGTACCGGCGCACGTTCCGGGGCACGTCCGCCGAGCTCGTCGACGCCTGACGTCCCACCGGTTGTCGGTGCTCCGGCGCATGCTGGGGCCATGGACACCTTGCCCCTCCTGCTCACCCTGGCGACCGTGCTGGCCGTCGGGCTGGCGCTCGGCGCGCTCATCGGCGTGCTGTGGTCGCGCGGGCGAGCCGCCGACGACCCGGCGATCGCCGCGCTCCAGCAGCGGGTCGCCGACCACGCGGTCGTGCAGGACGGCCTGGACCGCCTGCACGACCAGCTCAGCGACCTGGCGCACGACCGGGTCGCCTGGCAGGCCCAGCTCGCCCAGCAGGTCGCCGACATGCGGCGCTCCACGGAGACGCTGCGACGCGAGACGACCACGCTGGCGACCGCCCTGCGCAAGCCGCAGGTGCGCGGCCAGTGGGGCGAGCTGCACCTGCGGCGGACCGTCGAGCTCGCCGGGCTCGTGGACCACTGCGACTTCGCCGAACAGGTGCGGGTCGACGACGGCCGCCTGCGCCCCGACCTCGTGGTGTCGCTGGTCGGCGGGCGCACGATCGCGGTCGACGCCAAGGCCCCGCTGGCCGCCTTCCTCGACCTGACCGGCACCGACGACCCCGCCGAGCACGAGCAGGCGCTGGCCCGGCTCGGCGAGCACGTGCGCAAGCACGTCGCCGACCTCGGCTCCCGCCGCTACTGGGAGGCGCTGGCCGGGACGCCGGAGTTCGTGGTGCTCTTCCTCCCCGGCGAGGCGATCCTGCAGGCGGCCCTGCAGGCGGTGCCCGACCTCGTCGAGCAGGCCGCCGCGCGCAACGTCGTCCTCGCGACGCCGTCCACCCTCATCGCCCTGCTGCGCACGGTGGCCCAGGGGTGGCAGCACGAGGTGCTCAACGAGCAGGCCCAGGCGGTGCAGCGGCTCGGCCAGGAGCTGCACGCGCGGCTCGCCTCGATGGCCGGCCACCTCGACCGCGTGGGCCGCTCGCTCAACGCCAGCGTCGTGGCCTACAACCAGGCGATGGGCTCGCTCGAGGGTCGCGTGCTGGTGTCGGCGCGGCGCTTCACCGAGCTCGGGGTGACCACCGAGCACCTCGAGGCGCCGCGCCAGGTCGAGACGGTTCCCCGCTCGGCAGCCGCACCCGAGCTGGCCCTGCTCGGCGACGTCCCGGGCGCCTCGGGCGACCCGGCGCTCGACGCCCTGCTCGAGGAGCAGTCCCCGTCACCCCCGGCGCGCCGCGCCGAGGGCGCGTGAGGGCGGTCCTAGGTTGGGTGCCGTGACACGGGCCGACGGGTTCTGGCGGGCGGGGCACGAGCCGGGCCGACAGGTCGCCGCGCTCGGCGTCGCGGTCACGCTCACCGCCGTGAGCATCGACGTCCTCCTCGTCGGCAGGCTCACGCTGTTCTTCGACCTCTGCTTCATGGTGCTGTGCCTGGGCCTGGCGGCACGGGTGCGGCGGCGCGACTTCTACCTGGTGGCGTTGCTGCCGCCCGTGCTGATGACGGCGGTCTTCGGCTTCGTCGCGATCGTCGCCCGCGACGCCGTCGCCGATCCGGCCGACAGCCTGCTGCAGGCCCTGGTCTCCGGCGTCGCCACCCACGGCGTGGCCCTCTTCATCGGCTACGCGCTCTGCCTGGGCTGGCTCGCGTGGCGACTGCACCGCGAGGGCGAGGCGGGTGTCGCCGCCGAGCTCGAGCGCGAGCTCGGTCAGCCCGCCCGCTGACCCGGCCGCTCAGTCCTCGAAGCGGGAGACGTCGCCGGCCCCGCGGCGTACGACCACGGGCTCGGCGTCGGACCAGTCGATCACCGACGTGGGCTCGGCGGTCACCTCGCCCGACTCGACGACCACGTCGACGACGTGGTCGAGGTCCTCCTTGATCTCCCAGCCGTTGGTCCGCGCCTCGGTCTCGCCGGGCAGGATCAGCGTGCTGGTGAGGATCGGCTCGCCGAGCTGCTCGAGCAGGGCGCACACGAGCGCGTGGTCGGGGATGCGCACGCCGACGGTGCGCTTCTTCGGGTGCATCAGCCGCTTCGGCACCTCACCGGTGGCCGGAAGGATGAAGGTGTAGGGGCCCGGTGTCGCCGCCTTGATCGCCCGGAACGCCGAGTTGTCGACGTGGACGAACTGCCCGAGCTGGGCGAAGTCCTTGCACATCAGCGTGAAGTGGTGGCGGTCGTCGAGCTCGCGGATCCGCAGGATCCGGTCGCGGCCGTCCCGGTTGCCCAGCTGCGAGCCCAGGGCGTACCCCGAGTCGGTGGGGTAGGCGAGGAGCGCGTCGTCGCGCAGCGCCTCGACGACCTGGGTGACGAGCCGCGGCTGCGGGTTGTCGGGGTGGATGTCGACGTAGCGCGCCACGACCGTCAGGCCCTCTGTGCCGCGCGGAGGTCGCGCCGCAGCTCGGGCGGCAGCGCGAAGATTAGGGACTCCTCGGCGGAGTGGACGGCACGGGCGTCGGGGAAGCCGCGCTCGGAGAGCCATGCCAGCACGCCCTCGACGAGGTCCTCGGGCACCGAGGCACCGGAGGTGACCGAGATGGTCTCGACGCCCTCCAGCCACGCCTCCTCGATCTCGGTGTGGTCGTCGACGAGGTACGACGCCTTCGCCCCGGACTCCAGCGCCACCTCGACCAGCCGCACGGAGTTCGAGGAGTTGCGCGAGCCCACCACGATGACGAGGTCGGCGGCGGCGGAGATCTCCTTGATCGCGAGCTGGCGGTTCTGGGTGGCGTAGCAGATGTCGTCGCTCGGCGGGTCGATCAGCAACGGGAACCGCTCGCGGATCGCGGCGACGGTCTCCAGGGTCTCGTCGACGCTCAGCGTGGTCTGCGACAGCCAGGCGACCCGCGCCGGGTCGCGCACGACGATGCGCTCGACGTCGGCGGGGCCCTCGACCAGCTGGATGTGGTCGGGCGCCTCGCCCGAGGTGCCCTCGACCTCCTCGTGCCCGGCGTGGCCGATCAGGAGGATGTCGTAGTCGTCGGCCGCGAAGCGCTTGGCCTCGTGGTGGACCTTGGTGACCAGCGGGCAGGTCGCGTCGATGGTCTTGAGGCCGCGCTGGGCCGCCTGCGCGTGCACCGCCGGGGAGACGCCGTGCGCGGAGAACACCACCGTCTGGCCCTCGGGGACCTCGTCGAGCTCCTCGACGAACACCGCACCGCGGGCCTCGAGGTTGGCCACCACGTGCTTGTTGTGCACGATCTGCTTGCGGACGTAGACCGGCGAGCCATAGAGCTCGAGCGCCTTCTCGACGGTGATGACGGCCCGGTCCACGCCGGCGCAGTAGCCGCGGGGGGCCGCCAGCAGGACGTTCTTGGCGGTCTCGGGGTCGAGCACCGGGGGCAGGCCGAGGTCTGTCATGGGCTCCAGTCTACGGGCCGGGCCCGGCCTCCCGGGGCGGCTGTGTCGCTCCTCTCCCCTATCCTCGCGGCGTGCCCTCACTCCGCGACGCCACGGCCGAGTCGCCGGCTCCGGTGCGGGCCGTCGCCAACGCCGTGGCGCAGTGGATCGACAAGCTCGGCGGCGTCTGGGTCGAGGGCCAGATCGCCCAGGTCAACCGCCGTCCGGGGGTCAACACGGTCTTCATGACCCTGCGCGACACCGTCGCCGACATCTCCGTCACCCTGACCTGTGCGCGCTCGCTCGTCGACTCGATGAACCCGCCCCTCGTCGAGGGCGCGAGCGTCGTGGTGCACGCCCGCCCCAGCTTCTACGCCAACCGCGGCTCCTTCTCGCTCGCCGCCCGCGAGATCCGCATGATCGGCCTCGGCGAGCTGCTCGCCCGCCTCGAGCGCCGGCGCCAGCTGCTCGCCGCCGAGGGGCTGTTCGCCCCCGAGCTCAAGCGCGACCTGCCGTTCCTGCCCGGCCGCGTCGGACTGGTGACCGCGCCCAACAGCGCCGCGGAGCGCGACGTGCTCGACAACGCGCGTCGCCGCTGGCCGGCGGTGCAGTTCGAGGTGGCCTACGCCGCCATGCAGGGCACGCGCTCGGCCGCCGAGGTGATCGAGGCGCTCGACCGGCTCGAGCGCAACGCCGACGTCGACGTCGTCGTGGTCGCGCGCGGCGGTGGCTCCATCGAGGACCTGCTGCCCTTCTCCGACGAGGCGCTGGTCCGGGCGGTGCACCGGATGCGCACGCCCGTGGTGTCCGCGATCGGCCACGAGCCCGACCAGCCGCTGCTCGACCTCGTCGCCGACGTCCGTGCCTCCACCCCCACCGACGCCGCCAAGCTCGTGGTGCCCGACATGGCCGAGGAGCTCAACGGCGTGACGTGGGCTCGCGACCGGCTCCGCCAGGTGATCACCCAGCGGATCGCCCGGGAGCAGGAGTGGCTGGCCCAGGTCCGCTCGCGACCGGCGATGGCCGACCCGCGCAACCTGCTCGCCGTCCGGTCCGACGAGGTGGGCGACCTGCTCGCCCGCGCGCGGCGTACGCTCGCCCACCGCCTCGACCGCGCCGCCGACGACATCGGCCACCAGCGCGCCCGCGCGCAGGCGCTCTCGCCGCTCGCCACCCTGCGCCGCGGCTACGCCGTGCTCCAGGACGCCGACGGCCACGTCGTGACGTCGGTCGCCCAGGCCTCGCCCGGCGCGCCGGTCTCGGTGCGCGTCGCCGACGGCCGGATCCACGCGACCACCGACCGCACCGAAGCAGCCACCCCCCTCGGGGTCGGCACCGACGAGGAGGACCCCGATGAGTGACGCCCCCAGCTACGAAGAGGCTCGCGAGGAGCTCATCGAGGTCGTCCGCACCCTCGAGGCCGGCGGCACGACCCTCGAGGAGTCGCTCACCCTCTGGGAGCGCGGCGAGGCGCTGGCGAAGCTGTGCCAGGAGTGGCTCGACGGCGCGCGCAAGCGGCTCGACGAGGCGATGGGTGCCGAGTCCGAGGACTGACCTCGACGCCGACCGCCCGGCCCCCCGTACGAACCCCCGAGCGGTGAGTGAGGCAACTTTCCCGCGCCCAGAACCTGCCCCACGCACCGCCACCGACCGTACGGACCCCCGAGCGGTGAGTGGCGCAGCTTTCCCGCGCCCAGAACCTGCCCCACGCACCGCCACCGACGCGCGGACCCGCGAGCGGTGGGTGAGGCAGCTTTTGGGCGCCCAGAACCTGCCCCACGCACCGCCACCCGACCGCCCGGCCCCCGAGCGGTGAGTGAGGCAGTTGTCCCGCCCCCAGAACCTGCCCCACGCACCGCCACCCGACCGCCCGGCCCCCCCGAGCGGTGAGTGACGCAGCTTTCCCGGGCCCAGGACCTGCCCCACGCACCGCCACCGCCACCCGACCGCGCGGACCCGAGCGGTGGGTGAGGCAGCTTTCCCGCGCCCAAAACCTGCCCCACGCACCGCCACCGACAGCGCGCACCCCCGAGCGGTGAGTGACGCAGCTTTCCCGCGCCCAGAACCTGCCCCACGCACCGCCACCCGACCGCCCGGCCCCCCGAGCGACGAGCGCCGCGTCAGCGGGTGAGCAGCCCGAGGTACGCCTCGATCTCCTCGGCGGTGGCCGAGCCGTAGACCAGCAGCGCCTCGTCGCCGAGCTCGGTGGAGTAGCCGGTGTCGCCGCCGTCGTCGGTCCACGTCTGCCAGGTCCGCGCGACCTCGGAGTCGACGCTGACCTCATCGCCGCCTTCCGCCTCCTCGTCGACGTACAGCTCGACCAGGTCGGCGACGGAGCTGTCCTGCTGGCGGATCCCGATGAAGTCGCCGTCGTCGGTCAGCACGCCCAGGCCCCACCGCGGGTCGGCGCCGGCGCGCAGCTCGACGCTCGAGGCCTCCCACCCGTCGGGGAGCTGGCGGGGATGTGCGACGGAGAGGTCGGCGTCCTGGGCGAGCCGCACGCTCTCCTGCCAGTCCACCGGCTGGGTCGGCTCCTCGGCCTCGCCGCGGAACAGCGAGCGCCACAGCGCGAACGCCAGGACGAAGACCACGGTCACCACGAGGGCGCCCGTCATGCCGCCGAACGAGCGGTTGTAACGACTGGGCTGCGCACTCACGCCCCCATTCTCCCAGCCTGCCCGGAGGCGCCCGGCCGGCGGGTCGCCGGTGCCGCACCTGCGGCGTCCACGGCGACAACGAGACGCACCTGCGGCATACTCCTCGCGTGACTACCTACCGGATCGCGGAGGCGGCGGAGATCCTCGCCGTCAGCGACGACACCGTACGCCGCTGGGTGGAGGCAGGACGCATCCCCTCGCAGCGCACCGATGGCCGCACCACCGTCCTGGGCGCGGACCTCGCGCACCTCGCGGAGCACCTCGCCGAGTCGGGCGAGGTCGCCGAGCGCGACCGCACGCGCGCCGGCACCGTCAGCGCCCGCAACCGCATGAGCGGGATCGTCACGCGGGTCAAGCGCGACCACGTGATGGCGCAGGTCGAGATGATCTGCGGTCCCTACCGCGTGGTGTCGCTGATGAGCAGCGACGCCGCCGACGAGCTCGGTCTCGAGCCCGGCGTACGCGCCATCGCCAGCGTGAAGTCCACCAACGTGGTCGTCGAGGTCCCCCGGTGAGGCGGCTCCTGGCGATCGTCCTCCTCGTCCCCCTCGCGGCCTGCGGCGGCGAGGGTGGCGCCGGCGCTCACGGGGAGCTCACCGTCCTCGCCGCGGCGTCCCTGACCGACGTCTTCGAGGAGCTCGCGACGCCCTTCGAGAGCGAGCACGGCGTCGACGTCCGGTTCTCCTTCGGCTCGAGCACCGACCTCGCCGAGCAGGTCGCCGACGGCGCCCCGGGCGACGTGCTGGCCACCGCCGACGAGGCGTCGATGAGCCTCGCCGAGGATGCCGGCGCCGCCCGAGAGGCTGTGACGTTCGCGACCAACGTGCTCACCATCGTCGTGCCGGAGGGCAACCCGGCCGGGATCGCGTCGCTCGCCGACCTGGCCGACGCCACCTGGGTGCGCTGTGCCGACGAGGCGCCGTGCGGCAAGGTCGCGCAGGCGGTGCTGGAGGCGGAGGGCGTCACCGCGGAACCGGTCAGCCTCGAGGAGGACGTGCGCGCCACCCTCGACAAGGTGCTCTCCGGGGAGGCCGACGCCGGGCTCGTGTACGCCACCGACGCCGTCGCCGCGGCCGACGACGTCGACGCCGTCGAGATCCCGGGCGCCGACGAGGTGCCGACCTCGTACCTCGCCGCGACGCTGGAGCAGTCCGAGCACCCCGAGCTGGCCGCGGACTGGCTCGCGTGGGTGACCTCGGAGGAGGGCCGGACGATCCTCCACGACGCCGGCTTCGGCACCCCGTGAGGGACCGCCTGGGCCGCCCGCCCGCGCTGCTCGTGCTGCCGGCGGTCCTCGCCACGCTGCTGCTGCTCGTCCCGCTGGTGGCGATGGTCGCCAGCACCAGCTGGCAGGACCTCCCCGGCCACCTCACCTCGCGCACGGCCCTCGACGCGCTGGGCATCTCCCTGGTCACCTCGACGGTCGCGATCGCCGCCTGCCTGCTGCTCGGGCTGCCGCTCGCCTGGCTGCTGGCCCGGGTCGACTTCCGCGGCCGCGGAGCCTTACGCGCGCTCGTCACGGTGCCGCTGGTCCTGCCCCCCGTCGTCGCGGGCGTCGCGCTCCGCAGCGCCTTCGGGCGGACGGGGCTCGTCGGCGAGCCACTCCTGGCGTGGACCGGCTTCGCCTTCCCCTTCACCACCTGGGGCGTCGTGCTGGCCCACGTGTTCGTGTCGATGCCGTTCGTCGTCATCGCGATCGAGGGGGCCCTGCGCTCGGCGGACCCGAGGTACGACGCGGCTGCCGCGACGCTGGGCGCGACCCGCTGGACGACGTTCCGGCGGGTCACGGTCCCGCTCGCGCTGCCCGGCGTGGTCGCCGGAACGGTCCTGGGGTGGGCCCGCTCGCTGGGCGAGTTCGGCGCCACCATCACCTTCAACGGCAACTACCCCGGCACCACGCAGACGATGCCGACCCTCATCTACGTCACCCGTCAGTCCGACCAGGACGCCGCGCTGTCGCTGAGCCTGCTGATGCTGCTCGTCTCGATCGGCGTCCTGATCGCGCTGCGCGACCACTGGCTGGGGACCCCGTGAGGGCCGGGCGGCTGGTGGCCGACCTCCAGGTCGCGGGCCGGGTGGAGGCCGGCTTCACCGCCGAGCCGGGCGAGGTGCTCGCCGTCATCGGCCCCAACGGCGCGGGCAAGAGCTCCCTGCTCCACGCGATCGCCGGTCTCGTGGACGCCACCGGCCGGGCGCGCCTCGGCGACACCGACCTGCTCGCCCTGCCCGTCCGCGAGCGCCGGGTGGGGCTGGTCTTCCAGGGCCAGCTGCTCTTCCCGCACCTCACCGCCCTCGACAACGTCGCGTTCGGCCTCCGCGCCCGCGGCGCGAGCCGGGCCGAGTCCGAGGCGGTCGCCCGCGACTGGCTCGAGCGCTTCGGGATCGCCGACCTCGCCGGCCGGCGTCCCCGCGAGCTCTCGGGCGGCCAGGCCCAGCGGGTCGCGATCGCGCGGGCGCTGGCGACCGGACCCGACGTCCTGCTGCTCGACGAGCCCTTCACCGGGCTCGACGTCTCGGTGCAGATGGCGCTGCGGATGGAGCTCGGCCGGCACCTGCGCGACTTCCCGGGGGTGGCTCTGCTGGTGACTCACGACGCGATCGACGCGCTGACCCTGGCCGACCGGGTGCTCGTCCTCGACGGCGGCCGGGTCGCCCAGGTGGGTCCGCCGGCGGAGGTCGCCGCGGAGCCCCGCACGTCCCACGTCGCCAGGCTCGTCGGCCTCAACCTCGTCGCGGACGGCGACACGCTCCTCGCCTTCCCGCCCGACGCGGTGGTGGTCTCCCTGCAGGAGCCCGAGGGCTCCACCCGGCTGCGGTGGCGGGGCCCCATCGCGACCCTCGCCCCGCACGGCGACGCCGTACGCCTGATGGTGCACGCGTCGCCCGACCTGCTCGCCGACCTGACCCCCGCGGCCGCCACCGAGCTCGGGCTCGTCCCGGGCCGCGAGGTGTGGCTGTCGACCAAGGCGACCGCGGTGAGCAGGTACCCGGCGCGCCGATAGCATGCGCGCCATGAGCGCCAGCGTCCCGAAGCCCGAACGCAACCTCGCCCTCGAGCTCGTGCGCGTCACCGAGGCGGCCGCCATGGCCGCCGGGCGCTGGGTGGGCCGCGGCGACAAGAACGACGCCGACCGCGTCGCCGTCGAGGCGATGCGCGTGATGATCTCCACCGTCGAGATGCGGGGCACGGTCGTCATCGGCGAGGGCGAGAAGGACAACGCCCCGATGCTCTACAACGGCGAGGAGGTCGGCGACGGCACCGGCGCCGAGTGCGACGTCGCGGTCGACCCCATCGACGGCACCACGCTCACCGCGAAGGGCATGAGCAACGCGATCTCGGTGCTCGCGGTGTCGCCGCGCGGCTCGATGTACGACCCGAGCGCCGTGTTCTACATGGAGAAGCTGGTAACCGGCCCCGAGGCCGCCGACGTCGTCGACATCCGGCTGCCGGTGCGGGAGAACATCGCCCGTGTCGCGAAGGCCAAGGGCCTCTCCGCCCACGACGTCACGGTGGTGCTGCTCGACCGACCGCGGCACGCCAAGCTGGTGGAGGACATCCGCGAGACCGGCGCCCGGATCAAGTACATCACCGACGGCGACGTGGCCGGCGCGATCATGGCGGCGCGGCCCGACACCGGCGTGGACCTCCTGCTCGGCGTGGGCGGCACGCCGGAGGGGATCATCGCGGCCTGCGCGATGAAGTGCCTCGGCGGCACGATCCAGGGCCGGCTGTGGCCCCAGGACGACGACGAGCGCCAGAAGGCCCTCGACGCGGGCCACGACCTCGACCCCGACAACGTGCTCCACACCGACGACCTGGTGACCGGCGACGACGCCTTCTTCGTGGCGACCGGCATCACCGACGGCGAGCTGATGCGCGGGGTGCGCTACCGCGGCGACGGCGTCACGACGCACTCGCTCGTGATGCGCTCGCGCAGCGGCACGGTCCGCTCGATCACCGCCGACCACCGCCTCTCGAAGCTGCGCGCCCTCTCCTCGATCGACTTCGACAACTGAGGCGACTCCCGGCGGGCGGCACACTGCTCTGGCTCACGGGACGCGCGGGAGGGCCCGCGTCGTGTTCACTGGAGCCATGTCCTCCCGCCGCCCCACCACCGAGGCGCCCGCCGTGTCCGAGGAGCTCTTCGCGCCCGTCGCCGAGCAGGTCGAGCTCTGCTACCAGACCTTCGGCGACCCCGACGCGGAGCCGCTGCTGCTGGTGATGGGGCTGAGCGGACCGATGACCTGGTGGGACGAGGCGTTCTGCGAGCAGCTGGCGTCCGCCGGCTTCTACGCCGTGCGCTATGACAACCGCGACACCGGACGCTCCTCCCGCTACCGCTCGAGCGTCCGCGGGGACCAGCTGGTGCGCGCCTTCCTCACCGGCCGCGCCGACGCGCCGTACTCCATGTCGGACCTCGCCGGCGACGCCGTCGCGCTGCTGGACCACCTCGGCATCGACTCGGCGCACGTCGTCGGGGTGTCGATGGGCGGGATGATCGCCCAGACCGTGGCGCTCGAGCACCCGTCCCGGGTGCGGTCGCTGACCAGCATCAGCTCGACGACGGGCCGCCGCACGGTCGGCTGGCAGCACCCCTCCCTGCTGCCGCGGCTCATCGCGCCCCGCAAGGCCGGCCGGGACGCGTACGTCCAGAGCAGCCTCGCGATGTGGTCCCTGATCGGGTCGGCGGGCTTCCCGAGCGACCCCGACTCGCTGCGCACGCGCGCCCGCGACACCTTCGACCGCGGGATCAGCGCGAGCGGCGTGGTGCGGCAGATGCTCGCCATCCTCACCCAGCCCGACCGCACCGCGCGCCTGCGCAGCCTCCGGATGCCGGCCCTGGTCATCCACGGCACCGCCGACAAGATGGTGCACGTCAGCGGCGGCCGCTCGACCGCGGCCGCGATCCCCGGCGCCGAGCTCCTCCTCATCGACGGGATGGGCCACGACCTGCCCGCCAAGCTCTTCGACACCTTCGTGGACGCGATCGCCCGGACCGCCGACCGCGCGGGCGGGTAGGGGTCACCCTGTTTCCAATCCCCCGCTTAAGCGGGGGATTGCGAACATCACGGGGCATGCAGACCCCCAGAAGTTCGCGACACGCTCAGGAAGTCCCGGCGGCTTCCGCGCTATCGCCCGGACCGCCGCCCGCGCGGGCGCGTAAGGCCTCCTATTTCGAATCCCCCGCTTAAGCGGGGGATTGCGAACATCCCGGGGCATGCAAACCCCGAGAAGTTTACGACACGCTCAGGAAGTCCCGGCGCCTCGCGCGCTTTCCCCAGCCCGACTCCCCCCGCTCGCCCTCGCCGCGGAGTGAGCTCCCGCCGACGCGCGCCCGCCTCCAGCTCGAGTCCCGGTTCGAGCGCACCCCGCGCGCCCGCCCCCGCGCCCGCCCCGAACCCCTCAGCCCTACGCCGGGCGCGCGCCGGCCTCGGCAGCCGCGGTGAAGACGTCGGGCTCGCCGAAGCCGGCGTCGGCGAAGGCGGCTCGTACGGCGTCGCCCGCCGCGCCGGCGTCCCGCTCGGGCACCAGGCCGATGACGCAGCCGCCGAAGCCGCCGCCGGTCATCCGGGCACCGAGCGCGCCCGCGTCGAGCAGGGCCTCGACCGCCGTGTCGACCTCGGGCACGGTGATGCGGAAGTCGTCGCGCATCGACGCGTGCGAGGCGGTGAGGGCGGGGCCGACGTCGGGCAGCCGCCCCTCGTCGAGCAGCCGCACCACCGACAGCACCCGGTCGTCCTCGGTGACGACGTGCCGGACGTAGCGGCGCAGCTCCTCGTCGTCGAGGCGGGCCAGCGCGTCGTCCAGGTCGTCCGTGGTGACGTCGCGCAGCGCCCGGACGCCCAGCAGGCCGGCGGCCCGCTCGCACCCGCTGCGCCGCGCGCCGTACTCCCCGTCGGAGTGCCGGTGCGGCGCCCGGGTGTCGGCGACCAGCAGGACCAGCCCGGACGAGGCCGGGTCGAACGGGACCGGGCGCGACGTCAGGTCGCGCATGTCGCAGAACAGCGCGTGGCCGGCCTCGCCGCGCAGGCTGGCGAGCTGGTCCATCCCGCCGGTCGGCGCGCCGACCGCGTCGTTCTCGACCCGCCGGCTGAGGTCGAGCAGCCCGTCCGGGCCGAGACCGAGCCCGAGGTGGTCGTCGAGCGCGCCCGCCACCGAGCAGACCAGCGCAGCCGAGGACGACAGGCCCGCGCCCGTCGGCACGTCGGAGTCGACCTCGATCCGCAGGGGCGGCACGTCGACGCCGTCGTCGTGCAGCAGCCAGAGCGCACCGAGGACGTACGACGCCCAGCCGGGGACGTCGACCCGGTCGGCCAGGCCGGTCGCCTCCACAGTCACGGGGTCGGCCTCCTGCCGGGACACCACCGTCCATCCGGAGTCGGCCGCACGCACCTCGGCCGAGCAGCCCATGGGCAGCGCCATCGGCAGCACGAAGCCGTCGTTGTAGTCGGTGTGCTCGCCGACGAGGTTGATGCGCCCGGGCGCGAACCAACGCGTCACGTCATGCCTGCTTCCAGCCGTAGGACCGGCCCACCCTCGAAGGTCGGTGATTGGTTGCCAAACCTAGCCCCAGCAGATAGACCAGTGACGGCAGTCACTGAACAGGAGGGCGCATGGCATCACGATCATCGACCCGATCACGCGGTCGCCCGGGAGCAAGACGGATCGCCGGCTCGGTGGCGTCGCTCGCCCTCGCCAGCAGCCTCCTGGCCGCCTGCGGAGGAGACGGCGGCACCCCGACGCTGAACTGGTACGTCAACCCGGACGGCGTCGACACCTTCAAGACCTACGCCGAGGAGTGCAGCACCGACCAGTACGACATCGCAGTGCAGGAGCTGCCCGCCAGCGCCACCGACCAGCGCACCCAGCTGGCCCGGCGCCTGGCGGCGGAGGACTCCTCGACCGACCTGATGAACCTCGACCCGGTGTTCGTGGCGGAGTTCGCCAACGCCGGGTGGCTGCAGGAGATCCCGGAGGAGCTCGCCACCGAGATCACCGACGGCGGCGACTACCTCCAGGGCGCCATCGACACCGTCACCTGGGACGACGGCGTGTACGCCATCCCGCTGTGGGCCAACACGCAGGTCCTCTGGTACCGCAAGTCGCTCGCCGAGGCCGCCGGTCTCGACATGACGCAGCCGGTCACGTGGGACCAGGTCATCGAGGCCGCGTCCTCCCAGGGCGGCACCGTCGGCGTGCAGGCCAACCGCTACGAGGCCTACGTGGTGTGGATCAACGCGATGATGCAGGGCGCCGGTGGCGCGATCGTCAGCGACACCGAAGCCGGCCGCGACGCGACCGTCGAGCTCGACAGCGACGCCGGGCGCAAGGCCGCGGAGATCATCCAGAAGCTGGCCGACAGCGACGCGGCGCAGGCCGACCTCACCGTGTCCAACGAGGGCACCAGCCTCGGGCAGATGTTCCCCGAGGAGGGTCCAGGCGAGTTCATGGTGAACTGGACCTTCGTCTACGCCAACTACAAGGGCCTCATCGGCTCTCCCGGCGGTCCCGCCGACGAGCAGGAGTTCGAGGACCTCGGCTGGGCGCGCTACCCCGCCACCGTCGAGGGCGAGCCCTCCAAGCCCCCGATCGGCGGCATCGACATCGGGCTCGGCGCCTACTCCGAGCACCCGGACTGGGCGCTGGAGGCGGCGCAGTGCATCACCTCCACCGAGGCGCAGGTCGACCTGGCCGTCAACGACGGCCTCATGCCCTCGACCAACTCGGCCTACGACGAGGTCGCGGCCACGGGTGAGTTCCCCGAGGACCTCCTCGACCTCTACCGCACCAGCGTCGACGAGGGCGGCCCGCGACCGAAGAGCCCCTTCTACAGCCAGATCTCGAGCGCCGTGCAGTCGTCGTGGCACTCGCCGACGTCGGTGACGCCGGACTCGACACCCCAGCAGTCGGCCGACTTCCTCACCGAGGTCCTCGCCGGAAGGAGCTTGCTGTGACGCACACGACCGTGGCTCCCGACGACAAGCGCGACGTGCGCCGGGCCGACAAGGCAGCCGCCAGCGACCGGTCGAAGGCCGAGAACCGCCTCGGCATGCGGCTGGTCGCCCCCGCGATCTTCCTGATGCTGCTGGTGACGGCGTTCCCCATGCTGAGGGCGATCTACCTCAGCGTCTTCAACTACAGCCTCACCGCACCCGACGACCGCGAGTTCGTGGGGCTGTCCAACTACCTGACCGCGCTGACCGACTCGCTGTTCTGGGAGACGACCCTCAACACCGTCTTCATCATGGTCGTGACGGTGGCGATCGAGCTCGTCATCGGCTTCGCCTTCGCCATGGTGATGCACCGTGTGATCTTCGCCCGAGGCGTCATCCGCACCTCGATCCTCATCCCCTACGGCATCATCACGGTGGTGTCGGGCTTCGCCTGGCAGTTCGCGTTCAGCAACAACAACGGCTTCGTGAACGCCTGGCTGCCCTTCGTCGAGGACAACTTCAACTGGTTCGGCGAGTACGGCTCGGCGATGGCGGCGATCATGGTCTCGGAGATCTGGAAGACCACGCCGTTCATGTCCCTCCTGCTGCTCGCCGGGCTCGCGCAGGTCTCCGAGGACATGCTCGAGGCGGCGAAGGTCGACGGCGCGACGTGGTGGCAGCGGCTGTGGAAGGTCATCCTGCCCAACATGCGCTCGGCGATCATGGTGGCGGTGCTGTTCCGCGCGCTCGACGCCTACCGCATCTTCGACAACATCTTCGTGATGACCGCCGGCGCGCAGGGCACCGAGTCCATCTCGTTCCTGACCTATCGGCAGGTCATCGAGCAGTTCCAGCTCGGCATCGGCTCAGCGCTGTCGGTGCTGCTGTTCCTCTCGGTGCTGCTCATCGCGTTCCTGATCGTCAAGATCTTCCGCGTCGACCTGGCCGCCGCACGGCAGGAGGGCTGAGACATGTCCACGAAGAACAAGATCGGCATCGTCATCGGAGCGGCCCTGATCCTCCTGTGGTGCCTGCTGCCGGTGGCGTGGATCATCTCGCTGTCCTTCAAGAGCCAGGAGGCGATCACCAACGGCAGCCCGGGCTTCCTGCCCTCCGAGGGCGGCGGCGCCGGCTGGCAGAACTACCGCGACGTGCTCGCCGACGACCAGTTCCTGCGCTCCATCCTCAACTCGATCGGCATCTCGCTGATCGCGACCTTCCTCTCGGTCGTCATCGCCACGCTCGCGGCGTACGCCATCGCGCGCCTGGAGTTCACCGGCAAGAAGTTCGTGCTGACGCTGGCGCTGGTCATCGCGATGTTCCCGGTGGTCTCGCTGGTGGGCCCGCTGTTCGACATGTGGCGCACGTTCGGGATCTACGACACCTGGCCCGGCCTGATCATCCCCTACATGTCCTTCACGCTGCCGCTGGCGATCTGGACGCTGTCCGCGTTCTTCCGCGAGATCCCGTGGGAGATGGAGCAGGCGGCCCAGGTGGACGGCGCCACGTCGTGGCAGGCGTTCCGCAAGGTGATCGTCCCGCTCGCGGCCCCCGGTGTGTTCACCGCGGCGATCCTGACGTTCTTCTTCGCCTGGAACGACTTCGTCTTCGGGATCTCGCTCACCTCGACCGAGAACGCACGACCCATCCCGGCGGCGCTGTCCTTCTTCGTGGGGTCGGACCCGTTCAACCGGCCGGCGTCGCTGCTGGCCGCTGGAGCCGTCGTCTCGACGATTCCGATCATCGTCATTGTCCTGCTGTTCCAGCGCAAGATCGTCGCCGGCCTCACCTCCGGCGCAGTGAAGGGGTGATCAGCACATGGCTGGCATCGAGATGAAGAACATCGTCAAGAAGTACGGCGACGGCTTCCCGGCCGTCAACGACGTGAGCATCGACGTGGAGGAGGGCGAGTTCCTCATCCTCGTCGGCCCCTCGGGCTGCGGGAAGTCGACCCTGCTGCGCATGATCGTGGGCCTGGAGGACATCACCGACGGCGACATGATCATCGGCGGCAAGCGGGTGAACGACCTCGCGCCCCGCGAGCGCAACCTGTCGATGGTGTTCCAGAACTACGCCCTCTACCCCCACCTCACCGTCTACGAGAACATCGCGTTCCCGCTCCGCCTCGCCGGGAAGTCCGACTCCGAGGTGGACCAGAAGGTGCGCGAGGCGTCGAAGACGCTCGAGCTCGACGAGCACCTCGAGCGCAAGCCCGGCAACCTCTCGGGTGGTCAGCGCCAGCGCGTCGCGATGGGGCGAGCGATCGTCCGCGACGCCGAGGCGTTCCTCTTCGACGAGCCGCTGTCGAACCTCGACGCCAAGCTGCGCGGGCAGATGCGCACCGAGATCGCCCGGCTGCAGAAGCGCCTGGGGATCACCACGGTCTACGTCACCCACGACCAGACCGAGGCGATGACGCTGGGCGACCGCGTCGCGGTGCTCAAGCGTGGCGTGCTCCAGCAGCACGCCACTCCGCGCGAGCTCTACGAGAACCCGGCGAACCTGTTCGTGGCCGGCTTCATCGGCTCGCCGCCGATGAACTTCCTGCCCGCCAAGGTCAACGGGGACTCGGTCGAGCTGCCGTTCGGCACGGTCAAGATCCCGGCCGACAAGGCGCAGAAGGCCCAGGGCAAGGACCTGCTCATCGCGGGCATCCGACCCGAGCACTTCGAGGACGCGAGCGTCGTCGACCCGTCAAAGGTCACCGACGAGTCGACCTTCACCGCGAAGGTCGACGTGGTGGAGTGGCTCGGCAACGAGGCCTACGCCTACGTCCCCTTCGAGGCGCCGCCGGAGGTGCAGCAGCAGCTCCAGCAGCTCGAGCGCGACCTCGACGGCGAGTCGCTGCGCACGCAGCTGGTCGTCTCGCTCGACGGCGCCAGCCGGATCAGGGAGGGCGACGAGGCCACCATCTGGGTCGACGTCCGCAAGATGCACCTCTTCGACCCCGCCACGGGCGACAACCTCACCATGGACGCGGCCAACGCCGGCATCGTCCCGGGCGGGAACACCATGGCGAAGGCCGAGCAGGTCGGGCAGCAGCAGGACGGCGTCCAGCCTGGCGGGAGCCAGGCCACCGCCTGAGCCAAGCACGACCACCACGGTTCTCCGGCCCCGCAGGTCGGCGACGGAACGAGGCCCCGGGAGCACCCGCTCCCGGGGCCTCGCTCACGTCGGGCGGCTCAGGCGGAGAGCCGCTCGCCGCTCTCGGTGTCGAACACGTGGACGTGCTGCGGGTCCGTCGTGACGTAGAGCGTCTCGCTCTTCTGCGGCTCGTGGCGGCCGCTCATCCGGATGATGACCGTGGACGGGACCCCCTCGACGTCGCTCGTGCCGTAGACGTAGCTGTCCGCGCCGAGCTGCTCGACCACGGTCACCTGGACGGGGAGCCCGCCCTCCTCGGCCGACACGATGCGCCAGTTCTCCGGTCGTACGCCGACGGTGACGCGGCCCTGCATCGTGCGCTCGGCGGTGGGGTCCACCGGCACCGTGTAGCCGCCGATCCTCACCTCGCCATCGGCAGCGACCCCTTCGAGCAGGTTCATCTGCGGGGAGCCGATGAAGCCGGCGACGAAGAGGTTGGCGGGCTTGTCGTAGAGGCGCAGCGGCGTGTCGACCTGCTGGAGGACGCCCAGCTTCATCACCGCGACCCGGTCGCCCATCGTCATCGCCTCGACCTGGTCGTGGGTGACGTAGACGGTGGTGATGCCGAGGTCCTGCTGGAGGCGGGCGATGTCGGTGCGGGTCTGCACGCGCATCTTGGCGTCGAGGTTCGACAACGGCTCGTCCATGCAGAAGACCTGGGGCTGGCGCACGATCGCGCGGCCCATCGCCACCCGCTGCCGCTGCCCGCCCGAGAGCGCCTTGGGCTTGCGGCCGAGGAACTCGGTGAGGCCCAGCATCTCCGCCGCCTGGGCGACGCGCCTCTTGCGCTCGTCGGACGACACCTTGGCCATCTTGAGCGAGAAGCCCATGTTCTCCTCCACCGACATGTGCGGGTAGAGGGCGTAGTTCTGGAACACCATCGCGATGTCGCGGTCCTTGGGCGGGACGTTGGTGACGTCCCGGTCGCCGATGAGGACCCGGCCCTCGTTGATCTCCTCGAGCCCCGCGAGCATGCGCAGGGTGGTGGACTTCCCGCACCCGGAGGGACCGACGAGGACCATGAACTCGCCGTCCTCGATCTCCAGGTCGATGCCCGGGACCGCCGGTTCATCCGCCCCCGGATACCACCGCTGGGCGCCTTCGAACGTCACTGATGCCATTGTCTGCTCCTTCACCGGCAGGTACGTGCCGGACGATCCGTCGTGAAGTGACGCAGGCCACACTAGCCGCACCCGGCCCAGCGCGGGCGGGCGTCCGGGCGGGTGTCCGGGCGGGTGTCCGGGTGGGCGTCCGGGTGGGCGTCCGGGTGGGGTTCGGGTGCTGGGCCTCAGAAGGTGCCGAGGTACTTGCGCGGGGTGCCCGGCGCGGGCAGGCGCTGCACCTGCACCGAGCCCATCAGCGCCAGCCCGCGCACCCGTACGACGGGCGAGTCCGGGCCGATCTCGGCGGGCACCTTGTCGCGGGCCTGCCCGTAGTCGCCCATGATCGGGGTGCCGTCGACCACGACGTGCACGTGGGCCGGGACGAGGATCTTGACGTCGCCCATGATGGCGCTGGCGTTGATCTGGGTCTCGTGGCTGGTCAGAATCGCCTCGCGGAGGTCCAGCGTGACGCTGCCCATGAGCGAGAACGCCGAGTGGTGCTCGGGCACCTGCCACACGCCCCGACGCCGGCAGTCGCCCATGATGGCGGTCGAGGAGTTGTGGCCGACGGCCGGGACCGAGGGCTGCGGGCGGCGCACCGGCGCTGCGGCCGGGGGCGTCACGGGGCCCGCCGGTTGGAGGTCGACGGTGATCGGCACGAGCTCGCCGTAGGTCTTGGCCTGCCAGGTCAGCTCCAGCCGCTCCTCGAGCTCGTAGAGGTCGAGCCGGCCCTCGGCCGCGGCGTCGCGCAGCACGTCGGCGACGCGCTGGCGGTCGGCGTCGGAGACGCGCATCTGCGACGGGTCGTACGGGTGCTCGATCTCCCCCATGGTCCAAGACTAGCGAGGTCCGCGGCCCGCGACCCGTGACGTGCGTCAGGCAGGCACCGGCAGGCGGGCAGCCTCAGGCGGGCGGTCGGGGCGCGGCGAAGTGCTGGTAGTCCTTCGAGGACAGCCAGTCGCCTCCCCACTCCCAGCCGATGCGCGCGAAGGCCCTGACGACGAGGTCGCCGGCCCGGACGACGCCGGGCGCCACCGGTGCGGAGCGGCCGCGGTCGATCGCGACGAAGCGCCGCCCCGCCGGCGGGTCGACCGAGCCGGGGCGCACGTAGGGATTCTGCACCGGGTTGAGGTCGATCGCGGCACCGAAGGCGTGCTGCGACCAGCTCGACTGCCCCGCGACCCGGCGGCAGTTGAAGCCGGAGGTGTTGTTGGCCGCCATCGAGGCGTCGTCGTCGGCGCCGTAGTCGTCGACCAGCCGCATCCGCGCGATCGGCCACCCGGCGTCGTACAGCCGCCCGAAGACCCCGGTCACCGCGCGCGCCCACCGGCGGTGCACCACCAACTCGCCGGTGCGGGCACGGCCGTCGAGGTCGCGGTGCGTCATCCGGAGGTGGCGGAGGTCGCGCAGCGGAACCGGGCAGCCGGGGCGGTGGCTGCGGCGCATCCGCTGCGCGAGGTCGGCGTCGATGCGACTCACGGAGGCGGCGTACGCCGGGTCCGCAGCCTGCCCGGCCCCGGGCTCGGCGCCCAGCCCGGTGCACCGGCGGCGCGCGCGCCAGTCGGCGACCGCGCGGGTGCGGGCGGCGCCGGCCAGGGGCACCGGACGGCCGTCCGTGGCGGAGATCCGGGCCGGGGTCCACGACTTCCCGACGACCCCGTCGGCGTCCAGGGTGACCGAGAGGACGCCCGTCGCGGACTGGCGGTCGTGGTACCAGACGAAGTTGCCCAGCCCGTAGCCGACGAAGGTGTCCCCCGCCCAACCGGCGCCGCCGAGGACGTGCGAGTGGCTGCCCACGACGACGTCGGCGCCGGCGGCGGCCAGGTCGCGGACCAGCAGGCGCTGCGACTGCGTGGGGCACGACTCGTACTCCTTGCCCCAGTGGAGGTAGACCACCACGAGCTGGTCCCTCGCAGCGGCCGCCTCGACCGCGTCGAGCAGGGCACCCGGTCGCCGGCCGCGCACCGACGCCGTGCCGGGGTTCGACGGCCCGGCCCTCCAGACGCCGCTCGACCCCTCGCGCTGCACGCCGTCCGCGGCGAGGAAGGCCACCTCCAGGCCGCCCGCGCGCACGACGTGCGGGGTGAGCGCCTCGGTCTCGTCACGACCCGCACCGACCATCGCGAGCCCGCGGGTCCGCCCCGCCGCCAGCGTGTCGGCGAGCCCGACGGCGCCGTAGTCGCCCACGTGGTTGTTGGCGACGCTCACCACGTCGATCCCCGACGCGAGCAGCACGTCGACCGCACGGGGGCCGGCGCGGAAGTGGTAGCGGTCCTGGGGGCGCTCGAGCTCCTTGGGGTCCGGGCGGCCGCGGGTGGTGAGGGCCGTCTCGAGGTTCACCATCGCCACGTCCGCGGCGCGCAGGGTGCGGGCGACCGGGCCGAGCGAGGCGTCACGGCGCTCGAGCAGCCGGCCGGCGTCCCCCTCGAAGTGCACGTCGCCCCCGAATGCGAGGGTGACCCGGCCGGTGCTCGCCGGCTCGGTCGTCGCGGTCACCGGCGACGGGGGCGGGGGCGCCTCCGCCGGCGCCGAGGACGTGCAGCCCGAGGCGACGAGCACGCAGGCGAGGACCACCACCAGCCGGCGACCGCGTCCGTCCACGCCTCGATTGTGCCGTGGCACAGGTAGCCAACGAGTAGAGCGGGATTGAGCGGGAGGTGGGCGGGCAGGTGGGCGGTGGGTCAGGCGGCGGCCGTGGCCAGCTGTCGCGCGACTGCCAGGGCGGCCTGCCGGCCCGCCCGGGAGGCGCCGATGGTGCTCGCCGACGGGCCGTAGCCCACCAGCTGCACCCGCGGGTCGCGCACCGCCGTGGTCGCGCCCTGGACGTTGCCGCGCACCGGCACGAGTGCGATGCCGCCCTCCGGGGACCGCAGGCCGAGCGGCGCCAGGTGGTCGACGGCCGGGCGGAAGCCCGTGGCCCAGAGGATCGCCCCGGCCGGCTCGAAGCGACCGTCCGCCCACCGCACGCCGTCCGCCTCGATGCGCTCGAACATCGGGAGCCGCTCGTACGCCCCGAGCCGGGCGGCCTCCTGCTCCTGCGGGCGAAGGGCCAGACCGGTCACGCTCACCACGCTCGCCGGCGGCAGCCCGCGGCGTACGCGCTCCTCGACCGCCGTCACCGCCGCGAGGCCGGCCGCGCCGTCGAGCTCCTCGCGCCAGACCGGCGGACGGCGGGTCACCCACAGCGTGCCGGTGACGGGCGCGAGCTCGCCGAGGAGCTGGACCGCCGACGCCCCGCCACCGACGACCACCACGCGGCGCCCACGGAAGTGCTCGGCGCCCGGGTAGTGCGCGGTGTGCAGCTGCTCCCCGGCGAACGACGCGATGCCGGGGTAGAAGGGCACGAAGGGGCGCGTCCAGGTGCCGGTCGCGTTGACGAGGGTCCGCGTCCGCCACACGCGGTCGCCCGCGCGGACGACCAGCAGGTCGTCCTCGCTCTCGACCCGGTTGACGTGCACGGGGCGCACGACGGGCAGGTGGTGCCAGCGCTCGTAGCCGTCGAAGTAGTCGGGCACGACGAGGTTCGCCGCCTCGTCCGAGCCGTCCGGGGCGGTGGATCCGGGCAGGTCGGCGACGCCGTGCACGTCCCGCATGCTGAGCGAGGCCCACCGGTGCTGCCAGGCGCCGCCCGGCTGCGGGTTGGCGTCGAGGACGAGGTGGTCGATGCCGCGCTGGCGCAGGAAGTACGACGCCGCGAGGCCGGCCTGGCCGGCGCCGACGACCAGGGAGTCGAGGGGCTGCACGTCGGTGCAACGCCGCCCCGTGCCCCCCTATGCCCGCCCTGCGCCCGTGCCCGCCCGTGCCCCGGCGGGCCTGTCGTCGCGGGGCGTGGCGTGGCAGCCTCGGGGCATGGACACCGCCACCCCCTCCCTCGCCACCCTCGCCACCCGGCTCCTCGACCTGCACCACGCCGGCACGACGCTCGTCCTGCCCAACGTCTGGGACGCCTGGTCGGCAACGGTCGTCGCGGGCGCCGGCTTCGGCGCCCTGAGCATCGGCAGCCACCCGCTGGCCGACTCGCGCGGCCAGGGCGACAAGGAGGACATGACGATCGACGACGCCCTCGACGGCGTACGCCGGATCTGCGCGGCCGTCCCGGACGTGCCGGTCACCGCCGACATGGAGTCCGGCTACGGCGTCGCCCCGGCGGAGCTGGTCGAGCGGCTGCTCGAGGCCGGCGCCGTCGGCCTGAACGTCGAGGACACCGTCCACTCCGAGAGCGGGCGGATGCGGTCGGCGTCGGAGCACGCGGACTACGTCGGCGCGATCCGGCAGGCCGCCGACGCCGCCGGGGTCGACCTCGTCGTCAACGCCCGGACCGACGTGTTCTTGAAGCGGGACCAGTTCGAGGACCCGGTCGCGGAGGCCATCACCCGGCTGCGCGCGTGCGAGGAGGCCGGGGCGCGGTGCGTCTACCCCGTCGGCGTGCCCGACGCTGCCTCCCTGCAGGCCCTGCTCGAGCCGCTCGACGGCCCCGTGAACGTCATCGCCAACCCTCGCACCGGATCCGCGGCCGGCTCGCTCGAGGACCTTCGGGTCATGGGCGTGCACCGGGTGACCTTCGGCCCGAAGCTGATGCAGGAGCTGGCGCCCGACCTCGTCGCTCTGGTGGCCCCCTGGAAGTAGCCCCACGCGGGCCGGGGCCGCGCTAGCCTGCCGCCACGCCGGGCCGCCGGCGTCCGTGCGGCCCCGGACGGGCCGGCTACCGGGGGTGTCGTCGTGCGGATCGTGCTGTTCCTGGTCCCGTTCGTCCTGGCCGTCTACTGCGTCGTCGAGGCGATCTCCAGCCGTGACGGCGACGTGCGGAACCTGCCCAAGCTCTGGTGGATCCTGCTCATCCTGTTCTTCCCCGTCGTGGGGTCGATCGCGTGGCTCGTCGCCGGACGGCCCCAGCGGGCCCGCCGCCACGGCCCGCACGAGCGCAGCGCCAGCGCGTTCCCCGAGTACGACCGACCCGGGCGCTTCGCCGCCGCCGACCCGGCGGCCGACGAGGAGTTCCTCCGGCAGGTGCGCGAGCGCGCGGAGGAGCAGCGCCGCAAGGCCCGCGAGGAGAAGCGGCGCGAGGCCGAGGGCGGATCAGGACCCGAGGCCGACCCGGCGTAGCATCGGCGGCCGTGAGCGCTGCCGCTGGACCCGAGTTCCACTACTCCGACCTCCTCCCCACCGCCGGCTCCAACGGCGCCCCGGAGACCCCCTACCGGCTGGTCACCACCAAGGGCGTCTCGACCGTCGAGGCCGGGGGACGCACCTTCCTCCACGTCGAGCCGGAGGCGATCCGCCGGCTCACGGAGGAGGCGATGCACGACATCAGCCACTACCTGCGACCCGGCCACCTGGCCCAGCTGCGCCGGATCATCGACGACCCGGAGGCCTCGGGCAACGACCGCTTCGTCGCCCTCGACCTGCTCAAGAACGTCAACATCTCCGCCGGCGGCGTCCTCCCGATGTGCCAGGACACCGGCACCGCGATCGTGATGGGCAAGAAGTCCGAGGGCGTGCTCACCGGCGCCGACGACGGCGAGGCGATCAGCCGCGGGGTGTACGACGCCTACACCCGGCTCAACCTCCGCTACTCCCAGCTCGCGCCGCTCACCACGTTCGAGGAGCGGAACACCGGCACCAACCTGCCGGCGCAGATCGAGATCTACTCCACGCCGGCGCAGGACCGGCCGGAGTACAAGTTCCTCTTCATGGCCAAGGGCGGCGGCTCGGCCAACAAGTCGTTCCTGTTCCAGGAGACCAAGGCGGTCCTCAACCCGACGCGGCTCATGGAGTTCCTCGACGAGAAGATCCGCTCGCTCGGCACCGCCGCGTGCCCGCCGTACCACCTGGCGATCGTCATCGGCGGCACCAGCGCCGAGTTCGCGCTGAAGACGGCCAAGTACGCCTCCGCGCGCTACCTCGACGACCTGCCGACCGAGGGCTCGATGAGCGCGCACGGGATCCGCGACGTCGAGCTCGAGGAGAAGGTCTTCGAGCTCACCCAGTCGTTCGGCATCGGCGCGCAGTTCGGCGGCAAGTACTTCTGCCACGACGTCCGCGTCGTCCGGCTCCCCCGGCACGGGGCCTCCTGCCCGGTCGCGATCGCCGTCTCCTGCTCGGCCGACCGCCAGGCGCTCGGCAAGATCACGCCCGACGGCGTCTTCCTCGAGCAGCTCGAGACCGACCCGGCGCAGTACATGCCCGACGCCGGGCTGGCCGAGGACATCGCCGGCGGCGAGGTCGTGCGCATCGACCTCAACCAGCCGATGGCCGATATCCTGGCCGAGCTGTCGAAGCACCCCGTCAAGACGCGGCTCTCGCTCACCGGGCCGCTCGTGGTCGCCCGCGACATCGCGCACGCCAAGATCAAGGAGCGGCTCGACGCCGGCGAGGAGATGCCGGCGTACCTCAAGGACCACCCGGTCTACTACGCCGGCCCGGCCAAGACCCCCGAGGGCATGCCGTCGGGCTCCTTCGGCCCGACGACCGCCGGACGGATGGACTCCTACGTCGAGCAGTTCCAGGCCGCCGGCGGGTCGATGGTCATGCTCGCCAAGGGCAACCGCTCCAAGCAGGTGACCGAGGCGTGCGGACGCCACGGCGGGTTCTACCTCGGGTCCATCGGCGGTCCGGCTGCCCGGCTGGCGCAGGACTGCATCACCTCAGTCGAGGTGGTGGAGTACGAGGAGCTCGGCATGGAGGCGGTGTGGCGGATCGAGGTCGAGGACTTCCCGGCCTTCATCGTCGTCGACGACAAGGGCAACGACTTCTTCACCGACCCCTCGGGCGCCGTGACCGTCCCGCTGAGCTCGCTGACCGGCTCCGGCATCCGGGTCCGCTCGGCCCAGTAGCGGCCCAGTAGCGGAGGCGGGGCTCAGCGGCGGTCGGTGACCCGCGCGGCGAGGGTGGCCGCCGCCTCCCCGATCCGGTGACCGAGCGGCTCGCCTCCCTGCACGCGGCCCTGCTGGGCGCCGCCGAGGAGGACGGGCGCGTGGGCCGAGATCGCCTCGACCGCCTCGCGGACCGCCGGGAGGTCCTCGACGGTCGGCACGCTGAGCACCACGGCCGCGGGCTGCAGCGTGCGCACGGTCTCCACCCAGGACTCCACGGGCAGGTCCGCCCCGAGGTAGGTGACGTTCACGCCACGGCTGCGCAGCACGAGCGCGAAGGCCAGCACGCCCAGCTCGTGGCGCGACCCCCGCGCGAGGCCCACCACGACCCGCGGGGCGTCCGGCGGGGCGTGCGGCAGCTGGTGGAACGCCTGGGCCAGACGGCGCAGGACGGCCGCGCTGACGAAGTGCTCCCCCGCCACGCTGACGGCACCGCGCTGCCAGGCGTCGCCGAGCCGGACGAGGGACGGCAGCAGCCACTCGTCGACCGTCACGGCGAGGTCGCCCTCGGCGAAGGCCTTGTCGAGCAGGCCCTCGACCCGGGCGACGTCGAAGTCGGCGGCGGAGGTGGTGAGGTCGTCGAGCCGCGACAGCGGCGAGCCGCCGGTGCCGGACCGCGGGAACACCCCGGCGACCGGCTCGGCCAGCACCCGTCGTGCGGCCTCCCGCGGCGACCAGCCCGCGTCCACCAGGTCGCGCATCGCCGCCAGGCGGCGCACCGCCTCGTCGTCGTAGAGGCGGTAGTTGCCCTCCGAGCGCGCGGGCGCGACGACGCCGTAGCGCTGCTCCCACTTTCGCAGGGTCTCGCGCGGCACTCCGGTGAGCTGGGCGGTGCGTCCGGCGGTGTACATCTCTCTAGGGTACCCAGCGTTGGACAAAGTGTGTACAAACGCGGGGACGAAGTTGCTTGTCCACCACAGTGGACAAACTGTGGACAGGCGAGCGGCCGGCTCGGGCGCTCCGCCCGGGTCGATGTCCCTCCGTGCCGGCCGGGCCGGGCGGGACCTCCGGTCGCTAGCTGACGGCGCCGAGCCGGGTGGCCACCCTGGCCGCGGCCGCGCCGGCGAAGTGACCCAGGTGCTCGGGCCCCTCCACCATGTCCTGGTGCGCGCCGCCGAGGAGCACGCTGGTCATCGGCATGAGGGCGTCCACGGCCTCGCGGACCGCTGGCAGGTCCTCGACCGTCGGCACGGCGAGGACGGCCGCCTGCGGGTCGATCAGGCGTACGGCGCCCACCCAGGCCTCGAGCGGCAGGTCGCCCCCGAGGTAGGTGACGGCGACCCCGCGGGACCGCAGCACGAGGGCGAAGGCGAGCACGCCCAGCTCGTGGCGCGCGCCCCGGGCGAGCCCCACGACGACGCGCGGGCCGCCGCTCGGCGCCGGCTGCAGGGACTGGAAGGCGTGCGCCAGCCGGCGGTGCACGGTGGCGGTGACGAAGTGCTCCCCGGCAACCGAGACCAGCCCGCGCTGCCACGCCGTCCCCAGGTGCACCATGGAGGGCATCACCCAGTCGTCGACGACCGAGACGACGTCGTTGTCGGCGAAGCCCTCGGCGAGCAGCCGCTCGAGCCGGGGCACGTCGAAGTCCTGCGCACACTCGACCAGGGCCGCGAAGCGCTCCTCGAAGGCCGGCACCTCCGGTCGGCTCAGTCGGGCCTCTGCCGCGGCGACGTCCTCGGTGACGTGCCGGGCGGCCTCCTGGGCGGTCCACCCCGCGTCGACCAGGCTGCGCATGACGCTCAGCCGGCGCACGGCCTCGTCGTCGTACAGGCGGTAGTTGCCCGACGAGCGCTGCGGGACCACGACGCCGTAGCGCTGCTCCCACTTGCGGAGCGTCCCGGTGGGCACGCCGGTGAGCTCCGCCGCCCGACCAACGGTGTACACGCCTTCCAACGTAGACGCCCGTCCCGCCCAGCGGCAGCCATTTCGCGAAGCATGGCGCGTGGCGGGCGCCGCGCCGCGCCGCTCCGGCGGTGGCGTGCCGGCGTCGCGGGCGCCGTCCTTGGCAGGATGGTGCCGTGGACTACGTGGAGGTGGCGCGGGCGGAGACCGAGCGGGGGGACGTGGTGCTGCGGCGGCGCACGTCCGACACGGCCCCCGACGTCCTCGAGCTGCGGGTCAACGGCGTCTTCGTGATGGACACCCTGGAGACCACCAGCGAGATCGAGCTCGCGGCGCAGGCGCTGGACCTGGTGGAGCAGCCGCGCTCGGTGCTCATCGGTGGGCTCGGCCTCGGTTTCACGCTGCAGCGCGTGCTCGCCGACCCGCGCGTCGAGCGGGCGGTCGTGGTGGAGATCGAGGAGCCGCTGATCCAGTGGATGCGCGACGGCACGGTGCCCCACGGCCCGGCCGTCCTGGCGGACACCCGCGCGACGGTCGTCAACGCCGACATCGCGATGGCGATCGCCGAGGCGCGCTCGACGTACGACCTGGTGCTGCTCGACGTCGACAACGGCCCCGGCTACCTGGTGCACGAGGCCAACGAGGCGGTCTACGAGGAGGAGTTCCTGCGTCGCTGCCACGACCTGCTGAGCCCCGGCGGCGTGCTGGTGGTGTGGTCGGCGAACCCGGCGCCCGACCTGCTCGAGGCCCTGCGCGCGGCTTTCGGCGCGGCCGAGGAGCAGGCCCACGACGTGCTGCTGCAGGACCGCCCGGAGAAGTACCACCTCTACCTCGCGCGCCGCTGAGGGCTCAGCGGAGGAACTCCTCCAGCACGGGGCCGGCGGTCTGCGAGCCCGAGACGCCCGTCGCGACGAACACGGCGACGGCGAGGTCGCCGCGGGTGGCGATCATCCAGGCGTGCGTCGGCAGGTTCGCCGAGGCGTCCGGCTCGCCGTGCTCCGCCGTCCCGGTCTTGGCGCCGACCTCGCCGGGCACGTCCTGGAGGAAGCGACCCGACCCGGTGGTCACGACCGCCCGCATCAGCCCGCGCAGGGTGCCCGCCTCGGCCCCGGTCAGCGGCACCCGGGGCGGCACCTGCTCCACCTCGTGCTCCGACAGGAGCACCGGGAGCACCGCCCGGCCGGCCGCGACCGACGCGGCGACGGTAGCCATCGCGAACGGGCTGGCCAAGACCGTGCCCTGACCGATCATGTCGGCGGCGGCGCCGGTCTCGGTCGCCGGTGGCGGCACCTGGCCGAAGTACACCGGGAACCCGAGGTCGTGGTCGGTGCCGAGGCCGAGCGCCTGCGCCGCGGCCGCGAGGTCGCCGTCGGCGAGCCGGTCGACGTTGTCGATGAGCGCCGTGTTGCACGACTGGGCGATCGCCTGGGTGAAGGTGATGTCGCCGAGCGCGGACGCCGGGTAGTCGTCGTAGTTCTTGAACGACCGCCCGTCCACGACGGTGGTGGCCGGGCACGAGACCACGTCGTCGACGCGCAGCCCGCTGCGCAGCAGCGCGAGCGCGGTCACGACCTTGAAGGTGGAGCCGGGCGCGTACTGCCCGGTCGAGGCGAGGTCTGCGCCGGCCGCCCCTGCGCCGTTGGCGCTGGCCAGGACGGCGCCGTCGGAGGGCCGGATCGCGACGAGGGCCGCGGCCGGGGCGCCGTCGCCCAGCGTGGCGAGGGCGTCCTCGGCCTTCTGCTGCAGGACGGGGTCGAGCGTGGTCGCCAGGTCGGCGCCGTCGGTCGGCGCGACCTCGAAGAGACTGCGCAGCCGGTCGTCGGCGTCGCGCGCCACCACAGCGGTGCCGGCCGTGCCGCGCAGCTGCTCGTCGTAGCGGGCCTGGAGCCCGGACAGGCCCACCTCGTCGCCCGCGACGACCCGGCCCTCGGACTCCTCGACGACCTCTGCGGTGGCGGGCCCCACCCGCCCGAGCAGGGCGGCGGCGAACTCCCGCGTCGGGGCGAGCGGCAGCGTGTCGCGCACCGCGAGCGCCCCGGGGACGTCCTTGAAGGCCGGCAGCACGTCGAGCGCGTCGTCCTCGCGCAGCACGATCGCCTCGACGAAGGCCTCCGGCCCCATCGCCTCCGCGCGCTCGACGTACGAGGCCGGGTCGACGTCGAGGACGCGGGCGATCCGCCGGGCACTGCGCGCGACCTGCGCTCCTTCCACCTTGGTCTTGTCGAGCCCGTAGCGCAGGACCGGACGCTCGGTCACCAGGACGGCGCCGTCGGCGTCGGTGATGTCGCCGCGCTGCGGGGCGAGGGTGCGCAGCCCGAGGGTGTCGCCGTCGGCGAGGTCGGGGGCCAGCGCGTCCGGGGCCCAGTCGACCCGCCAGCCGGAGCCGTCGGGTGCCAGCGTCACGGTGGTCTGGTACTCCCACGGGACGTCCGTCGTCACGGCCCAGCGCCACGCCAGCGTCGCGGTCGCGGAGCCGGGCCGGTCGTCGCCGGCCTCGACCTCCTCCACCGACGCGACCTCCACCTCGACCGGCACCTCGTCGAGCGGCGCGACCAGCTCGACGAACGCGCTGCGGTCGGCCTCCTCGGTGAGCGGCACGTCGCCCAGCGAGTGCTCCGACAGCGCGGCGGCGAGGTCGTCGGCGACCACCGACGGCGGCTCCCCGTCCTCGCCGAGGACGGAGCAGGCGGAGGCAGCCAGCACGACTCCAGCCATGCCGACGCTGATCCCGAGACGGAGTCGTCGCATGCTCCCCATGCTCCCCAACGAGGGTGCGGCCCTCCAAGGGGCCACGCCGCAGGTGCCGGTCGACGTCGTCACGGCTACCGTCGTCCTCATGAGCGACGCGACACCGAGCCCCGTGACCGAGACCCGCACCGAGCACGACTCCATGGGAGACGTCGAGGTGCCTCGCGACGCCCTGTGGCGGGCGCAGACGCAGCGCGCGATCGAGAACTTCCCGATCAGCGGCCTGACGCTGCAGCCGCGCCACATCCAGGCGCTGGCCCACGTGAAGGCGGCCGCCGCCACCGCCAACGCGGCGCTCGGGGTGGTCAGCCACGAGCGGGCCGCGGCGATCGTGGACGCCGCGGACGCCATCGCCGCGGGCAGGCACGACGGCGAGTTCCCCATCGACGTCTTCCAGACCGGCTCGGGCACCAGCTCGAACATGAACGCCAACGAGGTCATCGCGACCCTTGCCGCGCGCGCCGGGGTGGAGGTCCACCCCAACGACCACGTCAACGCCTCGCAGAGCAGCAACGACACCTTCCCCACGAGCATCCACGTCGCCGCGACGCTCGCCGTCGTCGACGACCTCCTGCCGGCCCTCGACCGGCTGGCGACGGCGTTCGAGGGCAAGGCCGAGGAGTTCGCGAGCACCGTGAAGTCCGGTCGCACCCACCTCATGGACGCCACGCCCGTCACGCTCGGGCAGGAGATGGGGGCGTACGCCGCCACGCTGCGCCTCGGCGTCGAGCGGCTCGAGTCGGTCCTCCCCCGGGTCCGCGAGCTCCCGCTCGGCGGCACCGCCGTCGGCACCGGGATCAACACCCCGGCCGCCTTCGCCGAGCGGGCGATCGCCGCCCTGTCGGAGCGGACCGGCCAGCCGTTCACCGAGGCGCGCAACCACTTCGAGGCCCAGGGCACCCGCGACTCGCTCGTCGAGCTCTCCGGGGTGCTGCGCACCATCGCCGTCGGTCTCACCAAGATCTGCAACGACCTGCGCTGGATGTCGTCCGGCCCGACCACCGGGCTGGCGGAGATCCACCTGCCCGACCTGCAGCCGGGGTCGAGCATCATGCCGGGCAAGGTCAACCCGGTGCTGCCCGAGGCCACGCTGATGGTCTGCGCGCGGGTCGTCGGCAACGACGCGACCATCGCGTGGGCCGGCGCGGCGGGCAACTTCGAGCTCAACGTGATGATGCCCGTGATGGCGCAGGCGCTGCTCGAGTCGATCCACGTGCTGTCCACCTCGAGCGTGGTGCTCGCCGAGCGCTGCGTGGACGGCATCACCGCCGACGCCGACCGGATGCGCCGCTACGCCGAGTCCTCCCCGTCGGTGGTCACCCCGCTCAACGCCCACATCGGCTACGAGGCGGCCGCCAAGGTCGCCAAGCAGGCGCTCGCCGAGGGGGCGACGATCCGCGAGACCGTCATCGCGATGGGGTTCGTCGAGCGCGGCGAGCTCACCGAGGAGCAGCTCGACGCGGCGCTCGACGTGGACTCGATGACGGGGCGCTGACCGGCACCCGCCTGCGGACCCGGGTCCGGCGGCGGATCCGGACGCCGATCGTCCGGTGACCGGCGTACGGTCGCGGCATGGGCACTGGGACGACGTACGTGCGGCCGCTGACGGTCGACACCTGGCCGGCCTTCGACGCGCTCGTGCAGCGGCACAACGGGATCTTCGGCGGCTGCTGGTGCATCTGGTTCCACCCCGATGGTCCCGAGCGTGGGCAGGGAGCCGAGGCCAACCGCGCCCTGAAGCGCTCCTACGTGGAGCGGGGAGAGGCCCACGCCGCGTTGGTCCTCGACGGCGACGAGGCCGTCGCCTGGGCGCAGTACGGCACCCCGGTGGAGCTGCCCACCATCCACCACCGCAAGCAGTACGACGCGGAGAAGGTGCGCGACCCCGACTGGCGGATCACCTGCGTGTTCGTCGACAGGCGCCACCGTCGACGAGGGCTCACCGAGGTGGCCATCCGCGGCGCGCTCGATCTCATCGCGCGGGCCGGTGGCGGCGTGGTCGAGGCCTACCCCCACGACCTGACCCACCAGACGAAGAAGATGTCGTCGTCGTTCCTCTACAACGGCACCCGCCAGCTCTACGAGCGCCTCGGCTTCGCCTACGACCGGCCCAAGGGGCTGAAGAACTGCGTGATGGTCACCGAGGTGCCGGCGGCCGGCTGAGCCGGGACGTGTGACCGGCCGTTCACAGGTCCATGTCTTGGCCGATGCGGTGACGCGCACTGGAGACCTCGGCTCGAACGTCCGGATCTGCCGAGATCCGCTCAGGGCATGGCGGCGATGCTTGCTGGCCGCGACTCAGGGTGGGCATGCCACCAGCGGTGATTCAGCGATGTGCGCGCGGAGTCGTAGAGGTGGTCCACGACCCACTCTCGAGCATCTGTCTCGTTGTCAAAGCGGTGCTCGAAGTTTCAATTGCCTCTCTCGGAGTAGAAGACAACCCAGGCACCCCGTTCCGGCAGTAGGTAGAGGGACTCCTGACCGTCATATCGATCGTCGCGAACGGCGGTGGACTCGAAGCCGTGCTCCTCAACCCACTGCAAGACGTCCTCTCGCGTGACCGACACCAGGTCTCCGAACGTGACGTCGTCGATCACGACGCCCGCGGGCAACTGGTCGACGGCCCACCTGAACGTGTTCCATCCGAGAATGGCCCGGATCTGATCTTCGACCGGGCGCCGACGTGACTGACGCCCGCTTCCCTGTCCCCGCCGGAAGAACTTGATCATGGATCGATTCTGACCGCCCGCGAGCAAAGCGCACGGATCTGCCGCGATGAGCTCGGGCGGATCGCGGCCTGAGCGAGCGTTGCCGCTCGACAAGCGGTAGACGCGGCTGCTGCCAAGGCGTGAGGCGGAGCATGGGGGCACGACCCTGCGGGAAAGCCGGGAAGTGTTGACGGAATGTCAGGGGCTCGAGCACGGGCTCCTCAGGCGGGCGTCATCGCGGCAGTGGGTTCGGGCCGGTCGCTGTGACCACTCGCTGGGGCACCCAGTCGTCGACGTGCTGGAATCCGTCGAGCCGGCCGCCTTGGTGCTCGATCCCGGTACGCAGTGAGTACCGATAGAACTTCACATGGGTGAAGTCCTCGAAGAGGACATAGACCGGGTCGACCGTCTCGCTCTGGAACTGCTGGCCGGTGAGGGCCGAGCGATGCTCGCGGGCGAACGCGTCGAAGCCATCGCCGACGACGACTCCGAGGTGCTCGAGGCCCATCTTGTACACGCGTTGGTGGACTGGGGGGATGAGCTCGATGTCCCGCACCACCTTGCCGTCGAAGACCTCGAGCGGCTCCGTGAGCGCGAGGAGGGAGATCGGCCGGCCGTTCCAGACGTTCTCGGCGTTCGCGCTCGCGTGGCGCTCCAGCAGCGTCCGGACATGGACGTACTGATCCCACTCGGGCACACGGAAGGCGAGGTGGCTGAGCGGGTACGGGGCGACGTCGATGTCCCGAGCCAGGAGGCGGTCGCGCTGCTGCGCCGCGAACGCCCGATAGTCGCCGATGATGTCTGCGATCGGGTCGGTCATGTCGACTCCCTCTCCGCCGGTGCCCTTCAACCGCCGTGATCGAGTCCGCCCAGCATGACGCACGAGGCGGCGAGCTCGCATCCGCCGCCCTTACAGTCATCGGCAGATCCGCGCGATCAACGCGGCAGCGCGTGGGCTTGGGAGAGCCCGGACGGGACGCCGGGCCGCCCCGGGGAAGGGGACGGCCCGGCTCCCACCTGACCCACTGCAGGGCACGCGAGACGCGCTCGACGCGCAGTCAGATGCGCTTCTCGCAGTTCCGGACCCTCTCGCCCTGGCACACGTCGCGCCCGGCCCACCCCCCGCTCACGCTGTCCTTGCCCGGGCCGCCGATGAGACGGTCGTCGCCGATGCCGCTCCCAGCGAGGCCGTCGTTGCCAGGGCCGCCGTAGATCGTGGACGTGTAGTTGGCGCACCGCGGCGTGACCCACGAGCCGAGGCCGTTGTATTTGGAGTCGACGTAGAGGTAGTCCCGGCCCTTCTTGCCGTTGACCGACGTCCGGCACGCGATGACGCCGATCTCGTTCGCGCGGTCGGTGCCGATGACGTCGGCGCGCTTCGCGGTCACGATGAGGTCATCGAAGCCGCGCACGCGGATCGCATCCGTGACGCCCGCCTTGGTGGCCGTCACCCGGGAACGGCTCAGGTCGGCGCGCACCCGGCTTTGGCTGCCGAGCTCGAGCAGCAGTTGGTTGCGCCCGCCGTCGCCCTTGATCCGCGTCGACTTCCCTCCCAGGCTGTTCGACTCATAGGAGTCCTTCCCGCCGCCGAGCGCGATGTCGCGGTCGAACGTCATCGGCGCGTCGACTCTGACGCGCTCGGTGCCACCGGTGCCGCGGAACGTGAACCGCCCACGCTCGGCCGACGTGGTGAACACCAACCTGTCGAACCGGGCCGTCCAGGTGAGCGCCGTGTCCGCGCCGATCACGGTGCCGCTGGCGTCCATGGTGACGTCGCCGTTGGCGGATCGAACGCCCAAGATGCCGCCCGTGCCCACGGACACCGCGCCTGGCGCCGTCTGGATGCCGCTCCAACTGACTTCGCCGGAGGCGAGGTCGATGATGTCGGCGTTCGGCTGGCCGGCCATGCCGGATCTGACGAGGCTGTAACCGCTGGAGCGGATGACGTCGGCCCCGGTGTCGGTGCTGTCAGGCGCGACCACGTTGTCGGGGCCGTCATCGGTGCCCGCGTAGATCACGTGCTGTCCGCCGCGGGGGTCGATGAACGTGTCGGCCCCCGCCCCGAGGATGGCGAAGACGCTCCTGCCGAACGTGGGGTCCTCGCCGGTCGCGCACACCCTGTCATCGCCGCCGAGCGCGTCAACACGCATCGCGCCGTTCGTGACGATGACGTCCGCGCCCTCCGTTCCGGTGATCTGACCCCCGGGCGTCCCGACGATGGTCGCCGCCTGCCCCTGACATGTCTCGGCCGCTGCGGTGGCCGTGCCCACCGGCGCGAGCAATGCTGCGGACAGCAACGCGGTGGCGGTCAGACTGACGTTCCTCATGGTTCCCCTTGACGTCGACGAACCCGTATGACGAGGCGTCGGCCCGGAAGGTTGTCAGTACCAGTTGTTGGCCTGCTTGAAGCTCCACGCGCTGCAGGGGCTGCCGTAGGTGTCGCGGATGTACTCCAGGCCCCAGCGGATCTGCGACTCGGCCGAGGTCATGTAGTCCGCCGGGAGGTCGTGCAGCTGGGTCAGCGCCTGCGGGATGCCGTACGCCGACGAGGTCGGATTGTCCGCGTCGACGCGCCAGTCGGACTCACTGACGTACAGCGAGTCGAGGCAGGAGAACTGGTCGGACGAGAAGCCGTAGAGCGGCAGCAGCGCGCGGGCGATGTCGCGGGGGTCGCCCTCGGACAGCCGCTCCGACCGGGTCACCGCCGACCCGCCCGACATCTCGAGCGCAGTCGCCTTGACGGCGTCGGTGCGCCGCGCCGAGCGGGACGCGACCTGGCGGCCGGCGCGCCGCTCGAGCCCGGTCGCGCTCGTGGCGCCCTGCTGCGAGGACCGGTCGGTGCCCTCCGTCGCCGCGCCGGTGCCCACCTCGCCGCTCGTCCCGGACGCGGCTGTCGCCACGTCGGCCGAGGCGGTTGACAGCACGTCGGGGTCGCTCCCGAGGACGCCTCCGGTGACGCTCACACCGGTCACGGCGGCCGCCAGGCCGGTGAGCGCGACACCCGTGCGCAGGGCTCGGCGACGGGCACGGACCGCCTTGTGCTTGCCGGGGGCGCGGTGCTTCGGGACGTACTGGGGCTTCGACACAGTGCTCGCGAGGGGGTCGGGGGCGGGGGTGGGCGCGCCGTGCGTGCACGGGCGCGCGACCGCGGAGGTCCACGGCCGGGCTGGACGGGCGAGGGAGGGCCCGGGTCCTGCCGGCGACCGAGGTCACGAAACGGTCACGAGCCACCATGCCTGAGCCGACCGGGGCCTGCAAACCGAACGCGATGATTCCCCTCATCCCTTTGGTCACATCGGTCCCATCAGTCCCGATGGCCCCGCGCACCCCAGCGCGCCGACACGGCGTGCCGAGGATCACCGCGCCGACTCGGGAAACCCTTCCTCGCGCGACGGCACGTCGCACAGCCGCTGGAGCGCAGCGGGACTCAGCGGCTCAGAGCGTGACGTCCTCCAGCATCTCGGTCACCAGGGCCGCGATCGGCGAGCGCTCCGAACGGGTGAGCGTGACGTGGGCGAAGAGCGGGTGGCCCTTGAGCTTCTCGACGACGGCGACGATGCCGTCGTGTCGGCCGACCCGGAGGTTGTCGCGCTGGGCGACGTCGTGGGTGAGCACCACCTTGGAGTTCGCGCCGATGCGGGACAGCACCGTGAGCAGCACGTTGCGCTCCAGCGACTGGGCCTCGTCGACGATCACGAAGGCGTCGTGCAGCGAGCGTCCGCGGATGTGGGTCAGCGGCAGCACCTCGAGCATGCCGCGGTCCATCACCTCGTCGACGACGTCGCGGGAGACCAGGGCACCGAGGGTGTCGAAGACGGCCTGGGCCCAGGGCGACATCTTCTCGTTCTCCGAGCCGGGCAGGTAGCCGAGCTCCTGGCCGCCGACGGCGAAGAGCGGGCGGAACACCACGACCTTCTTGTGCTGCCGGCGCTCCATGACGGCCTCGAGGCCGGCGCACAGCGCCATGGCGGACTTGCCGGTACCGGCGCGGCCCCCGAGCGAGACGATGCCGACCTCGGGGTCGAGCAGCATCTCCAGCGCCACCCGCTGCTCGGCCGATCGGCCGTGGATGCCGAAGGCGTCACGGTCGCCGCGGACCAGGTGGACCCGCTTGTCCGCGCCCACGCGACCCAGGGCGGTGCCGCGGTCGGAGAGCAGCACGAGTCCGTTGTGGCAGGGCAGGTCGCGGGCGTCGGCGAGGTCGATGACGCCGTCCTCGTAGAGCTCGTCGAGGTCGGTGGCCGGCACCTCCAGCTCCGTCATCCCGGTGTAGCCGGTGTCGGAGCTGCTGACCGTCTCGGCGCGGTACTCCTCCGCGTCGAGGCCGACGGCCGAGGCCTTGATCCGCAGCGGCAGGTCCTTGCTGACGAGGGTGACGGCGAACCCCTCGTCGGCGAGGTTGCGGGCCACGGCGAGGATGCGGGTGTCGTTGTCGCCGAGGCGGAAGCCCGACGGCAGCGACTCGGCGTCGGTGTGGTTGAGCTCGACGCGGAGGGTGCCGCCCTCCGTGCCCACGGCGACCGGCTCGTCGAGACGGCCGTGGACGACCCGCAGCTCGTCGAGCGCGCGCAGCGCCGAGCGCGCGAAGAAGCCGAGCTCCGGATGGTTGCGCTTGCCCTCGAGCTCGGTGATCACCACGACGGGGAGCACGACCTCGTGCTCGGCGAAGCGCTTGATCGCGCCCGGGTCGGCGAGGAGGACGCTGGTGTCGAGGACGTACGTCCTACGACCCGCGTCGGGCTCGGCGGTGCCGGCGGGAGTGCCGGAGGCGGAGCTGGGCGATGAGGTCTTGCTGGCCACGACTAACCCCTAGCTGCGGGTCGGCGCGCGCACTCCTCGCCCGGCCCGATGTCATTCAACGGACCGGAGAGCTCCCATCTGAGTGCCCAAGGTGTGCCTCCCGGTTCGGCTGGCTTCCCCACCGGCCGATGTCGCGAACGTACGCCCGTCCGAGGCACGTGCACCCGCGACACGCCCGAACGCGAGGTGACGAGGAGGTGACGTCCTGCGCGACCGATCCCGGGGCGCGGGGTCAGCCGCCGAAGCGGCGCTCGCGCGCGGCGTACGCCCGGATCGCGCGCAGGAAGTCCACGCGCCGGAAGTCGGGCCAGAGCGCCTCGCAGAAGTAGAACTCCGAGTTGGCCGACTGCCACAGCAGGAAGCCGCCGAGACGCTGCTCCCCCGACGTGCGGATCACCAGGTCGGGGTCGGGCTGGCCCTTGGTGTAGAGATGCTCGGCGATGTGCTCGACGTCGATGAGGTCGGCGAGCTCCTCCAGCGAGGTGCCCTTGCCGGCGTGGTCGGCGAGCAGCGCGCGCACCGCGTCGGCGATCTCGCGCCGCCCGCCGTAGCCGACGGCCACGTTGACCAGCAGGCCGTCGATGTCGCGGGTCGCCTCGGCCGCCGCCTTGAGCCGCTCGGCGGTCTCGGTGGGCAGCAGGTCGAGCGCGCCGACGGGGTGGATCCGCCAGCGACCGGCTTCGGCCAGGGACTCGACGGCCCCCTCGATGATCTTCAGCAGCCCGGTGAGCTGCTCGGGCGGGCGGTTGGTGAGGTTGTCGCTGGACAGCAGCCACAGCGTGACGACCTCGACCCCGACCTCCTCGCACCAGCCGAGCAGCGGGCGGATGTTGTCGGCGCCGGCCTGGTAGCCGCCGGCGGTGTCGAGGCCGACGGCCTTGGCCCAGCGCCGGTTGCCGTCGAGCATCACGCCGACGTGCTGCGGGATGCGGTCGTGCGGCAGGAACTTCACGACCCGCGACTCGTAGGCGGGGTAGAGCACCCGTCGCACCGCGTCCTTGAGCCTCACCACCCGGCGATCGTAACGCCGTGCCAGCCGAGCGCTCGCCCGAACGGGGGACGGGGCGTGCGGGCGTCACCTGCCGTTGGCTATTTTCGGACCATGGAGACCAGGGCATGACCTCTCGCGACCGCGTCGAGGACGCCGTCGAGCGTGCCGGGGGCCTGATGGCCGACAAGATGGCCGACAAGATGGCCGAGGTGAAGCCCAGGCTGCGCGGCTGGCTGCACGCCGGCACCGCACCGGTCGCCGCGGTCGCGGGCGTCGTGCTCGTCGCCCTCTCCCCGACCGCCTCCACGCGCATCGGCTCGACCGCCTTCGCCCTCTCCGCCCTGCTCGTCTTCACCGTGTCCGCCATCTACCACCGCGGCACCTGGTCGCCGCGCACATGGGCGTTCCTCCGGCGCTTCGACCACGCCAACATCTTCGTGCTCATCGCCGGCACCTACACGCCGTACGCCCTGCTCTTCCTGGAGGGCACGGCACGCACGACCCTGCTCTCGGTGGTGTGGGGGGCGGCCGTCGCCGGGGTGGTGTTCCGCGTCTTCTGGACCGACGCACCGCGCTGGCTCTACACGCCGATGTACCTCGCGCTCGGCTGGGCCGCGGTGTTCTTCATCCCGCACTTCATGGAGGGTGCCGACCGCTTCAGCACGGGCATCGCCATCGCCACGCTGGTGCTCGTCGCGGTGGGGGGCGTGCTCTACACCGTCGGCGGCGTGATCTACGGCCTCAAGCGTCCCAACCCCTCACCACTCTGGTTCGGCTTCCACGAGGTGTTCCACTCCCTCACCGTGCTGGCGTTCGCCGCCCACTACGTCGGCGTCTCGCTGGCGACCTACTCGCTGCGCTGAGCCCCTCAGCCGAGGCTCAGCCGCGCGAAGCCGGCGAGCGCCCCCGCGACGACCACGGCGGCCAGGGACCAGGCGAGCCCGGGCGCGCGGCGCGCCAGCGCCTCGAGCGCCAGGTAGGCCGCGGCGACGACCGCCAGCCCGAGGGTGACGTGCAGCAGCACCGCGAGCGCCACGCCCGCGATCGCGCCCGCCATCCGCAGCCGCCCCCACAGCAGGCTGAGCGCCATGGGCACCACGACGGCCCCGCAGAGCCCGCCGAGCAGCTCGGCCCACCAGGGCCGGTCCCCCATCCACGGCAGCTGCGCCGCACCGGCCCACGACCGGTCGACGAGGTCGCTCGTCGCGCTGTAGCCGAGGTAGACGATCGACGCGATGGTCGCGGCGGCCGCCACGCGGTAGGACCAGTGCCTGACCCGCGACCACGGCACCGCACGCCCGACGAAGATCGTCGCCACCGTGACCGCGGTCCACACGATCCAGCGCCGGACCACCCCGGTGCCCGTGTCGGCCATGGCGTCGCGGAAGACGCGGTCCGCCTCGACCCGGTCGACGTCGTGGCCGTCGGTGGAGACGTACGCCGGCGGGTCGTGGCGACCGGCCACGAGCGCGTCGTGCAGGAGTGCCGCGGGGAGGTGGGCACCGGTCTTGGGCACCAGCCAGGTGAAGAGCGCCGGCACCGAGGTCAGGTCGGTGCGGAAGTCGGCCCGCGAGGGGACGAGCAGCTCGCCGAGGTGGCGGTCGAGGTAGGCCAGACGCCGCGCCAGCGCGAAGGTCTCGACGCCCTCCTCCGAGTGCCGCTCGAGCACGATGCGCGGGTCGGCGCCCGGGTCGGGCGGCTCACCGGGACCGTCGGACGTCGCGAGCGTGCCGCCGTCGTAGAAGCGGCGGGGCTCCTGCACCACCTGTCTCCGGGCCACCGTCGTGACCGCCCAGCTGCGCCCCCGAGTCCGCATGCGCCCAGTCTGGCGACGCGGACCGACAGACGTCCCCTACGGCACGCGGGGTGACGGCTCGCCGTCCACGCTCACCAGGTCGAGCAGCGGCCGCAGGTCCTCGACGACCTCGACCGCGCCGGCCGCCTCGAGCCGGTCGGCGGGGTGCGTCGTCGCGACGCCCACCACCCGCCGTACGCCGGCGCCGAGCGCCGCCCGCACACCCGCGGGCGAGTCCTCGGCCGCCACCGCGGCCGCCGGGTCGACGCCGAGCCGCTCGCAAGCGAGGGCGTAGCCGGCCGGGTGCGGCTTGCCGTCGGCCACGTCGCGGGCGGTGACCACGAGGTCGACGCTCTCGAGGGTGAGCGACATGGCCTCCAGCGAGCGCTCGACCCACGGAGGACCGGCGGAGGTGACGATCGCCAGCGGTACGCCGGCGGCGCGGGCGCCCACCAACAGGTCGTGGGCGCCGGGCACGGGTGTCGGCGGGTCGTCGGGGATGAAGGGGATCACCTCGCGCGCGAGCTCGAGGGGGTCGAGGCCCGACCAGGGGCCCGGCTCGACGGCGAAGACGTCCTCGGCGCGCCGACCGGTGAAGATCGCGAGGTCGGGGAGCTCCCAGCCGCGGTGGGCGAACCACGCCTCGTAGGCCGCCCGGTGCAGCGGCTCGGAGTCGACGAGCGTGCCGTCGAGGTCGAGCAGGAAGGCCGAGACGTCCGGCTGGCGACCCGTCATGGAGTCGCGAACAGCAGGTCGCCCGCGGCCACCTGCTCGCCCAGGACGTCGCTGGCGACCGACCCCTTCTCGGCGTCCATCAGCACGACGGGCACCACGGGCGACACGTCGAGGCCGGCGGCCGTCGAGGGGAGGGTGGACGGGTCCCACGTGATCATCGGGTCGCCCGCGGCGACCTCGCTCCCCTGGGTGGCGAGCACCTCGAAGCCCTCGCCCTCGAGGCGGACGGTGTTGATGCCGAGGTGCACCAGCACCCCGACGCCTTCGCCCAGGACGACGAACGCGTGCGGGAGGACCTTGAGGACCGTGCCGGCGATCGGCGCGACGACGGTCGTGGGTCCCGCGTCGGGGTCGATGGCGACCCCGGGGCCGACCATCTCCTCGGCGAAGACCGGGTCGGGCACGTCGGTCATCGCCATGACGCGACCCGGGCAGGGGGCGAGCACCTCGAGGGAGGTCACATCAGGTCCTCGATGTCGTCGGCCAGGTTGTCGGCCTCGGGGCCGACGACGACCTGCACGACCGTGCCGCTCGCCATCACGCCGTGGGCGCCGGCGGCCTTGAGGGCGGCCTGGTCCACGAGGGACCCGTCCTTGACCTCGGTGCGGAGCCGGGTGATGCACGCCTCGATCTCGACGACGTTGTCGGCGCCGCCGAGGCCGGCGAGGATCTGCGCTGCCTTGCTGCTCATGTCGGTGACCTTTCAGTGGGCGTCAGCGGGCGGTGTCGGTCTGGGTGACCTTGTTGAGCCCGCGGGGGTTGTCGGGGTCGAGGCCCAGGCGTCGGGCCATCTGCTCGATCATCATCTGCGACGGGACGATGGACGCAAGCGGCTCGACCGTCTCGGGCAGGTCGGGACCGGCGATGTGGAGGTCGCACAGGCCGGCGAACGTCGTCGTGCCGCCGATGCCGAGCACCCGCGCCCCGCGGCCCTGCAGGTCGCGGACGAGGTCGGCCATCGGCTCGGCGAGAGGGCCGTGCGCGGAGCCGACGAGCACCGCGAGCAGGCCCTCGCTCACGACCGAGATCGGACCGTGGCGCAGGTCGGCGTAGGAGTATCCGCGCACCGGGCGCAGGCACGTCTCCTCCATCTTCAGCGCGGTCTCCAGCGCGGTGCCGAGCAGGAGGCCGCGCCCGGACACGACGACCCGGTCGGCCCCGGCGAGCGCCTCGGCGGCGGCGGAGACGTCGGCGTCGAGGAGCCCGGCGACGGCGTCCGGCACCCGCTCGAGGTCTCGGGCCAGCGACGGTCGCGCTCCCAGCGCGTCCGCGAGGACGGCGAGCGCCACGAGCTGGGCCAGGTAGGTCTTGGTCGCCGGCACGGCGACCTCCGGACCGGCCTGCGTGACCAGGGCGACGTCCGCGGCCTCGGCGAGCGGCGAGCCCGCCACGTTGGTCACCGCGACCGTGGCGGCGCCGCACTCCCGCGCCCACTCCTGGGTCTCCACGATCTCCGCGGTGGCCCCCGACTGGGACACCGACACGACCACCGTGTCGGACAGGTCGAGCCGCGCGCGGTAGTGGGTGGCGACGCTCGGCGCGGCGAGCGCGGCGGGCACACCGGCCGCGACCTCGAGCAGGTAGCGACCGTAGATCGCGGCGTTGTCGCTCGACCCCCGCGCGACGAGCAGCACGCGGCGCCGCCCCTCGGCGAGCTCGCGCAGGCGCGGCTGCTCGGGCACGAGGTGCTCGATCGTGCGCCGCGCCGCGGCCGGCTGCTCGGCGATCTCCGACGCCATCCGGGTGGGGCTGCCGGCGGCGGTGCGGTCCGGGTCGGTCATGAGGTCGTCCTTGACAAGGTCGAGGGGCGGGAGCCATGCTCCCCACTGGTACGTACCAGACCGTACCAATGGATCCCGCAGACGTCGAGAGGACGACATGGCCCGCCGGATCGACGACGGCCCTCGGCCCAAGCACGCGCAGCTGAGCGACGCGCTGGCCGAGCTCGCGACCCACGAGCTCGGACCCGACACCGCCATCCCGTCCGAGCGCGAGCTGATGACGACGTACGACGTCTCCCGGGCCACCGTCCGCAAGGCCATCGACAGCCTCGTCGCCGGGGGCCTCCTGCACCGCATCCAGGGGAAGGGCACCTTCGTCGCCCGGCCGCGCGTGGAGAGCCGCCTGCACCTGGCGTCGTTCTCCGAGGACATGCGCCGGCGCGGGCTGACCCCGTCGACCCGGCTGATGCTGGTCGACGAGGAGCGGCCACCGGCCGAGGTCGTGCGCGCCCTTCACCTCGGCGCGCGCGGCACCGCGTGGCGCATCGACCGGGTCCGGCTCGCCGACGGGCAGCCGATGGCGATCGAGCAGGGGTGGTACCCGCGGGCGCTGCTCCCCGACCTCGACACCGAGGACCTCGCGGGGTCGCTCTACACGCTGTTCGCGAACCGCTACGGCCTCGCCATCGACGCCGCCGAGCAGACCCTCTGGGGAGAGGCGGCCGAGGGCGCGACGGCGCGCCGCCTCGAGGCGCCGGTGCACACCCCGCTCCTCGTCTTCCGCCGCGTCTCGAGCGCGGCCGGGCGACCGGTCGAGTACGTCGTCTCGCGCTACCGCGGCGACCGCTACCAGGTCCACATGAACCTCGGCGCCCAGCAGGGCACCACAGGAAGAACCAGCACGATCGGAAGGAAACGATCCTCATGACCACCCAGGACGCCGCCGCGGGCGGCACCGAAACACAGAAGCGCAGGCTCAACCTCGCGCCGGTGCAGAAGTTCGGGCGCAGCCTCATGCTCCCGATCGCCGCCCTCCCCGTGGCAGCGCTGCTGCTGCGCCTGGGGCAGGCGGACCTCCTCGGCGAGGACGGCCTCGGCTGGGTCGACGTGGCTGCCGTCATCGGGGCGGCGGGCAACGCGCTGTTCGCCAACCTGCCGCTGCTCTTCGCCGTCGGCATCGCCATCGGCATGGCCCGGAAGTCCGACGGCTCGACCGCCCTCGCCGCCGTGGTCGGCTACCTGGTGTTCCGGGGCGTCGGCGACGCGATGTCCCCGGTCATCCTCGAGGGTGACGAGCTGATCAACTACGGCGTGCTCGGCGGCATCGTCTCCGGCCTCGTCAGCGCCTGGCTGTGGCAGCGCTACCACCGCATCTCGCTGCCGCCCTACCTCGCGTTCTTCGGCGGCCGCCGGTTCGTGCCGATCCTCACCGCCTTCGCGATGCTCGTGATCTCGGTGCTGATGAGCTTCGTCTACCCGGCCTTCGACGCCGGCATCACCTCTCTCGGCGAGTGGGTGACCGACAACGCCGTCCTCGGCGGCTTCGTCTACGGCACCATCAACCGCCTGCTGATCCCCCTCGGCCTGCACCACATCCTCAACAACCCGCCGTGGTTCATCTTCGGCGAGTACACCTCGGGCGGTGAGACCTACCACGGCGACATCGCGCGCTTCCTCGCCGGCGACCCGACCGCCGGCGCCTTCATGACCGGCTTCTTCCCGATCATGATGTTCGCGCTCCCGGCCGCCGCCATCGCGATCTGGCACGAGGCCAAGCCGCAGAACAAGAAGCTCGTCGGCGGCATCATGCTGTCGGCGGCGCTGACCGCGTTCCTCACCGGCGTCACGGAGCCGCTGGAGTTCGCGTTCATGTTCGTGGCGTTCCCGCTGTACGTCATCCACGCCCTGCTGACCGGCACCTCGCTGGCGCTGGTCAACGCCCTCGGCATCAAGGACGGATTCGGCTTCTCCGCGGGCCTGTTCGACTACGTCCTCAACTTCGGCATCGCGACCAAGCCGCTGTGGATCATCCCGATCGGGCTCGGCTACGCGGTCGTCTACTACTTCCTCTTCCGGTTCGTGATCCGCAAGTGGAACCTCAAGACGCCGGGTCGCGAGGACGACGACGCCGCCACTGACGGGTCGGTCCTCCAGCAGGACAACGCCTGACGTGATCGTCTCGGCAGCACAGGTGGTCACCCCGGCGCGGATCCTCGCGCCGGGGTGGCTGCACCTCCGCGGCGAGCGGATCGTCGAGGTGGGCGAGGGGGCTCCGCCGCGCGCCTCCGACGTCGACCTCGGTGACGTCACCGTCTCCCCCGGCTTCATCGACCTCCACGTCCACGGCGGCGGGGGCGCGTCGTTCGACTCGGGGAAGGCCGACGCGGCCGAGGTGGTGGCCGACACCCATCTTCGTCACGGCACCACGTCGATGGCGGCCAGCCTGGTGACCGACACGCCCGCCCGGATGGCGGCCGCCCTGCGCGAGCTCGCCCCCCTCGTCGACGACGGCCGGCTCGCGGGCATCCACCTCGAAGGACCGTGGCTGAGCCCGCAGCGCTCGGGCGCCCACCAGCCCGGCTCCCTGGCCGACCCCGAGCCCGGGGCGATCGAGTCGCTGCTCGCGGCCGGGGACGGCGCCGTGCGGATGGTGACCCTCGCGCCCGAGCTGCCCGGCGGGGTCGACGCCGTACGCCGTCTCGAGGCCGCGGGCGTGGTCGTCGCCGTCGGGCACACCGACGCGACGTACGCCGAGACCCGCGCGGCCCTCGACGCCGGCGCCCGCCTCGGCACCCACCTCTTCAACGCCATGCGCCCGCTGCACCACCGCGACCCCGGCCCGGTGGGCGCGCTGCTGGACGCCCCGGTCGACGTCGAGCTGATCGCCGACGGCGTCCACCTGCACCCCGCCGTGCTGCGCACGGTCTTCGCCGCCAAGCCGGGGCGCTGCATACTCGTCACCGACGCCATGGCCGCCGCCGGCGCTCCGGACGGCGACTACCGCCTCGGGCCCATGGCGATCGAGGTGCGCGAGGGCGTGGCCCGGCTCGCATCCGAGGGCGGCACGGGCGCGATCGCGGGCTCGACGCTCACCATGGACGCGGCCGTGCGCTTCGCCGTCCGCACCGCCGGCCTGCCGCTGCTGGACGTCGTGCACGCGGCGAGCACGGCCCCGGCCGCCGCCTGGGGCCTGGCCGACGTCGGCGCGCTGGAGGCCGGTCGGCGGGCTGACCTCGTGGTGCTCGACGACGCGCTCGAGGTCGTCCGCGTGATGCGGGCCGGAGCGTGGGTGCGGCGCTAGCCCGCTGGGCGACCCCGCCTCCCCCGCCTCAGTCCTCCAGGTCCTCGCCGTCGGCCGTCTCGGACCGGCGCCGTTCCTCGGGATCGTCGTAGCGCACCGCCTCGTCGGGGAAGTCCTCGCCGGTCGGGTGGCCTCCGGCCGGCGATCCCTCGGCCGGGTCGTACTCGCCGCGCGCGGCCGCCCACTCGGAGGTGGACGACGGCTCGGCCGCCTCCTGGTCGTCGTCGAGCCTGCCGAGCTGCTCGGAGCCGTCCTGGGTCATGTCGGTCCTCTCGGGTCGTCGGATGCCCGACCGGTTACCCGCGGGAGCGGCCTGCATGCGCCCGGGCGCCGGTCGTCGCGCCGCGCGGGTGCCGGCGTGCACTCTGGCTACCGCCGTCGTGATGTCCCTGAGCGGCTGATCGCTCACCGGGCCGCTCCCCGCCCGCGGGCGGCGACAGCGCGCGCCCGTCGAATCGGTGTGGCGTCCGATGTGTCGTCCGGCTGTCGTCCCACAGCCATGGCCTCGGCGCCGAAGCGACTCCCCCGCGGGCTTGTACCTCGAAGCTGAGGGCCTCGGACGCCGACGGCGCCCGAACCGCGACCGGGCTGCGCTCGACCGGGCGTGCCGGTGGCCCGATCACGGGGTGGGTGTCGGGCTCAGCGGGGCGGTTGGGGTCGTCGGTGGGGTGGGTCGGTGGTGACGGTGCGTCCGGACGGCAAGGTCCAGTGATAGGAGCCGTCGGGCTGGCGGTGGTAGGTGAAGTCGGCGAAGGTCTTGGCGCGGTGGTGACGCCGGCACAGCGGTGCCAGGTTGTCGGGGCGGGTCTGGCCCGGTGGTCCGCCGTCGTCGAGGGGGACGTAGGCGGTGATGTGGTCGAGGTCGCAGCGCTGCGACGGGCGGCCGCAGTGGGGGTAGACGCAGGTATCGTCGCGCAGCCGGACCGCTTCGGCCATGCGTGGGGGTGGGTCGTGGCGGTCCACCGCGGGGACGGCGGTGGTGTGCGGGTCGAGGTCCAGCACCGGGGTGACGGTGACCTGTCCGGCGGTGAGCAGCCACGACCGCAGCCGGTCCAGGAGCATCGGGCCGAGCCGGTCACACCGCGCCACACCACGGCTGACTGTGCCCACCCCCGTGCCCATCCCCGTGCCCATGCTTTGGTGGTCGAGGAGGTCGCGGTCGGTGACGTGCACGACCAGCCGCACCTCGCCCCGCTCGCTGCCCTGACTGTCTCCGCCGCCGCTGCCGCTGGTGGTGGGGCGTCGGAACGGGGTGGCGGGTTCGTAGGCCGCCTCCTCGGCGACGCACAGCGCCGGGTCGGTGTCAGGATCCACGGCGCGGTCGGGGTCCGCGACGTCCGCGGCGCTCAGGAGGTCGAGTGCCTTCTGCGGGTCGGCGAGCACCCCGACCGCGTGCGCGCGGCGCACCCCGAGCGCGCCGGGGTGGCCCAGGGAGCGCATCGTGGCGGCCATCGTGGTCACGGTGTGGTCGAACGCGACCGCATCGGCGGTGTCGAGCGTCATGAACACCGCCGACGTGCCCGGGGCGCCGTCGTCGTGGTGCACCTCGACGCGCCGTGCCGCCAACGCGTGGTCGTGGTCGGCGACCGCCCGGTCCGGGTCGGCGTACAACCGCGCCTCGTGGACCAGCACCGCGATGCGGTGCGGGTTCAACCGCCGCGGCTGCCACACCAGCAGCCGGTCCGCATGCCCCGCCGCCACCACGTCCAGGTCGCGCGAGACCCGCGCCGCCTCCCGCGCCAGCCGCACCGGCACCCGCAGCCCACGGGTCAGCGCCCACAGCCGCGGCAGCCGGTGGGCCAGGTCGAGCACGTCACCCACCAGCGCCAACGCCGCCTCGTGCGACACCCCCAGCACCGCCGCCAGCTCCATCACCGCGAACTCCGCCACCCGCGGTGTGCCCGCACCTGCGACCGGCAGCGCCCGCTCCCCGAACAACCCCGCAGCGCTCCCCACCGCCGGGACCGTGTCCGGCCGCCACCCCGCGACCAGGTCGTCATCGGTGTCCGGTGCCAGCACGTGGGCGTGCGCCCACGCCAACGCCGCCTCCAGCACCTCCACGTCGGCCCGCCGCCGCAACTCCACCGCGGCCACCGCACGATCCAGCACCGCACGGCTCGAGGGCCGATCAACAGCAGCCGGGGTGGTGGTGGACATGCGTCCAGTCTCCCAGACCCCACCGACAACCTGACCTGCCCGAACGCATCTGTGGAGAACTCTTTTCGAACACGCTGCCGAGTCGCCGGGGCGAGCGAGCGCCGGGCCTCGAGCGCCGTCCTAGGCTGGGCGCATGGACGCACGCGCATGGGACGAGCGGTACGCCGCGAGCGACCTGGTCTGGTCGCGCGAGCCCAACCAGCTCGTGGCCGCCGAGCTCGCGGACCTCACACCCGGCACGGCGGTCGACCTGGGGGCCGGGGAGGGTCGCAACGCGATCTGGCTGGCGAGCCGCGGCTGGTCCGCCACCGCCGTCGACTTCTCCCAGGTCGCCCTCGACAAGGGCGCCCGGCTCGCGGCCGACCTCGGGCCGGCGGCGCCGGACGTCACGTGGGTCTGCGCCGACGCGACGACCTGGCGCCCGTCCGCGCCGGTGGACCTGGTGGTGGTCGCGTACCTGCAGCTGCCGGCCGACGAGCGGCGCCGGGCTGTCCGGGGTGCGGTCGAGAGCCTGCGCATCGGCGGGACGCTGCTGCTCGTGGCGCACGACGCGACGAACCTCACGGAGGGCACCGGTGGCCCCCGGGACCCGGCCGTGCTGATGACGGCCGAGGACGTCGTGGCCGACCTGGCCGGCCTCGACGTCGAGGTGGTGCGCGCCGAGCGCGTCGCCCGTCAGGTCACCGCGGACGACGGCCACGGCGGAGAGGTGCGTCGTACGGCCTGGGACTGCGTGGTCCGGGTGGTCAGGCGCTGACCGCAGCAGGTCAGCGCCCGACCACCCGGAGGTTCAGCGGGTCAGCCGCACACTCACCCGCTGGGTGCCGCCGTCCTCGAACCGGACGACGAGCACGGCCTTGACGGTCGCCTTCTTGCCCAGCAGGGCACGAGCCCGCTTGGTGAGCTTGAGGGTGACCTTGTCCTTCTCACGCGAGTCGAGGTCGAACGTCCCGGCGCCGAGGCGCTTGCCGTCCTTCCCACGCGTGCGGAGGACCGCCTTGCCCTCGCACCCGACCGTTCCGCAGCGGACCGTGAGCTTGGCCTTGCGACGGTTGGGCGTCGCGTCGGCCTTCTCGCCCTTGACCTTCACCGACGGCGCGTCGGCCGGCGGGTTGGTCGGCGGGGTCGGGACCGGCGCGGGGGTCACGACCTTGACCTGGGCCTTGCCCTGGCCCGCGTCGTGCGCCACGTCTCCGGCGTACTTCGCGACCAGCTCGACGGTCCGTCCGGCAGCGAACGGGCCGACCTCGAAGGTCGCCTTGCCGTCCTTCAGCGTCGCGGCGGGCAGGTCGGTGCCGTCGACGGACAGCACCACCTCACCGGTCGGCGTCTCCTGTGCCGCAGACGTCACGGCGACCTCGACCTGCGCCTTCTTGCCCGTCTGGAGCTGCTCGGGCGCCGTGACGGTCACCGTCGCCGGCACGTTCTCCGGGTCGGCGAGCTCCTTGACCTGGACGTCGCGGTAGAAGACGCTCTCGCCGCCACCGTGGTTCTGCAGACCGATGTAGGACGGCCACTTCAACCGGTTCTCGTCGGTGCTGGTGAAGTCGTTCACCAGGACATCGTTGAGGTAGATCCGGATCCGCTTGCCCTCCACCTTGATCTCGTAGTGGTTCCACTGGCCCACCGGCTTGAGCGCGGCGTCGCGCGCGGTCAGGTCGGCCGACTGGAAGTTGTAGATCGCACCCGTCGTGCTGTCCGGGTCGTCGGTGGCGTCGATCTGGATCTCGTAGCCCTGGTTGACGGCCACCCACGGGTCGGTGCCCGGGTTCGGGAACCCGACGAAGACGCCGCCGTTGTCGTCCTTGACGAGCTTCCAGTCCAGCTGCAGCGAGTAGTCGCCCTCGAGCGGCTCGGAGTGCCACAGCAGGCCGAGGCCGCCGTTGGTCTTCAGCGTGCAGTCCGCCTCACGGGTGAACACGCCGGGGCCGGCCATGTTCCAGTCCTCGAGGCTCTCCGCGGTGCCGTCGAACAGCGTCCGGTAGCCCGGGTCGGCCGTGGTGGCCTCGCAGGCGTCGGGCTCGACGACGACCTCGTCGCTGACGCGGAACCAGTCGAACGCGCCGACCTGGCTGCCGGTGCCGTTGTAGGCGGCGACACCGATCTTGGGTGCGACCAGCCCCGTGGAGGGGTAGCCCGCGCCCATCGACTGCCACGTCGCGCCCTGGTCGACCGACCAGCGGCCCTGGATCGCGGTGCCGGTCGAGACCATCTGCAGCTGCAGGTCGTCCGGAGCGGCGCCGTCGGGCAGGTCGGCGTTGGTGTAGACCATGTCGCCGTTGATGCGGCGACCCAGCTCGAGCACCCAGTCGCCGTCCGGCTTCTCCATCGCGACGAACTTGGCGTAGTTCGTGGCGCTGGTCCACGCGACCAGACCACCCTGCAGGTAGTCGTCCGTGCCCGTCATCGTGAGCTGCGTGGTCGCGGCCCACGGGCCCTCGGCGGGCGCGTTCTGCAGGACCATGTTCTTCGCGTCCACCGCACCGCCGGACAGGTCGCCGGCCTGGGCGTTGATCCGCAGCTGGCCACCGGCCACCGCGACGCCGGTCGACGTCTTGTTCAGGATCGTGCTCCAGCGGCAGGTGTCGAGCGTGGTGCCGTCGAACTCGTCGTCGGCGCTGGGAACCTGACCGGGAGCGCAGGCCTCACGGGCACCGAGGTCGAGGTAGTCGATGTTGACGTTGCCGTTGTCGCCGGCGTCGCGCTGGATCTTGACGACGTTGGCGCCGGCCCGCAGCTCGAGCTGGTCGGTGACCGAGCCCCACTCCTTCCACGTGGCGAACGGCGGCAGCGACAGCTTCTTGGCGAAGACGCCGTTGACGTAGACCGACATCACCTTGGTCTGGTTGGGCTGCGGGTTCGGCCCGTTGGCGTAGCCGAGCTTCACGTTGTGGTAGCCGGCCGCCGTCGCGGTGACGTCGAAGGTCACGGACGCGCCGTCGACCTCGAAGCCACCGACGTACCCGGTGCCGCTGTAGCCGGCGTGCTCGGTCTGGACCCGGTTGCGGTCACCGGTGATGGTGCCGGCCTCGGCCTCGACGCGACCGCCGGTCGGGTCGACGAGCTTGACGTGGTCGAGGTTGACGTGGCCGTCGTCGCCGGTCTCGTAGGCGATCTCGACGCGCGTCGCGCCCGCGGGCAGCGTCACCCGGGTGGTGAACGTGCCCCACGTCTTCCAGTCGGCGAACGGCGGCAGCGAGATCTGCCGACGCTCGTCGCCGATGTAGAGGCTCATCTTCTTGGTCTGGTTGGGCTGCGGGTTCGGCCCGTTGGCGTAGCGGATCTGCAGGTCGTACGAACCGGCCCGCGGCGCCACGACGGTGACCGCGCTGCCGGACCCGACGGTCTGGATGCCGTCGACGAAGCCCGAGCCCGTGTAGCCGGCGTGCTCGGTGTCGATGCCGGCGGTGCCGGACAGCTCGCCGTCCTCGAGCTCGTAGATGCCGTCCGGAGCGGGCTCCGGCTCAGCCTCGACGTAGCCGGGGTAGCTGTTCAGGGTGTACCAGGCCTCGGTGCTCCACAGCGTCTCGCCGGTGGCGGACTGGAACGGGCGCGGCGAGCGCAGGTGGACGACCCGGTCGGGCTTCATCCCGTCTACCTGCAGGGTGACCGTGCGGCCGTCCTCGCTGGCGGTCGCGCTGGTGACCGCGAGCGACTCCTCGTCGAGCTTGGGGCCGCCGTACTGCGCGGTGGCCCGGTAGCGCCACTGCTTGAGCTGGTACTTCGACGCGAGGTCCTGCAGCGTCGCCGGGGCGAGCGGCTGCGTGTACTCGATCTCGAAGCCGCCCTCGACCACGTCCATCGACTTCATGTCGAAGGGCGTCTTGCCGCTCAGGTCGAGCTTCTGCAGGCCGTAGCGCAGCTTGCCGGTCTGGCCCCAGTTGCCACCGGCGCCGAGGCCACCGATGACCAGCGAGCCGTTCGGAGCCTTGAGCACGCGGCTGACGCCGGCCTCGAGGCCCTGCGTCATCCGGAAGAGGGCGCCCTGGTAGCGGCCGTCGACCTTCTCGAGGTCGGCGCGCTGGAGGCCGCCGTAGGTCACGTCGCCGATGAACATCTGGCCGGCGTACGGGCCCGCGTCGACGACGACGGGGGTGCTCGGGGAGTTGGCGATCTCGTTCTGCGGCATCCACAGCACCGGCTTGGTCACGGGCTGGTCGTCGAAGCGACCGGGCGTGCCGTCGGGCTCGGTGGTGAAGTGGTTGTAGAACTCGCCGCGCTTGATCTCGATGAGCTTGGAGGCCGGGAGCCAGCCGCCCTGGTTGTCGGTCACGAAGATCTCGCCCGCGGGACCCCAGCCCATGCCGTGCGGCGTGCGGAGACCGCCCGCGACGTAGTCGATGGCGCCGGTGGCCTTGTCGATGGTGATGTGCGTGCCGCGGTCGTGGGAGCCCTGCGGGACGGTGGTCGCGCCGCCGAGGTTGATCGAGACCGACAGGTTCACGTGGAACTTGCCGTCCTTGTAGAGCATCCCGAAGCCGAACTCGTGGAAGTTGCCGTCGAAGGGGTACTTCGCGATCTCCACGCTGCCCTCGTAGACGCCCTGGGCGTTCTTCTGGGTCAGCTTGATCAGGCCGGTCTTCTCGGAGACGTAGATCTCGCCGTCCACGACCGAGATGCCCTGCGGCTCCTTGAGGCCGGAGGCGATCCTGGTGTGCGTCACGTCAGCCGGGGAGTCCGCTCCCTGGACGCCGCTGAGGCGGTAGAGCTCGCCGAGCTCGACGTTGCCCTGGTCGTTGCCGTTGCCGCCCCAGGTGAGGACGAGGAGGTCGCTGCCGTCCCACTCCAGGCCGGTGACCTGGGGCTCGAAGCCGTTGGGACGCAGGTTGACCAGGTCGTAGGCCGGGTTGACCGAGCCGAGCTGGAGGCCGTCGCCCTCCGAGTCGTTCTGGCCCTCGCACTGCTTGAAGCCGGGCGCGGTCACGCGGGTGACGTTGGCCTCGGTGCTGAGCACGGAGGTGGGGACCACCGAGAAGGTGCTCGCCCCGGGCGGCATCCACTCGAGCAGCAGTCGCTCGCCGCCGCCCGCCTCGAAGTAGTCGATGCGCAGCTTGTGCACGGTGCCCGCGGTCAGCGTGGTGGTGCCCGTCTTGGCGGTGTCGCCGTGCAGGCCGTCGTGGTCGATGACCTCGGTGCTGTCGATGGTGAGGCGCGAGCCGTCGTCGCTGGTCATCCGGAACTGGTAGGCGCCCGTCGTCTCGACGCTGAGGTTGGCCAGCGCCTCCACGACGAAGTTGTCCTGCAGCCCGCCGAAGTCGGCGGGCGCGTCCCAGTCGATCGTCGGCTTGAGCAGGTCGACGTTGGGGGTCTGCCCGGACTTGAGGGTGCACAGCTCGGAGATCGGCTGGCCGAGCTGGAAGGCCCGCATCGTGAGGCCGGGCTCGTCGCCCGGCGGCACGGCGGCGGCGGCGCTCGGCATCACCGCGGCAAGGCTGGCGGCCACCGCGGTGGCCGCGATGGCGGCACCCGCGCGACGACGGCCTCGGGCCGGTCGTGGGCGGGAGAGGGAGGGGGACTTCGACACCTGGGGTATGACCTCTCGCGACCCCGGTGACGGAGCACCGGGAAGGATGTGACGCCCCTCACCCTAGGTCGTATCTGACGGTTTGTGAACAACTTTTGTCCGCCGATCGTCATAAGGGTGCCGCCGGGCTACAGTGCCGCCGTGCTCGAGGACCTGGGACGTCGGCTGTACCGCGCGCGCCGATGGGTGCTCGGAGCGTGGGCGGTGCTGGCCGTCCTGGGCGGCGTCCTCGGCGGATCCGTTTTCGACGTCGCCGAGTCCCCGGACCCGCTCCGCGCCGGGGCGGAGTCGGCGCGGCTGGAGCAGCGGCTGGAGTCGGTCGACCCCGAGGGCGAGCTCGTGGTCGCCGTCCTCTCCGGCGCCGACATCTACGGCGTCGACATGATCGACCAGGCCACCCGGGTCATGCACGAGGTGCGCGAGCTGCCCGACGTCGTGGACGTCCGCGACCCGTGGACCACCGGCGCCCAGGACCTCGTCGCCCCCGACCGCTTCGGCACGGTCGTGACGGTGGAGATCGACCCGACCGTCGACCGCGACCGCGCCCTCGCCGCCGCGGAGCGGGTCGACGCGACGCTCCGCGAGGTCGCCATGCCCGAGGTGCTCGTCGGCGGACCGCTGTTCGCCGAGGAGGCGTTCGCCGAGCAGGCGATCCAGGACGCGGCCCGCGGCGAGGGCGTCGCGATCGTCGTGCTGGTCGGCGTGCTCGCGCTCGCGCTCGGCGGCCTCCTGGCAGGTGTCGTGCCGGTGCTCACGGCGCTCGGCTCGGTGAGCGTGGCGCTCCTCGCCCTGGCGGGCCTCGCCCGGCTCACCGAGGTGAGCGAGTACGCCGTCAACGTCGTCACGCTGCTCGGCCTCGGCCTGGCCGTCGACTACGCCCTGCTGGTCCTCGGCCGGTTCCGCGAGGAGCGGGCCGCGGCGACCGGGCGCACCGGACGCACGGGGCGCACGGACATCGGCGAGGTGCTCGACCGCACCCTGGCCACCTCGGGCAGGACCGTGCTGGTGTCCGGCCTGACCGTGGGGACCGCCCTCGCGGGCCTGTTGCTGCTGGGCGACCCGGTGCTGTCCCCGATGGCCCTCGGCGGCCTGGTGGCCGTGGGAGCGGCGACGCTGTCCGGGCTCACCCTCGCCCCGGCGCTCGTCGGCGTGGCGAGCGCCCGCATCCCCGAGCCCTCAGCCGGCCGGGTGCTCGGCGGCACGCCGAGCGCGCACGCCCTCCTCCCCCGCCTCGCGCGGGTGGCGCAGCGGCGACCGTGGCCCGTCCTGCTGGGCTGCACCGCCCTGCTGCTGCTGCTCGCGACGCCGCTGCTGTCCCTCGACCTGCGCAACTCCGACGCCCGCTCGCTGCCCGGTGACAGCGAGCCGCGGCTCGTGCAGGAAGCGATCGAGCGCGGCTTCCCCGAGCAGGTCGCGACCCCGGTCACGGTGCTGGTCGAGGCGGACTTCAGCTCGCAGGAGACGGCGGACGCGATGGCGCGCGCCATGGCCGTGCGGGGCGTGGCCGACGTGATGCTCCTCGACCCCCTCCCCGGCGAGCTGAGCCAGATCCTCGTGGAGCCCGAGCCGGACGCCGCCGGCGACTACGACGGCCCGCGGGCGCAGGACCTCGTACGCCGGCTGCGGGCCGCCGACCTCGGCCCGGGGGTGCTGGTGGGCGGTCCGACCGCGGAGCTCGTCGACACCCGCGACGCCCTCGCCGACCAGGCGCCGGTGGCCGTCCTCGTCGTCGTCCTCGCGACCGCCCTGCTGCTGGGCCGCCTCACCCGCTCGGTCGTCGTACCGGTCAAGGCGGTGGCGATGAACCTGCTCTCCCTCTGCGCGACCCTCGGCGTCGTGGTCGCGGTGTTCCAGTGGGGCTGGGGCTCGTCGCTGCTCGGCTTCGACCCGTGGGGGGCCCTCGACGTCACCACCCCGCTGCTGCTGTTCATGTTCGCGTTCGGGCTCTCGATGGACTATCACGTGTTCCTCGTGGCCCGGATCCGCGAGGCGTGGGACGAGGCGAGGCGGGACGCCGACACCGCGCGCGCCCGGCGGCGCCGGCCGCGCCCCGTCGACCTGCGGGCGCTCAACGACCAGGCCGTGCTGACCGGCATCACCGCCTCGGGTCCCTTGGTGACCCTGGCGGCGGTGGCCATCGGGATCGTGTTCCTCGGCTTCGCCCTCGGCGAGCTGGTCGCGGTCAAGGAGATCGGCGTGGGCATGACCGTGGCCGTGCTCATCGACGTCACGGTGGTCCGCGGGCTGCTGCTGCCCGCGACGATGACCCTGCTGGGCCGGTGGAACTGGTGGGTCCCGGGTCAGGACCGGGTCTCGGGACCGGATCCGTCGTCCGTGCCGTCGCCGGGCGCAGCCGGCTCGTCGCCGTAGAGGCCCGCGTCCTTGGCCGCCTGGGCCTTGCGCAGCTGCTTGACGAGGCTGAACCCGAGCACGACCACCGCGATGATCATGAAGATCCACAGCGCGAAGCCCAGCGGTCCCGCCTTCACCTCGGTGTCCCGGGGCGTGGGGTCTTCGAGCAGGACGATCAGCAGGTCGAGCATGGCTCCATCCTCCCACTCGCTCCCTACGGAGCGGGGGTCGGGATGCCCGCGAAGAGGTCGTCCTCGGGCAGCGTGGTCTCCACCGTGGACTCGACGAGCTCGTAGTCCTCGGTCGGCCAGACGTTCTGCTGGATCTCCCGCGGGATGGCGAACCACATGCCGTCGGGGTCGATCTGCGTCGCGTGCGCCAGCAGCGCCTGGTCGCGCACCCCGAAGTAGTCGCTGCAGGGCACCTTCGTGGTGATGCGCTCGTCCCACTCGGGCTCGCGCTGCCAGGTGGCCAGCCGCTCGGTGTAGGGCGACTCGAGGTCGTGCGCGAGCATCGCCTCGTGCAGGGCGTTGGTCTTCGCCCAGCTCCAGCCGTGGTGGTAGTAGAGCTTCATCGGCTGCCACGGCTCGCCCGCGTCGGGGAAGCGCTCGGGATCGCCGGCAGCGGCGTACGCCGCGACGGTGACCTCGTGGCAGCGGATGTGGTCGGGGTGCGGGTAGCCCCCGCGCTCGTCGTACGTCGTCACGACGTGCGGGCGGAACTCGCGGATCAGCCGCACCAGGCGCTCGGCGGCCTCCTCGAGCGGGACGAGCGCGAAGCAGCCCTCCGGCAGCGGCGGCGGCGGGTCGCCCTCGGGCCACCCGGAGTCGACGAACCCGAGCCAGTCCTGGCGGATGCCGAGGATGTCGCGGGCGCGGTGCATCTCCTCGCGACGGATCTCGCTGATGTTCTCCCAGACCTCGGGACGGTCCATCTTCGCGTTGAGCACCGACCCGCGCTCGCCGCCGGTGCAGGTCACGACGTGGACGTCGACGCCTTCCGCGACGTACTTCGCCGTCGACGCGGCGCCCTTGCTCGACTCGTCGTCGGGGTGGGCGTGGACGTGCATCAGGCGGAGCCCGGCGCGGGGCCGGTCTGCGGAGGGCTGGGGCATGGGCCCGAGTCTAGGAGGCGCCGCTTACGCTTCAGTGCGTGACCACCGACCTCGCCGACCGCTACGGGGCACCCCCTCGGTGGCGCCGCCCGGTCACGGTCGGCGTCGCCGTCGTCCTGGCGGCGGCCGGACTCACCTGGCTGGCGTGGACCGCGTGGTTCCACAGCACCCCCGTGGTCACCTCCGAGGTGGTCACCTACGAGGTCGCCAGCGACCACGAGATGCGCGCCCGGGTCGACGTGGAGCTCGGCGCCGACGACGTCGAGGCGAGCTGCCGGGTCCGCGCCTACGCCGAGGACCACACCACCGTCGGCGAGCTGGCGTTCACGCCCGTCGACGGCACGAACGAGGTGGTCATCCGCACCGAGCGGCGCGCCACCACGGTCGAGAAGCTCGGCTGCACGGCCGAGGGCCAGCCCCGCCCTCGCTGATCCGCCGTCCTGCGCTTTTGCGCCAGGCTTGCTACTGTGGACGTTCTGCCCGTCCGGGTGCGCTGGCTCACGTCCCGAGCCGCGACCACCCCGATCGGACGGACGACGAACCACCGACCCGATCCGGGTGCGCTGAGGCACACCCTGATCCAGTACGACGCGAAGCAGGAGCAGTGACATGACCGACCAGGGCACCGTCTGGCTGACCCAGGAGGCCTACGACAAGCTGAAGGCCGAGCTCGAGGACCTCAAGGGCCCCAAGCGCCAGGAGATCATCGAGCGCATCTCCGCCGCTCGCGACGAGGGCGACCTCAAGGAGAACGGCGGCTACCACGCCGCCAAGGACGAGCAGGGCAAGCAGGAGGCCCGGATCCGCCAGCTCGAGGACATGCTGCGCAAGGCCGAGGTCGGCGAGACCCCGCCGAACGACGGCGTCGTGGAGCCCGGCATGGTCGTCACGATCGACTTCGGCGATGGCGACACCGAGAAGTTCCTGCTCGGCGCCCGCGAGAACCTCTCCGACGGCGACACCCTCGACGTGTACTCGCCGCAGTCGGCGATGGGCGCTGCGATCAACGGCAAGAGCAAGGGCGACGCCGTCACCTACACCGCCCCCAACGGCAAGCAGCTCAGCGTGACGATCGTCGACGCGGAGCCCTACCGGGCCTGATCCCCGGTCGCGCGCGGCGGGGTGGGGGTCACTGGACCCGGTAGCCCCGCTCGCGCAGCCGCTCCATCAGGTGCTCGGCGTGCGGCTCGCCGCGGGTCTCGAGCTGGATGCGCACCTCGACCTCGTTGAGGGTCAGCGACGGCGAGATTCGCTCGTGGGCGACCTCGAGCACGTTCGCGCCCTCCGCGCCCACCTCCGACAGCAGCGAGGCGAGCCCGCCGGGGAGGTCGGGGATGCAGACGCGCAGGTAGAGGTAGCGGCCCGCGGCGGCGAGGCCGTGCCGGATGACCTTGCTGAGCAGGAGCGGGTCGATGTTGCCGCCCGAGAGCACCGCGACGGCCGGGGTGTCGAAGCCCGTCGGGTTGTCGAGCAGCGCCGCCACCGCCGCCGCGCCCGCGGGCTCGACGACCTGCTTGGCCCGCTCGATCAGCGCCAGCAGCGCGCGTGAGAGCGACTCCTCGGACACCGTGATGATCTCGTCGACGTGGTCGCGCACCGCGGCGAAGGTGATGTCGCCGGGCCGGCCCACGGCGATGCCGTCGGCCATCGTGCTCATCGACTCCAGCGGCACCGGCCGGCCCGCGGCGAGCGACCCGGGGTAGGCCGCGGCGCCCTCGGCCTGCACGCCGACCACGCGGACGTCGGGGCGCAGCGCCTTGACGGCGATCGCCACCCCGGCCAGCAGCCCGCCGCCGCCGGTCGGCACCAGCACCGTGCGTACGTCGGGTGCCTGCTCGAGGACCTCGAGCCCGAGCGTGCCCTGCCCGGCGACGATGTCGGCGTGGTCGAAGGGGTGGATCAGCACCGCACCGGTCCGCTCGGCGAACTCCTGCGCCGCGGCCAGCGAGTCCTCGAGGTAGCGGCCGTGGAACACCACGTCCGCGCCGTAGCCCCGGGTGGCCTTCTCCTTCGGGATGGGGGCGCCCTCGGGCATGAACACCGTGGATCGGATGCCGAGCGTGCTGGCCGCGAGCGCCACGCCCTGCGCGTGGTTGCCGGCGGAGGCGGCGACGACGCCGTTCGCCCGCTGCTCGGCGGAGAGCCGGGCGATGCGGACGTAGGCGCCGCGCGACTTGAACGAGCCGGTGCGCTGGAGGTTCTCGCATTTGAGCGACACCGGACCGCCGACGAGCGCGGAGAGCCAGCGCGACTCCTCCATCGGCGTGGTGACGGTGACGCCCTCCAGCGCCTCGCGCGCCGCCAGGACGTCGGCCAGGCTCACTTCCTCGGTCATGACGGGTCCTTCTCGTGGTCGGGGCCGGAGTGCCGACGGGAGGTGTCGCGCTCGTCCTCGGGCGCGTCGGGACCGGCGAGCGGGCTGTCGTCCTCGGGGACGACGTCGGGGGGCACGCCGTCGGTGGCGAGGTCGGCGTCGAGCGCCTCGTCGGGCTCGTCCTCACCGATGGTGGTGTACGACGCGAGGTGCTGGGCGACCGCGTTGCCGGCCGCGGCGAGGGGCACGGCGATGAGCGCCCCCGCGACGCCCGCGACGAGCACGCCGCAGCCGATCGCCACGATCACGCCGAGCGGGTGCAGCGAGACGAAGCGGCCCATGAGGAACGGCTGCAGGACGTGACCCTCGATCTGCTGCACCAGGATCACGCCGCCGAACATCAGCAGCGCCGTCCACGGACCCTGGTCGACCAGCGCCACGAGGGTCGCGACCGAGCCGGCCACCGTGGCGCCGATCATCGGCACGAAGGCGCCGAGGAAGACCAGCACGCCGATGGCCATCACGAACGGCACTCCGAGGAACCAGGCGACGACCATGATGCCGATCGCGTCGGCCAGCGCGACGAGGACCGTCGCCCGGACGAACTGCGTCAGCGACACCCACGCGACCTTGCCGGACGCGTCCAGGCGCTCGCGCGCGGCGCGCGGCGCGATGCGGACCATCCAGGACCAGATCCGGTCGCCGTCGGAGAGGAAGAAGTAGGTGGAGAACAGCACGATGAACAGCCCCGCCACCACATGGCCAAGCGCGGTGCCGACCTCGGTGACGCGGGTGACCATGCCGTCGGAGCCGGTGCTGTCGGTGATCGCGGCCTGCACCTCCTCGAGGTACCGGTCGAGCTGTGAGTCGGAGACGCTGAGCGGGCCGGTGCGCAGCCAGGAGCGGACCTGCTCGAGACCGGTCACCACCGAGCCGGCGAGGTCGCTCGCGCCCTGCGCCACCTGCTGGCCGACGTAGGTGAGCAGCAGCGCGACCGTGCCGATGCCCAGGACCATCACGATCCCGGTCGCGGGGCCACGGGGCAGACCGGCGCGCCGCAGCGCGGTGACCACCGGCGTCGCGAGCGCCGCGATGAGGAGCGAGACCGCCAGCGGCAGCGTGATGACCGCGAAGTAGCGCAGCGTCCACAGCAGGCCCAGCGACGCGACGACGATGACGATGAGCCGCCACGACCAGGCCGCGGCGAGGTCGAGGCCCCAGGGCACCTGGGCGCGGCTGAAGTTCGAGGGTCCGGTGGTGAAGGCCGGCTCCGGGCGCCGCTGCTCGGCGCGCAGCTGGGCCCACTGCTGGAGGAACCGCTCGGTCAGCCGGTCCTCGTCGTCGCTGCGGCCGAGGGCCAGGAAGAGACGCCGGCGCCGCGACTCCTCGGTCTCCCCCATCTCCCCGGCGTCCCGGGCATCCCTGGCCTGCTCGGAGTCCCGGTCGACCCGCCCGGGTGTCGCGGGCTCAGCCGGTCCGTGCGCCCGCTCCTCGCTCACGTCGCTCACGTTACCCACCGACCGCGCCGACGAGGCGGCTCACCAGCCGGTGCGCCGCGACGGGGTGCTGCTCGGCCAGCAACCCAGCGGCGGCGAGCACGTAGTCGCGGTCGACGACGACCTCCGGGTCCCGCGGCAGCTGCCACCCGCCCTCGAAGGCGTCCCCGGTCGCCGGCTCGAGCACGCGGCGTACGGCGTCGGGCCCGCCGTGGCGCAGCACGCCGCCGGAGCCGACGAGCAGGTCGACCTCCCGGAGGTCCTTGCCGCTCCGCTCGACGACGCGCCCCTCGGGGCTGACCACGACCTTGCTCCGCCCGGCATGGCGCTCGAGGGCGATCCGCACGGCGGCCGCGGCGATGTGGAGGTCGACGTCGCGCTCGGCGTCGCTGTCGGGCAGGTAGTCGGGGTGCCGGCGGCGGCGTGCCGCCGCGTCCGCCAGGTCGTCGCGCAACGCGGCCTCGACGGTCGACACCGCCGACCACCGCATCCCGAGGTCACCCTCGACGGTGCGCGTCACGGGCGTGGTGGCGACGACCTCGCGGGCCAGTCCGCTGTCCTCGGGGTCGAGCTCGACGACGCTGTGCACGTCGGTGGTCGCGCCGCCGACGTCGACGACGACCACGTCGCCGGCGCCCGGGTGCTGTTCGTCGAGACCGCGGGCGAGCAGCTCCACGCCGGTCAGCACCACGTCCGGGGTCGCGCCCTGGACCATGTCGGTGAAGGAGCGGCCGCGTGCGTCGGTGCGGCTGCTCAGGTGCTTGCCGCCGATGACGTGGCTGAGGAAGATCTCCCGGATCGCGCGCCGGGCGCCGTCGGGCGCGAGGACGCCGATCCTCGGGACGACGTTGTCGGCGAGCACGTGGGGCGTGCCCGAGCCCGCGAGCAGCTCGGCCACCAGGGGCTGGGAGTCGACGTTGCCGGCGACCACGACCGGGCCCGGCCAGGGGACGCGGGAGAGGAAGGCGGCGTCGCCCTCGAGGACCTCCGCGTTGCCGCCGTCGGTGCCTCCGACGAGCAGCACCACGTCGGGCGCGGCCGCGCGCAGCCGGGCGAGCTTGTCGTCGTCGAGGCCGCCCGAGAGCACGAGCACCACCTTGCCGCCGCTGGACAGCGCGACCCGGCGGCCGGCCTCGGCGGTGACCAGCTCCTCGTTGCCGACGACCGCGACGCGCAGCCCGCCGCCCGCGCTCGAGCAGGCGACCACCTCGGCCTGGAGCGCGCGGGGGTCCTGCTGGGCCAGCGCGCTCACGCAGGCGTCGTACCCGTCGAGCACGTCGCCCTGCCCGGTCGCGTCAGGGAGGGTGGTCGGCGAGCTGGCCGTCGCGACGAGGTCGCCGCTGTCGAGGTCGACGAGCGCCGCCTTGGTGTACGTCGAGCCGAAGTCGACGCAGAGCACGCAGCTCACAGCAGCGCCGGAAGCCCGACGGCGGTCCGCTCGGAGGCGAGGGTCCGCTCGTCGGTGAGGGACGGGCGCGGGTCGAGGGGGTCGGGCGAGGTCATCCCAGGGCCCGGTCGAGGTCGGCGACGAGGTCGCCGACGCTCTCGATGCCGACGCTGAGCCGGACCAGGTCGTCGGGGACCTCGAGGTCGGTGCCCGCGACGCTGGCGTGCGTCATCCGACCGGGGTGCTCGATCAGGGACTCGATGCCGCCCAGCGACTCGGCGAGGGTGAACACCTCGGCCCGCTCGCAGACCGCGAGCGCCTGCTCGACGCCGCCCGCGACCCGGAAGGAGACCATCCCGCCGAAGCGCTTCATCTGCCGCGCGGCGACCTCGTGGCCGGGGTGGGAGGCGAGGCCGGGGTAGATGACCTCCGTGACCCGGGGGTCGGCGTCGAGGAAGGCGACCACCTGCTCCGCGTTGTCGCAGTGGCGGTCCATGCGCACGTGGAGGGTCTTGAGGCCCCGGTTGACCAGGAACGCGTCGAACGGGCCGGCCACCGCCCCCATCGCGTTCTGGTGGAAGGCGATCTTCTCGGCCAGGTCGAGGTCGCGCACCACGACCGCTCCCCCGACGACGTCGCTGTGCCCACCGACGTACTTGGTCGTCGAGTGCACGACGACGTCCGCGCCGAGGGTGAGCGGCTGCTGGAGGTAGGGCGAGGCGAAGGTGTTGTCGACGACGAGCAGCGCTCCGGCGTCGTGCGCGACCGTGGCGAGCGCCTCGATGTCGCCGATCGTGAGCATGGGGTTGGTCGGCGTCTCGACCCACACCAGCTTGGTGCGCCCGGGCTGGATGGCCGCGGCCACCGCCTCGGTGTCGGCGACGGAGGCCGAGCTGTGGTCGGTGCCCCAGACCTTGGCGACCTTGTCGAAGAGCCGGTGCGTGCCGCCGTAGGCGTCGTCGGGGATGACGACGTGCTCGCCGGGACGGGTCAGCGCCCGGATCACGGTGTCCTCGGCGGCCAGGCCGGAGGCGAAGGCGAAGCCCCGCTCGCCGTCCTCGACGGACGCGAGCGCGCCCTCGAGCGCCGTACGGGTGGGGTTCGCGGAGCGGCTGTACTCGTAGCCGCCGCGCAGGCCGCCGACGCCGTCCTGCTTGTAGGTGCTGCTGGCGTAGATGGGCGGGATGACCGCCCCCGTCGTCGGGTCGGGCTCGTAGCCGGCGTGGATCGCACGCGTCTCGAAACCGGACCTGTTGGCGCGTTCCTGGGTCACACGTCGAGCGTAGACCCCGCTCGGCCGGCGGGGCACAGCGGAACGGCCGCCACCTCGGCGAGGTGGCGGCCGCTGCCGCGTGTCGGTCGTGCGTCAGGACGGGGCGAAGACGGCGGTGAGCGCGCTGTCCGACACCGTCATGTTGCCCGCGAACTCGTCGCAGACGAGGTTCACGGTGACGAGGTTGCCCTTGGTGACCGGGAAGCCGCGGGTGCCGGAAATGACGTCGCTCTCGCTCACCTGGGCGGCCGGGATGTTGGCGTACTGGAGGAACTCGAAGTCGACGGCGTTGCCCGTGGTGAGCGAGCAGCGGGCTCCCCCGTCCCCGGCCCCGGACGCCCAGGCGTACGCGCTGGACGAGGCGACGACGGTGCCGTTGGCCGTGGGCACCAGGCTCACGGAGCGCACGACCTTGTCCGCGGGCTCCAGCGTGACGGCCTGGTCGCCCCCGGCGAAGGCCGCGACCGAGTTGGCGAACGGCGCGAGCTTCGCGTCGACCTCGGCCCTGGTGTAGGTCTCGGACTTCGTGTAGCCGGAGCCGGCGGGCTCGTAGCTGCCCTTGGGCTGGTAGCGCGCGTCGCTCTGCTTCTTGGTGTGGAAGGTCTTGGCCGCGAGCGGCTTGAGGTCCTTCTTCCAGATCTTCTTCCAGCTCGTGGCCGCAGCCTGGCTGACCTCGGCACCGGCGGGCGTGACGGCCATGAGGCCTCCCCCGACCAGGACCCCGAGGAGGACGGCGACGACGAGCCGTCGTACCGATCGACGTGGAGACATGACGTTCCTTTCCGAAGGTGGGTGATGTGTCACGCCACCGTCCTCCGGGCGCGGCCCTGCGCACATCGGTGTGACTACGACGGTCCAGACCGCGTAGTCCTACGTACGTCGCTTGCCCGGCGCGCGACAATGGGGGCATGTTCGGTTTCGGCAAGCCCACGACCCTGCCCAGCCCCGAGGAGGCCCTGCCCGGCCGCGCGGAGCAGCCGTGGTCACTCGGGCAGCACCTCGTCCTCGGCACGCCCGTGGTCAGCGACGACGTCCCCGCCGGCCACGAGGTGGCCCTGCTCGGCCTCGGCTGCTTCTGGGGCGCCGAGGAGATCTACTGGCAGGTGCCCGGCGTGTGGTCGACGTCGGTCGGCTACGCCGGCGGCAGCACGCCCCACCCCACCTACGAGGAGGTGTGCAGCGGGCGCACGGGCCACACCGAGGCCGTCCGCGTCGTCTTCGACCCCTCCGTGGTGTCCTACGCCGACCTGCTCAAGAAGTTCTTCGAGATCCACGACCCGACCCAGGGCATGCGGCAGGGCAACGACGTCGGCACCCAGTACCGCTCGGCGATCTACTGGACCACGCCCGAGCAGGAGCAGACCGCCCGCGAGCTGACCAAGGTGTACGGCGACGAGCTCGCGCGCCGCGGCCTCGGGGAGATCACGACCGAGATCCGCCCCGCCAGCGAGACGCCGTACTACTACGCCGAGGACGCGCACCAGCAGTACCTCTACAAGAACCCGTTCGGCTACCGCTGCCACGCGAACACGGGTGTGAGGTTCCCCGAGACGGCCTGACGCGCACACGCGGCGGCCCCGCTCACGGAGAGTGCGCCGTGACGTCACCCGCGTAGTCGTCGGAGTCGATTCCTGCCCCCATGCGAGCCAGCAGGTCGACCTGGCGCGGCGTCAGCCACCAACCCATTGCGTCGTAGCCCCCTTCTGCGTCGTCGAATCACCGCACCATCAGACCGGCGCTGATCTCCCCGCTGTCGACGAGTGCCTGAACCTCTTCGGGCCGCCGGTGCGATCCTTTCGAGGATGGTCGGGGCTTGTTGATCAATCTTGACCGTGCACCTTTCGCAGCGGAGTTCGCACCCGTGCGTGGGCGGGCGCGGGGCGACGTCCGGCGGCTTCCCATGGCATCGGTGCGGTCGGGCTGGATACTCGCCCTGCGCTGATCCGATCAGGCGTCGGGCTCTGGCTGCTGAGCCGGAAGTGGCAGTACTGACGAACCGCCCAGGGTGCCCCTTCCGTGATGCGGCAGACCTATGCGCTCGTTCCGTCCGGCTACGGGCGCAGACGCAGACGCAGACGCAACTGAGTCACACCGCCGACACTTTGACCAGCAGTACCTCGCGATGAACCCCTCCGGCTACCGGTGCCACGCGAGCAGATGTGCAAGGTTCCTCGAAACGGCTCGACGGACCGTTGAGTGATCGTTCCGGCTCGCGGGTTCGTCTTCGGGTCGGCGCGCTAGCCGTGCGGGCCCTGTTCAGGGCGAGCGTCAGAGGCGCCAGCGCGCTCCCGACGGGGCAGATAACGCCCTCGACTTCGGGGGTGGGCAGAACGGCAACTGACTCGCGGCGCCAATCGCGGCGGTTACACAGCCCGTCCAGCTGTTCTAGCGGGCAACACCGCCACAAGCAGCGGCTTACGTAGGCGAAGCTACGACGCAGGCGGTTCTACGTGGGCGGCTGACGCTGTTCCTCTTCATGTAGGGGGCGGTTGCCGCTCGTGTTCATGTCAGCACCGCCCGCCTGCGTACCCGACGTCCCCAATTACGGTGAATCTTCCGCGATGCGACCTCGGGTGCACAGCTGGCGCATCTAGTTGAATCCGACCGACCTGCAGGGTTTCGGCTTGAGCCCCGTTACGCGGAGGACACATGCGTCCACATCGGTCTGAGGGCGCCTACGTTCGAGATGCATCGGCGCACGTCTAGCGCGTTGAGAGGGGGCAGCGTGAGTCCCGGGACCGCTCGTGGGTTTGCTGCACGAGCACTGCAGCTCGCTCGGCCGGAGACAGGCGGCTCGGATTGCTCAATGCACCAGGCCAGTCCCTCGTCCAAGCCGACGAACCATCCGAGTTCCGCACCAGATTCGGCACAACCTCCGCACGTGACCGCGGAAGTGTGGACTCGCGAGGCGGCTTTGAGAACGCACCTCTTGGAGTACGAGAAAGTCAGTGACGAGCTCTTTGGGCGCTGGGAAAACCAGCGTCATTCATTCAACTTCGTCATCGCGGTGCTTGTTGGCTTAGGTGGCTTGGCCTCGGCAGATGGCGTAGACCTTCAGCCGCAGCTGTTCTTCTGGCTGCCCCTGGTGATTGCCCCTATGGGGTATGTGTTCTTCGATAACGAACTGATGATCTGGGGAATCGTGAACTATATTGGCCGGGACCTGCGCGCATATTCAGCGTATCACAGAGGACGAAGCGGTACTCGCCCTGAACTCGAACCGTTTCCGGCACGACATGACGAGGAGTTGTCAGCGTCTCCTCTCGCTCGGACGGTGGTTGCTCTTCGTCATTCCCACTCTGTTGGCGATTGCATACGCTGTCCGTGAGACTCCAAACTGGTGGCGCTCCTATTACTCCTTCCTGTTCGTCGCCGACTGCGTCGTCTTGTTACTGCTCGCTTGGGGAATGTGGCAGGCAGCGGCCGAGCAACGCGTCTGGCGGGAGCTGGCGCCGGCGCTGCGTGGCGCAATGGTTTCGCCGCCGGCGCCTGCTGCTCGGCCGGGTGAGCGACCGCCACCTGTGGAGGCCCGTGGCGCTCCGCTGTCGTAGAGGACCCAGCGCTGAAAACGCATGGGTTCTCTCAGGTGGACGGACGGAAGAACAATCCAAACACGCGCCGAGGGGGGAGTTACCTATTAGCTGCCCGCGGTGACAACGTCTTTTCGTTTTCCGAAGAGTCCTCTGCACTTACCGCGCGACGTCGCCGATTTGCGGCGTAGATCCAGAGTCACCGCAGGGAGTGCGCGGTCTTCTGGACGACATGGGATCAGACAAGGCCTTACACGTATTCGATCCATTCACTGGGCTGCCTGACTTGTTCACCAGCGTCGACACCACGGCAGGAACCGACGCGGGCAACGGGAAGGCAACTACCCACTCTGTCACTGAAGTGCTGGCGTCACGCTCACGAGTGGTTACCCTCGTCTTCGTTGCTGTCCTAAGTCGACGGATTGCAGCCCGCACAGGGTCGGCCCCCGGACGCCATGCGAGGAGCTTGAAGCGACTGCAACGGTCGCGCCGACCGCGTTTATGTGGGCGGATTGACTCAGTCGATCGAGTCAGCAGTACCTCGTGATCGAGCTCTTCGGCTACCGGTGCGAAGTGGACAGGAAGGCGAACCTCCCGGCCGCCGAGCGGGACTCAGCCACGACGAACGCACAGCGGCTCGGCGTCGGCTGCTCGCCGGACCTACGCAGACCCGTCTGAGCAGACACAGAGACGGGTGGCGAGCACGTCCGAGGACGCGGGCCCGGTGCAGAACAAGCGTCGTGATCCGCAGGCGGCACAACCCTGTCGTGGCACTCGCAGTTGAGCCCCACGTCGAGCATGCAAGATGGTCCCCCACAGCGACCGCTGATTCACCGATTGGCGACGACAACACGAGAGGGCTGATGTCACCGTGGCGATGAGCGAGGTCGACGTGCGGAGGCGGTGGTCCGAGGGGGACGCGTGCCACGGGCTGTGGAGCCTGCTCGGCGGTGCCGTGACCGCGGAAGTCCTGGCGCGCACTGGACCCGATTTCGTCGTCGTGGACCTGCAGCACGGCGCCGCGGCAGAGGTGGACCTCCCCGGGATGACGGCAGCCATCCGGGCCGCGGGATCGGTTCCGCTCGTCCGCACCCGTAGCCCGTTGTTCGCCGACGTCGGGCGACCGCTCGACCTGGGCGCCTGCGGCGTCATCGTGCCCAACATCCGCGACGCCGAGCACGCCCGCGAGGTGGTCGCTGCGACCAGGTACGCCCCCGTCGGAGGGCGCTCGATCGGGCGACTGTCCGGCGGAGCCGATCGACCGCTGGTGATCGCCATGGTCGAGACGGCCACGGCGCTGGAGGACCTGGACGCGGTGCTGGCCGTCGAGGGGCTCGACGGCGTGTACGTCGGTCCGGGGGACCTCGCGCTGTCCCTGGAGCTCGACGGCGCAGCCAACACCGCGCAGCTGCGCGACGTGCTGTCCTCGATCATCAGCCGGGCCGTCGCTGCCGGCGTACCGGTGGGTGTCCACGCCTACAACGGCGCGGACGCCGCCGACTACGCCACTCAGGGCGCGACCATCGTGACCGTCGCCGTCGACACGGTCTCGCTCGCGGAGGCGATGGTGGGGCACCTCGACGCCGCCCGCACCCGTGGGGGCGCGGACGGTCACTGATCCGACCGCAGCAGATCGAGCCCACCGGGACCGAGGCGCCCCCGCTGGCGCCGTAGGCCCTAGCCAAGGGGCGGGAGCACTGGCAGGATCGAGCTGCTCCACCAGGCGATCGCTCCGCACGAAGGGGGCCGAGGTTGGCCACGAAACCGACCATCCTCGCCGTGGACGACGATCCCGTTGTCGCACAGGCGATCGTCAGGGACCTGCGCGGACGCTACGGCGCCGACTACCGCGTGATGTCCGCGAGCTCCGGTGCCGCCGCGCTGGAGATGCTGCACGAGCTGGCCCTGCGCGACCGCTCCGTCGCCCTGGTGGTGTCGGACCAGCGGATGCCCGAGATGACCGGGATCGAGATGCTCGCGCAGGTGCGCCAGCTCTCCCCGGAGAGCAAGCTGCTGCTCCTCACGGCGTACGCCGACACCGACGTCGCGATCCGGGCCATCAACGACATCGCGCTCGACTACTACATGTTCAAGCCGTGGGATCCGCCCCAGGAGCAGCTCTACCCCGTGGTCGACGGCCTCCTCGACGACTGGGCGACCGAGCACCCGGCCGAGAGCTCGGTGATCCGCGTGCTGGGCCACCGCTGGTCCCAGGCCAGCTACGAGGTGAAGACGTTCCTGGCTCGCAACCACGTGCCCTACCGGTGGCTGGACGTGGAGCGCGACGAGGAGGGCCGGCGCCTGCTCGAGCTGGCGGGCCGCACCGTCGACGACCTGCCCGTCGTCCTCGTCACCGAGGGCGACTCCCTCGTGGCGCCGACGAACCGCGAGCTCGCCGACGCCCTGGGGCTGCGCACCCGCGCCGAGCAGCCGCTCTACGACCTCTGCATCGTCGGAGCCGGCCCGGCGGGACTCGCCGCGGCGGTCTACGCGGCGTCGGAGGGCCTCAGCACCGTGGTCGTCGAGCGTGACGCGCCGGGCGGGCAGGCGGCACAGAGCGCCTCGATCGAGAACTACCTCGGCTTCCCCAAGGGCCTGTCGGGGGCGGACCTCACGCACCGGGCGGTCGCCCAGGCGGCGCGCTTCGGGGCCGAGACGGTCCTGGCCAGCGACGTGACGGGCTTCGAGGAGCGCGGCCCGGTGCGCGCCGTCCTGCTCGAGGGCGGGGGCTCGATCGAGGCCCGCGCCGTGCTGATCGCCACCGGGGTCTCCTACCGGCGCCTCGAGGCGCCCGGCATCGAGGAGCTCGGGCTGAAGGGCGTCTACTACGGCGCGTCGGCGAACGAGGCGCTGCAGTGCGAGGGCGAGGACGTCTACGTCGTGGGCGCGGCCAACTCGGCGGGACAGGCGGTCCTCAACTTCGCCCGCTACGCCAAGCGCGTGGTGCTGCTCGTCCGCGGGACGAGCCTCGAGGCGAGCATGTCGCGCTACCTCATCGACCGCATCCGCGACACCCCCAACGTCGACGTCCGCCTGCACACCGAGGTCGGCGCCGTCGCCGGCGATGGCCACCTCGAGAGGCTCACCCTCGTCGACCGTGGCTCCGGGGATCGGGAGGAGGTCAGCGCCAGCTGGCTGTTCGTCTTCATCGGCGCCTCCCCCCGCACGGACTGGGTGGGCGACAAGGTCGCCCGCGACGACAAGGGCTTCCTGCTCACCGGCAACGAGATGCTCGGCGCGCCGGGTGCCGGGTCGTGGCCGCTCCCCCGGTCGCCGTACAGCCTGGAGACCAGCGTCCCCGGCGTCTTCGCCGCCGGGGACGTAAGGCTGGACTCGATGAAGCGGGTCGCGTCCGCCGTGGGCGAGGGTGCCATGGCCGTCCACCTCGTCCACCGCTACCTGGCGACGATCTGATGGGCCCGCAGGAGCTCCGGCAGCTGACGCTGTTCGACAGCCTCAGCGACGCCCAGCTCGCCGAGCTCGTGGAGGTCAGCACCGAGAGGTGGGCGGAGCCGCAGGAGGACGTCTGGCACGAGGGACAGCCGGCCGACAGGTGGTGGGTGCTCCTGGAGGGGTCGGTCACGCTGCTCAAGCGGGTGGGCAAGGAGGAGTCGCCCGTCGGCAAGATGACCACCCCCGGCCAGTGGGCCGGAGGCTTCGGTGCCTGGGACCCCAACGGCATCTGCTTCGCGACCGGTCGCGCCGGCGAGCGGACGCGGCTGCTCGAGGTGCCGGCCGCGGAGCTCGCGCGGCTGGGCAGCGAGTGGTTCGCCTTCGGCGTGCACTTCATCCGTGGCCTCGTCGACACGGTACGCCGCGTCGAGTCGACGGCCCGGCAGCGCGAGGCGCTCGTCGCCCTCGGCACGCTGGCTGCGGGGCTCGCGCACGAGATCAACAACCCCGCGGCCGCCGCGACCCGGGCCGTGGACTCCCTGGCGACCACGTCAGCCTCGTCGGTGGCGGCCACGGCGCGCCTGGCCGCCCACGGCATCTCGACCGACCAGTTCGCCAGCCTCGAGGCGTCGCGCCGCGCGCTCGTCCCCCTCGGCCCCGGAGCCGACCCCCTGGCGGCTGCGGACCGCGAGGACGAGCTGGCGGACTGGCTGGTCGACCACGACGTGGCGGAGGGGTGGCTGCTGGCACCCTCCCTGGCCGCGTCCGGCATCACCACGGCGTGGTGCGACGAGGTCGCCGACATCGTGGGCCCCGCGGCTGCCGGTGCGGCGATCGAGTGGGTCGGGCACTCGCTGACGATGGACGCGCTGCTGGGGGAGGTGAAGGACGCCACCGGACGCATCTCCGCCCTCGTCGGCGCCGTCCGCTCCTACTCGCAGCTCGACCGGGCCGCGGTGCAGCTCATCGACGTGACCGAGGGGCTCGAGAGCACCCTCGCGATGCTGGCCTACAAGCTGAAGTCCGTCACGGTGGAGCGCGACTTCTCCAGCGAGGTGCCGCGGATCGGCGCCATCCCGGGCGAGCTGAACCAGGTCTGGACGAACGTGATCGACAACGCCGTCGACGCCATGGACGGAGTGGGGACCCTGCGGCTGTCGACCCGCCTCGACGACCTGGGTGGCGTCGTCGTGGAGATCGAGGACAGCGGCCCCGGGATGCCGGCCGACGTGCAGGCCCGCGCGTTCGAGCCGTTCTACACGACCAAGGACGTCGGCAAGGGCACCGGTCTGGGGCTCGACATCTCCCGGCGGATCGTGGTGGAGCGCCACTCGGGGGACATCACGATCGAGTCCCGCCCCGGCCGGACGGTGATGCGGGTGACGCTCCCCATCGGGGGGCAGCTGCCGGGCGAGCAGGACTCGGCGACCGGACGCTGACCCGCGGGCGGCGACCACGACCACCGACGAGCCGCCTCCAACCTCCCACAGGTTGGGTAACTATCCGCCAGAGGGGGCCGAAACCGGTCCTGGCGCATAGCAGTCTGTTTCGGAGGTCGTTGGTCGGGTACGAGCCGGTTGTGCCGAGTCCATCCGGTCGCGACGGTCCGGTCGCGACGGCCATCTTGGAGGCAGTCACCATGAACCACCACCCGAACTCACCCGCCGTACGACACGCGCTGCGACGCGCGGGCGTCGTCGCGGGAGCCACCCTCTGCCTGACCTTCGCCAGCGGTCCGGCCGCCCACGCCGACGGGCTCCTCGACGGCGTCGGCGGCGTCCTGGGCGAGGTCGACGAGCAGGTCGTGCAACCCGTCGTGCAGACCGTCGAGCCGGTCGTGCCGGAGCCCGTGGGGCAGGTCGTGGAGCCTGTCGTCCAGCAGGTCGTGCAACCCACGGTGGGCGAGGTCGAGCAGACCGCCGGCGAGACCGTGCGCACCGTCGAGCAGGCGGTGGCGCCGGTGGTGGCGGGCGTCAAGCCGACTCCCCCACCGCCCGTCCAGCCGCCCCCGGTGAAGGCCCCTGACCCGGTCGAGGAGTCCGCACAGACCCCCTCCGCTCCCCAGGCCCCGGTCGGCGCGGCCCCGAGCAGCGGCGGTGACGCTGGGTCCGGGCACGACGCGGGCCAGCAGGCAGACCACTCAACCGGTCCCGCGACCGGCCAGGGCGCCGGCGCCGTCGGCGGCCACGGCACCGGCCACGGCGCGGGCCGCGGAGACGGTCACGCCGACGCGCACCCGAGTGCGGTGCCCGGACGTGCTGGGTCGCGGTTCGCCGCCCCGTCCGCCCGCCGGGTCGCCCACTCCGACCTCGCTCCCCGTGCCGCGGCAGGACCGCTGGTCCCGCGGCAGGCCTTCTCGAGCGACGCCGCGAGCCGGGAGCCGCAGGACGCGTGGGACGTCGCGAACGCGCTCATGCACCTGTGGGCCACCCCGCACGCCGTCCACGCGGGCCTGCCCGGCGCCGTGGTGCAGGCAGTCACCTCGCAGGCCGTCCCGCTGCTGACCGTCCCGCTCCTGCTCGGCCTGCTCCTGGGCTGCGCCTCGCTGGTCCTCGCGCGGCCGTCGCGGCGACGCGTGCGTCAGTCGGCCTCCCAGTAGGGCCCGGGCAGGTACCGGTCCGGCTCCACCGTCGTGACCGGGCGCCGCACCGTCACGTACGTCGTGCGCAGCGTCCCGTCGGGCGCTCGCACCGTCCGCGGGACCCGGAAGTTCGCGTACGTCGTGGTGTAGGCGTTGCGTGAGTTGCGTCGGTGGTCCCACTGGTAGTTGAAGTTCGCCATGTACTTCCGCGCCACGACCGCGCCGCGCACGGTGAACCAGATCTCGTCGTTGGCGGTGCTGAGGCTCGACCAGTTCACCGAGCCGGTCAGCACCATCTCGGTGTCGGGCACGCCGTTGTAGGTGCCCCGGACGACGAAGTACTTCTGGTGGCTGTAGTAGTCGAGGATCAGGTCGTCCAGGCCGTCGTTGTTGAGGTCGAAGTTGTCCTCGGTGTTGTAGTCGAGTCCCGTGGACCGCAGGGGGATCCGCCCGCGAGCGGTGGGCGCCCCGAGGATGCCCTTGGTGTGGTAGCCGATGAGGCCGTAGCTGACCCGCACGTCGCAGCCCTGGATGAACTTCCTGCGGATCCCTGCGGCCAGGTAGTTGCCCCGGTCGCCGCGCATGGTGTGCATCGAGAGGGCGAGGCGGGTGCGGGTGACCTTGCCGGTGGCGGGATCCGTCGTGCGGCACTGGACGCGGTCCAGCATGTCGAGCACCAGGTCGTTCTTCGGGCCCGAGACGCGGGGGAACGCCCACGCCGTGTGCTTGTCGACGGAGTCGTCGCAGGCCGCGCCCAGCGGTGTGCCGCAAAACTGCATCGGCTCCTGCCGGGTGTCGTAGTCGCGCCGCATGTCGTTGAACAGGCCCACGAACTGGCGGAACAGCTCGTGGTCGCCCTCGGTGAAGTAGAGGTCGTTCCACTGGTGGATGGCGGCGTTGCGGGTCATGTTGGCCGAGCCGACCGCGATGACGTCCTCGGACCGGCCGGCCTCGCTGAAGAGGTAGAGCTTCGAGTGCAGGTTGTTGAACTCGTTGGCCGCACCCCGGCAGCTCTGCCGGCACTTGTAGATGAAGCTGTCGCGCCGGCGGTCCTTGCCGATCTCGGCGCGGATCACCTTCATCGCCGGGGTCTCCCAGTGGTCGTTGAGCAGAATCTGCACCCGGACGCCGCGGCGGTGGGCGGCGGCGAGCGCCTGGGCCACGGGCATGCGATCGAGCGAGTAGATGGCGATCCTGATGGTCGACCCCTTCCGGGTGTGCCGGATCGTGTCGATCACCTTCCGCTCGATGCGGAAGTGGCCCGCCGCGAGATGGGGGTCGTTGAAGAAGGGACCGCTCGGCGCCCGCCAGCTGCGCGACCCCGGGCGCGGCTCGTCGGCGGTTGCAGCGGCCGGCGCCCCGAGCGCCGCGCCCCGCGCCGCGCCGGGCGCCCCCGCGGCGGCCGGGGCCGGAGCGGTGACCCCCAGCACCACGCACAGCACCGTCCACGCGGCAACGCCCCACCTCGACGACCTCGTCACGTCCAGCTCCTCGCGTCCTGGTGCGCTCGTCCTGCGGCGCGCGTGCGGCCAGCATAGGAACGCCGGGCCGCCAGCGGTGCGCGCCGACCCGACGTCCCACGCCTCGAATCGTTCATCTCGGTTGTCGATCCCCGGCCTGTCGGTCCGTCACAGTGGTGACAGGCCGCACCGGGCGGCCGCAGCCGAGGAGCGACATGACGCAGTACGCCATCTACTTCAACCAGCAGTGGGTCGGGGACCACGACCCGGACTGGTTCCTCAGCCGGGTCGAGCCGTCGATGGCGGTCATCCACGACATGGAGGCCGCCGGGGTGCTCGTCTTCGCCGGCGGCCTCGAGGAGGACCTCTCCCAGGCCTTCAGCGTCGACGGCACCGGCGGCACGACGTCCGTGACCGACGGGCCCTACACCGAGACCACCGAGTTCCTCGGCGGCATCACCGTGATCGACGTGCCCGACCTGGAGACGGCGAAGATGTGGGCCGCCCGGGTGGCGGAGGGGTGCGGCTGGCCCCAGGAGGTCCGGGTCGTGAAGTCGCGACCCGACGCCGCACCCTGACGCGCGGTCCTACTGCGCGACCCACTCGGTGAACGCGCGAGGCTCCCGGAGCCAGTCCACCCGCGTGTTGCTGCCGTCGGGGCGCGTGCCGGCGACCCGGACGGCGACGCGGACCTCCTCCGGCGAGCCGATCGCCTCGCGCGAGATCCGCATCCGGACCCGGTCGAGGTCGTAGTCGACGCGCATGCGGTAGGAGCCCTGGACCGGCTCGCCCCACTTCCCGGTGCCGAAGCCCTCGACCTCGAGCAGCTGGTAGTCGGTGCCGACGAAGAAGCCTCCGACGAAGACGTACTCCGGGCCGGTGTCGGTGGGGTCGGTGTCGAGGAACACCGCGCCGGACGAGCCGGAGCGGAAGGAGCGGCGCAGGTCGGTGTGCGTCGTGGTCACCACGACGTTGTCGGCCGTGTGCCGCACCTCGACGGACCGGAGGTCGGCGCCGTGGTCGAGGTCCCGGGGGTCGCGGACACCGATGGCGTCGGCGCTGGCCGGGGCGAGCTGGGTCAGGGTGAGGGCGGCGACCGACAGGGCCGCGGCGCTCAGGATGGTGGTGCGCATGGTGCTGTCCGTTCTCGTGTGCTGCCTCCCGGGCGGGGGGCAGTCAGGAGACGCCGGATCCCGGCCGCAGGTTGCATCCCGCCGGCCGGTCTGGACCAGGTCAGTCGCGCCCGACCTGCATCCGCACCTCGACCGGGTCGCCGAGGCCGAGGCCCTGGGCGCGCCGGACGGCCGACTTCACGGGGAGGAACCAGGTGCCCTCGCGGGGGAACATCGCCGTCGTGAGCTCGGCGTCGCCGATCCAGGCGCGCACCGGCACGACACCCCAGTAGGCGACGTCGGCCTTGACCTCCTCGACGAGGTCGGCGGCGTCGGGCGGGAGCGGCACGAAGTAGAAGGGCGCCGGGCCGCGCCACTCGACCAGCTCGCCGACGAAGTCGAGCTCCATGCCGGCAGCAAACCAGAGGCGGGCGGGAGTCCGCGACTCCCGCCCGCACCACCGCGCCCCTGTTGCACGATGGCCCTCCCCTGGAGGGTCTGGGTCAGCGCTGAGCCGAGCGGGTGCTCAACCCAGGGCTGCGACGGCCGCGACGACGTCGACGAGGCCGTGGCCCTTGTCGTACGACGTCCCGCCCACGTAGGCGGCGCCGTCGGTGAACTGGTGGGCCGAGGCCTTCAGCGCCCGCTCGATGTCGGCGGGGCTGGCGTCGGGCCGGGCCTGGAAGAGCTGGGCGACGATGCCCGCCACGTGCGGCGCCGCCATCGAGGTGCCGCTGATCGTGTTGAACGTGCCCAGGTCGAGCGCGCCGGGACCGTTGCGGGGGTCCAGGCCGGTGGCGCAGACGGCCAGGTAGAGGCGGCACGAGGAGGTGATGTTCTCCCCGGGGGCGGAGACGTCGGGCCAGGTCGAGGCGTCGGTGCTGAGGCCGCGCGAGCTGAACTCGGAGACGGTGCCGTTGCGCGTGCCGGTGTCCTGGTCGAAGTACGACGCCACCGACAGGATGCCGCCGGTGGGGTCCTGGCCGGGCGGGTTGGTGAGGCTCTGCGTGCCGTCACCGCCGTCGTTGCCGGCCGCCCACACGGTCACGACGCCCTCGGCGGCCAACGCGCGCTGCAGCTTGACGGTGGCCGACTCGGGGTCGAAGGCGCCGCCGCCGGAGGGGCCGTAGGAGTTGTTGGTGACCTTGATGGGCGGGCAGGTGGAGGCGGGGACGCCCGGACCGCACGGCGCCTCGTGGTTCTCCAGCACCCAGTTGAGCGCGGAGTCGGCCCCGAGGATCACGATGCCGGCGCCGGTCGAGATCGAGACGATCTTGGCCCGGGGGGCCGCGCCCTGCAGGGTGCCGCCGTCGGTGAGCGTGGTGGGGCGGCCTGCCACGATGCCGCTGACGTGGGTGCCATGGCCGCCGACGGAGAGGGTGTCGGTGTCGACGAAGCCGGGCACGCGCTGCACGGAGCACAGCTCGCCGACCGGGGCGCACACGGCCTTGAGGTTGGCGACGACGGCGCTGGAGCCGTCGGCCTCGCGGAAGTAGGGGTGCGTCGGGTCGACGCCGGAGTCGATCACGGCCACGCTGACGCCCCTGCCGGTGAGCGGCGTGCCGTCGGCGCCGGTCAGGGTGGCGGCCGCCTCGGCGCCGCGGGTGGCGGTGTTCGAGGTCTCCTGGAAGAACTCGATCGGCTGGGCACCGCCCTCGACGTAGGTCACGCCGGGTGCGCTGCGCACCGCCTCGACCTGGCTCTTCGTCGCTCGCGCGACGACCACCCCGATGCCTGCGAACTCGCCCGTCTTGCGCATCCCGGTGGCCGCGACGGCCTCGCGGGCGGCGCCCAGCGACGTGCCGTGCACCATCACGGTCGTGCTGCCGGTGAGGCCGGGGAGCTGCTCGGCGAGGAAGTCGGACAGGTCGGCCCGCTGGGCCGACGACGTGGCTGCGGACGTGGCGGCGGACGTGGCGGACGCGGTGCCGCCGGCGGCGAACGTCGCCGACGCGACGAGCACGCTGGCCGCGCAGGCGAGAAGGGGGTTGGTCTTCACTGGTTCCTCCCGAGGTGGAGTGGTGGTCCACCCTCAACGAGCCAGCGGGTGCGAGGTCACGCGTGGCGACGGGGACCGCGTTGCGCGGGCAGGGACAATGGGGCCATGACCGAGCTCCCGCGCAAGGCCGCCGCCCGCACGGTCCGTCTCGCGGCGCTGCCGCTGGGGTACGCCGGACGGCAGGCGGTCGGCCTGGGCAAGCGGCTGGGCGGCAAGCCGGCGGAGGCCGTGCTGACCGAGGTGCAGCAGCGCACCGCCGAGCAGCTGTTCCGCACGCTCGGCGAGCTCAAGGGCGGCGCGATGAAGTTCGGCCAGGTGCTGAGCGTGCTGGAGTCGGCGCTGCCCGAGGAGGTCGCCGCCCCCTACCGCGAGCACCTCACGGCCCTGCAGGACTCCGCACCCCCGATGCCCACCTCGACCGTGCGGCAGCAGCTCGCGGCCAACCTCGGCGCCGACTGGAAGGACCGGCTCGTCTGGCTCGACGGCGCCCCGACCGCCGCTGCCTCGATCGGGCAGGTGCACCGCGGGCGCTGGCTCGACCACGTCACCGGGGAGGAGCGCGACGTCGCCGTCAAGGTGCAGTACCCCGGCGCCGGCGAGGCGCTGCTCGGCGACCTGCGCCAGATCGCCCGCCTGGCCCGCGGGGTCGCCCCGGCCTTCCCCGGGCTCGACATCAAGCCCCTCGTGGCCGAGCTCCAGGCCCGGGCCGCCGACGAGCTCGACTACCACCTCGAGGCGGAGGCGCAGGCGGCGTTCGCCGAGGCGTTCGACGGCGACCCCGACATCGTGGTGCCCGCCGTGGTCTCGGTCGGCGAGCAGGTGCTGGTGACCGAGTGGATGGACTCCCCGCACTCGATGGCCGAGGTCGTCCGCTCGGGCACGCAGGAGGAGCGCGACCACTACGGCGAGCTGCTCGTGCGGTTCCTCTTCGAGGGCCCGCACCGCACCGGCATGCTCCACGCCGACCCGCACCCGGGCAACTTCCGCGTGCTGCCCGGGCCGGACGGCGGCCTCGGCCGCCTCGGCGTGCTCGACTTCGGGGCCGTGGCGCGGCTGGAGGGCGGAGGGATGCCGCCGGCGACGGGGCGGCTGATGCGCATCGCCCTCGACGCGGACGAGCAGTCCCTCGTGGCGGGGCTGCGCGCGGAGGGGTTCATCAAGGACCGGATCGAGGTCGACCCGGCACTGGTCCTGCAGTACCTCGCGCCGTTCGTCGAGCCCGCCGCCCAGGAGCGCTTCACGTTCACCCGCGAGTGGATGCGCGAGCAGTTCGAGCGCGTCAACGACCCGCGGTCCGAGACGTTCACGCTCGCGACCAAGCTCAACCTGCCGACGTCCTACCTCCTCATCCACCGCACCTGGCTCGGGGCCATCGGCCTGCTCAGCCAGCTCGGCGCGACCGCGCCCTTCCGCCAGATCCTCGAGGAGTCGCTGCCGGGCTTCGCCGACGGGTCGTGAGGCCGCGCCGGGGTCCGGGGTCCGCCCGGCCGGCCGGCAGCCCTCAGGCCCAGAACCCCCGGCCGCCGCCGTACCAGTCGCCGAACTGCTCGCGGTACGACGACGCCGGCCCCCGCGAGCCCAGGTAGGACCCCACCACCGCGGCACCGAGGTCGTCGAGCTCCGGGCTGACCATCCGGCCGTCGACACGGCGGGCCATGGAGTCGATGAAGCGCGCCAGCCCGGGGTCGTCGCCGAGGCGGAAGAACGTCACCTGGGCGCCCAGCCGCGACGTCGCGTCGAGCTCGCGCACCGACTGGGCGATCGTCAACGGGTGCGGCGGGTAGGAGAACCAGACCTCACCGTCGGGCTCGAGGTGCGCGGTCGGCTCGCCGTCGGTGACGACGAGCAGCACCGGCTGGGCGTTCGGGTGCTTGCGGAAGAACCGGTTGGCCAGCAGCAGCCCGTGGTGGAGGTTGGTGCCCTTGTCCCAGCGGGCGTCCAGGGCGGTGAGCTCCTCGATCTCCATGACCTGGGCGTGCCGGCCGAAGGCGATCAGCTGGAGGTCGTCGCCGCGGAAGCGTGAGCGCACGAGCTGGTGCAGGGCCAGCGCCGTGCGCTTCATCGGCACCCACCGGCCGTCCATCGCCATCGAGAACGACGTGTCCACCAGCAGCGCGACGGCTGCCTGCGTGCGGGCCTCGGTCTCGGTGACCTCGATGTCGTCGACCTGCAGCCGCACCGGCGTGGCGCCTCCCGAGCGCAGCACCGCGTTGGTGATCGTGCGGGGCACGTCCCACGGCTCGGTGTCGCCGAACTCCCAGCGCCGGCTCGAGCCGGTGGGCTCGCCGGCCAGGCCGGTCGTCCGGGTCTCGCGGGCGCCCGTGCGTCCGCTCATCCGGTCGGCCACGTCGCGGAGCAGCGCCTTGCCGAGCTGGCGCATCGCCTTGGGCGAGAGCCGCAGCTCGCCGTCGGAGCCGCGCTTGAGGTAGCCGCTGTCGCGCAGCGCCTGCTCGAGCTCCTGCAGCGTCCTGGCGGCGACCGCGGCGTCCTGGCCCAGCTGGCGGGCCAGCGCGTCGAGGTCGACGTCGTCCATCCGGGCGCCGTGGTGGGACTGCGCGAGCTGGTCGGCGAGCGCGTCGAGCTGCGCGAGGTCCTGCAGCGCCCCGGTCCCGTCACCGAGCCCCAGGCCCTGCTCCCCCTCGAAGCCCTCGGCGCCCGACCAGTCCTCCCCGGGCCGCAGGGCCTGCAGGTTGGCGTCCATCCGCGCGAGCTGCTCCATCAGCTGGGGCGAGCCGAACGCCTGCTGCGAGAGCTCCATCAGCTCCTGGCGCTGCTCGGGCGTCATCGAGTTCAGCATGCGCTGCGCGGCCGCCGCCCGCTGCGCGAGCGAGTCGAGCAGCTCGTCGATGTCCTTGGGCTGCTCGGGGAAGAAGTCACCGTGCTTGTCCATGAATTCGGCGAAGTCCTGGTCGGTGTCCTCGCCCCGCGCGTGCTTCTCGAGCAGCTCGTTGAGGTCCGACAGCATCTCCTGGACGGCCGCCCGGTCCTCGTCGGTCGCGCCCTCGAGGGCCTGCTTCATGCCGGCGAAGCGCTGGTCGAGCAGCTCGCGGCCGAGCAGGTCCTTGATCTCCTCGTAGGCCTCCCGCGCCTCCTGGGACTGCCAGTCGTACGATGACAGCTCACCCACGGCGGCGGGGGTCGAGGCGGGGAGGTCGTCGAGCACCAGCTCGCGGAACGCGCGGTCGCCGTCGTCCATCGTGATGTCGCGGGCCAGCTGGCCGCGTTCGGCGAGCACGGCCTTGTCGAGCAGCTCGCGGACCTCGCGCATCGTGCCGTCGAGGTCGTGGCGCTGCAGGATCTCACGGCGCTTCTCCGCGACCCGGCGGCCCAGCTCGTCGAGCCCCGCCTGGTCGGTGCCTCCACGCCGCAGGAACTCCCGCATGGCGCGCTCGGGCGAGTACCCCGCCATCACGTCCTGGCCGATGGCGTCGAGCGCCTCGGACAGGTCGACCGGCGGGGCGAGCGGGTCGCCGCCGTCGTACCTGCGGAAGCGGCTCATCGCGAGCCGTCCCGCAGCCGCTTGCGGAGCCAGATGTCGTCGGGCCACGCACGGTCGCCCACCCGGTGGACCTCCTCGAACCCGTGCGCCAGGTAGAAGTCGTAGGCGTGGTCGTTGCCGTCGACGACCTCGAGCCACAGCTCGTCGCCCTCGACGAGGGTCTCCACCTCCGACAGCAGGCGGCTGCCGATGCCGAGCCCCTGGTGCTCGGGGTGGACGTAGAGCTTCCACATCACCTCGCGGTCGCCGGTGACGTAGGGGAAGTCGCGGTAGGACCGCGACAGCCGGCCGAAGCTGCTGAGGGCGACGAGCTGCCCGTCGCGCTCGGCGACGAGGTGGGTGTTGCGGGCCAGGGACTTCTCGAAGACCTCCGGGACCCACCACTCGTCGAGCATCCGCTGGGCGTACGCCGCGTCGATGGGCCCGTAGGTCGGCGGCACGACCGCCTCACCCAGCGCGCGGAACGCGGGGATGTCGTCGACCGTGCCGCGCCGGACGGTGACCGCCGGCGCGGACGTCGCCTCAGCCATAGACCGTCTCCCCGGCGTCGGTGTCCTTGCCGATCTTCCGGGCCAGGTAGAGGCCCTCCAGCGCGAGCTCCAGCGCGGCCGCCCGCTCGCCGTCGTTGGTGGCCCCGAGCCGGTCGCACACCGTGTCGTACAGGTCGGACTCGCCGAGCACCGGCAGCCCCGCGAGGAAGTCGCGGGCACCGACGCGGACGCCGGTGCTGACCATGGCGCCCGCCTCGATGGCCTCCACGAGCAGGCGCAGGTCGATGCCGGCGAGGTGCGCGCGGACCGTCTCGGCCACCGCCGTGCGGAGCAGGTGGGTGAGGATCTCGGTCTCGCGCCCCTCCTCGCCCGTCTCGAACTCGATCTTGCCGCCGAGCACGTCGACCGCGGTCTCGAGGTCGACGACGCGGGCCACGGCCTCGTCCTCCCCCTGCGTCGTCGCGCGGTGCAGCGCGGCCGCCGCGATGGTCTCGGCGCCGGCGATGGCGAAGCGGGCGCTCACCCCGGAGCGCTGGTCGACGGACTGGGAGTCGCGCAGGTTGCGGGTGAACCGCGCGAGCACCTCCAGCAGGTACGCCGGCACCTCGGCGACCAGGTCGGCCTCCTGCTCGATGACGGCGATCTCCTCCTCCACCTCGCGCGGGTAGTGGGTGCGGATCTCGGCGCCGAAGCGGTCCTTGAGGGGGGTGATGATGCGGCCCCGGTTGGTGTAGTCCTCGGGGTTCGCGCTGGCCACGACGAGCACGTCGAGGGGCAGCCGCAGGACGTAGCCGCGGATCTGGATGTCGCGCTCCTCCATCACGTTGAGCATCGCGACCTGGATCCGCTCCGCGAGGTCGGGCAGCTCGTTGATGGCCACGATGCCGCGGTGGCTGCGCGGGATCAGCCCGAAGTGGATGGTCTCCGGGTCGCCGAGGTGGCGTCCCTCCGCGACCTTCATCGGGTCGACGTCGCCGATGAGGTCGGCGACCGACGTGTCCGGCGTCGCCAGCTTCTCGGCGTACCGCTCGTCGCGGTGGCGCCACGAGATGCGCAGGTCGTCGCCGTACGTCGCCGCGGCCCGCTGCGACGAGACCGTGATCGGCTCGTAGGGGTGCTCGCCCAGCTCGGAGCCGGAGATCACCGGGGTCCACTCGTCCAGGAGGCCGACCAGCGACCGCAGCAGCCGCGTCTTGCCCTGCCCGCGCTCGCCGAGCAGCACGATGTCGTGACCGGCCAGCAGCGCACGCTCGACCTGCGGGATGACGGTCTCGGCGAAGCCGTGGAGGCCGGGCCACGGGCCCTCGCCGGCGGCGAGGCGGGCGAGCAGGTTGTCGCGCAGCTCCTGGCGGAGCGTCTTGAGCTGGTGCCCGCTGTCCCGGAGCTGGCCGAGGGTGCTGGGCGCGGGGTGCTGGGTCGGGTCCGTCACGTCCTCCACGCTAGACCGGCGGGTCAACGTGGAGCGCGCTCGAAGGCCGCCGGCGGAGCCGGAACGACGGGCGCGCTACAGGTCCGTCGCTCCGTCAACGGACTCCCGGACGAGGTCGGCGTGACCGCAGTGGCGGGCGTACTCCTCGATCATGTGGACCAGGATCCACCGGAGGCTGGCGACGCTCCCGTCGCCCCGCGGACGCGCGGCGAGCCGGTCGAGGCCGCCGTCGGCGAGGGCCTCGTCGATCGCGGCGTCGGCGCGCGCGATCTCCTCGGCCAGCAGGGCCCGCAGCTCCTCGGGGCTGTCGTCGGCGGCGCTGTGCCAGTCCCAGTCGGCGTCGGCCTCCCAGTCGACGTCGGCCCACACCCCCGTCGCCGGGCGGCCGTGCAGCACCTCGGTGAACCACCACTCCTCGACGTAGGCCAGGTGCTTGAGCAGCCCGCCGAGGGTCACGGTCGACGGGGGCAGGGCCTGTGCCAGCTGCGCGGCGTCGAGGCCCTGGGCCTGGCGGCGCAGGGTCGCGCGGAAGTAGTCGAGGAACGAGCGCAGCGTCGTGACCTCGTCGGCGGCGTACGGCGGCGGGGTGCGGTCGATCGTCATGCGGGTCAACCTAGCCGCGGGCGTCAGAGGGCCGGGCCCTCCGCGCGCAGCTTGTCGACCTCGGCCATCGCCCCGCGCAGCTGCCCGAGCCACTCCTCGGCGTGCTCGCCGACGAGCCGGACCGACCATGCGAGCGCGTCGGAGCGCGACCGGGCGACACCGGCGTCGACGAGGGTGTCGAGCACCTGCCGCTCGGGCTGGCGCAGCCGGGTCATGACCGGCGCGGCGACGTGGGTGAACAGCGCCTCGGTCGCGCCGAGCCGCACACCCCACGACACCTTCCGCTGGTAGCGCGCCTGCGCCTCCAGCGCGATCTCGATGCGCTCGGCCTTGGTCTCGGAGCGGAACCTGTTGATGCGCCCCTCCGTCTCGGCGCCCGCGGCCGTCTGGTCGACCAGGGTGCCCAGCACCGTGATCTCCTCGCGGTCGGTGCGCACCTCGATGTCGCTGAACCACCCCTCGGGCAGCCTCCCGCGGAACCAGTCGCCGGCGTCGTCGGCGGGCGGCAGGTCGGCCACCTGCCAGCCGCCGCGGCGCCCACGGCCCTCCCCCGGCGCCGCCGGGCGGCCACCGCGCCGCGTGGACTCGCCGCGGCGGCCTTCGTCCTCGTCTCGAGCATCCTGTCGTGTCATCGCTAACCTCCTTTGGTGCTTACATAATTACACCGTATGCAAAATCGGTGGCGCCCCGGCTAGGCTGTGCGCGTGGACCGACTACGCGCCCCGTGCCCGTGCGGCACCGGGGCGACGTACGACGCATGCTGCGGACCGTTGCTGGCCAACACCGCGCAGGCCGGCTCGCCCGAGCAGCTCATGCGCTCGCGCTACACCGCGTTCGTCACCGGGAACGCCGACCACCTGTTCCGCACCTGGCACCCTCGGACCCGCCCTGACGACGTCAGCCCCGATGCCACCACGGTGTGGACGGGCCTGCGGATCCTGGCCGCCGACGGGGACACCGTCGAGTTCGTCGCCACGTGGGAGGGCGGCAGCATGCACGAGGTGAGCCGCTTCGAGCAGCGGGCCGGGCGGTGGGTGTACGTCGACGGGGACGTCACCCCTCGCGGCTAGCCCGCCGGGCCGTCCACCCAGCGCTCCCCCACCGCCCGCGGCCGCGACCGGCCCGACGTGGCAGCAGCGACCACGTCGCGCACCCGCTGGACCTCGTCGGGGGCGGCTGCGAGCACCATCCGCACCCGGGCGTCGTAGGCCACGTCCAGCACGGTGACGCCGCGCGTGCGCAGCTCGCCCTCGACCCGGCCGGCGTCGGCGTGGTCGAGGTCGACGGCCAGCTCCGTGAGCAGCGAGCGGCGGAGCGTCCCGGCCTCGGCGAGCCCAGCGCGGACGGCGTCGCCGTAGGCGCGCACCAGCCCTCCGGCGCCCAGCAGCGTGCCGCCGAACCAGCGCGTCACGACCGCCGCCACGTCGCTGACGCCCGCTCCCCTCAGCACGTCGAGCATCGGCGCGCCGGCGGTGCCGGCGGGCTCGCCGTCGTCGGAGGAGCGCTGCAGCTCGCCGCGCGGGCCCAGGACGGCGGCGAAGCAGTGGTGACGGGCCTCCGGGTGCGCGCGGCGAAGCGCGGCGACCACCCCGCGGGCCTCGTCCTCGTCCTCGACGCGTCGCAGCGTGCACCGGAAGCGGGAGCCCCGGTCCTCCACCTCGGCGGTCGCCGGTCGCGCGACGGTGAGGTACGTCGTCGTCACCCGGGGGTCCCGGGCGCGGGCCGGTCGGGCTCCGACGCGGCGTGCTCGCGCTCGGCGGGTCCCGGCTCCCACACCACCGACACCTGCTCGAAGCCCTTGTGCCGCTGCATCCGGGCGTACAGCGCGTACGCCTCGCGGTCGGCGTCGGTGAGCTCGACGTTGTCGGTGAACGGCGTGAGGAGCGCGCGCGGCCACAGCCGGCGCGCCGCGACGACGTTGATCTCCATCGCCAGCACGGCCATCACCGCGCCGATCCACAGGAAGCCGATGAGGCCCAGGACCAGGCCGAAGGTCTTGGTCATCGAGGACGTGTCGACCAGCACGTTGTCGACGTAGGCCGCTCCGCCGAGCTGCAGCACCTGCCACATGACCGCCAGGGAGTAGCCACCCGGTGCCGCGCGCCGGAAGGAGTGCTGGCCCGTGGCGGCGAAGCGGAACAGCAGGGTGAGGCAGGAGCCGACCACGAGGATCGTGAGGACAGGGAGGAACAGCTGGAGCGACTCGCCGAGCACCTCGGTGAACACGTCGGTCGTGCTGGCCACGGTCGACACGATCGACACGGCGAGCAGCGAGAACCCCGCGGTCACCAGCAGGATCAGCGTCTTGAGGCGCGCGTAGAAGGGGTTCGGCCGGCTGTTGCGGGGCACCGACCAGGCGACGTGCTGGGTGTTCTGCAGGGCCTGACCGAGGCCCATGGCGCCGTAGAGAGCGGCGATGCCGCCGACCGCGACACCGGCGACCGACCCCTGCAACCCCTCGGGCCGGCCGAGCTCGTCGCCGATGATCGGGAACTGGGCCAGCGCGGAGTCGAGGATCGCCTCCTGCCAGTTGGGCTCCCCCCGCAGGATCAGGCCCAGGATCGAGGTGCCGAGCAGCATCAGCGGGAAGATCGCGATGAAGGCGTAGTAGGTCAGCGCCGAGGCGAGGTAGGGGCCCTGGTCGTCGAAGTACTTGTAGACGACCGCCAGCGGGAATCCCAGGACGGGATGGCGGCGCTGGAACGCGTCCACTGATCCCACGGCTCCCACGACGGGGAGGCTACCGGGCGCTCCCGCCCCGGCGCGGGAGCCTCGTCACCACCAGCCGAGGAGCTGCCCGCCGAGGCGCACGACGAACCCGGACACCACGACCAGGAAGAAGGCCCGGACGAAGCGAGCCCCGCGCGCCATCGCCAGCCGCGCGCCGAGGTAGCCGCCCGTGACGTTGGCCGCGGCCATCACCAGTGCGAGGTCCCAGATCACCGCGCCCTGCGGCACGAAGACCACGAGGGCGGCCAGGTTGGTCGCCCAGTTGGCGAGCTTGGCCTTGGCCGAGGCCTCGAGGAAGTTGTAGCCCAGCACGCCGACGAGGGCGAAGACGAGGAACGAGCCGGTGCCGGGGCCGATCGCTCCGTCGTAGAAGCCGATCGTCACGCCGGTGAGCACGACGGCGGTGAGGTGCTGCCCGCCCTGGAAGCGCAGGCTGGTCAGCTCGCCGACGCTCGGCCGGAACCAGACGTAGCCGCCGACGAGCACCAGCACCGCCAGGATGATCGGGTCGAACGCGCTGCGCGGGAGCAGCGAGGCCACGAGCGCGCCGCCCGCCGACCCGAGGAACGCCGCGAGCATCAGCGGCAGGAAGGTGCGGGGATCGGGGCGGATGCGCCGGACGTACGTCGCCGCGCTGATCGACGTGCCGCAGAAGGACGCCAGCTTGTTGGTGGCCGCGATCTGCACCACGGACGCGCCGGGGAGGCCGACGAGCAGGGCGGGCAGCTGCACCAGCCCCCCGCCGCCGACAACGGCGTCCACGAACCCGGCCACCAGCGCCGCGAGGACCAGGAAGACGACGACCTCGGCGGAGAGGTCACCCATCGCTCAGCCGGAGCCGGTGTCGGCGCCGGAGGCCCCGTCGCGGACGAACTCCCGCACCACCACCGCGTCGTAGTCGGCGGGCATGGTGGCGCTGAGGCCCGGGCAGACGAGCTGCTGCGACTGGCCCTCGACCATCTCGGCGGCCGAGCAGTTGAGCGTCGCGACGGCGTCGCCGCCGGAGGAGAACACCATCTGGAAGATCGCGGAGCGCGTCTCGTCGGACTCGTTGGTGATCGTGCCCCTGACCTCCGGCGTGACCACCTGCTCCATGTTCGCCGAGCGCTCGATGCCGTTGAGCTCCCAGCCCTTGTCGACGACGAAGGCGTTCCACTCGAAGGACTCGCCGACCTCGACCTCGACGGGCTCGGTGCTGGTGTCGACCCCCTCACCGCCACCGCCACCGCACGCGCCGAGCGTGCCGAGGCAGGCGAGGACGCCGACCGCGCCGGCGAGGCGCCTGACGCGCCTCACGACGCCGCCACGAAGGTCAGCAGGTCCTGGCGGGTCAGCACGCCGATGGGCTTGCCGTCCTCGTGCACCAGCACCGCGTCGGCCTTCTCCAGCAGCGTCACGGCGTCGGCCGCGGGCTCCGTCGAGCCGACGGTCGGCAGGGGCGGCGACATGTGGTCCTCGACCGCGTCGTTGAGCCGCGCGGTGCCCGCGTAGAGGGCGTCGAGCAGGGCGGACACCGACACCGACCCGGCGACCTCGGCGGCCACGATCGGGGGCTCGGCCCGCACGACCGGCATCTGACTCACGCCGTACTCCTGGAAGATGTGGACCGCCTCGGCGATGGTCTCGCCGGGGTGGGTGTGGACGAGGTCGGGCAGCTGGCCGGACTTGCCGCGCAGCACCTCGCCCACGGTGCGGGCGTCGGCCTGCGCCCCGGTGGCGAAGCCGTACTGGCCGAGCCAGTCGTCGTTGAAGACCTTGGTGAGGTAGCCGCGGCCGGAGTCGGGCAGCAGCACCACGACCACGGCGTCCGTGCGCCCCTCGGCAGCGAGCTCGTGCGCGACCTGGCGCGCGGCGAAGGCCGCCATGCCGGCCGAGCCGCCGACCAGCATCGCCTCCTCGCGCGCGAGGCGGCGGGTGAAGGCGAACGAGTCGGCGTCGGTGACCTCGATGACCCGGTCGGCGACGGTGCGGTCGTAGGTCTCGGGCCAGAAGTCCTCGCCGACGCCCTCCACCAGGTAGGGGCGTCCCGTGCCGCCGGAGTAGACCGAGCCCGCCGGGTCGGCGCCGATGACCTGCACGTCGGGGTTCTGCTCCTTGAGGTAGCGCCCCACGCCGCTGATGGTGCCGCCGGTGCCCATGCCGGTGACGAAGTGGGTGATCCGGCCCTCGGTCTGCTCCCAGATCTCCGGACCCGTGGTCTCGTAGTGCGAGCGCGGGTTGTGCGGGTTGGAGTACTGGTCGGGCTTCCACGCGCCCGGCTGGGCGGCGAGGCGGTCGCTCACGTTGTAGTAGGAGTCGGGGTGCTCCGGCGCCACGGCGGTGGGGCACACCACGACCTCGGCGCCGTAGGCCTTGAGCACGTTGCGCTTGTCCTCGCTGACCTTGTCGGGGCAGACGAACACGCACCTGTAGCCCTTCTGCTGGGCCACCATCGCCAGGCCGACGCCGGTGTTGCCCGAGGTCGGCTCGACGATCGTGCCACCCGGCTGGAGCTCGCCGGAGGCCTCGGCCGCCTCGATCATCCGGCTCGCGATCCGGTCCTTCACCGAGCCGCCGGGATTGAGGTACTCCACCTTGGCGAGGACCAGTGGGCCCTCGCCGGACCCGTCAGGGAGGTCGAGGGTGCGACCCAGCCTGACGAGCGGGGTGTTGCCGATGAGGTCGAGGAGCGAGTTCACGTACTGCACCCCATCAATCTACCGACCCACCGATCCGTAGCATGAGGCCGTGGGGGCAACAGGAGCAGCACGCAAGCTGGCATCGGCCGCCGCCCTCGGCGGGGGCGGCCTCTCGGTGCTCGGCGCCGGGCTCTACGGGGTGCTGGTCGCCGAGGCGAAGATCGCCCGCAAGGTGATCGGCACGACGAGCGCCGTACCGCCCGACGCGACGGGCTGGTACGGGCGCGGACGCCCCGCGCCGGCGATCAGGATCGCGCTGCTCGGCGACTCGAGCGCCGCCGGCTACGGGGTCGACCGCGTCGAGGAGACCCCCGGCGCGCATCTCGCCACCGGCATGGCGGCACAGGCGGACCGGCGCGTGCACCTGCGGTCGTTCGCGGTCGTCGGCGCCCAGTCCAGCGCGCTGGCCCAGCAGGTCGACGCCGCCCTCGGCACCCACCCCGACCTCGCCGTCGTCCTCATCGGCGCCAACGACGTGACGCACACCGTGCTGCCCTCGGCGTCGGTGCGCCACCTCGCCGAGGGCGTACGCCGGCTGCGCGAGGCGGGCGTCGAGGTCGTGGTCGGCACCTGTCCCGACCTCGGCACGATCCGGCCGATCCCCCCGCCGCTCAAGCAGGTGGCGCGTGAGTGGTCGCGCCGGCTGGCCGCCGCGCAGACCATCACCGTGGTGGAGAACGGCGGCCGATCGGTCTCCCTCGGCGACGTCCTCGGCCCCGAGTTCGACGCCGCGCCGGCCGTGCTGTTCGGCCCCGACCGGTTCCACCCGTCGGCCGACGGCTACAAGCAGCTGGCGGCGGTGCTCGTCCCGTCCTGCCTGGCCGCCCTCGACCTGCTCCCCGAGGACGAGGCGCTGCCGGAGCCGCGACGCCGCGAGGGCATCCTGCCGGTCGCGGCCGCCGCCGTGCGCGCGGCTCGCACGCCCGGCACCGAGGTCGACGGCACCGAGGTCGCCGGCAACCAGCGCGGCCTGCGCGGCCGCTGGGTCGAGCTGCGCCACCGCCGGCGCCGCCCCTCCACGGCCGCGGAGTCGCCGGACGAGCACGAGGAGGCGCCGGTCGCGGTGCCGGAGTAGGGGGTCGGTGCTTGTTTCGAATCCCCCGCTTAAGCGGGGGATTGCGAACTTCGGGGGGCATGCAGACCCCCGGAAGTTCGGACAAGCCCCGGGAAGTCCGCCTCGGGCGCCGCCGCGGCCCGGGCCCCGGCCGGACGCCGACGCGGGCGCCTCGTCGGCCGCGCGTCGTACGCCGTACGCCGTCCGGCCCCGGCGCGCGAAACGACGCCGGCCCGCCCGAGCTGAGCTCGAGCGGGCCGACGATCAGTGGTTCAGCGGGTCACTCGCTGCGCAGGATCGCCAGGATCCGCAGCAGGTTGGTGTAGATCCACACCAGGCTGACGGTCAGGCCGAAGGCGGCCCGCCACGACTCGCGCTCCGGGAGACCGGCGGCGACGCCGTTCTCGACGAAGTCGAAGTCGAGGATCAGCATGAAGACACCGAGCGTCAGGCCCACGATCGACATCACGAGGCCCAGCGTGCCGAAGCCGAACAGTCCGGTCTGGATGCCGAAGAAGCTCAGCACCAGCGACAGCAGGCCGAGGCCCACCATGCCGAACATGCCGGCCACCACGAAGGTGCGGAACTTGTTGCCGACCTGGATGTTGAAGAACTTGTAGGCCGCGAGGGTGCCTGCGAAGGCCGCGAACGTGCCGAGGACCGCCTGGGTGACGATGCCGTCACCGAACTGCGCGTCGAAGAACTTGCTGACCGCGCCGAGGGCCACACCCTCGGCGAGCGCGAATGCCATCACCAGTGCGGGGCTGACCACCCGCTTGAAGGAGTTCACGAGCGACAGCAGGAAGGCGCCGCCGGCGCCGACGATGGAGAGCATCGACGCACGGGCCAGGGCCTCGTCGTTGAGGACGTTGCCGCTCCTGACGATGTCGCCGATCCACCACCACGTGGCGAACGCCGCGACGAACACGAGGGCGATGGAGATGGCGGTCTTCTGCACCACCGAGTCGACCGTCATCCGCCCCTGGTCCACCTGGCCGGGCGTGCCGGTGCCCCAGGTCGACGGGTCGCTCGAGCCGTCACCGTAGCCGGGGTAGGCCGCGCCGCCAGCGGCGTACGTCTGGTTCCCGTAGGCGTTCGACGAGGCGCGGTTGAACTCCTCGGAACGGTTGAAAACAGGATTGTTGCTTCTCATGGTCTCTCCTTGGAGGCCACCTCCGGAGCTTCCGGAGGGTGCGACGCCGTCGCGGTGACGGCGCCTGTCGTGTCACTCCACTGTAGCCGGGGTGACATCTCTTCAAACGTCCGTGGAGGGGGTGCTGTTCCCGTCACAGCAACTTCTCAGGTTGCGCGCATCCGCAGGTCCCCCGCGGGTACCGCGCCCGGGAGACCTGAGGAGGCGAGGCGATGAGCACCCACTCGAACGACCCCGACGCCGCACCGGAGGGCGAGGACGCGACCGGGCGGGAGCAGGACCCGGTCGGCGTGGAGATCGGCATCACCGACGGCGAGGGCAGCACCTTCGAGCCCGAGGAGGACCCCGAGGCCCAGGGCACCTGAGCCCTGCGGCCATCACCCAGCGGGCGGCGACGGGCGCCTCCGCTGGACGACCCGGTGCCCCGGCTGGGGTTCGAACCCAGACTGTGCGGTTTTTAAGACCGCTTCCTCTACCGGTTGGGATACCGGGGCGGGTCCCTGACGGCCGCGAGCGGCGTCAGAGGTAGGTCTTGCGAGCGTAGACGGCGTGCGCGCCGGCCGCCCGGTCGAGGAAGAGCAGGCCGTCGCAGTGGTCGATCTCGTGCTGCAGGGCCCGCGCCTCGAACGCCTCGGCCTCGAGCTCGACGTCCTCCCCGGTGCCGGGCAGCTGGCCGCGTACGACGATCCGGCTCGGCCGCTTGACGTCACCGGTGAAGTCGGGCACCGACATGCAGCCCTCGCGGGCCTTCTCGTTGCGGCTGCCCGAGACGACCTCGGCGTTGCACAGCACGAACGTCCCGTGGTGGTCGCGGGTCTTGGGGTGCTCGGAGACGTCGACGCAGAACACCTTCGCCCCCACGCCGACCTGGGGTGCGGCGAGCCCGACGCAGCCGGGCGAGACGCGCATCGTGGCGACGAGGTCCGCAGCGAGGCGCACGACGTCCGGCGACGTCGGGTCGACGGTGTCGCCGACCGTCGACAGCACGGGCGCGGGCGCGCGTACGACCTCGCGCAGCGTCCCGGCCACGCCGAGGTCGGACTCGGTCCACTCCAGGACCCGGGTGTTCACGGTCATCGGGCGGGTGCTCAGAGCTCGTCGGTCTCGGCGGCGCGCAGGCTGACGCCCACGCCGAGCTCGGCAGCCACCGAGGCCAGCTCGCGCTCCACGGAAGCGACGTCGGCGGCCGGGGGCAGGTCGACCTCCGCGACCAGCAGGTAGAGGTCGCCGGCGAGCCGGGTCGTGAGGTCGGTGATGTTGCCCCCCACGCCGGCGACGACCCCGACGACGGCGGAGACGATGCCCGGCCGGTCGCCGCCGTGGACCGAGAGGATCCACGACGTGCCTTCGGCGGCCGGCGTCTCCTCGCTCGGCACCTCACGGACCGTGACGGTGAGGCTGCCGTCGGCGGCGAGCGGCGCGAGCGCCGACTCGATCTCGGAGTCGGCGGCGTCGCCCTCGCAGACGAGCATCATGGCGAAGTGACCGCGCAGCAGCGTCATGGTGGAGTCCTCGAGGTTGAGGCCCAGCCCGGCCAGCTTGCCGGTGGTCTCGGCGATGATGCCGGGACGGTCGTGGCCGAGGACGGTGATCGCGTGGAGGGTCACCTGCCCCATTCTGTCAGCGCGCGCGCCCGCTCGAAGACCTCGTCCGTCATCTCGCGCGTGAGTCGCCGGGTGTAGGTGTTGTGCGGCGAGGGGTGGTAGCAGCCGACCACCGTGACGCCGCCGAGCACCACCTCCGCGCCGTGGGCGAACTTCGGCCGGCGGGCCGGGGCCTCCGCGCCCGCCGCCACCAGCGAGCGGACCGCGCCGTCCCAGCCGAACGACCCGAGCGCGACGACCACGCGGACCGTCGGCAGCAGCCCGAGCTCGGCGGCGATCCACGGCGCGCAGGTGTCGCGCTCGGCCGGCGTCGGCTTGTTGTCCGGCGGTGCGCAGCGCACGGTCGCGACCATGCGCGCGCCGACGAGCCGCTGGCCGTCGCCGGCGTGCTCGCTCGTGGCCTGCGCGGCCCAGCCGGTGCGGTGCAGGCTCGCGAACAGCCAGTCGGCGCTCGGATCGCCGGTGAAGATGCGCCCAGTGCGGTTGCCGCCGTTCGCCGCCGGCGCCAGGCCGACCACAAGCAGCGACGGCTCGGGGTCACCCCAGCCGGGAATCGGCCGGCCCCAGTAGGGCTGGTCGGCGAACGACGCCCGCTTCTGGACCGCGACGTCCTCGCGCCAGGCCACCAGCCGCGGGCAGGCGGCGCACACGCTGACCCGGGCCTCGAGCTCCGGCAGCGTCCCGGCCCGCGCGAGGCGGCGTACGTCGTCGGCGTCGCGGGCGACCGGCGTGTCCCCCGCGCCGGGGTCGTCGGGCCAGCCCGTCCCCGGCGTGACCGGGCTGGTGAAGAGGTCGCCGGTCAGGGGATGGGGCAGGAGCGTCATCGCCGGCTCACCGCGCGATGGCAGCGGCCATGCCGTGCAGGATGTCGGCCTCCGAGACCACGTGCTCGCCCACCGGCACCCGGTCGAGGATCCGGCCCCAGATCAGCGCGCCCGCGCCGATGACGTCCGCCCGGCCGGGGTGCATGTAGGGCAGCGCCCGGCGCTCGTCCACCGGCATCGCCACGAGCCGCTCGACGAAGGCCGCGGTGGCGTCGTTGCCCAGCACGGCCCGGTCGAAGGCCTCGCGGTCGTAGGAGTCCAGAGCGAGGACGCCGCACGCGATCGTCTTGATGGTGCCGGAGGTGCCGATGACGGTGCGGGTGCGCTCGAGCGCGACGCCGCAGCGGTCGAGGTGCTCGTCGATGTCGGCGACGCAGGCCCGGACCTCCGCGGCGGTCGGAGGGTCGCCGTGGAGGTGACGCTCGTGCAGGCGCACCGAGCCGATGTCCATCGAGACGGCCTGTCGCTCCCCGTCCGCGCCGAGCACCAGCTCGGTCGAGCCGCCGCCGATGTCGACCACCAGCACGGGCTCGGGCGGCATCGGGTCCTGCGCGGCGATGGCGCCCGCGAAGACCAGCGCGGCCTCCTCGTCGCCCGACAGCACCTCGGGCTCGACGCCGAGCCGCCGGCGCACGCCGTCGGCGAAGACCGCGGCGTTGCTGGCGTCGCGGGTCGCGGAGGTGGCGCAGAACCGGACGCGTTCGGGCGGCACGGCGTGCCGGCGGATGACCTCCGCGAACTCGTCGACCGCGGCGAAGGTCCGCGCCAGCGCCTCCTCCGCCAGGACGCCGGTCTCGTCGACCCCCTGGCCGAGCCGGACCACGCGCGAGTCGCGCAGCACGACGTCGAGCGGTCCTCCGCCTGCGGACGCCGACGGGCTGCCCACCAGGATCTTGATCGAGTTGGTGCCGCAGTCGATGGCCGCGACGAGGCGGGACGCGGGCTGGTCGCTCATGCGGCCATTGTGGCGCTCACTCCGCGGCGACCGTCACGCACGGTCCCGACTCCCACCACGCACCGAGCAGGTCGAGGACCTCGTCGCCGAGCGGGTTGACCCCGCGGCCCATCGCGAGGGACTGGCCGGCGAGGACGTGCAGGCACTTGACGCGGTCGGGCATGCCGCCCGCCGAGATGCCGTCGATCTCGGGGACGTCGAGCCCGGCCCGCTCCCCGACCTCGGCACGGAACGCGAGGTAGCGCTCGTGCGCGCGGCGGTAGGCGTCGGCGAGCTCCTCGTCGGTGCCCAGCCGCGCCTGCATCTCCTTCATCAGGCCGGAGCCCTCGAGGGTGCCGATGCGCGAGGCCGCCCGCGGGCAGGTGAGGTAGAACGTCGTCGGGAACGGCGTGCCGTCGGGCAGCCGGGGCTCGGTCGTGACCACGTCGGGGTTGCCACAGGGGCAGCGGTGGCCCACCGAGTCGATGCCGCGCGGCCGGCGCTTGAGCTGGGCCCGGATGGCGGCCTCGTCGACCGGGTCGATCCCCTGCGCGGCGGGAGTGTCGCTCACTGCTCGGTCCCCTCCACCGCGCCGCTCCTCGTCCCGTCGACCAGGTCGACCGGCTCCTCCGCCGGCGGGGGCGGGTTGCCCGCCAGCTCCATCGACTCCCAGGCCGCTGTCCACCACGCCTTCGGCACCTCCTTGATCACCTCGTCGGGGTCGTTGAGGGACGCCTGCGCCTCCAGTGGCTTGCCGTCGGCGCCGATGACCTCGAAGCCGGACTCACCGGGCATCAGGTACCCGAACCGGGCGCGCGCCTGCGCCTTGACGTACGCCGGGTCCTCCCACCGCTTCTTCTCGCGCTCGAGCGCGTCGATGCTCGCCTCGCGCTCCGCGATCTGCGACTTGAGGTCGCCGATGTGCGAGCGCTGCTGCAGGTAGGCGCGCAGCGAGGAGGCGTACGACACGGTGAGCACCGCCAGCACCAGCACGAGCACCGCGGCCCGCCCGGTGAAGCGCGGACGACGCGCGGCAGCCCGGGGCACGGCCGGACGCGTCGCGGTGTCGGACCCGGAGCCGGCCGTCGGGTCCGGCCGGGGCGACGGCGGCCGCGCGCTCGTCACCCGCGGCCGCGGGCCGCGCGTGCCTGGGTGCGAGCCGCCGCCCTGCCGTGGTCCGCGCGGTCCGGCGGGCCCAGCCCGAGGAGTACGGCGCTGGTAAGGCATGCGGTCCAGTGTGCCTGCTTCAGCCGGTGAAACGCGGGAAGGCGCCCCGCCCGGCGTAGCGAGCCGCGTCGCCGAGCTCGTCCTCGATCCGCAGGAGCTGGTTGTACTTCGCCACCCGGTCCGAGCGGGCCGGCGCACCGGTCTTGATCTGGCCGCAGTTGGTGGCGACCGCGAGGTCGGCGATGGTGGTGTCCTCGGTCTCGCCGGAGCGGTGGCTCATCATGTTGCGGAACCCGGCGCGGTGCGCGAGGTCGACCGCGTCGAGGGTCTCCGACAGCGAGCCGATCTGGTTGACCTTGACGAGCATCGCGTTGGCCTGGCCGCCGTCGATGCCGCGCTGCAGGCGCTCGACGTTGGTGACGAAGAGGTCGTCGCCGACGAGCTGGGTCCTGGCGCCGAGGGCGTCGGTGATGGCCTTCCAGCCGGCCCAGTCCTCCTCGTCGAGCGGGTCCTCGATGGAGACGATCGGGTACGACGCGACGAGGTCGGCGTAGTAGTCGACCATCTTGTCGGTGCTGGTCGCCGCGCCCTCGAAGGTGTAGCTGCCGTTGTCGTGGAACTCGCTGGCGGCGACGTCCATCGCGAGCGCGATGTCCGTGCCGAGCCCGAGGCCCGCGGCCGTGACGGCCTCGGCGATCAGGTCGAGCGCGGCACGGTTGCTCTCGAGGCTCGGGGCGAACCCGCCCTCGTCGCCGAGGCCGGTCGAGAGCCCCTTCTTCTTCAGCACCGACTTGAGCGCGTGGTAGACCTCGGCGCCCTGCTGCAGGGCCTCGGCGAACGTGGCGGCACCGATCGGGGCGATCATGAACTCCTGCACGTCGACGTTCGAGTCGGCGTGCGCCCCACCGTTGAGGATGTTCATCATCGGCACGGGCAGCAGGTGGGCGTTGGGGCCGCCGACGTAGCGGAACAGCGGCAGGCCCGCGGACTCGGCAGCCGCCTTGGCGGTGGCGAGCGAGACACCGAGGATCGCGTTGGCACCGAGCTTGGCCTTGTTGGGGGTGCCGTCGAGGTCGAACATCACCTGGTCGACGAGGCGCTGGTCGTCGGCGTCGAGACCGACGATGGCGCCGGAGATGGTGTCCACGACGCCGGCGACGGCCTTCTGCACGCCCTTGCCGAGGTAGCGCTCACCGCCGTCGCGCAGCTCGACCGCCTCGAAGGCACCGGTGGAGGCGCCGCTGGGCACCGCCGCGCGACCGAACGCGCCGTCCTCGAGGAGTACCTCCACCTCGACGGTGGGGTTGCCGCGCGAGTCGAGGATCTCACGGGCGCCGACAGCAGCGATGATCGACATGGCAGGGCTCCTGGTGCAGAAAGTCGTGGGCAGCCGCCACCCTATCGACGTGGGGCCCGTCCGTCGCCGGGTGTCCGTGCCGGCTGTCCGTGCCGGGTGACCGTGCCGGCTGTCTGCGCCGGGTGTCCGTGCCGGTGGCTAGCGTGACCGTGTGCCCCGCCCCGCCGACCACCTCCGCGCGCTGGTCGAGCGGATGAGCGGCGGCGAGCCGGCCGACGCGACCGCCGCCCGCCTGGCCGGCGCCGTCGGCGGGGAGTCGCCGGCGCGGTTCCACGGCCGCGTCGTCATGGAGCGTGCGGCGTGGTTCGTGTCCCGGACCGACCGGACCCTCCACGCGATCGCCGAGGACTGCGGCGCCAGCGCCGAGGTCTTCGCGCGAGCCTTCCGCCGCGAGTTCGGGGCCCTGCCGTCGGCCTGGCGCAGGGATCCGACGTCCTTCCTCCTCGACGCGCCCAACGACGTCCACTTCCACCCGCCGGGCGCGCTGCACCTGCCGGCACGCGAGCGGTCCGGCCCGGCACAGCTGGTGGTCGACATCGTCGGACACCACGTCGACCTCGTCGGCGACCTGCTCGACCGGGCGCTGGTCACGACCGGGGCGGAGCGCGGCACCTCCTCGCAGCACGAGGCGACGGGCGCGCTGGCCGAGCTGGTGCAGCGGATGGAGTCGGTCGTCCTCCTCGTCCACGGCGCCGAGGCGGACGTCGTCGAGACGGAGCCCGCCTCGGTCGCGTCGCTGCGCGAGCGCCTCGACCGGACCGGTCCGGCGTACGTCGACGCGGTCGCCCTGCTCGCCGCGACCGGTCGCCTCGACGAGGCCCTCGTCGACGCGTTCTCGCCCGAGCCCTCCGTGCTGACCTTCGGCGCGATGGTCGTCCACGCCGTGACGGACGCCGACGGGCTCCGGGCGACGGCGGCACGCCACCTGGACACCCACCTGGACATGTCGCGCTGACCGCGCGTCCACGCCGGCTCGAGCGAGCCGACGTTCGTCACGACCCCTCGGACGCGGCCTTCTCCGCCGCCTTGGCGGCGTTCCACAGCCGCAGCACCTGCGCGGCGTCCGTGGCGACCGCGTCGCCGAAGACGTGCGGGTTGCGTCGCTCCATCTTCGCGATCACCCCGCGCGCGACGTCGTCGAGCGTGAAGTCACCGGCCTCCTCGGCGATGACCGCGTGGATCACCACCTGGAGCAGCAGGTCGCCCAGCTCGTCGCACAGCGCTGCCGGGTCGCCGGACTCGATGGCCTCCACGACCTCCTCCGCCTCCTCGCGCACGAAGGGGACCAGGGACGTGTGCGTCTGCTCCCGCTTCCACGCGCACTCGCGTCGCAGCAGCCGCATCTGGTCGGCGAACGCCTCGAGCGGGGAGCCCTCCGACGCTGTCATCGGACTGCCTCAGCCGCAGCGGTGGTGGAGCGGGAGGGTCGCGGCGAAGGCCGGGTCGGGCTCGGCGGACATCCCCGACCTGGCCTGCTCGCTCACCGCCACGGAGGTGTTGGTGTCGACCGGGGTCAGCACGCCGTCGACGGTGTCGAGCCCGTAGCGCGGGTCGACCTCGACGCCGTGCGCGTCGGGCCACTGGTTGAAGACGTCGATGCCGGCCTGCGTCGCCTGCTCGGCGGTGGCGTCGGCGACCCCGGCCTCCTCGAGCTCGATCCGGCCGACCTGGTCGACGATGTCCTGGGCGTAGGCGGTCGCGGAGGCGAGCTCCACGTAGTCCTCCCGCACGTCCGCCGGCTCGCCTGCCACGGTGCTCTCGCGCTGCGCGAGGTCGTTGCGGTAGGCCGACCCCGGCTCGACGCCGTACTCCTCGGCGATCTGCGAGGCCTGCGAGCGCAGGGTGAGCAGCTGCACGACGTACTGCCGCACGAAGCTCATCGGCACCTCGGACTCCAGGTCGCCGACCGCGGTGCAGTAGTTGGCGGCCACCGCGTCGACGTGGCGCACCGAGAGCTCCTCGTCGCCGACCTTGACCGCGACGCCCGGCGACGCGCTGCCGCAGCCGGTCAGCAGGAGTCCGGCGACCGCTGTCGTGGCGGCCGTCGTCAGTCGGGTCTTGCTCACTCTCGTCACTCCTGGGTCGCTGCGGCTGGGCTCGGTGCCGGGACGTCGATCACCTCGTCGATGACACCGCGCGCCCATTCAAGCAGGGCGACGCCGGCCACCGGACGGACCGGGAACCCCGCGGTCTGCGGGCGCGGCACGAGGATCGTACTGACCGGCGCCTTGACGATGCTGCGCGGAAACAGGCGGTCCAGGCGTACGACGCGCGAGTCGGGCAGGTCGACCGGCGCGAACCGGACGTACTTGCCGGCCACCGTCACCTCCCCCACCCCGGCCTGGCGGCACCGCGCGCGGAAGCGGGCGACGACGAGCAGCGACTCCACCACCTCGGGCGGGGCCCCGTAGCGGTCGAGCAGCTCGGCACGCACCTCGTCGACGTCGGCGTCGGTGCGCACCTCGGCGAGGCGCTTGTAGATCTCGAGCCGCAGCCGCTCGCTGGGGATGTAGTCGTGGGGCAGGTGGGCGTCCACCGGCAGCTCGATGCGGACCTCCGCCAGCTCCTCCTCGGCGCCGCCCTTGAAGTCGGCGACGGCCTCGCCGACGAGGCGGACGTAGAGGTCGAAGCCGACGTCGGCGATGTGCCCGGACTGCTCGCCCCCGAGCAGGTTGCCGGCCCCCCGGATCTCGAGGTCCTTCATCGCGATCGCCATGCCGCCGCCGAGGTCGGAGTGCTGGGCCAGCGTCGCGAGCCGCTCGTGGGCGGTCTCGGTCAGCGGCTTCTCCGCCGGGTAGAGGAAGTAGGCGTAGGCGCGCTCCCGCGACCGGCCGACGCGACCCCGCAGCTGGTGCAGCTGGGACAGGCCGAGGGTGTCGGCGCGCTCGATGATCATCGTGTTGGCATTGGACACGTCGAGCCCGGACTCGACGAGGGTGGTGCACACCAGCACGTCGAAGCGCTTCTCCCAGAAGTCGAGCATGACCTGCTCGAGCTGGCGCTCGTTCATCTGCCCGTGGGCGGTGGCCACCCGCGCCTCCGGCACGAGCTCGCGGATCCGGGCGGCGGCCTTCTCGATCGAGTTCACCCGGTTGTGGATGTAGAAGACCTGGCCCTCGCGCAGCAGCTCGCGACGCACGGCGGCGACGACCTGCCGGTCCTCGTAGGCGCCGACGTAGGTGAGGACCGGGTGCCGCTCCTCCGGCGGCGTCGTGATGGTCGACATCTCGCGGATGCCGGTGACCGCCATCTCCAGCGTGCGCGGGATCGGCGTCGCGCTCATCGACAGCACGTCGACCGAGGTGCGCATCCGCTTCATCTGCTCCTTGTGCTCGACGCCGAAGCGCTGCTCCTCGTCGACGATGATGAGGCCGAGGTCCTTGACCTTGATGTCGGGGTTGAGCAGGCGGTGCGTGCCCACGACGATGTCGATGGAGCCGTCGGCCAGGCCCGCGACGACCTCCTTGGCCTCCTTGTCGGTCTGGAAGCGCGAGAGGCCCTTGATGACCACCGGGAAGCCCGACATCCGCTCGGTGAAGGTCGACAGGTGCTGGGTGACGAGCAGGGTCGTCGGCACCAGCACCGCCACCTGCTTGCCGTCCTGCACGGCCTTGAACGCCGCGCGCACCGCGATCTCGGTCTTGCCGTAGCCCACGTCGCCGCAGACCAGCCGGTCCATCGGCACGATGCTGCGCATGTCGGCCTTGACCTCGTCGACGGTGGTCAGCTGGTCGACGGTCTCGGTGAACGGGAAGGCGTCCTCGAGCTCGCGCTGCCACGGGGTGTCGGGGCCGTAGGCGTAGCCCTGGGTGGCCTGCCGCGCGGCGTAGAGCTTGATCAGCTCGGCGGCGATCTCGCGCACCGCGCGTCGCGCCTTGTTCTTGCGCTTGGTCCAGTCGCCGCCGCCGAGGCGGTCGAGGCTGGGGTTCTCGCCGCCGACGTAGCGGGTGACCTGGTCGAGGGTGTCGGCCGGCACGTAGAGCATGTCGTTGGGCCCACCGCGCTTGCTCGGGCCGTACTCCAGCACGAGGTACTCGCGGACCGCGCCGCTGATCTCGCGCTGCTTCATCTCCACGAAGCGGCCGACGCCGTGCTGCTCGTGGACGACGTAGTCGCCGGCCGTGAGCTCGAGCGGGTCGATCTGCCGCTTGCGGCGCGCCGGCATCTTGCGCATGTCGCGGGTGGAGGACTTCTGCCCCGACAGGTCGTCGCCGGTGAGCACCGCCGCGCCCGCCTCGTCGTCGACGATGCCGTGCACGAGGTGGCCGCACGTCACGGTGACGACGCCGGGTCCGGCCGTCTGCCCCTGCTCGACCAGGCGCGCCGCGATGTCGTTCTCGCCGAGCAGCTCGACGAAGCGCTCCGCGGGGCCGTGGCCGGCGTGGACCACGACGACGTCCAGGCCGTCGGTCACCCAGCCGCGGATGTCGTCGACCGCCTGCTGGAGGTCGCCGCGGTAGGCCTCGGCCGCGTGGGTGGGCAGGGTGAGCGACTCGCCGTCGGTGTCGATGCCGAACGGGCTCACCGACCACCAGGCGAGGCCGAGGCCGAGCGCGTGGGTGCGCACGTCGCCGATCTCCCGGTAGGACGCCGCGCCGAGGTCGATCGGCGCGGTGCCGCCACCGGCCGCGGCGGCCCACGACGCGCTGAGGAACTCCTCGCTCGTGGCGACCAGGTCGTGCGCACGGGTGCGCGCGCGCTCGGGGTCGAGCACGAGCACGGTGGTGTCGGCGGGCATGAGGTCGACGAGCAGCTCCATCGAGTCGACGAGCACCGGCGCGAGGGACTCCATGCCCTCGACCGCGATGCCGGCGGCCATCTTGTCGGTGAGCTCGAGCAGCTGCGGGTGGGCCCGGCCCAGCTCGGCGGCGCGCCGGCGTACCTCCTCGGTGAGGAGGAGCTCGCGGCACGGTGGCGCCCAGAGCCGCCGGACCGTCTCGAGGGTGCGCTGGTCGGCGACGGAGAAGGCACGGATCTCCTCCACGTCGTCGCCCCAGAACTCGACGCGCAGCGGGTGCTCCTCGGTCGGCGGGAAGACGTCGACGATGCCGCCGCGCACCGCGAACTCGCCGCGCCGCTCGACCATGTCGACGCGGGAGTACGCCGCCTCGGCGAGCCCGCGGACGACGTCGTCGAGCGAGCGCGAGTCACCCGGTGCCAGCTCGACCGGCTCGATGTCGGCGAGGCCCGGGACCTGCGGCTGCAGCAGGCTGCGGATCGGCGCGACCACGACCTTGAGCGGCCCGTTGGCCGCGTCGGTGCCGGGGTGCCGCAGGCGCCGCAGCACCGCGAGGCGCCGACCGACGGTGTCGCTGCGCGGGCTGAGCCGCTCGTGCGGGAGCGTCTCCCAGCTGGGGTAGTAGGCGACCGAGTCGGGGTCCACGAGGTCGGCGAGCTCCTCGACGAGGTCCTCGGCCTCGCGCGAGGTGGCGGTGACCGCGAGGACGGTGCGCCCCCGCTCGACGAGGCCGTGCACCACGAAGGGCCGGATGGCTCCGGGCCCGGTCAGGTCGAGGGCGGACAGCACCGCGGCGTCGGCGAGCGCGCCACCCAGGGTGGGTGCCGAGACGAGGCGTCGGGCGACGGAGAGGAGGGGTGTGCGGAGGGGTGTGGAGGACACCGGGATCCCTTCGAGAGCACGCAGAACGACCCCGAGCGCCGAGCGACCGGGGGGTTTTGAGAGTCTACGGGGGCTGTCCGACACCGACGCACGTGGGATTGCGGGACCGGCCCCGGTCACGACCGGGTTTGTCCCGTGCGTCGCGGGGTAGCAGACCACCGCAACGCCCGGCGGACACCTGCCGGGCGACCAGACTCCTGAGAGGAACAACGGGGACATGCGCATCACGCGTCTCATCGCCGGCACCGTCTCGGCCGGACTGCTCGGCATCACGCCGATCGCCCTGGCCGCACCGAGCAGCGCCACCGACAACCTGATCAGCACCACGACGCTCGAGCTGCCCTTCATCGAGCCCGGCGAAGCCGCCACCTACGGCGACACCGTCACGATCCGTGGCGCCGTCACGGGCAACGACGGGTCGACGGCCTACGACGGCACCGTGACGCTCTACCAGATCACCTCCGCCAACCCGGCCGGCGTGCCCGTCGCCACCGTGCCGGCCAGCGGCTACCTCTCCTTCCCCGACATCAAGGCCACGGCCAACTCCGTGTTCCGGGCCGTGTACTCCGGGTACACCGCGACCAACACGTACGAGGACAACTACACGCCCAGCACGTCGGCCGACGTCGCGCTCCCGGTGCAGCGCAAGGTGTCGATCGACAACGCCAAGGCGCGCCTGACCATCAAGGGCAAGGTCGCCCCGAAGTACGCGAAGAAGAAGGTCAAGGTCCAGATCAAGAAGGGCAAGCGGTACGTCAAGTTCAAGACGATCAAGACCGACAGGAAGAGCAAGTTCCAGGTCCGCCTTCCGGCTCCCCGCCGCGGCAACCGGCTCTACTTCAAGATCACCATCCCCGGCAACGCTGACTTCGTCTCCTACAGCGAGGTCTGGTACACCTACAGCTACCGCGCGCCGCTGGCGCGTGCGGCTGCCCGCTGAGCCGCTCTGAGCAACGGACGGGCTTCGCCGCAGGTGCGGCGGGGCCCGTCCTCCGCTTTTCCGTCCCGGACGACAAGGACGACGATGAGCACCACCCGCACCGTTCCCGCCCTGGCGGCGGGACTGCTCGGCATCGCCACCGTGATCGGCCCAGCGCCGGCCGGCTCGGCCCGCGACACGTGGACGACGACGACCGACGCGGTGCCCGACTCGACGGTCGTCGAGTTCGGCGAGGTCATCGACATCGCCGTCGACGTCGACAGCCAGGGTGGCGACGCCCCGGGAGCCGGCACGACGACGCTGTACGCCCGTGAGGGAGCGTCCACCACGTGGCGGCGGGTCGCCACCTCGACGGCGTCCGCGGACTTCCTCGACGTGAGACCTCGCATCAGGACCGCCTACAAGGTCGTCTACGGCGGCCACGCTCCGGAGTCGCCGCAGCAGGACACCTACGAGCGCAGCGAGTCGGACCCGTTCACGGTGGAGGTGTCGCGGACCATCACGCGCCCGAAGGGCGGCTTCACGCTGAAGGGCCGCGTGAGGCCTCGCTTCGCCCGCCGGACGATCATCGTCAAGGTGTCGTCGGAGCAGGACACCGGCTACAGGCGGTTCACCACGATCAGGACCGACCGACGCGGCCGCTACCGCATCGCCCTCCCGAGGCGCACCGGCACGTGGTACTGGTCCCTCGTCGTCCGGGCCGACGCGAATTACCTGGGCACCGGCTACAAGTGGGAGACCTGGGTCTCCTGACCCGTCGCGGCCGACCCCGCCCCGGCAGCCCTCGACACGAGCCCCCCACGTCGTGTGACAGTGGGGCATGACGCTCGCGCCGCTGGTCTCCGCGCTGCTGGTCGGCCTCGTCGCAGTCACGACGGCCTGCTCGGAGGCGCCGCGCCCGCCCGCCGACGCCGACGTGCGACCGGTCGAGGCGCCGGTGGCCGATGCCCCGGACGACTCGGCGCCGCCCCCGCCCACCGAGCTCGTCCCCGCCCTCGCCGGAACCCCGCGCCGCCCTGCGGCGCCCGCGGAGGCGGCGGCGATGGTGAGGGCCGCCCAACGCGTGGTCCGCTCGCCGGCCCCGGAGCCGGACCTGCTCGCGGCTGCGGGCCACACCGCGCAGCTGGCGGTGCGCGAGGTCGCGGCGCGCCGGACGTGGCTGCCGCGGGTGCTGGGCGACCTGGGCCGCGCCGACCGGCGGTGGCTGCGCGCCAACGTCGCCGCCCGGCGGGAGTTCCGCTCGATGCACCCCGGCGCCACCGCCGACCTCGCCGACGAGCTGCCGGCCTGGCGGATCGTGCCGCCCGCGCCCGCTCGTACGCTCCTGCGCAGCTACCGCGAGGCCGAGCGCCGCTTCGGCGTGGACTGGGAGTACCTCGCCGCGATCAACATGGTCGAGACCCAGTTCGGGCGCATCCGCGGCACCTCCGTGGCCGGAGCCCAGGGACCCATGCAGTTCATCCCGACGACCTGGGACATCTACGGGGCGGGCGGCGACATCCAGGAGGCCCACGACGCGATCCTCGCGGCCGGCCGGCTGCTGCGCGCCAACGGCTTCGCCCGGGACAAGGGGGCGGCGCTCTGGCGCTACAACAACTCCTGGGCCTACGTCCGCGGCGTCACCCACCACGCCGAGGTGATGCGCCGCGACCCGCGCCAGCTGCGCGGCTACCTCGCGTGGGAGGTCTACTACCTGACCCGGCTCGGCGGCGTGTGGCTCCCCGAGGGCTACGACCGCCGGCGGCCCGTGCCCGTCCGGGCGTACGTCGAGGCGCACCCCGAGCGACTGCCCTGACGAATCAGCCGGCCGAGCCGGCGTCGATCTCCGCGGGTGAGCGCAGGATGCAGAACTGGTTGCCCTCGGGGTCCTCGAAGACCACCCACCCGGTGCCCGGACCCCACTCCCCGCGGTGGTCGGCGACCTCTCGGCCGCCGAGCGCCCGCACCCGCTCGACCTCCTCGTCGCGGCTGCCCTCGCGCGGGCGCAGGTCGAAGTGGATGCGCTTGGCCGGGAGCTCGGCGTCCGGCACCTCGAGGAACAGGATGCTGTGGCCGGTGCCGGGGTCGACGATCGTGCACTCCTCGTGCCCCGGCTCGTTGGGGTCGTCCTCGACGTCGACGTAGCCCAGCAGGCCCTTCCACCACTCCGACAGCTCGTAGGCGTGGTGGCAGTCGATGGTGGTGTGCGAGACGAAGGAGGTCATGCGGCCACGCTGGCAACGCGAGCCCCGCCGCGCAAGCCGTTTGTCGACGGGGGCCGACTTGCCGGCGTCGCGGCGACGTGGCACGGTCGGCGTGCCCGGCCACCGGGCGACCGGACGAGGGAGCCGTACCCGGCGTGCGACAAGACGGCCACGAAGGAGTGGCGTCATGGCCTGGTTCGTGCTGGTGCTGTCCGGTGTCCTCGAGGCAGTGTGGGCGACGGCCCTGGGCCGCTCGGAGGGCCTCACGCGTCCCGTCCCCACCGCGACCTTCCTCGTGGCGCTGGCGACGAGCATGGCGGGCCTCGGCTACGCCATGCGCACCCTGCCGGTCGGCACGTCGTACGCCGTGTGGGTGGGCATCGGCGCCGTGCTGACCATCGCGATCGCGATGGTGACGGGCACCGAGTCGTTCTCGGTGGTGAAGGGACTGCTGATGGTCGGCCTGGTCGGCTGCATCGTCGGCCTCAAGCTCGTGCACTGAGGCGCGGCGGCGTCACTCCGTGCCGTTGCGCCGCACGAAGTCGACGATCTGCTCGGCCAGCTCGGGACGGCACACGATGAGGTCCGGCAGCGAGGTGTCGTCCTCGTTGTAGACCAGCGGCGAGCCGTCGACGCGGCTGCAGTGCAGGCCGGCGGCGCGCGCGACGGCGACCGGTGCGGCGTTGTCCCACTGGTACTGACCGCCGGCGTGGACGTAGGCGTCCGCGACGTCGCGGACCACGCTCATCACCTTCACGCCGGCACTGCCCATCGGGACCAGCTCGGCTCCGAGCTCGGACGCGAGCGCCTCGACGAAGGCCGGCGGCCGGCTGCGCGAGACGGCGATGCGCGGGCGCTCGGAGGTGCGCGGCGGCACCACGCTCGGGCGTCCGGTGCTGAACGTCTCCCCGAGCGCCGGCTGCGCGACGGCTCCCGCGACGAGGTCGCCGTCCTCCCAGAGCGCCACGTGGACGGCCCAGTCGTCGCGCGGCGGCTCGGAGAACTCGCGGGTGCCGTCGAGCGGGTCGATGATCCACACCCGGCGCGCGGACAGCCGCGACTTGTCGTCGGCGGCCTCCTCGGAGAGGACCGCGTCGCCCGGCCGGTGCGCGGTGAGGACGCGGTCGAGCTCCGCCTGCGCGGCGGCGTCGCCGGCGTCCTTGAGGGCCCTGCCCTCCAGCCCGTCGGCGGCCGCCCCGGCGCGTACGTCGAGGAGCACCGCTCCGGCTCGTTCGGCCGCCCAGACGGCGAAGGCGTGGTCGTCGAGCGTCGTCGGGTCGATCATGGGCGGCAGCCTATCGAGGCACCCTCACCGCCGGGTCGTCACCGTGAGTCGTCGCTCGCCGCACGAGGCATCGGCACCAGGTCGGCGGGCCGGTCCTGACGCACCTGCCGCAGCATGGCCACCGCCTCGAGCTGCGTCCTCGCCCCGAGCTTGGCACGCAGGCTCTTGATGTGGCTGCGCACGGTCCCGTCGGCGATGCCGAGCTGGTCGGCGACCTCGTGCACCCGACGTCCCGACGCCAGCAGCTCGAGGACGCGCATCTGCTGGCGCGACAGCGCCCCGAGCTGCGCGGCGAGGTGCTGCCTCTTGTCAAGGGCCTCGGACCACGCGGTGCTCAAGGCTCTTCGACGTTCCTGCTCCATGAGGAGGTCGCCCCCGGTGAACCGGTCGATGACCTCGCGCAGCTTCGCCAGCGAGGTGGTCATGGTGACGAGGTCCACCGCCGTGCCCTCGAGGAGCCCGCCCCACCACACGGCGTCGGGCGCGGAGGTCACCACCGCGACCCGCACGTCGCCCACCGCCACGAACTCGCGGATGTCCTCGACCGCTTCCGACGTGCCCTCGCCGTCGAAGACCGCGACGAGGTAGCGGACCCTGCCCGGGACCCTCGACGGCTCCACGAGGTCCGCCATCACGTGCTCCCACGCGTGGAACTCCACGCGTGCGTCCGTAGAGCGCAGTGCGGCAACCACCGCCTGCGCGACCAGTCTGTGTGGTGAGACCACCCATGCCGTCGCTCGCCCGAGTACGGCTCGCGGCGGGCTGCCGCGATCGTCGAGCGCCAAAGCTTCCATCTGCCCTCCCGCGGCTATGGTCACTGCGACGAACCTTGCCCGGCGCGCGGCGCAGGGTGCTCCGGAAGCGCCCAATGTGCACCGAATTGGGGAAGGGTCCGGCCAGACGGGAGGCGTGTTGGCGCCTAGCCGGGGCAGCCGCCCTTGTCCGGATCTTGCGGCGTGCTGGCGGAGCGCTTGGCAGACCCTGTGCTTGGGCTTGACCGAAATTCGGCCATGCCTGAAAGAGGCGGATCAGACCGGCTTTGCCCGGTCTGGGGGATGCGTCGCACACTCGCCGGGTCCGGGACCGTAGGGGTCTCGTCAGCGTTCGGGTCTCTCGTCCGACGAGGGGTCGCGGCCGGCACTGGGCGGGCCGGTCGTGCCTGCCGGGCGTGGTCAGCGCAGCTGTACGACAAGGGGGTGGCCGTGCGCGAACCGTTCGAGGGGGAAGTGCGTCACTGGTCGGTGATCGCGATCGCATGGGCGGTCCCGTTCCTGGCACTGGTCTGGGTCGGCTCGGACGCCTGGACGTGGCAGTCGCCGACGGTCCACGTCGCCGCCCCGCACCTGGGCCACGGCGTGCTCGGGGGTGTGTTCGTGGCGGGCACCGTGTGCGCCGCCGCGGTGACCTGGCGCCGACACGCCAGCCGGGTGACCGGCTGGGCACTGGCGGCGGGTGCGCTGGTCGCCGGGCAGGCGCTGCTGGTGACGACGATGGCCCTGCGGGGCACGCCGCCGAGGGGCCCGGTGGAGTTCGCGGTGCTCGTGCTGGTCGCGCTGGCCGGGCTCGCCGCGGTGGTGGCGCCTTGGCGCGGGCTCCGCGACGCCGACCGGGTGGTCGACCAGGGCTTCGCGATTGGGCTCGGCATGGGGCTGACCGCGGCCGGCCACATGCTCCTCCAGGTACAGGTCGCCTCACCCCCGGCGGTGGCGATGCAGGTGCTCGTCGGCGTCCTCGTCCTCACCCACGCGGCAGCAGCCGCGGTCGTCCTGCGCCAGGATGCGCTGCCCCGGTCGGTCAAGTGCCTGACGGTGGCCACGGTCCTCGCCGTCGGCGCCGGCCAGCTGGTGCACCTGTGGGGACTCGGAGGTGTGGCCGGTGAGCTGGCCGACCTGGCCCGCGCCGCCACCGGGGCTGCATGGCTCAGCATCACCTGGGTCGGCCTGCGGCGCGTTCTCGAGGAGGACCGGCGTCGCATCGACACGTTCGAGCACCTCCTCGTGAGCACGACCCGTGACCAGCGAGAGCGCCTCCACGAGCTGCGCAGCACGATTGCCGGCCTGGTCTCCGGGTCGGACCTGCTCGACCGTCCCGACGTGCCGGCCGAGGCGCGCGAGCGCCTGTGGTGCTCGCTGCGACGCGAGCTCGACCGCATGGAGCGCCTGCTGTCTCAGCAGGACGACCCCGTCACCAACATCGACCTCGACGAGGCGCTCGGCCTGATCCTCGATCTGCAGCGGCTCAAGGGTCGCCGAGTCGAGTTGCGGAGCACGGGCGGGGTGGTCCGTGGCCGCTTCGACGCCCTCGCGGAGGTGGTGAACGTGCTGATCGACAACGCGGTGAAGCACGGCGGCGCCGACTCCAGCCTGGTCGAGGTCGTACGGCGCGACGAGGCGCACGTCGACATCCGCGTCACCGACTACGGCCGGGGCATCCCGAAGGACCGGCGAGCCACCATCTTCGCCTGGGGCGGACGCGCGAGCGACGCTCCCGGGGAGGGAATCGGCCTCAGCGTCGCCCAGCGGCTGATGAGCGAGGACGGCGGCTCGCTGCGACTCGCGGAGGACCAGGGTGTCGGCTCCTCGTTCGTCATCAGCCTGCCCGCCGTGCGGCGGTCGCAGGAGGACGAGCTCGTGCTGGGCGGCGCGCAGTGAGCGGCGCCGCGCGTGCCGAGCACCGGGTGCTGATCATCGACGACCACGTCCTGTTTGCGGAGTCGCTGGAGCTCGCGTTGTCCCTGGAGGGCTACGACGTACGCCGGCTCGAGCTGCCCGAGGAAGGCGGGTCGATGGCGACCATCCGGTCCCTGGCGCTGCGGCGCAACCCGCGCACCGTCCTCCTCGACCTCGACCTCGGCCGGTTCGGGGACGGCATGAACCTCATCGCGCCTCTGGCGAAGGCCGGCATCAACGTCGTGGTCCTCACCGCCTCCGAGGAGATCGGGCGGTGGGGCGGTTGCATGCGCCTCGGAGCCCGTCGGGTGCTGCCGAAGAGCGGCGCGCTGCAGCAGGCCCTGGCCACCGTCCGGCGGCTCCACCAGGGTCTCCCGGTCATGAGCCCCGACGAGCTCGAGACCCTGCTGGACGCCTGGGCGCGGGAGCGCCGTGACCACGACGAGGTCCGCCAGCGCCTGGACCGTCTCACCCCGCGCGAACGCCAGGTCCTTGGCTCGCTCATCGAGGGACGCACGGTCAGGATGATCTCCGAGGACAGCGTCGTGTCCGAGGCGACCGTGCGCACGCAGGTGAAGTCCATCCTCAACAAGCTCGAGGTCTCCTCGCAGCTGGCGGCCGTGGGGCTGGCCCACCAGGTCGGCTGGCAGCAGGGCGTGTGATCGGAGTGGACCCGTGAGCGGAATCGGCGGACTGCGCGCCTTCTCACCGGGGATCCTCTTCGCCGAGGTGCTGCACGACATGGCTCGACTCCTGGAGCACCGAGGCCCGGACGACGCTGCGGTCTGGCTCGGAGCGGACGTCGGTCTCGCCCACACCCGGCTGGCGGTCGTCGACGCCGTGCACTCACGGCAGCCAATGCACTCGGTGGACGGGCGGTGGGTGCTCGCCCTCGACGGCACGATCACCAACCACGTCACCCTGCGCACCCACCTGGACTACCCGTTCCGGACCCGAGGCGACACCGAGGTGGTGCTCGCCGGCCTGGCCCTGCAGGGCATCAGCTTCGTGGAGCGGCTGGAGGGGCACTTCGCCCTCGTGGCCCACGACCTGCGCACCGACACCACCCACCTGGTGCGTGACCGGTTGGGCGTGCGGCCGCTCCACTACCGCCACGTCCCGGGGGGCATCGCCTTCGGGTCGGAGATCCAGGCGCTGCTCACGGTCGGTCCGCCCGCGCAGGTGGACGCGCGGAGCCTGGACGCCTACCTGGCCTATGGCAGCGTCGCCGCGCCGCACACACTGTTCGAGGGCGTGAAGAAGGTGCTGCCGGCCCACCGCGTTTCGATCATGCCGGGGGGGCACCTCGAGGAAGCGCACTACTGGGTCCCGCCGGAGTGCGACGCCGACGGCACCTGGACCGCCACTGACGCGGTCGAGGCGGTCGGCGACGGCGTGCGCGAGGCCGTCCGGGCGGCGCTCGTCACGGACGTCCCGGTCGGCGCCCACCTGTCCGGCGGCCTCGACAGCAGCCTGGTCGTGGCGCAGGCACAGCAGCTGCGCGGCGACGAGGCCCTGCACACCTTCTCCGCCGCCTTCGGCGACACCTCCGACGACGAGCCGTCGTGGGCGCTCGCGACCAGCAGCCTGCTGGGGACACGGCACCACGAGGTGCGAGTGCGCGACACCGACGTCCGCGACAACTGGGCGTTGCTGACGCGGCACCTCGACGCTCCGGCGTCGGACCCGGTCGCCATCGCGCTTCACAGCCTGGCCCGCACCGCAGGCGACCACGTCCGTGTGGTGCTGTCCGGCGACGGTGCCGACCAGCTCTTCGCAGGCTGCGCCCGCCACCGGCACGCCCGTCTCTCCGAGCGCTCGGCCCGCATGCACGCCCGCCTGGGCGCCGGCCTCGCCGGTCCGCTCGAGCGACGCCTCGTCCCCGCGTTGTTCAGCGCGTCCGAGCGAGAGCGACTGCTCGGCAGCCCGGCGCCTCCCGAGCGGCGTACGGCGGCGGCGCCCGGAGCCGACGCGGTCGACCGGATGCTGCGCCACGAGCTGCGCCGAGCGCTGCCCGACGCGGTGCTCGAGCCTGCGGACCGGCTGACCATGGCGGCATCTCTGGAGCTGCGGCCGGCGTTGCTCGACCACCACCTGGTCGAGCTCGCCCTTCGTCTCCCGACATCGGTCAAGTTGCGGTCCGGCACCACCAAATGGGTCCTCCGGGAGGCGGCGCGCCGCCTCCTGCCCGACGACGTCGCCAACCGCCCCCAGCAGTCCGTGCGCGTCCCCCTGGACGCCTGGCTCCGGGCGGGCCTGCGCGAGCCGGTTCAAGACCGGCTCACGGGGGACGGCTCGTGGGTCTGCAGCACGTTCGACCGGTCGCTGGTCCGCGACGTCGTGGAGCGTCACGACCGCGGCGCGGACGGTGCCGAGCGCCTGTGGAGACTCGCGTGTCTGGAGATGTGGCACGAGTGCTTCATCGGCGCCGTGCCACTCGTGCCCCGCCCGCGCGGTGTGGCCGCGGACCGGCCGCTCGCCGAGGGCCCCCACCGATAGGGGTTGCGGCGGCCGAGGAGGGGGGCCTCGGCCGCCGCACCGGGTCGCCTCGTCCGGATGGACGAATCGTGGGGGTTACGTCTTCCGTACGGCGGTGAGCAAACCAGCAGGAGCGGGCTTCCGCCAGCCAGGCGACCCGGCGGTGTGGTGCACCCCTTCGAGGGTAGGCGTCGCCCTGGACGGTGCCCATCCCACGGACTAGGTATCTCGTCCGCGGCCTGTCGAAGCTCGCCTCCAGCGCCGTGGAAAACCCCCACTGTGCAGGCCTTTCGCTCATTTGCGGCATGCCTCTAAACGACGCTCGTCCTAGCCTCGCAGGACGGCCGGCAGAGGTGGTCGTCGATCAGTCCGGAAGGGGGATGAGGATGACAGAGGTGTCGGCGAGTGCCGTCACGTCGGCGCCGTCGTTGACCACCACCATCCCTCGTCCTCGCGAGATCGACGCACCCCTGCCGGCCGCCCAGACCGTGGCGGCACCGACGCCGCTCGCACCGGTCGCGCTCGCCGCACCGGTCGTGCCCGTCCCCGCAGGCACGGGAACCGACCGGCTCGTCGTCTGTGGGTCGTCGGTAAGCCGCCGCCGGGCCGTCGGACCCGCCGTGGCCGTCGACTCGGCCGTCGCGCTCGCCGTCGCCGCAGCGGCGGTCTGGTTCGACGTCCTGCCACTGGAGGTGTCGCTCGCCGCAGCCGCGGTGTGGCCGCTGGCCCTGCTCGCGGCGGGTCACTACCGCCGCGCGTCGCTGGGCGAGAGCGGCTCGAGGCGCGCCCTCCGGAGCCTCGGGCTGGCCGCGAAGGCCTCTGTGGTCGCGCTCGCCTTCTCCCCGTGGGCCTCGGCGCACGAGCCGGTGGGGTTGGCGCAGGTGCTCCTCGCCCTCGGGGCCGCGGCGGCCGTGCACTCCCTGCTCGGCGCACGCCGTCGCCGGTTGCGCGTCGTCCTGGCCGGCCGCCCCCGCGACGTCCGCGAGGCCGTACGCGAGCTTCAAGACGCCGACGGCCACGACGTCGTCGCGGTGTGCCTGACCAGCGCGTCGCGCACGCCGTTCGCGGACGTCCCCGTCCACGTCGGGCTGCACACCTCGGTCGAGGTCGCCGCCCGGCACCAGGCAGACGCCCTGGTCGTGCTGCCCGGCGCTCGGCTGTCCTCCGTTGAGCTGCGCCGCCTGCACTGGAGCCTGGCGGGGCACGGCGTGGAGCTGTGCGTCGGCACCGGCCTGCTCGACCTGGCGCCGACTCGGACCAACGTCTTCTCCACCGGCGGGCTTACCCTCGTCCGGGCGCTCCCACCGTCCCTGCGCGGACCACGACGGTGGGTCAAGGCCGCCGTCGAGCAGACCTTCGCCGCGCTCGGGTTGCTGCTGCTGCTGCCGCTGCTGCTCGCGGTCGGGCTGCTCGTGCGGCTCGACTCGGCGGGGCCGGCGCTCTACCGCCAGCAGCGTGTGGGGCGCGACGGCCGCCTGTTCACGATGTACAAGTTCCGGTCGATGACGACCTCAGCGGACGCCGAGCGCACCGGGCTGCTCGACCGCAACGAGTCCGACGCCGTGCTGTTCAAAATTCAGCACGACCCGCGCATCACCCGGGTCGGCAAGTGGCTGCGCCGCACGAGCATCGACGAGATGCCTCAGCTGTGGAACGTCGTCCGCGGCGAGATGTCGCTCGTCGGCCCGCGGCCCGCCCTGCCGCAAGAGGTCGCGCAGTACGGCGTCGACCCGCAGCGCCGCCTCGTGGTCAAGCCGGGCATGACCGGGCTGTGGCAGGTCTCGGGTCGCTCCGACCTCACCTGGGAGCAGTCGGTGCGGCTCGACCTCCGCTACGTCGACAACTGGTCGCTGCGCCTCGACGCCTTGATCCTGGCGCGCACGGTGCGCGCGGTCCTGACCTCTCGCGGGGCGTACTGAACGCCCGCTCGCACCGACCCCTCCCGTCGTGGATCGTGCAGACCAAGAGGGGACCTCGTTCGGATAGGTTGTCGCGCATGCCACCCACCGCCGCCGGCGCGGATGTGTCCCCTCCGGGGGCGGCGGGCCCCGGCGCGCTCCCCGGCAGGAGAGGCTGAGCGTGGCAGCGGACCCGACGGACCCCCTGGCCCTGCGCCTCGAGGCCCGATCGCAGCGCAAGTCGCTCGGGCGGCTCACCCGGTTGCTGCGCTCGAGCTTCGCACTCGTGTGGAAGGCGGGCCCGCGCCCCTTCTCGGCCCTCCTGGTTCTGCAGATGGTCGCGGCAGCGGCGCTCGGCCTGCAGGTGCTCGCGGTTCAGCTGGTCCTCGCCGCCGTGCTCGACGCCGAGGGCGGCTCGGGCTTCGAGAGGGCCGTGGGACCGGTGCTCCTGCTCGCCGGCCTGACCGCACTCACCGCCGTGACCGGCGCGGTGCAGGGCCAGCTGCAACGCCTCCTCGGCGAGATGGTCGCCCGGTCGATGTGGGCCCGCGTGCTGCACGTGGCCACCGGCGTGGACCTGCGCCACTTCGAGTCGCCGGAGTTCTACGACCACCTCAACCGGGTGCAGACCAATGCCGTGACCCGCCCCTACCAGGTCACGCAGGGCCTGCTGTCGATGGGGGGCGCCGCCGCGGCGAGCCTCGGGCTCGGCCTCGCGCTGGCCAACGTCTCCCCCGTGCTGCTGCTGCTCGTCATCGTCGGCGGCGTGCCCTTGCTGCTCACCAGCCGGCGCGAGTCCCGCCTCGAGTTCGGCTTCGCCGTTGCCCAGACTCCCGTGCTGCGCGAGCGGACGTACCTCTCGATCCTCCAGACCGGTCGCGAGGAGGCCAAGGAGGTGCGCGCCTTCGGCCTTGGCGGATGGCTGCACGACCGGTTCGACGCCCTCTACGACGGCTACCTCCGCGACCTGCGGCGCCACACCCTGCGCCGGGCCCTCCTCAGCCTCGTCGGGCAGCTCGGCTCCGCGCTCGTGCTGGGCGGCACGCTGCTGTTCATCGTGTGGCTCATCTCGCGCGGCACCATCGGCGTGGCTGGCGCCGGCGCCGCGATCATCGGCGTGCGGATGCTCGCCACCCAGGTCCAGGCCGTGTTCCGCGGGGTGCAGGTCATCTTCGAGTCCGGCCTCTTCCTCGACGACCTGGACTCCTTCCTCGCGCTCGGCGCGCCCGCGCTGGAACAAGGCGGAGGAGCGAAGGCGCCGACGTCGTTCGAGACGATCCGCGTCGACGACGTCCGGTTCCGCTACCCCGGTGCCGACGTCGACGCCCTGCAGGGAGTGGACCTCGAGCTGCGCGCGGGCGAGATCGTGGCCCTGGTGGGCGAGAACGGGTCGGGCAAGACCACGCTCGCCAAGTTGCTCGCCGGCCTCTACCAGCCCGACGGCGGCCGGATCTGCTGGGACGGTGCCGACATCGGCGACTTTCAGCCGGCGAGCCTCCGTGAGCGGGTGAGCGTCACGTTCCAGGACTTCGTGCGCTACGCCTTCACCGGCACCGAGAACATCGCGGTGGGCCGGGTGGACGCGCCCGCCTCGCCCGAGGCGGTGCGGGCCGCGGCTCGGGCCGCGGGCGCCGACACAGTGCTCGACGCGCTGCCGGCCGGCTTCGACACGGTGCTGTCGCGGCTCTTCACAGGAGGCGTCGACCTGTCAGGCGGCCAGTGGCAGCGCGTGGCCCTGGCGCGGTCGTTCTTCCGCGACGCTCCGCTGGTCATCCTCGACGAGCCGAGCTCGGCCCTCGACCCGCGGGCCGAGCACGCGCTGTTCGCCACGCTGCGCGACGTGCTCGGCGGACGCACGGCCCTGTTCATCTCGCACCGCTTCTCGACCGTGCGAGGAGCCGACCGCATCGTCGTCCTCGACGAAGGCGCCGTCGTCGAGGAGGGCACCCACACCGACCTCATGGCCGCGGGCGGGTTGTACGCCGACCTCTACCGCCTGCAGTCCGACACCGACATCGCCGTCGACAGGATGCCGCGTAGTCCCGGCACCCTCGGGGACTGAGCGCCGCGCGGGCCGGTCGACCGCTCAGTGGTGGCCGACCTCCTCGATCGGAGCGGCCAGCGCTGGCGGCTCGTGCATGTAGGCGGTCGTGCGTCGCTTCTGCTCGATGTCGCGGAAGACCCGCTCGACCTGCTCGGTGGTGAGTCCGGTTGCCTCGGCGACCGACTTCGTCGGCACCCCGTGGTTCAGGGCGTACAGGCACAGGTCCATACGTGGGTAGGGCAGGGAGAAGTAGAATTCCTCCTGCGACTGGGGCAGAGAGTAGGTGTCCGTCGTGGATGGCCGCTCCTGGATCTCCTTCGGCACCCCGAGGTACGCCGCCAGCGCGTAGACCTGCGTCTTGTAGAGGTGCGCGATCGGCTTGACATCGGCCGAGCCGTCACCCAGCTTCACGAAGAAGCCCTGGTCGTACTCCAGCCGGTTCGGCGTGCCCGCGACGACGTAGTTCAGCCGGTCGGCGTGGAAGTACTCCAGCATCTTGCGCGTGCGCTGCTTGAAGTTCGTGGCGGCGACGATCTCGAGGTAGGCGTCCACCGTCAGCCGGTGCGTGCTCCGGGTGCCGTCCGGGGCCTGCACGACCACGGAGTAGAGGCGCAGTGAGTCGGAGTCCACGACGCTCGGCAGCACGATCTTGGACTTGTGGTCGGGGCCGTAGTCGGGGACGACGCGGCGGATGGCGTCGTCGCGCCGCCGGTAGCACCCGGCCGCCTCGAGGATCGGCGAGATGTCCTCGTGCACCGAGTCGATGCCGAGGGCGTCGGTGAGGCTGGTGCTCAGCTCGAGGGTCTCCTCGGCGGACTCGGCCTCGGGCATGTGCAGGCCGAAGACCCGCTCGGAACCGAGCGCGCGCACGCAGAGGGCGGCGACGACGCTCGAGTCGATGCCACCGGACACCGCGACGACCGCACCCTTGCGCTTGTTGCGCACCAGGTAGTCGCGGAGCATCACCGTGACGCGGGCGACCTCGGCCTCCTCGTCGAAGTCCAGGACGTCGGGTCCGAACGCTAGCGCCATGCTGTTCTCCTCTGGGGATCCGCCCGGTCGAAGGCGGTCGTGGGATGGGGCGGGCGGGCCAGGACGCGAGCGCGTCCGTGCCCCAGGAACTGGTCGTGCAGCAGCTGGGCCGAAAGCACGGCGGCGAGCCGCATGCTGTCGGTGTGTGACAGGGCACGGCCGCGCGAGCGCCGTGCCTTCTCCAGGAGGGAGTGGACCACCCCCGGCTTGAAGAGGCCGGCCGCCTCGACGGCCTCGGGCGAGGTCACCTCCGCTACCCAGTCGGGTGCGTCGGCACCGACGAAGCCAGAGGCGTCCGGTGCCCGGTAGGGCTGCTTGGGCCGGGCCACGATCTCCGGGGGAAGGAGGTCTCGGAAAGCGCGCTTGAGCAGGTGCTTCTCGTCGAGTCCGAGCATCTTCTGCCGTGCGGGCAGCTGCCCGGCGAGCTCGAGCACGCCGGCGTCCAGGAACGGGAAGCGTCCCTCGACCGAGTTGCCCATGAGCATCCGGTCGCCCTGCGAGGCGAGGATGTAGCCCGGCAGGAGGGTGGTCATCTCCAACCACTGCGCGCGCGAGAGCCCGTCCCACCCGGCGGCCGCGGCGGGCATCTGCTCGACCAGGCCAACGGCCGCGTCCGGCGCGGCGCCGGACCAGTCCGGGGCCAGCATCGCCTTCAGAGCGGACGTGCTGTCCCACCTCGGCCGGTGCGAGAGCGCCGGGTCCGCCGCGTCGAGGTTGCGCCCGAAGAAGCCGCGCGCGAACGCGGGCGCCTGGTTGGGGTTGCGGCCCAGCCACGGATAGAGCAGCTCGATCGCGCGGGCGCGCTGCGGCGAACCCGGGTCCCGCGCCCAGAACTCGCGCACCTTCGCCTCGCGGAAGATGTCGTAGCCCGCCAGCACCTCGTCTGACCCCTCTCCGGTCACGACCACCTTGTAACCGGACTCGCGCACCAGGCGCGACAGCAGGAACATCGGAGCGGGCGCGGTGCGCAGCAACGGGGTCTCGGCATGCCGCACGACCTCGGGGAACACCTCGCCGATGTCGCGGTGCGAGACGACGACGTCGCTGTGGGTCGTGCCCAGCCTCCGCGCCATGGTCGCCTGGTGCTGACCCTCGTCGTACTCGGTCTCGGCGAAGCGGAGCGAGAAGGTGTGCAGGTCGGCGTCGGTGAACTCCCTGATGATGCCGGCCGTGACCGCTGAGTCGATTCCGCCGGAGAGGTAGGCCCCGACGGGAAAGTCGCTGCGCTCGAAGCGGAGCTTCGTCGCGTGGATGAGACGCTCGCGCAGAGCTGCGGCGTTGTCGTCGAGGCCGGACGACGTTCCGCCGCCGCGAACCGGGAACGACGGCGCCCAGTAGGTCCGCGGCTCCCCAACCACCCCGTCACGGCACACCACGTAGGTGCCTGGCAGGACCTGGGAGACGCCGGCGAACACGGTGCGGGGGGCGACGGTCGACCAGAAGGTGAGCACCTGGTCCAGGCCGACCGGGTCGAAGGCGCGCTCGACCTGGGGGTCGGCGAAGAGCGCCTTGACCTCGGAGGCGAAGAGCAGCCGGTCGCCCACCGACGCGTGATAGAGCGGTCGGACGCCGAGCCGGTCGCGGCACAGCACCAGCTCGGAGGTACGCCGGTCCCAGATCGCGAGCGCCCACTGGCCGTTGAACCGCTCGAAGCAGCCCGGTCCCCACTCCTCCCACGCGTGCACGATGACCTCGGTGTCGCTGTGGGTCCGGAAGTCGTGGCCGCGGTCCAGCAGCTGGGCGCGTAGCTCGACGTAGTTGAAGATCTCCCCGTTGAAGGTGACCCACACGTCCTCGCGCTCGCCGCACATCGGCTGCACCCCGAGCGCCGGGTCGATGATCGCCAGGCGGGTGTGGCCGAGGGCTACCGTCTCGTCGCGGTAGTAGCCGCTGCCGTCCGGGCCGCGGTGGCTGAGCGCCGTCATCATCCGCAGCAGCGTGTCGGTGTCCGGGACGGCCGTGGGCGCCTGGATCCCTGCGATGCCGCACATCAGGGACCAGCCACCAGCCGACGTACCGTCCGCTCGAGCGCGGCCGGGGGAACCAGGTGCGCGGCGTCGAGCAGGTCGGCGGGGACCGTGACGCCCAGGGCCTCCTCGAGGTGCACCGCGATCGCGACGGCCGCCAGCTCGGCGTCGCCCGGCGCGACCGGCACCTCGGCGAGCTCGCCGAGCACCTGGTCGATCGTCGTTGCGTCCACGTTCAGCATCGTGCACCCAGCTCTCGGTCGGCGTCCTCGGTTCGGCGATGTCCCCGGACGTCGTCGAGCGCGTCGTCGAGCGCGGTCAGGAGGCGGGTCGCGAGATGGGGCTCGAACGGCGGGCCCCACGGGACGTCGGCGACGAAGACCGGGACGCGCGCCGCGAGGTCGGTCACCTGCGCGAACTGGCCGGCCAGCATGCGCTGGTCGCGGATCCCGAGGATCCGTGGGAAGGACAGCAGACTCAGCGCCGCCGCGGCCGGCGGCACGCGCGTGAGCGCGAGCCCCGAGCCGTGGCGGTCGGGCCGCGGGATCAGCAGCGCGGCCAGGGGGAGGTCATCGTCGGTGGCCGCGGGCACGCTGAGCGCCCGCCGCTCGTCGGCCGTCGGGCGGTGCGAGCCCCCCTCCGCGAAGGCGTCGGCCAGTCTGGACGCCGAGGCGCGCAGCCGCAGCTCGGTGGCCCCGAGAGCGCACCGGGGGTCCCCCGTCGTGTCACCGGCCACCTGCAGGACGTCGTCGGTGACGAGCAGGGCGCCGTCGCGGCACATGAGGGTGGCCAGGGTGGTCTTGCCCATGCCAGAGGACCCGACGAACCCGATCGCTCGGCCCCCGACGTCGACCGCGCTGGCGTGCAGGACCAGGTCGCCGCGAAGCATCAGCAAGTAGGACAGGACCGTTCCGCCGACCAGCACCCCGCCCATCGACTCGGGCACCCCCTCGACCATGTGCACGGTGATCCGGTCGGTCCCCTCGGCGATCACGACGTCGCACGTCGACTCGAACCGGAGCAGGTGGCTGCCGTCCCGCCGACGTACGAAGCTCGCGGTCAACCCAGAACCGGTCGTCCACTGCGCCGAGAGCTCCCCCTCGGGGACCACGCGCGTGGCGGGCACGCTTCCCCCCACGCGGACGGTGACGGGAAGCGCGGTCGCGGTCCGCGGCCGTCGGGCACAGAGGTCGATCTCGGAGACGATGTCGAGGCCGTAGAGCCGGCACTCGAAGCGCGCGGCTTCCTCCGCGGTGCGACTCATCACCGCACGCTCTCGAAGGGTGCGAAGTCGACCGAGCCCGGGTCCAGGCTGAGGCCGCCGATCTCGAGCCAGGCGTGGGCCTTGACCTCGCCGTCGTGGCTGGCCACGCCGATGCGCAGCACCGGGTCGAGGTCGCGAACCAGGAACCCGCCGACGAGGGCGACCCGCAGGCAGCTGTCACCGAACGGCCAGTGCTCGAGGGCACGCCGGGTGGCGGCGAGCCTGCGCCGCGCCCGGTGCGGAACCACGACGACGCCGGGGGTTCGGGGATCGCGCCGGGCTGCGGTGTCCAGCGGGACGCCGAGCAGGCGGGACAGGCGCGGCAGGCGGAGCGACCGCAGGCCCACCTCGACCACGGCGGCCAGGACGAAGGCGACTGCGGTCCGGACTAGGTCTGCCGGGCCGACGCCGTGGACGGACAGCCGCGCGGTCACCGGGCACCGTCCTGGTGCGCGGGGGTCGCGGCCAGCCACGCGGCGTGCAGGAGCGGGGTCGCGATCGCGGAGGGGAAGTCCGAGAGCCACTCCGCGCGGAGGACCTCCACGTCGACGAGCTCGGGATCCAGCCCCGAGCCGTCCCACTGCTCGGCGAAGGCCCTCGTCGCCTGGCCCATGAAAGCGCGGTTGAAGTAGGCCTTGCTCCTCCGGGACAGGATTGCCTCCGGGAGGACGTCGGCGAACAGCGAGCGCATCGCGTCCGTGCGCGAGGCGTAGCCCCACGTACCCGCGGCACGGGCGAGGGTGCGCACGAAGCGCGGCTCGAGCAGCGGCTCGTGGAGCACCAGGCCGTGGTCGGCGGCGAGCACCGCGTAGTTGTGCGACGCCATGGCCGCTGCGCGGCGCGTCACCAGCCACTGCAGCGACCGGGCCGTCGACAGCGGCTCGGTGGTGAGGTCCGCGGCCAGCAGGCGGTGGTGCTGCTCCCGCGCCTCCGGGCGCAGCCAGGGCTGCCAGTCGGCAGCGTCGAGCCGCGCGCGCTCACGCGAGCAGCGGAAGGCACGAGGGGCGAGGGCGGAGCCGGCCGAGCGCAGGTCCGCCGGCCGCAGCCGACGTACGCCGCGTCGCCACAGCCGGCTGACCTGGGCCCCGCGCCGCCGGCCGAGGACCTCGTCGCCACCCTCGCCGGTGAGGTAGGAGCCCGTGCCGCCCAGCCGGCGCAGGACCGCGGGCTTGGAGTGCAGTGCGACCGGCCAGAGGAGCCCGCGCGAGCGAAGGGACTCCTGCGCCTCCGCGCCCACCAGGTCGTTGCCGTCGGGGAACTCCAGTCGCACCCACTCGCGCAGCCGGAGGTGCGACATCACGAGCTCCTGCCACTCCGACTCGTCGGACTCCGGGACGCCGGGGTAGATCTCGGTGACCGGGACGGGCTCGGGCAGGCCGTGGCGACGCGCAAGGTGGGTGGCGACGGCGAGGACGGCGGACGAGTCGCGGCCCCCAGAAAAGGCCACGAAGCACGGGGCCTGGCGGAGCGCGGTCAGCACGACCGCCTCGAACGCTCCGCGCGGCGAGTCCGCGAGCGAGGCGTCGCGATCGCGGACGGCGGAGAGCCCGTGCACCCAGCTCGTGGCCACCTCGAACGACGTGGGCCGCCAGTAGTCGGCGGCGAGGAGTGAGGTCATCGCGTCAGCTCGACGTCGACTTCGTCCCGACCATGTCGTGCTCGCAGGTCCGAGCGCGACGGACTGGGGACCGGCCGGGCCGGCCCCCAGTCCTCGTGGCCGTCAGGAGCCGAAGCCGCCTCCGTTGCCGCCCCCGTGTCCGCCACCGTTGCCGGTGAACGGACCGCCGATCGGGATCCACTGGTTGTTGTCATGGCCGCGCTGGAAGATGTTGCCCTGGGTCAGCTCGGCGACCGTCCCCACCTTCGTGATGCTCGGTGACTCGTATGCCTCCACTTGTCATGCCCCCATTCCCTCGGTGATGTGGCTCCGAAGATAGGTGCGGCGCTCGGCTCGGACGACGCGTCCCAGGTGGAATGACCAATTGGGGGTATGGGCTGCTCGGCGCGTGAGGAACGTGTCGCCGCGCGGGCTCAGACCAGCAGGTCCTGCTCCCGCAGCGCCGTCAGGAAGGCGTCGGTGTCCGCCGCGGCCTGGTCGTCGCCGAGCTCGAACTGGCGGGCCAGGGCGTCCACGAGCGACTCGCGGTCCTGGTCGTCCCGGAGCAGCTCGAGCAGGAAGGTCCCGGTCCGGTTGACCGCGAAGTACGTCGAGCCGGCGAGGTCGAGCAGCACCGTCTCGCCGTCGATCTCCCGCAGCACCAGGTCGTGGTCGCGCAGCCTCATGTGTCCCCCTGTGCGTCCGGCGTGGATGATGAAGCGTAGACGGGCGCGTGTCCGGCGCGGCCGGGATCGCGCGAACCGCCCTCGGCGATGACCGTCGCCAGGACCCGGCCGCCCGTGCGGCAGGTGGAGACGTGGAGCCGCTGGACCCCTGCGGCCTCGGCTGCCGCGGCGACGTCGCCCCGTAGCGTGAGGCGCCAGGCGGGCTCCCGCCCGAGCACCTCGATGTCGCGCCACCGCATCATGTCCGCAAAGTGGGCGCCCACCGCCTTGTAGGCGGCTTCCTTCACCGCGAAGCGCAGCGCCGCCGCCGTCCCGGGGCGGCTGTGCGCCAGGCACTCCCGCGCCTCGGCCTCGGTGTACCAGTGGGCCCACACCCGGTTGCTCCCACGCCCGACCAGCCGCTCGAAGCGCCGGGCGTCGGCCACGTCGACGCCCACACCTACTACGCCTGCCACCCCGATCACGCCAGCCGCGGACGACCCGAGGTTAGGCAAGGGCGTCGGCGAGCACGGCGACGAACGCTGACGCCGCGACCTCGGCGCCGTCCGGGTTCAGGTGACCCGGGTCGGAGGCGTACGCCTGCTCCATGGCGTAGTAGTGCTCGCCATCGCGCTCGTAGCTGACGCGCGCGCCGGAGGCATCCGTGGACTGGATCGCCGCGATGTCGAACAGCGTCCCGGGCTCGGTGTACTCGGCGCGCATCAGCGCGTTGAACCGCTCGCGGACGACGTTGTGCTCAGGACCGAGGGTGTCGCCCCGGCCGAGCGCGGCCTTCACCTTGCCCAGCGGACCGCGTTCGGTGGTCAGCGGCGACGTCGCAGCGACGAAGGAGGTGCCGGGGTAGTCCCGCGACAGCCCGGCCAGGGTGTCGCGGTAGGCGGTGAACACCTCCTCGACGTCGACCCGGCCCTCCCGGAAGTCGACGTAGCAGAGCTTGACGATGGCGACGTCGACGGCGTCGGCCATCCCGTCGCGCATGATCCGGTCGAACTCCGCGATCTTCTCGAGCGGATGTCCGTTCTCGCCGATGGGGGTGTGCACGATGGCAGGCTCCAGAGGCGCCTCGCGCGACTCGACGACTTTGGGCGCCGCCACCCCCCGCTCCTCGTAGAGGCGAGGCAGGGCGTCGAGGATGTTGTAGCCGACGGACTTGTGGCCGAAGAAGACCCGGTGCCCGGCGACATCCTCGAGGTCGGCTGACGTGGCGTCGGGTGTCTCGAACGGGTCGCCCTCCGCGGGGTCGGCCCAGAGGACCGCCCCGAGTCCGAGCGCGGCCAGCAGCCCCAGGGCGCCGACGGCGGCGACGAGTGCCTTAAGCATGGTGTCCTCCCAGTTCGACGAGCTCTGCGCCGGCGGGCGGCGCCTCCGCGGCCACGCGCGCCCAGGCGCGCAGCTCGGTCTTGACGACCTTGCCGTTCTGGTTCAGCGGCAGGTGGTCGAGGATCCGGACCTCGTGCGGCACGAGGTGCTTGGCGAGTCGCGCGCGCAGGTGCGCCTCGATCTCCCCGACGCCGAGGACGGCGCCGGGGCGCAGGGTGGCGAAGAGCACGACCGCTTCGCCCGCGTCGGGGTCGGGGCGGCCGACAGCCGCCGCCTGCGCCACCGCGCCGACCTCCAGGGCCGCGTCCTCCACCTCGTGGCTGGAGACCCGGTATCCCCAGGACTTGATGAAGTCGTCGCGCCGGTCGACCACGTAGAGGAAGCCGTCCTCGTCGATGCGGCCGAAGTCGCCTGTCAGCAGCTCGCCGTCGACGTACCTGCCGGCCGTGCCCTCCGCGTCCTCCCAGTAACCCTGGGTGACGTTGGCGCCGCGGGCCCGGATCTCGCCCACGGCGCCGGGCACGACGTCGGCCCCGCACTCGTCGGCGATCCGCAACGACACTCCCGGGATCGCCCGGCCGACCGAGCCTGCCTTGGCGGCGAGCATCTCGGGCGGGAGGTACGCCAGCCGCGCGGTGGCCTCCGTCTGGCCGTACATCACGAACAGCCGGGCGTGCGGCTGGGCGGCGGCGACCCTCTCGACCTGCGCGCTCGGTAGTCGCCCACCGGCCTGCTGCAGGTGGCGCAGCGAGGGCAGCTGGCGCGACTCGAACGAGCTCGCCCGCAGGAGCTGCTGGTAGGACGACGGCACGCCGGCGAACCCGGTGCACCCGTCGTCGTCGATCGCCTCGACGATGGTCTCGGGGAAGGCTTGGGTCTCGCAGATGCGCAGGCTCGCGCCGACCGCGAGGTGCGTGTGCAGCAGCGAGGCGCCGAAGCAGTAGGAGAACGGCAGCACCACGAGCATGCGGTCGTCGCGTCGGAGACCGAGGTAGTCCACGATCGAGGCGGTGTTGGCCAGCACGTTGTCGTGACCGACCATGACCGCGCGTGGGCGGCTCGTCGTGCCCGAGGTGAAGACCAGCACGGCGGACGCAGCCGGTGGACGCGCGTCCGGAAGCGCGCAGGCGGCGCCGCTGGCGAGCAGCTCCCGCACCCCGGTGCTGGCGGCCGCGCGCTCGGACGCCGTCGTCACCGCGGGGAGCCGCCGCGACGAGATCTCGTCGATGAGCAGGCCCGCGCACCCGACGTGGGCCATCTTGCTGCGAATGTCGTCGGCCGTCAGCACGGGCGCCAGCGGCACGGCCGTGTGGCCGGCGCGCATGATCGCGAGGTAGCTGGCAACCCAGGACGCGGAGTTGCCTCCGACCAGCGCGATCCGTGAGCCCAGAGGCAGGTCCCAGTCCAGCAGGAGCTGGGTCTGGTGCCCCACCGCGCGGCGCAGGTCGGCGTAGGTGTGACGGCCGGCGGCGTCCACCAGGGCGACGTCGCCGGGGCGTCCTCGGGACAGCAGGACCTCGCTCGCGTTGGCAACCTGCCGATCCATCAGCCCCCCCTGTACAGCGTCGCCTTCTGGCGTCATCCTTACGCCAGCCTAGGCGGGCCGACGGTCGGCAGTCATCGCTGAAATGGGGGTTGCGGAGATGGATCAGCAGCACGAGCAGGACGTTCTGGACCAGGGTGTTCTAGACCAGGTGCGGACCTTCATCGTCACGAATTTCCTGTTCGGCGACGACTCGAGGTTGCCGGGCACGAGCGACTCCCTGCTGGAGTCCGGCTTGGTGGACTCGACCGGCGTCCTGGAGATCGTGGACTTCCTCGAGACCGACATGGGCGTGACCGTCGCTGACGACGAGACACTGCCCAGCAACCTCGACAGCATCGAGAACCTGACCCGGTTCGTCGCCCGCAAGCGGTCCGCCGCCGCGGTCGGCTGAGCATGACCGCAGTCACCCGCGTGCGATCGCGGCTGCGGGGGCTGGCGCGGCGCGTGGCGGGACCGGCACCCGGTCAGCTCCCCTCGGCCACGCGACTCGACGAACGGGCCGACCTCCGGCAGTACGACATCGGGCGCTACTCGTGGGGGCACCTCACGGTGTCCAGCCGCGGCCCAGGCACCATGCTGACCGTGGGGCAGTTCTGCTCCTTCGCCTACGGGACGCACATCGTCCTCGGCGGCGAGCACCGCGCCGACTTCGTCTCGACCTACCGGTTCCCGGCGTACCCACCCTTCAACGAGACCCACCGCCACCTGGCGGAGGACACGTCGGTCACCCGGGGCGCGGTCGTCATCGGCAACGACGTGTGGCTCGGGCACCAGACGCTCGTCCTTTCCGGCGTGACGATCGGCGACGGGGCGATCATCGGCGCCGGCAGCGTCGTGCGGCACGACATCCCGCCCTATGCCATCGTGGCCGGCAACCCGGCGCGTGTCGCGGGGTTCCGGTTCCCGCCCGAGCAGATCGCCGCACTGCTGGAGCTGAAGTGGTGGGACTGGCCGGTCGATCGCATCGGCAGGCACCTCGACACGTTGCTGAGCGACGACGTGGCCGGCTTCGTGGCAGCCGCGACGCAGGACCCCGTGCACACCGGCGGCTCCAGCGGCTGAGATACCCCAGTCAGGGGATTCGGCGCCTCCTCCCCCACCCTAGCGTCGCGGGTGGTGCCTGCGCGTGTCGTCGCGACCGGCGTCACTCACACCTAGGGGATGCCGTGCGCACTGTCTCGTCCACGTACTCGTCCGGGCGCGTGCGCCGTCTGCCGCTGCTCGCCGCCTGCCTCGTGGTGGCGTCCGTCTGCGCGGCCGTCGTGCCGGCGTCCGGCGCGCCCGGGGACCCTAGGACCATCATCGGCTGGGGTCGCAACACCTGGGGCGAGGCCGACGTGCCGCTCGGAATGGCGCACGTGAAGCAGGTGTCGGCCACCGCGCACAGCATGGTGCTGCTGGAGGACGGCACAGTCCGCTCCTGGGGTCACGACCGCTACGGCGAGGCCACCGTGCCGCCGGGGCTCGCCGACGTCACGCAGATCGCCGCCGGCGGCTTCCACAGCCTCGCCCTCACGAGCGACGGAGCGCTGGTCGCGTGGGGGCAGAACGACGTCGGGCAGACCGACGTCCCGCCCGGCCTCCACGACATCGCCTCCATCTCCGGGGGGCGCTACCACAGCCTCGTGCTCCACGGCGACGGGACAGTGACAGGGTGGGGCGGCGACGCCGACGGCCAGTCCACCGTCCCCGCAGGCCTGCACGACGTCGTCGCCGTCGACGCCGGCGGCTACCACAGCCTCGCCCTGCGCAGCGACGGCACGGTCGTGGCGTGGGGCGACGACACGTACGGCCAGTCGGCCGTCCCCGCGGGCCTGCACGACGTCGTCGCCGTCGCGGCGGGGTGGAACCACAGCCTCGCCCTCAGGAGCGACGGCACCCTCGCCGCGTGGGGAAGCAACGAGCACGGCCAGGCGACCGTTCCCGCCGGGCTTCCGCCGGTCGCGAGCATCACGGCCGGCGCAATGCACACCCTCGTCGCGCTGCGGGACGGCACGGTCGCCACGTGGGGCGACAGCGCCTACGGCGTGACCACCGTGCCGCCGGGCATCACGGGAGTCACTCAGGTCTCGGCCAAGGCGATGCACAGCATGGTGCTCGCCGACGACCCGCCGCCGACCCAGGTCACGGGACTCCTGGCCTCGGTCGTGACGAACGCCAAGGTGACCCTGAACTGGGCCTACCCGGCCACCGACACCGACCACGACGTCGCGCGCATCATCGTCCGAGGCGCGCCCGGAGCGGTCCCACCCGCCACCGTGGCCGACGGCGTTGAGGTCCCCACCGGTCGACCGATGCAGCAGTACGCCACCCACGTCAACGACCTCGCGGTCGGTGAGCGCTACTCGTACTCGGTCTTCACCCAGGACGCGGCGGGCAACGTCGGCGCCGCGGCCAGCATCACGGTGCCGACGAGCTTCCCCGCGCCGGTGACGCAGGCCGCTCACACGGTCGACAGCCCGAGCAGCGTCACGCTGACGTGGACCAACCCCGACAACGACCAGCTCAAGAGGATCATCGTGCGCCGCGCCGCTGGCACGACACCGCCCGCCACGGCGGCGAGCGGCAGCAACGTGACCCTCGCCGCGCCGGTGACGCAGACCGTCACCAACACCGGCCTGAGCCCGGGCACGACGTACAGCTGGTCGATCTTCGCCCAGGACCGGATCGGCAACATCAGTCCTCTCGGCAGCGGCAGCACGGTGACCGCGAACCTCAGCGGCGCCGTGCAGCCCCCCGCAGGAGGCGCCACGGCGAGCCCGGTGACCAACCTGCAGGCGCCCATCGTCACGAACGCGAAGGTCAACCTCACCTGGCAGTACCCGTCGGGCACCGTGCGCGTCGTCGTGCGCGGCGCCCCGGGCACGACGCCCCCGGCCACCGTCACAGCGGGCGTCGAGGTGCCGACCGGGCGTCCGGTCACCACGAGCGCCACGGACGTCACTGGCCTCGAGGTCGGGCAGCGCTACTCCTACTCCGTCTTCACCCAGGACGCAGCCGGCCGCACGAGCGTGCCGGTGAGCATCACAGTGCCGGTCACCATGCCGGCGCCCGTCACGCAGGCGGTGGCCACCGTCGACGGACCCACCAGCGTGACGCTCACGTGGACCAACCCGGTCAACGACCAGCTCAAGACGATCATCGTGCGCCGCGCCGTCGGCGCCACGCCACCGGCGACGCACACCAGCGGTACGACCGTGAGGCTCCCCGCAGCGCTAGCGCAGGGCGTCACCGACAGCGGACTGACCGCGAACACGACCTACAGCTACTCGATCTTCGCCCAGGACCGCGTGGGCAACATCAGTCCGCTCGGCGCCGGGAGCGTCGTGACCACCAGGACCGGCTGAGCCGGGCGCGCGTACGTCCGGCGGCCGGAGTCTCGAGGGAACAGATGTCACCCAGACCGATGACCGCGCCCAGCCGACGAGGTGTCCTCGTCGCACTCGCCGCCGCCGCGGCGTGCGGTGCGTCGGCGTGCAGCGGCGACCGCGCCGCCGGCGCGCGCGAGCGGCGTCCCAGCGCGTCCGCGCCGGTCGACGGCCGGATGGTCGAGCTGCACGTCGACGGGCCGACGCTGCGACCCACGGTCGAGCTGGCGCCGGGCAACGACGCGATCTCCGGGGCGGAGATCGCCTGGGTCGACCTCGACACCGGGGCAACGCTCGGCACCGGACCGGCACCCACGCTGTCCGTGGGCGACGTCAAGAGGGTCGGCCTGCAGGTGACCGGCTCCGACGGAGCACCGGCCTTCGACCAGGTGCTGACGCTCAATCTCGGCTTCAACCGCGGCGACGACTACGGCCGGCTGTCGCTGCCTGCGACCTACGAGCACGACCCCCAACCGGTGACGGCGATCACCGGCCTGTCGCTGCTCTCCGAGCTCGTCCGGTTCTGCGCCGGTCGCACGCCCCTGTCCGGCCGCCTAGACCTCAGCGGGCTGTCACGGCTCGAGCACGTCGAGTGCTACCGCACCGAGATCGACGCCGTCGACCTCAGCGGGTGCTCGGCACTGCTGCGGTTGGTGGTCGAGGACTCCCGGCTGACCGAGCTCGACCTCCGCCCCGTCCGCCGTACGCTCCAGGACTTGCGCGCCGCGATCATGCGCTCCGACGGCCTGACCTTCGCGCCGCTCGACGGACCGATGGAGGCGCTCTACCACTACTGCGTCCGCGAGCAGCCGGTCCACGGCTCGATCCCGCACAGCCAGCTCCCGGTCGTGGAGGAGTACTGGGTGTGGGCGACCGGGCAGCGGACGTGCGACGCGCCCACCTCGGCTGCCCTCACCTCCTACCTCGCGCGGGAGAACCCGCTCGACCAGCAGTCCGTCGACGCCGTGCTAGTCGCGCTCGACACGCTTGTGGCCGACGACGACGGCCGCGTCGACGTGGGTGGTCGTACTCCGGACGGCGTGCCGGCGGCCACGCCCTCCGCCGCAGGTTCAGCCGCCGCGGCCGCACTGAGCGCCAGGGGCTGGGGGGTGTCCACGAACTAGCGGAGCGCCGGGGGGCCTGCCGTGCTGGCCCATGCCTCGCGGATTCGGCCTCGGGCACTCGCCATGACCGGTGGGGCCACGTAGCGGTCGGAGGGGTCCCCGAGCTGCAGGGGCCGGGACGGGGTGGCTCCGTCCAAGCGCCACAGCGCCCCCGCCGCGCCCACGAAGATGCTCATCACGCCGACCCAGGTCGGGAAGCCGAACGCGTCGAAGGTCCCCGCGCTCAAGACCGCGGCTGGCATGGTGACCGCCAGGGCCTGGGCGAGGTGGCGCGTCTCCTGGTCCTGGCCCCGCACGCGCACGCTTCGCGCGATGCCGTAGGGGGCCCCGAAGTAGAGCAGCGTCATGACGACGCCGAACAGCCCGCCCGCGAGCAAGATCCCGAACCATTGGTTGTCCAGCAGGATGTACTGCTCCGGGATGATCATCCCCGCTCCCCGGCCGAACCAAGGACGACTGCTCCACAGCTCCAGCACGTAGTCGGTGCGTGCGATCCGGTCCTGCACGCTCGGATCGTTGCCCGCGTTGGTGAACAGCGAGCGGATGGTTCCGAGCACCCCGGGATTGATCACGCGGAACGCCGCGAGGGCCACGATGCCGACGACGAACGCGTTGTAGCGGTGCCGCCACGGCCAGATCACGGACAGCAGGAGGAACGTGACGGCCACGGTGAGGATGGCGGACCGGGAGATCGAGAGCGGGATCGCGAAGGCGATCGCCGAGGCCTGCAACCACTGCCATCGTCGCGCCCGCCCCGGCGCGGCGAAGTAGGCGTAGTGCAGGGCGATCGGCAGGACGAGCGCCAGGACGACGCCGAACTCGATGTAGTGGCTCGCCGTCCCGGCCACCCGGGCCAGGGCCGTGTCACCTCGCGTGCCTACCACGATGAGGCTGTTGTTGAGGCGCAGCCCGGGGATGCGGATGAGCTGCGCGATGTCGACGAGCCGGAAGAACTGCAGCGTCCCCACCAGGGCCATCAGCGCCGACATGCTGACAACCAGCCGTAGCACCCGGTCCAGGTCGGCCCGCGTCCGCATCCCGTCCGCGACGGTCAGGGTGATCCCTGCCATCGCGAAGATGAGGATCAACCACCGGTCCGCCGCACTTGCCTCGATGGCTGAAGGGAACCGGTCAAACCCGATGACGTACCCCACCAACTGCGTGGCCACGAACAGGCCCACGACCCAGCGCACGGGTTGGCGGCCAGCCGGGAGTTGGTGTGCGCGGACTGCGGAGAGCAACCACAGGAACAGCAGCAGGATGCCCACGGCGACCGACGGGCGCCCCGCGGCCCCCATGCCACTGATGACGAGGCGAGCAGGAATGAGGAACTGCAGGACCAGGAACGCCGCCAGGAGGGCGAACGTCGTGATCCTGCGCGGCCGCAGGAGGACCGGCAGCCGCTCCCGGGCAGCCACCATGACGACGCGCGGGACCCTGAGTAACGACGGTCGCCACTCGTCCGATCCCGCGGCTGGGACCGTCCAGCGACCGCTCATCGCGCGTCGCTGGCCGCCATGCTGCGCGGCTGACCAGCCGAGCGGCCCTGCCCCTCGGGGTCGCTGCCGTGCGGCGAACGCTCGGGCTTCGACCTGCGCAACCGGGGGGCGTCGGCGTCAGCATCAGCGGATGGCGGCGTCGCAGCTGCGACGGCCGCATGGGTCGGACGCTGGTCGCTGGGAACGTCGACGGCGTGGTCGGCCGCCTGCCTCTCGGACGCGCCCTTTACCGGGTCCTTCGCCGGGCCTCTGGCCGAGTCCTTCGACGAGTGTCTCGAAGGGTCGTGGCCACGATCCGACTCATGCCGCCGCCGACGGCGGCGCCGCAGCAGCCCGACCACGTCGTCGAAGAACACGGCAATCGCCAACGACAGTGCACCTCCGAGGACACCGACGACCGCCATGTTGCGGAGCTTGCCGTCGGTCACTGCAGCCGAGACCGACGGGGCCTGCAGCACGTCGATGCTGTACTGCTGGCTCAACCGGATGCCGGCCGCGTTCTGCCGGTCGCGGAGCTCCTTGGCCGCCTGCTCGAAGACGGCGACGCCCGTCTCGATGCCTGCCTCCGGCGTGTCGCTGCGGACCTGGAAGTTCATGACGGTGCTCCGCGACTGCGGCGCCACCTCGTAGGACGCGACGAGGCCCTGGTCGGCGATCGCCTGCCGGACCTCCGGGCTGTTCAGCACGATGCCCACCGCGGCGTTCGCCTCGGCCGGCCCCCCGTAGGGGTTCGGCACATCCGGCACGTCCCGCCCCGGCACCAGCATGGTCGCACCGGTCACGTCGTACTCCGGCTGCACTCCGCGCCCCGCCGTCAGCACCAGCAGCACCGTCACACCGAGCAGCGGCAGCAGCACGTACCACCGGCGCAGCGCGGCCACCGTGATCCGCCAGACATCCATCAGTCGACCCCCCACATGTCACGAGAACCTTCTCCCGGGGGGCGGCAGCGACGCCTCCCCAAATTGGGGCATATCCCCCGTCGAGGCGCGGACGGCCACGTGGTCGTCGCGCACCGTTCTGACGGACTCCCCACGGCGGGAGTTGGTGAGGCGTGACCAGACGCCGGAGCTGGGGGTGGAGTGCGATGGGTATCGCAGCGGGGGCGGCGCGCCAGGAGGCGCCGGAGGAGCCGGCGCGGTTCGTCCTGGCCGGCGCTCCGATCGGCAACGGCAACCGCGGCGTCGAGGCGCTGGGCCGGTCGGTCGTCGACGCGGTGCAGCGCGACGCCCCGCTTGCACACCTGACGATCCTGGACGACGAGTGGGGCATCCGAGCTGAGACGAGCGGACGCTACGACCGCATCTCCGTCGAGCTCGCCGGTGTCCGGCGCTCCCGGCGTTGGCACCGGCCCGAGTCCTGGGCTCACATCCGCTTCGCGCAGGCCGTCTCGACCCGGCTCAACCCCGTGGCGCAGCGGTTCGCGGAGGCCGACGTCGTCCTCGACGTCAGCGCTGGCGACAGCTTCACCGACCTCTACGGGACGGCGCGTCTGCACGCCGTCTGCGCGCCCAAGGCCGCAGCCGTGCGGGGCGGGCGACCCCTCGTGCTGCTCCCCCAGACCTACGGACCGTTCCGGTCCTCAGAGGCACGCGCCCTCGCCGGGCGGTTGATCAGGGCGGCCACCGTCGCCTACGCCCGGGACCCGTGGAGCCATGCACAGCTGCTGGAGCTCGCCGGACCCGACGCCGACCCGACTCGTCTGCGCGACGGGGTCGACGTCGCCTTCGCGCTCGAGCCGCGCCGTCCCGCTGACCGCCTCGCCAGCGAGCTGGAGGAGCTCGCCGGCGAGGACACTGCCGGCGTCAACGTGAGCGGCCTACTGCAGGGCCCCGAGGCGCACGCGCGGTTCGGGCTGGCCGGTGACTACTTCGAGACCGCGATCCTCTTGGTGCGTCAGCTCGTCGGAGCCGGGGCTCGCGTCGTGCTCGTCCCGCACGTCCACGGCCACGGCGGTGAGGGCGAAAGCGACATCCACGCCATCCACCGGGTCCTCGACGCCCTGACCGACGCCGAGCGTGATCGGACCTGCGTGCTGCCTCCCGAGCTGGACGCCTCCGAGCTCAAGTGGTGCATCGCGACACTCGACTGGTTCGTGGGCAGCCGCATGCACGCGACGATAGCGGCGCTGTCGACGACCACGCCGGCGGCCGCCTATGCCTACAGCGACAAGACGCGGGGCGTTTTCGAGACCTGCGGCCTCGGTGACCAGGTGGTCGACGCGCGCGCGTGCTACGGGCACGAGGCGGTCGAGAGGCTGGTGGCCGGCTGGCACGACCGGGCACACAGCCGTGCCGTCCTCGCCGACCGGGGCGCGGCCACGGTCGAGCGCTCCCGCACCCAGCTGCAGGAGGTCCTGCAGCTGGGTGCCCGAGCGCTCCCGCCGGCTCGGAGGGTCCGGGTGCATGAGTAAGCACGATCTCGACTCCATCGAGGGCATCGTCGATGCCCGACTGTGCACCGGCTGCGGCGCGTGCGCGTACCTGCATCGCGACCGACTCCGGATGGCCGATGTGCCGGGCGTCGGTCGCCGGCCGCTGCCCATTGTCGGGATCACGACGCGCACCACGGGCGAAGGCGTCGACGCCTGTCCTGGAAGGGCGCTGAGCCACCCGCCCGGGCTGCTCGACGACGCCCCCTTCCGGGGTGAGTGGGGCCCGATCCTCGGGCTCTACGAGTGCTGGTCCACCGACAGCGACCTGCGGCACCGCGGATCGTCGGGTGGGGTGGTCAGCGCCCTGGCCGCTCACGCGGTCGACGCCGGCTTCGCCGTGGGTGCGCTCCAAGTGCGAGCGTCGCGCACCGACCCCCTCCGCAATGAGACGGTGCTCAACCGCACCTGCGAGGACATCGTGGCGGCGGCCGGCTCCCGCTACGCTCCGGCCAGCCCGTGCGAGCGCCTCGACCTGGTGGAGGAGGCCGAGGGCCCATGCGTCGTCGTCGGGAAACCGTGCGACGTCGCGGCCGCACGACGGGCCGCGGCGGCGCGGCCCCGCCTCGAGGAGAGGGTGGCGGTGACCCTGGGGATCTTCTGCGCGGGTACCCCGTCCACGGAGGCGACGGTGGAGGCCATCGAGCGGCTCGGTGTCGACCCGGCGGAGGTGACTCGCGTCGACTACCGAGGCGAGGGATGGCCCGGGGAGTTCCGGGTGGAGACCACGGCGGGCGACCGCGCCTCGATGAGCTACGCCGAGGCGTGGGGCGGCCTGACCAAGAAGCGCCAGTGGCGATGTCTGGTGTGCCCGGACCACACCGGCGAGTTCGCCGACCTCTCCGTCGGGGACCCGTGGTACCGCCCGGTGCGCGACGGCGAGGCAGGCCGCTCGCTCGTCGTCCTGAGGACCGAGCGCGGCCGGGACCTCCTCGAGTCGGCGTTCGCGCACGGGGCCCTCGACGGGGTCGAGCTGCCACTCGAGCGGCTGACGGAATCGCAGCCGAGCCTGGGGGCGACCCGGGGGGCGGTGTGGGGCCGGCGGCTGGCAATGCTTGCCATGCGCATGCCCGCGCCCCGCTACCGCGGGATGCCGGCGTTCCGTCTCTGGTGGCGGCTGCCGGCGCGCGCCAAGGCGGGGTCGACCCTCGGGACCGCCCGCCGGATCGTCGTGCGCGACCTGCGTCGGCCCGAGCTCGAGTCGAGCGAGGTGGGCTGAGGTGGCGCCGCGTGCCGACATCGTGATGATCACCTACCGCAGCGCCGGCTACGTGCACCTGTCCCTGCCGCGACTGCTCGAGACACTTGGGCCGGACGATCGGGTGTGGCTCTGGCACAACGGTGACGACGAGGCGACCATCGAGGCCGTCCGGCCCTTCCGGAAGGACGACAGGGTCGCCCGCTACCACCACAGCCGGGACAACGTCAGGCTGAGAGAGCCCACGAACTGGCTGTGGGACGGCTCCGACGCACGCTTTGTCTCCAAGGTCGACGACGACTGTTTGGTGGCATCGGGCTGGCTCGACACGTTCACCGCAGCCCACGACGCCAACCCGCAATTCGGGGCGATCGGCAGCTGGCGCCATCCGGAGGAGGACCTCCGCCCCGAGCTCGCGCGTCACAAGATCCAGTCGTTCGCCGGCGGTCACTCGCTCCTGCGAAACCTCTGGGTCCAGGGCAGCGGGTACCTGTTGCCCCGCAGTCTCGTGCAGGCCCACGGACCCCTGCGGCCCAACGAGTCGTTCACCGCCTACTGCATCCGGCTGGCCCGGGCCGGGGCGGTCAACGGGTTCTATCACCCGTTCGTGCCCGAGGACCACATGGACGACCCGCGCTCGCCCCACACGTTGATTCGGGAAGATGCCGACCTGGCGGACCGCATGCCTCTCTCAGCGAGGGCCAACGGTGTGACCACGGTCGACCAGTGGGTGGCGCAGCTGCGGCAGAGCGCACTCGTGCTGCAGACTGCCTCGCTCGATCCTTGCGCGTACGCCGGCTGGCGGCGACGTTGGTCGGGCGTGCGCCGCCGGGCGCGCTCGATCGCCGGACGGCCCGCACGATGGTGACCGTCGTAGGGGCACCCGCGGGACTGGTCCGCGACACTGATGGGGCCGACGTCGTCGTCGCGGTCGTCACCTACAACAGCTCCCGTGTCATCGGAGCGCTGCTCGCGGCGCTGCCTGCGGCACTGGCGTCCGTGCGCCGCTGCCTCGTCGTCGTCGCCGACAACGACTCGGCGGACGGCACGCCCGACCTAGTCCGGGCGTCCGCACCGTGGGTCCGGGTGATCAATGCCGGTCACAACGCCGGCTACGCTGGCGGCATCAACCTTGCGCTCCGTCGGTACCCGGCGGCGCGGGCGGCGTACGTCCTGAACCCGGACGCAGTCCCGTCCCCGGGAAGCGTGTCGACCTTGCTCGATGTGGTCTCGCGCGACCCGTCGATCGGCATCGCCGTGCCGCTGATGCTAGCGTCCGACGGGACACTGTGCTGGTCCCTGCGTCGCGAACCGAGCGTCCCCCGGGCGTTGGGAGAGGCGCTGCTCGGGGGGCGCCGGGCCGGACGTGTCGCCCTGCTGGGCGAGACCGTGCGCGACGCGACCCGCTACCGCGACGGAGCCGTGGCCGACTGGGCCACGGGGGCGGCGATGATGGTCACCCGGGCCGCCATCAACGCCGTCGGCGAGTGGGACGAGCGCTTCTTCCTGTACTCGGAGGAGACCGACTACTGCCTGCGCGTACGTGACGCCGGCTACCGTCTGCAGCTCGTCGAGGCTGCGCAGGTCGTCCACCAGGGAGGGGACCAGGCGACGTCGGCCGACCTCTGGGCCCTCGCCGCGGTGAATCGCACCCGGCTCTACCGCAAGCGCCACTCGCGTCCCGCCAGCGCGGCGTACTGGGCGGCCGTGCTCCTCAACGAGGCCATGCGAGCGCGCGCCGGAGAATCGCGGCACCGGACGGCCGTGCGCGCACTGCTGGGGGCCGGACCCGACCAGAGGAGCGCCCGGGCGACCCCCGCCATCTTGTCGGGCAGCACGCTCAAGGGCGGTGCACGACCGTCTCCTGCATCGGGTCCCCCGGGCGTGGGCACGTGAGGATTCTCTACAGCTTCCCTCACCAGGTCGGCGTTCCCGGCATCGGCACGACCGCGCTGAACCAGGTGCTCGCTTTGTCGGAAACCGGTGCTGACGTCACCCTCGTCTGCACCTCCCTCCACGCCGCCCTGCCCCCAGCGGTGCGCGTGCATGAGACGCTTCGACTGCGGGGCCGGCGGGTGCCGCACCGGGCGTTCGGGTCGCCCCTGCGTGCGCGGAACTTCCACGACGCGGCCGCCGCCCGCTTCCTCCGCACGGGCGGGGAGGCGTTCGACGTGGTGCACACGTGGCCACAAGGTGGCCTCCGCACAATGCGCGCGGCTCGCATGCACGGCGTCCTCGCCTCGCGCGAGGTGCCGAACACGCACACCGCCAACGCCTTCGAGGAAGCCGCGCGGGAGGCGGCGACGGTGGGCGTCGGCCTGCCAAGGGGGCACTCCCACCGGCCCGACGCTCACCGGCTTCGCCTGGAGACCGACGAGTACGACGCGGCTGACCTGCTGATGGTCCCGTCGGCGCACGTCGCCCGGACGTTCCGCGACCGCGGCACGAGCGTGGAGAAGCTCCGACGGCACCAGTACGGCTACGACCCGTCCCGCTTCCACACCGTGGGCAGGACCGAGACTCCGGCACGGCCGTTCACCGCGGTCTTCGTGGGTCGCGCCGAGCCGCGGAAAGGTCTGCATTACGCCCTGCAGGCCTGGTCCGCCGCCCGCCCGCCCGCCGGGGCGAGGTTCCTGGTCGCCGGCGGGTTCGCCGACGGCTACCGCGAACGCCTCGAGCGCCACCTCGGTCGCGACAGCGTCGAGGCTCTGGGATTCGTGGACGACGTACCTGGACTGCTGCGGCGCAGCGACGTGCTGCTGCTGCCCTCTGTCGAGGAGGGCAGCGCACTGGTGACCTACGAGGCGCAGGCATCAGGCTGCATACCCTTGGTGTCGACCGCGACTGGCGCCCTCCTGCCGCCCGGCCTGAGGGACCTGGTGCACGAGCCTCGCTCCGTCGGCACGCTCACCGACCACCTCGCGCGGGTGATGCACGGTGAGACCGAGCGCCGCGAGCTGCGTGAGGAGTGCGTCACCTGGTCCGCCGAGCTGACCTGGCGTCACGCTGCACGGCGAATGGTCGACATCTACCGAGCCGAGCTCGTCGGCAGCTGAGTCCGTTCAGCGGGCGACTGTCGTCCCGGCAGCCGGGCTGAGCGGCGGCAGCTCGCTCCAGCAGACCGCCAGGTGCCGGCACCACGCCGCCACGAGGTCGACGTCGGCCACCCGGCCGCTGACGTAGGCGTCCACGGACCACAGGATGGAGCGCACGCACTTCCACCGCATGCCCAGGTGTACCGCGCTCCGACCGACCGCGGTCCCGAAGGCCAAGGCGTACGCCTCCAAGAATCGGTGCAGCCGCTCCTCGTCCGCCCCGACGAGCACAGCGGCTGCTGCGCCGACGTCCAGGGCCCTCGGCAGCGGCGCGGCGTTGTCGAAGTCGAGGAGCGCGAGGACGGCGAAGTCGCGGTCGAGGACGAGGTTCTCCCAGTTCACGTCGTTGTGGGCGAGGATCACGTCGCCGGGGTCGAGGATCGCCGCGACCCGGGGCGAGGCGAGGAGCGCGGCGTCCCGGAACAGACCCGGGAGGACGCTCAGGACCCAGCGGTCGAACGCGCCGCCGTTGCGGCGCAGCCGCGCCGTCTTGCGGAACCGGTGCGGTCGTCCGTGACGGATGCTCGCGACCGTCCTCGCCGGCGCGGACAGCAAGGACTCGACCGGGACGCCCGCGTCGGGATCGGCGAGCGCCTGGCGTCCCTCGCGGTGCAGGTCGCCGAGCAGCTGACCGAGGTCGCGGACCAGGTCGGGATGGCTGGCGTGGACAGCGTCGCGCTCGCCGATCGAGATCTGGTGGCCGTCCACCCAGCCGTGGAGGGTGAAGGTCCCGGCATCGGTCGCGACGAACGTGCCGCCCGCTGCCGGCCGGTGCAAGCGGGCGACGGGGAGGCCCGCCTCGACGAGACACGTCTCGAGCCGGTGCGTCAGCATCAGGCGCTCCGCCGCGCCGGGCGAGGCGTGCAGCTTGAGGACCCAGTCGCGGTCTGCGGCCCGCACCCGGAAGTTGACGTTCTTGACCCCCTGCGGCAGCTGCTCCAGGCGCTCGACGTCACGGCCGTGGAAGCCGAACTGCGCGAGCGCCTGCCTGGCAGCGTCCTCGAGGGCCATCAGTGCTGCCGCTGCCGCTGCGTGATCTCGTAGACCTCGCGGAAGAATTCGTCGTGGTCGACGAGGTCGTCGTGCGAGCCGACCGCCGAGACCCGGCCGTCGACCATCACCACGATGCGGTCGCACATCGACAGCGTCGACAGCCGGTGGGCGACGAGCACCAGGATGGTGTCGGCCTTGAGCTCGTGCAGTGACGCCGCGACCGCGTCCTCGGAGCGGACGTCGAGGGCGCTCGTCGGCTCGTCCAGCACCAGCACCTGCGGTTCGTCAGCCAACGCCCGGGCCAGGCAGATTCGCTGGCGCTGGCCGCCGGACACGGCACCGACCCGCTGGCCGACCCGGGTGGCGTAGCCGTCGGGCCAGGACATGATGTCGTCGTGTATGTGCGCGCGCCGCGCGGCGCGCTCCACCTGGTCGTCGTCGATCCAGTCACGGTAGAAGCGGATGTTGTCGCGCACGGTGCCCCACACGAGCTGGGACGTCTGCGGGACGTAGGCGACGCCCCGGCGCCACTGGTCGCGCCGGACCTGCGCGACGTCACGGTCGTCGACCAGGACGGCCCCGGCACTCGGCTCCCGCAGCCGCAGCAGGAGCTGGACGATGGAGGACTTGCCGGCGCCCGAAGGCCCGACGATGCCGATCGCCTCGCCCCTGCGGACCTCGAAGCTCACGTCTCGCAGGACCTCGGTGCCGGGTCGGTAGGAGAAGCAGACCTCTTCCATCCGCAGCGACCGGACCTCGCCGAGCTCCTCCGGACCGTCCTGCTGCGGGTTGCCGCGATAGCGCTCGAGCGCATCGGCGATCTGGTCCATGAAGGGGATGCGCTCGTCGATGTTGGTCACGGCGGTCTGGATCTGCTGCGCGTAGGTCAGCGCGCGGATGAGCAAGAGGATGACTGCCGCCAGGGCGGCGAGGTCGGTCGCGCCGGAGAGGGCGACCCCGATCAGGGCCACGACCAGCATGATCAGCGCGACGCTCTGGTAGAGCGCGGGCAGCGCGCCGGACAGGAAACGGGTGCGCGCGTGCGGCCGCCGAACGGCGTCGACCTGGCGGTGGAAGCCGGACACGTAGGTCGGCGTCGCCCCGAACACCTCGGTCTCCTCCGCGACGAGGACGACGTCCTGCACCCTCTCGGTGAAGCTCATGGCCTCGCCGCTCAGCCGCTTGGCGTTGCGCCGCAGGACGCGCGCGAGCGGACGCAGTGCCGCGAACAGGACCACCGCCGCCACCGCGAGCACCCCGGCCGCCAGCGCGTTCTGGAGCAGGGCGACGACCACCATCATCACGAACATGATCGTGGCCGTGAGCCCGTTGCCGAGGCCGATGACGGCGGACGCCACGTTCGTGACGTTCTGCGTCATCAACGTCTGGAAAGCGCCGTCCCGCTCGCGCGCCTTCGTCGACCACGCGGTGCCGGCGAAGGCGTCGAAGAGGTCAATGCGCAGGTCCGCCATGACCTGTGCGCTCATCCGTGCCGGCAGGTAGGCGAGCGCGAGCTGGAGCAGCGTGCGCGCAACGGTGAGCGAGATGGCGACGACGAACGTCACGGTCTGCGACATCCCGACGCCCACCGGGCCGATGCTCAACGAGGTCCTCGCGCTGCCCTCGGAGAGGGAGACCGCCATGGCCGCGATGAGCGCCAGGACCGACGCCTCGAGCAGTCCCGCCGACACGGCCAGGACCACGAGCAGCGCGAGCCAGGCGCGAGAGCCGCGGAAGAACGGCGAGAGGCGCCGCCAGGCCCTGCGGACGCTCCCCAGGGCGCCGAACCTCCTGGTGCCGACCCGGTGGCTCGATCGCGCACCGACGCGGGTCACCCGTCCGTCCAGGTGCGCGGCTCCACCTTGGTCCACGGCCCACCTCCCCCCACCGTGGCCACGCTAGACGAGGACCTACCACGCCGGAAGGTTTCAGGCCTCGAGCCACTCACTGGACCAGACCCCTTCCACCGGTCGGCGCAGCCGGCGGTCAGGCGCCCGAGCGGCGGGCCGCGGATGGGGGCGGCCCCAGGCCTACCGAGGCGCGGGCGGCAGACTCCACGGCGGCGAGGTAGACCTCCAGCGCGGTCTCGTCGGCTCCGCGGCGCGGGCCCTCCCCGTGCGCGGGGGTAGAGCGCCGATCGCCCAGCCACCGCGTCGCGTTGCGGCCGGCGGCGGCGAGCGTCGCAGGTCCGCTCGCGCGGACGGCTCGGGCGACGAACCTGTTCAGGCCCGCATTCGTCCGTCCGTGCGGCACGGGCGCGACCCGGTCGGTCAGCACCATGGCCGCCTGAAGCGACCGCGGCACGCGCAGGCGCGACGGCAGATCTGTCGGGAACGTCGTGCCCAGCACCCGCTGCGACCGCCCCAGCACGAGGGCCACCTGCACCTGCGCGCGCCACTGCCGCGCTCGGTCCGCCAGGTCGTCCCAGTCGGTGATGGAGCGGCTCAGCCGGTCGACGTCGACGAGGTAGATCAACTTGTTCGCGCCAGACAGCGCTGCGTGCAGGCACGCGTGCACGAGCGTGTCGGCCGGGTCCAGCGTCCAGGCCTCTTGCGTCCCGAGCAGCACCGGCACGCGCCGGTGCAGCAGGTCTGCGGTGGGCACGTCGAAGAGTCGGCGACGCGAGGCCATGTTGATCATCGACCAGTGAAGGTCGACGAGGACTCCGGAGGTGCTGACCCAGTGCATCTCGCCGGGCACCGCCCGGTTGAGCAGCATGTCCTCGTAGTCCGCGATGCGCCAGCCGGCCTCGCCCAGCCTGCGGCTCACCGCACGGAGGCGTGAGGGGTCCACCAGCACGTCGACGTCGTTGTAGGCGCGCAGGCCGGGGACCGGGTGCGCGTGCTCGGAGTAGACGGGGCCCTTGAACGTCACCCACTCGACGTCGCCGAGCGCGGAGCTCAGCTGCTGCAGGGCGGCACACGAGCGCAGGTGCATGGTGATCGCCCGCATGCGGTCCTCCCGGAACAGGCGCGCGACGTCCGGTGCCGCGTCCCGGTGCGCCACGTGCACGAGTGGAGCGATCCGGTGGAAGCGAGCCGCCTGCACGAGGTCGGGGTGGGCGTGCGCCGCCACGGGCGGCAGCACCTCCGACTGGCGCACGACCTCGACGAGGAGCTCGTCGACGTCGTCCCTGGTGGACTGCGCTGGTCGCGTCCGGAGCCCCATGAGCCGACCTCCCCTGGTGACCGATGCGCTTGCAGGGACAGTACGCGACGCGCGGGGCGGGCGGTCCGGATCAGCGAGCCGGATCGCCGGTGTCGTCGAAGACGTTGGAGTCGTCCCACGTGCTTGCGGCGTCCATGTTGCCGACGACGCCGTAGCGGTAGTCGCGGCCGAACCGGTTGCCGCTGTAGAAAGCGCTGTCGACGATCCCCTCGCTGCCGCCGTTGATCGTGTAGTTGCCGCCGTTCATGTAGTTGTCGATGACGCGCAGGTTGGAGATCCGGTCGTCACCCAGGAGGGAACCGATCTGGAGGGCTGCGTTCATCGGATCGCCCGTCGACTCGTCGTAGGGCAGCAGCGTGTTGCCCTCCAGAGTGACGTTGTCCCCGCTACGGATTTGGATGGTGTCGTGGTGCCCGCCCGACTGGCGCTGCAGGTCGTGGACATAGGAGTCCTCGATCGTCACGTCATCGCCCTGGATGCGGATCCCGTCCTCGGCGGAGTGGATGTCGGCACGCCGGATCGTGGCGGTGCTGCCGCTCGAGATGAGGATGCCGATCCCAGTGCCACCCAGGTTGTCGACCTCGACGTCCTCGATGAGGACGCCGGTCGCGTCGTCGGTCACGTGAATGGGATAGGTCGAGGTGTCCGTCTGCACCAGGGACTCCCGCAGGATGACGTCGTCCGCCGCGATGGTGACTCGACCCTGGATATGGAGCCCCTCCAGGACGGTGGCGTCCTTGGTGACGGTCAGCCCCTCCGAGGGACGCAGCGTCCTGCCTGCCGGCACCCCGGTGCTCGACTCGCCAGGACGCTCGGACGAGCGATCGGCCGGACCCTCAGAAGCCGGGCCCGACCACGGGCCGGAGGGCGGGCGCGCGGTCGAGTCGGGGGCAGACTTCTCGGTGGACGGCGTAAACGGCGTGGGTGAGGGTGGGGGTCCCGCGTCGGGCCTCGGGTCGCTGCAGGCCGGGAGGGCGAGGACGCCGACGAGGGCGACCCAGGACGCGCGACCCGGCCGGCGCCCGGTGGGGCGTGCCCGCCGGCAACGCGGCGTGCTCGACGGGGCTTCCATCGCACCTTCACCTCCCGGACCCGCGCCCGTACAGGATGATAACGCGACGGACCCCGTCGACTGCCGGAGCAGCCGACGAGGTCCGAAGGCGTAACGGTGCAACGGTGTCGTCAGCGCGCCGGGCTGCTGCTGTCGTCCCACACGTTGGTGTTGTCCCACGTGCTCGCACCGTCCATGTTGCCGACGACGCCGTAGCGATAGTCGCGACCGAACCGGTTGCCGCTGTAGACAGCGCTGTCGACGATGCCGTCGCTGCCGCCGTTGATCGTGTAGTTGCCGCCGTTCATGTAGTTGCCGACGACGCGCAGGTTGGAGATCTGGTCGTCACCCAGGAGGGAACCGATCTGGAGCGCCGCGTTCATCGGGTCACCCGTCGACTCGACGTACGGCAGCAGCGTGTTGCCCAGCAGGGTGATGTTGTCCCCGCTGCGGATCTGCACCGTGTCGTGGTGCCCACCGGGCTGCCGCTGCAGGTCGTGGACGTAGGAGTACTCCAGCGACACGTCATCGCCCTGGATGCGCACTCCATCCTCAGCAGAGTGGATGTTGGCACGCCGGACGGTGCCGCTGCTGTCGGTGGAGAAGAGGATCCCGATGCCGGTGCCGCCCATGTTGTCGATCTCGACGTTCTCGATCAGGGCACCGGTCGCGCCGCCGTCGACGTGGATCGGGTACCCGTCGGTGTCGGTCTGGATCAGGGAGTTGCGGATCGTGACGTTGTCGGCCTCGATGGTGATCGAGCCCTGGACGTGGAGCGCGTCGATGACCGTCCCGTCCTCGGTGATCGTCATGCCGCCGGACGGACGCAGCTTCGTCCCCGCCGGGACGCCCGTGTTGGACGCGTTGGGCCGGCCGGTCGAGGGCGGCGGGGGCGGGGTGAGCACCGTGGTCGTGGTGGTCGGCGCCTTGATCTCGAACGGCTTGCCGTCGACCCAGCTCTTGAGCACGACGGCCGGGTTGCGCTTGCTGCTCATGAAGTCGTTGCGGCAGTCGTTCACCCGGACCTTGCGGGCGAGGTAGTTGCCGAAGACGATGCCGTTGGTGCGGTTGGCCCGGCACTTGATCGTCGTGCGGAGGATCTTCGTCCCCTCCGCGCCGGGGAAGATGCGGATGCTGTGGTAGCCACCGAACTTCACGGTGGTGTCCTTGATCGTGACGTTGTCCGCCTTGACCGAGATCGATCCGTGGACGCGGGCTCCATCGACGACGGTGCCGTCCTTCGTGATCGTGAGGCGCTTGCGCTCCTTCGACTCGGACTTCGATCCCGCGGCGGGCTTCGCAGCAGCCGTGGCGTCTGCCCCGCGATCAGCGCCACTGCGGTCTGCGCTGTCGAGGGCTCCGGCGCTCGACTGGAGCGCACCGAGGCTCATGGCGGTGCCGACTGCGGCAACGAGGACTCTGGTCAGGGACGTGCTCATGATGTTCGACAATTGAGGGTTCTCCGCTCGGGGGGTCGGCGCACGCCGAATGAGGGCGCGCGCCACGGGCATCGAGACCCAACCTGGGGGCTGGACCTGCAGGAACGGAGGGCCCGGCACGTGTCAGGTGACTTTCAGGAGGCGGACCCGTCCGCTCGTCGCTCGCCGCGTAGTGGTGCTGATCTCACACGTTAGGGGCACCGGCGAGCGACCGCAGGGAAACTAGCAGAACGGCGGAGGGGCATAAAACCTGCGCGCTACCGGACGGTCCGTTCATGCCGTCGGCGAGGGGTCGCGGGGACGCGCGCCGCCGGACGCTGGTGCTGCTACTTGGGGCGTTCGGCCAACGGCGGATCACGCGTGGAACTGCCTCATCTGCGGTATGAGTGAGCGCCGGCGTCCGAGGCGTCGTGACGAGCGGCCATGTCACCGCGTACCCCAAATCGGGTAAATTGAGAATCCGGCAGAAATGGGTGGCGCTTCGTGACGAAGTGAGCGCCTAGCCGACGGGGGCCGGCACTGGGCCCGCGACGGTGCGTCTCGGGCGCGGCACGAGGTCCAGGACGGACGCCGTCGCGGACTTCACGACGCGCCGAGCAGCGGCGTGCTCGAGGTCGGAGAGCTTGAGGCTGTCAGCGTCGCGTGAGACGCACAGGTCGCGCAGGCTGAGCTCGAGCGCGATGGTCAGCTGGTGGTCGTCGACGTGCTCACCGTGCCGGGCGCGGCGCGGCACGAGCACCGGGAACGTGCCGTTCTCGAGCGCCATCAGCGCTATGCCGGTGCCGGCGTGCGCGACCACGACGTCAGCCTCCGCTATCGCGGCGGCCATCTCGGCGGACGGCACGGATGGGCGTGCGTCGATGCCGAGGCCGCTGACGTCGGTGGCTCCGGTCTGCCAGAGCACCTCGGTGCCGGCCGGCACCAGCGGCACCAGGCGCTCGACGAGGCGGCGGAACCCGTAGCCCTCCTGCGTCCCCAGGCTCACGACCATCCGCGAGACCGGCCGCGGTGCCTGCTGGACGGACTCGTAGAGCTCCCACGGCGACGCGAGGTAGGTCCAGCGGCGCGTGTGCAGCGCCGTCGACTGGCTGAAGGTCCGCACGCCCGGCATCATCGCCAGCATCCGACCCGATAGCGACGGCGCGTCGTACCTCGTCGCCGACTCGATGTAGACCGTCTCGATGTTGCGCATCCGGGCCTGCGGCAGCACCGCCAGGGCCAGGGCGGCGCCTGTGCTGACCACCAGCGTGACGGCGTACTGCTCGAACAGCACGCGGCACCGGGCGGCGTTGTGCATCACCGCGGCCGGGTCGCGTGGCGGGCAGGGCTCGGTCCAGTGCACGACCTCGCCGGCGAGCAGCGACTCGGTCTGCGGGGTGCGCGGCGTCACCCACACGACGTCCTCGACGTCCAGGCGCGGGCGCAGGGTGTGCAGCTGCATGATGTGGCCGCCGTCATTGGCGACAAGGAGCACGGTCACGCTGACCTCCCGGTAGCACTGGTCGAATCGAGCGGCACGCGCGAGCTCTCGTCGCGCTGCCAGGTGGTGTCGCCGGTCCGAGAAGCGCGCTGGGCGCCGATGGTCGCCGCCACGTGCACGGCGAGGAACACGATTGCCGGGCCTGCCAGCCGCGGCTGTCGCAGCACGAGTCGCGCCAGCGTGCCCGGGGTGGTGCGGGACGTCGCGCGACGCGTGCCGTTGGCGTCGGCCTCCCGGTTGCCGGTCACGATGCGGATGCGCCGGCGGACGAGGTCGGCGAGGGTGCGCGGCGGGTGGACGACGGCGACCGCCTCCTCGACCACGAGCCGCTCGCTGTCGTCGAAGGCCTCGGACATCGCGAGGTCGTCGCCCAGCGCGGGCGGCAGGGCATCGAGACGGCGCTGGCCCTCCGCGGTCACGACCACGACGCCCCGGCCGAAGAGCCCGCTCGCGACCTGCGGGAGCTCCTCCCACACGTCGTAGAACCAGCGCACCGGCCACGAGCACCCTTCGCGCGGCACGACCCGGCGGGGCGCTGCGGCGAGCGCCTCACCGGAGCTGAGCACTCGGACCAGGTGCAGCACGTCCTCACCGCTCAACTCGATGTCCGCGTCGAGGTGGACCCGGGGGAAGACGTGCACCGCCGCGTTGCCCACGCGGACGGCCTCGACCTTCGACGGCTGCGCAATCTCCAGGACCCGCACGGGCGGCTCGCAGGCGCGTGCGCGCCCGGCGGTGTCATCGGTGCACCCGTTGGCGACCACGACCACGTCGAGCCGACCGGCGTCGACGCCGCGCCTGAGCGCAGCCAGGGTCCGGCCGATCGTCGCGGCCTCGTTGTGCGCCGGGATGACGACGCCGACCTCAGCCATCCATCACTCCGCTCCCCCGTGCGGACGGACCGCCCGTCCGTCGGTCATCGTGGTGCGCCGCGTCCGCCCGTTGACGCGCCGGCGGGGGCTTTGCCACATATTGGTGAGGCTGCCGGCGGCCGCCCGTCTGCGCTGGCGGCCTCGGCGTCGCGCCGGGCCGTCAGGTCGGGTCGGCCGTGCTGAACGTGATGTCGGCCGAGCGCAGGTCGCGCAGCGAGAGCAGCAGCGCGTGCAGCTCGAGGAGCGACCACGTGTCGTCGAGGGCCGTGCCGCCCGAGGCGGCCCGAAGCACCTGGTAGACGTTCCAGGGCTCACGGCGCATCTCGGCGTGCAACGTGTTCCTCAGCACGGGCTGCAGGAAGTCCTGCTGCTCCCCGGGCGACGACCCGTACCGGTAGTGCAGCGGCGTCCTGCTAAGGTAGCCCAGCTCGCGCAGCATCTGCCAGTCGACCGCCATGACATGATCGACGCGACGGTCCGTGCCGGTCTCGACCGCGGCGACCGACGTACGGGCGGCCGCACCGACGGCGTCGACGAGCTCCTCCTCCAACGGGAGGGACACCACCTCGACGCGGCGACGGTCGTCGGCGATCTCGACGAGCATCACCGACTCCACGGCTTGCTCCCCCGGCAGCCACGACACGTCGCCGCCGGCCGCGTCGGCCGACGCGGGGTTGGCCTGCAGCGGACGGGTGCCGACCATGAGCACCGTCTCCCCCGCTGCTGCGGGCGGCCGAGCGCCGAGGTCGGCGAAGGCGCCCTCGATGCGGTCGAGCCGCCCCACCACGCTGACCTCCAGCGCGGCGACCACCGCGACCAGCACGACGACGGTGCCCACGAGCAGCCTCCGTGTCGTCCGGCCATGGGCGCCAGCAGCCACGTCGTCCCCCTCCGCCGATGCCTCGACGCTAGGGCGCCGGGCCTGCCACTACATGCCCCATACGGGGGAGGCTGCTGGGCGCGTGGATCAGGAGTTGAAGCGCTGCTGGGTCTTCTCGAGGCCGTCGGTGATCAGCGACTCGACCGCGTCGGCGGCGTCGGACACCTGGAACGGCAGCTCCTTGCGCTCGGCTGCGGAGTAGTTGGACAGCACGAAGTCGGCGACGTCCTGGCGGCCCGGCGGGCGGCCGATGCCGGCTCGCACGCGGTAGAAGTCGCCGGTGCCCAGCGAGGACCGCATCGACTTGAGCCCGTTGTGGCCGTTGTCGCCACCGCCGAGCTTGATCCGCAGCGTGCCGAACGCGATGTCGAGCTCGTCGTGGATCGCGATGACGTGGTCGGGGTCCACCTTGTAGAAGGTGGCGAGCGCCTTGACCGGGCCGCCGGACTCGTTCATCCAGCCGCGGCCGCGGGCGAGGACGACGCGGGGCCCGCCGAGCGACAGGCGGCCCTCGACGACGTCGGCGCGACCCGTCTTGTGCGCGCGCCAGCTCGCCTTCCCCGGCGGTGAGCCCATCCGCCGGGCGAGCTCGTCGGTGACCATGTAGCCGATGTTGTGCCGGTGACCGGCGTACGCCGGGCCGGGGTTGCCGAGGCCGACGACGAGCCACACGTCCGAGGCGTCACTCACGGCACTCATCCAATCAGTCGACTCGGCGCTGGTGCGCACCGAAATGGCGTCGAGTCGGCGCTTGTGTCCGGATCCCGCTGGACACAAGCGCCGACTCGACGGGGTCAGCAGGCGCAGATGCGCCGGGTCACTCGGAGTCGGTGCCCTCGGCGTCGGCCTCGGCGTCCGCGGACGCCGGGGCGTCGTGCTCGATGCCGGCGTCGGCCTCGGCGCTCTCCAGCTCCGCCTCGAGGGCCTCGGCGGAGATCTGCTGGGTCACGTTGACGATGAGCAGCTCGTCGTCGGCGAGCAGCGTGGTGCCCGAGGGGAGGGCGAGGTCCTTGGCGAGGACCTGGGTGCCGACCTCGGCGCCCTCGACCGACACCTCGAAGAACTCGGGGATGTGGGTGGCCTCGGCCTCGACGGACACGACGGCGTTCTCGTTGACCACGAGGGTGTCCGCGGCGGCCTCGCCCACGACGTGGATCGGGACCTCGACGGTGACCTTCTCGCCGCGCACGACGGCGACGAAGTCGATGTGCTCGATGACACGGCGGATCGGATCGACCTGGACGTCCTTGGTCAGCGCGAGCTGCTCGGAGCCGTCGACGTCGAGCGACAGCAGGGCGTTGGCGCCGCCGTGCTTGAGGGCCATCATCGTCTGGTGTCCCGGCAGGATGAGGTGGACCGGCTCGTTGCCGTGGCCGTAGATGACGGCGGGGATCTTGTTCGCGCGGCGGATGCGGCGAGCCGCGCCCTTGCCGAACTCGGTGCGCGACTCGGCGGCGATCTTCTCGGGGGCAGACATCATGTTCTCCGTACGTGGGGCTGGTCAGGTCGTCGGCCCCTGCGTCGTGGGGCCCGGTTCGCGGGCCTCGGGGGCCGGAGACGACGAACGCCGCGCTCCGGATCGTGGGCGCGGCGCGGTGAGGCGTTCCGGCCCAGTCGATCACGGAGTCCCGGTCGTGCGGGCTCCCTCGCCGAGGCAACCCCGGAACTCTAGACCCGCACGAGGCGCCGGGTCGAATCCCGGGTGCTCGACCCGAGGAGCGACGCCTAGGGTGTCCCGGTGCCCCTGATGCTGCCCGAGGCGCGTGAGCGCGCCGACCTGCTGACCGACGTCCACACCGAGCTCCACCTCGACCTGACCTCGACCGAGGACTTCGCCGTCGAGGCCACCATCTCGTTCCGGTGCACGAAGCCGGGCGCGTCGTCGTTCCTCGAGCTCACCGGCGGCACGGACGTCACCCTCGACGGCCGCCCGGCGCCGTACGCCGACGGGCGCATCGCGCTGACGGACCTCGCGGAGACCAACACGGTCCGCGTCACCGCGCGGATGCCGTACGTCCACGACGGCGACGGCATGACCGAGACGATCGACCCCGCGGACGGCGAGCGCTACGTCTGCGCGCACACCTCGATGGACATCACCCAGAAGGTGATCCCGTGCTTCGACCAGCCCGACATCAAGTCGACGTTCTCGCTGTCGGTGACGGCCCCCTCGCACTGGACGGTGCTGGCGAACGGCGCGCTGGCGTCGCGCTCGGCGGGCGGGACGGCCGACACGTGGGTCTTCGAGCAGACGCCGCCGTTCTCGTCCTACCTGTTCACCCTCGTCGGTGGACCGTGGGTGTCGGTGACCTGGGACGAGCCGTACGCCCCGGCGCCGGGCGGCACGCTGCCGTTCGGCTGGCACGCGCGCGCCTCGCAGGAGCGCGAGCTGCGGCGTGACGCCGAGGAGCTGCGCCGCATCACCAGCGCGTGCTTCCAGCACTACACGACGGTCTTCGAGCCGGAGTACCCCTATGCCGACTACCAGCAGGTCTTCGCGCCCGGCCTCAACTGGGGCGCCATGGAGTTCCCCGGCTGCGTGGTGTTCCGCGACCAGGCGCTCGTCCAGGGCACGCCGACCGAGCTCGAGCGCGAGTGGATGGCCTCCGTCATCGCCCACGAGATGGCCCACATGTGGTTCGGCGACCTCGTGACGATGAAGTGGTGGGAGGACTCCTGGCTCAACGAGTCCTTCGCCGACTTCATGGGCTACGACGTCGCCGGCGTCGCGGCCGGATACACCGACACGTGGACGTCCGCCGCCATCACGCGCAAGCCCACCGGCTACCGGGCCGACCGACGCCGCTCGACGCACCCCATCGCCGAGGACACCGAGGAGATCGTCGACGTCGACACCGCGTTCGCGAACTTCGACATGATCACCTACGCCAAGGGCAACGCGGCGCTCGCCCAGCTCGGCCACTGGCTGGGCGAGGAGGACTTCCTGGCCGGCGTCAACAGGCACCTGTCCTCCCACGCGTTCGGCAACGCCGACCTGGCCGACTTCCTCGACTCCCTCGACGCCGCCAGCGACCTCGACGTCCGCGCCTGGGCGGCCGCCTGGCTCCGCACGACGGGCTTCGACACCCTGGTCGTGACCAGGGACGGGGACGTCCCTGTGCTGACGCGCGAGGGCTCGCGACCGCACCGTCTCACCGTGTCGGCGTACGACGACGCGATGCGCCTCGTGGACTCCCGCGACGTGCACCTGGGCGCCGAGCCGGTGCGGCTCGAGGACTTCGCCGGGCGCGTCGTGGTGCCCAACTCGGGCGACGAGACGTTCGCGGTGATCCGCCCGGACGAGCAGTCCTGGGCCGCGATCACGGCCGGGTTGTCGTCGGTGGAGTCGCAGCTGACCCGGGCGATGCTGTGGTGGACCGCCGTCGACCTCACCGAGTCCACGGTCATCGGGGTCGGCGAGCTGGTCGCCCTGGCCGACCGGCACCTGCGCCCGGAGCGCCACCCGCTCGTCTTCGAGGGCGTCATGAAGGCCCTCCAGGCGGTCGTGCGGCGCTACGACGAGCCGGCCGAGGTCGCCGCCCACCTCTCGGTGGTGGCCGACATCGCGCGGGGCGCCGTCGACGGCGGTGACCCGGCCCTCGCGCCCGGCGCCTCCCGCGTGCTGGCGCGGCTCAGCGCGGACCGCGACTTCCTCGTCGGCTGGCTGGCGCGCGACGGCGTGGACCCGAGCGTGCGGTGGGCGGCGGTGCACCGGCTCGCCGAGCTCGGCGACCCCTCGCACATCGACCCCGAGTCCGAGCGCGACAAGTCGGTCGCGGGCCACCACGCCGCCCTGACGGCTCGCGCCGCGGTGCCCACCGAGGCGGCCAAGGCGGAGGCCTGGTCCCGCCTGATGAGCGGCGAGCTCGGCAGCCACGAGTTCGACGCCGTGGGCGCGGGCTTCTGGGGCTGGGAGCAGGGCGACCTGCTGCGGCCCTACCTCGACCGCTACGTCAGCGACGGCCTCGACCTCGCGCGCCGGTCGGGCCAGGCGATGGGCGACGTCATCGGCGACGCCTTCCCGCGGCTGCCGCTCACCGAGGGCGTACGCCGGGAGCTGCGCGCCGCGGTCGCCGCCGCCCTCGCGACCGGCGACGTGCCGACGGTGCTGGCGCGGTCGTGGAACGACTCCCTCGACGACCTCGACCGCACGCTCTGAGGTCGGGGGCTCGGGGCTCTCGCGAATCCCCCGCTTAGGCGGGGGATTGCGAACTTATGGGGGCGTGCAGACCCCGGGAAGTTCACGATCCCCCGCTCAAGCGGGGATTCCTGGGGCGGGTGGGGCGACGGCCGGGGGTCAGGCGTGGCCGTCGAACATCGACGTCACGGACCCGTCCTCGAAGACCTCGCGGATGGCCCGGGCGATGAGCGGGGCGATCGAGAGGGTCGTCAGCTTGTCGAACTGCTTGTCCGCGGGGATCGGCAGGGTGTTGGTGACGACAATCTCCGTGGCGGAGGAGTTCTTGAGGCGGTCGACGGCCGGGTCGGACAGGATCGGGTGGGTCGCGGCGATGATGACGCCCGCGGCGCCCGCGGCGACGCACGCCTCGGCGGCCTTCACGATCGTGCCACCGGTGTCGATCATGTCGTCGGCGAGGATGCAGATCTTGCCTGCCACCTCACCCACGACGCGGTTGGCGACGACCTCGTTCGCCACGTCGATGCGGCGGGTCTTGTGGATGAACGCCAGCGGTACGCCGCCGAGGCGGGCCGACCAGCGCTCGGCGACCTTGATCCGGCCGGCGTCGGGCGAGACGACGGCGATGGGCTGGTCGCCGTACTTCTCCTTGACGTAGTCGGTGAGGATCGGCAGCGCCATCAGGTGGTCGACGGGGCCGTCGAAGAACCCCTGGATCTGGTCGGCGTGCAGGTCGACGGTGATCAGCCGGTCGGCGCCGGCGGTCTTGAACAGGTCGGCGACGAGGCGGGCCGAGATGGGCTCGCGGCCGCGGTGCTTCTTGTCCTGGCGGGCGTAGCCGTAGAACGGCATGACGACCGTGATCCGCTTGGCCGAGGCGCGCTTGAGCGCGTCGACCATGATCAGGTGCTCCATGATCCACTCGTTGATCGGAGCCGTGTGGCTCTGGATCACGAAGGCGTCGCACCCGCGCACGGACTCCTCGTAGCGGACGTAGAGCTCGCCGTTGGCGAAGGCCCGCGCGTCCTGGGGGACGAGCCCGGTCTCGAGGAGGTCGGCGACCTCCTGGGAGAGCTCCGGGAACGCCCGGCCACTGAAGACCATCAGGTTCTTCTCGGTGGTCCGCTTCATTCCGGTCACGCGACGCGACTCCTGGCTCGGGGGATCGTTCGGAGGTGCTGGGAAGAAGTCTGACCCACGGTCGCGCCTCGTCCCAACCCCGGGGGTCACCCGTGGAACGAATCCGTCCCGTTCACAGGCCGTTCAGATGGCCACAACCTGGCGGACAGACTCCGTCAGGAGAGCGGGTCGGAGGATGTCCCCACCCGGCGCGCGGTCACCACGCTGAACCCCCATCCCGGCTTCTCGTCGAGGTCGGTGACCTCGAACCCCGCACCGCCTCGCTTGCAGTCGGCGAGGAGCTGCTCCACGTCATAGCCGCCATGGCACTCGACCACCATCCAGCGCACTCGGTCGATCCACCCGGCGCAGTCTGCGAAGAGCTCGGCCTCGGCGCCCTCGATGTCCACCTTGAGCAGGTCGATCGAGGGCAGGTCGCCCACGGCGAGCACGTCGTCCATGGTGACGACCTCGACCGGGACGCCTTGACCGGCAGTGCCAGTGATGGTGAAAGCGAACTCGCCGTTGGTCGTGGTGAGCTGTGCGGTACGCCGCGTTCCCCCCACGGCGTGGGGGACGATCCGGGCGTCGAGATCCTGCAGGTTGGTCCGCAGAGTCGCCACGTTGCCGACCTCTGGCTCGACGCAGACGACGTGGGCGTCGGGCCAGCGGCGCAGGAACCACAGCGCCGCGAGGCCGGTGTTCGCCCCGAGATCCAGCACGGTGCGCGGGGCGGGCATCGGCGCGACCGCCCGCTCGTAGCCGTCCCAGACGAGCAGCTCGCCGAGCACCGAGATGTCCGTGGTGTGGGACCTCAGCACCGCCTCGCCCAGCGCGCGCGTACGCACGCGGCGCACCACGGGGCGCGGACAGACGACCGGGCCCGCCTTGGACTGGGACAACCGCACCTGCATCACCCGGGCGAAGTCCCTGACCGAGGCCGACTCTCGGCCGTAGCGAATCACCTCCCGCGTGTAGCGGGCCACGCGCTGCTGGACTGCACCCATACCGGCCTCCCCCTCCGCTGCGCGGCGCAGGGCGCCGGCGCACTCACTGCAGTGTGACGGCGGGTGGCGCCCGCGAGGCCACCAATAGTGATGAGATCGGTGCGACCGACAGAAGCGGTCAGCCCTCCAAGTCGCGCTCGACACGCTCACGTGCCGTTCGCGCCGCCTCCGCCTGCGCCGTCCCGGCCCGCTTGGACTCCGTCCAGCCCTCGAGGTTGCGCTGCGGCGCGCTGCTCACGGCCAGCGCGCCGGCCGGCACGTTGCGACGTACGACGGTGCCGCCCGCGGTCCCGGCGCCGTCGCCCACCTCGACCGGGGCGACGAAGGTGTTGTTGGACCCGGTCTTGGCGTGCCGGCCGATGACCGTGCGGTGCTTGGCGACGCCGTCGTAGTTGGCGAAGATGGTGCCGGCGCCGATGTTGGCGCCCTCGCCGATCTCCGCGTCGCCGACGTAGGACAGGTGCGGCACCTTGGCGCGCTCTCCGATCGTCGAGTTCTTGGTCTCCACGAACGTGCCGATCTTGCCCCCGGCGCACAGCCGGGTGCCGGGCCGCAGGTAGGCGAACGGCCCGACGCTCGCCCCGTCGCCGACCACGGCGAGCTCGGCGTGGGTGCGCACGACCCTCGCGCCGACCCCGACCTCGCAGTCCTTGAGCGTCGTGTCGGGCCCGACGACCGCGTCCTCGCGCACGACGGTCGCCCCGAGGAGCTGCGTGCCGGGCAGGATCGTGGCGTCGGGCTCGATGACCACGTCGGCCTCGATCCACGTGGTGGCCGGGTCCATCACCGTGACGCCGTCCTTCATCCAGCGGGTCACGATGCGGCGGTTGAGCTCCTTGCCGAGCTCGGCGAGCTGCGCACGGTCGTTCGCGCCCTCGGTCTGCGCGACGTCGTCGATGAGGTGGGCGCCGACGGTGAGGCCGTCCTCGCGGGCGATGCCCACGACGTCGGTGAGGTAGTACTCGCCGTTGGCGTTGTCGTTGGTGATCCGCGGCAGCGCCGAGACCAGGAACTCGGCGTCGAAGGCGAGGATCCCCGAGTTGATCTCGTCGATCTCGCGCTGCTCGGGGGTGGCGTCCTTCTCCTCCACGATCGCCTCGACGTCGCCCTCGTGGTTGCGCACGACGCGGCCGTAGCCGAACGGGTTCGGCACCCGCCCGCTCAGGATGCTCACCGCGCGCTGCGCCGCCTCGTGCTCGGCCGCGAACGCCCGCAGCGACTCGCCCTCGAGCAGCGGGGTGTCGCCCGCCGCGACGATCACGGTGCCGGTGGTCGTGCCCGACGCCTCCATCGCGATGCGCACGGCGTGCCCCGTGCCCTCCTGCGTCTCCTGGACCGCCAGCACGGCGTCGGGCAGCAGCTCGGTGATGTGCGGTGCGACCTGTTCGCGCTGGTGGCCCACGACGGCGACGACGCTCGTCGGCTCGACGGCCTGCACGGCACGCAGCACGTGGCCTATCATGGAGCGCCCGGCGACGGGGTGCAGCACCTTCATGGTCTTCGACTTCATGCGGGTGCCGCCGCCGGCGGCGAGGACGATGACGGTGAGGTCCATGGGCGCAGTCTGTCATCACGGCGCTGTGGTCCAATGCCCCCGTGAGCGGGCGGACCTACGGCGGCGAGTCGGCGACCGACCGGCTGACCCGGCGCCGCCGGCAGCTCCTCGACGCGGGCCTGGAGCTCTTCGGCACCGCGGGCTACCGGGCGACGACCGTGCGCCAGCTGTGCCGGGAGGCCAAGGTCAGCGACCGCTACTTCTACGAGCAGTTCGACTCCACCGAGGACCTGCTGCTCGCCGTGTACGACGAGTGCACCGGCCGGCTCGAGGAGGCGGCCCTCGCCGCGCTCGGCGAGGGGGACGGCGAGGTCCGCGAGCTCGCGCACCGGGGGCTCGACGCGTTCCTCGCCGTGGTGGAGTCCGACCCCCGGCTGGCGCGGGTCGTGTGGTTCGAGGTGCTCGGGATCAGCAGCCGGGTCGAGTCGACGTACCTCGCGCGGATGCAGTCCTTCGGCCACCTGATGCTGGGCGTGCTGCCGCAACCGCGGGCCGCGGGCATCCCCGACGCCGCGCGCGAGCTGCTCGCCAGCGCCACCGTCGGCGCGGTCAGCCACACCGTGGTCACCTGGACCAGTGCGGGCTTCACCCCGGCACGCGCCGTGGTGAGCGACGCCCTCGCGCGGTTCCTCGCCGGAGCGGCGTCCGCCATCTCCCAGCCGGCGTGACCTGCGTCACCCGCTGATGCGGAATCGCCTGTCGCCACTTTAGTGTGACGACGTCTGATTCCGGATCGGAGGCGTCGTGGAGCCACCCCTCACCGTGCTTGTCGTCGGCAGCGGCTTCGGCGGCCAGGTCGCCGCCATGAACCTGCTCCGGCGAGGCATCACGGACTTCCAGATCCTCGAGCGGCGCGACTTCATGGGTGGCACCTGGTGCCAGAACTCCTACCCCGGCGCCGCGGTGGACGTGCCGTCCCCGCTCTACTCCGTCGCCGGCGAGCCCTACCCGTGGAGCCGGATGTACGCCGGCCAGGCGGAGCTGCGTGCCTACACCGAGCACCTCATCGAGAAGTGGTCGCTGCGCGAGCGCACGGTGCTCGGTGCCGAGGTCGTGGGCGCCGACTGGGACGGGGAGGCGTGGCGCGTCCGCACCAGCGACGGCGTCGTGCGCCGGGCCCGCTTCCTCGTCAACGCGTCGGGCCCCCTCAGCACGCCCGTCGTCCCGCCGTTCGAGGGTCTCGGCGAGTTCTCGGGCGCGACGTTCCACACCAACGGCTGGGACCACGACGTCGACCTCGCCGGCAAGCGCGTGGCGGTGGTCGGCTCGGGCGCCAGCGCCGCCCAGGTCATCCCGGCCATCCAGCCCGAGGTCGCCGAGCTGCACGTCTTCCAGCGCAGCCCGCACTGGGTGCTCCCCCGGCACGACCGCACCTTCACCCCGCTGCAGCGCCGCCTGCTGCGCCTGCGGCCGCTGCAGCGGCTGCTCCGCACCGCCATCTACTGGAAGCTCGAGACGCGCGTCGTCGGCTTCAAGCACAGCCGGCGGCTGCTGCGCCTCGTCGCCCAGCGCGACGCGCTCGAGCACCTTCGGGCGCAGGTCCCCGACCCCTCGCTCCGGGCCGCCCTCACCCCCGACTACACGATCGGCTGCAAGCGGATCATCCTCTCGAGCACGCTCTACCCGGCCCTCTCGGCGGGCAACACCACGCTGCACGACCGGCACGACGGCATCGACCACTTCGACGCGACCGGCGTCGTCACCGCCTCCGGGCAGCACCTCGACCTCGACGTCGTCGTCTTCTCCACCGGGTACGACGCCACGGACGGGCTGATCCCCTACGAGGTGCGCGGCCGCGACGGCGTCCGGCTCGCCGACTTCTGGCACGACTACCCGCGGGCGTACCTGGGCACCACCGTGCCGGGCTTCCCCAACTTCTTCGTCGTCACCGGGCCGAACACCGGCATCGGCCACACCAGCGCGATCTTCGTCATCGAGTCACAGATGGAGTACCTCCTGCGCGCCATCGGCACCGTCCTCGACACCGGGGCGCGCAGCGTCGAGGTCACGGCGGAGGCGGAGGACGCCTACACCCGCGACATCCACCGCGAGATGGAGCGCACGGTCTGGCACGACGGAGGCTGCACCTCGTGGTACCAGTCGCGCTCGGGCAGGGTGACCGCGATGTACCCGGGGTTCTCCTTCTCCTTCCGCCGCCTGGCGCGGCGCTTCCGCCCCGAGCACCACGTCGTCGACCGGCCCACGCCGCACGCGACCCCCGCCGGCACACCCGGCACACCCGGCACCGCCACTGAGAGGACGTACGCATGAAGCACCTGGACGACAAGGTCGCCGCCATCACCGGAGCGGGCTCCGGCATCGGCCGCGCCCTCGCCCTGCACCTGGCCGGGGAGGGCTGCCGGCTGGCGCTGTCGGACGTCGACGGCGCGGGCCTCGCCGAGACCGAGCGCCTGCTCGAGGGGCGTGCGCGCGCGGTCAGCACCGCGGTCGTCGACGTCGCCGACGAGTCGGCCGTCCTGGCCTGGGCGGACGCCGTCGTGACCGACCACGGCCGCGCGAACCTGGTCTTCAACAACGCCGGCGTGGCGCTGTCCGGCACCGTCGCCGCGCTGACGACCGAGGACTACCGCTGGATCATGGGCGTGAACTTCTGGGGCGTCGTGCACGGCACCAAGGCGTTCCTCCCCCACCTGGAGCGCTCCGGCTCGGGACACGTGGTCAACATCTCCAGCGTCTTCGGCCTCACCGCCCAGCCGCTGATGAGCGGCTACAACGCCAGCAAGTACGCCGTGCGCGGCTTCACCGAGTCGCTGCGCCAGGACCTCGAGCTGACCGGGTCCTGCGTGAGCGCCACGTGCGTCCACCCCGGCGGCATCAAGACCAACATCGCTCGCTCCGCCCGGGTCGACGACAGCGTCGCGGGCGCCACCGGCAAGCCGTCCGAGGCCGCCACGCGCGAGTTCGAGAAGAGCTTCATCACCTCGCCGGCGAGGGCGGCCGAGGTGATCGTCGACGGGGTCCGCACGAACCGCAGGCGCGTCCTCATCGGCCCCGACGCCCGGGTGCTCGACGCGATGGGCCGCATCGCCCCCGCCGGCTACCAGCGCCTGGTCACGGCCGTCGTCCGGTCGCGGGGCCGCAGGTGAGCGCGTCGTGGTCGGACCGGCTGGCCGCTCGGCTGTACGCCGCCGCGACCGGCGCGGAGGCGAGGGCGTACGGCCTGCGTGAGCGCCGCGTCGCCGTCGGCGACGCCACGCTCGCGGTCCTCGACGGCGGCCCGCGGGATGCACCGGTCGTGGTGCTGCTGCACGGCTACTCGGCCGACCGCGTGGTGTGGGTGCGCTTCGCGCGGCACCTGCTGCGCGACCACCGCGTCGTCGTGCCGGAGCTCGCCGGGCACGGCGCGTCCGGCTTCGCCGCCGGTGCCGACTACTCCGCCGCCGCCCAGGCCGACCGGGTCGCGACGCTGCTCGACCGGCTCGGCGTCGAGCGTGCGCACGTCGCGGGCAACTCGATGGGCGGCTTCGTCGCCGCGACCCTGGCGGTGGCCCATCCCCAGCGGGTCCGGTCGCTGCTGCTGAGCGACGCCGTCGGCGTCGCGTCGCCCGAGCCCAGCGACGCCGAGCTCGAGCTCCGCGCGGGCCGCAACCCGTTCCTGCTCGACGACGTGGACGACTTCGCGGACTTCTACGCGATGACGATGGCGCGCCCCCCGTTCCTGCCCGCCTTCCTGCGCTCCGCCGTGGCGACGCACCACGTGTCGCGGCGCGACCAGCTCGAGGAGATCTTCGCCGGCTTCCACGGCGTCGGCACCCTCGACGACCGGCTGCCGGAGATCACCGTGCCGACCCTCGTGATGTGGGGCGACCAGGACCGGCTGGTGCACGTCAGCACGGCCCGCACCTGGGCCGACGGCGTCCCCGGCGCCGAGATCGTCGTCTACCCGGGCATCGGGCACATGCCGATGCTCGAGGTCCCGCGCCGCAGCGCCGCGGACTACCGGGCGTTCCTCGAGCGGGTGAACGCGTCGGGCCTGAGGACGGGGACGGGGGCGCGGTCGCCTGCTCCCCGCGCCGCCGTGCTCCGACGAGCGGCTGGCTCCCCGGGTAGGAGTCGAACCTACGTCGCTAGTCCTGATTCAAAGTCAGGCGGGCCCTGCCGGCAGACCAACCGGGGATAGGTGCCACAGCCTAGGGCCAGCCACCGGGCGTCATACGAACCCGCACCCATACATCCCGCTCCGTATGACGCAGCCCCCCGCCGCCCCGGACGTCATACGAACCCGCACCCATACGTCCCGCTCCGTATGACGCAGCCCCCCGCCGCCCCGGACGTCATACGAACGCACCCATACGTCCCGCTCCGTATGACGCACGCGGCGCCCCGCGCCGGCAGGCCCGAGCGACGCAGCAGGGATGGCGTACGCCGACCGGCCACGCCATCTTCACCACACCTCCACACGGATCCGGGCGATCCCTGATGCCGGACGACGGCGCCCCCCGCTAGCGTGACCGTCGTGACGGGGGAACTCACCGGGCCGCTGCCGGTCATCTCGACCGCTGGCCTCACCAAGCACTACGGGACGGTCCACGCCCTGACCGACCTCACGGTCGACGTCGGGGACGGCGTGACCGGGCTCGTCGGCGCCAACGGGGCCGGCAAGTCGACGCTCATCAAGATCCTGCTCGGGCTCCTCGAGCCGACCACCGGGCACGCGCACGTGCTCGGCCACGACATCGAGGAGCACAGCCAGGAGATCCGGCGGCTCGTCGGCTACATGCCCGAGCACGACTGCCTGCCGCCCGACGTCAGCGCCAGCGACTTCGTCGTGCACATGGCGCGGATGTCGGGGCTGGGCGCCTCGGCGGCCCGGGAGCGCGCGGCCGACGTGCTGCGCCACGTGGGGCTCGACGAGGAGCGCTACCGGCCGATGGGCGGCTACTCCACCGGCATGAAGCAGCGCGCCAAGCTCGCCCAGGCCCTCGCCCACGACCCGCGGCTGGTGTTCCTCGACGAGCCGACCAACGGCCTCGACCCGGCCGCCCGCACCGACATGCTGCGGCTGGTGCAGCGCATCGGCAACGACTTCGGGATCGCCGTCCTCGTCACCTCGCACCTGCTCGGGGAGCTCGAGCAGGTCAGCGACCACGTCATCGTCCTCGACGGCGGCCACCTGCTGCGCAGCAGCGCGACGGGCGAGTTCCTCGAGCGCACCGGCAGCCTGCTCGTCGAGGTCGTCGGCACCGAGACCGAGCGCGACCGGCTCGGGGAGGCGCTCGCGCGCCGCGGGCTCACCTGCCGCCCGCGGGGCACCATGGTCGCGGTCGACCCGCCGCCTCCCGGGCTGGCCGAGGGCGGTGCCGCGCACGACCTCATCCGCGACGTGGCCGCCGAGCTGGGGCTGGGCCTGATGCGCCTCCAGCCCGACCGGCGCCACCTCGAGGACGTCTTCCTCGAAGGAGGCACCCGTGCCTGACCAAGCCGCCGCCCCGGGTCGTCCCGGCGTCATCCACGACCTCGGCTACCGCCACTTCGACGGCGTGCGCGAGGGCACCGCGACGATCGCGCGCACGCTATTCGTCACCGGCCTGCGCCACGCGTACGGCCTGGGCCGCTCCGGCAAGTCGAAGGTCATGCCCTTCGTGCTGCTCGCGATGTCGCTGCTCCCGGCCGCCATCGTCGTCGGCGTCGTCGTCCTCACCGGCCTGGGCTCGCTGCCGGTGTCCTACGCCGACTACACCAACCAGACGCAGCTGCTCATCAGCCTCTTCGCCGCCTCGCAGGCGCCCGTGCTGTTCTCCCGCGACCTGCGGCACCGCTCGATCGTGCTGTACCTCGCCCGTCCGCTGTCGTCGCCGGTGTTCGCGCTGATGCGGTGGCTGTCGCTGACCGTGGCGATGTTCGTCTTCACGGCGGTCCCGACGGTCCTGCTCTTCGCGGGCGCGATGCTGGCCGGCCTCGACAAGAGCGACCAGGCCAGCGCCGTGCTCAAGGCGCTCACCCTGCAGGTCCTGCTCGCCGCCATGCTCGCCGGCGTGTCCGGGCTGATCTCCTCGGTCTCCCTGCGCCGCGGGTTCGCGGTGGTCGGCTCCGTGATGGCGCTGATCGTGCTCACGGGCGTGGTCACCGTGATCCAGAACATCGCCTACTACGACGGTGACAGCGAGTCGGTCTCCGTGGGCGTCGGCCTGCTGTCGCCGTGGTCGCTGCACAACGGCCTCGGCAACGCGTGGGACGCGGGCATCGACACCCCGGCGCCCGTCGACGGCGCCTGGGTCCCGGCGTACGCCATCGTGGCGCTGCTGCTGGTCGCCGGCTGCCTGCTCGGGCTGGTCGCCCGCTTCCGGAAGGTGGGCTCGCGATGAGCACCCTGGTCCTCGACTCGACCTCGCGCTGGTTCGGCAACGTCGTCGCCGTCAACGACGTGTCGCTCTCCATCGGCCCCGGCGTGACGGGCCTCCTCGGCCCCAACGGCGCCGGCAAGACGACGCTGATGGCGATGATGGCGGGCTTCCTCGCCCCGTCGGCCGGGCACGTCACGCTCGACGGGCAACCGGTGTGGCGCAACACCGAGACCTACCGCCGGATCGGGCTGGTGCCCGAGCGGGAGCTGAGCTTCGGCTACCTGACGGGGCGCCAGTTCGTCCGGGCCAACGCCGACCTCCACCGGCTCCCCGACGCGGCCGCTGCGACCGAGCGCATCCTCGAGGTGGTCGACATGGTCGAGCCGGCCGGGCGCCGGCTCGACACCTACTCCAAGGGCATGCGCCAGCGCGTCAAGATCGCCGCCGCGCTGGTGCACGACCCGGCCGTGCTGCTGCTCGACGAGCCCTTCAACGGCGTGGACCCGCGCCAGCGCATGCACCTGATGGACCTGCTGCGCCGCCTCGGCGACGAGGGCCGCACCGTGCTGTTCAGCTCGCACATCCTCGAGGAGGTCGAGCGACTGGCCCGCCACATCGAGGTCGTGGTCTCGGGCCGGCACGCCGCCTCGGGCGACTTCGGCGCGATCCGCCGGCTGATGACCGACCGGCCGGTGCAGTACGCCATCCAGTCGAGCGACAACCGCTCCCTCGCCGCCGCGCTGATGGCGCAGGACTCCGTCCGGGCGGTCAGCCTGCGCGCCGACGGCCACCTCGACGTCCAGGTCGGCGACCTGGGCAGCTTCGCGGTGAGCCTGCCCGCGCTGGCCCGGCAGCACGACGTGACCCTGTTCGAGCTCTCCCCCAGCGACGAGTCGCTGGAGAGCGTCTTCGCCTACCTGGTGGCCCGATGATCAAGGACCCCGCATGAACGCGACGATCGCCAAGCTCGCCCTGCAAGCCCTCCTGGGCCGGCGCCGCTTCTTCCTGCTGCTCGCCTTCCCGGTGCTGCTCATCGGACTGGTGGCGCTGGTGACCGCCCTGGTCGACGGCGAGGCGGCCTACGAGATCCTGCCCGGTCTGGGCTACCCCCTGGTCCTGCCCCTGGTCGCGATCCTCGCGGCGTCGTCGGTGCTCGGGCCGGAGGTCGACGACGGGTCGATCGTCTACCTGCTCTCCAAGCCGGTGAACCGCTACGCCGTCGCGGCCAGCAAGTGGGTCGTGGCGCTCGCCGCGACGCTGGCGGCCGGTGCGCTGCCGGTCCTGGTCGCCGCCCTCGTCACCGGCGACAGCACCCGGGCGGGCGCGCTCTTCCTCGGCGCCGCCGTCGCCGGGACGGCGTACTCCGCGCTGTTCCTCGCGATCTCGGCGGTCACCCGGCACGCCGTCATCGCGTCGCTGATGTTCGTGCTGATCTGGGAGAGCCTGCTGGGCAACCTCTTCACCGGCATCGCCTGGCTCAGCATCGGGCAGTGGGGCCTGCGTGTCGGCCACGCCGTCTCCGACGAGCTGCCCGACCCGGCCAACCTGCCCTACGCCGTCATCGCCAGCGCCGTCGTGACGGTGGTCGGCGTGTGGTTCGCCGGCGACCGCCTGCGCTCGTTCTCCCTCAAGGGCGACGACTAGCCGCCGGTCCGGGGAGGCGCTGCGGCACTAGGCTCTGCGCTGTGGACCTCCCCGTAATGCCGCCCGTGCAGCCGATGCTGGCGAAGAGCGTGAGCGGCGTGCCGGACCCGGCCAGGCACGGCGGGCTGAGCTTCGAGCCGAAGTGGGACGGGTTCCGCTGCCTGGTCTTCAAGGACGGCGACGAGGTGGAGCTCGCCAGCCGCAACACCAAGCCGCTCACGCGCTACTTCCCCGAGGTCGTGGACGCCGTACGCCGGCAGCTGCCCGCACGCGTCGTCCTCGACGGCGAGATCTTCGTCGGCCTGCAAGGCGCCGCCGGCTGGCGGTTGGAGTTCGAGACGCTGCAGGAGCGCATCCACCCCGCGGCGAGCCGCGTGGACAGGCTCGCGGCGGAGACACCGGCCGGGTTCGTCGCCTTCGACCTGCTGGCGCTCGGCGACGAGTCCTACCTGCGGCGACCCTTCGCCGAGCGCCGTGCCGCGCTCGTGGAGGCGCTCGGACACCTCGACGGCACCGGCCCGTGCTTCCTGACCCGCACGACCGAGGACCCCGCCGAGGCGGAGCGGTGGTTCGAGGAGTTCGAGGGCGCCGGGCTCGACGGGGTCGTCGCCAAGCCGCTCGGCGCGGCCTACGAGCCCAACAAGCGCACCATGCTCAAGATCAAGCACGAGCGCACCGCCGACGTCGTGCTCGCCGGCTACCGCGAGCACAAGACCTCCACGCCCGAGAACCCGCTGGTGGGATCCCTCCTGCTCGGGCTCTACGACGACGACGGCGACCTGCAGCACATCGGCGTCTCGGCGAGCTTCACCGCCAAGCGCCGCGCCGAGCTGTGGCACGAGCTGCAGCCGCTGGTGTGCGACGTCGCCGACCACCCCTGGGGCCGCTGGACGGAGTTCCTCACCGCCAACCCCGACCGGATCCCCGGCACCCAGAGCCGCTGGAGCGCCGGCAAGGACCTCGGCTTCACCGCCCTGCGCCCCGAGCGCGTGCTGGAGGTGAAGTACGACCACATGGAGGGTCGCCGCTTCCGCCACACCGCGCACTTCAAGAGGTGGCGCACCGACCGCGACCCGGAGAGCTGCGGCTACGCCCAGCTCGACGAGCCCGCGGGCTACGACCTCACTAGAATCCTCAGCACCGAACCCGGAGGCGAGTCATGACCGAGAACAGCTCCGACCACCTTCCTGCGAACGACTCCATCCACGACGGGCAGGGCACCTACGACGTGGTGCTCCTCGTCGAGCAGGCCCTGACCCCCGCCGACGCCCAGCAGGTGCGGTCGTTGCACGCGGAGATCCAGGACCCCGTCGTCTACCACGTCCTGCTCCCCCTCGAGGACGCCGCGGCCCGCATCGAGGCCTCGCTGGGCACCCTCGGCGCCGGCGACCTGATGGCCGCCCCGGCCCTCGCCATGAACGACGTCGACATCGAGGCGCTGCGCCGCGAGTGCCAGGAGAACTCCTCCTCCGACCTGCAGAGGACCCTCGCCGCGCTGGCCGCCGCAGGCGGCACGGCGCACGGCAAGGTGACGTCCGAGCCCCCGGTCGACGCGCTCGCCGCGATGGTGACCGCGGTCGACGCCCGCGAGGCGATCATCCTCACCCGGCCGCACGTCGTGGCCGAGTTCTTCCACGTCGACTGGACCTCCCGCGCCCGTCGCAGGCTCGGCGTGCCGGTGCTGCACCTCATCGAGCACGAGAACTTCGACGAGCAGGCCTCCGGCGCGGGCGAGGGCGTCAGCGGCGTGTGACGCGGCGTACGACGGCCCGGCGCAGGATGGCGGCCGCCTCCCGGCCGCCCACGGCAGGCGGCTGAGCGGCACGCACCGCGGCCAGCTCGCGGCGCAGCTGCTGCACGGTGGCGCGCTGCGCGTCCCGGGCCTCGCGCGCGGCCAGCGTCGCCTCGGCCTTGGTGTGGTCGAAGGTCAGCGCGACCGCGTCGGCGTACCGGGACTGGTAGTCGGCGTGGATCCGGTCGAGCGCCGCCAGCGTGTCCGAGTCGTGCGGCGTGGTGGTCAGCACGCCCAGCAGCTGCCAGACCTCCTCGGCCATGTCGCGCAGCCAGTCCGGGGTGCGCACGTCGTCCCAGGTCAGCTGCGACTTGCGCATGGACGGCTCGATGAAGTCGTCGACGGCGTGGTGCCCGCTCGAGGACAGGTCGGCGTCGAGCTCGAGCTCCAGCTGCTGCTGCACCGGTGCCAGGGCGGCACGCCAGTCGGCCAGCAGGTCGACGTACCTCACGAACGACCGCTTGCCGCCGCGCCCCGCCTTCTCGGTGAGCAGGGCGGCGTGCACCCATCCGGCGACGTTGGAGGTCTCCTTGGTGAGGCGCAGCTCCTCGGACTGGCTCGAGAGGTAGGCGATGTCACGCGACCCCACGACCTCGGCCGGGTGGCGCAGCGCGGTGAGCCAGCGGAGGTCGGCACCGAGCTCCTCGGACACCTCCTGCCACACCTGCGCGAACCAGAAGGCGTGCGGGTCCTTCACCACGACCTGGGCGTCCCCCCGCTCCGACGCCGCGAGCTGCCCGGCCAGCCACTCGCGCAGCTCCGCTGCCGGCAGGCCCTCGGCGACGTGGCCGGCCACCAGGTCGACCGCCGAGGGACGGCTGTCGATGTTGAACAGGGCGAGCTCGCGGAGGTGCCGCTTGTGGAAGTCGATGACCCACTGCGGCTCGTAGAACCCCCGCGGGTTGGTCTCCGACGCCTCCACCTCCGGCTGCGGCACGTGCAGGCCCAGCCGCTTCAGGGTGCCGGCGAGCGAGCTGGTGCCGCTCCGGCCGGAACCGGAGACGAGGACCAGCGGGACGGCCGGCTGCGCGCCTGGTCGGGCGGGGGAGGTCGGCATGCGGCTCACCCTATCGGCCGCGCACCCGGCCTCCGGAGCCGTCACCAGTATCGTGGCGACCCGACCGGCGACCCTCCACCGACAGGACTGAGGCACACGTGGCACTGACCGACCGACTCGGGGGCAAGGTGCGCTCGGCGGTGCGCCGCGTCCGCCGGGACGGCCCGCTCGACGTGGTCCTCGTCCTGTTCAACGCCGACGGCATGGGCGGCACGGCGCGTTCGGGGATCGAGCAGGCCAACGCCCTGCACGCGCTCGGCGAGGGACACCGCGTCCGGATCCTCAGCGTCACCCGCAGCGGCTCCTCGACCCACTACCCGCTCGCCGACGGCGTCGAGGTCACCTACCTCGTCGACGTCCGCGGGGAGCACCCCGTCGCCGTCAGTGGCACGCCCGCGGCGGAGGTCGCCCGCGAGCTCGCGGCGCGCGAGTCGGTGATCGTGCCCCGCAGCTGGGACGCGCTCTACAACGGCCTCACCGACGCGACCCTGCGCGACGCCCTCCGCGTCATGGCGGCCGACGTCCTCGTCACGACCACCCCCGAGCTGCTCGCGGTCGTCGCCCAGCTCGCACCGGACGACGTGGCGCTGGTGCACCAGGAGCACCGTGCCTCCTCCAGCCGGGTCAACGACCTCGGCGCGCTGCTGCAGTTCGCCCCGCGCGCCGACGTGGTGGTGTCGCTGACCGAGTCGATGTCGCGGTGGCTCGCCGGCCGCCTCGGCGGCGCCGCGCCCGAGCTGCAGGTCGTCCCCAACCCGCTTCCCGCCCACCCGCAGGCGCGGTCCCCGCTGGACCAGCGGACCTTCGTCACGGCCGGGCGGCTCGCTCCGGAGAAGCAGTTCGAGCACGTCGTGGACGCCTTCTGGCGCATCCACGAGCAGCTGCCGGGCTGGACGCTCACCGTCTGGGGCGACGGGCCGCGGTCCGGCAACCTCGCCGCGCAGGTGCGCAAGCTCGGCCTCGAGGACCGGGTGCGGCTGCCCGGGTCGACGCAGGACCTTGCCGCGGAGTGGGCCCGCACCAGCGTCGCCGTGCTGGCCTCGCGCGGCGAGGGCTACCCCCTCGTGCTGCAGGAGGCGATGTCCGCGGGCGTGCCGCCGGTGTCGTACGACTGTCCCTCCGGCCCCCGCGAGATCATCACCCACGACGTCGACGGCCTGCTGGTGCCGCCGGGCTCCAAGGCCGCGCTCGCCGCCGCCATGCTGCGCACCGCCACCGACCACGACCTCCGCGCCCGCCTCGGCGCCGCGGCCCTCGAGCGGTCGCGGGAGTGGGACGGGCAGGCGCTCGCCCGCCGGTGGGTGCAGGTCTTCCGCACCGCGGTCGCCCGGCGGGCCGACCCGCTCGCCCCGCGCCGGGTGCTGCACGGGATGCGGCCCGGTCCCCTCGGCGACCTGCCCGAGACCACCGGAGCCGCAGGAGTCACGCCCGCGCAGGCGCGTACGACCGCGCTGACGGCCCTCACCTCCGCCGCCGCGGCCACCGGGGACGGGTGGTTCGTGGTGCCCGCGCGCGGCCTCGACGCCCACCCGCTGGTCGTCGTGCCGTCGTCGCGCCGGGAGGCGTTCCTGACGGCGCTCGCTGCCGGACCGGTCCCCGACTGGCTCTCGGTCCGCGATCCCGCCGAGCGCGGCTGGCACGAGCGCCGGGGCACGGTCGCCGCGATGACCGACGACCTCGCTCGGACGCGTACGGCCTCGCTCTTCCTCGAGCCGTGGCCGATGCGCGGCGGCCACGAGGGCCTGCTGGGCGAGGGCGCCGAGGTGGGCGTGCAGTTCTGGGAGGAGTCGCCCGAGGGCGACCTCCTGGCGCCGGCCCTCAACCGCTACGGCGACCGGGTCCCCGCCGGCACGCCCGGCACCACGATCACCGTCGAGGGCGTCGAGGTGCCCACCCTCGAGGTGATGGCGCTGCCCACCGTCGACGACTGCCGCTTCGACGTGGACGTCGTGTACACGTGGGTCGACGGGGACGACGAGGCCTGGCTGGAGGCGCGCGACGCGCGCATCACCGCGCTCGGCGGCACGCCGAGCGACCGTGCCGGGGGCGCCTCCCGCTACCGCAGCCGCGACGAGCTGCGCTACTCGATGCGCAGCATCCACCTGTTCGCGCCGTGGGTGCGCCGCATCCACCTCGTCACCGCCGGCCAGGTGCCGTCGTGGCTCGACACCTCGCACGAGAAGGTGCGGCTCGTCGACCACCGCGACATCCTGCCGGAGTCGGCCCTGCCGACGTTCAGCTCGCACGCGATCGAGACCCGTCTGCACTGCGTGCCCGAGCTGGCCGACCACTTCGTCTACGTCAACGACGACGTCTTCCTCGGCCGGCCCCGGCGCCCGGAGCACTTCTTCACCCCCGGCGGCCAGTACGCCGCGTTCGTCGCCGAGCACCGCGCGGTCGGGCTGCCCGGCACCGACGACCGCCCCTACCTGTCGGCCGCGCAGAACAACCGCCGGGTGCTCGCCGAGGCGTTCGGCGTCGCGCTGACCACCACGATGATGCACAGCCCGCACCCGCAGCGGCGTACGACGCTGGAGGAGATCGCGGCCCGCTTTCCCGCCGAGGTCGACCGCACGACGCACGCGCCCTTCCGCTCCCCCACCGACCTGTCGCTGCTGTCGTCGTTCGCGCAGAGCTACGGCCTCGTCACCGGTCAGGCGTTCCGCGCCACGGCCCACCACGGCTACGTCGACCTCGGCCACCAGCAGCTGCCGGTGCAGCTCAGGCAGATGCTCCGGCGCGACCGCGACTTCTTCTGCATCGCCGACAACCTCGTCGCCGCCTTCGACGAGGAGCGCGCCGGCGCCCTGCTGCACGACTTCCTCGAGCAGTACTTCCCGATCCCGGCGCCCTGGGAGCTCCCGCCGAGCGGTGCGTGAGGCAGGTTCTGCCGCCTCGGAAGCTGCCCCACTCACCGCCGCCTGCCCGAGCCCCCGCGGAGCGGTGCGTGAGGCAGGTTCTGCCGCCTCGGAAGCTGCCCCACTCACCGCCGCCTGCCCCGAGCCCCCGCCGAGCGGTGCGTGAGGCAGGTTCCGCCGCCTCGGAAGCTGCCCCACTCACCGCCGCCTGCCGGAGCCCCCGCCGAGCGGTGCGTGAGGCAGGTTCTGCCGCCTCGGAAGCTGCACCACTCACCGCCCGCCTGCCCGGGACCGCGCGGAGCGGTGCGTGAGGCAGGTTCCGCCGCCTCGGAAGCTGCCCCACTCACCGCCGCCCGCCCGAGGCCCGCGGAGCGGTGCGTGAGGCAGATTCCGCCGCCTCGGAAGCTGCCCCACTCACCGCCGCCTGCCCGAGCCCGAGCGCCGGGCAGCGGGCGCCTCAGTCGGCGATCCGGTTCCCCTCGGCGTCCCAGTGCGACTCGACCTTCTTCGACGGCTGCACGCGCGGCGGCTCGCCGGGCATCTTCGGGTGGTCGGGAGGGAAGTTCAGCTCGACGGGGTGCTCCTCCCACAGGTCGAGCAGCGGCTGCAGCGAGTGGTGGACGTCGTCGATGGCCGCCCACGGGTCGCCGTTCGACGCCAGCCGCTCGGGCACCGTGAAGAGCGTGAAGTCGCGCGGCGAGGCGAGCGCGGCCAGCTCGTCCCAGGTGACCGGTGTCGAGACCGGGGCGCCGGGGATCGGCCGCAGGGAGTACGCCGACGCGATCGTGCGGTCGCGGGTGTTCTGGTTGTAGTCCACGAAGATCCGCTCGCCCCGCTCCTCCTTCCACCACGCCGTCGTCACGCCGTCGTCGCGCTTCTCCAGCTCGCGGCCGAACGCGATGGCGGCGTGCCGGACGGCGGCGAAGTCCCACCGCGGCTCGATGCGCACGTAGACGTGGACGCCGCGGTTGCCGGAGGTCTTGGCGAAGCCGGTCATGCCGAGGTCGTCGAGCAGCTCGCGCGCGACCCCCGCCACGCGTACGACGTCGGCGAAGTCCGTGCCCGGCTGCGGGTCGAGGTCGATGCGCAGCTCGTCGGGGTGGTCGACGTCGTCGCGCCGCACCGGCCACGGGTGGAAGGTGAGCGTGCCCATGTGGGCGCACCACACCGGCACGGCGATCTCGGTGGGGCAGATCTCCTCCGCGGTCCGGCCTGACGGGAACGTGATCTCGACCGACTCGAGGTAGTCCGGAGCGCCCTTCGGCACCCGCTTCTGGTAGAACGCGTCGGCGTTGCGGTCCTGCGGCCCGGTCGCGAGCCGCATCCCCGGCCGGACGCCCGACGTCCACCGCTCCAGCGCCGTCGGCCGGTCGCGCAGCGCGCGCATGAGGCCGTCCTCGACGCTCGCGAAGTACTCCGCGACCATCAGCTTGGTCACCTCGGGGGTGGAGTCCGTCGCCTCGTAGATCACGCGCTCGGGGGACGAGACGCGGACCTCGCGCTCCCCCGCCCGGACGTACGCCTCCGACGCCTTCGCCATCCCCCGACCCTAGCGGCAGGCGACGCTGGAGCGCGGCCGTAAACTCGGGGCATGGCCTACGACGTGCAGAAGACCGACGAGCAGTGGCGCGAGGAGCTCACCCCCGAGGAGTACGCCGTCCTGCGGCAGGCCGGCACCGAGCGCGCCTTCACCGGCGAGTACACCGACACCGAGACCGAGGGCACCTACTCCTGCAAGGCCTGCGGCGCGGAGCTCTTCACCAGCGACACCAAGTTCCACTCCGGCTGCGGCTGGCCGAGCTTCTACCAGCCGATGACCGACACCGTGGAGTACATCGAGGACAACTCCCACGGCATGAAGCGCGTCGAGGTGCGCTGCGCGACCTGCGGCTCGCACCTCGGCCACGTCTTCCCCGACGGCTTCGGCACTCCCACCGGCGACCGCTACTGCATCAACTCGATCGCCATCACGCTCAAGGAGAAGTGACGCTCAGGCGACGGGCTCCAGCGCGGAGCTGACCCGCACCAGGCCCTCGCCCCAGGTGGCGTCGGCCCACTCCTGGATCGACCCGTCGTCGAACACGACGTGCGCGTCGAGCGAGTCCGGCGCGAAGGACCCGCTCGTCAGCAGCTGCTCGCCGAGCGCGGCCTGCAGCTCCCGGTTGATCGCGTCGAGGTCGGCCTCGGTGCGATCGACCGTGGTCACGCACAGCATCCCGCCCCACGTCCTGCGCAGCTCGGCCTCGGCGCCCTCGGGGTCCCCGGTGACGGCGACGTTGATGGTGTTGCCGCTCAGCCAGGCGGTGGCGTACGTCGGCAGTGCCGAGGCGGCGGCCAGCGTGGCGTCCATGTCCTCGGGGGTCGACTTCGCGGTGTCCGTGGTCGTCGCGTCGTCGCACGCCGGGGCGAGCGGCTCCTCCTGCGGCTCGGCCACCGTGTCGTACAGCGCGGCCGGGATGGCGTCGGAGACGGTGAAGGTGGTGCCGTCGAAGGTGCCGGTCAGGGCGTACTGGCCCCACGTCACGCCCGACGCCTGCTCGGAGCCGACGTCACCCCACTCGAAGTCGGCGACGGCCGGGCCGCCGCACTGCGGCGGCAGGGACTCCGCGACGGGACCGAGGCAGAGCTCGGGGCCCTCGCCGCTGTCGAGCACCGTCACCAGGCCGGTGGTCCGCACCCGGCCCTCGGGGACGGGACTCGGGACTCCGTCGGCGGGAGCGTCCGAGGAGTCGTCGGAGGTCGACACGTCCTCAGCGGCGGCGTCGACGGCGCGCATGTCCTCCTCGGTCGAGCAGGCGGCGAGGGCACCCAGCACGGTGAGCGCGGCGGCAGCAGCGAAGGTCTTCATGGTGGTCCGACGCTACTGCCCGCGACGCCGTTCCCCGCTGGCTCGCCGGACCGGTCAGGGCAGGCGGGCGAGCAGCTCCGAGGGCGTGACGCGGGCGCCGGTGTAGAACGGCACCTCCTCGCGCACGTGGCGTCGCGCGTCGGAGGCGCGCAGGTCGCGCATGAGGTCGACGATGCGGTGCAGCTCGTCGGACTCGAAGGCCAGCAGCCACTCGTAGTCGCCCAGCGCGAACGACGCGACGGTGTTGGCGCGGACGTCGGCGTAGCCGCGCGCGAGCTGTCCGTGCTCGGCCAGCATGCGGCGACGCTCGCCGTCCTCGAGCAGGTACCACTCGTAGGACCGGACGAACGGGTAGACGCAGACGTGGGCGCGTGGCTCCTCGTCGGCGAGGAACGCCGGGATGTGCGACTTGTTGAACTCGGCCGGCCGGTGCAGCGCCATCTGCGACCACACCGGGTCGAGGCGGCGACCGAAGGACGTGCGCCGGAACGCGTTGTAGGCCTGCTGCAGCTGCTCGGAGTCGGGGGCGTGCCACCAGACCATGAGGTCGGCGTCGGCGCGCAGGCCGCTCACGTCGTAGAGGCCCCGGACCGTGACGTCCTGCTCGGCGAGCACGTCGAAGAGCGCCTGGACGTCGGTCGCCTCGGCGTCGCGGTCGGCGTCGCCGAGGACGTCACGCAGCCTGAAGACCGACCACATCGTGTAGCGGATGGTGTCGTTGAGCTCGCGCGTGCGGGCGGCGTTGGTCTTCGTGTCGTTGTCCGTGCTCATGACGTCATTCTGCCTGCGTGAGCGAGGCCACAGCGCGCCGGGCCGAGCCGATCACGGCGGGGACGCCGACACCGTCGTACGTCGCGCCGCACACGCCCAGCCCCGGCTGGTCGGCGAGCGCCGCGCGGATCCGCGCCACGCGCTCGGCGTGACCGACGACGTACTGCGGGAGCGCACCGCCCCACCGCTGGACGTGGGTGTCGACCGGGCGCGCCGTGATGCCGGCCAGGGCCGCGAGGTCCGCCAGCGACGCGCGGACCAGCTCCTCGTCGGAGGCCTGCAAGGTGACCTCCTCGCCGTGCCTGCCGAGCGAGGTGCGCAGGAGCACGACGTCGGGGTCGAGGTCGCGCACCCAGCCCCACTTCGCGAACGAGAAGGTCGACGCCTTGATCGCACGCTGCTCCACCGGCGGCACGAGGAAGCCCGAGCGCTCGAAGAGCGCGTCCGGGACGTCGGCGGCCCGGAAGGCGAGCGTCACGACCGCGACGCTGGCGGCCTCCACGCCGGCCAGCTCGGCCGCCGCTGCCGGCGCCACGTCGGCGAGCAGTCGGGACGTGGCGGCGGCCGGCGTGGCGAGCACGACCGAGCGGGCCCCGACCGTCTCCGCCCGGGTCGTGGGTCCGACCGTGAGCGCCCACCCACCCGGCGTGCGCCCGAGCGCACGGACGGTGGCCGAGGTCCGCACCTCGAAGCCACCGGCGTCGCGGACCAGCGCGGGGAGGCGTCCCATCCCTCCCGGGAGCCCGGCGAAGACCGGACCGGTGGCCGCCGGGAGGGCCGCCGCCTGGTCGAGGAGGCGCCCGCGCCGGGCCATCGCGAGCAGCTGAGGCACGGCCGCGGCGGCGGAGAGACGGCGGGCGTGACCGGCGTACACACCGCCCAGGAGGGGCTCGACGAGGCGGTCGACCAGCTCGTCGCCGAGACGGGCGGCCACCAGGTCCCCCACGGACACGTCGCCGTCGACGGCGCTGTCGCTCTCGGTGCTCGCGCGCGCCAGGCCCTCGGGGCTCAGCACACCGCTGCGGGCGAGCTGGTCGAGGTCGAGCGGCACGCCCATCACGGAGCGCGGCAGGTCCCGCAGCGCCCCGCGGGACCAGACGGCGGAGGCGGCGCCGGTCGGGTGGACGACCGCCGCGCCCAGCTCCTCGGCCAGGGCGACGCCCTCGGGGCGACGGGCGAGCATCGCCTCGGCGCCGACGTCGACGCTCAGGCCGGCCACCTCCGCGGTGCGCAGCTTGCCGCCGACCTGCGGTGACGCCTCCAGCAGCAGCACGTCGCGGCCGGCCGCCGCGAGGTCGCGGGCGGCCACGGAACCCGCGATCCCGCCACCCACGACCACCGTGTCCCACGCGCCCCGCACCACACGGTCAGCCTAGGCTGCACGCCATGGAAGCCAATGGCGGTGCCGACCGCATCGCGGTGATGATCGACGCCGACAACACCAGGGCCGCGTTCGCCAACGAGGTGCTGAGCGAGGTCGCCAAGTACGGCAACCCGACCATCCGCCGCGTCTACGGCGACTGGACCAACCCGCACCTCAGCAGGTGGGCGCGGATCCTCAACAGCCTGGGCCTGCGCGCGATGCACCAGAACGCCTACACGTCCGGGAAGAACTCCACCGACCTCGCGCTCGTCATCGACGCGATGGACCTGCTCTACGACGGCAACGTCGAGGCCTTCGCCCTCGTCACCAGCGACAGCGACTTCACCAGCCTCGCGCACCGCCTGCGGGAGTCGGGGAAGACGGTCTACGTCCTGGGCGAGAACAAGGCGCCGGAGTCGCTGCGCAACGCCTGCGACAAGTTCATCGACCTCGCGGTGGTCGCCGACCGGCAGGACGACGACGACAGCGACGACGACGACGCGCACGACTCCGCGGAGCCGGCCTCGGTCGAGATCAACCTGGAGAGTGCCCTCACCCGCGCCGTCAACGCCGTCTCCGACGACGAGGGCTGGGCGATGCTGCCGGCCCTGGGCAACCAGCTGATCCGCACCCACCCGTCGTTCGACGCCCGCAACTTCGCCGGCCCCGGGGCCCGCCTGAGCACGCTGGTCACCGCGCAGCCCTACCTGGAGACGGCGGGCTCGGGCAACCAGCTGCGGGTGCGGCTCAAGGGCGGCAGGCCCGCGGCGAAGAAGGCGGCCCAGAAGGCGGCCGCCCGGAAGGCGCCGGCCCAGAAGTCCCTGGCGAAGTCCTGACCCTCCCTCACCGGGCCCGACGCGTCCTGACGGGACCCGCCGGGGCCCCGTCAGGTCCGCTCAGGCGGGCACCTGCTCGCGCACCGGCTCCGTCTCGGGGTCGGCGCGGTCCAGGCCCCGGCCCCGGGTCTCGGGCAGGAACCGGGCGCAGACGAGGGAGATCGCCGCGACGAGCACGTTGTACGCCGCGACCCACCAGAGGGTCCCGTCGCCGCGGGTGACGAGCCACGCCGCGATCAGCGGGGTCAGCCCGGAGGCGAGGATGCCGGAGATCTGGTACAGCGTGCTGAGCGCCGTGTAGCGGTAGCGCGTGTCGAACAGCTCGGACCAGAAGGCCGCGAGGGGGCCGTAGACCGTGCCGTAGACCAGCCCGAGCCCCACCACGAACACGACGGAGATCGCCCACCTGTCCTCCGTCTGCACGAGGTACGCCGCCGGGAAGGCGAAGAGCAGGCCGACCCAGGCGCCGACCCGGTAGACCGGCTTGCGGCCCACCCGGTCCGACAGCGCCCCCGCGACCGGCACCAGCACCACACCCAGCACGGCGCCGACGAGGATCGCGTCGAGCGCCCAGCTGCGCGGCAGCGCGAGGTTGGTCGCGACGTAGGCGAGCAGGTAGACGGAGAACAGGTTGAAGGTGAAGCCCTCGGTGAACCGCGTGCCCATGCCGAGCAGCAGGGGCCGCGGCTGCTCGGCCACGAGGTCGCGCAGCGGGAGCCGCGAGATCTCCTTGCGCTCCTGCACCTTGGCGAACTCCGGCGTCTCCATCACCGAGAGCCGGATGTAGGCGCCGATGCCGAGCAGCACGATGCTCATCAGGAAGCACGCGCGCCAGCCCCAGGCCAGGAACGCCTCCTCCGGCAGCAGGCCCGCCAGCGAGAACGCGCCGGCGGCGAGGGCGAGGCCGCCGGGTACGCCGATGTGGGCGAAGCTGCCGTAGAAGCCGCGGCGCTCGGCCGGGGCGTACTCGACGGCGAGCAGCACGGCACCGCCGTACTCACCCCCGACGCCGATGCCCTGCAGCACGCGCAGCACCACCAGGGCGACGGGCGCCCACACCCCGATCGCGTCGTAGGTCGGAAGCAGTCCGATGAGGGCCGTGCCGACGCCCATGATGACCAGGGTGAGGAGCAGCATCTGCTTGCGCCCGACCCGGTCGCCGAAGTGCCCGAAGACGAGCCCACCGACGGGGCGGGCGAGGAAGCCGACCGCGAAGGTGGCGAACGCCGCGAACTGGGCGGCGGGCCCGTCGAGACCGTTGAAGTAGAGCTTGTCGAACACGACGGCGGCGGCGGTGCCGTAGAGGAAGAAGTCGTACCACTCGATGGTCGCGCCGACCGCCGAGGCGAGCGCGACGCGGCGCGGCGTGGGGGCCGCCTGGACCGTGCTGGGGGCGCTCATGCCGCGTCCTCGGCGTCCGTGCCGGCGGCGTCGTGGGACGTCGCACCCGCCGGGTCCTCGCCGTCGCGCACGCCGCGGTCGACCGCGGCGCCGTTGATGCGGCCGTCGAGGCGGGCCGGGTCGAGGTCGTCGCGGTGCAGCTTGGCGAAGGCCGAGCGGTGGAAGACGAGCGGGTGCTCGCCGTCGCCGGCGCCGACCTCGTGGACCTCGAGCAGGACGATGAGGTGGTCGCCGGCGACGACCTCCTCGTGGAGCGAGCAGTCGTAGGTCGCGACGGCCTCGTCGAGGAGCACCGCGCCGGTGCCGGTCACCTTGAACGGCAGCCCGGTGAACCGCTCCTCGCGCGGGCCGGCGAGCTGGCGGCACACCACGTCGTGGTGGTCGGCGAGCACGCTGATGCCGAGGTGGTCCGCCTCCCGCAGGAGGGGCCAGGTCGAGCTGGTCGCCGCGATGGAGAACGACACCAGTGGCGGCTCGATGCTCACGGACGTGAACGACGACGCGGCGATGCCGGTGAGCTGGCCCCTCACCGAGGCGGCGACGGCGACGACGCCGGAGGGGAAGGCACCGAAGGCGTCACGGAGCGTGCGCTGGTCGATGGCGGGGGCGGACGGGGCGTGGACGGTCATGCTGACGTCACCTCGGGGATCTGGACGGGGGCCGGCAGGGCGGGAAGGAGCTGCTGTGCGGTGGCGAACCAGGCGTCGTAGGGCTCGGGCCGGTCGTGCTGGGCGTCGAGGACGTAGAGGCCGCGCGTGGGCACCGAGGCGCCCAGCTCGACGAGCAGCGGCCGCAGGCCGTGCTCGGTGGCGAGCGAGTGCGCGGGCGAGGCGCCGAGCATCAGCGGGACCGCGGTGACGCCGCTGAGCCCCTGGTGCGGGAAGCGGTCGAGGAACGCCTTGAGCAGGCCGGTGTAGGTCGCCTTGTAGGTCGGGCTGGCGACGACCACGACGGAGCTGCCGGCCACCTGCTCGACGAGGTCGCCGACGCTCTCCGAGCCCCAGTCGAAGAGCTCGGAGGCGTGGTCGGCCAGGTCGACGACGAGGTCGGCTCCGCCCAGTCGGTCGGCGAGCGTCAGGGCCGCCTCGTAGGTGCGCGAGCGCGGCTTGGGGTTGCCGACGACGACGGCGACACGGGCGGCGTGGGCGGTGCTCATGACGCGGCCCGCTGGCCGCCGAAGGGGACCGACGCGCGTCCCGTCACCGGCACCGGGCTGGTCCAGAGGCCGCGCTTCTCGAGCACCGGCAGGACGCCCTCGCCGAACTCGTACGCGCCCTCGAGGTGCGGGTAGGCGGAGAGCACGAGCTCGTCGATGCCCACCGAGTGGTACTCCTCGATCAGGTCGGCCACCTCCTCGTGGCTGCCGACCAGCGCGGTGCCGGCGCCGCCGCGGACCAGGCCCACGCCCGCCCAGAGGTTGGGGTGGATCTCCAGGCCGTCGCGGCTGCCGCCGTTGAGGGCGAGCATGTTCTGCTGGCCCACCGACTCCGAGCGCTTGAGGCCTTCCTGGACGCGGCGGACGTCCTCGTCGGAGATGCCGGCGAGGAGGCGGGCGGCCTCGGCCCAGGCCTCCTCCGAGGTGTCGCGCGAGATGGTGTGCACGCGCAGGCCGTAGGTCAGCTCCCGGCCCCGCTGCTCGGCCAGCTCCCGGATCCACGCGATCTTCTTCGCCACCGCTGCGGGCGGCTCACCCCAGGTGAGGTAGACGTCCGCGTGCTCGGCGGCGACCTCGCCGGCGGCCGGCGAGGAGCCGCCGAAGTAGATCCGGGGCACCGGGTCGGGCAGCTGCTGCAGCCGCGCCTGGTCGACGCGGAGGTGGCGCCCGGCGAAGGTGACCTCCTCGCCCGTCCACAGCCGACGGACGATGGAGAGGAACTCGCCGCAGCGCTCGTAGCGTGCGTCCTTGTCGAGGAAGTCGCCGTAGGCGCGCTGCTCGTGGGACTCGCCCCCGGTGACCACGTTGAGCAGCAGCCGTCCGCCCGTGAGGTTCTGGAAGGTGGCCGCCATCTGCGCGGCCAGCGTCGGCGAGGTGAGGCCGGGACGGAACGCGACGAGGAACTTCAGCCGCTCCGAGAGCGGAGCGAGCATCGCCGTGGTCAGCCAGGCGTCCTCGCACCAGGCGCCGGTGGGCGTCAGCGCGGCCTCGAAGCCGAGCTGCTCGGCGCTGCGCGCGACCTGCCCGAGGTAGGGGACGCTGGCCGGCCGGCCGGCGGCGCCGTGCTCGACGCCGTGGCCGCCGCTGACGACGTGGCGGCCGTCGCCTCCGTTGGTGGGCAGGAACCAGTGGAACTTCATGGGGTCGGTGTGTCCTTTCGAGGGTGCGGGTCAGAGCTGGCCGTGGTTGGGCGGCGGCGTGCCGTCGACGACGTACCTGCCGAGGTGCTGGACCTTCCAGGCCGCCGGGTCGTGGAGCGTGTGCGTGCGGGCGTTGCGCCAGTGCCGGTGGAGGTTGAGGGAGTCGAGGGCGGACCGGGTGCCCGCGACCTCGAACAGCCGGCTCGCCACCTCGACGCACACCCGCGCCGACAGCGCGCGCACGGCGGCCACGGCCAGGCTGGCGCTGGCGGCGCTGTCGGCGGTCAGGTCGGCGTTCGCCGCGTCGACCGTCCGGCCGGCCTCGCGCAGCAGGGCCTCCGCGGCGCGCACGTCGACCTCCATCTGCCCGAGCGCCTGGACCACGAGCGGATCGTCCGCGGCGCGCTCCACGCCGGCGTCGGGGTAGGGCCGTGACGTCGTGCGCACGAAGGCGGCCGCGTCGCGCAGCGCCGCTCGGGCGATGCCGACGTCGAGCGCCGCGTGCAGGACCTGCGCGAAGGCGCCGTAGGTCTGGGGGCCCGCGAACGTGAGGTGGTACGGCGTGATGTGGTCGTCGTGCACCTCCACGTCGACGAGGTCGACGGTGCCGCTGGCCGTCGTGCGCTGGCCCATGCCGTTCCAGTCGTCGGTGACCGTCACGCCCGGGGCGCCGCGCCGCACCCAGGCGACGTGGAGCGGACCGGTGCCGGGCGCGGCGAGCGTGTCGCGGTGGGCGAGCACGGGGATCCAGTCGGCGAAGAGCGCACCCGTGCTGTAGCCCTTGGTGCCGCTCAGCCGCCAGCGTCCCCCGCCCACGGGCGTGAGCGCGGTGCGGATGTCGCGGACGTGCCGGGTGCCGACCTCGGACTGGGCGTTGCCGAAACGCTTGCCGGCCATCACCTCGCCGAAGAAGAACGCCTGTTGCCCCGGAGTGCCCTGGTGCCGCATCGCGTTGACGTAGACGAAGTGGCTGTGCGGGACCTGGGCGACGCTCGGGTCGCCCGCTGCGAGGATCCGGAAGACCTCGACCAGGGTCTCGACGTCGAGGTCGGCGCCGCCGCGCTCGGCGGGCACCGTCACCGCCAGCAGGCCGGACGCCGACAGCCGCACGAGCTCCGGGGCGGGCAGGAGCCGGTCGCGGTCGCGCTCGAGCGACGTCGCGGCGAGCTCGGCGGCGATGTCCGCCGCGACCGCGACGGCCTCGTCGGAGGTGAGCACGGGCACCGTCGCCGCGGCGACCCCGAGCCGTGCCGGCTCGCGCATGGGGGCGGACGTCGTGCTCACGGGTGTCCTCCTCGGGACGGCTGTGGTTAATCTCTATCTATCTTGTAGACAAACATAGCAACCAGTCGCCACCAGTCCGCGCAGGACCGGGGCCGGGGATGTCGAGGGGGTGGCAGGCAGCGCCTTGCAGGCGGAACGAGGCACCCGCCCGCGAGCCGCGACCGGCCGGGTTCGGGCGACCGGTCAGCCGGCGCGGCCGGGTGCGGGGCCCGGCCCGGCCCACTCCTGGCGCCGGCGGGTGGCGCCGATCGACCAGGCGTACGGCGGCGGCGTGCCGTTGACGGCGTGGGCGCCGACCACCCGCGCCTTCAGGACCCGCGGGTCGTGCGAGGCGACGGTCCGCGCGTTGCGCCAGTGGCGGTCCAGCGCCAGCGGACGCGCGGTGGCCGAGCCGCCGAGGGCGTCGAAGATGTCGGAGGTGGCGCGGAGCACGAGCTCGGAGACCACGACCTGGGCGGTCGAGGACTCGATCTCGCTCGCCTCCACCAGCGCGGCGACCTCCTCGGCACCCCCGCCGGCTGCGTCGGCGACGGCCTGCACGCTGGCGGCGACCCGCAGCGTCGCGGCCTCGGCGGCGTACACCGCGGCTGCGACCTCCCCGACCCGCGCGAGGACCTGTGCGTCGTCGCGCACGCGCGGGGCGTTGGCGTGGGAGAAGTTGCGCGTGCGCTCCCGCACGGCCCCGACCACATCGGCGAGCGCCGACCGTGCGATGCCGGTCAGCGTCGCGAGGAGGTTCAGCTGGTAGAACGCCGTCTGGTAGGGGAAGCGGTCCTCGAAGGGCAGGACGTCCGTGGCGGCCACCCCGACGTTGTCGAAGGTCGTCGTCCCGCTGCCGGTGCCGCGCTGGCCGAAGCCGTCCCAGTCGTCGGTGACGTGGACGCCGGGGTCGCGGGTGTCGACGACGACGATCGCCGTCGGGTCCTCGACCTCGTCGGGGTGACCGGGGCGCACCAGCCGGGCGTGCACCTCGACCCACTCGGCGAAGATGCTGCCCGTCGTGTAGTACTTGGTGCCGTCGAGCCGGTACGACCCGTCGGCACGCGGGCGGAGGACGGTGCGCGGCAGGTCGATGTCGGACCCGACCTCCGACCAGGCGTTGCCCGCCATCTCGCCGGCGACGAAGCGGTCGAACCAGACCCGTTGGTCGCTGCCGCGGACGTGGTGCCAGCACCGGTCCTCGACGAGGGCGAAGTGCCCTCGGAAGGCCTGGGTCAGGTTCGCGTCCACGGCCGCGAGCTCGATCCAGAGCCGGGACAGGCCCACGACGTCGAGCCCTGCCCCGCCGAAGGCCTGCGGGACACGCAGGGCGCCGAACCCCTCGGCCTTGAGCAGCCGCACGGCCTCCACTGGCAGCTCGCCGTCGAGCTCGCGCTGCACCGCTCCCTCCGCGACGGCGTCGAGGACCGGGGCCCACTCGGCGAGCAGGTCGGCCTCGGACCTCGCGGCGGCAGCGGACACGCTGCCTCGGGCCTCCGGGACGGCACGCTCGCCACGCGAGCGGGTCGGCCGGACACGCAGGTTGGTCATGGGTTCCTCCCGTTTTGTAGAGTTATTCAGTAGACTTTAGGGAGTCGGGTCGCCGAACCGGGCACCCCGGCAGCAGGTTTTGCCGACCACCCCGCGAGGGCCTGTTCCGGACCGAGGTCCGGTCCCGGCCGGACGCAGGCAGCACAGAGAGCAGGAGCGAACGGGTGCGGATCGAACAGCTGGAGTACCTCGCGGCCGTGACCGAGCACGGGTCACTGCGACGGGCGAGCGAGGCCATGCACATCTCGCAGCCGGCGCTGAGCGAGGCCGTCACCAAGCTGGAGAAGGAGCTGGGCACCACGTTGCTCGACCGTCGCCGCACAGGCTCGCGCATCAGCCGGCAGGGCTTGGACCTGCTGCAGAGCATGACCGAGGTCCTCGAGGCCGTCGACCGCCTCCGACAGGCCGCCGGCCAGCAGTCCGTACGTCGTCGCGACCTGCGGATCGGCACGGTGAACACCGCGTCGTCCAGCCTGCTCGCCCCCGCGCTGCGCGACCTGCACGCCCGCCACGGCTCGGGTGGCGTCGAGGTCGTCAACGGTCGCCAGACCGACATCCAGCAGGGCCTCACCGAAGGCTCCCTCGACCTGGGTCTGGTCAACGTGCTGCCCGGCGACGAGGTGCCGCCCACGCTGGTCGCCGACAGGCTCATCGACGGCACCCCCGTCGCGTGCCTGCGCGCGGACCACCCGCTCACGGCGAAGGAGCGGGTCACCGTCGACGACCTGCGCGCGGAGCCGCACGTGCTCATGCGTCCCGGGTTCGTGATGCACCGGTACGCCCACCGGCTCTTCGCGGGCGCGCTGCCCGGCACCACCTACTCCAACGACGGCGCCGAGATGGGCAAGGCGATGGTCGCGGCCGGTCTGGGCATCTCGGTCCTGCCCGACTTCTCGATCGCGGGTGACCCCCTCGTGCAGGCGGGCGTGCTGACGACGCGCCCGATCCAGACCGACCAGACGACCGTCACGCTGCTGATGCTGCGCCGTCGCGCCGAGCGCGTGCCCGAGCCCCTGCGCGACCTGCAGACGGCGCTCGTGCGGCAGGCGCGGGCCTACGTCGCCTCGCTGGAGCTGCCCGTGGCTGCGCCCGACCTCCCGCCGGTGACGCCGATCAGCAGCCGTGCACGAAGTCGGTCAGCGCCATGAGCTGACCCGGGTCGGTCGACGGGATCACGCCGTGGCCGAGGTTGAAGATGTGCCCCTTGGCCCGTCGCCCGGCCTCGACCACCTCTGCGGCGCGCCGGGTCATCACCTCGGTGGGCGCGAAGACCAGCGTGGGGTCGAGGTTGCCCTGCACGGCGCGGTCGCCCACCAGCGGGATCGCCTGCTCGAGCGGCGTGCGCCAGTCGACGCCGACGACGTCGGCACCGGCCTCGCCCATGAGCCCGAGGAGGTTGCTGGTGCCGACCCCGAAGTGGATCCGCGGCACGCCGAGCTCTCCGGCCGCCGCGAGCACGCGCTGCGAGTGCGGCATCACCGAGGCGCGGTAGTCGGCGGGGGTGAGCGCGCCGGCCCAGGAGTCGAAGAGCTGCACGGCCGACGCGCCGGCCTCGACCTGGATCCGGAGGTAGGCGGCGGCGATGCCGGCGATCTTGCGCATGAGCGCGTCCCACACGTCGGGAGCGCCGAACATCATCGCCTTGGTCTTCGCGTGCTCCTTCGACGGCCCACCCTCGACCAGGTAGGACGCGACGGTGAAGGGCGCCCCGGCGAAGCCGATCAGCGGCGTCGCGCCGAGCTCGGCGACGAGCTGGCGGACGGCCTGTGAGATGTAGGGCACGTGCTCGGGCGTGAGGTCGGGGATCGCCGCCACGTCGTCGAGGGTGCGCACGGGGGACGCCACGACGGGTCCGACCCCCGCCTTGATGTCGAGGTCGACACCGACGGCCTTGAGCGGCAGCACGATGTCGGAGAAGAAGATCGCCGCGTCGACGCCGTAGCGGCGCACCGGCTGCAGGGTGATCTCGGTGACCAGGTCGGCGTCCATGCAGGACTCCAGCATCCCGATGCCTTCCCGCACGGCGAGGTACTCCGGCAGCGAGCGGCCGGCCTGCCGCATGTACCAGACCGGGGTGTGCGCCGGCTCCTGCCCGCGCGCGGCCAGGAGGAAGGGGCTCTCGGCCAGGCCGGGGTGGGGCGAGGGGACGGCGTCGGTCACCCCCGAATCTTCGCAGGTCAGGCGGCGTGGCGGCACATCGACGGAGCCGGGGCCTGGCCTACTCTGAGGCCATGGTGGCCCGTCACGAGACCCACCCGGGCAGCGCTGCCGCGGCTGGGCCCGCGGAGTTCCGCGCGGCCGTGGAGTCCATGCGCCGGGCCTCGCTGCGCCCGGAGGTGCTCTGCGAGGAGATGCCGGCGCCGCAGCGGATCGCGCCCTGGTCCTCCGCGCTCAGCGGCGACGTCACGGTCGACGAGGAGGACCTCGGCACCGGTCGGCTGATCCTCCTGCACGACCCGGCCGGCAACGACGCCTGGGACGGCACGTTCCGCTGCGTGGCCTACGCCCGGGCCGACGTCGACCCCGAGCTCGGCGCCGACCCCATGCTCGCCGCGGTCGGCTGGTCGTGGCTGGTCGAGGCGCTCGACGCGCACGGCGCCGGCCACCACGTGGTCTCCGGCACGGTGACCTGCGTGACGACGGAGAGCTTCGGCGGGATGGCCGACGAGCCGGGCACCGCGCAGGTGGAGATCCGGGCGTCGTGGACCCCCGACCTCGACGCCGACGGGAGCCTCGACATGGCGCCGCACGTGGAGGCATGGGGCGAGCTGATGTGCACCGCCGTCGGTCTGGCGCCGGTGCCCGAGGGCGTGACCGCGATCCCGAGCCGACGCGGACAGCGCGGCACCTGAGCCGATGCCCGACACCCCCGACGATCCCGTCACCGAGCCGGAGGCGGCCGCACCCGAGGAGCCCGCCGCCCCGCTGCTGGAGCTCCGCGACGGCCTCCCGGAGGTCGTGGACACCGATGCGGGACTCGCCGAGGCGTGCGCCGCGCTCGCGGCCGCGACCGGGCCGGTCGCCATCGACGCCGAGCGCGCCTCGGGCTACCGCTACTCCAACCGGGCGTACCTGATCCAGCTGCGCCGCGAGGGCGCGGGCACCTGGCTGGTCGACCCCATCTCGATGACCACGCTGGCGCCGCTGCAGGAGGCGCTCGCCGGCGCGGAGTGGATCCTCCACGCCGCCACCCAGGACCTCCCGTGCCTGCGGGAGGTCGGCCTCACCCCGGCCAGCCTGTTCGACACCGAGCTCGCCGGCCGGCTGCTCGGCTACCCGCGGGTCGGGCTCGCGACGCTCGTCGAGACCGTGCTGGGACAGCGGATGCGCAAGGAGCACTCCGCCGCCGACTGGTCGACCCGACCCCTGCCGAAGCCGTGGCTGGAGTACGCCGCGCTGGACGTCGAGGTGCTCATCGAGCTGCGCGCGCACCTGGCCGCCGAGCTCGAGGAGGCAGGCAAGACGGAGTGGGCCCGACAGGAGTTCGAGCACCTCCTCGGGTTCGAGCCGGCCGTGCGGGTCGACGCGTGGCGGCGTACGTCGGGGGTGCACCGGCTGCGCGGCCGACGGGCCCTCGGCGCGGCGCGGGCGCTGTGGGAGGCGCGCGACGCGATCGCCGCCGAACGGGACGTGACCCCGGGGCGGATCCTGCCCGACTCCGCCATCGTCGCCGCCGCCACTGCGATGCCGGCCGACCGGCGTGCGCTGCTGGCGACGCAGGGCTTCCACGGTCGAGGTGCCAGCCGCTACGCCACGGCCTGGGTCGAGGCGCTGCAGCGCGTGCGTGCGATGTCGGAGGACGACCTGCCCTCGCGCGCGCCCCGCGGCGACGGCCCGCCGCACCCGCGCACGTGGGCCGACCGGGAGCCGGTGGCCGACCGCCGGTTCAAGGCGGCCCGCGAGTCGATGCTCAACCTCGCCGAGGTGCACCACCTGCCGGTGGAGAACCTGCTCACGCCCGACTACCTCCGTCGCCTCATGTGGGCGCCGCCGGCGACCCGTGAGCCGGCCGAGCTCGCCGAGGCGGTCCGCGCCCAGCTGGCGTCCTACGGCGCGCGGCCCTGGCAGGCCGAGCTCGTCACCGGCGCGCTGGTGGGCGCCATCCTGGGCGCCGAGCAGGAGTAGCGCCCCCCTCCCCCTTCCTCCCGGCTGGCGCCGGCGTGCGTCATGCGTTTTGGGGCCTACGGCGACCGGCTCGTATGACGTCGCTGCGCCGGGCTGGCTGGGGCGTACGTCATACCGAGCCGCACCTATGACCGCCGGTTCGCACGACGCAGCGGGGCGGCCGGCGCGTACGTCATACCGAACCGCACCTATAGCGGCCGGTTCGCATGACGCAAGCGGGCCCGCCCGACGCACGTCATCCCGAACCGCACCTATGACCGCCGGTTCGCATGACGCAGCGGCCCAACCCGCATACGTCATGCCGAACCGCACCAACAGCCGCCGGTTCGTATGACGCAGCGGCCCCGCCGCCGCCCGCCCGGCCCAGCAAGCGAGGCCCGCCGGCTACTCGCCCGGCGTCTCGCTCGACGTCTCCGACGGGTCCGGGTCCTCGGAGCCGGGCTCCTCCTCGCCCTCCGGCGACAGCACGCTGCGCGACACCTCGTCGATCTGCTCCGTGGTCGACTCGAGGTCCAGCACGCCCGGCGCGGTCACGAGGCTCTCGAGGAGCGGCGTGACCGCCTCGACCAGCTCGACGCGCTGGTCGATGAACGGCGGCACGACCATGTAGCGGATGCTCGCGTTGAAGACGATGGAGCTGGCCGGCTCCTCCTCGGGCGCGAGGAACTCCGGCGAGGCCGCGACCTGGGTGTTGGCCGGCACGATGTAGCCCGTGGCCGCCACGGTCGAGATGGCGGCGTCGGACACGGCGTAGGCGATGAAGTCGGCGGCGTCGCCGGTGAGCTCGGAGTCGGCCGACAGGCACAGGCCGCTGATGTCGCCCACCGTCGCGCGGCTGTCGAGCGTGGGCATCGGCAGCACGTCGAAGTCCAGGCCCTCGGCCTCGCGCAGCTCCGGCACGAGGTTGCGGAAGCCGGCGACCATCGCGAGCTCGCCGCGCTTGAACAGCTGCACCGGTGTCGCCCGGGCGAGCTGGGCGTTGGTCGGCGTGAGGGTCGGGTCGCGCAGGATCGCCAGCGTCTCGCTCAGCGCCTCGCGGGTGTCGTCGTCGGAGAAGGCGAGCGAGGTGGGCTCGTCCTCGTCGTCGAACACCTGCCCGTCACCGGAGTAGATGAAGGGCGCCAGGCCCTGCAGGGTCGGGTCGATCCACACTCCGCGCCGGTCGCCGCGGCGTGCGGCGAACTGTGCGGCCGCGCCGAACTCCGCGAGCGTCCACCGGTCGCGCAGCCCCTCCTCGTCGGCCGTCGGCACGTCGAGGCCGCGCCGCTCCATCTTGTCGAAGTCGACGAGCTCGGTGTTGTAGTAGACGACCATCGGCGAGACGGAGTACGCCATGCACTGGAGCTCGTCGTCCATCGCGAAGGCGTCGACGGCGTCGCGCGAGAAGCGGTCGCCGAAGTCGACGCCCCGCTCGTCGAGCAGCAGGCTGACCGGCTGGAGGGCCTCGGCCTCGACCAGCTGGCCGAGGTCGATGCGGGAAGTGAGGAACACGTCCGGGGCCTCGCCCGCGAGCACGTCGGCGAGGGCCGACTCGTGGTCGGGCCACGACTTGAGCGCGACCTGCCGGGTCGTCGAGGAGGCGTTGAACGAGTCGACGACGCTCTGGAACGCCGCCACCTCCTCCTCGGTGCCGTAGGCGCCGAAGGTGATCCGGCGCGGCTCGCTCGGGCTCGACTGGCCCTGGTCGGGCGACCTGGTGGGGCGCGGCTCGGGCTCCGCGTCACCGGTGCACGCCGCGGTCGTCAGGGCCAGGGCCAGGGCGCACGACGCGACCGCGCGTCGACGGAGGGAACGGCCCGCACGGGCGGGGAACAGGGCACGCACGCAGGCGACCCTAACGGTCGCGTCCACGGGTCGAGGTGCGCGGACCCGGCGACAGCGCCCCGACGAGCGGCCGGGGACGCGACGGCGCGGAGCGCCGGAAGCTGGGAGTGCGCCGGACCGGGAGCGCCTCACGGCGCGTGGCCGCTCGTAGCGGCTTCATTTGGGACCCGGGGCTGCCACAGCCCGACGCACTCAGGACCATTGTAAAACCTCAGCCCAGCGTGTGCCGGATTTCCTCGTGACCAGCGGCCTCGAGCTGCTCCGACAGCACCAGCATCCGCGACACCTCCTCGTGCGAGGACTCGAGGCCGGCGCGGCCGGCGGCGACGATGCGGGCGAAGGCGGAGGCGCGGAAGAGCGTGACCGCGAAGTCGCCGCGCGCGATGCCACGCAGCACGTCGTCGACCATGGTGCGCAGCTCGCGCGGCCCGGGCGGGTCGGCGACGCCGGCGACGACCCGGGCCACGTCGACGCGACGCTGGCCGGCCTCGTACTCGGCCGCCACCCGCTCGGGGTCGGCGTACACCCACGAGCGCAGCACGAACAACCGCCACAGGCTCCCGGCGAGCGTGTCGGCCGGCGCACCCGACCACACCTCGGCGAGGGTCTCGAGGCCCTCGGTCTCGGCGAGGTGGACGATGCGCTCGGCCAGGGCGGGGTCGTCGGAGTCGCGCGCGCCGCGCACCAGCACCGTCGCGGCGAGGTCACCCGCCTCGCGGACCCTGGCGGGGTCGGCGCCGCCGGCGATCTCGGCGAAGAACCCGTCGCCGGGGGTCATCGGTCGGTGGTGGGGGCGATCGCTCACCGCACCAGCCTAGGTCGACTGGGTCGCGGTCCCCATCACCTTGCGGATGCGCTGGTCGCTGACCTTCTCGCGGGTGCCGAGCTGCTGGGCGAACAGCGAGACGCGGTACTCCTCCAGCAGCCACCGCGAGTCGCGCAGGTGCTGGGGCACCGGCTGGCCGTCGGGCAGCGCGGCGACCGCGTGCAGCCACGCCTCCTGCAGGCCGGCGACCTGGTCCATCAGCTGGCGGTCGCGCGCGACCTGCGAGTCGAGCCGCTCGCGGCGGTACGTCACCGCGGCGAGGTAGCGCGGGTAGTCGCGAAGCCGCGACACGCCGGCGTCACCGACGAAGCCGGGCGCCATCAGGCGGCCGACCTGGGCGCGCATGTCGGTGAGCGCCGGCAGCGTCGCCAGGTCGGCCCGACCGGAGATCGCCCGGTCGGTCGTCCGCCACGCCTCCAGCACCCGCATCAGGTCGTGGACGGCCGCGCCCAGGCCGGTGGCCACGGCGTCGCGGGAGGCGGCCACCACCGCGGCGAACGCGTCCTCGTCGCGCACGGTGGGCCGCGCGTCGACGACCTCGCCGACGATCCCGGCGCGGACGTCGTCGAGGAGCTCGGCGACCGACGGGTAGGGCGACCCGACGAGCGCCAGCCGGGCGCGCTGGTCGAGCCCCGCCCCGGCGAGCACGTCGTCCACCGGCGGCATCGGCCCGAGCGCGAGGAGCACCAGGCGCCGTACGCCGAGGCGGTGGTGCGCCGCGGCCTCGTCGGGCGTCGCCAGCACCTGCAGGCCGACGGTGGAGCCCTCGTCCACGAGGGCCGGGAAGCCTCGGACCTCGTGGCCGGCGCGGCGCTGCACGAACGACTCCTCGACCGTGCCGAAGGTCCACGACACCTGCCCGGTCGCCGTGACCCCGGAGTCGGCGGCCACGTCGGCCATCGCCTGCTCGAAGGTGGGCCGCAGCGGCTCCTTGAGGGCGTCGAGGTCCTTGCCGCGGGCCGCCTCCGCGCCCTCCTCGGTGACGACGCGGTAGGTGGGGCGGAGGTGGGCGGGAACCTTGGACCAGTCCCAGGCCTCCCGGTCGATGACGAGGCTGCGGGTGCTGCGCGCGAAGCGCTCGAGGGCGTCGAGCAGCGGCTCGGCTCCGGGCGGGGTCGCGGCGAGGAACTCCCGCGCGGTGTTGGGCGCCGGCACCATCGCCACGCGGAGGTTCTTGGGCAGGGAGCGGATCAGCTCGGTGACGAGCTCCTCGCGCAGCCCGGGGACCAGCCAGGAGAAGTCGTCGGCGTCGATGCGGTTGAGGGTGGCGACCGGCACCTCGATGGTGAGCCCGTCGTCGGCGGCGCCCGGCTCGAAGTGGTAGCTGATCGGGAACGTCAGCCCGGCCTCGTCGCTGTCGTGCCACTCGGTGGGGAAGTCGTGCGCGCGCACCTCGGCGGCGGTGTCGTGGGTGAGCATCGTGGGGTCGAAGGTCAGCAGGTCCGGCGTCTTCTGCCGGGCGCGCCGCCACCACTGGTCGAAGTGCTGCCCGCTGACCACCTCGGCCCCGACACGGGCGTCGTAGAACTCGAAGAGCGTCTCCTCGTCGACCACGATGTCGCGGCGCCGTGCCCGGTGCTCGAGCTCCTCGGCCTCCTCCAGCATCCGCGCGTTGTGGGCGAGGAAGCGGTGCCGGGAGTCCCACTCGCGCTGCACCAGCGCGTGGCGGATGAACAGCTCACGAGCCAGCGGCGGGTCCACCTTGCCGTAGGACACGAGGCGGTCGGCCACCAGCGGCACGCCGTACAGCGTCACCCGCTCGCGGGCCATCACCGCGGCACGCTTGCGCGACCAGTGCGGCTCGGAGTAGGTCCGCTTCACCAGGCGGGCTCCCAACCGCTCGGCCCACTCGGGCTTGATGGCGGCGTTCTGCCGGGCCCACAGCCGCGAGGTCTCGACCAGCTCGGCGCTCATGAGGAAGTCGGGGTTGCGGCCCTTGAGGACACTGCCGGGGAAGATCGCGAAGCGGGCGTTGCGGGCGCCGAGGTACTCCCGCATCGGCCTGCGCTCCCCCGGCCGGGGCTTCTCGCGCTCCTCCAGCGCTCCGACGTGGCTCAGCAGGCCCGAGAGCAGCGCCTGGTGGATGCCGTCCTCGTCGTACGCCGCTCCCCCCTCGCTGCTGCCCGTCCGTCCGAGGTCGAGCTTCATCTCCTTGCACACCTGCCGCAGCTGGGACTCGTAGTCCTGCCACTCCCGGATGCGGAGGTAATTGAGGTGCTCGCGCTTGCACATCCGGCGGAAGGCGCTCGACGACAGCTCGCGCTGCTGCTGCTTGAGGTGGCGCCAGAGGTTGAGCCAGGTGAGAAAGTCGCTGGTGTCGTGCTTGAAGCGGGCGTGCAGCTGGTCGGCCTGCGCACGCTGCTCCTCGGGCCGTTCGCGCGGGTCCTGGATCGACAGCGCGGCGGCGATGACGAGCACGTCGCGCAGGCAGCCGAGCCGTTCCGCCTCGAGGATCATCCGGCCCAGCCGGGGGTCGATCGGGAGCCGGGCCAGGCGCCTGCCGACGCTCGTCAGACGGATGCCGGAGCGGGACGTCATGGGCTTTCCCGCCCGGGGCCGGAGATCCTCATGACGTCCCGGCTCGGGGGCGGTCGATACCGCGCCGAGCTCCTCGAGCAGGTCCGTGCCCGCCTTGACGTTGCGGCGGTCCGGCGGCTCGACGAAGGGGAAGCGGGCGATGTCGCCGAGCCGGAGCGAGGCCATCTGGAGGATCACGCTGGCGAGGTTGGTCCGCAGGATCTCCGGGTCGGTGAACGCCGGGCGCGCCTGGAAGTCCTCCTCGGAGTAGAGCCGGATCGCGATGCCCTCGGACACGCGGCCGCAGCGGCCGGAGCGCTGGTTCGCCGACGCCTGGCTGATCGGCTCGATCGGCAGCCGCTGCACCTTGGTGCGCACCGAGTAACGGCTGATGCGCGCCACGCCGGTGTCGACGACGTACCGGATGCCGGGGACGGTCAGCGACGTCTCGGCGACGTTGGTGGCCAGCACGACGCGGCGCACGGTGGAGGGGTGGCTGGAGAACACCTTGTGCTGGTCGGCGGCGCTGAGCCGCGAGTAGAGCGGGACGATCTCGAGCCGGTCGCTGCGCAGCGCCTCGAACGCGTCGGCGGTGTCGCGGATCTCGCGCTCGCCCGGCAGGAAGACCAGCACGTCGCCCGGCCCCTCCGCCGACAGCTCGCGGACCGCGTCGACGATCGCCTCGGTCTGGTCGCGCTGGACGGCCTCGCCCTCCTCGTCGCTCTCCGGGAGCTCGAGGAGCGGGCGGTAGCGGACCTCCACCGGGTAGGTGCGTCCCGACACCTCGACGACCGGGGCCCCGAAGTGCTCGGCGAAGCGCTCCACGTCGATCGTGGCGCTGGTGATGATCACCTTGAGGTCGGGCCTGCGCGGCAGCAGGCGCTTGAGGTAGCCGAGGAGGAAGTCGATGTTGAGGCTGCGCTCGTGGGCCTCGTCGATGATGATCGTGTCGTACGCGCGGAGGTCGCGGTCGCGCTGGAGCTCGGCGAGCAGGATGCCGTCGGTCATCAGCTTCACCCGGCTCGCGCGGCTGGTGCGGTCGGTGAAGCGGACCTGGTAGCCCACGACGTCCCCTAGCTCGGTGCCGAGCTCGTCGGCGATCCGCTCGGCCACCGAGCGCGCGGCGATCCGGCGGGGCTGGGTGTGCCCGATGAGCCCGCCGCCTCCGGCCCGGCCGAGGCCGCGGCCGAGCTCGAGGCAGATCTTCGGCAGCTGCGTGGTCTTCCCCGAGCCGGTCTCGCCGGCGACGATGACGACCTGGTGGTCGCGGATCGCCGCGGCGATGTCGTCGCGGCGGGCGGAGACCGGGAGCTCGGGCGGGTAGGTGATCTTCACAACGGACGCCATTCTCACCCACCCCGGCAACCGGGTTCGCCGCGGCGTGCGGTCCCGGCCGGCGCCGACCGGCCGGGACCGGGCTCAGGAGCTCGAGCCGCTGTCGGAGCCCTCGCCCTCCGGCGGTGTGGTGGGCGGCAGCTGCCCGGGCACGCCGCGCGGGCCGCGCTCCATGCCGCCTCGCCCGTCGGGCCCGGGGGCGCGGTCGTCGCGGTGCACCCAGCCGCCGTGGTCCCGGGGACCGTCGTGGGTGACGGCGTGCACCGCTGCCGTGCCGAGCCCGCCGACGATGACGCCCGCGAGAGCGGAGGCGAGGAGGGCGGCGAGGCCGAACGTCCGGTTGCCGTCGGAGCGCCGCAGGGAGCGCAGCCGCTCGCGGAAGCGGCGGCGGCCGGGAGGCGCCTCGGCCGGCGTCTCTGCGGCGACGCGGGGGGACTCTCGAGGGGCGGGGCCGGCGGCACGCACGGGCTGGGTCTCGTCGGGCCGGGGAGCGGCCTGCTGGTCGTCGTTCATGGGAGCGAGCGTGGTCCGGCTTGCTGTGCCGGGACTGTGCGTGACCTCTGTGTCCGCCCAGACCTCCGAGGGTTCCTGCGGGGCGATGTCGAGAACTGGCGCAGGACTCCGTCCCCGGGGTGGACGCGGCCACAATGGGCTGCACCTCACCAAGGAGACCGACATGCCGAAGTACCTCCTCCTCAAGCACTACCGCGGCGCGCCGACCCCGCTCAACGAGGCGCCGATGGACCAGTGGAGCCCCGAGGAGGTCGATGCCCACATGGCGTTCATGGACGAGTTCGGCAAGCGCCTCGAGGCCAACGGCGAGCTCGTCGACGCCCAGGCCCTCTCGCCGACCGGGGCGTGGGTCAGCGCCGACGCCGAGGGGAGGACCGCGGTCACCGACGGCCCGTTCGCCGAGACCAAGGACCTCATCGCCGGCTGGTACGTCATCGACGTCGACGGCTGGGACCGGGCCGTCGAGCTCGCCACGGAGCTCTCGCTGGCGCCCGGCAAGGACGGCAAGCCCATCCACGAGTGGCTCGAGGTGCGGCCCTTCTACGGCGCGCCGACGGCCACCGACTGACAGCGACGACGATGTCGTACGCCTTCGACGAGGCGACGCTGCGGCCACTGGTGCCGCAGGTGATCGGGGTCCTCGTCCGCCGCGGAGCCGACTTCGCGGCGGCCGAGGACGCCGTCCAGGACGCCCTCGTCGAGGCGTGGCGGACCTTCGGCGACGGTGCGGCGGACCAGCCGCGCGACCTCAAGGGCTGGCTGGTCACGGTGGCGTGGCGCCGGTTCATCGACACCGTGCGGTCCGAGACCGCCAGGCAGCGGCGCGAGCTCGCCGTCGACGCCGAGCCGGAGGTGGGCCCGACCGAGGACGCCGACGACACCCTGCGCGTCTTCTTCCTCTGTGCCCACCCGGCGCTCACCCCTGCGTCGGCGGTGGCGCTCACCCTGCGCGCGGTCGGCGGCCTGACGACGCGGCAGGTCGCCGAGGCCTACCTCGTGCCCGAGGCGACGATGGCGCAGCGCATCAGCCGGGCCAAGAAGACCGTCTCGGGCCAGTCGCTCGACCAGCCGGGCGACCTCGCGACCGTGCGGCGGGTGCTCTACCTCGTCTTCAACGAGGGCTACACCGGCGACGTCGACCTCGCCGCGGAGGCGATCCGGCTGACCCGGCAGCTGGCCACGCTCGCCGCGGACCCGGAGACCGACGGGCTGCTCGCGCTGATGCTGCTGCACCACGCGCGCCGGCCAGCCCGGACCCGCGCGGACGGGACGCTCGTACCCCTCGCCGACCAGGACCGCGGCCTGTGGGACACCGCCCTCGTCGAGGAGGGGGTCGCGGTCCTGCAGTCGGCGCTGTTCTGCGAGCAGCGCGGCGAGTTCCAGCTCCAGGCCGCTGTCGCGGCGCTGCACGCCGACGCGCGGAGGGCCGAGGGGACCGACTGGGTGCAGATCGTGCAGTGGTACGACGAGCTGCTGGCACTCACCGGCAGCCCGGTCGTCCGGCTCAACCGGGCGGTCGCGGTCGGCGAGGCCGACGGCGCCCGTGCCGGTCTCGCCGCGCTCGCCGACGTCGACCCCGACCTGCCGCGCCACCGTGCGGCGTCGGCGTACCTCCACGAGAAGGCGGGCGAGCACGCGGCGGCCGCGAGGTTGTACGCCGAGGCCGCCCGACTGGCGACGAACGTCGCCGAGCGGACCCACCTGACCAAGCAGGCGGCGCGGTTGAACCGGCGCTAGGTCGACCGGATGCGTAGGGGCTCGTGACGCTGCGCGTCCTGGCGACTGCGCTCGGGTGGCTATCTGGTGGCGACGAGCCGACTGGCGCGCCGCGCCGGCGCGGCACGCTGACTCGCAGGACAGGCCGCGCACAGGAAACGCACAGCAAGACTCGGCAGGATGCTGTCCATGCAGCAGCAGCTCGCCCGCCACGACGGCTCCCCCGTGCGCGTCCTGGTCGTCGACGACGAGGTCAACATCGCCGAGCTCCTCGCGATGGCCCTGCGCTACGAGGGCTGGGACCTCCGGATGGCGCACAGCGGGAACGAGGCGGTGGCGGCGGCCCGCGACTTCCGCCCGGACGCGGTGGTGCTCGACATCATGCTGCCCGACTTCGACGGCCTCGAGGTGCTGCGCCGCATGCGCGCCGACGGCAGCGACGTGCCCGTGCTCTTCCTCACCGCCAAGGACGCCGTCGAGGACCGGATCGCGGGCCTGACGGCGGGCGGCGACGACTACGTGACCAAGCCGTTCTCGCTGGAGGAGGTGGTGGCCCGGCTGCGTGGCCTCATCCGCCGCGCCGGCACCGCCGCACAGGCCGACGCCGGCAACGTGCTGGTCGTCGGCGACCTCACGCTCGACGAGGACAGCCACGAGGTGCACCGCGCCGGCACCGGGATCACCCTCACGGCCACCGAGTTCGAGCTGCTGCGCTTCCTCATGCGCAACCCGCGGCGGGTGCTCAGCAAGGCGCAGATCCTCGACCGGGTCTGGCAGTACGACTTCGGCGGGCAGGCCAACGTCGTGGAGCTCTACATCTCCTACCTGCGCAAGAAGGTCGACGCCGGCCGCGAGCCGATGATCCACACCATGCGCGGCGCCGGCTACGTGCTCAAGCCGGCCCCATGAGGCTGCGCCTCCCGGCGACCCTCACCGCCCGGCTGGTGGCCGTGGCGGTGCTGCTGGTCGCGGTGACGGCCCTCCTCATCGGAACCGCGACCACCCTGGCGATGAAGCAGAACCTCGAGGCGCAGCTCGACGCCCAGGCCACCGACTCGCTCGTGAAGACCGTCAACTCCCCCCGCGGCCGGCCCGACGGCGACGGACGCAGCGGCTTCGACCCGTTCCGCGACATCTCCCGGCAGTACGAGGGGGCGCTCGTGGCGGTCCTGCCCGAGCAGGGCGAGGCCACCGGCGCGGTCCGCACCGAGGGGGACGACGAGAGCTGGAGCGTCGCCGAGCCGCTGTCGCAGCGCCAGCTCGACGCCCTCCACGACGACATGCCTTACGCCGAGTACGAGCCCGCCACCCTCCGCGTGCCGGGCCTCGGCAGCTACCGCGTGGTGTGCCACGAGGGCGAGGGCGGTTGGATCGTGGTCGGACTGCCGACCACCGGCGTCACGCGCACGATCGCCGACCTGGTCCGCCTCGAGCTGCTCGCGACCCTCCTCGGCGTGCTGGCCGCGGCCGGCGTCGGCACCTGGGTCGTGCGCCGCCAGCTGGCCCCGCTGCGGGAGGTCGCCGCGACGGCGCACCGCGTGGCCGAGCTCCCGCTCGCGTCCGGGGAGATCGACATGGCCGCGCGGGTGCCCGACCGGCTCACCGACGAGCGCACCGAGATCGGCCAGGTCGGCTCGGCGCTCAACGCGATGCTCGACCACGTCGAGGACTCGCTCGGCCGCCGCCACCGCAGCGAGCAGCAGGTGCGCCAGTTCGTCGCCGACGCCTCCCACGAGCTGCGCACCCCGCTCGCGACGATCGCGGGGTACACCGAGCTCGCGCGCCGACGTCCCGAGACCGGTGGCACGGCGCTCGACAAGGTCGAAGCCGAGTCCGCGCGGATGACCGCGCTGGTCGAGGACCTGCTGCTGCTGGCCCGGCTCGACGCCGGCCGGCCGCTGGAGAGCCGGCCCGTCGACCTGTCGAGGCTCCTGCTCGAGGCCGTCGACGATGCCCGGGTGCTCGACGCCGAGCGCTCCTGGCGGCTGGACCTCCCCGACGAGCCCATCACCGTCACCGGCGACGAGGCGCGGCTGCACCAGGTCGCGACCAACCTGCTCACCAACGCGCGCAAGCACACCCCGCCGGGCAGCACGGTGACCGTGTCCGGCACGACGGCGGGGTTCAGCGTCCACGACGACGGGCCGGGGTTCGCCCCCGACCTCGCGCCCCACGCGTTCGAGCGGTTCACCCGCGGCGACGCCGCCCGGAGCCGGGGCGGCGCAGGCCTCGGCCTCTCGCTGGTGGAGGCGATCGTGGCGGCCCACGGCGGCTCGGTGGCGCTCGAGAGCCGGCCCGGCGACACGACGGTCACCGTCACGCTGCCTGCGCGCGCCTCCTGACCGCCGGCCTCGGGTGTCGACGCGGCGCCCGTGTCCCGCGAGATCCCGTCGAGTGGGCGCCAGTGTGCCGCCACATCCCGTCGAGTGGGCGCCAGTGTGCCGCCACATCCCGCCGAGTGGGCGCCAGTGTGCCGCCACATTCCGTCGAGTCGGCGTCGACGTCCTGGGCTCGGGACATCTGCGCCGACTCGACGCGAGGGCTCGGGACATCTGCGCCGACTCGACGCGAGGGCTCGGGACATCTGCGCCGACTCGACGCGAAATCACGGGACACGTGCGCCTACTCGACGCGTCTGGGTGGCGCTCGAGAGCCGGCTCGGCGACACGACGGTCACCGTCCACCTCCCCTCGCCGCCGACGCCGACTGGTAGAGATGACGCATGGAGCCCGGCACCCCGATCCGCTGCGAGATGACCAAGTGGGGTGACCGTCCGCACTGGCGGTTCTCCGGCATCCTGCTCGGGTCCGACGAGCACGGCGACTGGCTCGGCTTCCCGGAGGGCACGCACAACCACCGGCCCGGCTACGAGTTCCGCTCCGACGTCGACGCCGTCACCCTGGTGCCGGCCGGCCGCTGGTACGTCGCGACCTTCCACGAGCCGGGCATTTGGTGCGACCTCTACGTCGACATCACCACCACACCGACCTGGGAGGGCGACGTGCTGCGGGCCGTCGACCTGGACCTCGACGTGATCCGCATGTCCCGCGTGCCGGCCGCGCCTCCGCCGGGGCGGGTCGCCGGCCCCGGTGAGGTCTTCGTCGACGACGAGGACGAGTTCGCCGAGCACCAGGTGGCGTTCGGCTACCCCGCCGAGGTGGTCCAGCAGGCGCAGGCCAGCTGCGACGAGCTCGTCCGGGCCGTCCGCGCGGGGCTGCCGCCGTTCGACGGCGCCCACCGCCGGTGGCTCGACGAGCTGACCCGGCTCACTCGCTCCGCGTCCTCCTGAGGGCCCGCCGCTCGGCTCGGGTCAGGGCACGGAAGGGGCCGACCAGGCGGGGGCCGGAGAGCCGGTTCTCCAGCCGGCGCGCCTCCCGCTTGAGCGGCTGGGCGACGTACTCCCCCAGGATGACGCCCGAGGCGAGAGCGATGGCGACCGAGATCGCGGTCATCAGCGCGAAGATGCCCTGCGAGACGAAGGGGCCGCCGTCGGACAGGAACGCCAGCCCGCGGTAGATCGAGAGTCCCGGCAGGAACGGGACGATCGCGGGCACGGCGACGACCAGGGGCGGCACCCGCACCCGGCCCGCGACGGCGTACGCCACCAGGCCGATGAAGAGGGCCGCCGCACCGGCCGAGGCGACCCGGCCGAACCCCGCCAGCGCGACCGCCTGGGAGATCAGCGCCGCGACGCCGGTGGTGAGGGCGATGGGCAGCACCGCGCGGCGCGGCGCGTACGACGCGACGCTGAAGGCGGCGGCCGACACGGCCGCGCCGCCGAGGATCGTGGGGAGGTCCGACACGCCGCGGGCCGCACCCGGCACCAGGTCGCCGAGCCCGAGGCCGACGGCCTCCGCGACCGAGATGCCGAGGGCGACGCCGGCGATGATCCCCGCGGTCGCCATCATCGCCTCGATCAGGCGTGCGCTCGCGGTGAGGTAGAAGCCGGTGAGGGCGTCCTGGACCGCGCCCATCAGGCCGATCCCCGCGAGCAGCATGATGATGTTGGCGGTCACGACCAGCGACGGGTCGACGTCGACCGGTGACGCGGCGACGGCGCCGGCGAGGAGGGTCGCGATTGTCCCGCCGGCCACCTGGAGGTAGAAGAACGGCAGCCGGCGCCGGGCGAGCACCAGCTGCACGCGGTCGATGAGGGCGGCGGCGAGCGCCGCGACGGCCGAGACGACCAGACCGCCGCCGAGGAAGACGCCGACCGCCGCGGCCATGACCATCCAGGCGACGGTCACCGCCCACCGCGGGAAGGCGTGCCCGAGCGAGACGATCGTGGCCATCCGCGAGCGCGCGAGGTACAGGTCCGCCCGGTCGGTGAGGACGTCGCGCACGAGGTGGTCGACCGCGGTCAGGTCCTCGTAGTCGATGTCGCGCTGCTGGACGTGGCGCATCATCAGCGTCGGCACGTCGTCGCCGGGACCCTGGTGGCTCATCGACAGCGCCGTGAACGTCACGTCGATCTCCGCCGTTCGCAGCCCGAGGTGGTCGGCGACCGACCGCATCGTCGCGGTCACGTCGGCCGCGCCAGCGCCCGAGGACAGCAGCATCTCGCCGATGCGCAGGCACAGGTCCATCGTCAGGTGGACCTCGCGGGCCCGCTCGGCCGCTGCCTCGCGCTCGTCGTCGTGCTGGTCCGTCCGGTCGTGCTGATCCACCTGTCCATGGTGGCAAAGGCGGGACAGGTCCCGTCACAGGGGTGATCCCGCCCGAGGCGGCGCTCCCTAGACTCGGCGCATGCGCATCGACTTCCACGCGTCGGAGCGACCGACCCTCGGCGTGGAGTGGGAGCTCGCGCTCGTGGACCGCGCCAGCCGGGACCTCGTCAGCATCGCGTCCGAGCTCCACGAGCTGGCGGGCGGGCGGCTGGACACCCCGGACCGGCTGCACAAGGAGCTGCTGCGCAACACGATCGAGGTCGTCACCGGCATCTGCGACACCGCCGGCGAGGCGGCCGAGGACCTGCGCAGCACGCTGGCGGTCGTCGCCCCCGCCGCCCGCGAGCTCGGCGTCGACCTCCTCGGCGCCGGGTCGCACCCCTTCGCCGACTGGTCGCACCAGCAGCTCACCGAGGGCCACCGCTACGCCGAGCTGATCAACCGCACGCAGTGGTGGGGCCGCCAGATGCTGATCTGGGGCGTCCACGTGCACGTGGGGATGCCCGAGCGGGACCGGGTGATGCCGGTGCTGGCGTCGATGCTGACGACGTACCCCCATCTCCTCGCGCTGTCGGCGAGCTCACCGATCTGGGCCGGCCAGGACACCGGGTACGCCTCGAACCGGGCGCTGATGTTCCAGCAGCTGCCCACTGCGGGGTTGCCGTTCGCCTTCGACACGTGGGCCGAGTTCGAGAAGTGCATCGAGGACCAGACCACGACGGGGATCATCGACTCGATGGCCGACGTGCGGTGGGACCTGCGGCCCGCGCCGCACCTGGGCACGCTCGAGCACCGGGTCTGCGACGGCATGTCCGACCTGCGCGAGCTCGCCGCGCTCACCGCGCTCGTCCACTGCCTCGTCGTCGACCTCGACACCCGGCTCGCGGCCGGCGAGGACCTGCCCACGATGGCGCCGTGGCAGGTGCAGGAGAACAAGTGGCGCGCCGCGCGCTACGGCCTCGACGCGATCGTCATCCTCGACGACCGCAACCGCGAGCGGCTGGTCACCGACGACCTCGCCGACCTCCTCGACCGGCTCTCGCCCGTCGCGCGGCGGCTCGGCTGCGAGGCCGAGCTGCGCGCCGTCGCCGACATCCCCACGCGCGGAGCGTCCTACCAGCGGCAGCGAGCCGTCGCGCATGAGTCGGGCGGCGACCTGGTCGCCGTCGTCGACGCGCTCGTCGACGAGCTCGAGCACTCCCTTCAAGCCTGACCCGCCGCACCCCGCGGCCGCCGTCGCCGGCCGGGAGGAGGCGCGCGCCTCACGCCTCGCGCCTCCGCGTCACGGGAGCGGTGGGTCCACCTCGAGGCCGCCGCCGACCTGCTCGGCCACCGCCGCCAACCGGGCGCGGGTGATGTCCGCGACCGTGGCGAGGCCCGCGAGGCGGGCGTTCGAGCCCTCGCGGGTGGGCTCCGCGGAGTTGATGCTGATGCAGCGGCGCGTGCCGCCGTCGGCGGCGTTGGCCAGGGCGACCGCGTGGCCGGTGGTGCCACTCCCCGCGAACGGGTCGAGCACCGAGACGTCGCCGGGCAGCGTCGAGAGGATCCGGCGCACCAGGCCGGTCGGCTTCGGCGACTCGAAGACGTGACCGACCAGCGCCTTGAGCTCGGCTACGGCGGTGTCGGTCGAGCCGATCTCCTCGGCGAGCCAGATGGTGCGCAGCTTCTTGCGTCGACCGCCCTCCCGGTGGAGCCAGTCCCGCTGGAAGACGTCGGCACGCTCGCCGGAGCGACCACGGATCACCCGGCACTCGAGGTCGTCGGGGCGCTCGTCGACCCGGGCCCGGGACCAGCGCCACACCGCCGGCCGGCCGTCGCCGAAGACGGGCGTGAGCTCGACGCTGCCGGCGAACGCGGTGGTCGACACCCGACCGGTCCCGGGGTCGCCGTGGAGCGGGAAGTGCAGTGTCGGCGTGGTGAGCGGGTTGAACTTCTTGTTGGTGTTGCGCAAGGGCAGGTAGCGGAACCGGCGGCCGTCGGCGGCGGTGAGGGGGAAGTCCGCCTCGTCGACCGACTCCGCGCTGCTGCCGTCGACGGCGCAGCCCGGCAGGTGGCGGGCGTAGGCCAGCACGTACTCGTGGCTGGTGGCGAAGCCGCGGCCGAGCTGGCGTCCCTTGGGGTTGAGGTTGACCACCACCTGGGCCATGAAGTTCGCCTCGCCGAACACCTCGTCCATCAGCAGCCGCAGGTGCGCCACCTCGTTGTCGTCGATGCTGACGAAGACCGCACCGTGCGGGGCGAGCGCCTCGCGCACGGCGTCGAGCCGGGGGCGCATCATCGCCGTCCAGGCCGCGTGCCGGCCCGCGTACGGGTCCGCGTGGGAGCCGTCGCGGAAGCGGTCGGCGTACGCGAAGTCGTTGCCGGTGTTGTAGGGCGGGTCGGTGTAGACGACGTCGACCGACCCCGGCGCGAGCCGCGGCAGCACGTCGAGGTTGTCGCCGACGTGCAAGGTGTTCCAGGCCCGGCCTCGCGCCGGGTCGTCCGCCGGACCGCCAGCCGCACCCTCCGCACCGCCGGGTGTGGGCGCGGGCTGGTCAGGCACGGACGGCAGCCTAGGCGCTGGGGAGGAGCCCGGCGACGGACCGACCGGCCCCGTGCATCAATTGTCCCACCAGTCCCACGACGTCCTTTACTCTGGAGCGCGTGCCTTCCTCCACGCGCCGCCTCCTGACCGCGACCCCGCTGACCGTCGTTACCGCCGGCGTGCTCGTCGCCGGCCTTGCCCTCAACGTGGGTGCCGGCCCGTCCGCCGCCGACGCGGGCGACGCCCGCGGCCGGAGCCTGGCGTACGACGCCCAGAGTGGGTACCGCGGCCGCAACCAGACCTCCGACGGCAAGCCGGGCGTCGTGGTCGGGCCCCCGGTGAGCGCCCGGGGGCGCGCGGCGCAGGTGCGGAACGACGTCAGCTACCAGATCGCGCCCGGCGTCGTGCTGCGCGAGTGGGACCAGGTGGACGGCCGGCAGCCGGTCGGGCAGGTGCGGATGAACCTCGTGACGGTCGACCTCGACGCCGCGAACATCACGTTCGAGGAGCTCTCCCCCACCTACGTCACCAGCCGCAAGAAGGTCAGCCAGCTCGGCGGCTGGAACGACGCGCTCGCGGCGGTCAACGGCGACTTCTTCGACATCGGCAACACCGACGCCCCGCTGGGCGTCACCGTGAACCGGGAGCGCGGGATTCTCGGTGGCTCCCGCGAGGGCTGGATCCCGGGCGTCAACTCGACGCTCTGGTTCGACGACTCGGGCCCGCACGTCGGCCCGCTGAGCCTGCAGTACACGATCAGGCAGCGGAGGGCGTGGACCGTCAGCGGCATCAACCACCCGCGCATCCCGGCGGGCCAGATCGGGGTCTTCACCTCCGACTGGCACCGCACGGAGGGCTACCGCGTCACCTCGGGCAAGAAGCGCGCCCGCGAGGTGGTCCTGCGCAACAACCGCGTCGTCTCCAACCGGCCCAAGCTGTCGAGCGGCCGGAAGATCCACAAGAAGGAGCGGGTGCTCGTCGGCACGGGCAGCGCCGCGGGCAAGCTGGCCACCCTCAAGCGCGGCAAGAAGATCACGCTGTCCAAGCGCATCGAGGGCGGCCGGCCCACGGTGGCGATCAGCGGTGACCGGCCGCTGCTGGTGAACGGCGTGCGCACCGTCATCAACAACACCATCGCGCACCCGCGCACGGCCGTGGGCATCGACGCCGACGGCCGCCAGCTGTTCATCCTCGTGGTCGACGGGCGCTCCTCGGCCAGCCGCGGGTACACGATGGTCGAGCTGGCCGACATGATGACGGCCCTCGGTGCGGAGAACGCCATCAACCTCGACGGCGGCGGCTCCTCGGCGATGTACAGCCGCACCGGCACCGGCGAGATGGGCGTGGTCAACGAGCCCTCCGACGGCGGCGAGCGCCTCGTGCCCAACGCGTTCGGGGTGGTCTACCACGCCGAGCTGCCGCCGGTGGTCCCGATCGTGCCGACCCCCACCCCGGTGCCCCCCACCACGACGCCCACGCCCTGACCCGGACGCGACGACCCGGCGGACGCGGTGGCGGCTCAGGCGTCCGGCGCCGCGAACACCACGACGTACGTGACCGGCGCCAGGCACTGCACCGTGCTCTTCGGCAGCTGCGCGACGACCTCGAAGCCGGCCTCGCCGGCGTCGACGGCCACGCTGCGCGGCGGCTCGCACCCGGTGGCCGCCACGGCGCCGTAGGGCGTCGCGTCCGGCCGCTCGACCTCCGCGACGGCCGACGCGACCTTCTCGGGCAGCCCGTTCTGCAGCCCGACGACGAAGTCCTGCACGGCCCGGTCGCCGTCGAGGGCGAACGCCAGCGTCGAGGGCGACCCGCCGCCCTCGGTGGCGTCCACCACCACGGCCTCGGTGACGCCGGCGGTGCCGGTGGCCGGGATCGTCGCCGGGGCGACCGGCGCGGCAGGGGGCGTCCGGGACGGTGACTCGGACGGTGACTCCGACGACGTCCCGGCCGGGCTCGACGCCCCCGCTGTGCCCGCCGGGTCGGTGGCGGAGCCGCCGTCGGAGCCGCAGGCGGTCAGGCCGGCGGCCAGCGCCAGCGCGAGGACGGGGCCGACGACGCGCACCGGGGTCGGGCGGGGACGGGCGCCCGAGCGGCGCAGGGAGCTGCCCGAGGAGTTGACCGAGGAGGTGTCCGTGGAGGTGCGCATGGCCGTTGGACGGCAGCCACGCCTCGACGGCTCCCTCCTGCGGGCGCGGCTGCGGACGCCGCGTCGACGGGGCGGGGCCGGACTGGCAGGCTGTGCGCCGTGAGCGAGGCAGGGGTCCCGGCGGAGCCGGTGCGCGAGGCGGTGCGGGCGTACGCCGCGCGGCAGCCGCAGATCGCCACGGCCACCGCGGCGTGGGTCACCCGGATCCGGACGCTGCTCGACGACGCGGGCATCGACTACCTCAGCGTCACCGGCCGCACCAAGAGCGTGGCGTCGTTCGCGGCGAAGGCCAATCGCACCGTCGAGGGACGGCTGCTCTACCCCGATCCGCTCGAGCAGATCACCGACCAGGTCGGCGTCCGCGTGATCACCTACGTCCACAGCGACGTCGCGGCCGTCGCGGAGCTGCTCGACGACGAGCTCGTCATCCTCGACGACCGCGACCTCGGCGAGGAGACCGCACGCTCCGGCCGCTTCGGCTACGCCAGCCGTCACCTGCTCGTCCGGGCCGGCGACGACGGGCACGAGGACCTCGCGAGCGAGCGGGCGAGCGTGCAGGTGCGGACCGTGCTGCAGCACGCCTGGGCGGAGTTCGAGCACGACATCCGCTACAAGGGCAACGTCCCCGACGACGCCGCCGCCGACCTCGACCGCCGCTTCACGCTCGCCGCCGGCCTGATCGAGCTGGCCGACCGTGAGTTCGCCACGATCCGCGAGCGGATCCAGGCGGCCGCACCGGGTCGGGCCGCCGAGCCGGAGGCCGACCACATCGTCGGGCAGGACCTCGCGACGTTCCTGGCCGGGCACTACAGCGACGCCGGCTGGTCGCACACCGACCACTACGACTGGATCGCGGGCCTGCTCGCCGAGCTCGGCATCGACAGCGTCGACGACCTCGCCGACCTGCTGACCTCCGTCGACGCCGACGCGGTGATCCGCCGGATGGGCTACCGCTACCCGGCGGGGGCCGTGCGCCGGCTGGACGACGCGCTGCTGGCGATCTTCGGCGAGCAGTACGTCACCCTGGAGGGCAACCGGCACCGCGTGCCGCTCCTGCGGGCCCGGATGGAGAAGCTCACCACGCCCGAGAGCCGCGATCCGCGGTAGGAGGCGGCCCCTAGGGTGGGCGCCATGAGCCGGCCGTCGTGGACCACCGTCGCCCCCGTCCTGGCCGCCGTGGCGCTGGTGCCGGCCTGGTTCACCCACCCCGAGGGGATCGTCCTCGGCGTCCTCGCCGTGCTGCTGGTCGGTGCGGTCCTGGCCGCGGTCCACCACGCCGAGGTGGTCGCCCACCGGGTCGGGGAGCCGTACGGCTCACTGGTCCTCGCGGTCGCGGTGACCATCATCGAGGTGGGCCTCATCGTCACGCTGATGGTGACCGCCGACAAGGACGCCTCCGGCCTGGCCCGCGACACGGTCTTCGCCGCGGTGATGATCACCGTCAACGGCATCGTGGGCCTGTCGCTGCTGGTCGGCGCCCTGAAGCACCACCTCGCCGTGTTCAACCCCGAGGGCACCGGCGCCGCGCTGGCCACCGTCATCGCCCTGGCCGTGCTGTGCCTGGTCGTCCCGTCGGTGACCACGTCGCAGCCGGGCCCGGAGTTCACGGGAGCGCAGCTGGCGTTCGCCGCGATCGCGTCGCTGGCGCTCTACGGCATGTTCGTCTTCACCCAGACCATCCGGCACCGTGACTTCTTCCTGCCGGTCAGCCACGGGCAGCACTCGCCGGTGGTGACGTCGGCCGGCGGCGGCGACTCCTTCGAGCACGAGCCGGTCGACCTCGACGACGACGGCCACGCCGACCCGCCGAGCAACCGCGCCGCCCTCGGCAGCCTCGTCCTGCTCGTCGTCTCGCTCGTGGCGGTCGTCGGCCTCGCCAAGATCGAGTCCCCGGCGATCGAGTCGGGCGTCGCCGCCCTGGGCTTCCCGCAGGCCGTCGTCGGCGTGGTCATCGCCCTGCTGGTGCTCGCGCCCGAGACGATCGCGGCGGTCCGCGCGGCGGCCCGCAACCGCGTGCAGGTGAGCCTGAACCTGGCGCTGGGGTCGGCGATGGCGTCGATCGGGCTCACGATCCCCGCCATCGCCGTCGCCGGCATCTGGCTCGACGGCCCGCTCGAGCTCGGCCTCAACCAGCTCCAGACGGTGCTGCTGGTCCTCACCGCCGCGGTCGCGATCCTCACCGTCGTCCCGGGCCGCGCCAAGCCGCTGCAGGGCGGCGTCCACCTGGTCCTGCTCGCGTCGTTCCTGTTCCTGACGATCGCCCCGTAGCCCGCGCCGGTCGCCCACGGGGCCCGGACACGACGACGCCGGCCCCGGGCGTGGGCCCGGGACCGGCGTCGGAGCGGTGGTCAGCCGAAGTACTTGGCGTAGATCTTGTCGTAGGTGCCGTCCTCGCGCAGGTCGGCGAGCGCGCTGTTGATGGTGCGCAGCAACGGGATGTTGCCGTCCTTCTTCACCGCCATGCCGTACTGCTCGCCGGTGTCGAACTCCCGGGCGGTCTTGAGCCGCGGGTTGTCCGCCACGAACTGGCCGGAGACGGTGTTGTCGAGCATCGCGGCGTCGAGCTCGCCGGCGTCGAGGGCGGCCTGCAGGCCGGCCGCGTCGTCGTACGCCCGCACCTGCGTGGTCTCCGGGGCGAAGTCGCTCAGGTAGGTCTCGCCGGTGGTCTCCTTCTGGACGCCGACGCGCTGCCCGGCCAGCTCCTCGAGCTCGTCCAGGCCGGAGCCGCGCGGCGTGATGAGCGCCTGCTTGGCGTCGAAGTAGGGGCTCGAGAAGTCGAGCACGCGAGCCCGCTCACCGGTGATCGTCATCGCCGAGATCGCGAGGTCGCAGACGTCGCTGTTGAGCGACTCGCCCGAGGTGATGTCGTCGAACGACACGTCGACGACGTCGAGCTCGGCGTCGAGGTCCTCGGCGACCTCGCGCACCAGGTCGATGTCGAACCCGGTGGGCTTGCCGCCCTTCAGGTACTCGAACGGCTCGTAGGGCATGTCGGTGCAGACGGTGAGCGCGCCGCCGAAGACCAGCGACACCTCGCTCAGGGAGTCGGCCTCCTGGCCCTGCGCGCTGCCGCCGCAGCCGCTCAGGGTGCCCAGCAGGGCCACGGAGGACAGGGCGGCAGCCGCGACGCGGGCCGGGTTCGTGCGCAGGATCGAACGGGTCATGGCGTCAGTTCGCATTCACGGTGAGCGACTCGCGCAGTCGCATGAGGGCGTATTCGGTGATCTTCACGAGGGCACCCTTGGCCTGCTCGCGGTCGCGGGCGTCGAGGCTGATGATCGGGACGTCGGCGGGCAGCGCCAGCGCGGCGGCGATCTCCTCCGTGGGGTAGCGCGGGACGCCGTCGAACTCGTTGACCGCGACGATGAACGGGATGCCCTTGGACTCGAAGTAGTCCAGCGGCGAGAACGACTCGTCGAGCCGGGCGACGTCGACCAGCACGATGGCGCCGATGGCGCCGCGGCACAGGTCGTCCCACATGAACCAGAACCGGCGCTGGCCGGGGGTGCCGAAGAGGTAGAGGACCAGGTCCTCGGCCAGGGTGAGGCGGCCGAAGTCCATGGCGACCGTGGTGGTGGCCTTGGTCGGCACCGCGGCGAGGTCGTCCACGCCCTCGGACTCGTTGGTCACGAGTGCCTCGGTGCGCAGGGGGTCGATCTCGGAGACGGCGCCGACCAGCGTCGACTTGCCGACGCCGAAGCCGCCCGCAATGACGATCTTCGTCGACGCAGCCGCACGCTGTGCCTTAGTAGTTTCGAAGTCCACGGAGGGTCCTTTCGATGAGCTCGAGACGCTCATCTGTCGACGTCTTCTCGGTGATGGTGGCCTGGATGCGGATCAGGCCCTGGTCGATCAGGTCACCCAGCAGCACCCGGGTGACGCCGATCGGCATCTTGGTGAGGGCCGACACCTCGGCCACGGAGCGCCGGTCGCAGACCTCGAGGACCTGCGCGGCGGAGGGAGTGAGGACGGGCGCCTCTGCACCGGGCTGGAGGCGGAGCGTCGCCTCCATGGCCAGGTCGACCGTGGCGGCCGTCCGACCAGCCGTGATGGTGTAGGACCGGATGAGGCGGGGGCGGTAGTCCTCGTCCTCCGGGTCGAGTGGCGGCGTCACGGCACGGGACCGGTCAGCCGCTCGTACCGACGCGGGCCTGGGCCTCGACGGTACGTCCCACGCGGTCCACCAGGAGGGCCATCTCGTAGCCGACCTGCCCGATGTCGGCCTCCTCGGTGGTGAGCACGGTGAGGTTCGAGCCGTCACCGACGCTCATCAGCATGAGGAACCCCATCTCCATCTCGACGATGGTCTGCATCACCGAGCCACCCTCGAAGAGGCGGGCGGCGCCGACCGCGAGGCTGGCGAGCCCGGATGAGACGGCCGCGACCTGCTCGGCGCGCTCACCGGGGATGCTGGTGCTCGAGGCCATGAGGAGGCCATCGGCCGACACGAGGATGGCGTGCGCGGCGTCGGGCACGTCGTCGACGAAGCGCGACATCACCCAGTCGAGGTCGCGGTCGTCAGTGGTGCTGGCGGGGGCGGCGGAGAATTCGTGCGTCATGCGGGGCCTGCTTCCGTGTGCTGAGTGGAACTTCTGGCTGCTCGTCGACCGCGGGACACGCCCGCGGTGTGGGCCTGGAGCCGGCGACGGATGGCCTCGGGGTCACGCGTCTTGGCTGCCGTGGGCGGGGTGACGCTACCGGGGACGAGGCGCTCCCCCGGGGCTCGTCGGGGAAGACCGACGGGCGTCGACTCGACGGCCGGCGACTCCTCCGCGACCTGCTCGGCGATCTCCCACCCGCGGTCCACCTCGGTCTCGCGGATCTCGCTCGCGTCGCCGCTGAGCCAGCCCGAGCGCATGGACTTGAAGATGGGCGACTCGGCGCCGGCGGGCTGCGCCTCGGAGCTGCTGGAGCCGTTCGAGGCGGCGGACCCGTACGTGCCGTCGAGGCCGTCGAGGCCGCCGAGGCCGTTGACCGCGGTCGCACCGTTGCCGGCCGCGTACGCGGCGGGCGCGTCGTACGACGGCTGCGGCTCCGGGGCCACGACCGGCTCCGGCGCGCGGACGACGGGCTCCGGGCGGCGGAACGGCGAGCCGAGGCCCAGCGGGTCGTCGTGGTCGACCTCGACCTCGGGCTCCTCGAACCGGTGTGCTGCCGCCGGCTCGACCGGAGCGGCCACCTCGGTGGCCGGCTCCGGCCGGGGCTCGCGCACCGGCGCGGCCTCGGGCTCGGGCTCGGGCGTCACGTGCGCCGCGGGCTCGTCGAACGCGTCGGCGGGCAGCGGGTCGGACAGCGGGTCGGACAGCGGCGCGTGCGCCCGGGCGGTCTCGACGGGAGCGACCTGCTCCTCGACGGGCTCGGCCTCGGCCACCGGCTCCAGCGTCGGCTCGGGCGTCGGCTCCGGCGTCGGCTCGGGACCGGCGTCACCGACCCTCGCCTCCTGCTCGGCCTGCGCTCGCTGCCGCGAGGCCAGGGCCGTGATCGGGACGACGCGGGCGACCTTCTCGGCCGGTCGCGGCGCCGCCGCGGCGTCGCCGTCGGCTGCCGCTGCGGCCGGCTGCTCGCGCTTGCCGAACAGCGGACCGGTCGCGCCGGAGGTCTCCGGGGGCAGGAACGCCTCGGCACCCGTGCGGGGCATGTTGGCGCCCGGGTCGCGGCGCGGCAGGAGGCCGCCGAGCGGCGGACGGTCGGGCGTCGGCACGGAGGCCGACGCCGCAGCCGGAGCTGCCGGCGCCACCGGGGCCTGGGCCGGGGCAGCGGGGGCCGGCTGGGCCGGGGCGGGCTGCGCCTGGTGAGGCGGGACGGGCTGGGACTGCGCAGGCGCGGCGGCGGCGGAGTCGGTCGGCAGCGGCTCGAGGTCGGCCTCCGCGCGGTCGGCCCTCGCCTCGGCGGCGTCCTTCTGCGCGGCCTTGGCCTGTGCCGCGGCGGCGCGCTCGGCGGCCTTGGCCTCCGCCTTCTGCGTGCGGGCCAGGTTGCGGGCCTCGCGCTTCGACAGCACCGGGGTCGCGAGCGAGCCGGTCTCCAGCACCTCGGTGCTCGGGGCCGGCGCCGCGACGGACCTGCTCGCCGGCGCGGGCGCGCCGGTCTGCGCGAGGTCGGGCAGCACCGCCGGCGGGAGGAGGACGGTCGCCGTCATGCCGCCACCGGGGTTGCGCGACAGGTGCGCGTGGATGCCGTGGCGCTCGGCGAGGCGGGACACCACGAACAGGCCCATGCGACGAGCGGTGTCGGGCGTGGCCTCGGCGCCGTGCTGGAGGTCGCGGTTGAGCTGCTCGAGCTCGGCCGGCGGCACCCCGAGACCGGCGTCGGTGATCGTCACCGTCACGCCCTCGGCGCCGAGCTTGGCGGCCAGGCGCACGGGCTCGGCGGGCGGCGAGAAGGTCAGCGCGTTGTCGACGAGCTCGGTGAGCAGGTGGACCACGTCGGCCGCGGCCTCGTCGCCCACGCGGGTGGTGAGGTGCGACAGGATCTGCACGCGCTGGTAGTCCTGGACGCCGGAGGTCGCGGCCTGGAGGGCCTCGCCCACGGTGAGACTGAACTGCCCGGCCGCACGGTTCGGGGCATCGGCGAGGATCAGCAGCGAGTCGGCCGTACGACGCATCCGTGAGGCGAGGTGGTCGAGGCGGAACAGCGACTCGAGGCGCTTGGGGTCCTCCTCGTCGTGCTCGAGGCGCTCGATCTGCGCGAGCTGCTGGTTGACCAGCGAGGTCGAGCGGCGCGACAGCGTCACGAACATCGCGTTCACGGTCTGGCGGAGCTGCGCCTCGCCGGAGGCGAGGTGGATGGCCTGGCGGTGGAGGTCGTCGACCGCGCGGGCGACCTGGCCGATCTCCTCGTTGGTGGTGACCTCGATCGGCTTGATCGGCTCGGGCTCCTGGCCGGCCCGGATCCGTGCCACGGCGTCGGGCAGGCGGTGGCGAGCCACGGCGAGCGCGCCCTCGCGGACCTTGCCGATCGGGCCGAGGAGGCTGCGGGCGATGAAGAAGGCGAGCGCGATCGCGGCAGCGAGGGCCAGCAGCGTCAGCACCGCGCCGACGAGGGCGTTGCGCTGGGCGTCGGAGGCGGCCTCGTCGAGCGACTCGCTCACGCCGCTGACGAGCGTCGTCGTGATCGCGTCGTAGGGCGCGTAGGCGTCCCGGCCGTCGAGGTCCGTGGCGGCGTCGTCGCGGATCTGCCCGGCGTGGCGGGTGTTCTGCGTGCGCAGCTCGGCCGTCTCGGCCTCGGCGCCCTCGACCGAGCCCGCGAGACGGTCGATGGCCGCCGCCTCCACGCCGATCTCGGAGAAGAGCTCCTGCGAGCTGGACTGGGACAGCGTCGAGGCCAGCAGGCCCTGCTGCAGCGCCAGCGACAGGCGGCCGCTCATCGCCTGGGAGAGCTGCTCGAGGCGCGGCTCGGGGGTCTCCTGGGCGGCGTTCACGCTGGTGATGAGCTGCGAGACGCTCGACTCGAGCTGGCGGACCAGGGCGATCCACGTGGCCGGGCCGAGGTTCTCCGCGCCCTCGCCGCGCATGGCCTGGCTCAGGTCGAGCAGCGCGTTCACGTGTGCCGTCTGCAGCTCGTCGAGGTCGGCCTGGTCACGGACCTGCGCGAGGCTCTCGGCGTTGGTCGAGATGTCGTCGATGGAGTCGATGAGGTCGCCCTGGCTGGCGGCGCTGTCGGACTGGGCCGCCACCATCGCGGCCTCTGCGGCGGTGAGGTAGTCGATGGCCGGCTGGAGGATGGCGACCTGCTGGGCGCTCCGGGCAGCCTGGCGCGAGTCGCCGTAGTCGCCGGCCACGCGCAGCCCGCCGAGGACGGCGGCGAGCAGCAGCGGGATCGCCAGGGCCAGGGCCATCTTGCGGCCCAGCGGCCAACCGGCGACCGAGAGGGCCGCGCCCTTCCGGGGCTGGGCTGCATCCTGAGTCATGTGTGCCTCGCGTGAGAGTGAGCTGCTGCGACGTCGAAAGCGCGCCGGGGGACCGGAGCAGACTCAACTTAAGGATTGCCGCGACATTCCGTGGCGTTTTCGCAGAACTGTGTCGCGACGGTGTAAGGGAAGGTGTCGCGCGAGGCCCGGGCCGCTCGCTCAGCACCACCCCTTCGGGCTGCGGCGACCCCGCAGACGAGCGCACCCGGAACACCGGGAAGGCACGCCGGCACGACCTGTCCGTCACGCGCGGACGAGGCCGACCTGCCGGCGAGCTGCCTGCGCCGTGTCGGGCGGGCGCGCGCTCAGCCAGCGGACCCGTGGCTGTGCGGCGGCACGACCGGGCCCTCGGACGGCTGGACGACGACGAACCCGGGCCCCTGGAACGCGTACTGGAACGCCTCGCCGGTGCCGCCGCGCAGCATCGAGCGCATGTTCATCGAGCTGACGACCTGCGGCACCAGGTTGGCCGACCAGCAGACGGCGGCGTTGATGTCGACGTAGGTCGGCGACTGCGAGCAGTCGAGGATCAGGGGTTGCCCGTCGCTGGTCAGCGCGACGGTGCCCGTTCCCTGGACCAGGGTGTTGAACATGCCGCCGCTCATCATGCCGGCGCCCTTGACGCGGTGGACGTCGTAGTCCAGCGTCGCGTCCATCGCCAGCAGGGCGCTGCCGTTGACCGAGAGCCCGTCGCCCTCGAGCCGGACGAGGAAGACGTCCTTGGCCGTGTCGGCGAAGAACACCTCGCCCTGGCCGGAGACCGTCATCAGCGGCGTGTCCTCCGACGTCACCAGGCGGCGCATCATCTTGCCGAGCGAGCCGGCCGACTTGTGCTCGAAGGACACCTGGCCCTGGAAGGCGACCATCGACCCCTTGGCCGCGAGCACGGGCTCGCCCAGCACCACTCGCAGCGTCTTGCGGTGGTGGAGGCTGAACCGCTCGGCGGTCGGGTTCTCCTCGTTGGCCTGGTCGAACAACTCGCTGCGCATGGTTCCCCCCTCGTCGTGGCGAGCCGGTCGGCCCGCGGTCCGCGGCGAGCCTAGCCGGGCGGCGCGCGATCAGGCGCGCTCGACCTCGCTCTGCAGCTTGAGGACCGTCGTGCCGTCCTCCTGCTCGATGACGTACGCCGGGTTGTCCTCGCTGCCGTGCCGGGTGACCTCCGACCCCTTGGTGGTGCGCGACACGTCGCCGTGGTGCACCTCCTTCACGGTGCCCTCGGCCCACGACGAGCCCCACTTCCACTTGACGGTCGTGCCCTTCCGGATGGCCATGGCACCACCGTGCCACGCGGCCCGCCGCGCGGGACCACCCTTCAGGAGCGGACGTGCATCCGCTCGCCCTGCGGACCGAAGATCGCCAGCACCTCGGCGGGCGTCGGCCCGGGGTTGCCGACCCAGTGCGGGGTGCGCGTGTCGAACTCGACGACCTCGCCCGGCTCCAGGGTGAGGTCGCGGTTGCCGAGGAGGAGCCGGACCCGGCCGCTGAGGACGTAGAACCACTCGTAGCCCTCGTGCGTCTGCAACGTCGGCGCGGGGTCGCGGTCGACGGGCAGCACCAGCTTGAAGGACTGGAGGCCGCCCGGCCGGCGGGTCAGCGGGATGTGGGTGCGGCCGTGCCGGACGACCGGCTTGAGGCGCACGCGCGGGTCCCCCGTCTCGGGCGCGTCGACCAGCTCGTCGAGCGCGACGCGGTGAGCGCGCGCCAGCGGCAGCAGCAGCTCCAGGGTCGGCTTGCGCTGGCCGGACTCCAGCCGCGACAGGGTGCTGACGGAGATCCCGGTCTCCTCCGCCAGGTCGGTCAGCGTGGCCTCGCGCTCGAGGCGCAGCTGGCGCAGCCGGGGGCCGACCCCCCTGAGCACTCCCTCGTCGTCCATGGTGGCAGTTTGCCATTGCAGCAAGAATGTTTGTCGATGTGGCGACCACCTGCGCATCATCGATCCATGAGTGAGAACGAGACCTTTGACGTGGTGGTCGTCGGCGGCGGCGCGGCCGGGCTGAGCGGCGCGATGGCGCTCGGCCGGTCGAGACGGTCGGTGCTGGTCATCGACGCCGGCGAGCCCCGCAACGCTCCCGCCGACCACGCGCACAACTACCTGGGCCGCGAGGGCGTGCCCCCGAGGGAGCTGCTCGAGACCGGCCGCGCCGAGGTGGCGGCGTACGGCGTGGAGGTGCTGGCGGACCGGGTCGTCGGCCTGTCCGGCGAGGTCGACGACTTCCTGGTGACGACCGAGGGCGGACGACGCTTCCGAGCGCGTCGCATCCTGGTCACGGGCGGGGTCGTCGACGAGCTCCCGGACGTCCCCGGCCTGGCCGAGCGGTGGGGCGTCGACGTGCTGCACTGCCCCTACTGCCACGGCTGGGAGGTCCGCGACCAGGCGATCGCGGTGCTGGCGACCACACCCCTCGCCGGCCACCAGGGCCTGCTGTTCCGGCAGCTGTCGGACGACGTCGTGGTGGTCGTGCACGACGGCGTCGAGCTCCCCGACGAGGAGGTGGAGAAGCTCGGGGCGATCGGCGTCCGGTTCGCCCACGGCACCCCCCGGGAGGTCGTCATCGACGGCGACAGGCTCGTCGGGCTGCGGCTCGCCGACGGCTCCGTGCTCGAGCGGCAGGCGATCGTGGTCGCCTCGAGGCCGCGCGCGCGCATCGACTACCTGGGCCCGCTCGGCATCGAGCCGAAGCCGTTCGAGGTGAACGGTGTCCCCTTCGGCTCCGTCGTCGAGGTCGAGCCGACCGGCGCGACCGCGGTGCCGGGCATCTTCGCCGCCGGCAACATCACCGACGTCGCGATGACCCTGATGGCCTCCGCGGCGCACGGCATGCGGGTCGGGGCGTGGATCAACGCCGAGATGGCCGGCGCCGACGCCGAGCGCACGGTCCGGGCGCGGCGCGACGAGTTCTTCGAGCGGCCCGCGTGGGAGGAGCGCTACTCCGGCGACCGCGTCTGGAGCGGCCGCGTCAACGTCCAGCTCGCCGCCGAAGCGGCGTCGCTGGCACCGGGCCGGGCCCTGGACGTGGGCTGCGGCGAGGGCGGCGACGCCGTGTGGCTGGCCGAGCGCGGCTGGGACGTCACGGCGGTCGACTTCGCCGACGCCGCCCTCGTGCGCGTCGCCGAGCGCGCCCGGGAGGCCGGAGTCGACGACCGGGTGGAGACCCGCCGCGTCGACGTACGCACCTTCGACCCCGCGGGCGAGACCTGGGACCTGGTGACCTCGCACTTCTTCCACCTGCCCGACGGCGGCATGCCCGACGTCGTACGCCGCCTCGCCTCGGCGGTGGCACCCGGTGGCACGCTGCTCGTCGTGGGGCACCACCCCGACGACCTGGCCACCGGCCTCCGGCACGGGCACACCACCTTCATGTTCACCGCCGACCAGCTGCTGCCGGCCCTGCCCGACGACTTCGTCGTGGAGGCCTGCGAGGCCCGGCCACGCACCCAGGCCCACCCGCACACGGGCGAGGAGATCGCGGTCGCCGACGCGACGCTGGTGGCCCGCCGCAAGGGCTGAGCCCGATCCCGGACGGGGGCGGGTCGGCATGATGGAGACGTGAGCCCACCGGACGCCTCCGTCGTGCCGCCCGCCCGCCGGTGGTGGACGCTGCTCCCCTTCCTGGCCGCGGTGGTCGCCGTGGCCGGGATCGGCGGGCTGGCCGCCTCCGGCTCGCGGGGAACCTACCGGGCGCTCGACCTGCCGCCCTACGCGCCGCCGTCGTGGCTGTTCGGTCCCACCTGGTCGGTGCTCTACCTGCTCATCGGCGTCGCCGGCTGGCTGCTGTGGCGGGCCGGCGGCTGGGACCGCGTCATGTCGCTGTGGGTCGTGCAGCTCCTGCTCAACCTCGCGTGGACGCCGCTGTTCTTCGCCGCCGACCTCTACACCGTGGCCCTGGTGGAGATCGTCGCGCTGGCCGCCGCCGTCGCGCTGCTCGTCGTGTGGTCCTGGCGCCGCTCGCGGACCGCCGCCTGGCTGCTCGTGCCCTACCTGGCGTGGGTGTGCTTCGCGACGGCGCTCAACGTGGGGATCGTCGTCCTGAACTGAGCGCCTCTCGGTCTCGCGCTCTGGCCGAGCGGTGAGTGGGACAGGTTCTGCGGTCGGGGAATGTGCCTCACGCACCGCAGGTGCCGAGCGGTGTGTGGGACATGTTCTGCGGCCCGGAAACCTGCCTCACGCACCGCAGGGGTGACGAGCGGTGAGCCGAGCGGTGAGTGAGACGTGTTCTGCGACCCGTGAATCTGCCTCACGCACCGCAGGTGCCAAGCGGTGAGTGAGACATGTTCTGCGGCGCGGGAACCTGCCTTACGCACCGCGGGGGTGCCGAGCGGGGTGCCGAGCGGTGAGTGAGACAGGTTCCGCGGCCCGGAAACCTGCCTCACGCACCGCAGGTGCCAAGCGGTGAGTAAGACATGTTCCGCGGTACGAGAACCTGCCTCACGCACCCCCCCCGGCGCACGCCCGCACCGCCCCGCCGGCGAACGGGACCGTCAGGCCAGGTCGAGCCGGGCCAGCACCATCGCGGCGATGCGGTCGACCGGCAGCGCGGGGTCGACGTCCATGCCCTCCTCGCCGGGCTGCAGCGGCTCGAGGGTGTCGAGCTGCGACTCCAGCAGGCTCGGCGGCATGAAGTGCTCGCGGGCGTTCATGCGCTGCAGGAAGAGGTGCTTGTCACCGGTGCAGTGCACGAAGAACGTGTGCTCGCCGCCGCGGCGCAGGACGTCGCGGTACGCCCTGCGCAGCGCGCTGCAGGTGATGATCGTCGGCTCGCCACGCCGGTCGCGCTCGGCGGTCCAGTCGGCCAGCGACTCGAGCCAGCCCCAGCGGTCGGCGTCGGTCAGCGCGATGCCCTTGCTCATCTTCGCGACGTTCTCCGGCGGGTGGAAGTCGTCGCCCTCGGCCATCTCCCAGCCGAGGCGCTCCTGCACGGCGACGGCCGCGGTGGACTTGCCCGACCCGGAGACGCCCATGAAGACCAGGTGGAACGGCGGGGTCGCCGCGGTGCTCATCCGATCGCCCACACGCCGAGCGCGAGCGCGAAGATCGTGACGCCGAGGGTGGTCTCGAGGACCGTCCAGGTGCGCAGCGTCGTCTTGACGTCCATCCCGAAGAACCGGCTGACCAGCCAGAAGCCGGAGTCGTTGACGTGCGAGAGCACCGTCGCGCCGGCGGCGATGGCCAGCACCAGGGCCACGAGCTGCAGCGCAGAGGGGTCGGCGTCCGCCACGCCGGCCGACAGCAGGCCTGCCGTGGTGGTCAACGCGACGGTCGCCGAGCCCTGCGCGACGCGCAGGATCGTGGCGATGACGAATGCGCTGACCACGAGGGGCAGGCCGAGGTCCTGCAGCGAGTCGGAGAGGGCGTCGCCGATGCCGCTGTAGCGCAGCACGCCGCCGAACATGCCGCCCGCTCCGGTGATGAGGATGATCGCGCAGATCGGGCCGAGTGCCTCGTTGAGCAGCGTCTCGACCTCCTCGCGCGAGTGCCGGCGGATCGCGAGGGTGTAGGTCGCGACGAGCAGAGCGATCAACAGCGCTACCGGCGTCTGGCCGATGAAGATGACGATGTCGGCGATCGTGCCGTCCTCGGCGATCGAGCCGTTGGTGCGCAGCGTGGTGAGCACGGTGTTGGCGCCGATCAGCACCAGCGGCAGGAGCAGGATCCCGAGCACGTGGGTGAACGCCGGCGGATTCTCGGTGTCGGCCTCGCGGCCGCCGGTGAGCACCGAGTCGTCGATCGGGACGTGCACCTTGCCGAGCCACCCGATCGTCACGGCGTACACGCCGACGAACCACGCGACGACCGCGACCACCACGCCGACGAGCAGGGTCAGGCCGATGCTCGCGCCGAGCTCGGCGGCCGCCGTGACCGGCCCGGGGTGCGGCGGCACGATGGCGTGCATGCTGGCGAAGGCGCCGGCGGCGGGGAGCGCGTAGAGCAGCACGGAGCCGCCGAAGCGCTTGGCCACCGAGAAGATGATCGGCAGGAAGACCACGAGGCCGGCGTCGAAGAAGATCGGCAGCCCGAACAGCAGCGAGGCGATGCCGAGCGCCAGCGGAGCCCGCTTCTCCCCGAACCGGCTGACGAGCGTGTCGGCGAGCACCTGCGCGCCGCCGGTCACCTCCAGCAGCCGGCCGATCATCACTCCGAGTCCGACGAGCAGCGCCACCGTGCCGAGCGTGCTGCCGAACGCCGCTATCGCGACCGTCGGCACGTCCGCGACCGGCACGCCCGCGGCGATCGCCGTGCCGAAGCTGACCAGGACCAGCGCGACGAAGGCGTGCATCCGCAGGACGATGATGAGCAGGAGCAGGACCGCCACAGCGAGCGCTGCGATGGTGAGGAGCGTGCCTGAGCCGTAGGCGGGCGCCATGTTCTCCACGAGAGACCTCCAGGGTGGGGGGTGCGCCCCACCCTAGAGCGCTGCGTCGGCGGGCGCGCGCACCTGCGAGCTGCGGCAGGGTGCCGCCGGGGCGGCCGCCCGAGATCAGGCGTTGGTGTACGCAGCGCGCCTGCGCTTCCCCTGACGGACGGACGGGGGCCGACCCTGTGGGCCGACCCCCGTGCGGAGCTCTCGCTGCTGGCGCTCACTCGCTCCAGGAGCGCGGCAGGCTGCTGTTCGCGACGCGGTTCTCGGCGTCGATCATCCATGCGAGCTGCTCGAGGCGCTCGAGGATCGTGTGGATCAGGTCGGCCGAGGTCGGGTCCTCCTCGTCGACCTCGTCGTGGATGCGCCGACCGGTGCCGGTGACGGCGTACAGCGCCGCGACGATCAGGTCCACGCAGTCGCCGGTGTTGACCTCGTCGGCGGGGAACTGCGCCAGCGACGACTGCTCGGCCACGGTCCTCGAGCGGGCGTCGGGCGTCGCATAGATCGCGCGCATCCGCTCGGCCACGTCGTCGGAGAACCCGCGCGCGGCCTCGACCACCTCGTCCAGCACGAGGTGCAGGTCGCGGAAGTTCTTGCCGACGACGTTCCAGTGGGCCTGCTTGCCCTGGAGGTGCAGGTCGGTGAGGTCGACGAGCAGCTGCTGGAGGTGGCCGGCGAGGCGCTCGGAGGCCTGGAAGGCGGGGTGCGCCGTGCGAGCGGTGCGGGTGGGAGCTGCGGTCTCGGTCATGGGCTCTTCCTCTCTGTCGGTACCCTCCCAACTCAACACCCTTTTCTTGAATGATTCCAGTAAGGAGAGGCTGACCTACGAGGCGCGGCCTCGCCGTCAGGGCGCCCGGTCGCCCCGGGCCTCCTCCTGCGCAACCAGCGCCGGGAGGTCCCGGAGCCGGTCGAGCCCCATGAGGGCACGCGACATGCGGCGGTTGCCGGCGAACGTCTCGCGGTGCCGGTCGAGGAACCACCAGTAGCCCGCGCTGAACGGGCAGGCGTCCTCACCGACCCGCACCTTCGGGTCGAAGCGGCACGACCCGCAGTGGTCGCTCATCGTGTTGATGTACGCGCCGCCGGAGGTGTACGGCTTGGTCATCATCTGGCCGCCGTCGGCGTGCTGGGACATGCCGACGATGTTCGGCACCATCACCCAGTCGTAGCCGTCGACGAACGCGCGGTGGAACCAGTCGGTCACCTGCGCCGGCGCCCATCCGCGCTGCAGGGCGTAGGAGCCCAGCACCATCAGCCGCGGGATGTGGTGCACCCAGCCGTGGTCGGCGAGGCGGCCGAGGGTGTGCGAGAGGCAGCGGGCGTCGGTGGCCCCGGCGTCGAGCTCGGCGAACCACTGCGGGATCGGCTGCTGCGCGCCGAGGGCGTTCTCGCGGCGGTAGTCGTCGCCCATGTGCCAGTAGACGTGCCAGACGTAGTCGCGCCAGCCGATGACCTGACGGACGAAGCCCTCGACGCTCGCGATCGGCGCGGCGCCGCTGCGGTACGCCTCCTCCGCGCGCTCGACGACCTCGAGCGGGTGCAGCAGGCCGAGGTTCTGCGGTGCGCTGACGAGGCTGTGGGCCATCCACGGGTCGCCCTCGAGGATCGCGTCCTCGTGGGCGCCGAACGCGGGCAGGCGGTGCTCCACGAAGCGGTCGAGCGCCGTCAGCGCCTCTCGCCGCGTCGCCGGGAACAGGCGCCGGCCGTCCCGGCCGAGGAACGTCACGTCGCCGTCGCGCTCCCACTTGTCGAGGTCCTCGCGGACCTGCGCGTCGACGTCGTCCTCGCTCGGCCACCAGGGCTCGGTCACACCGAGGGTCTCGGCGCCCCTGGGCGGCGGCTGGCGGTTGTCGTGGTCGAAGTTCCACCGTCCGCCGACCGGCTCGCCGCCGTCCACCAGCACGCCGTGCGCCAGCCGCGCGCGACGGTAGAAGTCCTCCATCAGCAGCCGCTTGCCGCGACGACCCTCGGTCCAGCGCTCGAAGTCCTCGCGGGCCGTGGCGAAGCCCCGCGCCGGGAGCACCCGGCACCCGAGCCGCTCGACCAGGCCGAGCGCGGCGTACGACGTCGGGTGCACGACCTCGACGTCGTCGCCCAGGTCGCGCACCACCTCGGCGTACGTCTCGGCCTGCACGTAGGCCAGCCGCTCGCCGAGCTCCGCGGCCCGGTGGCGCATGGCGCTGAGCACCAGGTGCGCCTTGGCCCGGTGGAAGCGCCGGCGGCGGAAGACCGACTTCGCCTCGACCATCAGCAGCGGCCCGCGGTGGTCGTCGACGAAGTGCGGACCGAGCTGGTCGCCGAAGAGCCACCGGGTGGTCATGCCGCCACCCTAGGCACGCCGGACCACCACGCCGCCTCGCGCGTCAGTGCGGCAGCAGGCCCTTGACGTAGGCCGCCTGGCCGAGGTGCTGGAGGCAGTCGCCGATGATGCTGACCAGCCGTACGCCGGCGGTGACCGGCGGGTCCCAGCTCTGGTCGACCTCCCGCTCGAGCTCGCGCTCGTCGACGGTCTGCAGGTAGCGCGCGGTCGCGAGGGTGACCTCGCGGTGGTAGCCGGTCAGCAGCGCCGGGTCGGCGATGCGGATCGCGTCGACCTGCTCGGAGGTGTGGCCGTACCCGATGTCGTCGGTGCCGTTGGGCAGGCCGAACCGCTCCTGCCACTGCTCCCAGACCTGCGGCTCGCGGGCGAGGTCGGCGACGTGGTCGTCCTGCACGCGGGCGAGGTGCCAGAGCAGCCAGCCGATCGAGTTGCCGGTGCCGCCGGGCCGGTGCGCCAGCGCCTGCTCGTCGAGGCCGTCCGCGACACCGTCGTACAGCTCGGTGACCCGGCCGAACGCCTCCGTCAGCACTCCTCGGACGTCCACCGGGTCACTCCACCGGCTGCGCGGAGCGGACCTGCGGCGCCGTCGAGCTCTCGTCCTTCATCGCGTCGATCTCGGCGAGGATGCGGCTGCGCTCGTCGTCGTCCAGGCGGACGCCCGCCTTGCGGAGGCCCTCGTCGAGCTGGTCGGCGATCATCGGGTCGTCGGCGCTGTACTGCCAGGAGCTGACCTCCTCGACCACGCGCTGCGCTGCCTCGGTCGCTGCCTGCTGCTTCTCGTCGGTCATGCGCCCACGCTAACCGCGGCCCGCAGCGGCACCACGCCCGTCGGGGTGGACGCCCGCGGGGTCAGCGTTGCGGATGCCGACGCCGGCTCAGAGGTGGTGGAGCTTGGCGTAGGGCGGGGTGATCCGCACGACCTTCGCGCCGAAGTCGACCGTGGCTGCGTGGCTGTCGACCTTGACGACCTTGCCCAGGCCGTAGAGGTCGTGGCTCACGCGGTCGTCGACCTCGAAGACCTTCACCACCGGCTCGGGGGCGGGAGCGAAGGGGCTGCTGGGGAGGTGCTTCGGCCGGGATCCGTAAGAGGTAGCCATCCCTCGAGTATGCGCGCTGCCCCCCGCTTTCCGGGGTGGAACGTTCACATCCCTCCGTGTCGCCGGCCACACCCGGGACGTGAAAACGGCGCTTCCGGGGTACCTGTCCGATCCAGGCATCGCCACAGAGAGTGAGGCCCAGCGCGAACGGAGCGTCGGGATGGCCGACACAGCACAGGTCACCGTGGTGGTCCCGGTCCACGCCCAGGAGGCGTGGCTGCCCGCGGCCCTCGACAGCCTCACCCGCCAGACGTGCACCTCGTGGGAGTGCGTCGTGGTCGACGACGGGTCGCCGGGCGACGTGGCCGCCGCGATGGGCGACCTCGTCGACGACCCGCGCTTCCGCCTCGTGCGGCACGAGCGGAACCGTGGCCTCGGGGCCGCCCTCAACCGCGGCCTCGACCTCGGGACCGCGCCGTACGTCGCCTACCTGCCGGCCGACGACGTCGTGCACGCCCACCACCTCGAGTCGCTGCTGGCGACGCTCGCCCGGCACCCCGAGGCGGCGCTGGCGGTCGCCGGCGTGCGGCACGAGCACGGCGTCGCACCCGGCCGCATCGAGGGCGAGCCCCTCCAGCTCGTGCAGGTCATGCACCGGCGCACCGACGAGCGCTGGCTCGAGCGCAGCGAGCTCACCACCGACGACCTGGGGCGGATGCTGTGGGACCGGCTGCTCGCCGGCACCGATCCCGTGGAGACCGGACAGGTCACCTGCTCCTGGGTCGCGCACCCCGGGCAGCGGCACCGCGCCATGCGCGAGCCGTGGGGCGGCCTCAACGTCTACCGCAGCAGGTACGCCGTCCAGGAGCCGCTGCGCTTCCACAGCTCGGTCGGGCACCTGCACGACGAGGTCGCGCACTACCGCCAGCTCCGGGAGCGGCCGGCCACGCCGCGCGCGGCCGACGGGCTGCGGATCCTGCTCGTGGGCGAGCTGGCGCACAACCCCGAGCGCATCCTCGCGCTGCACGAGCGCGGGCACGAGCTCTACGGACTCTGGACCGGCACGCCCGTGTGGTTCAACACCGTCGGGCCCGTGCCCTTCGGCCACGTCACCGAGGTGCCCCGCGAAGGTTGGCAGGCGGCCGTCCGCGAGCTGCAGCCCGACGTGGTCTACGCGCTCCTGAACTGGCAGGCGGTGCCGTTCGCGCACGAGGTGCTCGCAGCCGACCTCGGCATCCCGTTCGTCTGGCACTTCAAGGAGGGCCCGTTCTTCAGCCGCGAGCACGGGCACTGGGACCGCCTCGTCGACCTCCACGTGCGCTCGGACGGAGTCGTCTACTCCTCCCCCGAGCTGCGGGACTGGTTCGCGGTGACCGTGCCCGCGACCGCACGGCGGCGCCGCATGGTGCTCGACGGCGACCTGCCGCGCGCGGAGGGCATGGTGGGGGAGCAGTCCGACCTGCTGTCCGCCCGGGACGGCGAGGTGCACACCGTGATCGCCGGACGGCCGATGGGGCCCCCGCCGGAGGTCGTCGGGGCGCTCGCCGAGGCCGGCATCCACGTGCACGTCTACAGCGAGAAGGCGCACCACCAGATGCGGTCGTGGGTCGAGGAGTGCCGGCGCCTCGCCCCGGGGCACCTGCACCTGCACCCCCAGGTGAACCAGTCCGACTGGGTCGGCGAGTTCTCGCAGTACGACGCCGGGTGGCTGCACGACTTCACCAGCACCAACGGCGGCGACCTCCACGCCGCGACCTGGGACGACCTCAACGTGCCGGCCCGGATGGCCACGCTGGCCGCCGCCGGCGTCCCGATGATCCAGCGCGACAGCGCCGGGTCGGTCGTGGCCACGCAGACCGTCGCCCGCGACCGCGAGCTCGGCATCTTCTGGCGCACGCCGGACGACTTGGTGGCGCAGTTGCGCGACGGCGGACGGCTGGAGGAGCTGCGCAAGAGCGTGTGGTCGCAGCGGGCGCTGTTCACCTTCGACGCCTGGGTCGACGACCTCGTCGACTTCTTCCGGGAGTGCATCGCCGAGCCCCGGGGGTGACGCCGGTCCCCCGCCCGTCGTGACGAGCGGCCGGCGGCGTTCAGGTCCTTGAACGCGCCGTTCAGGTCTCTGAACGCCCGGACCCCTGTTGCCCACGCCTCGCGCGCCACACCCTTCTTGTGGGAGTCGCCCGCCCGGGGCGACCAGCACAGTGGGGAAGGCAAGTCATGAGTGGTGCAAGCGGGTCGGCGCAGGCGTCGTCGAGGAGAGCCGTACGTCCGAGGCGGTCGGCGCAGGCGCCCGGGGGGTGGCGTCGCGCCGTCGTGCTCGCGACCGCCACGGTGCTGGCCGTGCTGGCCGCGCCGACCGGCGCGTACGCCGACATCGTGTCCAACACCGTCGTCGCGGGCGGCAGCCCGTCGGTCGCGGCGGGCGACACGACGACGATCGGCTACACCATCCGGAACCAGAACGAACGCGCCGGCGACCCGCAGGGCAACTGCAATCCCGCCGACAGCACGCCTGCGACCGTGAAGGTCAACGTGCCCGCGGGTGTCACCGTCGCGCCGGCCAGCCGGACGTTCACCAGCTGTGACACCACGCAGTTCTTCGACTTCACCTCGGCCACGCCGGGGACCTACTCGATCTCGGTGTCGGTGACCGACTCCGGCACCGGCACCTACACCACCAGCGGTGCCGCCTTCAGCCTGACCGTCACCAAGCCGGTCGTGGTCAACACCGCCCCCTCCGTGGCGGTCAAGGGCGTCGCCAACGGCGCCTCCTACGAGCTCGGCAACGTCCCGGCGGCCACCTGCTCGGTGACCGACAAGGAGGACGGCAGCAGCAGCTTCGACGCCGGTCTGGGCCCCGTCACCGGCGCCCGCGCCGCCGACGGCCTCGGCACCCAGACCGCGTCCTGCAGCTACGACGACGCCGGCGGCCTCAACGCGAAGGCATCGGCCACCTACTCCATCGTCGACACCAGCAAGCCGCTGGTGAGCGCCACCGCCCCGGCCCCGACCGAGGCGACCGGTCCGCTCACCCCGGTCACCTTCGCGGCGAGCGCGTACGACGCGGTCGACGGACCCCGTCCGGTGACCTGCACGGCCGGCGGCGCCGCGTACGCGTCCGGCGACGGCTTCCCCGTCGGGACGACGACGCTCACCTGCTCGGCGACCGACAAGGCCGGCAACACCGGCGCCGGCGACCCGATCGCCGTCGTCGTGCGGGACACCTCGGCACCCGAGGTCTTCACCGCGGCCAACAAGGTGGTCGGCAACAACGCCCCGCAGGTGACGTACGACGCCGCGACCGCCACCGACCTGGTCGACGGCACCGTCGCCGCCACCTGCACCCCGGCGTCCGGCAGCACCTTCGCGCTGGGCACCACCACCGTCACCTGCACCGCCACCGACAAGGCCGGCAACAAGGGCGTGGGCACGTTCACCGTGGAGGTCCAGGACACGACCAAGCCGGTCGTCTCCGTGCCGGCCGACCGCACCGCCGAGGCGACCGGCGCCGCCGGTGCCGCCGTGAGGTGGGACGCCGCCACCGCGGTGGACGACGTCGACGGTGCTGTCGCCGTCAGCTGCAGCAGCGCGCCGGGCTCGGTCTTCCCGATCGGCACGACCACGGTCACCTGCTCGGCCGCCGACAAGGCCGGCAACCTCGGCGACAGCTCCTTCACGGTGACCGTCCGGGACACCACCGCCCCGGCTGTCCGGGTGCCGGAGGGCGTCGTCGAGGAGGCGACCTCCGCCGCCGGCGCCGCCGCGTCCTTCACCACGTCGGCGCACGACGCCGTCGACGGTGCGGTCACCACCACGTGCACCCCGGCCTCCGGGTCGACCTTCGCCCTCGGCACCACGACGGTCATCTGCTCGGCGACCGACAAGGCCGGCAACTCCGGCAGCGACAGCTTCGGCGTGACGGTGCGCGACACCAGGGCTCCGGAGGTCAAGGTGCCCGCGGACGTCGTGGCGGAGGCCACCGGTGCCGACGGCGCGGAGGTCGCGTACGGCGACGTCGCCGCCAACGACGTGGTCGACGGTCCGATGAACCCCAGCTGCTCCAAGGCCTCGGACACCACGTTCCCGCTCGGGACCACCACGGTCACCTGCACGGCCACCGACGCGGCCAACAACACCGGCACCGGCTCGTTCACCGTCAAGGTCGTCGACACCACCGCACCCGAGGTGACCACGTCGGCCAACCTCTCGGTGGGCAACGACTCCCCGACGGGGGCCAGGGTGACCTACACCGACGCCGGCGCCAAGGACCTCGTGGACGGCAAGGTCTCGGCGACCTGCGACCCGGCGTCGGGCAGCGCGTTCCCGCTCGGGAGCACCACCGTGACCTGCACGGCGACCGACAGGGCCGGCAACACCGGCCGTGCGAGCTTCACCGTCGAGGTGCAGGACCGGACCAAGCCGGTCGTCACCGTCCCGTCCGCCATCGTCAAGGAGGCGACCGGCCCGAGCGGCGCGACCGTCGCCTACATGGGAGTCACCGCCTCCGACGACGTCGACGGTCCGCTCACGGCGTCCTGCGACAAGGCGTCCGGGACGGTGTTCCCGGTCGGCACGACGAAGGTCACCTGCTCGGCCAAGGACGGGGCCGGCAACGTCGGCGACAACTCGTTCGACGTCACCGTCGAGGACACGACCGCCCCCAACGTGACGGTCTCCTCCGCGAGGAGCGCCGTGGCGACCTCGGTCAACGGGGCCGTGGTCTCCTACGCCGCCGCGACCGCGACCGACCTCGTCGACGGCAACGTCGCCGCCGCCTGCGACAAGCCGTCGGGCACCGTGTTCCCGCTCGGCACGACCACGGTCACGTGCACCGCGAAGGACAAGGCCGGCAACACCGGCACGGAGCGGTTCACCGTCACCGTGACGGCGGCCTGGTCCGGGGTGCTGCAGCCGGTGAACACCGACGGCAGCTCGGTCTTCAAGCTCGGCAGCACCGTCCCGGTGAAGTTCCAGCTGACCGGCGCGAGCGCGGGCATCACCACCCTGCCCGCCCGGCTCTACCTGCAGCGGCTCGGGTCCGCCGCGACCGGCACGAGCATCGAGGCGGTCTCCACCTCGAACGCCACCACCGGGAACCTGTTCCGGTACGACGCCACCAGCGGCCAGTACGTCTTCAACCTCAGCACGAAGACGCTGTCCTCCGGCTCCTACCAGCTCAGGATCGACATGGGCGACGGCGTGACCCGCACCGTCAACGTCTCGCTCAGGTAGCCAGGCACCCGCTCGGACGAAGTCGCCCCCAGGCCACGTCGTGGCCTGGGGGCGAACGAGCAGCACCGCACAGGGAGGTGGACGGCGATGGACACGGTCCCACCGTCGGATCGACCCGGGACGTGCCCGACCTGGTGCACCCTCACCCACGGCCGGCACCGGGGCGAGGACGACACCGTGCACGTCAGCGGCTCGCTCGTGGTGCGCCACACGGTCCTCCGGCTCTGCATGACGGTCGACCCGGGCACCGGCGCGCAGGAAGGGCCCTTCGTGCTCGTGGGCGCGGAGGAGCTCACGCTCCACGAGGCGGAGGCGCTGATCGACGCACTGACCCAGCTGGTCGACCGGGGCGCCGAGGTCAGCCCTCCCGCAGGAGCCTGAAGGCGCTCTCGCGGTCCTTGACCCGCAGCTTGCGCAGGACGCCGGACACGTGGACGCGCACGGTGGTGGGTGACACGAACAGCCGCTGGGCGACCTCGTCGGTCGACAGCCCCTCCCCGAGCAGCTCCATCACCTCCCACTCGCGGGCGCTGAGCCGGGCCGACGCCCTCGAGCGGCGGCTGAAGCGCGGCGTGGCCGGCGAGCGGAACTCGTCCATGATCCGGGCGACCAGCCGCCGCGACATCGCCCCCTCCCCGTCCAGCACGCCACGCAGCGCGTCGACGAGCTGGGTGGGCTCGGTGTCCTTCAGGAGGTAGCCGGAGGCGCCCGCCCGTAGGGAGTCGAAGAGGTCGTCGTCCTCGCCCGAGGCTGTGAGCATCACCACCGCCGTCCCGGGCAGCGTGCGGGCGATCTCCCGAGCGGCCGTGATCCCGTTGCCGGGCATGTGCACGTCGAGCAGCGCGACGTCGGGCCGGTGCTCGAGGGCCAGGGCGACCGCCTCCTCGGCGGACGCGCCCTCGCCGACGACGACGCAGCCGCCGGCCTCGAGGGCCTGCCGTACCCGGGTCCGCATCCGCGCGTGGTCGTCGGCCATCACCACGCTCATCGCACCGTCGCTCACCAGTCCACCTCCACCGTCGTCCCCTGTCCCGGCGCCGACTCGAGGACGAACGTCCCCGGCAGCGCCTGCGCCCGAGCGCGCATGCTCGTCAGCCCGTAGCCCGAGCGCGCGGTCGCGCCCTGCACGTCGAAGCCGCACCCGTCGTCCTTCACCACCAGGCGTCCGCCCGAGGCCGTCGCGTCCAGCGTGACGCGTACGTACGAGGCGCCACCGTGACGCAGGGCGTTGCCGACCGCCTCCCGCGTGATGCGGGCGAGGTGGTGCCGCTGGGTCTGGTCGGCACGCACCGAGTCGTCGAGCTCGACGACGACGCGCGCACCGTGGCGCTCCGCCACGTCGCGCGCGGAGCGGTGGAGGGCGTAGCCCAGCGGCTCGTCGGGGCCGGTGCCGAGGGCGTCCACCGCCGCCCTCGCCTCGTCGAGCGCACGGTCACTGGCGTCGAGGATCGACTGCACTGCGGTCTCGCTCTCGGCGTCCTGGGCCTCGTGGATTCGATGGGACAGGGTGCGTGCCTCGGACCTGATCCACGCCAGCTCCTGCAGCACGCCGTCGTGCAGCTCCCGCGCCAGGCGACGGCGGTCCTCGACGACCGCGAGGTCCGCTCGCGCGGCCCAGTACCGCCGGATCTCGCGCGCGGCGCCGACCAACAGGCACGCGTAGCCGCCGGTCCGCAGCAGGTCGCCGGTGTAGAGCCAGCCGGAGTAGAGCGAGGGGAACACGAGGTAGTTGATCCGCGCGAAGCCGAGCAGCGCGCAGCCGGGCCCCAGCCAGGTCAGCAGCTCCTCCCCGCTCTTCCTCGCCTGCGCGGTGAAGCGCACGGAGGCGTAGAGGAAGCAGCCCGCGACCAGCGCCTGCGCCGCCACCAGGACGGCGTGGCCCCGGATCGCGGGTCGGTCCGAGAGGGGGTGGTCGCGCACGGTGACGGCAGTGGGCAGGCTGTCGCGCAGCACCACCACGAGGGCCGCCGCGAGGAGCAGCGCGAGCAGGGGCGTGACCAGGCCCCACTGCAGCCGCTGCGGCGGCACCGGCCTGTCGCCCACCGACGCCGCCGCGGCGATGAGCAGCGCCGCAGCGGTGCGGAGGGTCACCGGGAGCCAGACGCCGATGGTGGAGCGTGCCTCGACGGGGAGCAGGTGCACCGACAGCGCCACCCCGAGGCCAACGACGGCCAGGACCACGAGGCCGACGGCCAGCAGGAGGTCGCGCCAGCGCCGGGTGCGGCGCAACCGGCCGGCGAGGAGGTAGGCGAGCAGCAGCGCCACACAGGCGTCGACCGAGTCCAGCACGAGGTGGAGCTCCGGGCTGCGGTAGCCGAAGCGGAGGTACGGCGTCCCGAGGATCGCCGCCGTGCACCCCACACCGGCGGCCCAGCCCGCGACCGTGAGCGCGGTCGCGCTCTCGCGTCCCACGTCACGTGTCTGGAGCCGCCCCACCGGCATGCGGGGACTGTAGGGCGACATGGCGCTCCGTCACGGCGATCTTGACGAGATCTTCGATCTCGGTCGACGGTTCCTAGCAGGTCGTCCACCCGTCCGGGCGGGCGGTATGCCCCATCGGCGCCCGGGTACGGGACCGCTTCGACGACCCCGACCGAAGGCGGTACAGCGGAATGAAGGCAGTCACCTGGCAAGGCGTCCACGACATGCAGGTCACCGAGGTCCCCGACCCGCGCATCGAGGAGCCGACCGACGCGATCATCAAGATCACCTCCACCGGCCTCTGCGGCTCCGACCTGCACCTCTACGAGACGCTCGCACCGTTCATGGAGGCGGGCGACGTCGTCGGTCACGAGCCGATGGGCATCGTGGAGGAGGTCGGCCCGGACGTCTCGTCGCTCCAGGTGGGCGACCGGGTGGTGGTGCCGTTCAACGTCTCGTGCGGCTCGTGCTTCATGTGCGACCAGCACCTCTACAGCCAGTGCGAGACCACGCAGAACCGCGAGCACGGCACCGGCGCGAGCTTCTTCGGCTACAGCAAGCTCTACGGCCAGGTGCCGGGCGGCCAGGCGGAGTACCTGCGCGTCCCCTTCGCTGACTTCCTGCCCGTCAAGGTGCCGCACGAGCACCCCGACGACCGCTTCCTGTTCCTCTCCGACGTCCTGCCGACGGCCTGGCAGGCGCTGCAGTACGCCGACGTCCCGCCAGGCGGCACCCTGCTCGTCCTCGGCGCCGGTCCGATCGGCGACATGAGCGCCCGCATGGGCGTCCGTGCCGGTCTCCGCGTCATCTCGGTGGACCGCGTGCCCGAGCGGCTGGCCCGCGTCGAGGCCTTCGGGGCCGAGCCGCTCGACCTCGACGACGCGATGGACGTGGGCGGCGTGGGCGACGTGGTCCGCGAGTCCACCGGTGGCCGCGGACCCGACGCGGTCATCGACGCCGTCGGCATGGAGGCGCACGGCTCCCCCGGCGCCCAGGCCGTGCAGAAGTTCGCCGGCATGCTGCCCGACGCGGTCGCGGAGCCGGTCGTCAAGAACGCCGGCCTCGACCGCCTCGCCGCACTGCACACCGCCATCGACGCGGTGCGCCGCGGGGGCACGATCTCGATCTCGGGCGTCTACGGCGGCTCGGCCGACCCGATGCCGATGATGCAGCTCTTCGACAAGCAGGTCCAGCTGCGCATGGGCCAGGCCAACGTGCGCCGGTGGACCGACGAGCTGCTCGCGATGCTGGTCGAGGACGACCCGTTCGGCGTCGACGCGTTCGCCACCCACCACCTCCCGCTGAGCGAGGCGCCCAGCGCCTACGAGCACTTCCAGAAGAAGGAGGAGGGCATGGTGAAGGTGGTCTTCCAGCCCTGAGCCGGCGCGGTCCCGTCGCCCGTCCCGTCCATGCCGCTCACCCGTCGGCGTCGGCGTCGTAGCGCAGCAGCCCGTCGACGACCCGGGCGCCGGCGGACGGCTCGTGCGGCGTGGTCCTCCCGGTGTGGGCGAGGTGGGCGACGTCCAGCCCCGCGAGCAGCGCGGCCGCGTCGGCGACGAGCCGGCGGTGGCAGCGCCACCACACGCTCTCGCTGCACATGACGACCGTCGTGTCCTGCGCCTCGACGTCCCGCGCCAGGTCCTGCAGGGCCGCGCGGAACTCCGGCGTGCGGGTGTGGGCGGCATACGCCCGGAACGCCTCGACCCGCCACCAGCCGTCGGCGTCCTCACCGCCCCTCGGCACCCGTCGCCGGCCGCCGAGGCGCTCGTCCCAGCGGTGGCCGATCCCGGCCTGCGGCAGCCACGCGGCCATCGCCTCGCCGCTGACGTCCGGGTTGTGCCGGCTGTTCGGGAAGCGCCGGACGTCGACCAGCAGGTCGGCGCCGGCACCCGTCAGGAGCTCGGCGAGGGCGTGCCGGTCGAGGGTGCCGTGCCCCACGGTGAGCAGCCGTCCCATGCCTGCCTCCTCCCGCTCCCCGCCCCTCCGTGCTCGGACACCGCCCCGCTCACGCGACCACGACCTCCACGCCGCGCTCGCGCAGCTGGGTCACGGCGGCCTGCGGCGCGGCACCGTCGATCACCACCGTCCAGCTCGGTCCCACCGGCAGCCAGGCCGGGGCCGGCTGCTCCAGCTTCGACGCGTCGGCGAGGAGCACCACGCGGTCGGCCACCGCGGCCGCCCGCTCCTTGACCCACGTCTCGTCCACGGTCGGCTCGCCCAGACCCCGCACGGGGTCCACCGCGTCCGCACCGAGGAACGCCACGTCGAAGTGGTAGCGGTCGAGCGCCAGCGAGGACAGCGGACCCGTCACTCCGTGGCTGAGCGGCTGCACCCGCCCGCCGACGATCACCACGTCCACCCCGCCGGTTCTCGACAGCAGGAGCGCCGCCTCGAGCCCGCGCGTCACGACCGTCAGCGGGCCCCGGTCCACCAGCAGCTGCGCGAGCGCCAGGCAGGTCGTCCCGGCGTCGACGAACACCGTGCCCCCCTGGGGCACCAGGTCGGCCGCGGCCGTGGCGATCGCGGACTTCGCGGCGAGGTTGAGGCGCTCGCTCTCGGTGAACGACCGCTCGTGGAAGACGTCGCGCGCCAGCGCGCCGCCGTACGTCCGGGCGAGCCGCCCGCCGCGCTGCAGCGTGGCGAGGTCGCGGCGGACCGTGGACGCCGAGACGCCGAGCCGCTCGGACAGCACCTCGACGCTGTCCACCCCCGCGCGCACGAGGTCGACCATCGCGTCGTGGCGCGCCTGCGTCGCGCGTCGGACCCGGGTGTCGCCGGCCACTGGTCTCCCACCCCGGCGCCTGGTCCTCAGGAGCCGTACGTCGAGCGGATGTTATCGACGTACGGCGCGTAGTCCACCGCCGCCAGGTAGGCCGAGAGCATGGTGCCGTGACCGGCCTTCCCGGACCCGGCGATGTCGAAGGCGGTGCCGTGGTCGACCGAGGTCCGCAGGATCGGCAGCCCCACGGTGACCGAGATGGTGCCGTCGAAGTCGAAGGTCTTGGCGGGGATGTGGCCCTGATCGTGGTAGTGCGACAGCACGCCGTCGTAGCGGCCGACGAGGCCCTGGTGGAACACCGAGTCGGCCGGGACCGGCCCAGCGACGTCCAGCCCGGCGGCCCGGGCGTCCTCGACCGCGGGAGCGAGGTGGACGATCTCCTCGTCGCCGAAGGCGCCGTTCTCGCCGCCGTGGGGGTTGATCGCGGCGATGGCGAGGCGAGGCCGGTCGACGCCGAACACCTCGAGCGCGGTGTGGGCCTTGCGGATCGACTCGCCGACGGACTCGCGAGTCACCTGGTCGAGCGCCTGGCGCAGCGAGACGTGGCGGGTGGTGAAGAAGATGCGCAGGTGGTGGCCGCCGGCGGCGTCGTTGCGCACCACGAACATCGTGTCCTGCTTGGTCACGCCGGTGAGGGCGCCGAGCATCTCGGTGTGCCCGAGGTGCTCCGAGCCGGCGGCCCAGATCGCCTCCTTGTTGATCGGACCGGTGACGATGCCGGCGACCTTGCGGTCCATCGCCGCCTGGGTGGCGACCTCGATCGAGCGCACGGCGGCGAGGCCGGCGCGCTTGTCGACGACACCCCACTCGGGCACGTCGTCGCCCAGCACGCCGGTGTCGTAGCAGTCGATGACACCCTCGGCCGGCTCGACGTCGAAGTCGTCGACGACGCGCACCTCGACGTCGAGGCCCATCGCCTGCGCGCCGCGGCGCAGCGCGGCGGGGTCGCCCACGGCCACGCCGTGGTGGTCGGTGGCGCCGGCCTGGTCGACGAGGGTCTTTGCGGTGATCTCGGGTCCGATGCCCACGGGGTCTCCGAGGGTCAGGGCCAGGACGTGTCGGGGCATGCGGGCTCTCCTTGGGTGCGGGATGTGCGGGGCGTGTGGTGGGTGCGGTGTGGGTGCCGGGTTCGGTGCGTGCGGGTGCGCTGGCTCGGGCGGTCAGGTGCGGGCGCGCGACTCGGCCGCGGTGACCTGCTTGCGGTGCGTGTCGACCTGGCTGCGGAGGTGGTCGAGGCAGGCGATGGTGGTGCGCGCGTCACCGATCAGTCCGCCCTTCGTGACGATCTGCAGGCCGTCCCACGGACCACCGACGAGCGACCCGGAGACGGCCAGCGGCTCGACCTCGTCGGAGACCTCGAGGCCGTGCGAGCCGAGCTCGGCGAGGAGGGCGGCGGTGACGTCGCCGCCGGTGGTGAAGACGCCGTCCACGCGACGCGACTCCAGCGCGCGGCGCGTGGCACGGGCCAGGGCGAGCGGGATCTGCATCGCCTCCTCCGGTGTCGGCGACCAGAGGTCCGACTCGTCGAGGACCGTGGCCAGCACGACGATGCCTCCGCTGCCGGCGTCGTCCAGGGCGTCGTCGAGGACGGCGACCGTGGCGTCCACGTCGGGCACAGCGTGCGTTCCGGGGGTGCGGAACGCCTGGGCGCCGCGCTCGGCGACGAGCTGGCGCAGCTGCAGCCGGGTCAGCTCCGTGGCCGAACCGGAGACGACGAGCAGCGGAGCGCCGGGCACGTCGTCGGCCAGCCCCATCGCGCGGGCCAGCGCCACGGAGGCCGGGCCGGGGTCGCTCGTCGTCCACACCGTGTCGGTGCCGGCGGTCGCCGCGACCGCGGCGGTCGCGACCCGGTCGAGGTGCTCGGTCGTCGTCGCGTCGGCGACGATGACCTCCGCTCCCCGCTCGAGGTGCTGCCTGAGCGTGTCGGCGAGAGCGTCCAGGTCGCCGGTGATGTCCTCGAGGTGCACCGCGACCACGTCGAGGTCGGCCTGCTCGACCAGGAGCGTGACGACGTTCGACGTGCGTACCGGGGTCCTGGCGTCGCGCGCCACCTCGGTGTCCTCGAGGCGGCGCCCGTCGAGGAGCTGGATCGCGCCGATGGTCTGCCGCGCCGCGGCGGGGTGCGCCGGCGCGCAGAGCACCGCCACCCGCGCACCGGTCAGCTCGCGGACGCGCTCGAGCACCTCGCGGGTGGTCGCACCGACGTTGCCGCGCAGGGTGGTGTCGATGCGGTTGCAGACCAACCGCGCGGGCCAGCCCGCGCGGACGACCCGGCCCACGCGCTCGCGCGCCCGGGCCGGGTCCAGGTGGCGGCTGTCGGTGGTTGCCACGACGACGTCGAAGCGCGAGACCATCTCGGCGACGACGTCGGCGTGCTCGCCGGCGCTGGCGGTGGCGGCGCGGAAGCCCGCCCGGGCGAACCCGGCCGCGGCGGCGTTCGCCCCGGTCAGGTCGTCCGCGACGACCAGCACGCCTGCCACGTCAGAGCACCGCGCCCGCGATGAGCACGAGGGGCAGCGACCCGAGCCAGACGGCCGTCGTGATCCCGGACCAGCCGCGCAGGGCCGCCGTGCCCTCGAGGCCGGTGAAGCGGGTGACGACCCAGAAGTAGGAGTCGTTGAAGTAGCTGAACACCATGGACCCGGCGCAGCAGGCCAGCGCGGCGGCGAGCGCCGACAGGCCCAGGCCGTCCACCAGCGGGGCGCTCACCGAGGCCGCGGTGATCATCGCGACCGTGCCGGAGCCCTGGGCCAGCCGCACGAGGCTCGCGATGAGGAACGGGACGAGCACGCCCGGCAGGCTCAGGTCGGCGATTGCCTCGGCGAGCGCGTCACCGACCCCGGAGTCGCGGAGCACCTGGCCGAGCGCGCCACCGGCGCCGGTGATCAAGATGATGAGCCCCGCCGAGGCGGCGGCGTCCGCCATCCAGCCGTGGACCTGCTTGCGCGGCGTCCACCGCGGGAGGAGGACGTAGACGGCGAGCACGATGCCGATGATGAGGGCGACGACGGGGTTGCCGATGAAGGCCAGCACCTCGGCCCACGCGGCGGGGGTGTACTCGTCCTCCGGGCCCAGCGCGCCCTGGCTGTTGCGGTCGACGGCGGTGGCGACCGTGTTGAGCACGATCAGCAGCAGCGGCACGAGCAGCGGCAGGGCGGCGAGCCCGAACGAGATCGTGTGCGGCTTCCCGCCCGCGGGGGGCTCGCCGAGCTGGTGGACCGGCGGCTCGTCGGCGACCGGCGTCCCGGGACCCTCGTCGGTCACGGTGGCCGTCGCGGTGCCCCCCGAGCGCGACGAGCCGTGCACGGCCGCCGTGCCGTAGACGGCCTCGCGGACGTTGTCGTTGAGCTCGCTCTCGAGCTTCGGCCCCATCCACGCGGCGTAGAGGACGACGATCGGCAGCAGGACGATCGAGAAGACCAGCCCGGCCAGGATCAGCCCGCCGAGGTCGGCCCCGAGGATGCCGGCGACGCCGAGGGGCCCGGGGGTGGGCGGCACGAGGTGGTGGGTCAGGGTCATGCCGCAGCCGAGGGCCAGCGCCAGCGTGACGTAGCGGCCCTTGAGCCGGCGGGCGATCGAGCGCGCCAGCGGGTTCATGATCACGTAGCCGGAGTCGCAGAAGACGGGGATCGACACGACCGCACCGGTGCCGGCCATGGCCCAGTGCTCCCGGCCGCGGCCCAGCGCCCGGACGAAGGTCTTGGCCAGCGCGTCGGCGGCTCCGGAGACCTCGAGGATCTTGCCGATCGCGACACCGAGGCCGATCACGATCCCGATCGAGGCGAGGGTGTTGCCGAACCCGGTCGTCATCGAGGTGATCGTCTCGAGCGCCGGCGAGCCGGCGACGAAGCCGGTGACCAGGGCGGCGATGAGCAGCGCCACGAAGGCGTCGATGCGGGTGCGCAGGACCAGGAAGATGATCGTCCCGATGCCGAGCACGAGGGCGAGCAGGAGTTGTGGATCCATCGATTGCCTCCAGATGGCGTGGCTCGCCGGTCGGCGGGCTCACCTCATCCTGACCTGTGGCGACCGTCACAGGCAAGAGTTCTGCGCAACTAAGTTGCGCAATGTGCGCAGTTTATCCGCACCACGCGTGGCTCAGCCCCGGTGGTCGCGATGCGCCACTGGCCCCGGTGCGTGCCGGGGCTCGGGAGTGCGCGACCGTAGCGAACTGTGCGGTTCGCGTGGCGCACGAGCAGCCTCAGCGCGACGTGCGCGTGGAGCGGCGCTCCGTAGCGTTCTTCTCATCAACCACCGATCCCCGCACACGCCCCAGGAGCACCCCGTGACCACCACCGCCGCCGCCACCCGCCGCAAGGTCCTCATCCCCCTCGCCACCCTCGCGGCCGCCGGCGCCATCGCCGTGGGCTCCGGCGCCACCTTCACCTCCACCACCGGCAACACCGCCTCCGCCGTCACCTCCGGCACCCTCAAGCACACCAACTCCAAGGACGGCAAGGCCGTCTTCGACCTCACCAACCTCAAGCCCGGCGACACCCTCAACGGCACCCTGACCCTCACCAACACCGGGTCCCTTCCCGCCGCCTTCACCCTCACCGAGGTCTCCTCCACCAACGCATTCACCGGCGCCAACCTCAGCCTCGCCATCACCGACACCACCACCGGCGCCACCGTCTACACCGGCACCTTCGGCGGCCTCGTCGACGGCACCAAGACCGCCCTCGGCACCTACGCCGCCGGCGACGCCCACACCTACACCTTCACCGTCAAGCTCGCCCAGGACACCCCCAACGCCGACCAGGGCAAGAGCGCCAACGCCGTCTACCAGTGGGACTCCGTCCAGCTCGACGGCACCACCTACAACCAGTGAGTCGCGGCGGGAGCGCTCCGAGCACCCGGCCGCTCCCGCCCACCTCCCGCCCCCGCCGCGCCCCGACGCCCCCACCGACCCCCCTCGAGAACGGAACCGCCCGATGAGCACCGGAGCCTCCCGCTCGGTGACCGCCACGCTGACGCAGTGGACGGTCAACCTCGTCCTCGTCGCCGTCACGCTGGTGTCGGCGGCGTACCTCCTGCCGAGCCTGATGGGCTACGAGCGGTACGTCATCACCGGGGGCTCGATGTCCGGCACGTTCGAGAAGGGCTCCATCGCCATCGAGAAGCCCGTGGACGTGGCGGACCTCGCCGTGGGGGACGTGATCACCTACCTGCCTCCAGCCGACAGCGGCGTGGGAACCCTGGTCACCCACCGCATCGTCAAGGCCGGCCGCAGCGACACCGGGGCCCGCGTGTTCCGGACCCAGGGTGACGCCAACCCCGACCCCGACCCGTGGAAGTTCACCCTCGACGAGGGCACCCAGCCCGTCGTGCAGCTCACGGTCCCCTACGTCGGCTACGCGCTCATCGCCCTGGCCGACCGCGAGACCCGGATGCTCGTCATCGGCGTGCCGGCCGGGCTGATCGCCCTGCTCAGCCTCGTCGAGCTGGTCGGCGCCCTCCGCCGACCCGGCGACCGCGAGGCGCCCGCGCCCGCGCTCCTGCCCGCGGCGGACGGCCACCCGACGGACGTCCCGGCGCGGGTGGCGTCGCCGGTCGCGGCCTGACGCCGCACCGGGCACCCACCGCCCGTCCGGGCCCGTCCGGGCCTGTCCCGGACCCCGCCCCCGGGTCCACCCCAGGGTCCGCCCCGGGTCTCGGACCCGTGCCGCGCGAACCGTGCGCAACCGTGTACCTGGAGGAGGAATCGTGTCGAAGAGGCGTAGCGTGCGCTTGCCTAGCGTTGGTGTCGTGACCAGCCGCTCGAACCTCCTGCTCGCGATGGGCCTCCTCCTGGCCGTCGCCGGCTTCTTCGCGCCCGGCACCTCGACCGCCGCGTTCACCGCCGGCAGCCGCAACGCCGCCTCGAACGTCACCGCCTCGCCGGACTGGACGCCGCCGACCGTGTCGCTGCAGAACCCCGGAAGCCCGGTCAAGGACACCGTCACCCTCACCGCCGCCGCGAGCGACGGCGAGACGGGCGTCAAGGCCGTCGTCATCTCCTACCTCGCGCCGGGCGCCTCCAGCTGGGTCGACGTCTGCACCGCCACCACCGCGCCGTACAGCTGCGCCTGGAACACCAAGGCCCTCGCCGACGGCTCCTACCAGCTGCGCGCCCGCGCCACGGACAACGCCGGCTACGCCACCACCTCCGACGCGGTCACCACCACGGTCGCCAACACCACCCTGGTCACCCTCGGCGACCCGGGCGAGGTCGTCCGCGGGACGGTGCCGCTGACCACGACGATCCACAACGGCGGACTGCTCCCCTACACGGTGCGGGTGGAGTACGCCGTCGCCGGCAGCGGCAGCTGGAAGCAGCTCTGCACGTCGCTGACGGCACCGCACACCTGCTCGTGGAACACCACCACGCTCGCCAACGACTACTACGACCTCCGCTCGGTCGCGACCTCCGGCACCACGACCTACACCTCCGCCGTCCTCGCCGACGTGCTGGTCGACAACCTCGCGCCGACGGTCACCATGACCGACCCGGGCTCGCCGCTGAGCGGCACCCGCACCTTCGAGGCGACCGCCTCCGACGCACACTCCGGCATCGCGTCGGTCGTGCTCCAGTACGCCGCCACCGGCAGCACGACGTACCGCACCCTGTGCACCACCACCGTGGCGCCGTACTCCTGCCGGGTCGACACCACCACGCTCCCCGACGGCAGCTACACCCTCCGCGCGGTCGCCACCGACGTGGCCGGCAACGCCACCACCTCGGCGCTGGTGACGAGCCGCGTCGTGGACAACACCGTCTCCTCGGTCTCCATGGAGGACCCCGGCGCCTTCCTGACCGGCACCGTCGCGCTGACGGCCTCGGCCAGCTCCACCGCGGGCGTCACCTCGGTGCGGATCCAGCGGGCCCCGAGCGGGACCACCACCTGGACCGACGTGTGCACCGACACCGCCGCGCCGTACACCTGCTCGTGGAACACCACGACGGTCGCCGACGGGCTCTACGACCTGCGCGCCGTGCTGCTCGACGGGACCGGCAAGGTCACGACGTCCGCGACGCTCGGCGCCCGGCGGGTCGACAACGCCCCGTTCCGCGGGGTGGACGTCCAGACGGCCAACGGCGGCACCTCGGCCGGCCGGCTCGAGGCGGCGGACACGATGACCTACACCTTCAGCGGCCAGCTCAACCACGGCACGGTGACGTCCGGCTGGACCGGCGCCGCGCTCCCGGTGACCGTCCGGGTGCGCGACGGCAACCTCTACACGCCGTCGCGCGGCAACACCGGCGACACCCTCGAGGTCCTCCGCAACGGTGTCGCGGTCAACCTGGGACAGGTCGTCCTGCGCGGCGAGCACGTCCGGTCGAGCCGGAACGTGACGTTCAACGCGACGATGACCGCGGGCACCGTCACCGTCGACGGCGTGGTGCGCAGCACCGTCACCCTGCAGCTGGGCACCGTGGTGAGCGGCAGCAGCTCCATCCGGACCTCCAGCGCCGGCGGCACCATGTCGTGGACGCCGTCGAACCTGGCCACGGACGTCGTAGGCATGGCCTGCTCGGTCGCCCCGGTCAGCGAGACCGGCGCCCTGGACCGGGAGTTCTGATGGGCACCACGCACACGGCGCTCTCCCGGGCCGCGACCGCCGCCCTCGCGACGCTCGCGATGGTGCACCTCGTGGCCGCGCTGAGCCACGACGTCGTCCCGGCGTACGCCCGCGTCATCCTCCTCGGGACCGGCTGCGCGACCGCGGCGGCGGCGGTGCTGCTGCGGCACGACACCTTCGGCTCCCGCCTGCTCGTGTGGGTCGTCACCGTCCTGTCCGCGGCCGGCGCCGTCCTCGTCGGCACCGTCGGGCTCCCCGGCAGCGTCTCCACCGGCCTGTCCGGCACCGAGGTGCTCGTCGTCGCGCTGGCCTTCGCGACGGGAGCGTTCGTGCTCCTCGACATGCGGCTGCGGCAGGCGTCGGTGGGCGATCGGCCGCCCTATGCTCTGTGAGATGTCACCGCGAGTGCTGCTGGTCGAGGACGACGACACCATCGCCAGGCCGCTGGTCCGGACCCTCGAGCGTGAGGGGTACGCCGTCGAGCGGGTCACCGGCGGGCTCGCCGCCCTGGAGGTGGTGACCTCGGCGCCGCCCCAGCTCGTGATCCTCGACCTGGGCCTGCCGGACATCGACGGGCTCGACGTCTGCCGCCGCGCCCGGGAGGGCGGCTACCCGGGCAGCATCATGATCCTCACCGCGCGCGGCGGCGAGCTCGACCGCGTGGTGGGGCTCGACATCGGCGCCGACGACTACCTCGCCAAGCCGTTCCCGCTGTCGGAGATGTTGGCCCGCGTGCGGGCGCTGCTGCGCCGCAGCGGCGTCGGCCAGGACGGGGCGGCTGGCACCCCGGGAGCGACCCCCGAAGCCACCTCCGCGCCCGCGGCCGCCGTCCCCAGCGCGGCGCCGGCTGCGCCGCCGGTCCCGCCGGCTGCCGCGTCGCCTGCCGCTCCGCCTGCCGCGGAGCCCGCGCCCCGGGCCGCGGCCACGGAGGGGTTCCGCGTCGACACGCGCGCCCGGCGCGTCTGGGTCGGCTCCCGCGAGATGCCGGTGAGCGCCAAGGAGTTCGACGTGCTGGCCCTGCTCGACGCCGAGCCGGGCGCGGTCGTCACCCGCGAGCTGCTGATGGACCGCGTCTGGGACGAGAACTGGTTCGGCTCCACCCGCACCCTCGACGCCACCATCGGCCGGCTCCGCCAGAAGCTCGAGGACCACCGGGCGCCCGCGCGCATCGACACCGTCCGGGGCGTCGGGTTCCGGATGGAGCGGGAGGCTCCCGATGCGTGACCGGCTCGATGCGTGACCGGCCCGACGGATGACCGATCCGATGAGTGACCGGTCCGATGCGTGACCGGCTGCTCGCGCTGCTGGTTGGCGGCACCGTCGCCGTGATCGCGCTGTACGGCGTCCCGCGGGCGTACGTCCTGGCCGACCTCGTGGAGCACCAGCAGGAGCACGAGATGCAGCGGGTCGTCGACACGATGGCCGCCGTCCTCGCGGTGCAGGAGGAGCGCGACCTCCCGGTCGCCCGGTCGTCCCTCGAGCAGGCGCTCGGCGAGGCCGAGAGCATCGTCCACGTCGCGGCCGACGGCACCACCACGCGCGCCGGTGACTCCTTCGAGCCCGACGACTCGGACCTGGTCGTCACCGCCTCGGTCGACGGCGGCGGCCGGCTGACCCTGACGCGGTCGGGGACGGTCGTCGAGGAGGGCGTGGCGGACGCGATCATGCCGCTGGTCCTGCTCGGGGTCGCGCTGCTCGCCGCGTCGGCGGTCGCCGCGCTGTTCCTGGCACGCCGGCTGTCCCGCCCCTTCCAGGAGCTCGCCGGCGTCGCCACCGCCCTGGGCCAGGGGCGCTTCCACCAGGACGTGCCGCACTACGCCGTCCCCGAGGCCGAGGCCATCGGCACCGCCCTGCGCCGCAGCGCCGCCCAGCTCGACGCCCTCGTCCAGCGCGAGCGCGAGTTCGCCGTCAACGCCTCCCACGAGCTGCTGACCCCGATCACCGGGCTCAACCTGCAGCTCGAGGACCTGCGGCACTGGCCGGAGACCGCGCCCGCGGTCGCCGAGGAGCTGGCGACGGCGCTCGAGACCATCGACCGCCTCGGCTCGACCATCCAGGAGCTGCTCGCGCAGGACCGCGACACGCGCCGCACCGGCACGCTCGACGTCGACCTCGCCGCCCTCGTCCGGCACGTCATCGCGGACTGGCGGCAGACGGAGACAGGCCAGCGGCGGGAGGTCAGGTTCGAGTCGTCGGGCACCGTGCCGGCCCGGGTGGCGCCGGAGGAGCTCACCGAGCTGCTCGAGATGCTGCTCGACCACGCGGCGCGGCACACGCCCGGCGTGATCGTGGTGGACTGCGCCGAGCTCGACACCCACCTCCGGGTCCGGGTCGGGGACGCCGACCAGCCGACCGCCGGCAGCGCGGCGACGCACCGGCAGCTGCAGGGCGCGCTGCCCGCCGGCGACGACGTGGAGCAGGGGCTGGAGAAGGCCGCCGAGCTGGCGGAGGCGCTGGGCGGCTACCTCGTGCGCGACGAGAGCGGCAGCTCGCGGTTCCTGCTGATGCTGCCCCGGACCGCCGCGTCCGCGGGATAGGCTCGTCGCACCGCACCGCACCGCGAGAGGACGAGGCTTGGACGACGTCGAGCGCCTGAGCCAGGACAAGGTCGAGCAGTACGACGTCCTGCACGCGCCGCCGAGTGCCGACCTGCAGGCCCTGGTGGACCTGGCGGCGCAGGTCGCCGGCGCGCCGATGGCCGCCATCAACCTGCTCACGAGCACCGAGCAGCACATGATCGCGACGTCCGGCATCGGGCCGTCGGTCTGCGCCCGTGAGGACTCCATGTGCGCGGTCGTGGCCACCGATCCCGGCCCGGTGGTCGTGCCGGACGCCACCGTGGACGACCGGTTCTCGTCGAACCCGTTCGTTACCGGCGTGCTGGACCGGTTCCGCTTCTACGCCTCCGCACCCCTCGTCGCTCCCGACGGCGTGCCCGTGGGTCGGCTCTGCGTGTTCGACCACCAGCCCCGCGAGCTCGACCAGCGGCAGCAGGAGACGCTGGTGGTCCTGGCGGACCGCGTGATGGACGTCCTGGAGCTGCGGCTGCGCACCCGCCAGCTGGAGGCGTCCCTCGGCGAGCTGACCGCCGTGCGCGACGAGCTCCGGCGCTCCAACCGTGACCTCAGCAACTTCGCCCAGCAGGTCAGCCACGACCTGCGCACGCCGCTCACCGGCATCCTGGCCAACGCCGAGCTGCTCGCGGGCGAGCCGGTCGTGCAGGCCGACGACGACCTCCGCGTGGTGGTGGACGACATCCTCCTCAGCGGCCGCCGGATGAACGACCTCATCGGCCAGGTGCTGGCGTACGGCCAGGAGGGCGGGCGCCTGTCGGTGCGCCCGACGTCGTTGCGCGAGGTGTTCCACCGCGCGCGCGCCGACATCGGCCGGCTCGTCGCGGAGCGTGGTGCGGTGGTGGAGCTCGGCGAGCTGCCGGTCGTGCCGTGCGACCCCGACCTCGTCTACTCGGTCGCGCTCAACCTGCTCGGCAACGCCGTGAAGTTCGCTCGCCCGGGCGTCGCCCCACGCGTGTGCGTGTCGGCGGAGCGGTCGGCGGACCGCGTGCGGGTGCGGGTCAGCGACAACGGCATCGGGATCCCCGCCGACCGCGTGGACGACGTCTTCGGTTTGTTCGTGCGGGGCGGCTCGGAGGCCGAGGGACACGGGATCGGGCTGGCGACGACCGCGCGCATCATCGAGGCGCACGGCGGCCACGTCGGCGTGGAGGCCGGCGACGGGCCGGGCACGACGGTCTGGTTCGAGCTGCCGGCCTGAGCTCGCCGGCCGGAGCTCGCCGACCGGCGCCCTCCGACCGGGCCCCCCCGACCGGGACCCTCCGACCGGGGGCCTTCCGGGGTCGGTGCAGGGGTGTGCGCGACCGTAGCGAACTGTGCGGTTCGCGTGGCGCACGAGCAGCCTCAGCGCGACGTGCGCGTGGAGCAGCGCTCCGTAGCGTTCTTCTCATCAACCACCGATCCCCGCACACGCCCCAGGAGCACCCCGTGACCACCACCGCCGCCGCCACCCGCCGCAAGGTCCTCATCCCCCTCGCCACCCTCGCGGCCGCCGGCGCCATCGCCGTGGGCTCCGGCGCCACCTTCACCTCCACCACCGGCAACACCGCCTCCGCCGTCACCTCCGGCACCCTCAAGCACACCAACTCCAAGGACGGCAAGGCCGTCTTCGACCTCACCAACCTCAAGCCCGGCGACACCCTCAACGGCACCCTGACCCTCACCAACACCGGGTCCCTTCCCGCCGCCTTCACCCTCACCGAGGTCTCCTCCACCAACGCCTTCACCGGCGCCAACCTCAGCCTCGCCATCACCGACACCACCACCGGCGCCACCGTCTACACCGGCACCTTCGGCGGCCTCGTCGACGGCACCAAGACCGCCCTCGGCACCTACGCCGCCGGCGACGCCCACACCTACACCTTCACCGTCAAGCTCGCCCAGGACACCCCCAACGCCGACCAGGGCAAGAGCGCCAACGCCGTCTACCAGTGGGACTCCGTCCAGCTCGACGGCACCACCTACAACCAGTGAGTCGAGGCGGACGACCGAGCGCTCTCCCCCGACGCGTTCCTCGTCCGCTGACGAGCTGGTGTGAGGGGCGTCCCGTCCCCCGCGGGACGCCCCTCTGTCTGTCTGCACCACCGCTCGTGCCCGACGTCGCGATCCAGCACCGGGCTCGGGCGCGCGGGTCGACGACGATCCGCGGGCCGCTCGCGCGATGATCGCTTCATGACGGAGCGCAACGTCCTCGGCGGCGACCTGGAGCCCTGCGGCACCGACCCCCTGACCGGCTTCCACCGCGACGGCACCTGCACGGTCGGCCCGCAGGACGTCGGCCTGCACGCGATCTGCGCGGTGATGACCGAGGAGTTCCTCGCCCACCAGGCGTCGGTGGGCAACGACCTGTCCACCCCGCGCCCCGAGTGGCACTTCCCGGGCCTCGTGCCGGGCGACCGCTGGTGCGTGGTCGCCGTCCGCTGGGTCCAGGCGTACGACGCCGGGGTCGCGGCGCCCGTCGTGCTGGCGGCCACCTCGGAGCGCGCCCTCGACGTCGTACCCCTCGAGGTGCTGCGCACGCACGCCGTCGACGTGCCGCCGGACCTCAGCTCTCTGGACTGACCCTCGAGTCGTCGCGTGCCACCATGAGGCGGTGGCCCGATCAGGCGTCAGGAGGCTCGTCGTGGCGCTCGTGGTCGTGGTGGTGCTCCTCGCGCTGGCGCTGGCGGCCGTGTGGGGCCTGCAGCGGCAGCTCATCTACTTCCCCGACACGAGCGACGTACCGCCGGCCGGCGAGGTGCTGCCCGGGGCGCGCGACGTGACGCTGGAGACGGCCGACGGCCTGGAGCTGGGCGCGTGGTACCTGCCGGCCGACGCCGCGACCGACACCGGCATGGCGGTGCTGATGGCTCCCGGCAACGGCGGCAACCGCGCCGGACGGACCGGCCTCGCCCGCCTGCTCGCCGACCGCGGGTTCGGCGTGCTGCTGATGGACTACCGCGGCTACGGCGGCAACCCCGGGAGCCCCACCGAGGACGGCCTGGCTGCCGATGCCGACGCGGCGGTGCGGGCGCTCGCCGACCTCGGCCATCCCCTCGACCGCACGATCTTCTTCGGTGAGTCCCTCGGCACGGGCGTCGTCGCCGGGCTGCAGGAGCGGCACCGTCCGGCCGGAGTCGTGCTGCGCTCGCCGTTCACCGAGCTGGCCGACGTCGGCGCGCACCACTACCCGTGGCTCCCCGTGCGCACGCTGCTCCGCGACCGGTTCCCCGTCCTCGACCCGCTCGCCGCGAGCGACGTGCCCGTCACCGTGGTCTACGGCGACCGTGACGGCGTCGTACCCACCGAGCTCAGCGACCGAGTCGCCGACGGCGTCCGCTCGCTGGTGGAGCGCGTCGTCCTCCGCGGCGCTGACCACAACGACCCGGTGATGTTCGGTCCGCGGGTGGCCGACGCGGTCGCGCGGCTGGCGCGCGAGGTGCGCTGACGGCCGTCGCGGGGGCTCAGGCGGGCGGCAGGCTGTCCCGCGTGCCGAGCACCGGGCGGGAGGCCGGCTCGGCGACCGCCTTCGCGATGACGTACGACGCCAGGGTGCTGCCGCCGGCCAGGTACCGGGTGTCGACCCGCAGCGTGCCGCTGTCGGTCACCGGCTTCCAGGCGCGGCCCCGCGGCCCCGTGCGGGTCGTGGTCGGGGTGCGGTCCGGCCGCACCAGCACGGGCATCGGCTGCTGCGGCACGACCCCCGTGACGTCGTCCCACGGCACCTCGACCGCGACACCGCGGTCCTCGTGGCGCAACCGGGTCGGCGTCAGCCAGAGGCCCCCGGCGAAGCGGCCCCCGAGGTGGATCGCGCTGCTCCAGCCGACCCACGCCGCGACCAGACCGAGCGCGATCGTCCAGAGCCAGCCCTCGTCCAGTGCGGCGAAGACGGCACCGAGGGCGGCGACGGCGGCCAGGCCGGCCAGCAGCCCCGACGACACCAGGGTCGGTCCGGTGGCCCGGGGCAGGTGGAGGGCGCCCTCCCCGTCGAGGGTCGCCAGCCGGGCGCGGGGCGGGTCGCGCCGCACCTGGAGCTCGACCACCTCGCGGGCCACTCCGCCGACGGCCGCCACGAGGAGGACCAGCCCGGCGCACAGGAAGCCCCGGCCCAACGTGGTGTGCAGGCCGAGCAGTCCCATGCCGGTCAGCGGCACCCCGAGGCCGAGCAGCACGACGATGCCGAACCAGCTGAGAATCCGCATGCCGGCGGGCCGCACCTCCGTCGTCGTCGTCACGGCAGCACCCTCTCATCCGGCGCCTCGGGCACCCTCCGGCGCATCAGGCTCATCGTCGTCGTCAGTCGAACAGTCCGCCGATGCCGTCGACGATCGCGCCGCCGACGTCCGCGATGGCCTCGCCGGTCTCGACCACCGCGTCGACGCCGGCGAGGACGGCGTCGCCGACGTCTCCGCCGTTCTCCCAGAGCTCGTCGATCATGCCGGAGGTGAAGATGCCGACGCCGGCACCCACGACGGTGCCCACGACGGTGCCGACCGGTCCGCCGATCGCCGTGCCGACGAGCGCGCCGGTGCCCACGGACGCGGCGAAGCCTCCGAGGTTGGAGGTGACGGCCTGCTCGGCACTCTCCTGGTTGGGGCCGTGCATGTCGTAGAAGATGCCGCCGACCGCGAGGACGCCACCGAGCGCGACGGGAGCGAAGCGGGCCGCGTTGGCCAGCCGGGAGGCTCGCGCCAGGTCGTCGGCGGCGCCGGCAGCGGTGCTGCGCCAGTGGTCGAGGTCGTCGTAGAACTGCGCGGCGTTGGGCACCCGGCCGGTGTTGCGCAGCCGGTCGAGGTGCTCGGCGGAGAGGTCGGCGAAGTACTGCGCGTTGCCGCGCAGCGCGCTGGCCTGGACCTCCGTCAGGGCGCCGGCGAGGCCGCCCGCGACGGAGGTGAGGTTGAACGCCCACGTCGGCGCGTCCATCGCCCGGTTGGCTGCGGACACGCGCTCCCACGCGCGCTCGATGTCGGACCACACCTCCTCGGCGCGGGTGACGAGCTCGTTGTAGGCGCGGATCTTGTCCTGGTGGGCGTCGTACGCCGCCACGTCGGCGTTGTGGGCGTCGACCTGCCCCGGCGACGCGTCGACCGGCGGCTCGCCGGGTCGGGCCGGTCCTGCGCCCGGCGACTGGATGACGAAGCCCGACACCGTGAGCCCGGCGTCGCGGGCATCGGCCCGGATGCCCTCCATCCGCTGCTGGCAGCCCTCCAGCGACCCGGCGTACTCGCGGAAGGCCGTGCACACGCTGGTGGCGCCCTCACGCAGGCCCTCCGCGACCCGGACGGCCCGTCCCATCGCCCCCTCGAACGCCGCGCCGGCCCCACCACGCCAGTCACCGCCGGCCTCGGTGCGGGAGGCGGCGAACGCGTCCACGCCGGCCCGGATGGCGGGCCGCAGGGTGTCGCCGACCCAGTCGGCGCCGGCGCGGATGGACGCCGGCGAGCCGGTGATCTCGGTGTCAATCGACACGGGGACCTCCGCCTTCGAACGTGGACGCGACGTCGGCGTCGCTCGCCCAGAAGTCGGCGTCGGTCGCGCCCACCTGCGAGCTGGTGACGCTCAGGCCCTCCGACATCGAGGCCGCGCTGTCGACCAGCTTCGAGAGCATCGCGGTCAGCAGCGGCGTCATGTCGCCGCCGTCGACGCTCGTGGGCGCGGACCCGGCGGTCTCCTCGACGTCTGCCGCCGCCGCGTCGAGGTGACCCCGGATCGCGCCGAGGGTGGCTGGTGGGACACGGACCTCACTCACCGCGGGCCCCCTCCGGGTGCAGCTCGCGGTCGAGGAAGAGCAGGTCGTAGGGCACCTGCTCGAACGCGTGCTGCAGGTCGTCGACCCCCAGGAGGACCCAGCGGGCGTCGTCGCCGTACTGCTCCTCGAGCCGGTCGATGGCGGAGTAGACGAACAGTGCGGTGCGGCCGTCGCGCATCTCGTGCATCCGGATCCGGGTCGCGCCGTCGAGGTCGATCGTCGGTGCGTACACGACCGGTGGAAGGGTGGGCTGTCCCATGAGGCGGAATGTTCCCACCACGTCGATCGGCAAACCCGGGCGGTGCGGGCTGTGAACGACCACCGCCTCTGGCTAGCCTGCTGCAACGCCGATCTCGGAGGATCTCGTGCTCAAGACCGTCTCCCGCCCGCCGCTCGGCACGATCATGCTGCCGGCGTCGTCCTGAGCTCGCCGAGGCAAGCCGTGTCGTCGCCCCTCCTCCCGCTCGTCGACCGCGCCGCGCGCCTGCTGGACCGGCCGGGGCGGGTGGTGCTGGGGATCGTCGGTCCGCCCGGCGCGGGAAAGTCGACACTGACCTCGCTGCTGCTCGCCTCGTTGGCCGCTCGCCTCGGCGAGGACACCCTGGGCCACCTGCCGATGGATGGCTTCCACCTCGCCGACGTCCAGCTCGACCGGCTCGGCCGCCGCGAGCGCAAGGGTGCGCCGGACACCTTCGACGTCGACGGCTACGTCGCCTCGCTCGCGCGGTTGCACGACTTCCCCGACCGGACGCTGTACGTCCCCGGCTTCGAGCGGGACCTCGAGCAGCCCGTCGCCGCCGCGATCGCGATCGAGCCGTCGGTGCGGCTCGTGGTCACCGAGGGCAACTACCTGCTGCTGCCCGACGGCGGCTGGGAGCGCGTGCGCCCGCTGCTGGCCGAGGCGTGGTTCGTCGAGGTCGACGACGGCGTGCGCCGCTCGCGCCTGGTCCGGCGGCACGAGCAGTTCGGGAAGTCACCGGCCGGCGCCCGGGCGTGGGTGGAGGCCGTCGACGAGCCGAACGCCCGGCTGGTGTCAGCGACGCGGGACGCGGCCGACGTCGTGGTGTCGCCGGGCCTGGGCGCGCTGGCCTGACCGGACATCCCGCCTGCCGGCGCACGACGACCCGAACGACTCGTGGCCCCCGCGACCGGGGGCCACGAGCCGAGGCGGGGCTCAGCCCAGCACGCCGCCGATCCTGAGCACGCCCTCGGGGTCGTAGGTCCGCCGCGCCCGCCGCAGCCGGGCGAGGGTGACCTCGTCGTAGGCGTCGACGTACTCCTCCGGCGTGAACGTGAAGTTCGGCAGCCGGTGCGCGCCGGTCCACGGCGCCATCGCGTCGAGGATCGCCCGCGCGTGGTCCTCCACGCCCGGGACCTCCGAGATGCCGACGACCAGCAGCGAGTACGCCGCGTCGCGCGAGGCGAAGGCGCTCGGGTGCTCGCCGGGGCGGGCGAAGGCGCCGCCGAGCTGGCGTACCTCCACCAGCACCTGCGGGGAGCCCACTCCCGGTCCGGTGAGCGCGAGCAGCGCGTCGGCCGCCTCCGCGGGGAAGTCGGCGAGCACGCCGCCGGCCTCGTGGGCGGGAGTCGGGTCGAGCGGGTCGGTGTGGACCGAGTCGATCGCGGTGTAGGGCCTCTCGGACACGTCGTCGAGGATCGCCGGAGCAGCGGCCCGCATCGCGGCGAACCAGCGCTCCCCGTCCTCGGCGGAGCCCGTCCAGACGAAGCGCACCGACAGGCTCAGGCGGCCGGCGAGCATCGGCGGCACGCCGTCCATGTCGGGCAGCTGGAAGAGCGCGAAGGACGTCGTGCCCTCCTCGGGCAGCTCCGCCGACCAGGAGCGCCAGGCGGCGATGACCGCGGACGCGTCCGCGCCGTCGAACCACAGCGATCCACCGTAGAACCGGGGCTGCTGCACCAGGTCGAACTCGATGGCCGTGACGATGCCGAGCATCCCCTTCGCGCCGCGCAGGGCGAAGAAGAGCTCGGGGTGCTCGGTCGGCGTGGCCCTCCGCAGCACGCCGTCGCCGGTGACGACCTCGATGGCGCGCACCTTGTCGATGGCCAGGCCGTAGGTGCGGGCCATCGGCCCGAGCCCACCGCCGGTGGTGTAGCCGACGATGCCCACGTCGGTGATCGAGCCCGACAGCGGCGCCAGACCGTACGGCGCGGCGGCCTCCACGACCGCCAGCCACTTCACACCGGCGCCGGCGCGGGCCCAGCCCTCCTCGGGGTGGACGACCACCTCGTCGAGCCCCTTGGTGGTGACGAGCAGCTCGGTGGTCAGGTCGGCCATCGGGCCGTGGCCGGTGGCCTGCGGCGTCACGCGGATGCCGTGGCGGGCCGCGAACTGCACGGCCTCGACGACGTCCTGGGCGTCGTGCGCCGCCAGGACGGCGGCGGGCCGGACCGGGACGGCGAAGTTCCACGGCGAGACGAGGGCGTCGTACGTCCTGTCGCCGGGCACCGCGACGGTGCCGATCGTGAGGGCGTCCAGCTCGGCGAACGGTACGGCCGCGGTGCTGGTCTGTGCGATGGTCATGCTTCCTCCGTGTGAAGTCGTCGTTGACGTCACGACGGTGCGCCCGGGCACTTGCGGCCCGCTTGAACGCGACTTGAGCCCGGTCGCGGATCAGCTGCCTGCGGCGGCCTGGGGCGCCACGAACACGCCGTCGGGGTCGACCGTCCGTCGGATCCGCACGAGTCGCTCGTAGGCCGCTGCCGCGAACCCGCGGCGGGCCGCGGCCTCGTAGGCCATCGACAGGTACGACGCCCGCGACGACCAAGGCGCCAGCGAGTCCAGGATCCGCATCGCGTCCGCGCGCACCGCGCCCCACCCGGTGCCCACGTCGAGCCCGACGCCGAGCACCAGGAACGCGGCGGGCAGGTGGTCGAGGGCGCCACCGCGGGGCGCGGGCCGCGCCAGCGCACCGGCCAGCTGCCGCAGCTCCACGAAGAGCAGGTTGCTGCCCGAGCCCGGGCCGGCCGCCGCGACGAGCGCGTCCACCGCGTCCGCGGGGAAGCCGTGGACGAGCACGCTGTTGGCGTAGACGGCCGTGGGCTCCTGGGGGTCGAGCTGCAGGTGGGCGATGTCGGCGGCCGGCATCTGCGCGAACGTGTCGATCTCGGGGCGCAGGGCACGCAGTGGTGCGATGGAGCGCGCACCCGCCTCGGCGTCGCCGAGGGCCACGGCGTCGATCATCACCATCTTCCGCCCGCGCAGCTGCCCCGGCAGCGACGCGACGTCGGGCACCTGGAAGATCCGCGCCACGCTCGTCACCGACTCGGGTGCGTCGGCCGTCCACTCGCCCCAGGCGGTGAGCACGCGCCGCGTGTGCCGCCAGTCCCACGCCAGCATCCCGGCGTACGCCGTCCGCACCGGCAGCAGGTCGAACTCGAGCGCGGTGACGACCCCGAACCCTCCGGTGCCGCCCCGCGCCGCCCACAGCAGCTCGGGGTCCTGGTCGTCGGTGGCGCGGACGAAGGTGCCGTCGGCGAGCACCACCTCGACGGCCGTGATGGCGCTGCACTGCAGCCCGTGCTGGCGGGAGTACCAGCTGACCCCGCCACCGAGCGAGGAGCCGACGACGCCGACGCCCGGGCTCGACATGTGCATCCCGGCCAGGCCCACGCGCGCCGCCCGGGCCACGACGTCGCCCCACAGCACGCCCGCCTCGGCGCGCGCCGTGCGCGTGGCGGCGTCGACGCGCAGCCCGGTCATCGCCGAGGTGCGCAGCAGCACCGCGTCGCCCAGCCGGCCCGCGAGCGGCGGGGCGCCGTGGCCGGTGCCCTGCGGCGCGACCTTGAGGCCGGACTCCGCGGCCGCCCGGACGATCCGCGCGACCTCGTGCGGGTCGGCCGGGTAGGCGACCGCGGCCGGGTGCTCGTCGACCTGGAGGTTCCACGGCATCCGCGCCTCGTCGTAGAGCGGGTCGCCGGGCAGGTGGACGGCGCCGCCGGCCAGCCCGCGGAGCGCCGCAGCGTCCGCGGTGCCCGCGGCGGGGAGCGGCGTCGACTCGGGCATGGTCTCTGGCACGTCAGCACCTCACGGGGTCGGCACCCCAGCGTGAGCGGGGCGACTTGAGGATGACTTGAGCCGGCGCTCCATCCGCGCGTGGAGCAGCGCGCGCTCGCCCGGCGGGATGTCGGCGTGGATGGCGTCGCGCACGAGCGGGTTGACGAAGTCGAGCGGCTGCCCGGGCTGCCCGTCGCGCAGGATCTCGCCGCGCGCCAGGACGTCGAGCGCGGCCGCGACCTCCTCCTCCGGGCGCCGCGCGAGGTCGGCGACGCTCCGCAGGTCGGCCGTCGGCCCGAGCACGGCGACGGCGTGCGCGACGATCGAGACCCTTTCCGGCATGCGCCGCAGGCGGAGGGTGACGAGCGAGGTGATCGCCCGCGACCCGACGGCCCGGACGGTGTCGACGTGAGCCGCGTCCGGCGGGACGCCCTGGTCGGCGAGGGCGCGCAGCAGCTGGCGCAGGAGCAGCGGGTTGCCCGAGGTCATCCGGTGGCAGGTCGCGACGAACGCGTCGGCGCCGCGCCCCAGGCGGTCGGCCACCAGCGCGGCGGTGCCCTGCTCGGTGAGCGGCGCGGGGCGTACGACGGTGACCGTCTCGTCGGCGACGAGCTCGACGAGGTCGTCGGCGTGCTGCGGCTCGCCGGTGCGCATCGTGAGGACGATCAGCACGGGCAGCTCCTCGAGGCGCGGGACAAGGTAGGCGAGGAACTGCAGCGACGCCTCGTCGCACCGCTGGACGTCGTCGACGCAGAGCACGAACGGGGCCTGCTCGGCGAGGCGGGTCGTCAGCTCGCACAGCCCGCGGAGCACGGCGAAGCGCTCCGCGCGACCCAGGACGTCGTCCACGCCGGCGCCGAACAGCTGCCGGACCACTCCCCACTCGAAGTCCTGCTCCAGCGCGCTGCTCCGTGCCGACCGCACCCACACGCCGGCGGCGACCGCGAGCCGGCGCAGCTCGTCGAGCAGACGGGTCTTGCCGATGCCTGCGGGCCCCTCGACGAGCACGCACCCGGAGGTCCCGTCGGCCAGGTCCTCGAGCCTCTCCCTCAGGAGGGTCAGCTCGTGGTCGCGGTCGACGATCCCGTCGGGCGTGCGGGGTCGCGGGACCAGCGCGGTCGCGTCCGCGGCCCTGGCGGCCGGCGGGCCGTCGAGGTCGGGCGACTGGGCCAGCACCTCCGCCTCGAGCGCGCGCAGGGCGGGACCGGGGTCGACGCCCAGCTCGTCGGCAAGGACCGTCCTTGCTCTTCTGAGTGCCTCGAGCGCCGCGGCTTGGCGGTGCGCCCGGTAGAGCGCGAGGGTGAGCAGCCGCCAGCGCTCCTCGCGCAGCGGGTCCTCCTTGACGAGCGCCTCGAGGTCGCCGATGACGAGCTGCGCCTCGCCGAGCTCGAGCCTCGCCGCGAGGAGGCGTTCCCGGGCGACCGCGCGCAGCTCCGTGAGCCGGGCGCACTCCGCCTCCACCCACGCCTCGCCCGCGTAGTCGGCGTACGCCGGCCCGCGCCAGGCCTTCAGCGCGGTGTCGAGCGTGCACGCTGCCTCCACGGGCGACTCGCCCGCGGCTGACTCGACGGCCGCCTCGAAGGTCCACGCATCCACGGCGTCGGGCGGGAGCCGCAGCACGTAGCCGGGCCCGGCGCGGGCGATGACGCCCTCGCGCTGCCGGGCCGTCGCGTCGGGCTCGAGCCGCCGGCGCAGGTGGCTGACGTACGCCTGCAGCGCACCGGAGGCATTGACGGGCGGCTGCTCGCCCCACACGCACCCGACCAGCCGGTCGGCCGGCACGACCTGGTCTCGGTGGATCACCAGTCCCGCCAGCACGGCGCGCTGACGGCGCCCGCCGAGGTCCACGACCGCGCCGTCGCGCGTGGCCGTGAGCTCGCCGAGCACGTGCAGGTTGAGCTGCGGCTGTCGGTCCACCCCGTTCCCTCGTCTCGAATCTTTTGAGGGTACGGCCGTCCCGAGGGTGGGGCTGCCCCGATTTTGGGCACGCGCGCACGCCGCGCCGGGGGCGCGCCCGGTCGACGTGCCGGCGGACCTCGGCGTGCTCGGTCGAGGCGCGTCCGACAGGATGCGGGCGTGCGCATCGGGACCTGGAACCTCGACGGCCGCTGGTCCGACGACCACGAGGCCCTGCTGGCGGAGCAGGACTGCGACGTCTGGCTGCTCACCGAGGTCAACGAGTCGACGAGCCTCGCCGGCTTCGCCGTCCACCGCTCGCAGTCGCTAGCGGCTCCGCGACGTCGCTGGGCGGCCGTCGCCAGCCGGCTGCCGATGACCTCGGCCCCGGATCCGCACCCCGCGAGCGCGCAGGCGCAGGTCGGCGCGACGACGTACGTCAGCTCGGTGCTGCCGTGGCGGAGCGCCCGGTCCGGCCCCGTGTGGGTCGGCGACCGTCACGCCGAGAAGACCCTGAACGCCGTCGACGACCTGCTCCTCCGCCTGCGCCCGTGCAGGTCCCTGGTGTGGGGCGGCGACTGGAACCACGCCCTCACCGGTCGCGAGCACGCGGGCTCCGCGGGCGGTCGCGCGGCGATCAGCCGTGCGGTGGCGGAGCTCGGGTTGACGGTGCCGACCGCGGAGCTGCCGCACGCGCTGGACGGCCTGCTGAGCATCGACCACGTCGCGCTTCCCGCCGGCACGGCCGCCACCGCGCGGCGCGTGGTGGCCGAGCACGACGGGCGGCGCCTGTCCGACCACGACGCCTACGTCGTCGACACCGACTCCTGAAGGACGGGCCTCAGCGGATGCCGAGCCGCCGGGCCACGTCGTCCCCCGCCACCCGGCGTACGGTCGCCGGATCCCCCACGACCACCAGCTCATCGGTGGCGCGCGACATCCCGACGTAGAGCCGCTCCCGCGCCCGGTCGCGGGTGCCGTCCTTGTTGAGGCACAGCACCACCGCTCGTCGCTCGAGCCCCTTGCAGCCGAGGACGTGGCCGTAGAAGACGTCGTCGTCCCAGTAGGTGCGCCAGTAGCCGTCCTGGTCGTGGAAGTCCGTGCGCTCCACCTGGATCGGGTGGCGGTGGCCGGTCGTCAGCAGCGCGACGTGGCGCGGGTCCCAGCCGGCGTCGAGGAGCCGGTCGACCACGTCGTCCGCGACGTCGAGCGGGTCCTGGCCCGTCGTGTCGAGGAAGCGGACGGCCGGCCCGTCGGCGCCGCGGGAGTACATCCGGCTCGGGGCCAGCGGTCCGAACGACTCGTGGATCTGCTTGGTGTTGCGGAGGTTGTGGTCGAGGACCAGTGGCACGAGCGCCACCGGTGGGCGGCCGAAACGGGCGAAGATGCGCTGGTTCTCGTCGGAGTAGACGTAGAGGCCGCCCTCTTGCTCGTCGCGCAGCGAGCGCAGCAGGGGCGTCCACCACGAGTCGGCGAAGTCCTGCGCCTCGTCGACGATGACAGCGTCGAACTTCTTCCCGTCCGGCAGGTCCGCGGCCAGCTCCGCCATCTCGGCGGGCAGGCGCTCCTCCCAGAACTCGCTGTCGGTGCGGTCGCCGTCGGCGGCGCCCCACTGCTGCCCGAAGGCGTGGAACGTCCCGACGAACGCCGGCCGGTGGCGGTGGTGCCAGCCGGCGACCTCGCGCTTGAGGTGCTCAGCCAGGCCGATGGAGTAGCACAGCAGCGCCACGCGCTGCGGCTTGCGGTCCTGCCCACCACGCGTGAGCTCCTTGGCCTGCTGCAGCGCGAGGACGGTCTTCCCGCTGCCGGCGCCGCCGCGCACCTCGACGCGGTTGAGCAGACGGGTGACGCGCAGGATCGTCGCCTGTTCCATCGTCAGCCGGTCGGCCACCTCGGCCCGCTCGTCCGCCTCCGCGCGGACGTCGTACGACGTGGGCAGGCGTCCGGTCAGGATCTCGGCGATCTCCTCGACGTCGTCGGTGGTCGCCACCCGCTGGCCATGGGTCATCCGGTGCGCGTTCTGCCGCAGCCGTCCGACGAGGTGCTCCTGGTCGTCCTTGTCGTGCAGCGTCCACCGGGGGAGGTCGGGCAGCTCGAAGTCCGCGCCGAACTCGGCGTGCGGCGTCACGACGGCGTGTGCCCACGCGACCCGGCTGCGGCTCCCCCACCGCAGGTCGCGCTCCACGTAGCCGCGCAGGGCGTACTTCGCGCCGCGCGCCTGGTCGACGGGGTGGATGGCTGCCTCGCGGCCACCTCGCACGATCCGCCAGCCGTCGTCCCACCAGACGCTGCCACCCTTCACCTCGAGGACCACGATCCCGACGTCGGGCATCAGCACGACGAGGTCCGCCTCGTGGTCCTTCTGCTCGTCGGTGAGCCGCAGGTTGGCGATGAGGACGTCGTCGGCGGCGAGGCTGTCGCGCAGCCGCTCCCACACGGCCTGCTCGGACGGGGTGGTGAACGTCGGGCTCTCGGGGATCAGGCGCGGCATGCGGCAACCCCATCACCGAAGACGGCCGTGCGTCCCCCGAACGCCGTCACCGGCCGGTCCCTCGTCCTCGTCGAAGAGCGCGAGCTGGTCGGGCTGCACCTTCCGCACCGGGCCGTCGACCATCAGCCGGAGCCCGGCGCGCATGCGAACGGCGAGGTCGCGAAGGTAGTCGTGGCGCGCTTGCACGGCCTTCTCCTTGCTCCGCTGCTTCAGCGCGCGAGCCTCGCGGAGGCTGGTGCGTGCGTCGCGACGCCGCTGCTCGGTGATCCGGATCGCCTTGAGGAGCAGCCCGGTGTCGCCGTAGATCCGCGCCATCGCCGCGGGGCCGACGGAGCCGCGCTCGTCGCGCTCGAGCTCGGCCATCACGGCGTACGCGGTCGCGAAGCGGCTGCCGCGTTCGCCGAGCCGCGGGCGAGGAAGCACACGCCGGGCCCGGCGCAGGCCGGCGGCCCAGCCATCGACCTGAGTGACGACACGCGCGATGTCGCTCGCCAGCACGCTGGGCACGACAGCGTCGAGCGGCACCTCGCGGGTGACTGACACGTGGTCCCCGCGCCAGAGGAAGGTGAGGCCGAGCTCGGCGACGTTGAGCCGGTTCAGCTCGCCGAGCAGCGGGTCGCCGTCCTCGACATCGCCGAGAAGCATGCAGTGGATCAGGATTCGCGGCGCCTGCTGGGACATGGTGACCCAGACGACGCGCTCGCCGGTCGGCAGAGGCAGGTCGCCGTCCTCGTCCCACTGAGGCGCGTCCTCGTAGAGCCCGCTGACGGCGCGGTCCACGACCTCACGGACCTCCTCGACCGACCTCGGCCGCATGACCTGGTCGAGGTCAGGCTCCTCGCGACTGGATGTCGGCGGCAGCTCACGGGCCGCTCGCTCGGACTCGATGCCGTCGGCGTCGAGGTAGACGGGGTGCAGCACGCCGTAGACCTCGCGCAACGCACGCACCACCATGACCGCGGCCCGGTCGGCCTCGCGCTGCTCGACGTCGAGCCAGTGGTTGGTCTCACCCTCGGACCAGTCCTCGGCCTCGGGCCGGTGGAAGCCCAGGTGCGTCAAGAGGCCCTCCTGGAACACGTCGAGCCGGCACTCGGCCGCGAGGTGGACGTTTGCTGACCGCCTCGACGCGCACCATCCGCTCCCCGAGCGCCACCTGGCAGTAGGGCGCCGCGCCGTCCTCGTACGACTCGGTGAGCCCGACGACGATCGAGTCGCCTGCGTCCATCCCCGCGACGTGGTCGGCCAGCCGCTGCCGGAGCTCCCGCCATGCCGTCTCCACTGCGTCGTCCCACCGGCGCTCCAGCTCTCCGCTCATTGCTTCGACCCCCATCCGGACCGCCCCGCGATCGCCAGTGCTGCGACGCTAGAGACAATCACCGACAGTGGGTTCGCGGAGCGACCGGCATGGCGCGTGTCCGTCAGGTTTCAGAGCTCGACGAGGTGGTCGACGCCCAAGGCAGTGCCGTGCGGGCGGCGGCTACCCTGGCCGCCTCGTCGGGTTCGCACGCCGAGCGCTGTACCCGCCGCGCGGTCCAGTCCGCGACTCTCGTACTTCACCTCAGGTGGAGGATTCCTGATTCCGTCGACCTGAGCGAGCGAAGAGCATGGACCCGAGGTGCTGGCATAGGTGGACGTCGAGGGTCAGAGCTCCGGTCCTCCAACATGGGACCGCGCTGAAGACGTGAGCGCTGTGCTCCCCGCGGCGCCTCGGGCGCGCTGCGCGGGCCATTCGGATACTCAACGGATGAGCGCGGAGGCGCCGCAGATATGCGTCGATCGCAGGAGGTGTCGTGTCGCGCTGAGTCGACCTTGTCGCACGCGCCCACACGGCCCCTCTCCGCGGCTCACCACTCGAACTCGATGCGGTCGAGCTCGTAAGCACCCCACTTCGTTGCCGGGGCATACAAGTTGTGGGCCGGATCGATCACGTGCCGCGTGTTGGCCAGGTCGTTGCCGTCCATCCGGTCGTGAAGGATCTTGATGACCGTCTCCGCGACCGCCCGTGCTTGTCCGAGCGGCATCGGCTCCGGCTCTCCGATCATGCTCAGGGTCATGGGTCCACCATGGGCAGCTGACAGCTGCTCGAAGTCGTCGGTGATCCCCACGTAAGCCAACGTTCCGTCAGGCCTGCGGCCGACGAAGGGGACGTAGTCGTTCTTCCCGCCTTCCAGCGTCTCGGCCAGCTCGTCCATGTCGTCCGCGTAGACCTCGTCACGCAGGCTTGCGAGGTCGACGTCGGACCAATCCCATCCCCTCAGCGCGTTCCAGAGCACGGGAGCGGCGATGCCCGCCGCCTTCGCTGCCTTGAGTGCCTTGGCCGCTAGAGCCACCTTCCCCCCACCTGAGTACTTGTCAGCCGCCGACAGCCCTAACTTCAGTGCAGTCAGCCCTGCGCCCACGTAGCTCCTCCACCCGCTCTCGTCGTACGCCAGCGGCGCCGACCCCCGCTCTCGCTCCTCGGCATCGGAGTAGTCGTCCTCATCTGGGTTCGCTTCGAGAGGATCTGACCCGAACGACAGCTCGTCGTCATCGTGCAAGTCGTCGTCGTCCGTGTCCACGGACCACGGATCCGTCCCGAGGAAGTACTCGTCGCCATCGGTGACCCCGTCGCTGTCAGAGTCCTTCTTGCCGGGGTCTGAGATGCCGACGTACGTCGACTCGTCCCCGCTCGTCGATACGACGGCACCGGCCTCCTCGCCGTCGGAGAGACCATCACCGTCAGTGTCTGCTCTGTCGCCGCTTGTGCGGTAGGTGGCGCCTGCCTCGGTTGTGAAACCCGACTCCTCAGTTGCGACCGAGAGCCCGTCGCCATCAGGGTCCTCGCTCGGATCGACTCCGGGCTCCGACCAAGGCAGAGGGACATCGAGACCATCGATGGCGAATGCCGCGCCCGTCGCTACGACGGCAACGGCAAGCAGTGCCGCAAGAGCGCGACGCCGTCGTCCGCGCGGCGGCGTCTCGGTCAGGATTTCGGGCTCCGGCCCACGAGTAGACACAGGCGGGACGATAGGCGGTTCCGCGGACATCGTGCCTCGAATGCGTCAACCGATTCAGCCGCGAGCCGTCACCGATCGGATCGAGTGGCGGCTCGCCGCCTAGGCTGCGGTCGCCAGCCGGCGGCCGATCGCGTCGAGTCTCGGCCCGCAACCCGCCAGCGCCGCCACAGCTGGGCGGTGACGTACGCCAGCTCGGTTCTGCGCGGGCGTGGCTGCAGCGCGTGGTCTCCCTGGGCCGGCGACTGCCACGTAGACATGACTGCGACATCGCCGACGACCTCCTGCTGCGGCTGCGCGCCCCTCTGTCCTGGTCTGGGGCGACGACTGGAAACCACGCCTTGACCGGTCGCGAGTATGCCGGCTCGACGGGCGGCATCAACGCGATCATCCGCGCTCTCGACGAATAGAGGCTGGTTGTGTCACAACCGGTCGGCCGGCCTTGCGAATCGACGACCTACTCAGCGTCGAACCCGTCGGTGTACTGCCCCGCTGGCGCAAGCGAGGCTGTTCGATTCAGCAGGATTCCACGCGACGCGACGACGTCTCCCGCGCCCCGGGCAAGGCCGCCACGTGGCTCATCGCACCCCATCGCGATGGTTGGTCAGTCCGTGGGCGACACCGTGTTGCGGCGGAAGACCAGCCGGGCACAGGTCGGACTGGGGAACTTCCTCTGGGATGGACCATCGTCGGACGGGTCGTCGGCTCGGTCATGGCGGTCAGGCCGGAGCCCGCCCGTTCAGGCGTTCGGTGGTAGCTGTCCGAGAACGGGCCACCCAGTGAGGGTCACGGTTGCGTCCTACTCGGAGACCACCACGACCCCGTCGGGTTCGACGACCTCCGCGGTGAGACTCGAGGCGAAAACGGAGTTCAGCTCGAGCTGGTCGTCGAACTCGCCGGCGAGGTTCTTCATGAGGACGTCCGCGAGTCGGCTCCCCATGGGCCGGAACGTCACGTACGTCAGGCCACCAGACACCACCCCACCGAGGACCGGCACGGCCTTGGTGATGGTCTTCTCAACGGTCTTCTTGGTGATCTTCTGCCCGACCAGAGCGCCGACCTTCTTGACGAGCGGGTACCACGTTGTCTTAGTCAGGGCTTGAGCGGCGACCTTCTTCCCCATCACTGCGCCTGCCTGCTTGGAGGTCTGCACCACGAGCCCGGCCGCTCCGGCTGCGCCGAGCATGACGCCCAGGTAGGCGATCACGCGGATCTGTGCAGCGTCCGACAGCTCGCCGCCCGCGTTGAAGAGCTCGTCCTCACCGAAGAGGTACGCGATCTGCTGGGCCAAGTTGATCGAGAAGCCGAAATACTGGACGACGTCTGCGCCGCCCGCGGCGACCATCACCACCGGGTTGCTCGGTAGGCCCGCCGCGAAGGACGCAGCCGAGGTCTTGGCAGTGCTGTTCTTGATGATGGAGTCCGCTTTCCGGCGCAGCGACTCGGCGGTGTACACCGCGGTCGGACCGTCCCGAAGGATGACATCCAGGTGCGCGTCGCCCGCGAAGTTCCTGCGCAGGAATGCCTCCCGGTCGACCCGCACGATCGGCAGGTTCGCGACCGCGCCGATGGTCTGAAGCGTGGTTGCGTACAGCTTGTCCTGAGACTGATCCCCCATGGCGCGCAGACTATGGGGGATACCAACGCGGCGTGGGCACTTCTGCGAAACGGAGGGCTCTCCAGTAGCACACCCTTTCGTACTGGAACTGCGAACGTTCTCTCAGCCATCGGATCTGCAAGCGCACGCACGCCATCAGCTCTCGACTTCCGATCGTTGCTCCCAGGCCGGGCTCATCGTCCAGATGATCAGCACTTGCACCAGCCGGTTGCATCGAACTCGTGTCCGCACGAATGACAGCGGGCCGCGCTGCGAGCCGCTCCACGCGTCCGAGAGCGAGCGGTCCGCACGTTCTCCGTCACGTCGCCCTGACAGGTGAGGCAGCGGCCCCTGAAGTCGTGTTCGCGACCGTGATCGACCAACAGCGGATGACCCAGACGGCACAAATGGTCAGCCTCCCTGTTCACCGGATTCGCGTCTCCCCGTCGGCTGATCATTCGGAGTGCGGTGCCAGCGAACCCGACGTCGACGGTGTGTAGCCAGAGCTGGGTGGCTCCCGGTGACAAGAGACTCCCATTCGAAGTGATCACGCTGGAAGGCGTGAGGACGATGTTCTCTCGGCACGGTCGCACCAGCTGCACGTGGCACCCGAGTAGCTGTAACTGCGCCAGGGCGTCGCGTTGAGAATCGCGATCGGGAACCCCGCAGCGGACGTACAACGATCGTCCAGCTTGGACGGCCAGAGCGATCTCGACTTCGAGGGCGGGGTCGATCGATCGCGGAGGCTCGGCGCTGTACACGACGGCCCACTCCTCGTCCCGAGCGAGAGCGACTATGAGCGGGTGATGCTCATCTGCCTGATGAGCCGTTGTGCGCCCATTGGAACTGCGCAGGACGTCAACGGCTGAGACCGTCGTCCCTTCTGCCTGAACCACATCCAGTACACGCCGGACCACCGATCGATCGGAACACCCGGATCGTGCTCGATCCATGTCTGCGACGACGTAGAGCTGGTCACGTGCGCGCGACATCGCGACGTTGATGAGGCGCGCACCTTCCTCGTCGGCGTGTGTGGCGTCGAACCATCGGTTCACTCTGGTTGCGCCGGCGCGACCCTCGGTCATGTCCCAAGCCATCACATCGCGTTCACCGCCCTGGAAGCGATGCACAGTGCTTGCCGCGTGTCCCTCCCGCGAACTCACGAGCGACTCGAGCAAGCGAGCCTGCGGGGCGAAGGGACTGACGGCTCCGAACGATGACCCGCTGTTGACCTGACCAGCGATCGCGTCGATGACTTGCGCATGCAGGACGTTGAGCCTCGAGTAACGACCGTTGCGTCGGGTCATCCAGGGCCTCAAGCCCGACGTGTCCACGAAGACCAACTCGTCGTCGATCGGAGTCGGCCGACCTCGGGGTCGGGTTGCGATCGACTCACCTGATCTCAGGCCCACCTCACGATAGAAGCTCGACCCGATGACGCGCTCGATGCTCGGGCGCATCCGGTGCTGCGTCGTCAAGGCGGTCAAGTTCGGAGGAACGGTTCCCTCTCTCACGCGAGAGGCCACACCGGCCTTGTCGAACGGGCTGACTCTCAGCCATCTCTCTGCAGCAACTGACGTAGCCGCGCTGATGGGACTCAGCTGACGGAAGTCACCGGCGATGATGGTGTGTCCCGTTCCCAGCCCAGACGCGAGAGCGACGAGATCGGACGAGACCATGCTCGCCTCATCGATCACGACGACGTCGAACCGCTGACCCTCCAGAGCGTTCAGGTAGGTCTGATGGACGGTGGCGAAGACCGTGCGCCCCCGATCGACGATCTTTTGTTTGATGAGGGACACCAACGATTCGAGGTTGCGACGCTGCTCGACCAAGCGTCCGATCTCCCCTTCGGTCTGGTCCAGCAACGCCTCCGTGCCCGAAGCCTCGCGCACTTGTAGCAGCTCGAAGTAGTCCATGTCCGGCGTGCCGAGCCAACCACGATCCCTCGCTGCCACGGGGTCCTTCATGCTGAGGATCCGTTTCGCGTTTTCGGTCTTGAGTTTGTTGATCTGCTTACGGCATGCCGCCAGATGCGCGCCGGCTTCGAGTCCAGATGCCGCGGCGATCTCGTCGATGAGCACAGGCGTCTCCTGACGCCCAGCGATTCCCACACTGCTCGGATTGCCGATACGGACTATCTCGCCGAGGCGCGCTTCGACGATCCCGTCCAGGAACTTGAGGATGGCGGTGTCGACAGCGGCGTTGGTGTTCGAGACGAAGAGAGTCCGCAAGCGTTTGCGTCGTAGTTCATGGAGAAGATGAGCCAGGGTCGTTGTCTTGCCCGTGCCCGGCGGACCCCAGAGCCACGTGGTGCCAGGATGGAGTGCACGATCCACGAACGCAGCCTGCTCGGCATTCAACCCAGATGCCTGGTGAGAGCCGCCGTGTGCGCTCGGCACCGGGTCCTTCATGAAGCCGAGGGCGGCTGCGGAGTCGAGTGTGGCGTCCCCCTTGAGGAGACGACGCACATACGCGCGGCGGAGCTCGAGGAGGAAGGAGGCGTCGAGGACCAGGATTACCTCCTCCTCCAGCAGCTTCTCGGTCGCCGCGACGAAGAGGGTGATGGAGGTTCCTGCCATCTGGACGACCTCGGCATCAGCGACTACGGACTGCGAGGTGAGCTTGACTGTCGCGCCGTCGACGACCGGGACGTCAACGTCCATTTCCCACCTAGCAGTGAACCCGTTGCGGCCTCGACTCAAAAAGTGGCCCGACCTCAGTGCCACTCGACGATCGGCAGCGAGCTCCGAGTTCGCCATGATCTCAGCCGTGAGAGCCGACGAGATCTCCTGGAGTGCGTCCTCGAACTCGGCAGACATCGTCGACGACGGAGGAGGAGGAGGATCGAAGAGATCCGATCCCGCACCGAAGTCCCTCACAGCGGCGGCCAGTTCCTCCGGAATCTCGCCCAGCTCGATTCCCTGTAGCACGAGCGGTTCCGATGGTTCAGGTCGGACGTACGACGACCCGCGGTTCCGCGTTTGCACAAGCACAGCCGGCACGGGCGCCGGTGACACAGCGTCCGCCGCCGGCACGGTGGCATCAGCCTCCCTTTGCGCGAGGTGCGCAGTGACGGCCTCGACGTCGATGTCCCAGTTGCGCGCCCGGAGCTGTTCGCAGAGCTCCCCAGGCGTCAGCTCCGGCTGATGGCCCATGAGCAGATCGATGGCGAACACCAGCGTGGCAGGAACAGTCACGAGCTCTTCTCCCCCTCGGCCGAGCACGAGTGACGATCATGCGTCGGGACGGGCTCTTCTGCCGGCGGAATGATCAAAAGCGCTGAATCAGCGCCCTCGTCGGTGCGCCGGCTGGGAACGCGTTCTCTCCCCTCGGAGATGGGCGAGATGGCATCATCTGGTCCACCACGATCAACGGGGGGACGTTTCGTCATGCAGGAAGCGAGTCGGTCCACGAGAGGGCCGTTGCACTCCGGATCGAACTCTGGCCGACCTTTGGAACGAGGACTGGTATGGCGAAGTATTCGGTGACGCAGTCTGCTGTCACGCAACTTCTGGCCGACGTGAAGGGCGAGAAGATCGCCATCCCTGAGCTGCAGCGTCCCTTCGTCTGGGACAGCGTGAAAGTCCGGGACCTGATGGACTCGCTCTACAAGGGTTATCCGGTCGGCTACCTGATCACCTGGCAGTCGGTCGGAGCCAAGCTCAAGGGCGGCCACGTCGCTGCCCACCAGCAGATCCTCATCGACGGCCAGCAGCGCATCACGGCACTCCGAGCTGCCGTTGCCGGACTTCCGGTGGTCAACAAGCGGTACAAGTCGGTGCGCATCAAGATCGCGTTCAATCCGATCACGGAAGAGTTCGCGACCCTGACACCGGTTCTCGACAAGAACCCGCAGTGGATCTCTGACATCAGCGACTTCTTCAACTCATCATCACCGTTGTCTTTCGCACGCCAGTACCTGCAGGAGAACCCAGACGCCGACGAGCAGCTCTTCGAGACCAACCTCGGGCGGCTGGAAGGGATCAAGAACTCCCAGATCGGCATCATCGCACTGGCCGATGAGCTCGACGTGGAGACCGTGTCCGAGATCTTCATCCGCATCAATTCCAAAGGCGTTCCCCTCAGCAGTGCGGACTTCGCAATGAGCAAGATCGCGACGTACGGCGACAGGGGTCGCAACATCAGGAAGCTGATCGACTACTTCTGTCACCTCGCTGTGGCTCCGCATGCCTTCGCGGACATCAAAGAGAACGACATCGAATTCGCCGCCACGCCGTTCCTGCAGGCGATCTCGTGGCTGAAGGACGACGCGGAGGACCTGTACGACCCCGCCTATAGTGACATCATCCGCGTGGCCGGCCTCGTGGGATTCAGCAGAGGCAAGGCCTCGAGCATCGTGAGTGAGCTGTCCGGACGCGACCCGGAGACGCGGAAGGTCGACGAGGCACGCATCCCCGTCGCGTACGACAAGCTGGAAGGCGCCCTCACTCAGATCGTCAACAAGTACAACTTCGAGAACTTCCTTCTGACCATCAAGTCCGCCGGCTTCATCACTACCGGCATGGTGAATTCGAAGAACGCGTTGAACTTCGCCTACGCCCTCTTCCTCCGGCTGCGGGCCGACAAGGGCTTGTCGGACGGCGATCGCAAGCACATCGTGAAGCGTTGGTTCGTGATGTCGATGCTGACGGGGCGCCACTCGGGCAGCTTCGAGTCGACCTGGGAGCAAGACATCCGCCGAATCGGCGAGCAGGGTGCTGCCAACTACCTGAAGCAGATCGAGCAGTCCGAGCTGTCCGATGCGTTCTGGGCCGTGACTTTGCCGAACAACTTGGAGACGACGAGCACGGTCAGCCCGTTCTTCCAGACGTTCCTGGCAGCACAGGTCGCCACCGGTGCCCGAGGCTTCCTGTCCAAGGGCGTCACAGTCGCCGCCATGCACCAGCAGTCCGGCGACATCCATCACATCGTTCCCAAGGACTATCTGATCAAGAACGGCTACCCCGATCGCGGCGACTACAACCAGGTCGCGAACTTCGCCCTCACCGAAACCGCCGTCAACATCGCCGTCAGCAACAAGCCACCCACCACCTACATGAGCGAAGTCGCCGACCAGATCGCCAGCGGAGTCCTGAGACTCGGAGAGATCACCGACCCAACCGACCTCTCCCGGAACCTGTCCGAGAACGCCGTGCCGGACTTCTTGTCCGAGGTCACAGCGGGGAACTATCGGGAGTTCTTGGCCGAGCGGCGGCGGCTCATGGCCAGCGTCATCCGCGACTACTACCAGGCTCTGTGAGCGTGACCCCGTGACTCCCGCTACGGACAGTCGCGCCCTACGCACGTCAGCCATGGCGTGGCTCGATGAGCGTCCGACGCCCCGCGTGGACTTCAACTGGCTCGCCACCTTCTCGTACGAAGGCCAGCGGCTGCCTCTGATGGACCGGCAGCGTGGCATCCGCAAGCCGGCGGGTATGGACGCCGCGTTGGCAATTCGCACCACGTTCACGCCGCCGAATCAGTTGCCGCCGTACAACGACGAGATCGGGGCAGACGGTCTCCAGCGGTACAAGTACCGCGGCACCGACCCCCATCACCCCGAGAACGTCGCCCTTCGTCGCGCGATGGAGCAACGACTTCCGCTGATCTGGTTCGTCGGGGTGGCGTCAGGGCTGTACGAGCCGATCTATCCCGTGTACGTCATCGGCGAGGAGCAGGCCGAACTACAGTTCGCTCTCGCAGTCGACGAAGGTCAGCGGTTCATCACCCCCGGCACTCCCATGGACGACACGACTCGGCGTTACGTCGAGCGCACCACGAGGGCGCGACTCCATCAGCGGGTCTTCCGTATGCAGGTCCTCTTGGCCTACACGGACAGCTGCGCGGTCTGTCGTCTCAAGCACCCCACACTCCTCGATGCGGCTCACATCATCGGCGACGCCGAGGAGGGAGAGCCGGTCGTTCCCAACGGGATGAGCATGTGCAAGATCCACCATGCGGCGTTCGACCAGAACTTCCTCGGAGTCTCGCCCGATCTCACGGTCGCGATCAACCGCGATCTCATGGAGGAGGTCGACGGGCCGATGCTGAAGCACGGGCTCCAAGAGATGCACGGCATTCGCCTCCATGTCCCGACCAGTCGAGCACAGCGACCCGATCCCGAGAGGTTGGCCGCCCGCTACGAGACGTTCCTGGCTGGCTGACACAGGTAGCCACAGAGTCAGACTGCGGACTGCTCCACTGCAACGCGGATCCGGTGCACCGCGTCTGCCGGCTCTTCGTGTTCCCAGACTCGAACGACGTCCCATCCGAGCTGAGTCAGTGCAGTCCTGTTGCGTTCGTCGCGCTCCATGTTCGCATCGAGTTTCGCGCGCCACCACTCGGCGTTGTTCTTCGGCGCCGTGGCATGCACCGGACAGCCGTGCCAGAAGCAGCCGTCCACGAAAACGACCACGCGCCGACGCGTGAAGACGATGTCGCCACGGCACCGCAGCGACGGTTCGAGGCGGAAGTCGACCCGGTAGCGATGTCCGAGGGCGTGAAGCTCTCGTCGGATGGCCATCTCGACCGACGTGTCTCGCCGCCCTTGTCTCTTCATCCGACGGCGGACGACCTCATCGAGCGGTTCTGGCATCAGACGGACGACATGTGTTCGATGTGGGCGCGCAGGTCGTCCACGAAATCCGGCCGGCGTCGCAGATTGCTGGCGATCAGACGGCTGGTGAATCCGCGCGTGGCGTTGAGGCTGAGGGGGTCGGCACCGTGGGCGGCGAGCAAGCCCGCGAGTGTTTGTTGCGGGCGCACGACCAGGGGACGCTCAGACAGTGACCACGCCTCCCGGACGCCAGCGACGGAGCTCGCGGCTGCGGGCCACCGTCGTCCCACCTCTAGAGGCCTCCGAGTGACATCAACAGGTGACCGCGGCTTCGCGAGACCCCGGCCGATCCAGGTCGCGACCGGCACCGAAACTGCGTTGCCGACCATCTTCCACCGCACTCCGTCTTTCGCTTCCAACTCGGTCCACCCCGCCCGGAAGCCCTGCAGCCGCTCGCCAGCCCGGACGCTCGGTCGGGTAATCGCACGACCCGCGTCGGCGCCGACCCGCCAAACCGCAGGCGGTGAGGCGATACCGAGCTTCGAGCCGCCCTTCAGCGTCGGCGTGACGCCATCGCCCCAGCCGACACCGCGGTTGCCTTCGGTCCAGTAGAAGCCGTACGCGGAATGGCTCCCACGCACCACTGGGTGCCCCGCCTCGTCGGCGAAAAGCACCCTGCGGGGGTCCTCGGTGCGCGAGGCGACGAGGAACACACGCCGACGACGCTGGCGCAACCCGAAGTGCTGCGAGTCGACGGTCCGGTACGCCCAGTTCCACCCGCGGTCGTCGAGCCAGTCGACGATGAATGCCATCGCCGCTCCGCCGCCGAGGCTGAGCATGTTCGGCACGTTCTCGAGGACCACCCACCGCGGGGGCGTCTGTCCAATCAGCCGGAGTGCTTCACGTACCAGGCCGGACTCGCTGCCGTCGATGCCCGCAGTGCGGCCGACCTGGCTCAGATCGGTGCACGGAAAGCCTGCAGTGACGACGTCCACCGAAGGAATGGCCTTCAAGACGCGGATGTCGCCGACAACTTCGGCTCCGAAACGCTTGCGCAGCACGGCAGCTGCTGGCTCCCAGTACTCGCATAGGAGCTCCGTGGAGGCACCTGCGCGCTCGAGCCCGAGCTCGAGGCCGCCGATTCCCGAGAAGAGCCCTACTGTGCGCACGCGAGCATCCTCGAGCACGCCACGTCGTGTGGCAACTCAGTAGTCCACAAGGACGTGATGGTCATGCAGCGTCTCCAATTGGGTCCTGATCCCCCGCGCGATGGAGGCGTCACGGGAGAGAAGCCCGCATTCGAGGTTCCGCTTCGCGGCAGCATCGGAGAAGTTGGCGCTGGTGACGAACGAGGCGGTTTCGTCCACGACGACGAGCTTCGCGTGCTGCCGTGGCGGATACGGCGAGTCGTCCGTCGGTGCGTACGTCCACAGTCGTGCTCCGGGCAATTGCTGGATGATCAGATCGCGCGTGTCCTTTTGCATCTTCCGGTCCACGACGACGGTCACCTTCGCTCCCCGAACCACCGCATTCGCCAGCGCCGTCACGTACGCAGACCCCCACGACGCCGAATAGGTAGCTGCATAGACGGTCGCGTGAGCCTCGTTGATGAGCTCGGCAACGGCCAGCGTGGTCCGCCCCTCGCCACCAGGGACGCTGGGACACGTCCACACCGTCTCCAGTGAGTCCGATCGCGGCACGGACGCGATGCCGTCGAGGACGGCTGCGGCCAACTCGACGGCGCCCTGGTCGTCGAGCAACCGACCGAGGAGTTCCTTTACCTTGCTCCTGTGCTCTGAGTAGGCACGCTTGGCAGCCAGGTGCGGCAGGCGTCGTTGCCGTAGTTCCGCGGCGATCCAGCCCGCCTCCTCGGCGCTCAACAATGCGCCGAGTTCCCGCACAGCGGACATCTCAGATGCCCTCCGTCAACGAGGCGAGCAATCCCGGCGTCGCCACGGCGGGGTCGGTCGTCAGCCCGAGCAGTAGACGCCGGTCGAGGAAGCGGTTGGTGCGCTCGCAGCTCGTCTCGCTCACGAAGAGACAGAAATGGCAGGCGGCGCCGTGCAGGAACTCCTCCTTGCCGGTGGGCAGGCGGTGTGAGCAGATCGGGTCGGACGAGCAGCGCTGCCCGCGCCGGAGCGCATCGGCGACGAGCTTGCCGAGCTTCTCTGGTCGGGCCAGGTCGACGAGGCCACCGAGCGTTCCCTCGCTGTCCGACGCCGTGGTGGTGATCAGCAGGCCGGCAGCAGGGTCTCGCCCCTCCCCCTCGGGCCAGGCGTAGATCCGTTCGGTCAGGCTGGCCGAGCCGTAGCCGCTGGACATCGCCGCCTCACGGATGAGCAGGTGTGACAGCGTGTGGATCGCCCAGTAGCGCGGAGTTGGGAAGCGGGAGTCCGGGTCGATGTCGCCGGCTGTCTTGCTGGTACGACGACGGAAGTTGATGCGGTGCGCATCTCGAAATGCCGTCCACACCGGAAGTGTCTTGACCTGGTCCTCCCATGCTGCGACGGCTGTTTCCTCGAAGCGGATGAAGACACCCTCGCCGCGATCCTCCGTCGCGGGCACCCAGGTCGGCCGGCCGTTGCGGTTCAGAGGTGCCACCCGAGCAGAGGCGTCCTGGATGCGGTCGAGTGCGTCGATCCGGGTGAACCCGATGAAGGCGTTGACCTTTTTCAACTTCTCCACTGCGACGACCGATGAGACGATCGAGGTCAGAGCTGGCGGCACCTCACGGCGCACAGCGCGGAAGTCCGTGGATCCGCTGTGCCGGGTGTACTTCCGTTCGTCTGTGAGCACCGTCCACTCGGGGCCGAGCACGGTCAAGGGGTCCGCACGCCGCTCAGCGGACATCGCCTTGGGGACGGCACCGCCGTTCTTGACCACTTCGATGGCTTCCCACAGCACGTCGTCGTCCACGTCGTCGAGGGCATCAGTCTGCGCCTGTGCCCCCACAGCCATCTTGAACATGGGGACGGCGGCCCTCACTGTCACTCCGGCCAGCAACGCCTGCGGAAGTGCCAGCAAGAACGGAACGACGTCTGCCGCCGATGTGGCCTCCTCGCGCGGGAGCGCCAAGAGTCCGAGCGTCGAAGCGAACCACTGATTCGCGGCCCCGAGCATCATCAGACGACCCGGCTCGCCGCAGGCATAGAAGGCGTCGAGATGCGCATGGCGGCCACGGCAGTGCGGCAGCTTGTCGACCGCCTTGGGGCCGGTGGCCTCGAGCATCCCGCGAGACGCACCGCAGGAGACACACATGATTTGTACGTCCGGACCGATGTTGCTCTTCCACTCTCGCATCCGCAGCTGCGGGATCTTGGCCTTGCCACAGGTCTCGCCCCGGTGAACCCACGGCCCATATGGGAATTCGTCGAGGTGTCCATTGGTGCAGGCGATCAGGTAACGAGCCGGAACAGCCGGTTGGTCCTTGGGCTTGCGCGAGGTCTGCTTTCCGTCCCCACCCCAGCCGGTGCACTTGCGGTGCAGAAACTGGGCCTGGTCCGGACGGTATCGGTTCACGTTGACGTAGGCGAACTGCTCGTGCGAGACGGGGGCCAGCAGATTGCAACCAGTGCAGCGCAGCCACTGGGGAAAGATGCGCCCCGGTATTCCTAGATCGATCGCTTCAGAGCCGGCATGCCCTCGCTCCTCCGGCGCCCACGGCGGCTTGCGGAGCTCGGCGACCTGGCTCCCGAGGTGCGCCTGCACCAGCTCCAGCAACCGCGGCTCGGCGATGACCTCTGCGGGGCCGGGCCGGCGAGCGTAGATCGGCTCCCATGCGTCGAGCCCGTGCGGCATGACCGACAGATGCGGGAGGTCTACCGTTGCACCGATTCCGTTGGTGTAGAGCATCGCCGATGGGCGGATCGAGCCGACCCGGGCGCGGTTCTTCGGCTGGTTCGTCTCGACGTCGGCGATCGGGTCCAGCGGGGACCCACCGAGCACCAACGGGTCGATCGGGGCGAGCAGGCCGTCTTCTGCAGCAACGTCGGTCATGTCGTCACCTCGGGAATGTCCCATTCGGGGCTGTCGAGCGGTTCCTTGAACGCCAAACGGTCTGCGCTCGGACTCACCAGCAGGTTGATCTCGGGCTGCACCTCACGCATCGAGTTCGCGACGACGAAGACCCTGTCGGCGACTGACGGCAGCGTGTCTTCGGGGCTGATCAGCAGAGGCCACGAGACCTCCTTCTTAGGACGACGCTCGTACACCAGGGCACCGCTGGCGTTGGCGGCCTTGTCGTGCCAGCGGTCCATGCGCTGGACGAGCTTGTCGCGCATCCGCTTCGCCTCGCCCGCGTCATCGACGGCCCGCGTTGCGCGAGCCACTAGCTGGTCGATGAGATCTGCGACGACCGGCATCTTCGAGAGGATCTCGCCTGCTCCCCGCTCAGGCGAGAGGGACCCGCCTGAGCGCAGATCAGCGACGCGTGCTGCGCTGACCAGAACGCCCATGAGTCCGCGCTCCATCGCGGTCTCGGAGTACGGCGTGACGCTGAGCGCCTCGACTTGGGCGTAGAAGGTCTCGTGGTAGTGGCGGAACTGCTCGAAGTGGGCCATGTCCCTCGGTCGTGCCCAGTTGGCAAGCGAGACGACCAGTCCCGGCTTGCGCGCGTCACGACCGACGCGGGACGAAGCCTGGATGTACTCCGCCGTGTTCTTCGGCTGCCCTACCACCAGCATCAGCCCGAGCCGGGGGACGTCGACACCGACCTGGAGCATGGAGGTCGCCAGCACGACGTCGTACGGGCGCTCCGGCGAGCTGGGCGTGGGCTTGTTGGCCTCCACTGCTTCCCTGAACGCCTTCGCGTACGCCTGCTTACCGTGCGTACTCCATCGCTCGCGCGTGAAGGGCAAGGCGAGTCGGTCGAGGGTCTTTGAGATGTCCTCGGCGGAGATCCGCGACGTCAGCTCGCCGATGTTGAGCCGCGCGAAGTCGTTGGTCCGCTTCGGGAAGGGTTCGGTGTTTCCCGCGACTCGCATCGTGACGTCGTCATCGAGATAGCGCCGCATGCCGGCGAGCTCCCGCGTGGCACTGAAGTAGCCGACGGTGGTCATGTACGGATCTGCCGAATCCCCGTGGGTGTCCAGGAGTTTCTGCCCGGCGAGGAGGAGTACCTCCGACAGTCGGATCTCGGCAAGGGTCAGCCTGATGCCGTGGGCACAGATGCCGATGTACTTGCGACCCGGGTCCTCGCCGGTGACCTTCTTCTCGCTTGAGAAGAAGGTGTCACGCACATCGAGCACCTGCGGGGGAAACACATCGACCCCGCGCCCGTAGAGCGCACGGACCTGGTTCTCCGCATTCCGGACCGTCGCGGTGGAGGCGATGACCAGCGGTCGGACGTTACGCCCCTTCTGCACGTAGGACGACAGCAGGTCGACGGCATTCTCGAAGACCCCGACCGCTGTGCCGAGCGCACCGGTGATGAGGTGCAACTCGTCCTGGATGATCAGGTCCGGTGGTCGCAGCCTGCTCGCAGGTCGGATGATCACCTTGGGATACGAGACCCCGTTCTCGCTTCTGGGGTTGTGGGACTGTCCCGTGCAGGAGCCGTGCGAGTCTGGATGGCGGTAGCCGTGCCGAGGGCACCATTCGGCGACGTAGCCGAAGAGACTCGCCGCCTCGCCTTCCCGGGCCAGTCGGGCGAACTTGTCGACGGTGGCAAGCAGGAACGTCGGCGGGTTGCGGTAGATCTCGTCGTCGACGGTGGTGATCGGCAGCGGTCCGTCGGCGTCGCCGTCGATTGCGAACGGGCAGTCGTCATGCCGGTCGCCGCAGTAGACCTCGATCCGCTCGCGTGTCCTTACTGTGTGGACGTCGCGTTTGGGGTCGATCTTCGTGCCGCACCACGGGCAGCGCTGGAGTTGCAGCACCGTGAGCCCGAACGCGCGGACGCTGTCATTGCTCCGGACCGCCTGGACCTGCGCCTCGGCTTCCGCGTACCGCTTGGGGCTCACGGCGGACCCGACCCAGAGGCCGATGCTGAAGGGCTTGTCGCCCCACGTCGCCGTGTCCTCCTGGCGGATCAGCTCGGCAGCGCACACCAGCGCTGCGGCACGTTGGAACTGCTGTGAGGTGAGTAGTCGCAGCGTGTAGCGCATCAGCACGGCGACGCCGTCTCCGCCGTCGAGAACTCCGTCGTCCGTCTCGAGCTCCCCCTGGAGGCGGCGGATGGCGAACGTGAAGGCAGCCAGACCGAGGTAGGCCTCGGTCTTGCCGCCGCCGGTCGGGAAGAAGAGCAGCTCGACGTTGGCCGCGTCGCCACTGCGGTAGGGATGGGCTGGGTCGGTGAGCGCGGGTAGCTGAAGCAGGATGAAGGCCAGCTGGAACGGGCGCCAGGACGCCGCTTTGTCCCCCTCGGCCTCGACGGCCGACAGGGCATCATCGATCGACAGGTCGTCATCGGCTGCCCGCTTCGCGGCGACCTGGCTTCGGATGCGCTGATCGCGCATCGCGCGGTTCATGAAGCGGAACGCCGTCAGCGCCTCGCCACCCTCGGAGAGGAGTCGTACGCCTTCGGCGAGCCGGTCGGCGACCAGTTGCCCCTCCGCTATCGCGTCGCCGGCGATGCCGCGCAGATGGTGGGGCAACTCGTCCGCTATTGCCTGCTGGCCGTGAAGCCATTCGAGGTAGCCGTCGACCAGCGGCCCGAACGCTGCCTCCGCCTGATCGGCCTCGAGGTCGGCGAGGTCGCGCATCGAGGTGACCGCCGCGCCGGCGGAGCCGGCGATCGTCTGCGGCACCTCGGCCGTCGGCAGCCAGGTGGTCTCCACGGACCTCGCCAGACGAATGCCATTGCCCTTCTCGTCGTCTGGCTCGTCCCACGTCACGGAGGTGGTGCGACCGATGGCGAACTCGAGTCGGTGCCGGTACTGGAGGTCTAGGCGCTGCCGCTCTTCGTCGACCTCGTCGTAGTCGGGGAGTAGGACGTCTCGGGTCGGCAGGAACACTGCCTCTCCGCTGGCCGCCTCGACTCGGAGCTTGGTCTGGAACAGCCAGTCTCCGGGCGGCGCATCCATCCCGGTGACCCGGTCGTTGGAGAGCGCGAGCTCGACGATGACTCGATCCGCGCGCGGGAAGAGTTCTACGCGAAGCGTGACGTCGTCGTCGAGTGTGATCGGAGCGAGAACGGCGTGCTCATCGTGGCCGCGGACATCGAGCTGCGCCGTCTTCTCGACGGGTATCCGCTTGGACCACTGGAACTTGCGTCCGTCCTCGTTCTCCTTGCGGAACGAGGCGTACCGACCCCAGCTCGCCGTGACGGTGAGCAGCCCGCAATCCCGCGGCACCTGGAAGCGCAACCCCATCGAAGACGGAAAGGTCAACGCCCCCTTGGGCCCCTCGTCCCGCTCCTCGTCGTCGTCGGCGGTGCTCGGCTCCTCGTCGGTCAGCACCGGCACACCACGCTGCCCCTGGGTGGCCGGGTCGATGTCGTTGATCCCGAGACCGGTCTCGTTGGGGTCCGCGCCCTCATCGGTCGTCTGAATTGGACCCACTTGGCTCGGATCGATCGTCACCGGCGCCAGGCCGCCCACGGCGTAGGCCGCTCGCGGCGTCCCCCTGATCTCCTCCTCAGAACCGCTCCGCGGTCCGAGCAGCTCCTGTTCGATGAGCCCGAGCAGTTCGGACCGGACGGCCGTCGACGGACTGATGCTCATCAGAACAGCTCTCCTTGCTCCGGCACGTCCTGGCCCTCGGCACGGGCCCGCTCGTGGTTGAGCTCAAGCAGTCGGTCGAGTATCTCCAGCCGAGCCTGAGGCGAGACGGTCCACCGCTCCATCTGGCGGTAGCTATGAAAGCCATGGTTCAGCTTCACGTCGCCCCATCCGTACGCCTCCATGGTCGCTTCATCCACCTCTGCATGAAGCTTGCGCATCAACTTAATGTCTGCACGGTCGCGGACATCGGGATCGTTGATCATGTTGTAAAGAGCAGTCAGCCCAATGCGGCGCTTACCCATGACCTCTCGCCGGGTTCCATCAAGACGCTCACCCGCCTCCTCCAACGACGAGGTGAATGTCGGTAGCGCCCACGTCTGGAACACGTCGGAAGGGGTATAGCTAATGTCCGTTCTCATGGATGATGCGTACCGTCGGGCCCATAGGAAGTGAAACGACGAACTTAGTACAGCCTGGGCGGCGAAGGACTCGTCCGCAAAAACAATCACCTTGTGGCTATAGATCGTCCGCGCGTCAAGTGCAAGCGGTTGCATGGTGTTGCTCGTTTGAGCCATTACTAGGACGCGGGTGTTCTTGGAGATCGCGTGCCGCATACCTAGGCGTGGATTCCAGAACTTCCACCACTCGTGGACCATTCGGGGATACTTCTTCCCGTCTCGCTTCTGCCGCTCGGCCCTGACATGCTGCTCGACATGACGCCACGGGGCGACGAACTCGGCGGCCTCCGCCTCGCTGCGTTCGCCAAAGTCGATCACCCAGCGCGGCGCCACCCCGTCCCACCTGGAATTAATGTCGCTGCCGTTCATGAACGGCGCGAGAACGTTTCGGTTTCGCGGGTCTGTTTCAATCCACAGCGCTGCCAAGTCCGGCGCAACTAGGAAGCCGTCACCATGTACATAGCACCCCAGAAAGGCGCCTCCCGAGCGCTCAGCGAGCCGCCGTGGATTGCCGGTGACTCGCCCTTCGCCCTCCAAGAGCGAGGAGATAGATCCGACAGCGACACCATCGGCGACGCGCAAGACCGTCGGCTCGACATAGGAGTTGGTTCCCCAGACGGCCGCGAACTCAAGGTTCGCACTGGCCGCCGGCCAAGGCTCACTCTGAATGCTCCTCGTCAAAGTCCATCCCGAATTGAGCAGGTGGTCAAGACCAACTTCGCGCGTGTCACCTTGAGCAATTGTATTTGTCCCAATAAGCCCGAAATTCGCAGAATCGCGCAACAGCTCTACGCCGCGCAGCAGGAAGTAGGCGACAAGATCGGCCGCCCCGGACCGCGCCTCTCCGATCATGTTCACGAGCCACTCGCGGACGGGTGTTCCCACTGCGCCACTCAACTTTGAGCGCCCCAGAAAAGGAGGATTTCCAATGATGGCGTCGAAGCCACCTCGGTCCACCATCACGTCTGGCGCCTCGACGACCCAATGCAGCGGCTGCCAGCTTTGGTAGTCCGTCTCAACCGTTGGCCTCAGCCCCTCGTCGATCCTTTGGTTCAGTTGGGCGCGATTTCCCGCCGAGCCGTCCCGTGGGAAAGCCTCGCCGAGCGTCCAACTCAGAGCCTTGAGGGCGGCGTCGAGTTGGGCGCCCCGCCTAGCTCCGAGGGGAAGTCCAGATGCGACGATGCCATCCGACACAAGAAGGAGATCGCCGGTGGCTTCTCTCAACTGCCTCAGCAAGAGACTCTTGCCGCGGGTCGACCGCATTGGGTCGTGCTCTTCAACCGGCGACGCAAGCCGCCTGCGCAGGCGCGTCGCCTCGGCGATCTTGCTGTCGATGTCGACCAGAAGCTGGGTGTCCATCCGCGTCGGGTCAGGGTAGAGATGGAGATACCGAAGCTGGTCGAGGTCGGTGATGCCGAGCAGAGAGTTCCCACAGAAGATCTTGTCGTCGACGAACGAGAACGGCCTGGTCTTGTCCATCGACACCAGCCACAACGAGAGCTTGCACATCTCGACGGCCATCGGGTTGATGTCGGCGCCGTAAAGACAGCGAGCGATGACCTCGCGGATCGCTTGATCCTTCACTCGCTGCGGATGGGCAATCTGGTGCGGGTCGAGGCGCCCTTCGGCAGTCCAGGCCTCCGCGACACGGTCGGCGAGATAGCGTGCCGCGGCAACGAGGAACGCTCCGGAGCCCGCCGCGATGTCCGCCACCTTGAGGTCGAGGATTGCGCTGCTGGACTTCAGCCGCCAGGCGGTTTCGTCGTTGGTCTGCAGCGGCCCGGGGTCGTAGACGAGCGGCTGAAGAGCGTGCAGTACGACCTCCTGAGCAAGCGAGCGAGGCGTGTAGTGAGCGCCTGCGTTCTTGCGTGACGGGGTCTCGACCACGACCAAGCCACCGACCGGGATGACGAGTGGGATGCCGCGGAGGTCTCGACGGATGAATCTGCTCCAGTCGATGAGGAAGCCGAGCAGTTCCTCGTCGCCTGCGGCGACCGGGGTGAGCAATCGTCGCGCGTCTGCTTCTTCGGCGGCATCAAGCTCGGAGTCGTAGAGCTTCGCCAGCTTGGCCACACTCAGCGGGGTGGCGGCCGGTTGCTCGTCCTTGATCCATTCGCGGAGGGCAGCCGCGAACGTCTTCCCGTCCGAGGTGTCGTCATACAGGCGCTGAAGGGTGCCTTCGTCGATCTCCGGCTCCTCGCCGGGCTTGCCGACCAGGCCGATGATCACTTCGTCTTCGACCACCGCACACGAGTAGCCGAGCAGTCCTTCGTAGATGTAGCCGATCTGTTCGACGTCGATGTCGCGGAAAGAGACGCGACGCTGTTCACTTCTCACGGTCACCGTTTGCACGGATTCGAGGACGTGCAGCATGACCCGGTCGGAGACCGCGAGGCGTAACCGGCCGCGCTCGTCGGTGGCGTGCAGCCAGGGGAAGCGTTGGGGATCCAGCAGCGATCCGCCGTACGCCGGCATGCGCATCTCGTCGTAGTTCACGCCTGCGTAGAGCGCTTGGCTGACCGCGAGGAGTCGGTGCCAAGCATCGAACGATTCGTCGAGCGGCTCCTCGCCTTGCGCGGATTGGCGCTTCAGGTCCGACAGAAGGTCGCGGATGGCGTACGAGTCCCAATAGAGCTGCTCCGTCGGGAGCATCTCGCGCTCCTCGGCGAAGAGGAGGAACACGACTCGCATCATCACGGTGACAGCGGCCTGGTAGATGTCATCCGGATCGCCTGCCAGCGGGTCGGGGTCGCCCTGACGGGCCGCGGCGAGCCTGGCTTCGGAGAACGACTGGACGAGGAGCTCGACCGAGCGACGCACCTGAGTGCCGAGCGCTTCGGTGATCTCCTCGGCCTCGAGCTCGCTGCGCTCGAAGAGTCGCGGCAGTCGCTGATCGGGGTCCTTGGCGCGGAACCGCCGTTGGTCGAGCAGGGTCAGAAAGGCGTCGCGCAGCAAGGGCTCTTCGGCCCAGGTGAGGGCGTTGACCATGCCGGAGCCGGTCGGCTTGCCGTCTTTGGCCCACACGATGGCCCACCATTGCCCGTCGGTGACCACGCCGACCTCGACCTCGGCCTTGCGTAGGAGCATCGCCATCCGGTCGATCTCGGTGGCGGCCCAGCCGTCGAGACCGGTCTCGCGCAGGCTGGTGGTCGGCTCAGCGACCAGGAGCAGTGCGGCGTGCTCGGCGTCGCGGCCCTTCAGCGCGCCGCTCGGGCGCACGGCGACCTGCTCGCCAGGCGAGCGGATCTCGAACGTCGAGGGGAGCTCGTCGGCGGTGTGGCGAAGTCCATCCCAGCCGGCGAGGTCGTCGAGGACAGTGTCGATCCAGGCGTGTCTCACCTCGGCGTACCGCTCCACGGCCTCTGGCGTCCGGTCGGCGAGTGCGTAGGCGTCCACCTCGCGCTGCCAGGTGACAAAGGCCTGTTTGAAGGTGACCATCCTGTCGTCCGCGTCGCCGAGGCGGTCGACGCCGTCACGCCAGATGTCCTTGACGACCGGGAGCGCGAGGAAGGGCCCATCGGTCTCGACCTGAGCCAGCCAGTCCTCGTGCAGTTCCGCGACCGAGCGCGTACGGCGCCTCATCGGATGTTCATCCCCTTGTCCACATCATCGGATGACAGCGCGAAGATCACGGCGGCTGGGAACTCCCACGCGCGCACGTCTTCGTAGCGGCCGGCGATGGCCGCCAGCTCGCGGTCACGCTCCTCGTCGAGTGCGTCGATGCGGCGTCTGATCTCCCGGAGGTCGCGCTCGCTCTGTCGGCGCTCGTCTTCGAAGAGGCCGAACTGCGGATCCGCGTCGATCTGCTCGGCTTCGCTCAGGGCGTCGCGCAACGTGTCAGAGAAGCGGTCGAAGATCTCGTCTACGCGTGCCTCATCAGCCTCCCGGCTACCACGGAGCAGGCCCGCCACCTCTCGCCGACGCCGTTCGGCTCGATCACGGATCGCATCCTCGACGCGCCGGCTGATGCCGTTCTCCGAGTTCCACGCCTCGGCGAGCTGCCGTGCGATCGACGTGGACACAGGGCGGATGCCGTCACTGTCGAGGGCCCGCTCGAGCAGCTCTTCTGCGCGGTGCTCACCGACTGCCTGGCGGCGCGCGAGCCGGGTGCCAGCGAGAAAGACCTCTTCGTGGAGCCTCACACCTGTGCGTCCGACGAGTACGAGTCGAGTGACCGCGACAGCGAAGGATTCTCCGAGATCCGGCACGACCATCGCGCTGACCCGCTGGAGCGAGCGCTCACCGCCCCAGAGCGCCGAACGCAGTCGCCGAGTGGACCTCTGGAGGAGTTGGCTTCCCAGGTGCATGTAGGCCACGTCCGGGTCGTCCACCAGAACCTGAGGGTCGAACGCGATGGGCTTGAGGTGGTCCGGGTCGAGCCGATTGGTCAGTTCGCGAGTGACCGGCTCCCAACTCGCGTCGAGGGCAGGCAACCTGAACACGGGGACATCAGTGTCCTCCGAGCCCTCGAGAGCCAGCGGTGGGAACTGGTTGAGCTCGAAGGCCGTCTCGACGACGCGCTGGAGGTTGGCCGGGCGGAGGTGCAGCTTGTCGCGACTCTCGTTGAGGCTTGCTTCGAGCCTGGTCAGCTCCGCGTTGAGCACTCGCTCGCCCTGCATCATCCCGGTGATCGGGTCCTTCTCGGCCTTGGGCTTGCTCGGTCTGACGTCGATCCCACCGAGCTGGCGCTGGATGTCGGGCGCGATGATCTCGTTGGCCGAACCGAGGTCGTGCATGATCTTGGCGACCTTGGCTGCGACCCGACCCAGCATCTCGGTGTCCTGGGCCAGGGCGCCTGCGGCGGTGACACGCGGGACGAAGTGGCGTACCTGCGGCGACTGGTTCTGGCCGTAACGATCGATGCGCCCGATGCGTTGCTCGAGACGGTTCGGATTGAACGGGATGTCGAAGTTGACGAGTCGGTGGCAGTGGCGCTGAAGGTCGATGCCCTCTCCGGCCGCATCTGTGGCCAGGAGCACGCGGACGGGGGTCTTGGCCGGAGACTCGTTGAAGCGTGCCCGGACGAGCTCACGTGCCTCGGCGTCGGTGCTCCCGTCGATCACCTCGACGCGATCGTTGTCGTAGCCCTGCTGGCGCAGGATGCTCCTGATCCATTCCAGGGTGTCGACATACTCGGTGAAGACCACCATGCGCTCGTTTCCCCAGTCGCCGGTGGGACGGAGCTGGCCCTCGAGATGGCCGATCAATGCCTCCAGGCGACTGTCGGGTCGCGCGTCGTATCGGTGACCCCACTCGCTGAGCCAGCGTAGATCCGCCAGATCTTGTTCGCTGAGCGCCGGCATCGAGCCCTTGGTCTGTTCGAGCGCCCGGAGTTCGGGCTGGTCGACCTTGCCCTCCTCGAGATCGTCGGCGGCAAAACCCAGGATCTCGTCGTACTCGGCATCGAAGTCGACGTTCAGCCCGCGCGTCCGCGTGTCCTTGTACACATCGATCGTGCGCGCGAAGGCCACCGGCGACGAGAAGAACCGCTTCTTGAGGAGAAGCGTCGCCATGTCCTTCGCGTGCTTGCTTCCACCATGGCGGGCGACTGCCGCGTCGCGACGCTTCGTGAAGGCCAGCAGTCGTTCGTAGGCCTCGGACTCGTCGTCGCTCGGTTCGTAGGGCAACGGCAGGACTTCTCGCTCCTGGAATCCCTTGGCCTCGCGGAGATCACGCTTCAGGCGCCTCACCGCCACTTCACTGAGCGCCTGTGGATCGATCTTGTTGCTCCGCACGAATCGCTGGGGGTCGACCATCTCCAGGAGCGCGGCGAAGGACTCCGTGTATCCGTTGTGGGGCGTGGCGGAGAGGAACAACCGGTGCTCGGCTCGCTCGGCCAGCTCGCGCACAGCTCGTGTTCGCTGGGAGTCGACGGCGTAACCACGACGCTCGCGCCCGACGTTGTCTGTGCGAGCGGGGCTGCTCGGTGCGACGTGGTGAGCCTCGTCCACGACCAGGATGTCGAAGGCAGAACGGTTGTCGTGGGCACTGAAGGCATCGCGGAGCTGTCGCTGGGCTCGTTGACCGGGCAACCATGCCATCGAGACGATGATGCGCGGGAACAAGGTGAACGGGTTGGCGTGGATGCCGTGGCTGCGCCGTACTTGCTTCATGGTCTCGGAATTGACGACCTCGAAGTGGAGGCCGAACTTCTGGTCCATCTCGTCTTGCCACTTCAGCTGGAGGCCCGCCGGACAGACGATGATGGCAGTGCGCGCACGATGACGCAGGAACAACTCCTGGATCACCAAGCCGGCCTCGATCGTCTTCCCGAGGCCGACGTCATCGGCCAACAGAAGGTTGGCGCGGGGGTTGGCCAGGGCGCGCTTGAGGGGCTCTAGCTGGTACGCCTCGACGTTGGCGCCCGAGTGGAACGGAGCCTGCACCGTCTGATCGTCGGCGCTCGTGATCGCCCCCCACCTGAGCGCGTCCACGAAAGCCGCCAGCTTGTTGGGGTCGTCGAAGCGCTCGGGATCGATCTTCTCCGGTAGCCCACGGTGTGCGCTCGCGCTTCGTCCCGGCTCGAGTTCCCATACCACCCTCAGCTCATGGCCGAGCCTGTCATCCTCGACCGATTGAAGGCTCACGGCGTGCTGCAGTTGCTGGACAGCATCGTCAGCACTGCTGCGAGTCAGACCCTGCTGCGTCACGTCCGTCACGGCCCAGTTGGCGCCACGGACCGTGACGATCTGCCCGATCTCTGGAATTGCTGCGACCGCCCCCCGACGGGCTTCCTCCTCGACCCCTGTCACGGGTTGACCCTAACCACAGGGACCGACGACTCGCAGCCAAAGACAAACTTCCCCAAGAATGCAACGGCCATGCGCCCACGACTACGCGTACCGCGAGATGCCAATTCAGTCTCGGGAGTCGCGGGCGAGCTGCAGCACCTGCATGGCTGCGGCGACTCGCGAGTTGTCAATGCGAAGGATCGTGATGCCTGCTGTTTGCGCCATCGACTTGAGACTTTCCGGCACATGCTCACTTGTAACGACTACGCCGGAGCACCGCGGGTGTGATAGCTGCACGTCCTTCAACCATCGTGACATTTGCCCCACCACGGTTGCTGAGAGTTGCGGACTTCCCGTCTTCAGCTCGACTAGACATCGTGGCTCGCCCGCACGATTAAGCAGCAAAAAGTCTGGCGTTCCGGTCGTGAGTGCAGGCTGCGATTTGTAATTGAGACCCTCAACGCGAAGGGAATTCTCGACGGCGTCGCGCCATTCTTGTTCGACGTTACGTTGCGTCACTGAACGACCTCCCAATGAGGCTGAGACGACCCGCCCCGGCGGAACTGCACGATGCCATTGATCAATCCCGGAATGCCCACAGCAACAGGAGTCGCCCATGACAGCACGTCTAGGGTGGCAAGAAGAGCGGTCAAGAGAACACCGCCTGACGACACAACTGCGGCGCGGCGATCCACAGAGCTCATCCGTCCGTACGACCCTTGCATCACGTTGTCGAGCGTACGTTCTTCGATCACGGTCAGCGAGCGCACCTGCGCCTTGTGCGGGCGAAGAGCGCGCACCACAGCCGAGACGTGCGTCTCGCACTGGCTGAGGAGGCTTCCGTTGAGACATTCGATCACGATCTCAACGGTCCGCGGCTCCGTGACAACAACTACTAGGCGACGATGGAGATCCTGAGTGGAGAAAGCAAGGATCTCTGCGGCGTCCTCGCCGAGAACTGAATCGGCTAACAAGCGCCGACCCTTGGAGGGTCCATAGACCCCAGCCAGCAGCGCCTCGATGGTGCTACCGCTAACGTCGCTCTTGGTGCGCACCACGGCTTGCGCGTACATCAGCCCCGCCTACCTGTCGACGTCGATCCCTCGTTGGGGGCGGGCCGCATCGCGCGGCCCACCCTCGACATGTCTCTTCAGGTCAGCTGCAGCCGCTGGTGCTCCCGCAGCCCTCGCAGACGTAGCAGGAGCCAGCCGGCCGCATCTTCGTGCCGCAGGTCATGCAGAGCGGGGAGTCGACGGCGGTGCCGGTGAGCTGCTCGAAGAGCTCGGCCGTGGTCTTGGCCTGGCCGGTGGTGACCTGGGCCGGGACCTCGCGGGCCTCGTTGCCGTGGGTGTCCTTGGTCTCGACCTCCTCGGCCTCGACGACGTCCGTGGAGGACGACGAGGAGGACGACGACGCGGGCTCGACGAGCTCGGCGGCCGAGCCGGTCTCCTCCACGAGCGGCTCGTAGGAGCCGGTTTCGAGGTGGCGCTGGCGCTCCTCGGCCGAGTAGATGCCGAGCATCGACCGCTCCTCGAAGGACAGGTAGTCCAGGGCGAGGCGGCGGAAGATGTAGTCCATGATCGACTGCGCCATCCGCACGTCGGGGTCGTCGGTGAGGCCGGCGGGCTCGAAGCGCAGGTTGGTGAACTTCGAGACGTAGGTCTCCAGCGGGACGCCGTACTGCAGGCCGATCGACACCGCGATCGAGAAGGCGTCCATCACGCCGGCGAGGGTCGAGCCCTGCTTGCCGAGCTTGAGGAAGACCTCGCCGAGCTGGCCGTCGTCGTGGGCGCCGGAGGTCATGTAGCCCTCGGCACCGCCAACGGTGAACGACGTCGTGCGGGAGACGCGCGACTTCGGCAGGCGCTTGCGGACCGGGGCGTAGACGACCTTCTCCACGACCTTCTCGACGACCTCGGCCGCGGCGGAGGCGTCGGAGGCGGCCTTGTCGGCGGCGTCCTTCTTGGCCTTGCCGCCGCCATCGGCGAGGGGCTGGCCGACCTTGCAGTTGTCGCGGTAGACCGCGGTGGCCTTGAGGCCGAGCTTCCAGGACTGCATGTAGACGTCCTCGATCTCCTCGACCGTGGCCGTCTCGGGCAGGTTGACCGTCTTGGAGATCGCGCCGGACAGGAACGGCTGCGCGGCCGCCATCATCCGCACGTGACCCATCGGCTTGAGCGAGCGGGCGCCCATCGCGGTGTCGAAGACCTCGTAGTGCTCGGTCCGCAGGCCCGGGGCGTCGACCACGTGGCCGTGCTCGGCGATGTAGGCGACGATCGCCTCGATCTGCTCCTCCTGGTAGCCCAGCTTCTTCAGGGCCCGCGGAATCGTCTGGTTGACGATCTGCATGGAGCCGCCGCCGACGAGCTTCTTGAACTTCACCAGGGAGAAGTCGGGCTCGATGCCGGTGGTGTCGCAGTCCATCATGAAGCCGATGGTGCCGGTCGGCGCGAGCACGGAGGCCTGCGCGTTGCGGAAGCCATTCTTCTCGCCCAGCTTGATGACGTCGGCCCAGGCCTGCGTCGCGAGCTTGTGCACGCGGCCGTCCTCGGTGTGCAGCACGCGGACGACGTCGTTGGCCGCCTGGTGCTTGCGCATCACGCGCTTGTGGGCGTCGGCGTTGCGGGCGTAGCCGGCGTACGGGCCGACGATGCCGGCGAGCTCGGCGCTGCGCTTGTACGACGTACCGGTCATGAGCGAGGTGATCGCGGCGGCCATCGAGCGGCCGCCCTCGGAGTCGTAGCCGAGGCCCATGGCCATCAGCAGGGCGCCGAGGTTGGCGTAGCCGATGCCGAGCTGGCGGTAGTCGACGGTGGTCTGGCCGATCGCCTCGGTCGGGAAGTCGGCGAAGCAGATGGAGATGTCCATCGCGGTGATGATGAACTCGACGGCCTTGGCGAACAGCGCGGCGTCGAAGGTGTCGTCGTCCTTGAGGAACTTCAGCAGGTTGAGCGAGGCGAGGTTGCACGAGGAGTTGTCGAGCGACATGTACTCCGAGCACGGGTTGGACGCGGTGATGCGGCCGGTCTCGGGGTTGGTGTGCCAGTCGTTGATGGTGTCGTCGTACTGCAGGCCCGGGTCGGCGCACTCCCACGCGGCCTGGCTGATCTTGCGGAACAGGTCGCGGGCGTCGACGGTCTCGATGACCTCGCCGGTGCCGCGCGAGCGCAGGCCGAACTCGGTGCCGTCCTCGACCGCGCGCATGAACTCGTCGCTGACACGGACGGAGTTGTTGGCGTTCTGGTACTGCACGGAGGTGATGTCGGCGCCGCCGAGGTCCATGTCGAAGCCGGCGTCGCGCAGCGCGCGGATCTTGTCCTCCTCACGCGCCTTCGTCATCACGAACTCCTCGATGTCGGGGTGGTCGACGTCGAGGACGACCATCTTGGCGGCACGACGCGTGGCGCCGCCCGACTTGATGGTGCCCGCGGACGCGTCGGCGCCGCGCATGAAGGAGACGGGGCCCGAGGCGGTCCCGCCCGAGGAGAGCAGCTCCTTGGAGGAGCGGATGCGGGAGAGGTTGAGGCCGGCGCCGGAGCCGCCCTTGAAGATGAAGCCCTCCTCCTTGTACCAGTTGAGGATCGAGTCCATCGAGTCGTCGACGCTGAGGATGAAGCAGGCCGAGACCTGCTGCGGCGACGGGGTGCCGACGTTGAACCACACCGGCGAGTTGAAGGAGAAGTACTGGTTGACCAGCAGCCAGGTCAGCTCGTGCTCGAAGATCTCGGCGTCGGCGTCGGTGGCGAAGTAGCCGTGGTCGATGCCGGCCTTGGTGTACGTCTTCACGACCCGGTCGATGAGCTGCTTGAGGCTCCACTCGCGGGCGTCGGTGCCGACGGCGCCGCGGAAGTACTTGGTCGTGACGATCGTCGAGGCGTTGACCGACCAGAAGTCGGGGAACTCCACGCCGCGCTGCTCGAAGACGGTCTCGCCGGTCTTCCAGTTCTGCTGGACGACGTCGCGACGCTCCCACGTGATGGCGTCGTAGGGGTGGGTGCCTGCAGTGCTGAAGACGCGCTCCAGCTTCAGGCCCTTGCCCTTCGCCGCTCCCTTGGCGCGGGTGCTCACCGTCTCGGTCATGGGTTCTCCTCGTCGAACCTGGTGGGTGGGTGGTGCTGACTTCTGCGGACCGCGTCCGCGGAGCTCTTCTCGGGGGGTGTTCGGAGTTGGTGGGCCCGGCAGGCAGCTTCCCCACTACCTGCCGGGCCGTCTGGGGGTCAGCCCGTCTGCGCGGCTGGCGCGGGCTGATCGTCGGCGGCTCGCTCGAGTCGCAGCATCTTGATCTCGGCGTCGAAGTCGTCGGCGGACTCGAACGCGCGGTAGACCGAGGCGAAGCGGAGGTACGCCACCTCGTCGAGGGCCCGCAGCGGGGCCAGGATCGCGAGGCCGACCTCGTTGGCGTCGAACTCGGCCTGGCCGCTCAGGCGCAGGGCGTCCTCGACCTCCTGGCCGAGGCAGGCGAGCTGGCCGTCGGTGACCGGGCGGCCCTTGCAGGCCTTGCGGACGCCGGCGATCGCCTTGTCGCGGTTGAACGGCTCCGTCGCACCCGAGCGCTTGAGCACCGTCAGCTGCATCTTCTCGACCGTCGTGAACCGGCGGTCGCACTGGGCGCAGGTGCGGCGGCGGCGGATCGAGCCACCGTCGTCGGCGACGCGCGAGTCGAGGACCTTGGTGTCCTCGTTCTTGCAGTACGGGCAGTGCACGGTGGCCCTCCTCTCGCGGCTTTCGGGCGCGCCTCACTCACCCTGCATAACGGGTCGGCGCCTGTGGATCTTCCTGTGGACATCTAGTCTGGACCTGTGCGGTGACATCCCCAGCCTGTGCACCAGATGTGGATAACTACAGCGGTGTAACTACTAGATGTAGTGGTAACCGTACGCCCCGGCCACGAGACTTGGCAAGCGAATGCCGTACCTCGGTGGATCAAATTCGCGGTGCAGGTAAAACTGCAGGTCAGTGGCTTCCCGGCGGGCGACGAGGCGGCGTGTCGCGCGTCTCTCCGGCGTCGTTGCCGCCCTCACTCAGGCCACATCCGACACAATGAGCGGGTGTCCACGGGGAAGCGAGCAGGGTCGCGCAAGGGCGCCCGTCCGCCTCGGACACTGAACAGGGCGGCGCTCGTCCTCGGCGCCGCCATCACCGTCTGCGTGGTGGCCTGGGGGTACCTCGTCTTCGCCGCCATCGACTTCGGTACGGCGGCGCGCGGAGGCAGCTCGTCGGCGTGGATGTTCATGGCCCTGGCCTGCCTCGGCGCGATCGCCTGCCTATTCACCGGGCTGCTGCTGGTCGCGCGGCTGATGCGGGCGCTGGGGATCACCTCGCCGCCGGAGCCCGCGGACGAGGCGCCCCGGCCGGTGGGCGGGAAGCGCGCGGCTCGCTGATCGTGGAGGATCCGAGCCACCTGGTGGCTCGGATCCTCCACCGTCCCGGTCATGGCGGCGTCCGGGCGGCGTCCTCGCGCGTCGCCTGCGCCGAGCTACGGCAGGACGAGCTGGGGCAGGGCTTCGACGACCTCGAGGCCCTGGGACGCGCCGACCACCGTCAGGGTGTCCGGGATGGAGATCCACTCGCCGCCGCCGATCCGGTACTCGCCGGCGTACGTCGTGTCGACGCGCACCGCCACCGCCCCGGTCCGAAGGTACTGGTGGGTGACGTCGAGGTCGGGGTGCGGCGCCCCGGGGCTGGAGGTACGCTCGGTCGTGCCGTCGCCGAAGACGTAGGTGTACTCCACCGGGTGGGCACGGATGTCGACTCCCTGGCCGGCCAGGGTGACGCTGTGGTCGACCGGGCGGTGGTCGGGTGTGTAGAAGTTCGTCTCGAAGTTCACGAGGGTCCTACCGCCGGTGGGCTGCACCACGAGCCTCGATGCCGGCCAGCCGTACCGTCTGAACTCGCGCAGGATCAGCTGGACGATGTTGACCTGGTCGACCTCCCGCCCCGGCACGCAGACATCTCCTACGTCAGTGCCGTCCATGTAGACGTCGTGCACGTAGCCCTCTTCGCCACCCTCGACGCACTCGACGTGCTCGACGCAGATGCCGCCGTTGCCGCACTGGATGGTGACCACCCACGTGTGGCCGTCGCCGGAGTTCGCGCTAGAGGAGTAGTCCGCGTACGTCCACACGCATTCAGCCGAGACGCCATCCATTCCGACCGCGAGACATGAATCAGCTTGAGCGGGCGCCGGGACGATGAGGACCGGACAAAGCGCCGCCAAGACGAGGAGGGCTATCGCGCGGGACATCACAAAATCCCGTAGTACGACACTGACCACTGGTCACTTCGACGTTTGAGAATCACGAGAAGAGTGGTTCTGCCTGCTGGCAGCACTTCAGGCTCGGCGCTGGGGCCGCGCTTGATGACAGTCTCAGGGAGGGTCTTGGTGACTTGGAAAGTCGGCGGCTTCCCTTTCCGGGACCGAATGCTGTTGATGGTCGAGCCAGCGAATTCGACCGTGCCATCACTTGCGTACACCTTCTCGACCGACTTCACGAAGGTTTTGCAGGCCTTGCATGAGTCCTCCACCAGAGCCTCATAGGTGGCGGTTTCCCCCGTCACCTGCATCTCGTCGCCGGCCTTGACCCAGCGCCGGATGAAGTCCTCCGGACTCTCCGCCTCAGGCGTCTCGGCCTCGACCGGAGTCGGGGTAGGCGACGAGCTCGACGGTTCGGGCATCTTCGGCGTCGGCTCCGTCGTCGGTTCGCCGTCCGAGCACCCGGCGATCAGCAGCGGGACCGCGAGGATGAGCGCCAGTGCGCGGCGTACGTGCATGTCGTGCCTCCCGAGAACAACGCCTGCACCACGAAACTACCCACCGCGGTGGCCGGTCAACCACCCTCGCAACCTCAGTTGTGGACGACGTCCGAAGATGCGCCGAGGGGCGGGCCCGCAGGCCCGCCCCTCGCCTTCCCCTTGGTCCACCAGCCGGGGTCGAAGCGGCTGGTGGAGGCCTCGCGCGTCAGTCGGTGGCGACCGGGACGCGGAGCTTCTGGCCGGCCGAGAGGCCGGCGGACTCGAGGGCGTTGAGCCGCTCGATCTCGCTCATCACGGAGCGGACGTCGCCGTCGGTCGCGATCTCGCTGGCGATCCCCCACAGGGTGTCTCCGGGCGCGACCTGGACGATCTCGGTCGGGGCGGGCTTTCCGGCCTCGTCGGTGCCGACGGCACCACCGGCGAGCATGAACGCCACGCCGAGGACCAGGAACAGCGAGGTCAGGAAGACGACCAGTCGGCCACGGCGGGTCAGGCGCACCGTCGAGCGGGCGCGGGCCGGGGTGACCGGGGTCCGGAAAGCGGGGGAAAGGCTGAGGGTGCTCATGGTGGCCTCCTGGGGAAGATCAGCCGTGGGTGTCTGTCGAGCGAATGTCTAGTCGGAGCCACCGACAGCGGCTTCTCGCCATCGGCGTCGAGCAGACGTTCGATCGAACGTGTGTACGACGTTAGAGCACCTGTTCGAACAACGCAAGCACCAGGTCGAACAATCGTTCGCCACGCGCCAAGCGCCCCGGCGCACGAAACTGATCGCCGGTCAGCAACGCACGTACGCCCAGCACCGATGCCAACCGCGACACGCGGAGTTCGAACAGGTGTTTGATCCCCTCCCGCCGACAGGACTACGGTGAGCACACCTGCTCCTGTCCCATCCGAGCCGCGGAGGGAGCCGGCAACCGTACTGGAGGAGCCCATGGCCAAGTCCGACGACAAGAACGTCATCGAGATGCCCGACGGACCCCCGGACGCCACCGGCCTGACCCCGCGCCAGCAGCGCGTGCTGGCCACGATCAAGGACTCCATCGAGTCCAAGGGATACCCGCCGTCGATGCGTGAGATCGGCCAGGCCGTCGGCCTCACCTCCTCCTCCAGCGTCGCCCACCAGCTCCGCGTGCTGGAGAGCAAGGGCTTCCTCAAGCGCGACCCCAACCGGCCCCGCGCCCTCGAGGTGTTCCTGCCCGAGGTGATGGCCGCGCGCCGCTCCATCTCGAGCGCAGACGAGACCAGCATCGACGAGACGGGCATCGGTGACGCCGCCCCGGCCGCGGTCAACATCCCGGTCGTCGGCCGGATCGCCGCCGGCGGCCCGATCCTCGCCGAGGAGCAGGTCACCGACGTGTTCCCGCTCCCGAAGCAGCTCGTCGGCGACGGCACCCTCTTCCTGCTCGAGGTCTCCGGCGACTCCATGGTCGACGCGGCGATCTGCAACGGCGACTACGTCGTGATCCGCCAGGAGCAGACCGCGACCAACGGCCAGATCGTCGCGGCGATGATCGAGGGCGAGGCGACGGTCAAGACGTTCCAGCGCAAGGACGGCCACGTCTGGCTGCTGCCCCACAACGAGGCCTACGACCCCATCCCCGGTGACAACGCCACGATCCTCGGCGTCGTGACCGCGGTGCTGCGCCGCGTCTGAGGCGTCGTACGCCGACCCGCGCGGCGGGCCCGCGGCGCCGCGCGGCCGCCGGTGTAGCCTCGCGCCGATGCCCGAGTCCGCCGTCCCCGACCCACTGGTCTTCCGCACGCGCCCGGGCAACCGCCGCCGGCTCGTGCCGGAGGCGCAGGCCGCGGTCGACCGGCTGGCCGCGGCGGGCGAGCAGTCCGCCTGGCTCAGCCCGCTGGCGTACAACCTGACGATCAGCCACAGCCACCGGTTCGTCTGGTACCGGGTGGCCAAGGTCGCGACGCGCACGATCCGCCACCACTGCGAGCAGCACGGCGTCAGCATGGACGTCGACCACGCGATGCGGATGCGCTACCCGCTCGCCAGCTTCGCCGACTACTTCACCTTCGCGTTCGTGCGCGACCCGCTGGACCGGTTCGTCTCGGCGTGGCACGACAAGGTCGTCGACCACAACTACTACGACTTCGACGCCGCGACCCACGAGCGGATGCAGACCGTCGAGGAGTTCGCCTACTGGACGGCTGCGCAGGACCTGTCCGCGGTGCCAGGGACCGACCAGCACCTCACGCTCCAGAGCCGGATGATCGACCTCAACCGGGTCGACTTCGTCGGCCGGCTCGAGACCTTCGACCGCGACTTCGCCGAGGTCTGCGAGGGCGTCGGCGCCCCCGCCGTGCCGACCGCGCCGCGGAACCAGACCGCCCCCGGCGGGCGCGACCGCCAGGTCTCCGCCGAGCTACGCGAGCTGGTGGCGACGATGTACCGCCGGGACTACCAGCTCTTCGGCTACGCGCCCTGACCGGGCTAGGCGGCGCCGAGCCGCGCGAGCGCCTGACGTACGAGCGCGGGGTCGGTGGTCGACCACATCGGCGGCAGGGACGCCTTGAGGAAGCGGCCGTAGCGCGCGGTCTCCAGGCGCGGGTCGAGCACGGCGACGACGCCGCGGTCGGACGTCGTGCGGATGAGGCGACCGGCGCCCTGCGCGAGCAGGAGCGCGGCATGGGTGGCGGCGACCTGCATGAAGCCGTTGCCGCCGGCCTGGTCGGCGGCCTTCTGGCGCGCCGACATCAGCGGGTCGTCGGGGCGGGGGAACGGGATCCGGTCGATGATCACGAGCTGGCAGGTGTCGCCCGGCACGTCGAGGCCCTGCCACAGCGACAGCGTGCCGAACAGGCACGTGTGCGGGTCCTCGACGAACTGCCTGGCGAGCTCCGGCAGCTGGGCGTCGCCCTGCGCGAGCGTCGTGAGGTGCGGCAACCGGGCCCGGACCGCCTCTGCTGCGGCCTCCGCCGCGCGGCGCGAGGAGAAGAGGCCCAGCGTGCGCCCGTCGAGCGCGTCGACGAGGTCGCAGATCTCGTCGAGCTGCGCCGGCCCCAGGCCGTCGCGGCCGGGCTGCGGCAGGTGGCGGGCGACGTAGAGGATCGACTGCTGGCCGTAGTCGAACGGCGACCCGACGTCGAGACCCTTCCACGGCAGCGCCGAGTCGGGGTCGGGGCTGGCGACCTGCGAGCCCACGCGCTCGGTCGGCTTGAGGCCCAGCGAGGTCGCGACCGCACCGAACTCGCCGCCGAGCATCAGCGTCGCGCTGGTGAAGACGACGGTCTTGTCGGTCAGCAGCCGGTCGCGCATCGGGCCCCACACCTGCAGCGGGGCGACGTGGAGCCGAGCCGGGAACCGGTCGCGCGCCTCCCCCAGCCACAGCACGTCGGCCTGCGAGCCCGCGGCCATCCGCTCGGCGTTGACGTACACCTCCTGCACCATGCCCTTGGCCTGCGTACGCCCGGCGTCGCCGTCACCATCGCCGCCGGACTCGCGCGGGAAGGCCGACAGGCAGGCGCGGGCCGCATCGCGCACCAGCACGAGCGCGTCGGAGAGCTGGGTCGACAGCTGGTCGATGCGGCCCGGCGGGGTCGCCTCGATGGCCTCGGCCAGCTGCTGCGCGGCGTCCTCGAGGTCGCCCGCGGGGTCGCCGTCGGCGCCGTCGGTCCAGCGCGACGCGCGCCGGGCGGCGCGCTCGATGTCGGAGACGCCGAGCTCGTCGGTGGCGGCCTGGGTGACACGGGCGGTCAGCTCGTGGGCCTCGTCGATCACGACCGTGTCGTAGTCGGGGATCATCGGCACCTCCTCGATCGCGTCGATCGCGAGGAGGGAGTGGTTGGTGACGATGAGGTGGCTGCGCTGGGCCTTCTCGCGAGCGAGCTCGGCGAAGCACTCCTGCCCGAACGGGCACTTCGCGGCGCCGAGGCACTCGCGGTGGTTGACCGACACCTGGCGCCACTCGCGGTCGGTGTGCCGAGGGGCGTTGTCCCGCTCGCCGCTGCCCCCCTGCTCGGACTCCTCCTCCGCCCACGCGCGCAGCTCGAGGACCTTCTCGGCCATCGAGCCGGTGGGGACGTCGACGAGGGCGCCCTGGTCGTCGGGGACGCCGGCGCGGATCCGGTGCAGGCAGGCGTAGTTCGAGCGGCCCTTCAGCACGGCGTACGACGTGTCGAGGCCGGGGACGTCCTTGACCGCCTCGACCAGCCGCGGCAGGTCGCGCTCGACGAGCTGGTGCTGCAGGGCGAGGGTCGCGGTGGCGACGACGACGCGCTTGTCGTGGAGCAGCGCGGGGACGAGGTAGCCGAGCGACTTGCCCGTGCCGGTGCCGGCCTGCACGAGGAGGTGGCGGCCCTCCTCCATCGCCTCGGCGACCTCGGTGGCCATCTGCACCTGGCCGTCGCGCTGCTGCCCGCCGAGGGCCGTGACCGCCTTGGCCAGCACCGTCGGGACCGGGGTGGTCACGGGCGCGGGGGCGGTGTCGGTCGCGGGCACCAGAGCACCTTACGGGGCGGCGCCGACAGCTCGGCGTACCGCGTCCACAGCGGGTGTCAGTGGTTCTTCTTGCGGCCGATCTGGCGCTCGATGCGCCGCTCGGGCTGGCCGAGCACCTTCGCGAGGAGCTTCACGCGGTAGCGGTAGGCGACCACGCCCAGGACGACGATCAGCAGGATCCAGAACATGCCAGGCAGCGTACGCCCCGGGACCTCACGAGGGTTGTGCGAACTTCCGGGGGTCTGCACGCCCCCGGAAGTTCGGAATCCCCCGCTTGAGCGGGGGATTCCAAAGCAAACCAACCGCTCAGACGACGGCGCCGGAGTCCTCGGGCGCGCGCTCGACCTTCTCCTTCTTGACCCGGCTCATCGGCCACTTCTCCTGGAAGTAGGTCACCAGCGGGGTGGCGGTGAAGATCGAGGAGTAGGTGCCGACGATGAGTCCGATCAGCAGCGCGATCGAGAAGTCGCGCAGCGAGTCGCCGCCGAGGATCGCGAGCGCGGCGAGGATGAACATCGTGCCGAGGCCGGTGTTGACGGTGCGCGGCACCGTCTCGACCGCGGCCTTGTTGGCCAGCGAGCTGAAGTCGTCCTCGGGCTTCGAGCCGAACCACCGCTCGCGCACCCGGTCGAAGACGACGACGGTGTCGTTGACGGAGAGACCGATGATGGTCATCGCTGCCGCCAGGAAGATGCCGTCGATCGGCTTCTGCATCCAGGCGAAGATGCCGACCACGATCAGCACGTCGTGGGCCATCGCGATGACGGCCGAGACGCCGAAGGTCCACTTGAACCGGAAGGCGAGGTAGAGCAGCTGGGCGAGGAAGGCGACGCCGAAGGCGATGAGCGCGTTGTTGCGCAGCTCCTCGCCGAGGGAGGCGCCGATCTGCTGGTCGTCGACCTTCGACACGTCGCCGCCGACCGCCGCGAGCTCGTCCTCGATCCGCTGCTCCTCCTCGTTCGAGATCTCGCCGGTGCGGACGGTGAAGTCGGCGGTGTCGGCGGTCTGCACGACGGCCTCGGGGAAGCCGGCGTCGGCCACGGCCTGGCGGGCCTGGTCGACGGAGATCTCCTCGGACAGGGAGTAGTCGAGCTGGCGTCCGCCGGTGAACTCGACACCGAGGTTGAGGCCCTGGGTGGCGATGCCGGCGATGGCGAACACGGTCGCCGCACCCGACACGGCCAGCCAGCGGCCGCGGTTCTTCATGATGTCGGGGTCCTTGCGGTCCAGCCAGGCCCGCACCTTGCCGACGTCGCCGAGGCCGCTGATGCCGGGCCGGCGCGAGACGCCCTTGTTGGAGACCGCGAGGTCGCACAGCACGCGGGCGATGATCAGCGCGGAGATCATCGACGCGATGACACCGATGGACAGGGTGACACCGAAGCCCTTGATCGGACCGGAGCCGAGGAAGAACAGCAGCCCGGCCGCGAGCAGCGTGGTCACGTTGGAGTCGATGATGGCGGTCCACGCCTTGTTGAAGCCGACCGCGAGGGCGCGGCGCAGCCCGGCGGACGGGTAGGCGGCGTACTCCTCCCGGGCTCGTTCGAAGACGAGGACGTTCGCGTCGATCGCCATGCCGATGGCGAGCACGAAGCCGGCGAGGCCGGGCAGCGTGAGCGTCGACCCGAGCCCGACGAGCATGGCATAGGCGAGCAGGGCGTACGACGCCAGCGCGATGGTCGCCATGAGACCGACGAGCCGGTAGACGATCACGATGAACAGGCCGGTCAGGATGAGGCCGATGATGCCGGCCTCGATCGAGGCGTCGATCGCCGCCTCACCGAGCGACGGGCCGACGAGGCGGTCGGAGATGGCGGTCAGCTCGAGCGGCAGGGCGCCGCCCTCGATGAGCGCGGAGAGCTCGCGAGCCTCCGCCGAGGTGAAGTTGCCGGTGATGTCGGTGGAGCCGCCGCGGATGCCGACGTTGCAGCCGACCCCCGTGTTGACCTCGGGCGAGGAGATGACCTCGTTGTCGAGCACGATCGCGATGCGGCGCTTGGGGTCGCCGGAGGGGTTGCAGGCGGCCTTGCCGGTGATGTCGGCCCAGGTGTCGCCACCCTTGCCGTTGAAGTCGATGGCCACGACCCACTCGACGCTCTGCTCGCGCTGCACCGCGCTGGCGCCGGTGATCTCCTCGCCCTGGATGACCGTCGGACCGACCTCGAGGGTGTCGCCCTGGTCGGAGGGCAGCACGAGGTTGTTCTTCTTGCTGGGCTCGGCGTCGGGCTGGGTGGTCGAGACGACCTCGTGAATGGTCAGCTTCGCCGTCGTGCCGATGCGCTCCTCGGCCTCCTGCGCCTCGGCGTCGTTGGTCACGCCGGGCAGCTCGACCAGGATGCGGTTCTCGCCCTGGCGGACCAGGGTGGACTCGGCGACACCGAGGGCGTCGACCCGGCCGCGGAGGACCTGCAGGGTCTTGTCGACGTTCTCCGCGTTGGCGGGCGTCTGCTCGGTCCCCTCGGCCTCGAAGACGAACTGCGCACCGCCGCGGAGGTCCAGGCCCAGGTTGGGCTTGACGTTGACGGCGAGCGCCGCGCACCCGGCCAGCAGGCCGAGCACGAGGATGAAGCGGATCCAGACACCTCGTGACATGCGCGACATCCTCTACTACGAGACTTCGACGCCCGTAATCGGGCACGGACGGCTCAACGCGCCGCCCCGCTCGAAGGTTCCGCCCGCGCGAGGTCAGCGGGCGTAGGCCGCCAGCTCGCCGGCGAGGTCGGCGTTGGCCCGGCCGACGACGAGCGTGCCGTCGCCGGTGTGCTCCATCGAGCCGATCTCGGCCTCCTGGTGAATGCGGTTCACCAGGTCGCCGCGCTCGTAGGGCAGCAGCACGTCGAACTCGACCTGCGGCCGCGGCAGCTCGGACTCGATCGTCCGCAGCGCCTCCTCGATGCCCTCGCCCGTCTTCGCGCTCACCACGACGCTGTGCGGCTCGCGCGCCCTGAGCCGGCTGATCACCAGCGGGTCGGCGGCGTCGGCCTTGTTGATGACGATGATCTCGGGGACCTTGGTCGCACCGATCTCGGCGAGCACCTGTCGCACCGCAGCGATCTGGCCCTCCGGGTCGGGGTGCGAGCCGTCGACGACGTGGAGCAGCAGGTCGGCGTCGGCGACCTCCTCGAGCGTCGAGCGGAACGCCTCGACAAGGTCGTGCGGGAGGTGGCGCACGAAGCCGACGGTGTCGGACATCGTGTACACCCGCCCGTCCGAGGTCGTCGTACGCCGGGTGGTGGGGTCCAGGGTCGCGAACAGCGCGTTCTCCACGAGCACCCCGGCGTCGGTCAGCCGGTTGAGCAGCGAGGACTTGCCGGCGTTGGTGTAGCCGGCGATCGCAACGCTGGGCACGTGGTTGCGGCGGCGCGACTGCCGCTTGACCTCACGGGTGCCGCGCATCTCCTTGAGCTCGCGTCGCAGCTTGGCGATCCGGGTGTTGATGCGGCGGCGGTCGGTCTCGATCTTGGTCTCACCGGGACCGCGGCCACCGATGCCCTCGCCGCCGGCGGCCCGGCCACCGGCCTGGCGGGACAGGTTGCCGCCCCAGCCGCGCAGGCGCTGCTTCATGTACTGCAGCTGGGCGAGCTCCACCTGCGCCTGGCCCTCCTTGCTCTTCGCGTGCTGGGCGAAGATGTCGAGGATCAGCGCGGTGCGGTCGACCACCTTGACCTTGAGCCGGTCCTCGAGGTTGCGCAGCTGGCTGGGCGCGAGCTCGCCGTCGCAGATGACGGTGTCGGCGCCGGTCGCCTGCACGATCTCGCGGATCGCGTCGACCTTGCCGCGGCCGATGTAGGTGGCCGGGTCCGGCTTCTGGCGGCGCTGGAAGACGGCCTCGAGGACCTCGGAGCCGGCGGTCTCGGCGAGCAGCGCGAGCTCGGCCATCGAGTTCTCGGCGTCGGTGACGCTGCCCTCGGTCCACACGCCGACGAGCACGACCTTCTCCAGCCGGAGCTGGCGGTACTCGACCTCGGTGATGTCCTCGAGCTCGGTGCGCAGGCTGGCGACGCGGCGCAGGGCGTGGCGCTCGGCCAGCTCCTGCGCGCCGAGCGTCAGCTCCTCGGGGTCGGCCTCGTCGTCGTACGCCGTGTCGTCGGCGTAGCCGGACTCGAAGTCGTCCTGGTCGGCGAGCAGCTCGTCGTCGAGCTCGATCGTGTCGTCGTCCCAGCCGCGGGTGGCGTCGAGGGCGTCGCGCAGATTGAAGTCAGGTGCGTTCGTCATATACCAGCAAGGGTAGGTCGCCCGACCTCACCTGCGCGAGCAGTTTCGCGCAGGGCTGACAACGGTGGGGGGCCGATCCTCAGGCGCGGTGCCGCCCGAGCGCGACCGCTCGCTCCTCCGTCAGCGAGTCGAAGTCGATGAACTCGTCGCACGCGGCGCGGACGTCGTGCGCCGTGTGTGCGGGACCCACCACGACCACCCGCACGCCCGCAGAGTGCAGCCGGTGCACCAGGGGCAGCATGCACGTCATGTCGCCGACGATCACCACCTCGTCGACCGCGGCCTCGCGGGCGATGTCGACGGCGTCGATGGCCATCGCCACCAGCGCCTGCTCGCCGTCGGCGGCCAGCTGGTGGAAGGAGGAGAGCCCCTGCGGGCGCAGGCGACCCGCCCACGCGCCGAGGTCGGACCGGCTCCAGTCCGCGTAGGCGCGGCAGACGTCGACCGGCCCCCGCTCGCCCAGCCGTGCGAGCAGCTTGGCAGCGACGTCCTCGGGGATGCGGCGGGTGTCGATGAGCACCGCGCGCCTGGTCGCGCGCTCCGCGTCGACTGCCGCCCCGCGACGAGGCAGGGCACGCCTGCGCGGCGTCGGCCCGAAGGCAGGGTCGTCGGACCCGGCCGACTCGGTCGGGCCGACCAGCGCGGTCTCGTCGACCGCCTCGGTCGCCGCGCGCACCTGGACGTCGCTGCGAGCGCCGACCCAACGTGTCACGAGCGACGCCAGCTCTCCGTCGCCGCCTGCACTGGAGCATCCCCGCGGCTCCGCCATCCTGGTCATCGTGCGCCCCCCACAGGCTGGATGAATCTCGAACTTCAGGGAGACCATCCACCGCGGCGCCGGGACACGGGGCGAAACGCCCAGAATGCGGACAACGGTCTGGACCAGTGGGGACGCGGCTCGCCCCTACGTGGCCCGTCCGGTCACTTCGGTGGCATCCGGATGCCGCCGTCGACGCGGATGGTCTCGCCGTTCATGTAGGAGTTGGTCAGGCACTCCACGACCATGCTGGCCAGCTCGTCGGCACGGCCGAGGCGCTTGGGGAACAGCACGTTGCGACCGAGGTTGGCCTTGAATTGCTCGGGCTCGGGGAACGCGTCGTAGATCGGGGTGTCGATCAGGCCGGGCGCCACGGTGTTGAGGCGGATGCCGGCGGCGGACAGGTCGCGCGCAATTGGGAGGGTCATCCCGACGACGCCGCCCTTGGACGCGGAGTACGACGCCTGGCCGATCTGGCCGTCGAAGGCCGCGACCGAGGCGAGGTTGACGATGGCGCCCCGCTGGTCGTCCTCGTCGGGCTCGTTGCGGCTCATCACCGTCGCGGCCTGGCGGGTCATGTCGAAGGTGCCGATGAGGTTGATCTCCACCACCTTGCGGAACGCGTCGAGGTCGTGGGCCTGCTCGATCAGGCCGTCACGGCCGATGGTGCGCTGGGCCCAGCCGATGCCCGCGGAGTTCACGCAGGCGCGCAGCGGCGCGATCTCGGCGGCCGCCTCGACCGCCGCGGTGACCTGCTCGGTCCGCGTCACGTCGACGGCGGCGAAGACGCCGCCGATCTCCCCGGCGAGCGCCTCGCCCTTCTCGGCGTCGATGTCGGCGACGACGACCGTCGCTCCCCGGGCGGAGAGGGCGCGGGCGACCGCGGCACCGATGCCGCTGGCGCCGCCGGTGACGATGGCGGTGGATCCGGTGATGTCCATGTCGCCGGATGCTATGCCAGTCGAGTGCTGGGCTCCGTGCGGGCTACGACCGCGGCGGCACTCGACCCGACCAGCCGGCCTCAGAGGTCCGTCGTGCCCTCGGCGACGAGCACCGCCGGCCCCGTCAGCAGGACCCGGTCGTCGGCGGTCCACTCCACGTGGAGGGTGCCGCCCGGGACGTCGACGCGGTACGTCGTTCCGCGGGGCGCGTCGTCGAGCAGCGCCGCCGCGACGGCCACGGCACAGGCGCCGGTGCCGCAGGAGCGCGTCTCCCCGGACCCCCGCTCGTGCACGCGCATCGCCACGTGCCGCGGCCCGCGGCGTACCACGAACTCGACGTTGACGCCGTCGGGGTAGACCGCCGGGTCGTGGCGCGGCGGCGCGAGGAGGTCGCCGGCGTCCTCGAGGTCGTCGACGAAGGCGACCGCGTGCGGGTTGCCCATCGAGACGTGCTGCGCCGCCCACGTGCGGTCGCCGACGGACACCGCGGTCTCGCCGAGGAGCGCGGGTGCGCCCATGTCGGCGGTGAAGCCGGCCCCGGCCCGGTCGAGCACCTTGGTGCCGGCGCGGGTGCCGACCTCGATCGGGAACGGCTCGCCCTCGTGCTCGTGCAGGTAGCGCGCGAAGACCCGGACGCCGTTGCCGCACATCTCGCTGGTCGACCCGTCGGAGTTGCGGTAGTCCATGAACCACCCGCCGTCGCGCCGCACCGCGCGCAGCACCCCGTCGCCGCCGATGCCCGCGCGACGGTCGCAGAGCGCGCGCACCCGCTCGGCGGCCATCTCGCCGTCCGCGTCGCCGTGGACCGAGCCGTCGGGGTCGGGCAGGACGACGAAGTCGTTCTCGGTGCCGTGGCCCTTGAGGAAGCGGTAGCTCACCGATCCAGTGTGGCAGGCGGCGCGAGCTGGCCCCGGCTCAGCGGCGGCGCTTGACCACCTTCGCCGAGCCGCCGCCACGCCGGGTGGGCTCGGCGACCGCCGTCATGCGGCCGCGCCGACCGAACTCGATCGCCGTCGCCGCCCCGATCTCGGCCGCGCTGGTGAACGCGTCTCCCGCCGGCACCAGCCGGTGGCCGAGCGCGGTCAGCGCGGGACCGTAGGCGGTAATGAACTCGGGCTCGGCCGTCGTGTTGGCGGTGTTGCGCTGCGTCGCGCGCGGCGCGGCGATCGCCTCCTGGACGGTCATGCCGAGGTCGATGCGGTTGACGATCATCTGCAGGACCGTCGTGATGATGGTCGAGCCGCCCGGCGAGCCGAGCGCGAGGAAGGGCTTGCCGTTCCTGAGCACGATCGTCGGGGACATCGAGCTGCGGGGCCGCTTGCCCGGCTGGATGCGGTTGGGGTCGGCGGGGTCGTACACCGTCGAGAAGTCGGTGAGCTCGTTGTTGAGCAGGAAGCCGTGCCGCGGCACGACCTGGCCGGAGCCGCCGGTCTGCTCGATGGTGAGGGTGTACTCCACGACGTTGCCCCACCCGTCGGCGACGGTCAGGTTGGTGGTGGAGATGTTCTCGGTGTCGGCGTCGGTGACCCCGTCGGCCTTCGTGGGCGAGCACACGCCGTCGTACGACGTCACGTCGCCGGCGGGGACCGGCTTGGTGGCGGCGCGGGCCGGGTTCAGCAGGCAGGCGCGCTCGGCGGCGTAGCGGTCGTCGAGCAGCCGCCTGACCGGGACGTCGACGAAGGCGGGGTCGCCGACGTACTTGCCGCGGTCGGCGAAGGCGAGCGCGCTGGCCTCGAGGTAGTGGTGGAGCGCCTGCTCCGCGGTCATGCTGGACAGGTCGTAGCGCTCGAGGATGTTGAGCGCCTCGCCGACGGTGGTGCCGCCCGACGACGACGGGGCCATGCCGTAGACGTCGTACCCGCGGTAGTCGACGCGGGTGGGCCGCTGCACCAGCACCTCGTAGGTCTTGAGGTCGCGGCGGCTCAGGTGGCCGGGCGGGACGGGGAGCTCGGTGTTGGCGGTGGTCCGCGGGTGGCGGACGACGTCGACCATGAGCTTGGCGAGCTCGCCGCGGTAGAAGTAGGGGAGTCCCTTGCGACCCAGGCGGGTGTAGGTGCGCGCCAGCTGGCGGTTGCGGAAGACCGAGCCGACCGCGGGCGCGTCGCCCCCGCGCAGGAACAGCTTGCGCGTCGCCTTGAAGGCGCGGAACCTGGTCTCGTTGTCGAGGGTCTGCTGGCGGAAGGTCTCGTCGACGACGAAGCCGCGCGTGGCGACCTTGATCGCCGGACGGAGCGCCTGGGCCAGGCTCAGTGTGCCCCACTTGTCGAGCGCGCGCTCCCACGTGGCCGGAGTGCCGGGCGTGCCCACGGAGACGCCGCTGGTGACCAGCTCAGGGGTGAAGTTGTACGGCCTGCCCGTCGCCGGGTCGATGAAGGCGTCGTTCGGCATCCGCTTCGGCGCGGTCTCGCGGCCGTCGATCGTGCGCACCTTGCCGCTCTTGGCGTTGTAGTAGACGAAGTAGCCGCCGCCGCCGATGCCGGCGCTGTAGGGCTCCGTCACGCCCAGGGTGGCCGCGGCGGCGACCGCCGCGTCGACGGCGTTGCCGCCGGCCTTCAGCACCTTGAGCGCGGCGGCGCTGGCCTCCGGGTCGACCGTGCTGACGGCACCCCCCTTGCCGATCGCCGTCGGCACCTTGGCGGTCGGGCGGGGCTCCGCCCCGTCCGGGGCCCGTCCGGTCGCGCCGGCGGGCGTCGCGACGACGAGTCCGGCGAGCAGGCCGGTCGCGGTCGCAGCGGCAAGAGACGTACGGACGTGCATGGGAACCTCCCCGGAGTCGGTCTGTTCCACCTTGCTCCTCGGCCGCCCCGTTGTCCACGCCCCCACGGGCGAGCGCCCCCGGGGGCGCGCGTCACCGCACGACGGTGTAGCGCCCGCACATGAAGTCGCGGTTGCGCGCGACCTCCTCGAGCCGGAGCTCGACGTGGCGGGGCAGCACCGGCGCCCCGCTGCCGATGAAGACCGGGGCGTACTGGATCCACACCTCGTCGAGCAGCCCGGCGTCGTGGAGCTGGCCCACGAGGTCGCCCCCGCCGACCACCCAGACGTCCTTGCCACCGGCCGCCTCCGTCATCTCGGCGTGCACGCGGCGTACGTCGTCGCGGTCGAAGCGCACGCTCGGCGGCGCCTCGGGGAACGTGCGGTGCGTCATCACCCAGGTCGGCAGCGGACCCCACGGCTCCTCGTCGTGGTCGAGGATCCACTGCCAGGTCGTCGCGCCCATGACGCACGCCCCGAGCCGCTCGCGGAACGCCGGGTAGCCCATCGGGCCGTCCTGGTCGATGTCGCGCGAGGTCAGCCAGTCGAGCGAGTGGTCGTCGGTCGCGAGAAAGCCGTCGAGGGTGCAGCCGGTGTAGTAGATCGTCGCCATGGCGCCAGCCTCGCACCGGCGTCGGGCCGGCCGCCCGACCGGAATTGCGCTCCTCCGCCGGGCTCGGGTCAGCCGTCGGCGTTCGTGGTCACGAGGCGCTCGACCGCCGCCACCGCCTTCGCGACGCGGTCGGGGTCGTCGTGCGCGACCCACACGATCCGCGGGTCCTTGCGGAACCAGGCGTCCTGCCGCCGCGCGAAGCGGCGCGTCGCCACGGTGGTCTGCTCGATCGCCTCGGCGAGCGTCCGGTCGCCGGCCAGGAAGCCGGCCACCTCGCGGTAGCCGATCGCCCGGGCGGCGGTGCGACCCTCCGCCAGGCCCCGGGCCAGCAGCGCCTCGACCTCCTCGACGAAGCCGCTCGCGAACATCTCCTCCACCCGACGCGCGATGCGCGCGTCGAGGGTCGGCCGGTCGATGTCGACGCCGACCTGGACGGTCAGCGGATCGACGTACTCCAGGCGCGGGAGGCTGGCGCCGAACGGCCGGCCGGTCAGCGCCACCACCTCCAGGGCGCGGACCACGCGCCGGCCGTTGTCGGGGAGGATCTGCGCGGCTGCCTCCGGGTCGACGCCCGCGAGGCGCTCGTGGAGCGCGTGGCTGCCGACCCGCTCGAGCTCCGCCTCGAGCTCGCGGCGCAGGGAGTCGTCGGTGCCGGGGAACTCGAAGCGGTCGAGGATCGCGCGCGTGTAGAGCGCGGAACCGCCCACCAGCACCGGAACGGCCCCGCGGCCCCGCACGTCGGCGACGACCTCGCGGGCCCAGCCCTGGAAGAGCGCGACCGTGGCCGGCTCGGTCACCTCGAGCACGTCGAGGAGGTGGTGCGCGATGCCGCGCCGCTCGGCCTCGGGGAGCTTGGCCGTGCCGACGTCCATGCCGCGGTAGACCTGCATGGCGTCGGTGTTGACGACCTCTCCTCCGAGCCGCTCGGCCAGGTCGAGGCTCAAGGCGGTCTTGCCCGACGCCGTCGCACCCACGACGGCGACGACAGGACGAGGCATGCCCCGATTGTCGCAGCGTGGCTACGCTCGATCGCAGCCGGAGTGCCCACCCGCCGGGTGGGCCGGCGCCATCGCGAGGAGGACCCGTTGAGCTTCCTGGACAAGGCCCGAGCGAGGATCACCGAGGTCGTCGACCAGCACGGCGACAGGATCGCCGAGGGCATCGACAAGGCCGGCGCGTTCGCCAACGAGCGGACCGGCGGCAAGCACGCCGACACGATCGAGAAGGCCACCGGCAAGGCGCGCGACGCGCTGGACTCGCTCGACCGCAGGGACGACGACGTCCCGCCCCCGCCCCCGCGCTGACCGGCCCTTAGGTTGGGACGGGTGACCGACCGCTTCGCCCTCGTGCCCGCCTCCTACGTCTACCTGCTGCGTGACGGAGCGGGCGGCACGGAGGTGCTCCTGCAGCAGCGGGGCCCGGTCCCGTACATGCCGGGGCACTGGGCCGCCGCGGCCGCGGGGCACGTCGAGCGCGGCGAGACGGCGTACGACGCCGCGCGCCGCGAGGCGGTCGAGGAGCTCGGCATCACCGGGGTCGACCTCGAGTTCGTCCTCACCATGCAGCGCAGCCAGTTCGGCCCGGCGATCGAGGAGCGGGTGGACTGGTTCTTCACCGCTCGGTCGTGGGTCGGCGAGCCGCGGATCGTGGAGACGGAGAAGGCCTCCGCGCTCGGCTGGTTCCCGCTCGACGCGCTGCCGGAGCCGATGGTGCCGCACGAGGCGCACGCCCTGGCACACCTGTCCTCCGGGGTCGGCTACCTCGCCTACGGGTGGGACGCCCGCCCGGGCGGGGGTGGCCCCGGCGAGGCGGTCAGGGCAGGATCCGACGACCGACCCAAGGGAGGGAATCGATGACCAACGACGACCTGAGCCCCATGCCGACGCCGTTCACCGAGGAGCCGCAGCTGGCACCCGGCGGCGTCGACGCGCTCGAGGACGACCCGGCCGACAACGGCCTGTCCCGCGACCTCGACCCCGACGACAACCCCGCCGTCGACGACGCCGCCCCCGACGAGATCTCGGAGCCCGACGACAAGTCGCAGGCCCCCGACGGCGACACCTCGCACCAGGAGGTCGGCGAGGCGCCCGGCGAGCCGCGGGCCGGCCAGGAGGCCGAGGACGGGTCGCCGGAGCCGCCCGAGTAGGCGACCCGGCGAGCGTCGTGGAGGATCCGGGTCACCTGGTGGCTCGGATCCTCCACGCTCACGCCGCGTGTGGTCGGGCCTCAGCCGAGGTGCTCGCGCCCGATCCGCTCGCCCAGGTCGACCAGCAGTCGGGCGGGTTCGCGGAGGCACGTCGCGACGTCGGGCTCGAGGTCGGTCAGCGCGTGGGCGGCCGCGAAGCCGGCCCCCGTCACCTGGGCGTCGGTCAGGAGCCGGCGGCCGCAGACCGCGACGACCGGCGCGCCGACCCGGGCGGCCGCGGTCGCCACGCCCACCGGCGCCTTGCCGCGCAGGCTCTGCTCGTCGAGCGAGCCCTCACCGGTGAGGACGAGGTCGGCGCCGCGGACCCGATCGGCGAAGCCCAGCAGGTCGAGCATGAGGTCGATGCCCGGTCGCAGCTCGGCGCCCAGCACCGCCACGAGACCGAACCCCACGCCCCCGGCCGCCCCGGCGCCGGCCTCGTCGCGCCGGTCGGCTCCCGTCGCGAGCGCCACCGCGTCGGCCCAGCGGTCGAGCCGCGCGTCGAGCTCGGCCACCTGGTCGGGGGTCGCGCCCTTCTGCGGCGCGTAGACCGCGGCCGCGCCGTCCGGGCCGGTCAGCGGGTTGTCGACGTCGCACGCCACGACGATCCGCGTCTCCGCGAGCGCCGGGTGCAGGCCGCCGAGGTCCACGCCGTCCGCCGAGATTCCGGCTCCGAGCGCGGCCAGCATCCCGGCTCCGCCGTCGGTGCTGGCGCTGCCGCCGATGCCCACCACCAGCTCGCGGCACCCCGCGTCGAGCGCGGCCGCCACCGCCTCGCCTAGCCCGCGGCTGGTCGCCGTCATGGGCGCGAGGACCCCCTCCGGGAGCCGTGCCAGCCCACAGGCGTCGGCCATCTCGACGACCGCGGTCGTCCCCCGGCGGGCGTACGCCGTCGTCACCGGCTCCCCGGTGGGTCCCGCGACGACCACCTCGACCCGCTCGAACCCGCTGGCGACGGCGGCGTCCAGAGTGCCGTCGCCTCCGTCGGCGACGGGCAGGCACTCGATCCGGGCGTCCGGACGGGCCTTGCTCACGCCGTCGGCGAGGGCCCGCGCCACCTCGTGGGCGGGCAGCGAGCCCTTGAACTTGTCGGGCGCGACCAGCACGCGTGGCTCGCTCATGACGGCGGCGGCCCGGAGGAGTCGCGGACGACGAGCTCGGCGTCCACGTGGCGCCGCCGGGGACGGGTCCCCGGCTTCTTGAGCGCGAGCACCAGCGCCTGCTCCCCCATCTCCCCCATCGGCAGCCGCACGGTGGTGAGCGACGGGGCGAGGTCGCCGGCCACGGCGACGTCGTCGAACCCGGTGACCGACACCTCCCGCGGCACCGAGACCCCGCGCGCCCGGAGCGCGGACAGCACGCCGATGGCCATGTCGTCGTTGAGGGCCAGCACCGCGGTGACGCCCGGGTGCTCGGCCAGGATCTGCTCGGCGGCGGCCTTGCCGCCGGCGCGCGTGAAGTCGGTCTCGACCACCGGCACGGCGGCGAAGTCGAGCCCGGCGTCGGCGAAGGCCTGCTGCAGGCCGGCGAGGCGGTCCGCGACGGTCGTGAGCTGCCGGGAGCCGGCCGCCACGGCGACGCGGCGGTGACCGAGGTCGAGCAGGTGCCGGGCCACGGCGCGGGCGCCCTCCACGTTGTCGGGCAGCACCGCGTCGACCCCGAGGTGGTGGCGGCCGATGACCGCGACCCGTCCGCCCGCGCGGCGGAACGTTTGAAGCTCGGCCTTGGCAGGCGCCTGCAGGCTCGGGTCGACCAGTCCCGAACCGGCGATCACGATCGCCCCGACGCGGTTGGCGATGAGCATGCGCAGCTGCGCGAGCTCCCGCTCGGGGTCACGACCGGTGTGGCAGATCTGCACGGTGAGGCCCTCGCGGGCGCCGACGCCGAGGAGGCCGCTCGCGATCTCGGAGAAGTAGGGGTCGCCGATCTCGTGGACGACCAGGCCGACCGTCCGCGTGGGGCCCCCGGCCAGGCTCCGTGCGTGCACGTTGGCGACGTAGCCGAGGGTGGACGCCACCTCACGCACCCGTTCGGCCACCGTCTCGCTCACGCCGGGGGAGCCCGAGAGGCTGCGCGAGGCGGTGGCGATGGAGACGCCGGCCGCCTCGGCCACGTCCTGCAGGCGCAGGGTGGCCGCCCGCCTGGTGCTCATGGCTCTCCTCGCTGCCGGTCCCGATTAGACGATATGTGACCCTTGCCACACCACCCCGGCTGTGCCTACAGTACCCGAAAGCGCTTACGAAAGCGCTTACGCCGCTAAACACGGCATCGCACACCCCGAGGAGTGACATGTTGGTGAAGACCCCCTACCGCGTGGCCGGACTCGCGCTGGCGTCCTGCCTGGCGCTGACTGCGTGCATGAGCTCGGGCGCCGGCGGCGACTCCGCCGAGGACGGCGACGGCCCGATCAAGATCGGCATCTCGCTGCCGCTGACCGGAGACTTCTCCGAGCCCGGCAAGGGCGTGCAGCGCGGCTACGAGGCGTGGGCCGACTACGTCAACGAGAACGGCGGCCTCCTCGGGCGCGACGTCGAGCTCACCATCCTCGACGACCAGTCCAACGCCGACCGCGTCGCGGCCGACTACGAGAAGCTCATCAACCAGGACGGGGTCGACCTCGTCTTCGGGCCCTTCTCCACCCGCCTGGTGGTCCCGGCCGCGCAGGTGGCCCAGGACTACGGCTTCCTCTTCGTGGAGCCGGCCGGTGCCGCCGAGGAGGTCTTCACCCAGGGCTTCGACAACCTCTTCTACGCCGCCCCGGCCATCGCCGACGACCACTACGACTACCTCGCCGACGCCATCGAGGCGCTCCCGGAGGCCCAGCGCCCCAAGACCGCCGCCTACGCCGCGATGGACGACCCGTTCGCCATGGGCACCGCCTACGGCCTGAAGTCCCGGCTCGAGGAGATGGGCGTGGAGACCGTCGTCGACGAGGTCTACCCGCCCAACACCACCGACTTCGGCTCGATCGCGGCGAAGATCGCCGACAGCAATGCCGACGTCGTCGTGGGCGGCACGCAGTACCAGGACGCCGTCAACATGATCGTGGCGCTGCAGCAGCTCGACTACCAGCCCAAGATGGCCGCCTTCTCCACCGCGCCGACCAACCCGGAGTTCCCCGAGGCGATCGGCAGCAAGACCGAGGGCATCCTCTCCCCCACCGGCTACACGCCCGAGGCGGACTACCCCACCAACCAGGAGTTCGTGGAGTACTACACCGAGCGCAACGGCACGCCGCCGGCCGAGGACGAGGCCAACGCCTGGACCACCGGCCAGGTCGTCGCCGCCGCGGTCGAGGCCGTCGAGTGCGCCAGCCCGGACCCCGAGTGCCAGTCCCAGCTCATCGACTGGCTGCGGGAGAACGAAGTGGAGACCGTGGTCGGCCCGCTGACCTGGGACGAGCAGGGCCGGCCCGAGGGCGCCCACCTCATCCAGCAGTACGTCGACGGCAAGATCCGCATCGTGCTGCCCGAGGAGGCCGCCGAGGCCGAGCTCATCCTCGAGAAGCCGGCCTGGTGACCTCCGCCCGCCGACCAGCGCCCGGCGCCCGACCAGCTCGGGCCACCCGACCCACCGACGCCCCCGACCGTTAGGCCCCTGCCATGTCCCTGCTCCTCCAGAGCCTGGTGCTGGGCGTGCTGCTGGGCGGGCTCTACGCCCTCCTCGCAGCCGGCCTCACCCTCTACTTCGGCGTGATGCGCGTGGTGATGATCGCCCACTCGGCGTTCCTGATCCTCGCCGCCTACCTCGCCTGGTGGTTCACCAGCGAGACCGGCCTCGACCCGCTGCTGTCCCTCGTGCTCACCGTGCCGCTGTTCTTCGCGATGGGCGTGCTCATGCAGCGGGTGCTCATCAGCCGGCTGCGCCCGGCGACACTGACGATGATGTCGGTGCTGCTGACCTTCTCGATCGCCCTGGTGATCGAGGGCATGCTGGGCTTCGCCTTCAGCGGCACCCAGCGCCGCATCCGGCTCGACTACGGCGGCGCGAACTTCGAGGTCTTCGGCGCCAACGTCGCGGTGGTCAAGCTCATCGCCTTCGCCCTCGCCGTCGTCTCGCTCGCCGCGCTCTTCCTGCTCATGAAGAAGACGCAGTTCGGCCAGGCGCTGCGGGCCACGATCCAGCACCCCGAGGCCGCCCGCCTCATCGGCATCAACACCGAGCGGGTCGCGGGCTACGGCTTCGGCCTCGGCCTGGCCACGGCGGCGATCGGCGGCACGGCGCTCGCGCTGGACTCGACGTTCTACCCCTCGCTCCACTGGCACTGGATCGGCCCGCTCATGGCGATCATCGTCGTCGGCGGCCTCGGCAGCATCCCCGGCGCGGCCATCGCGGCGATGGTGCTCGGCATGGGCCAGGCCCTGCTCCAGATCCCCCTGGGCACCACGTGGGCCCAGACGTTCTTCTACATCGCGTTGTTCGCCACCCTCATGGTGCGACCGCAGGGATTCTTCGGAGGTCGTCTTGCCCAGCGCTTCTGACACCGTGTCCACGACCGACCGGCGCTCGCGCGGGTCGGTGGCCCTCAAGGCGGTCGGTCTGCTGGTCCTCGCGGCCGCGGTCCTGTCCTTCCCGTCCGTGGCGGCCAACCCGTTCATCCTCTCGGTGGGCGTGGTGATCATGAGCTACGCCGTCCTGGCGACCTCGTGGAACTTCGTCGGCGGGTTCACCGGCTACATCTCCCTCGGCCACGCGGCGTACTCCGGCCTCGGCGGCTACGCCACCGGCCTGCTGGTCATCCACACCGGGGTCAATCCCTGGCTCGGGATGCTGCTCGCCGGACTGGCCGTCGCCGTGCTCGCGGTCCCGATCGGCATCGCCAGCCTCCGGGTGCGTGGCGCGTCCTTCGTGATCGTCTCGATCGCCCTCGTGCTGATCCTGCTGCTGGTCTTCCAGTCGTGGGGCTCGTTCACCGGTGGCTCCAACGGCCTGCGCGTGCCGCGGCCCTTCGCCCCCGAGGTGCTGCGGCCCGAGCAGCACGAGCGGTTCTTCTACCTCCACGCGGCCCTGCTGGCCGTCGCGCTGCTCACGTGGTGGCTTATCGACCGCTCGCGCTTCGGCATGGGCCTCAAGGCCATCCGCGAGGACGAGGACAAGGCGCAGGCCCTCGGCGTCCCGACGTTCACCTACAAGCTCATCGCGTTCGTGGTGTCGGCGTTCTTCACCGCCCTCGGCGGCGGGTTGTACGCCCTGTGGTTCGGCTTCCTCGACCCGATCTTCCAGTTCTCGATCCTGGTCGGCTCCTACATGGTGCTGATGAGCCTGCTCGGCGGCATCCGCAGCCTGTTCGGACCGTTCCTCGGGGCGGTGATCGTGGGCTACGCCGTGGAGTACTTCAAGAACCAGTACGGCGACACGCAGTTCCACCTCGTCGCCATGGGCCTGCTCCTCGGCCTGGTCGTGCTGTTCATGCCCGACGGGATCATCCCCGCCGCGACGAACCTCGTCGACCGGTTCCGGCCGCAGAAGACGTCGATCCGCGAGGTCACCCAGGCCGAGCTCGCCGAGCAGCGGCGCACGGCCGGCCCGGAGGCCGCCCAGGCCGACCAGCAGGCGCGGACCGACGACGGCACCGACATCCCGACCAGCGACAGCACCGTCACCGAAGGAGCCCGCTCATGACCGCCACCGCGGACGCCGCCCCGGCCCAGCAGACCGCGAGCCTGGCGACCGTCGGCCTGACGAAGAGGTTCGGCGGCGTCACCGCCGTCGACGGCGCGTCGGTGACCTTCCACCACGGCAAGGTCAACGCGCTGATCGGCCCCAACGGCTCGGGCAAGACGACGTTCTTCAACTGCGTCACCGGGATGATCAAGCCCGACGAGGGCACGGTGAGCTATCGCGGGGCCGACATCACGGGCAAGGCGCCGCACCGCATCGCCCGCGCCGGCGTGGGCCGCAGCTTCCAGCTCTGCCGCGTGTTCCCGCGGATGACGGTCATGGAGAACATGCTCGTCGCGGTCCGCTCGACGTCGCTGCGGCGCCAGCTGGCCTCGGCGCGCGACGCCGAGGAGCTCGACCGGGCCCGCGGCCTGCTGGCCCGCGTCGGCATCGAGCACCTCGAGCACTCGCTGGCCCGCGACATCTCCTACGGCCAGCAGAAGCTCCTCGAGCTCGCGGGCGTGCTGATGGCCGACCCCGAGACGATCATGCTCGACGAGCCCGCCGGCGGCGTGAACCCGGCGCTCATCGACCGCATCGCCAACCTGGTGCGCTCGCTCAACGCCGAGGGCAAGACGTTCATCGTCGTGGAGCACAACATGGAGCTGGTCATGGGCCTCTCCGACCACGTCGTGGTCTTCGACCGCGGCCGCCCCATCTGCGAGGGCACCCCGACGGTCGTGCAGAGCGACCCCCGAGTCCTGGAGGCCTACCTTGGCATCTGACACCACCCCCCGAGCCTCCGAGCAGTACCTCCTCGAGCTCGACGACGTCGAGGCCGGCTACGGCCGGGCGGCGCTCGTGCTCCGCGGGCTCACCGTCAAGGTCCCGCCGGCCACCGTCGTGTGCCTCGTCGGCCCCAACGGCGCCGGCAAGTCCACCGTCCTCAAGGTCGCCAGCGGCATGCTCACCCCGCGCTCGGGCACCATCCGCGTCGCCGGCAAGGACGTCACGAAGAACTCGCCGCAGCAGATGCTCGCCGCCGGGCTCTCGCACGTCCTGCAGGGCCACAGCGTGTTCAAGGAGATGACGGTCGAGGAGAACGTCCGGCTGGGCGCCTACTCCGTCAAGGACAAGGGCGAGGTCAACGACCGCATCGACTTCGTCAAGACGCTGTTCCCCGTCGTCGCCGACCGGTGGAACGCGCTCGCCGGAGCGCTCTCCGGCGGCCAGCAGAAGCAGGTCGAGTTCGCCCGGTCGCTGATGGTCAGCCCCCAGGTCGTGCTGCTCGACGAGCCGTCCATGGGGCTCGACCCCAAGGCCACCGGCACGGTCTTCGAGCAGGTCGTGCGGATGCGCGACGCCGGCACCGCCGTGCTGCTGGTCGAGCAGAACGCCCGCCGGGCGCTGGAGACGGCCGACCTCGGCTGCGTGCTCGACCTCGGCCGCGTCCACATCTCCGGCCCGGCCGACGAGCTGCTGCGCGACCCGCAGCTGGCCGAGCTCTACCTCGGCGGCCGGCCCGCCGCCTCCCCCGCCACCTGACGTACGCCCACCCGACGACCTCGATCGTGAGGACCCACCATGCCCGACTCCACCACCCGCATCCTGATGAACGGCGTCACCGGCCGAATGGGCTACCGCCAGCACCTGCTGCGCTCCATCCTGGCCATCCGTGACGACGGCGGGATCCCGCTTCCCGACGGCACCCGCCTGCAGGTGGAGCCGGTGCTCCTCGGCCGCAACGCCGACAAGCTGGCCCGGCTCGCCGACCAGCACGGCATCGCCGACTGGTCCACCGACCTCGACACCGTCCTCGCCGAGGACCCGGCGCCGGTCTACTTCGACGCCCAGGTCACCAGCGAGCGCAAGAAGGCGATCCTCAAGGCCGCCGCCGCGGGCAAGCACGTCTACACCGAGAAGCCGATCGCCGAGACCGTCGCCGAGGGCCAGGAGCTGGTCGACGCGGCGGAGAAGAGCGGCATCATCAACGGCGTCGTGCACGACAAGCTCTACCTGCCGGGGCTGATGAAGCTCAAGCGGCTGGTGGACTCCGGCTTCTTCGGGCGGATCCTCTCGGTGCGCGGCGAGTTCGGCTACTGGGTCTTCGAGGGCGACTACCTGCCCGCGCAGCGCCCGAGCTGGAACTACCGCGCCGAGGACGGCGGCGGGATGGTCCTCGACATGTTCTGCCACTGGAACTACGTCCTGGAGAACCTCTTCGGCGCCGTCGAGGCGGTCACCGCCAAGGCGGTCACCCACATCCCGGAGCGCTGGGACGAGAACGGCGAGCGCTACGACGCCACCGCCGACGACGCGGCGTACGCCATCTTCGAGCTGGCCGGCGGCGTCATCGCCCAGGTCAACTCCTCCTGGGCGGTGCGCGTCGAGCGCAAGGAGCTCGTCGAGTTCCAGGTCGACGGCACCCACGGCTCGGCGGTCGCCGGGCTGTTCAACTGCCGCATCCAGCCTCGCGAGGCCACGCCGATGCCGGTCTGGAACCCCGACCTGCCGACCACCGAGGACTTCCGCGGCCAGTGGCGCGAGATCCCCGACAACCAGCAGTTCGGCAACGGCTTCCGCGCCCAGTGGGAGCAGTACCTGCTCGACGTCCACCACGGCCGCCCCCACCGCTACGACTTCGCCGCCGGCGTGCGTGGCCTCGAGCTGGTCGACGCCGGTCTCACGTCGTCGCGCGAGGGCCGGCGGGTGACCCTGCGATGAGCCCGACCTCGGTGGACGTGCCCCTCGCCGACGGCGGGTGGGAGACGGTCACCCTCCACGAGCCGCGCCAGTGGAAGGACCACCCGAGCCCCTACGAGCAGCGGGTCGCCTTCGCCGCCGCCCACGTCGTGGCCGACCCGCGCGGCGAGAACGTCCCCGGCGCCCCCGCCGTGGTCGACTGGGAGTCGACGCTGGCCTTCCGCCGCGAGCTGTTCCGCTACGGCTTCGGCGTCGCGGAGGCGATGGACACCGCGCAGCGCAACATGGGGCTCGACTGGCCGGCCGTGCAGGAGCTCGTCCGGCGCAGCGCGCAGCAGGCGCAGGAGTACGACGCCCGCATCGCGTCGGGCGCCGGCACCGACCACGCTCCCGCCGCGGCCACCCTCGAGGAGGTCCGGGCCGCCTACGAGGAGCAGGTCGCCTTCGTGGAGTCCACCGGCTCGCAGGTGATCCTCATGGCCTCGCGCCAGCTGGCCGCCGTCGCCGCCGGACCCGACGACTACCTGGCGGTCTACGCCCGGCTGCTCGAGCAGGTGCGCGAGCCGGTCATCCTGCACTGGCTCGGCGAGGCGTTCGACCCGCAGCTGCGCGGCTACTGGGGCTCGAGCGACGTCGACGCCGCCACGGCGACCTTCCTCGACCTGGTGCGGGAGCACGCCGACAAGGTCGACGGGGTCAAGGTCTCCCTGCTCTCCGCCGAGCACGAGACCGGGCTGCGCGCCGCCCTGCCCGAGGGCGTGCGCCTCTACACCGGCGACGACTTCAACTACCCCGAGCTGATCCGCGGCGACGGCACGCACCACTCCGACGCCCTGCTCGGCGCGTTCGCGGCCGTCGCCCCGGCCGCCTCCGCCGCGCTCACCGCGCTCGACGAGGGCGACCTCGACGCCTACGACGCCGAGATGGCGCCGACGCTGCCGCTCTCGCGGCACGTCTTCGAGGCCCCGACCTACCACTACAAGACCGGCATCGCGTTCCTGTCGTGGCTGTGCGGCCACCAGCCGGGCTTCACCATGGTCGGCGGCCTGCAGTCGGCGCGCAGCGCGGTGCACCTCGGCCGGCTCTTCGCGCTCGCCGACGAGGCACGGCTGCTCCCCGACCCCGAGGTCGCCGCGCACCGGATGCGCGTGTGGCTCGACGGAGCGGGACTCGCCCGATGACCACCGTCGACGTGGCCCTCGACGTCCCCTCCGGCGCACCGGCGCGGGTCGAGACGCCGGCGCCCGGCGACCCCCGGCTCGCGCGCCTCTCGCTCAACCAGAAGACGGTGGACGGGTGGGGCCTGCGCGAGGTGATCGACGGCTGCGTCGCCGCCGGGCTGCCGGCCATCGGCGCCTGGCGCGAGCCGGTCGCCGAGGTCGGTCTCGCGACCGCGGCTCGGTGGGTGTCCGACGCCGGCCTCCGCGTCTCGTCGGTGTGCCGCGGCGGGTTCTTCACCGGCGCCGGCGACCTCTCCCGGGCCGAGCGCCACGACGACAACCGGCGGGCCCTCGACGAGGCGGCGGCCCTGGGCGCCCCCTGCCTGGTGCTCGTCCCCGGCGGCCTCCCGGCCGGCGACCGAGACCTGCCCGCGGCGCGGGCCCGTGCCGCCGAGGCCATCGAGGCCCTCGTGCCGCACGCGCTCGAGGTCGGGGTGCGGCTCGCGATCGAGCCGATGCACCCGATCTTCGCCGCCGACCGCGGCGTCGTCTCCACCCTCGCCCAGGCCCTCGACATCGCCGAGCCGCTGCCCGCCGAGGCGGTCGGCGTCGTCGTCGACACCTTCCACGTGTGGTGGGAGCCCGGGGTCGAGGAGCAGATCGCCCGCGCGGGCGCGCGCATCGCGTCGTACCAGGTGTGCGAGTGGATCACCCCGCTGCCGCCCGACGCGCTGCTCTCGCGCGGGATGATGGGCGACGGGCACATCGACTTCGCCCGCCTGACCTCCCTCGTCGCAGCCGCCGGCTACACCGGCGACGTCGAGGTGGAGATCTTCAACGCCGACGTGTGGGCCGCCGACGGCCGCGACGTCGTGGACACGCTCGCGCGGCGCTACGTCGAGCTCGTGGAGCCGCACCTGTAGACACCCCACCCTCCAACCCCCGAAAGGCACGTGGACCATGCACCGCAGAAGGATCACCACCGCCCTGGTCGCGAGCGCGGCCCTGGCCGGGCCCGCCGCCGTCGCAGCGCCCGCCGCGTCCGCACCGGACGACGTCCGCACCACGCGGGTGGTCGCCCCGGCGACACCGCAGCACTGGGACCCCCTCACCGACGACCTGTGGTCCTTCGAGGGCAACCAGGTGGTCCTCACCCGCCCCGGGACCAACCCGAACGACGGCGTGCGGAGGCCGTTCGAGTACGCCGTCGTGACGAAGGGGCCGCGGCTCTCCGACGTCAGCGTCGAGGCCGAGGTCCGGCTCGACGAGTCCGTCGCCGTCAGCAACCGCGACGTCGTCGTCATCTGGAACTACCAGGGCCCCAGGCGCTTCTACTACGCGCACTTCTCGCAGGACAACACCATCTACCCCCACAACGGCATCTTCGTCGTCGACAACGCCGACCGGCGCCGCATCGACGACCAGTGGACCGGGTCGGTGGGCGCACCGCCCGCCGTCACCGACGCCGACTGGCACGACGTGCGCGTCGACTACGACGCCGGCTCCGGCGAGATCGCGGTGTACGTCGACGACGCGGCCGAGCCGCTCATGACGGCCACCGACACGACGTTCAGCGGGGGCCGCGTGGGATTCGGCTCCTTCGACAACTTCGGCCGCACCCGCCACTTCCGCGCGACCGGCACCCCCGTCGAGGGCACGACGTCGTGACCTCCCCCTGATCCCCGTCGGCCCCCCGGCCGCGCCGGGGGACCGACGGAGGCTGCCACGGGCCCCGGCCAAGGAAGACCGCGGCAGCAGTTGTCTCCAACCACTTCAACAGTAGGGACACCCCATGCGAAAGACACGCTGGTGGGTCGCCGCCGTCTCCACGTCAGTGGCGGCCGCAGCCCTCTCCCCCGTCGCGCTCCCAGCCACGGCCGGCGGGGCCGGATCGGGGTCGGTAGCACCTCCGATCCCGCCCGACCCCTCCCCCTCCACGCTCGGGCTCGTGCTCGAGGAGTACGCGCAGCTGCCGGCGTCGACCCCCAACGGCCCGTGGACCGACGTCCGCATCGGCACCCGGCACAACCGGATCAACCACATCGGCGAGCTGCCCGACGGCTCGGGCCGGCTCTACGTCCCGGACCTCAACGGCAACCTGTACTTCCTCGAGGACCGCGAGCCGTCGGTCTACCTCGACGTGAAGGCGCGGTTCCCGGAGTTCCTGGCCTGGCGCGGCCTCGGCTCGGGCTTCGGCTTCGTGGCCTTCCACCCCGAGTTCGAGGACAACGGGAAGTTCTACACCACCCACACCGAGAACCCGACGGCTCCGGGCGCGCAGACCTACCCGGGCCAGCCGCTACGCTCCGGCGGCGTCCAGAGCGTCGTCACCGAGTGGACCGCCGACGACCCGTCGGCCGACACCTTCAGCGGCAGCAGCCGCGAGCTGTTCCGCTACCGCTTCGCCAGCCAGATCCACGCCATCCAGCAGATCGACTTCAACCCCACGGCGAAGCCGGGCGACGACGACTACGGCCTGCTCTACCTCGCCGTCGGCGACGGCGGCTACGGCGTGGAGACCGACCTCCCGCAGCAGCTGGCCGACCCCTCCGGCAAGATCCTCCGGATCGACCCGGCCGGGACGGACGCCCCCAACGGTCGCTACGGCATCCCCGACAGCAACCCGTGGGTCGGTGAGCCGGGCGCGCTCGGCGAGATCTGGGCCATCGGCATGCGCGACCCGCACCGGTTCAGCTGGGACGTGGCGGGCAAGCACGACATGTTCCTCGGCCACATCGGCCAGCGGGCCATCGAGGCCGTCTACGAGGTCGACGCCGGCGACGACTTCGGGTGGCCCGACGTCGAGTCGCGCCTGGACTACCAGAACGACACCCAGTGCCGCCTCGACCCGATGACCGCGGAGCAGGCCGCCAAGGGCTACGACTTCCCGGTCGCGTCCTACGCCCACGAGACCCCGGCGAACTGGAGCTGCAACGCCGACTCCGGCCACGCCATCTCCGGCGGCCACGTCCACCGGGGCCACCTGCCCGGCCTCAAGGGCAAGTACGTCTTCGGCGACCTCGTGAAGGGCGAGGTCTACTACGCCACGGCGGCGCACATGCGCGACGACTCCGAGCGCGAGGCCGAGGTCCACGAGCTGCAGCTCTACGACGCCTCGGGCACCCGCATGCGGATGTCGGACTTCGTCGGCGACGGCCGGGTCGACCTCCGCTTCGGCACCGACTCCGAGCGCAACCTCTACCTGCTCGCCAAGGCCAACGGCATGATCTGGAAGGTCAGCGACACCGTGCGGGCCCCGGTCGAGAAGGACATCGAGCCCGCCCTGGCGGACGACGTCGTGGCGGCGTACGACTTCGAGCACCCCTTCGCCGCGAACGACTCCTATGAGGTCGACCAGGGGCCCAGCCGCACCCTCATCCGGCTGGTCAACGGCGGCGACCGGATGCGCGTCGACGACGGCGCCTACCCCGGCTCCAACAACGCCCTGCAGGTGCACAGCGCCGCCGAGTCGCCGACCGGCACCGCCTGGAAGGCCGGCGTCTACGAGTCCGACGCCGACGGCGTCGCCTCGCTGTCGCGGTTCAGCAACGCCGACGGCACGACCGTGATGGGCTGGTTCAAGATGACCGGCCAGAACCCGACGCCCGGCTACAACGCGATCGGCCTCGCCGGCGTGCTCGCCGGCAACTCCGACGGGCACGGCGTCCGAGCCCTCCTCGAGCTGATCCAGGTCAACGGCGAGCTCAAGCTCGTCGCCCTGGGCCGGCGCCTCGACAACGGCAGCTCGTGGACGTACGCCGCCTCGCAGCCGTGGCAGGAGCTGCTCCCGCAGGGCGAGTGGGTGCACCTGGCGGCGACGTTCGACTTCGACGACGGCTCGATGGCGCTCTACCGCAACGGCAAGGCGGTGGACGGCTTCTACACCGCCACCAACGACCCGTGGAAGGTCGACGGCACCGGGACGTCGGCGACCAACCCCCGCGGCATCAAGATCGGTGGCTCGTTCCCGCAGAACGGCACCGAGCGCAACCCGTGCAACTGCCGCATGGACGACCTGGTGTTCCTCGACGACGTGGCGTCCGCGTCCGAGGTGGCGCGGCAGTACCGCCGGTACCTGCGCTGATCACGCACTGATCACGCACTGATCACCCACTGGGCAGGGGCCCGGTCGCCGAGAGGCGGCCGGGCCCTTCGTCGTGCCGGCGGACGACGTGGAGGATCCGGGTCACCTGGTGACCCGGATCCTCCGCGTCGTCGTCCAGAGTCCGGCCTCAGCCGCAGACCGGCGCCGGCGGGAGCGGCGCAGGCACCCCGATCGAGGGCATCCCGAGCCCCACCGAGGCGGACGGCGAGGCGGGCGCCGACGTACGCCGCTCCCACGCGTCGCCGGCGCGCGTGCGGCGCACGGACCTGATCGCGCCGTCGGCGACGAGGTGGTGCGGGGCGGCGTAGGTGATGTCGACGGTCACCATGTCGCCGGGGCGCACCGAGTCGGCGTCGACGCCGGAGAAGTCGGCGGCGAAGTGGACCAGCCGGTTGTCGCGGGCGCGGCCGGACAGCCGCTTGGTCGCGACGTCCTTGCGGCCCTCGCCCTCGGCGACCATCAGCTCGACGGTGCGACCCACGAGGGCCTTGTTCTCCGCCCAGGAGATCTCCTCGACGACCTCGACGAGTCGCTGGTAGCGGTCCTTCACGACCGCCGGGTCGACCTGGTCCTCCAGCGCGGCCGCCGGGGTGCCGGGGCGCTTGGAGTACTGGAAGGTGAACGCGGCCGAGAACCGGGCGGCCCGGACCACGTCGAGCGTGGCCTGGAAGTCCTCCTCGGTCTCACCGGGGAAGCCGACGATGATGTCGGTGGTGATCGCGGCGTCCGGGATGGCGGCACGGACCCGCTCGATGATGCCGAGGTACTTCGACCGGCGGTAGGACCGGCGCATCGCGCGCAGCACCGAGTCCGATCCCGACTGCAGCGGCATGTGCAGCGACGGCATCACGTTGGGCGTCTGGGCCATCGCCTCGATGACGTCGTCGGTGAACTCGGCCGGGTGCGGCGAGGTGAAGCGCACCCGCTCGAGGCCCTCGATGTCTCCGCAGGCGCGCAGCAGCTTCGAGAACGCCTGGCGGTCGCCGAACTCGACGCCGTAGGCGTTGACGTTCTGGCCGAGCAGGGTCACCTCCGTGACGCCCTCGGCGACGAGCGCCTCGACCTCGGCGAGCACCTCACCGGGCCGGCGGTCCTTCTCCTTGCCGCGCAGCGAGGGGACGATGCAGAACGTGCAGGTGTTGTTGCACCCGACCGAGATCGACACCCAGGCGGCGTACGCCGACTCCCGCTTGGTCGGCAGCGTGGAGGGGAAGACCGACAGCGACTCGAGGATCTCGACCTGCGCCTCCTCCTGGACGCGTGCCCGCTCGAGCAGGACCGGCAGCGAGCCGATGTTGTGGGTGCCGAAGACGACGTCGACCCACGGCGCGCGCCGGGTGATCGTCTCCCGGTCCTTCTGCGCCAGGCACCCGCCGACAGCGATCTGCATGCCCGGCTTCTGCGCCTTGACCGGGGCGAGGTGGCCGAGGTTGCCGTAGAGCTTGTTGTCGGCGTTCTCCCGCACCGCGCAGGTGTTGAAGACGACGACGTCGGCCTGCGCGTCGTCGGCGGCCCGGACATAGCCCGCGTCCTCGAGCAGGCCGCTCAGCCGCTCGGAGTCGTGGACGTTCATCTGGCACCCGTGGGTCCTGACCTCGTAGGTGCGCGCAGGGGTCTCGACGGCAGTGTTCATGACCGGTCAAGGGTACGGCGGTCCGCGGGGTCGCCCGAATCGCACGTCGTCGGCGCTCACGGGCAGCCGCCGCACGTGGGGCTGTCGGACGGACACTCGCCTGGCCCGATCGGGCCATCCGGGTAACTCGTTGAGGTGGTTGTTCCTCACAAGTCCCACGGCTGCGCCTCGAACAACTCAAGATCTCCTCAGACATCCACAAATGGGTAACGTCGAGTGCCGCGGAATCCGCGGCGGGTCCCCTGGGACCATCCACGAGGAGGACGGACCGTGCAGCTCGACAGCGTGGTTGATGGCCGGGCGGGACAGGCGGGGAACCGCATCGCGCTGCTCGTGGCGGTTGTTACCGTCCTGTTGTTCAGCGGTGTGCCCCAGGGCCACGCCGCGGACGGTCCCGCGGGCCGCGAGCGCGGCGCTCGCACCGCGGTCACCGCCACCCTCGCCTCGCTGCCCCCGATCGTCGCGCCGGGGACCACGCCCCAGGCACCGAGCTCGACCGGCAGCCTGCTGGCGACCTTCGCCCCAGCGGCCCCCGGCCGGCGGGTCGTGCTGGAGAGGAGGACCGGGCGCGGCTGGCGGGCCGTCGCAACCACGACCGAGGACGCCTGGGGCTCCGCTGCGTTCTCCCCCGGCGCCGGCACCTACCGCGCCCGCGCCGTCCGCGCCGGCCACACCTGGACGACCCGCGCGGTCACGACCTCGGCCTGGACGCCCCAGTTCGAGGACACCTTCTCCGGCTCGTCCCTCGACGCGTCGGTGTGGAACGACCAGCGCCGCGAGCACGAGAGCGTCTACGCCCCGCGCACGTGCGCCCGGGTGGACGCGGCCGCCCGTCGCGTCGAGGGCGGCGTGCTGCACCTCGGCGTCGCCGCGGACCCGCAGCGCCTCGGCAGCCCGTGCAGCTACACCAGCCGGGGCACGAGCGGCACCAGCCCGTACCTGCTCAACAGCCAGGTGGCCACGGAGCACACCCGCGCCTTCCGCCACGGCATCGTCGCCGCCCGGATCAAGCCGCAGCGAGCCAAGGGGATGCACTCCGGCTTCTGGCTGCTGCCGCAGGGCACGACGTACGTCGACGGCGTGCCGGCCGGCGGCACCGAGATCGACGTCATGGAGTTCTTCGGCGAGAACGGCCGCGGCAACGAGACCATCGGCTCGCACGTGCACTACTACGAGGCGGGCTGGGACAAGGTGAGCCTGGGCGACCTGTTCCCGGCCGCGCGCCGCTCGCTCGACGGCCGCTCGTGGTGGCAGGAGTTCCACGTCTTCTCGGTCGAGTGGACCCCCCGCGAGTACGTCTTCCGCATCGACGGCCGCGAGTACTACCGGGAGACGAAGGCCGTCTCGCAGGTCCCGCAGTACCTCGTGCTGTCCAACCTCACCTCCGACTACGAGCTCGACGACCTCTCCCCCGACGAGCTCGGCGACACCGCCCAGGTCGACTGGGTGCGGGTCTTCGACGCGACGTCGCGCCAGACCTCCCGGGTCACCCAGGGCCGCAGGACCTCCTGACCCCGGCTCGGGCGCGCGACCGGAGCACCCCACGCCTAGGCTCGCCGCATGCCCCGCATGCACGCGCTCGAGCTGCTGCCGGACGCGTCCGGCTGCGAGGTCGTACGCCGGGACTGGCAGGCGCTGCACGACGCGGGGCTGCCGTCCCAGCTCGACCACCGCGGCGCCACCAACAGTCCCCACGTGACGGTCGCCGCCGCGCCTGCCCTCGGGCCCGCCGAGGACCGGCGTGCCGTGCGGCTGCTCTCCCCGCTGCTGCCGGTCGAGGTGCGCGCCGCCGGTGTCGCCCTGCTCGGCGGCAACCGGGTGTCGCTCGTGCGCATCGTCGACGTCCCCGACGCGCTCGTGCTTGCGGTCCTCGACCTGCGCGTCGGCGTCGCCGACGTCCAGCACTCGGGGTGGCTGCCGCACGTCACCCTCGCGCGGCGCATCCCGCGCGCCGACGTGTCGCGAGCACTCGAGGTGCTCGGGCACGAGGACGTCGTCCTCCGCCTCACCACCCTGCGGCGGTGGGACCCCGAGGCAGGAGTGGTGCACGTCCTCTGAGGTGGCGGGTGCCGGCCGGCGGGTCACGAAACGGTGACGGTGGCCCGACGAGGCCCGGCGCCGATGGCCCGCACCGGTCACCTGCCGATAGGTTGCGCCTATGACCGCGCAGGGAACGGCCACCGTCAGCGCCGGCCGGGGCGAGCCCCTCGTCGTGCTGAGCGGCGTCCAGAAGCACTTCGGGCAGCTCCACGCCCTCAAGGACATCGATCTCACCGTCAAGCGGGGCGAGGTCGTCGTGGTGATCGGCCCCTCCGGCTCCGGCAAGTCCACGCTCTGCCGCACGATCAACCGCCTCGAGACCATCGACGAGGGCACGATCACCCTCGACGGCAAGGCCCTGCCCCAGGAGGGCAAGGCGCTCGCGGCGCTGCGCGCCGAGGTCGGCATGGTCTTCCAGAGCTTCAACCTCTTCGCCCACAAGACGATCCTCGAGAACGTCACCCTGGGCCCGATCAAGGTCCGCGGGACGGGCCGGTCCGAGGCGGAGAAGAGGGCGCGTGAGCTCCTCGACCGCGTCGGCGTCGGCCACCAGGCCGAGAAGTACCCCGCCCAGCTCTCCGGCGGGCAGCAGCAGCGCGTGGCCATCGCCCGCGCGCTGGCCATGGAGCCGAAGGTGATGCTCTTCGACGAGCCGACCTCCGCGCTCGACCCGGAGATGATCAAGGAGGTCCTCGACGTCATGGTCGACCTCGCCGAGCAGGGCATGACGATGATCGTCGTCACCCACGAGATGGGCTTCGCCCGCACGGCCGCGCACCGCGTCGTCTTCATGGCCGACGGCGCGATCGTCGAGGAGAACACCCCCGAGGAGTTCTTCACCAACCCGCGCTCGGACCGCGCCAAGGACTTCCTCGGCAAGATCCTCAAGCACTGAGAGTTCCGCGACCCACGAGTTCCCGCACCACAGACAAGGGAGAAGCAGATGCGATTCATCCGTACGAAGGCCGTCGTGGCGACGGTCGGGCTGGCGCTCTCGCTGGCCGCCTGCGGCGACGCCGGCGAGGACGGCGGCGAGGCCACCGACGTCGACGTCGCCGAGACCGCGGCCGACGAGTTCGAGGACGGCACGGCGATGAAGGAGTTCGCCGAGTCCGGCAAGATCACCATCGGCGTGAAGTACGACCAGCCCGGCATCGGCTTCAAGGGCGCCACCGACGACATGCCGGTCGGCTTCGACCCCGAGATCGGCAAGATCCTCGCCGGGTCCCTGGGCATCGCCCCGGAGGACATCACCTGGAAGGAGACCATCTCCGACAACCGGGAGCCCTTCCTGCAGGAGGGTGAGGTCGACCTCGTCATCGCGTCGTACTCCATCACCGACGAGCGCCGCCAGATCGTCGGCCAGGCCGGCCCGTACTACGTCACCGGCCAGCAGCTGCTGGTGCGCGCCGACAGCGAGATCGAGACCCTCGAGGACGTCGCGGGCACCGAGGTCTGCTCGGTGACCGGCTCGACGTCGCTGGAGAACATCAAGGCCGAGGGCGCCAAGCCCCGCGGCTTCGACACCTACTCCGAGTGCGTCGACCAGGTCCTCAGCGGCACCGTCGACGCCATGACGACCGACGGCGCGATCCTGCTCGGCTACGCCGCGGAGAACCCCGACGAGCTCAAGGTCGTCGTGGAGCCCTTCTCCGAGGAGCGCTACGGCGTGGGCTACAGCCTCGACAAGCCCGAGATGTGCCAGTGGATCGTGGACACGCTGACGGAGGCCCAGGACAACGGCGACTGGGCCACCGCGTTCGAGGCGACCCTCGGCCAGTCGGGTGTCGAGACGCCCGAGCCGCCCGCGATGGACGAGTGCCCGGCCGCCTGACGGTCGACGACCTCACCACCTGATCGGACGCCGGCGGGCCTCGTGCCCGCCGGCGTCCCGCAGAGAGGAGCCCGCCGCCCATGGACGCGGTGTTCTCGAACTCCGGCGAGTACCTGATGGCGTTCGGCCTGACCATCGGCCTGTTCGTCGTCTCCGGCATCGCCTCGCTGGTGCTGGGAACTCTCCTGGCCGTCATGCGCGTCGGCCCCGTGTCGATCCTCAACAAGGCCGCGGCGGTCTACGTCACGCTCTTCCGCAACACGCCGCTGCTGATGATCTTCATCTTCATCTTCATCGCGATGCCGGTGCTGGGCTACAACTTCAAGTTCGTCGAGGGCGTGGAGATCGCCGGCTACAACGTCTCCGCCTTCTTCTTCCGCGCCTGCCTGGCGCTCACGCTCTACACCTCGGCGTTCGTGTGCGAGGCGATGCGTTCGGGCGTCAACGCCGTCCCCCTGGGCCAGGCCGAGGCCGGTCGCGCGATCGGGCTCACCTTCGCCCAGTCGATGAACCTCGTGGTCCTTCCCCAGGCGGCACGGGCCGTGATCCCGCCGCTGACCAGCGTGCTGATCGCGCTGGCCAAGAACACCTCGGTGGCGGCCGCCTTCGGCATCGCCGAGGCGACCGCCACGATGCGCTCCTTCACCAACGACAACGCCGACCAGCGGATCGGCATCTTCCTCGCGTTCGCGATCGGGTACGTCGTCGTCGTCGAGGTGATCTCGCTGTCGTCCTACCTCGTCGAGCGGAAGGTCAAGGTGGCGCGATGAGTGCATCGGTCCTCTTCGACGCCCCCGGGCCCAAGACCGTCGCCCGGCACCGGGTCTACTCCGTCGTCAGCGTCGTGGCGCTGCTCGCCCTGGTCGCCTTCGCGGTGTGGAAGCTCTACGACGCAGGACAGCTCGAGTACGAGCTGTGGGAGCCGTTCGTCACGCCGGCCTACCTCGAGTTCATCCTCGTCGACGGCCTGCTCGAGACGCTCAAGATGGCGTTCTTCTCGGTCATCTTCGCCGTGGTCTTCGGACTGGTCTTCGGCGTGGCCAAGCTGTCGGACCGCGGGTGGGTGCGGTGGCCGGCCTGGCTGGTGGTGGAGTTCTTCCGGGCCGTGCCGGTCCTGCTGCTGATGGTGTTCACGTTCTTCCTGCTGGCCATCGGCGGCGGGCCGCTGACGTCGTTCTGGTGCGTGGTCATCGCCCTGACGCTCTACAACGGCTCGGTGCTCGCCGAGGTGTTCAGGGCCGGCATCAACGCCGTGCCGCAGGGCCAGTCCGAGGCGGCGTACGCCATCGGCATGCGCAAGTCGCAGGTGATGACCTCGGTCCTGCTTCCGCAGGCCGTCAAGATCATGCTGCCCGCGATCATCAGCCAGATGGTCGTCGCCCTCAAGGACACCAGCCTCGGCTACTACATCATCGCTCCCGGCCTGACGGCCGTGGCGAAGCCGATCTACCTCGAGTTCTCCAACCAGGTGCCGACGGCGATCGTCATCACGGCCATCTACGTCGCGGTCAACCTCGTCCTGACCTGGGTGGCCACGATGGTGCAGAAGCGCCTGGTGGGCGAGAAGAACCCGCTCGAGCTGACCCCGGTCGGGAACCTCGACGGCGGCCGCAACGTGTGATCGGGAGCAGCGCCCCCGCGGGGGTCGCTGGTGCCTAGGCTCCGCGCCTCGGCGACACCCAGAGCCGGATCGTGCCCTCGACGACCACGGTGCCGTCGGCGCGGACCCCGCGGACGCGGACCGGCAGCTCGTAGCCGTCGCGCAGCGGGGCGGTCCACTGCTCGGGGTCGGTCTCGGCGATGCAGGTGATGTCGGTGGTCGCCTTGGCGGTGTAGGCGACCTCCATCCCCTTCGGGATCCAGCGCCGCTCACGCGGGATGCTCGCCTCGGCGAGCGCGCCCATCGCCGCCTCGAGCCCGTTGCACAGCGCGATCGCGTGCACGGTGCCGAGGTGGTTCTGCACCGCGCGCCGCTTGCGGACGACCAGCTCGGCCCGGTTGGGCTCGACGACGGTGAACCGCGGCCGGATCGAGGCGAAGTACGGCGCCTTCTGGCTGAACGCGAGGGAGAACACCCGCGCCCCGAGGGGCAGCGCGGAGGTCTTCCTCCAGAGGTCGAGGACGTCAGACATGCGCGGGATGCTACCAGCCAGTAACTTTTGGGGCGCTCCCGCCGCTCGACGATCCCCCGCCTAAGCGGGGGATTGCGAACTTCCGGGGGCCTGCACGCCCCGAGAAGTTCGCACAACCCTCAGGAAGTCCGTGCCGGCGCGAGCACCTCGACCCGGGTTGCCGTGGCCGTCGTACGTGTGCAGGCGGAGGTGGCCGGGGAACGACTCGCGTTGGCTGTCGTCGACCTCGAAGCCCAGCTCGCGCAGCCGGGCCGCCACCTCGGCGAGGTCCGCGACCACGAAGGCCGGGTGCGCCTTCCGCGCCGGCGCGAACGGGTCCTCCACCCCGACGTGGAGCTCGGCCGCGACCTCGCCCGCGTCGTCGTACGCCCGGAACCAGCAGCCGCCCCGGCCGGCCAGGCCCGCCGGCTTGTCGACCTCGGTCATGCCGAGCCCGTCGCGGTAGAAGCGGCGCGCCGCGTCCTCGCCTCCCGGCGGGCACGCCACCTGCACGTGGTGCAGCCTCACCGGACCGCCACTCCCTGCGGCTTGCGCGCGACGACGAAGATGCGGCGGAACGGCAGCAGGACGCGCCCGGCCGCGTCGGCAGGGTACGCCTCGCGCAGCAGCGCCTTGAACTCGTCCTCGAAGCGCGGCCGCAGGTCGTCGGGCAGCGCCTGGAGGGTCGGCCGGGCGCCCGTGCCCGACACCCAGTCGAAGACGGGGTCCGGCCCGGTCAGCACGTGGAGGTACGTCGTCTCCCACGCGTCGACCTCGCAGCCCAGGCCCATCAGCACGCGAGCGTACGTCTCGGGGCTGTGGCTGGCAGGTACGCGCACGTCCCGGACGTGCCGGGCGTACGGCTCCTGCGAGGCGAGCTCGGCGCGGGTGGTGTGGCTGGGCTCGTCGAAGTTGCCGGGGACCTGCAACGCGAGCCACCCGCCCTCGGCGACGCGGTCGACCAGGCCCGGGAGCAGCTCGAGGTGCTCCGGCACCCACTGCAGCGTGGCGTTGGAGACGAGCACGTCGATAGGCGCGCGCAGCGCGAGCGGGTCGGGCCGGGCCCAGTCGCGCAGGTCGCCGACCTCCCACCGCACGCCGCCGAGCGAGCGGGCCGCCTCGATCATCTCCGGACTGCTGTCGACGCCGGTGATCGAGGCGCTGCGCCAGCGGTCGGCGAGGAGGGCGGTGAGGTTGCCCGGCCCGCAGCCGAGGTCGACGACCACCCGCGGGTTCTCGGCGGGTACCCGGGCGAGCAGGTCGACGAACGGCCGGCCGCGCTCGTCGGCGTACGCCAGGTAGCGGTCGGGGTCCCAGGTGTGGCTCATGACGCCATCCTCCACGCAGCGGCGGAGTAGTCCACCGGCAATCGGCTGTCGTCCGGCACGTACGACGACCACTTCCCGGTGGACTACCAGTATCTTGATGTCGAGACAATCCAGCGTGCCGCCCAAACCATCTCGATGTCAAGATTCTCGACAGATCTGGCAGGATGTCGCCATGCGGGACGAGGTGGACGACCTGGTCGAGGCATGGGGCCGCGAGCGCGGGGACCTCGACCTCGCCCCCGTCGAGGTGTTCTCGCGCATCAGCCGCCTCGCCCGCCACCTCGACCTGGCCCGCCGCGACGCCTTCACCGCGCACGGCATCGAGTCGTGGGAGTTCGACGTGCTGGCCGCGCTGCGGCGCGCCGGCAAGCCGTACGAGCTCTCCCCCGGCCGGCTGCTGCGCGAGACGCTCGTGACCAGCGGGACCATGACCAACCGGGTCGACCGGCTGGCCGACCGCGGCCTCGTGCAGCGGCTTCCCGACCCGCACGACCGCCGCGGCGTGCTGGTCCGGCTGACCTCGGAGGGCAAGGCGGCGGTCGACGGGGCGTTCGAGGCACTGCTCGCCGCGGAGGCCGACCTGCTCGCGGAGCTCTCCGACAAGGAGCGCACCCGGCTCGCGGCGCTCCTGCGCTCGCTGCTCGCCCCCTTCAGCTGAGCCGGGCACCGCCCTACTCGACGACCTCGGAGGCCTCGAGCCACTCCAGCTCGAGCTCCTCTTTCTCCGCCGCGAGCTCGCCGAGCTGGTCGCCGACCCGCGCGAGCAGCGCGTAGTCGGTGAGGTTCGCCTCCATCTCGGCCTGCAGCTCCGCCTCGCGGGCGGCGATGCGCTCGAGCTGCTTCTCGACGCGGGCGAGCACCTTGCGGGCGGCCCGGTCCTCCGCGGAGCCGGGCCGCGCCTTCGTTTGGGCGTGCGGCCCGTTGGCCGGCTGCTCGGCGGCTCCGCCCGCGTCATGCGAAGGCGCACCTATCGGTGCCGGACCGGATGACGGAGCGGGCGCGGTCCGGGCCGACGCCTCGGCGGCCTGCATCTGGCTGCGCCGCTCGAGGTACTCCTCGACGCCGCGCGGCAGCATCGAGACCTGCCCGTCGCCCAGCAGCGCCCACACCGAGTCGGTGACCCGCTCCAGGAAGTAGCGGTCGTGGGAGACCACGACGAGCGTGCCGGGCCAGGAGTCGAGGAAGTCCTCGAGGACGTTGAGGGTGTCGATGTCGAGGTCGTTGGTCGGCTCGTCGAGCAGCAGCACGTTGGGCTCGCTCAGCAGCAGCTTGAGCAGCTGGAAGCGCCGCCGCTCGCCGCCGGAGAGGTCCCCGAGCCGCGCGGTGAGCCGGTCGCCGGTGAAGCCGAACCGCTCGAGCAGCGAGGTGGCGGTGAGCTCCTGCCCGTCGATCGTCCTGGTGACCCGTCGGATCGACTCGACCGTCGGCAGCACCCGCGCCTCGGGGTCGACCTCGTCGAGCGCCTGGGTGAGGTGCTGCAGCTCGACGGTGCGACCGTGCCGGACACGGCCGACGTCGGGGGCCAGGGCGCCGGAGATCAGCGAGAGCAGCGAGGTCTTGCCGGCCCCGTTGACGCCGACGATGCCGACGCGGTCGCCCGGGCCGATCCGCCATGTGGCGTGGTCGAGCAACGTGCGCTCGCCGCGCGTCAGGTCGACGTCCTCGATGTCGATGACGTCCTTGCCGAGGCGCTGGCTGGCGAAGCGCTGGAGCTCGAGCCGGTCGCGCGGCGGGGGTACGTCGTCGATGAGCGCGTTGGCCGCCTCGATGCGGAACTTCGGCTTCGACGTACGCGCCGGGGCGCCGCGCCGCAGCCACGCGAGCTCCTTGCGGGCGAGGTTCTGCCGCCGCGTCTCCGTGGCCGCGGCCTGCCGCTGGCGCTCGGCCTTGGCCAGCACGAACGCCGCGTAGCCGCCCTCGTAGGCGTCGACGGCGCCGTCGTGGACCTGCCAGGTCGTCTGGCACACGGCGTCGAGGAACCAGCGGTCGTGCGTCACCACGATGAGCGCGCTCGGCAGCGAGACCAGGTGGGAGGCGAGCCAGGCGACGGCCTCGACGTCGAGGTGGTTGGTCGGCTCGTCGAGCACGACGAGGTCGTGGCGCGAGAGCAGCAGCGCGGCCAGTGCGCAGCGCCGGCGCTCGCCGCCGGAGAGGCCGACGACGGCCCGGTCGAGGGCGACGCCGGCGAGCAGCTCCTCGACGACCTGGCGCGTCGTCGGGTCGGCGGCCCACTCGTGGTCGGCGCGCCCGCGGAGCACGGCCTCGCGGACGGTGTGGCTGTCGACGAGCTCGTCGCCCTGGTGGAGGTAGCCGATCTCGATGCCGCGGGTCCGCGACACCCGCCCGGAGTCGGGCTCCTCGATGCCGGTCATCACCTCGAGCAGCGTCGTCTTGCCGTCGCCGTTGCGCCCGACGATGCCCACCCGCTCGCCCAGCGAGATGCCCAGGGACACGTCGTCGAGCAGGGGGCGGACCCCGTAGGACTTCGACACCCGCTCGAGGTTGATCAGGTTGGCCATCAGAGGACCTCGACCACGTGGGCGCCGGCGACGGGCCCGATGGCGGGCAGGACGACGTCGTACGACGCCGAGAGCGCGGCCATCACCGCCATGGCGCCCTCCTGGGAGTCGCAGAGGAACACGCAGGTGGGGCCCGAGCCGCTCACCATGCCGCGGAGCGCGCCCTCCGCCTCGCCGCGCTGGATGAGCGCGCCGAGCTCGGGGCGCAGGTCGATCGCCGGCTCCTGGAGGTCGTTGTGCAGCGTCCGGGCCAGCCGTACGGGCTCCCGGCTGGCCAGGGCCGCGAGGAGCCCGGTCGGCTCGGCCGGCTGCGCGGGCGCGTCGGGGTGGAGCCGGTCGAAGTGGCGGTAGACGTCGGGCGTCGAGAGCCCGGTGCGAGCCGGGACGACGACCCACCACCACGGCCCGCGGTCCGCGACCGGCTCGACGACCTCCCCGCGGCCCCGCCCCCGCGCGGTGCCCCCGACGAGGGAGAACGGGACGTCGCTGCCCAGCCGCGCCGCCTGCGCCAGCAGCACCTCGTCGGGCTGGGAGAGCCCGTGCAGCCGGTCGTGCGCCAGCAGTGCGGCCGCTGCGTCGGCCGAGCCGCCGGCCATGCCGCCCGCGACCGGGATCTGCTTGGTGATCCGCACGTGGTGCGGGCTCCGGCAGGCTGCCTCGGCCAGCGCCCGGACGGCGATGTTGGACGCGTCGCCCGGGACGTCGCGGACGTCGATGTACGCCGACCCGGCGACGCTCAGCGAGTCCTCCTCGGCCTCCGCGACGGTGACGTCGTCGTAGAGCGAGATCGCCTGGTAGACCGTGTCGAGCGGGTGGAACCCGTCCTCACGGGGCGCGCCGACCCCCAGGTGGAGGTTGATCTTCGCGGCCGCCCGGACCGTGGTGCTCAACTTGTGGCCGCCAGTCCCTCGGCGATGCGCGCGAAGTCGCCGACGTCGAGCACCTCGCCGCGCGCGGCGGGGTCGACGCCGGCCGCCTCGAGCGCGGCGGTGGCCGCCTCGGCGGAGCCGGCCAGGCCGCGCAGCGCGGCGCGCACCTGCTTGCGGCGCTGCGCGAAGGCGGCGTCGACCACGGCGAAGACCTGCTGACGCGTGGCGGTCGTCCGCGGCGGCTCCCGCCGGGTCCAGGCCACGAGGCCGGAGTCGACGTTGGGGGCGGGCCAGAAGACGTTGCGCCCGATCGCGCCGGCGCGGCGCACGTCGGCGAACCACGCCGCCTTGACGCTGGGCACCCCGTAGGTCTTCGACCCCGGACGCGCTGCGAGCCGGTCGGCGACCTCGGCCTGCACCATCACCAGGCCGCGCTCGAGCGACGGCAGCAACGTGAGCAGGTGGAGGAGGACGGGGACCGAGACGTTGTAGGGCAGGTTGGCCACCAGGGCGGTCGGGGCCGGGCCGGGCAGCGACTCCACGCGCATCGCGTCGGCCAGCACCACCTCGAAGCCGTCGGCCTGCTCCGGCGCGTACGCCGCGATGGTGGCGGGCAGCCGCTCCGCGAGCAGCGGGTCGACCTCGATGGCGACGACCCGGCGGGCGACCTCGAGGAGCGCCAGGGTCAGCGAGCCGAGCCCGGGGCCGACCTCGACCACCACGTCGTCCCCGGTGATGCCCGACTCCCGGACGATGCGCCGCACGGTGTTGGCGTCGATGACGAAGTTCTGCCCGCGCTGCTTGGTGGGCCGCAGGTCGAGCTCCGCGGCCAGCTGACGCACCTCGGCCGGCCCGAGGAGCCTCGGGCCGGCCGGGTTCGTGGTCATGGTGCGCAAGCCTAGTGGGGCCGCCCCGGCGCGAGCGGGCGCCCGGGAGCCGACGCCGCGGGCGCGGATCCAGCGAGTGGTCAGCGGGGCAGGCCCAGCTTCGCCGCGCAGCCGGGCCAGGAGCCGTAGCCGCCGGTGGCGTCGCGCAGCCGCGTCGCGACGGCGATCTGGGTCTCGCGGGAGGCCTGGTGCGGGTAGCCGGCGCCGCCGTAGGCACGCCAGGTGCCGAGGCTGAACTGGAGGCCGCCGTAGTAGCCGTTGCCGGTGTTGATGGCCCAGTTGCCGCCGGACTCGCACTGCGCCAGGGTGTCCCAGACGGTGCTGCCACCGGCGAAGTTCGCGGCCGGCTCCTCCGGCTCCTCCCGGGTGCCGACCTTCACGATCCTCGCGACGGCCCGCACCCGCACCTCGGCGTCGACCACCTTGCGGGCGACCATCTCGCCGTTGACGAAGCGCATCCGGTAGGTGACGCTCCGGACGCCGTCGCGGCCGGACTGCACGACCTCCTCCTCGCCCTCGTACATGGACGCGTCCTCGCGCTCCACGACGGGAGCGTCCATCACCTCGCGCCGCACGTGGCGCGTAGCCACGCGGATGTCGGTCACGACCACCTTGTCGCCGTCGGAGACCTCGGTGTCGAGCGAAGGCGTGACCTCGTCGTGCCGGTCGAGGTCGAACCCGGCCGACTGGAGCACGTCGGCGACGGTCACCGCGGTCATCGTGCGCTTGCGCAGGTCCTTCGCGCCCAGCTTGAGGTGCACGACCTTGGGCGTGACGACCTCGAGCGTGAGGCCGCTGCGGCCGATGGAGGACCCGCGGCTGGCGGACAGGTCGGCGCCCTCGAAGCGACGGCCGATCTCGCCGAGGGCGCTGGCCACGTCGGTCGAGTTCACCCAGTACGTGTGGGAGTCCCCGTCGACGGAGAGCTCGAGCGGTCGCCCGAACTGCACCGCGATGGCCGAGCCGTCGCTGACGGCCTCGTCGACGGCAGGGGCGACGAGGTCCTTGTCGGTGACCTCGACGCCCTCGGCGGCGAGCACGTCGCCGACGGTGCGGCCGATGGCGCTGACCTGCCGGGTCTCACCGTCGAGGGTGAGGGTCACGTCCTTGGTGAGGGCGGCGTAGCCGACCGTCGTCCCCGCGACGGCCGCGACCACGACCCCCACGAGGGTGCCGAGGACGGCCTTGGACCTGCTGAGCTGTGCGAAACGAGAGCGCACGATTCTCCGAACGTCGTACTCTCCGGGCCTCGGGGCGGCAGCACCCCCCGGCCGAGCGTGCGCGGCGGCCGCGACCAGAGCCGCGAGGAGCCGTACGACGTGCAAGCGGGGGTCTCGCAGGACCGGCCCGATCCGGTCCTCGTGCTGCCGTAGATCGCTCCCGATCCCGGCCAACAATCACAAGACGATAACGATGCCGGGCGGTGATGCAAACTCGAACGCCGGAATCGGTGCGAGATCCGGGTCACCCGCCGGGGCGGGACCTCCCGGCGGCGTCACCAGGCCCCACCGAACGCGGCCTCGGTGTTGGCGTCGATCGCCCGGCAGAGCTCCTCCAGGTCGCACCCGAGCACCTCGGCCATCGCGCGCACGGTGAGGGGCACGAGGTACGACGCGTTGGGACGGCCTCGGTACGGCGTGGGCGTGAGGTAGGGCGCGTCGGTCTCGACGAGCACCCGGTCGAGCGGCGTGACGGCCAGGGCGTCGCGCAGCCGCGCCGCGTTCTTGAACGTGACCGTGCCGGCGAAGCTGAGGTGGGCGCCGCGGTCCAGGCACTCCCGCGCGAACGTCGCGTCGCCGGAGAAGCAGTGCATCACCCAGCGGTCGGGCGCCCTTCCCTCGTCGAGGATCCGCAGCACGTCGTCGTGGGCGTCGCGGTCGTGGATGACGAGGGTCTTGCCGAGCCGCTTGGCGATGTCGACGTGGCGCCGGAAGCTCTCCTGCTGCGCCGCGCGGCCCTCCTCGCCCGTGCGGAAGGTGTCGAGCCCCGTCTCCCCCACCGCGCGCACCTTGTCATGCGCCCCCGCGAGCCGCTCGATCTCCGCGAGGGCCTCGTCGAGGCGGCCGGCGGCGGCCAGGCGGGGCGCCTCGTTGGGGTGGATCGCGACGCCGGCGACGAGCGCGTCGTGCTCGGCGGCGGCCTCGACGGCCCAGCGGGCACCGGGCAGGTCGCAGCCGATCTGCACGATGCGCGGCACCCCGACGGCGGCAGCGGCGGCGATCGCGGCGGCGGTGCCCAGCCAGTCGCCGTCGGCGATGTCGAGGTGGCAGTGGTTGTCGACGACCGGGTGCGGCAGCGGCTCCGGCGCCGGCGGGCGCGCGCGGTCGCGCCGGGCGCCCGACCTCTCCTCGGTGCCGGCCCTCGAGCGGGTCGGTCCCGGTCCCTGCTCAGCGGTGGACAACGTCGTACACCTCCCGCTTGGGCAGGCCGGCTCGCCTGGCGACCTCGGCGATCGCCTCCTTGCGCGTCGACCCGGACGCCTCCAGGTCGGCCACGGCCGCTCGCAGGGAGCCCGCATCGGTCCCGACCGCCGGCGCTCCGCTCGATCCCTCGACCACGATGGTGACCTCACCGCGCACGCCCTCCGCGGCCCAGGCGACCAGCTCGGCGAGCGGGCCGCGGCGGACCTCCTCGTGGGTCTTGGTCAGCTCGCGGCACACGGCCGCGGACCGGTCCTCCCCGAGCGCCTCGGCCATCGCGGCGAGGGCGGCCTCGGTGCGGTGCGGGGCCTCGAAGAACACCATCGTCCGCTCCTCGCCCGCCAGGCCGGCGAGCCGCCGGCCGCGCTCACCCGCCTTGCGGGGCAGGAAGCCCTCGAAGCAGAACCGATCGACCGGCATGCCGCTCACCGCCAGCGCGGTGAGGACCGCGCTCGGCCCCGGGACCGCGGTGACGCGCACGTCGTGCTCGACCGCCGCGGCCACGAGGCGGTAGCCGGGGTCGGACACGCTCGGCATCCCGGCGTCGGTCACCAGCACGACGCGGTCGCCCGCGAGCAGCGCCTCGAGCAGCGCTGGGGTGCGCGCCTGCTCGTTGCCCTCGAAGTAGGACACGACCCGGCCACCGAGGGTGATGCCGAGGTCGGCGCACAGGCGCTTGAGCCGGCGAGTGTCCTCGGCAGCGACGACGTCGGCTCCGGAGAGCTCGGCGGCCAGCCGGGGAGGCGCGTCGCCGGCCTGCCCGATCGGGGTGCCCGCGAGGACCAGGACGCCTGACATGGGTCGATCATCTCAGGCGCGACGCGGCGTCGACCGCCGGCGTGCGCGGCACCCGACGCGCCGCCCGGCTCTGGCTAGAGTGCCCGCGTGACCCCGACTGCCGCCGAGCGGAACCGCCCGCGCTGGCGCTCGGAGGACCCGCTCCTCGGGTGGGTGGGTGCCCTGTGCCTGACCGCCCTCGCATTCTTCCTGCGCAGGTGGCACCTCGGCACGCCGCACCAGTTCTCCTTCGACGAGACCTACTACGCCAAGGACGCGTGGTCACTGCTCCAGCACGGCTACGTGCGCGGCTACGTCGAGGACGCCGACAAGACCATCCTCAACGGCGACCTCACGGGCCTGTTCCAGGACGGTCCGTCGATGATCGTCCACCCGGAGGTCGGCAAGTGGCTCATCGCCGCGGGCATCGAGGTCTTCGGGATGGACCCGGAGGGGTGGCGCACGGCGTCGGCGGTCGTCGGCGCGCTGATGGTGCTCCTCATGTGCCGCTTCGTCCGCCGGGTGTCGGGGTCGACGGCGATCGGGCTCGTCGCGGGGCTGCTGCTGGCGGTCGACGGCCTGCAGCTCGTGCTCTCGCGGCTGGCGCTGCTCGACATCTTCCTGGCGTTCTTCGTGCTCTGCGGCGTGCACTGCGTGGTGGCGGACCGGCAGTGGCTGCGCGACCGGCTGTCCCGCGAGGGCGGGCAGGGCCGGTGGCTCGCCTGCTGGCGGCCCTGGCTGCTCGCCGGCGGCCTCGCGTTCGGCCTGGCGTGCGGCACCAAGTGGTCCGGGGCCTACCCGCTCGCCGCCTTCGGCCTGCTCGCCTGGCTGTGGAGCGCCGGGGCCCGGCGCGCGTTCGGCCAGCGCCGCCCGCTGCTGCGCTCGGTCGTCCTCGACGGCGTGCCGGCGTTCGTCGCGCTCGTCGGCGTCGCGCTGGCGACGTACGTCGCCTCCTGGACCGGCTGGCTGGTGCACGCAGAGGTCTACGAGGAGGCGTTCAGCAACACGCAGTACACCTCGTACGGCGGGGACGACCCGTGGCCGAGCGCGAGCGAGCCGGACGCCGACGGGCTGAGCGAGGTCACGCAGTCGTTGCGCTCGCTGTGGTCCTACCACCAGGACGTCTACACGTTCCACAGCCACTTCCTGGACGACTCGTCGCACGTCTACGCGTCCAAGCCCTCGACGTGGCTGGTCATGGGGCGTCCGGTCGGGGTGGACGCGCAGACGGACATCCAGCCGGGGTCACAGGGGTGCGAGGCGCCGTCGGGGTCGTCGTGCCTGCGGCAGGTCCTGCTGATCGGCAACCCGGTCGTCTGGTGGGGCGGCTGTCTCACGATGGTGGCGTCGCTGCTGCTGTGGATCGGTGCGCGCGACTGGCGGCACGGGGTGGCGGTCGTCGGGCTGGCGAGCACCTGGCTGCCGTGGTTCCTCTACGACGACCGCCCGATCTTCTTCTTCTACGCGATCACCTCGCTGCCCTTCCTGGTCCTCTCGACCGCACTCGTGGCCGGCCACCTCGTCGGAACCTCGGACGTGCCGACGCCCCGCCGCACCTTCGGCGTCGTCGTCGCCGGGAGCTTCACCGTGCTGGCCCTCGTCGCCTTCGTCTGGTTCTGGCCTATCTGGACCGACGTGCTCCTCACCAAGTCGGAGTGGGACGCCCGGATCTGGTTCCAGCGCTGGATCTGAGCCTCGCTCGGCGGCGCGGACCATCTCGGCGCGACGCCGGTGCGGTCGAGGTTTCGTCAAGGTCGCTCGGAACTTCCCTCTGGACCCTGTTCTCCGCCGCCGTGACCGACCCACCATGGGTCACCGATCCGCTCCGGTCGAGACGAGGGAAGACTGCGATGGACCCCACGACGATCCACGTCTGCCTGCAGACGCCGGGCGCCCCGACCGACGAAGGCCACGAGGTCGGCGCGCGCTGGGTGTGCGGCTGCGGGGACACGTTCGTCTATCGCGAGGGCTTCAACCGCGCCGGCCACCGCACGTTGCAGTGGTGGCCGGCCCCGGCGATCCCGCAGCCCCGCGACGGGCGCGTGCGCGGCCTGCTCTTCGGCCCCCGGAAGGGCTGAGCCGCCCCGAGTCGCGAGCGCTCCTGGACCCGACCCCGCCCGGCCCCATCCGGGCGGGGTCGCCTGCGTGCCGGCACTGCGTGCGCACCTGCGGCCACCGCTGCCTCACCACGAGCCGGGGAACCGGTTCGACCCCGCGACCAGCAGCAGGCCGGCCGGCACGGCGACGCCGACCGCCACCAGCAACGCCAGGCCGACGTGGCGCCGACCCGGCACCACGAGCAGCACCAGCCCGGCGACCGCGGTCAGCACCGGCAGCACCCACACCGGCACCAGCGCGGCGAGCACACCGGCCAGCACCGCGAGGCCGACGCCGCCCGCGGCCGCGGGGCCGAGCGGGACGGGACGCGGGGCGCGGGGCAGCCCGACCTCGGTGACCGGCCCCGCGGCCGGCAGCTGGTCGGGGGCGAGCACGCGGAGCAGCAGCGTGATCGTCGCGGGGTCGGCCACGACCACCACGTCCCGGTAGCGGTCGGCGACCGCGTGACGGCGTACGACCTCGTCGAGGCGGTGCCCGCGGTCGGTGTCGGGGAAGCGGACCGGCGCCAGCACGACCTCGGGCGCCGCCTCCCGCCCGAGCCCCTGCACCACCCGCTTGGCCTCACCGGTGGGCGCCGTGAGGACGACCGCGGACGACCCGAGCGCCTTGCGCACCCGGCCGACGTCGGCCGCGCTGGCGTGCGTGCTGACCACGACGATGCGCTGGTAGTCGGTCACCAGACGACGGTAGCGCCGGAGTCCGATCGGGGTCGGCATGGCCGCGGCGCCCCTCGCGGACGATCAACGGCACGTCAACGCGTCGGGCACGCGTGGGACACCGTTGCTCCGTCCCGCGGACGGTGGCACCGACCGCGTCTAGCCTCGTGGCAGGACCCAGCCCTCGGTGCTCGAGCCTACCGCCGGGCGAGTCCTGACGACGCCCCGCCCTACGGGTGTGCGGCGGCGTTGCCCCGGCACCGCCGGGGTACCGCCAACGGGATCGAGCGGTCGTGGGGACCTTCGATCCGGCCCCGCCGGTCCCCCGTGCCCGGTGGGGCCGTCCCGTGCGCCCCGCCGGGCGCCGTCGCGCGCGCCGCTCGCCTCCGGAGTGGCGGCCGGTGCGGGCCCACCTCATCCCGAGGGTCGGTGTCGGCAGCCGTGCGCCCCTGTACGGTTCTCGACCATGCAGCCGCTGAGCGACTTCGAGAGGTCCATCCTCGACTTCGAGCGTGCCCTCTGGCGGCACCTGCGCGCCAAGGAGGAGGCCATCGAGAAGACCTTCGGCGTCTCCCCGGCCCGCTACTTCCGGTTCCTCGACGTCATCATCAGCAAGGACGCGGCCCTCCGGCACGACCCCCTCCTCGTGCGACGCCTCCGGCGGCTGCGCGACGCCCGGGTCACGAGCCGACGGTCGGCGCGGCGCTCCGGCCCCGGCGACGAGCGCGAGGCCTGACCGGGCCGGGCGTCGACCCGGGACCCCGGCGGGTCGTGTCGTCCGCACGACCCCGGCCCGGCTCGCGCGTCGTCCAGGGTCGAGCCCGTGTGCCTCGGCCATTGGCGCCCTAGGTAGGGTGGCGGTGGAGGTCCAGACCCAGGCCTCCCATCCGTCTGGATGTCGCGTGCCCCGTTGGCGTTGCGTCTGGAGCAACGCATCGAGGACCCGTGGAGACTCCACACCTGTCCGTGGCGGCCGCACTTGCGTACGCCACCGAGACCATCAGCCAGCCGCGCACCCTCGAGGACACCCTCGACGCAGTCGTGCACGCCGCCCGCACCTCGCTCCCGCGCTTCGGGCACGTCAGCGTCTCCGAACGGCACCGGAGCGGCACGATCGAGACGCGCGCCGGGACCGACCAGCTGGTCTGGGAGCTCGACGCGCTCCAGTACGACCTCGACGAAGGACCGTGCGTCCAGGCGCTGGAGCACGAGCCGGTCGTCGTCGTCGAGCACCTCCGCCACGAGCAGCGATGGCCCCGGTACATTCCTGCCGCGGCCGCCCGCGGCGTCCGGTCGCAGATGGGTGTCCGCCTGTTCAGCGACGGCCGCCACGTCGGCGGGTTGAACCTCTACTCGACCGACCACGACGAGGTCGACCTCGACACTGCGGCGACCGCGCGGCTGCTCGCCACCCACGTGGCGGTCGTGCTCGGCCACGCACGGCACGAGCACGAGCTCAATCAGGCGCTCCAGAGCCGCAAGGTGATCGGGCAGGCCGTCGGCATCCTGATGGAGCGCTACCGCATCGACCCCGACCGCGCCTTCCAGTTCCTGGTCCGCGCCTCGTCCGCCGGCAACATCAAGCTGCGCGACGTCGCCGAGGAGATCGTCACCACCAGCATCGAGCAGTACCGCCGCTCCTGACGCGCTGGAGCAGTCGCCCGCCCGACGGGCTGGAGACACAGGACCGCCCGCCACCTGTCGCAGGTGCCGGGCGGTCCTCACGTGGTGGAGCTGAGGGGATTCGAACCCCTGACCTTCTCATTGCGAACGAGACGCGCTACCAACTGCGCCACAGCCCCAAGCGCCTCACGGCGCGACGCCAAGATACACGAGCGGTCGGTGACCGACCGAATCGGCTCCTCGTCAGGCGCCGCTGGCGCGGCGGGCCTCCGCCGCGTCGTGGGCCTCGCGCGTCGTCCGCGCCGACTGCTCGGCGGAGCGGGCCAGGGCGGAGTCCTCGTCGTTGCGCCCGCTCGACCAGACCCCGGTCGAGTCCAGGTCGATGGTCGACACCGTGCGCCGCTGGGCGGCGGGCTTGCTGACGTAGGTGGGCAGCGTCGTGGGCACCATGTCCCAGCCACCGACGACCGGGACCTCGCCCGTGGCGACGGCCGGCGCGTCGGCGGCCGCAGACGGCTCGAGAGCCGGTTCGTCGGGGGACATGGGCGTGACCGGCGCGGGCACGGCCGGCACCTCGCCCGTGAGGTCGACGTCGTCGTCCGGCTCACCGACCTCCGGAGGGACGCCCGTCTCGATCGCCCCCCGGCTGGCGCGGCGGCTGCGCTCGGCACGGACCGAGACGCGGCAGGCGACCAGCCAAGCGACGAGGGGCACGGCCGGCGCGGCGAGCCACGGCCAGGCGACGACGTCCGCGACGGCCAGGGCGGCCACGACGGCGTTGGCGAGGACGACGAGGGCGAGGACGTTGCGGCGGCGCCTGGCGGCGCGGCGCGCGGAGGCGCGCTCGGTGGGGCGCTCGATGGGGGGCTCGGTGGCGGCGGACCGCGACCGCGATGGCGTACGTCGGGGGACCACCGAGGTGGTGACCTCGCGGGTCACCGTCGTCGTGACCGACGCGGCCACGGCCTCGGGCGCCGCGTGCGCCTTGGTCTCGACCGGCGGGCGCGAGGTGGGGCGGACCGGCGACACGACGAGGCGGGCGTTGCGGCGGTCGACGGGCTCGCGGCGGGCGAGGACGCGCATGGTGTGGGAGAACTTCTCGACGGAGCGGCTCCGGACGACCTCGTCGTGGTGCTTGAGGGCCTTCGGGATCAGGTAGACGGCCCACGCCACGGCAAGGGCGACGAAGATGAGAGCACTCAGGTCCACGCTCGAAGCGTAGGAGCGGGGAGCGGGACCGGGGCGGATGTCAAGTGGTGTGTCGCAGAACTACTGCTGTGACTGGTGTGCCACCAGCCTGACGAGCACCCCTTCGGGCGCCTCCTCGGCGGTCACGGCGAAGATCCGGTGGTCGCGCCACGCCCCGTCGATGTGGAGGAAGCGCGGCGCGTAGCCGACCTGCTCCAGGCCGAGCTTCTCCACCACGCGCAGCGAGTTGGTGTTCTCCGGGCGCACGCAGATCTCGATCCGGTGCAGCCCCACTGGGCCGAGGCAGTGGTCGATGACCATCCCCACGGCGCGGGGCACGATGCCGCGGCCGGCCACGTCGGCGGAGATCCAGTAGCCGATCGACCCCCACTGGGCCGACCCGCGGGCGACGTTGCTCACCGTCACCTGCCCCACGAAGCGGCCGTCGACCTCGATGACGAACGGCAGGCACTGGCCCTGCTTGGCCTGCTGCAGCAGCGAGCGGGTCACGACCTTGTACGACGCCGGGCGCGGCGCCGCACCCGGCGGGACCGTCGCGTCCCACGGCCGCAGCCAGTCGTGGTTGCGGGACCGCACGGCCTGCCACTCCTCCGCGTCGGAGCGCCGCAGCGGACGCACCACGACACCCTCGGACTCGAGGCGGGCGGGCCAGCCGGGCGCCGAGCCGGGCGTGGCGCTCAGTGGTCGCTCCCGACGACCTGCTCGACGGCGTGCCGCACGACCGGCTCGAGCACCCCGAGCCCGTCCTTCACGCCGCCGCGTGAGCCGGGGAGGTTGACCACCAGGCAGTCGCCGGCGATCCCGGCGAGGCCCCGCGACAGCATCGCGGTCGGCACGCCGGCCGCGACCCCGGCCGCGCGGATCGCCTCGGCGATCCCGGGCACCTCGCGGTCGAGGAGCGGGCGGGTCGCCTCCGGCGTGCGGTCGGTCGGCGTCAGTCCGGTGCCGCCCGTCGTCAGCACGAGCCGGGCACCCGAGGCCAGCGCGGCCGCGACCGCCTCGCGCACGGGGTCGCCGTCGGGCACGACCACCGGGTCGGCGCAGTCGAAGCCCTGCTCGCGCAGCCACGTGGCGATGAGCGGGCCGGTCTCGTCGGCGTACGTGCCCGCGGCGGCGCGGTTGGACGCGACGACCACGGCCGCGAGGAGGCTCATCGCGACCAGTCCCCCGACCGGCCGCCGGTCTTGGTCTCGACGCGGACGTCGGTGATGACCGCCGCCTTGTCGACCGCCTTGACCATGTCGACGACGGTGAGCGCCGCCACCGACACCGCGGTCAGCGCCTCCATCTCCACGCCCGTGCGGTCGCTGGTGCGCACGGTCGCGGTGATGTCGACCGACGCGTCGCTGACGGCGAGGTCGACGGTGACCCCGGAGATCGCGAGCGGGTGGCACAGCGGCACCAGGGCCGGCGTCTGCTTGGCGCCCATGATCCCGGCGATGCGGGCCACCGCGAGCGCGTCGCCCTTCGGCACGCCCTCGCCGCGCAGCAGCTCCACGACCGCCGGGCTGACGAGCACTCGGCCGCTCGCGGTCGCCGTGCGCGTGGTGACCGGCTTGTCGCCGACGTCGACCATGCGGGCCGCCCCCGTCTCGTCGACGTGGGTGAGCCTGCCGTCGCCGGACGCCATTCAGAACTCCTCGTCGAGCTTGCGGATCGCGACCATCTCGCCCGCCGCGATCGCGGTGGTCCCGGCCGGCACCTCGATGAGGCAGTTCGCCGCCGCGAGGTCGCCGATGAGGTGGGAGCCGTGGCCCCCGACGGGCGAGACGAAGGTGCCGCCGCGGTCGGTGTCGTAGAGGGCGCGCACGAGCTGCACCTTGCCCTCGGGCGAGGACAGCCCGTGGGTGAGCCGGGCGCGGCCGGTGGGTCGGACGTAGGGCAGCTTGCCCATCATCCGGCGGATGGCCGGGAGCACGAACATCTCGAAGGAGACGTACGACGAGACCGGGTTGCCCGGGAGCGTGAACACAGGGGTGTCGTCCTCGCCGATCGTGCCGAACCCCTGCGGCTTGCCGGGCTGCATGCCGACGCCGCCGAACCACATCGAGCCGTGGTGCGACAGCGACTCCTTCACGACGTCGAAGTCGCCCTCGCTCACCCCGCCGCTCGTCACCACGAGGTCGGCGCGGACCAGCTGGTCGCTCAGCGCCTCGGTGAAGGCATGCGCCTCGTCGGGGACGATGCCGACGCGGTAGGCGATGGCGCCGGCGGCGCGGGCGGCCGCGGCGAGGAGGTAGGAGTTGCCGTCGTAGATCGAGTCGCGGCCCAGCGGCGTGCCGGGGTCGCGCAGCTCGGAGCCGGTGGAGATCACGACGACGCGCGGCCGGGGCCGGGTGCGGACGGTCGCGCGGCCGACCGCGGCGAGCATGCCGAGGTGCCGCGGGCCGAGGACGGTGCCCTCCTCCAGCAGCATGTCGCCCTGGGCGATGTCGTCCCCGGTGGGGCGGATGTGCTGACCCGGGATCGCGGCGCGCTCGATGCGCACGGTCGCGACGCCGCGGTCCGTCCACTCGTACGGCACGACCGTGGTCGCGCCGGCGGGCACCGGGGCCCCGGTCATGATCTTGACCGCGGTGCCGGGCGACAGGGCCAGGATCGACGACTGGCCGGCACCGATCTCGCCCACGACCGGCAGGGTGACCGGCGCGTCCGCGCTGGCACCGGCGACGTCGTCGGCCACGACGGCGTACCCGTCCATCGCGGAGTTGTCGAAGCTCGGCAGCGAGATCGGCGCGACGACGTCCTCGGCGAGGGCGAGGCCGAGGGCCTCCATGAGCGGCTGCGGGAACGCCGGCAGCGGGGAGACGGTGGCGAGGATGCGCTCGACGTAGTCGGCCACGGGAAGGAGGCCCGGGAGCCGGTCGGGGAGCGGGTCAGCCATGCCGCTCCTGCTCGTCGAGGACGGTGCCGCCCTCCACGCGCTTGGCGGCCGTCGCGCTCAGGGTCACGTCGCCGACGACCTTCACGCCGGGCCCGAAGGTCCAGTCGCCCTCCACGGTGAACGAGTCGGCCTCGCGCAGCGACGGCGCCCCCTCGGGGAAGCGCTTGTCGAAGTCGCCGACCAGCTTGTAGAAGTCGCCGTCGAGGGTGACGTACGGGACGTCGTGGGCGGCCCGGTCGAGCACGAAGTCCTTGCCGATGTCGTAGACGTCGGAGCGCAGCACCAGGAGGTCGTCGGTGGTCTTGACCGGGACGAACCGGTCGCGGCCGACCTCGATGGTCCGGGCCCCCTCGAACACCTCGATCGCCGCACCCATGGCGGTCTCGACCTGGATGACCTCCGGAGTCGACGGGTCGGCCGGGTCGAGGTGCTTGACGTTCTTGATCAGCGGCAGGCCGAGGATGCCGCCGCGGGCGTCGAGCGCCTCGACCATCGCCTGGAGGTCGAACCACAGGTTGTTGGTCGAGCAGTACCGGTGGCGGCTGAGGTCGGCCAGGGCCTCCTTGTCGGCGTCGGGCGTCTGCGCGGTCTCGCGGAGCACGATCCGGCCGTCGGCCTTGCGGCGGGCGAAGTGACCGCCCTTGCGGTCCGAGGGGGTGCGGCGCACGGCCTCGATCGCGAACGGGGCGCCGCTCTGGGCGAACCACCCCGCGACCCTCGCGTCGGGCACCGCGCCGAGGTTGTCGGAGTTCGAGACGAAGACGTAGCGGTAGCCGGCGTCGATGAGCCGGGTGAGGAGGCCGGTGCCGCGGAGCGCGGTGTAGATGTCGCCGTGGCCGGGCGGGCACCACTCGAGGTCGGGGTCCTTGGGGTACGCCGCCGGCATCAGGTCGGCGGCGAGGAGCTTGGGCTCCTTGTTCTGCAGGAACTCCAGCGGCAGCCCCTCCACCGGCAGGTCCTCGTAGCGCTCGAGGGCCGCCATGGTGTCGGCGGAGGTGCGGAAGGAGTTCATGAACATCAGCGGGAGCGGCGCGTCGTACTCCTTGCGCAGGTGCAGCACCTGCCGCGCGATGATGTCGAGGAAGCTGAGCCCGCGCCGCACGCACAGCAGCGACTTCGCGCGGTCCATGCCCATCGACGTGCCGAGGCCGCCGTTGAGCTTGATCACGGCCGTCCGGCGGATCGCCTCCGCCGCGGTCTCGTCGGGCACCTCGACGTCGGCCAGCGCCTCCATGTCGATCGGCTCGATGGTGTCCTCGGGGATCATCCCGGTCTCGCCGTGCTCGAGGAGCCGGTAGTAGTGCGCGAACGTGTCGATCGCGACCTCGTCCACCCCGGCCTGGCGCATCTTCTCGCGCGCGATCTCCAGGCCCCGGCCGCTGCCCTTGCTTGCCATGGTTCGATCGTAGGCTGCCGACGTGAGCACGCCACAGTCGGCCGACAGCGCAGCGGCGAAGACCGCCCTCCGCGACCAGCTGCTGGCGGCGCGCAAGCGGCGCCCGCTGTCCGTCGCGGCCGAGGCCGCGGCCTCCCTCGCGGACGTCGCGCTGCGGTGGGACCGCGTGCGCGACGCGGCCACCGTCGCGGCCTACGTCTCCGTCGGCGGCGAGCCGGGGACCGGGCTGCTGCTCGACGCGCTGCTGGCGGCCGGCAAGCGCGTGGTGCTGCCGGTGCTCCTGCCCGACAACGACCTCGACTGGGCGGCGTACGCCGGACCGGCGCGCCTCACGAAGGCAGTTCGCGGCCTCTACGAGCCGGCCGGAGCGCGGCTGGGCGTCGACGCGGTGCGAACTGCCGACGTGGTGCTCGTGCCGGGGCTCGCGGCCTCACCCGCCGGCGACCGGCTGGGTCGTGGCGGCGGGTCCTACGACCGGGCGCTGGCCCGGGTGCCCGCCGGGACGCCGACCGCGGTGGTGCTCTACGACGACGAGGTCGGCCTGGCCGTGCCCACCGACGCCCACGACGTCCGGGTCGGCTTCGCCCTCACCGCGGGCGGGGTGCGGGCGCTGCAGGGGTCCTGAACCCGCGTTCCTCGGGGACCGCTACTCCGCGGCGGGGGTCAGCACCAGCCGGTCCTCGGCCGCCGACTCCACGGCGCCGCGGGTGTACGCCCAGGGCAGGGTCTCGCCGTCGACGTAGAGCTCGGTCTGGTCGGAGTAGTGCGAGGACGCCGGGTGGCCCGAGACGCCGGTGAGGTTGATCCAGCGCGAGTCGTCCCAGTCGGCCAGCGAGACCACCATGCGCATCGAGGGCGCGGCGGTGACCTCGTAGCCCTCGACGGCGTTCCACGAGGTGGCGTCCACGATCGAGGAGCCGCCGCCGACCTCCCAGCCGTCGCGGTTGAACAGCCGCTCGACCGGCTTGATGCCGGACTCCCCGAGCGTCGCGTTGCGCAGGTTCAGCCGGTGCAGGTGTCCCCAGGTCCACAGCCGGGGGTCGCGCGACTGCCGCCGGGTGAGCTCGTCGCGCGCCTCGATCAGCGCCGCGCGCAGGATATCGTCGCGGGTCTCGACCCGGTCCTCGGTGCCGGCGTCGTCCCACCACGGCCCCGCCGGCTCGGTCAGCATCGCGCTGACCACGCGGAACCACCGGTCGCCGCCGTCGGGCCACGTGCGCTGCCGCAGGTCGTCGTGGAAGGTCAGCTCGAGCAGCGTGCGCCACACGACGTTGAAGTACGCCGCCGCGGCGCTGTCGGCGGGCGAGGTGTGGTCCCAGTCGCGCAGCAGGTTGAGCGCGTTGCGGTAGTAGGGCGAGGGCAGCCGCTCCACGTCGAGCAGGTAGGGGACGAGCGTCTCCGCCATCGGGTTCGTGGTGTCGAGCTGGAGCTCCGACATCTCCGCGACCGACAGCTCGCCTTCCGCCTCGAGCGCCTCGCGGATGCGGGTGGCGCGGTAGCCGTAGTCCCAGTCGTGGGTCAGCAGGTAGGGGTAGCGCTCGTCGATGACCGCCTGGTTGGCCGTCGCGATGAAGCCCTCCTCCGGGTCGAGCACGCTGGGGAGGCCGTCGAAGGGGACGTGGTCACCAGTCCAGTCGTTCGCGCTGACCCAGCCCTCGACCGGCATGGTGCCGTCGTTGCCCGCCCGGCGGACCGGGATCCGGCCCGGCGCCTGGTAGCCGATGTGGCCCTCGCGGTCCGCGTACACCAGGTTCTGCGCGGGCACCGCGAAGTCCGCGGCGGCCGCGCGGAACTCGTCCCAGTCCGACGCGCGGTTGAGCCCGAGGATGGCGTCGGCCGTGGGCGCGGGCTCGAGGGCCGTCCACGCCAGCGCGACGGCGTACCCGCTCCCCCGCTCTCCCGACTCGTCCGTCGGCGCGTTGGCGCCGACCGTCGCGAACTCCGGCGACACGTCGCTGATGAGCGGTCCGTGCACGGTCTCCCGCACGCGCAGCTCGACGTCGTCCTGGCCGCGCACCTCGATCGTCTCCGTGCGGATCTCCAGCGGCTCCGTGGCGCCGTCGCGGACGTAGCGGTCGTCGCCCTCGGTCTGCTCCAGGAAGAGGTCGGTGACGTCGGGACCGAGGTTGGTGAAGCCCCACGCGATGTCGGCGTTGTGGCCGATGATCACCCCGGGCACGCCGGAGAAGGTGAACCCCGAGGTGTCGAGCGTGCAGTCGGCGGTCCGCTCGCGGCAGTGCAGACCCATCTGCATCCAGATCCCGGGCTGGCTGACGCCGAGGTGGGGGTCGTTGGCCAGCAACGGCATCCCGGTCGCACTGTGGTCGCCGTCGACCACCCACGAGTTGCTGCCGATGCCGCGCCCGCGGCCCACGAGCTCCGGCATCGCGTCGAGCCGGTCCTGCACCCGCTCGAGCGCCTCCACGACGCCGCGCGGGTACGCCGGGCGCCGCGGGTTGCGGGTGGCGTTGGACGTCGCGTTCTGCTCGAAGACCCCGTCGACCACGCCGCCGCCGGACACGATCGGCGGGTGCTCGTCGTAGGGGTAGTCGGGCCACAGCGCGGCGATCTCCTCCTCGCTGTGGTCCAGCGACAGCAGCACCCGGTCGACCTCGGCGTCCATGTTGCCGCGCAGGTCCCACGCCATCGCCTTGAGCCAGGCCAGGGAGTCGACCGGCTCCCACTCCTCCGGGGCGTAGTCCAGCCCGGTGAGGCCGAGGATGCTGTACTCCGCCGCCAGCCGCGAGGGGCTGCGGTCGGCGATGTAGGCGTTCACGCCCGCGGCGTACGCCGTGAGCGCCTCGCGGGTCGCCGGCTGGAGGAGGGCCCACTCCTGCTCCGCCACCCGCCGCCAGCCCATCGTGCGGATGAAGCGGTCGGTCTCGAGGGTCTCGGCGCCGAAGATCTCCGAGAGCCGGCCGGCCGTCACGTGCCGCCGGACGTCCATCTCGAAGAACCGCTCCTGCGCGTGCACGAAGCCCTGGGCGAACATGAGGTCGGCGTCGGTGTCGGCGTACACCTGGGCGATGCCGTGGGCGTCGCGGACGACCTCCACCGACGCGGAGAGCCCCGGGACCTCGATCTCGCCGTCGACCTGGGGCAGCGGGCGTCGTACGACGACCACGGCGGCCGCCGTCAGCGCGAGCAGCACCAGGACGAGGCCGAGCGCCGTCCACGCCGCCCAGCGCACCGGGCGGGGCGCGCGCCGGAAGGCCTGCCAGCGGCTCCGGCGCGGCGGGTCGGCGTCGGGGCCGGGCGTGGTCGCGGGGGTGGGTGACGGCTCGCTCATCGCTTGGCCATTGTGCCGTACGATTGGCAGTCGAAGGGCCCGAGTGCCAGCGCGTTTCGCCGGCCCGGCCGAACGCCCGTCGTGACACCCTGACCGAGGACCAGATGCCGACCTACCAGTACGCCTGCACCGAGTGCGGCCACAGCTTCGAGCAGTTCCAGAGCTTCAGCGAGGACGCCCTCACCGTCTGCCCCGAGTGCAACGGCCGCCTGCGCAAGCTCTTCAACGCCGTGGGCGTGGTCTTCAAGGGCTCGGGGTTCTACCGCACCGACAGCCGCTCCGGCTCCTCGCCGGCCGGCTCGAACGGCTCGTCGGGCGGGTCCAAGGACGGCACGTCCGGCACCGGGGGCAGCGCGTCGACCTCGTCGACGCCCTCGACCTCCTCCACGTCCTCCTCGTCCTCCTCGTCCTCCTCCACGTCGTCGTCCGACTGACCGCACCTGTGGAGAGGCGCAGCGGGCGCCGGCCTCCCCGGCCTAGCGTCGGGACATGTTCCCGGGACTCCCGTCGGCGCGCCGCCGGCTCCGTGCCGTACGCCACCAGCTCCGGCGCCGACGCCGCCTGATCGCGGCTACGCTCGCCGCGGCGGCCGTGTTCAGCGCGCTGCGCACCCTCGCCCCGCCGCCACCGGACACCGTCGACGTCCTCGTCGCCGCGCGCGACCTGCCCGCGGGTTCGCTGCTCGGTGACGACGACCTCGTCCGGCGCGCGTGGCCGGCCGAGCTCGCGCCGCCGGGCGCGGCGGACGTGGCGGCCGGGCGGGTGCTCGCCGGTGCCGTCGGACGCGGCGAGGTGGTGACGGGCGTACGCCTCGTCGGCCCGGACCTGGCCGACGCCGAGCCCGGTCGGACGGTCGTGCCGGTCCGGCTGCCCGACGCCGGCATGGCGACCCTGCTCCGGCCGGGCGACGAGGTCGACCTGATGGCCACCGACCCGGGCACCGGTGAGTCCGAGCTGGTCGCCGGCGGTGTGACGGTCCTGGCGACGCCGACCGGCGTGCCGGAGGGACCCGCGGGCGGCTCGGGCGGCGCGCTCGTCGTGGTGGGCACCAGCCCTGCGGAGGCGGTGGCCGTCGCCGGGTCGGCGCTGACGCACTACCTGACGGTGTCGTGGCGCTAGCGTGGCCCGCGGTCATCCATCCGCGGCCCCCAGGGGGCCCTTCCACGAGGGGAAGCACACATGAGCGGCTTCAAGAACTTCATCCTCCGCGGCAACCTCGTCGAGCTGGCCGTCGCCGTCATCATGGGCACGGCGTTCGCGGCCGTGGTCACCGCCTTCACCGGCATGCTGCTGTCCGCGGTCACGCGGCTCACCGGCGGCAAGGAGGTCAACTTCGACAACTTCGCCCCCGGCGAGGTCCTGGTCGGCCCGTTCCTCACCGCGCTGATCGCCTTCCTGATCCTCGCCACGGTGATCTACTTCTTCGTCGTCCTGCCCTACACCAAGGCCAAGGACAGGTACTTCCCGGCCGAGGAGGCCGGCACCCCCGCCGACGTCGCCGTGCTCGAGGAGATCCGCGACCTGCTCAAGGCGCGCGGGGGCGACACCGGGACGACCGGGACCCCCGGCAGCACCGTCTGACTCGGCGCCAGCGCTTCGGGGCGGTAGTCGCCTGCCCGCGCCCGAGCCCGCCGTCCCCGGTAACGCCACCAACCGGCCACTCCCGCCCCCGCCGTCCCCGGTAACGCCACCAAACGAGCACTCCCGCCCCCATCAGTGCTGGCGGGAGTGCCCACGTCAGGGCGTTACCCGTTGTGGGCGGGACCTGCTCGCGATACCAGTCGCCTGCCCGCGCCCGCGCCCGCGTCCCGGTAACGCCACCAAACGAGCACTCCCGCCCCCACCAGTGCTGGCGGGAGTGCTCACTTCGGGGCGTTACCCGTGGTGGGACGGGGCGGGTCACCCCTGGTGGGACAGGGCGTTACCCGTGGTGGGGCGGGACCTGCTCGCGGTACCAGTCGTCGCCCTTGCCGGCGCGATCCTCGCGGTCGTCGCTGGTCTGCTCGGGCACGCCGTCGCCGAAGACGGCGGCCAGGCGGCGCCGGCGCTTCCACTCCGGTTCCCGCTCGGCGGCCGGGGAGGTGGCGTCGTCGGCAGGGCTCACGCGCAGATCCCGGGGACGGGGTCGGGCTTCGTCGTCTCGGGCGCCTCAGGAGTGGCCGTGTCGCTCGGCGAGGCGGTGTCGGTCGGGGTCTCCGGCGTGGCGGGCGACTCGGTGGCCGAGGGCGACTCGCTCTCGCCGGCGTCCGGGGTCTCCGAGGAGCCGGCACTGGGGCTCGGCGACGAGCCGGGCGGGCCCTCGGCGCTGACCGAGGTGTCGCCGATCAGCTTGGCCGGCAGCGGCTTGTCCTGGGCGACGAGGTCCCAGATCTTCTCCGCGTCCTCGGTCCAGTAGACCTTGCCCCAGAACTCGGAGTCCCGGGAGTAGTACTCGGTCGGCAGGGTGACGAACCTGACCTTGTCGAGACCGATGCCCTGCAGCTGCATGGCCACCTTGCCCAGCCGCGTCACCGACGCGAACTCCTCGTCGGTCTGCAGGGCGTTGGTGGCGGCGTCGAGGAACCGGACGACCTTGTCGAGGCGGGTGAGCGTGCCGGCCGACATCACCTCGCGGACGAGGGCGCCGATGAACTCCTGCTGGCGCCGGATGCGCGAGATGTCGTTCTGCTGGAGCTGCTCGCCGACGTAGCGGGCGCGCACGTAGTCCAGCGCCTCGTCGCCGGTGAGCACGGACGGGTTGCCCTTCGGCACGAAGATCTGGTGCTCGCGGTCGACGATGTCCTCGGGCACGCACACCGGCACGCCGCCGACCGCGTCGACCATGGATCCGAAGCTGGCGAAGTCGACGACGACGAAGTGCTCGACCCGGATGCCGGTGTTCTGCTCCACCTGGGCCAGCGTGCAGACCGGGCCGCCCCTCTGGAACGCCTCGTTCCACATGACGTCGGTGCCGCCGGAGTCGCACCCCGTCTCGGGCCGGTCGACGATCGAGTCGCGCGGGATCGAGACGGCGTACGCCCGGCTGCGGTCGGCGGACAGGTGCACGAGGATGGTGGTGTCGGAGCCGCCGCCACCCTCGGCGTCGATGTCGCAGCCCTCGCACTCGCGAGAGTCGGACCCCATGACGAGGATGTCGAGCGGCTCGCCGTTGCCCCTGTAGACCTCCTCGGGACGGTCGTCGCCGAGCTCCTCGAGCGAGATGCCCTCGATGTTGCCGTTGAGGTGGCGGATGAAGTACACCGTGCTGAGACCGGTGATGAGCGCCAGCACGACCGCGCTGATCAGGACGACCCGCCCCACGGTGTGCTTGCGGGCGGCCTTGCCGCGGCGCTTGGGCGCGCTCGAAGGAGGCTCCGGGCGCGACTCATCGGACACGGGGCTCACCTTCGACAGGGGGACGTACTGACCGGAACGGAAATCTACTTCACTTCGGCAACTTCCCAGCCGTCCGCGAGACCGGGTGCGCCTCGTGCCGCTGCGTGGTCGCGGTGGACCAGTCCGCCTCGCCTAATACCCCCGGGGGGTATATGATGGTGGTCAGGACAGGCCCACACGCACGACGACGGAGGTACGTCCCATGGCCGCCACACCGCACCAGCACCACTCCCCACCCTCGGACCCACCCATGAACCCAGCCCCGGACCCACCCCCGGACCAGAGCCACGGGAGCCACCCCGCCCGGCACCACGCGGCCGCCCACGACCACGCGGCCATGGGCGGCACGAGGGCGATGGCGCTCAGCGCCACCCTGCACTGCCTCACCGGTTGCGCGATCGGCGAGATCGCCGGACTCATGATCGGCACCGCGATCGGACTGAGCACCGGGTGGACCGTCGCGCTGGCCGTCACGCTGGCCTTCGCCTTCGGCTACCTGCTCTCGACCCTGCCGCTGCTCAGGGCGGGGCTCGGGCTCGGTGCGGCACTCTCGGTCGTGCTCGCCGCGGACACCCTGTCGATCGCGACCATGGAGGTCGTCGACAACGCCGTGATGGCCCTGATCCCCGGCGCCATGGACGCCGGCCTGGTGAACTGGGTGTTCTGGGTCGCCATGATGGTCGCCCTCTCAGCCGCGTTCGTCGCCGCGTACCCCGTCAACCGCCACCTGCTCGCGCGGGGACGCGGCCACGCCCTGACCCACAAGTACCACGGGGCGCCCGCGGCCAGCGGCGCGCGGCGGCACATCCCGGCGCTCTCGACGCCGACGCTCGCGGGCGCCATCGTCGCCTTCATGCTCGGCGGGCTGGTGGTGTCCGTCGCCGCGGCCCTCGGCGACGGCGCGGACACCAGCGGCAGCCACGCATTCGCCTCATCACGCGACGGCTGACAAGATGTGCCCGCCGGCGTGCTGCGCCGGCTCGCCCCAGTAGCTCAGTGGATAGAGCAGCCGCCTCCTAAGCGAAAGGTCGCAAGTTCGACTCTTGCCTGGGGCACCTCGTGACCTACGACGTCGCCCGGGCGCCGGCCCGACGAGGGCCGCGGCGCGCCGACGGACGAGCCGGACGTGACGCGGCGGACATGCCGACGCGGCCCCGTCACCGGCATCAGCCGGAGCGGGGCCGCGTGGCGTGGTCGGTCAGCGCAGGACGCCGCACAGGGCGGGGTCGGTGGCCTCGGCCGGCAGGCTCGGGTCGAGCTCGCTCGCGCCCGCACCCTCGAAGTCGTAGGTCCCGTTCCCGTTGTGGTCGACACCGTGGATCACGATGACGCCCTTGCCGCTCTTGATCGCGCGCAGCACGGCACCCGGGGCGAAGTTGATGGTCCGCTCGTACTTCTCGACGCCCTTCGGGGTGGTCGGGAAGCGGTCGACGGCCAGTCCGCTCTTGGGGCTGGTGTCGCCGGAGGTGGTCAGGGACTTCAGGATCGGACCGTAGTCCGGGACGCCCTCGGCGACGTTGAGCCGGTGGTCGTTGTTGGCGTCGTCGAAGACGTTCGGGCACTCGTTGCGCGCATCGGCGCCGAAGTGGAGGTGCTGGGCGTGCGGCAGGTTCTTGGCGAGGCCACGGGCGTGGATGTGGACGCGCGCCTTGCGCCCCTTGAACTCCGCGTGGACGCGACCCTTGGCGCCCGAGTCGTTCAGCGACTTCAGGTTGGCCTCGAGCTGCACGTTCCCGCGAGCGGACGAGGACGTGGTCGACTCGTTGGCGTTGCTTGCCTGGATCCCGGCGATGCCGGCGGTGCTGGCGAGGACGAGGCCCCCGATCCCGGCATAGAGCTTGCGGTGCTTCATGGAGACTCCTAGGTGACGAAGGTCGGACACGGCATCCGTCCTTGGGTGGGGTTCGTCACACCCCGCCGGAACGGATTGGTCCGACCTCCGATCTGTCCGCCGGCGCTCGATCGGCCGGCGCACCGGGACGCTGCTGCGCGCCGCGGTGACGTCCCGCCGACGTGGTCAGACCGTCTCGAAGCGGATCCCCGCCGCCTGGAGGCGCGCGAGCAGCGCGTCGCCCATCGCCTGGGCCGTGGTGACCTGCCCAGCGGTCACGGGGTTGTCGTCGAGGGCCAGGCAGAGCGCCGCCTCCGACAGCATCTTCGCCGTCTCGGTGTAGCCCGGGTCGCCGCCCGAGACGCGGGTGCGGACCGTCCGGCCGCCACCCTCACCGACGAAGTCGACGGTGAACCACGACCGGGCGCGCTTGCCCTCGTCCGGACCGGTGCCCTGCGGCACCTTGCTCCGCAGCAGCTCGCGCAGCGGTCCCACCTGGGCGGCGGCCGCCAGCGCCCCGACCCCCAGGGCTCCCCCGGCGGCGAAGCGCAGCGTCCTCGTGCCGGCCCAGTGCGAGTAGCGGAAGCGCGGGCCGTACGCCTCGAGCGCGGCGCCGCTGCGGGCGACGACCATCGGGTCGATCGTCGGCAGCGGGAGCAGCCAGTAGCCGAGCACCGGGTCGCGGTGCGGCTTGCCGCCGACCGCGCGCGAGGACCGGCCCTCGGGTCGGGCCTCGGCGCGCCGGCGTGCGGCGTGGGCCTTCTTCATCTCCTTCCCCCGCGCGAACTGGTTCAACGCCGAGTGGAACGTGCCTCCGGAGAACGTGCCGCCGGAGCGGACGACCCCGCGCAGCGTCATCGGCTGGTCGGCCGGCAGCTGCCGCACGGTGAAGTAGGCCCCGAGGTCGTGCGGGACCGAGTCGAAGCCGCAGGCGTGCACGAGCCGGGACCCGGTGCGCTCGGCGGTGCGGTGGTGCTCGAGGAACATCCGGTCGACGAACTCCGGCTCGCCGGTGAGGTCGAGGTAGTCGGTGCCGGCCTCCGCGCAGGCGGCCACGAGGGGTGCGCCGTGCTCGAGGTAGGGGCCGATCGTGGTCACCACGACGCGGGTCCGGCGCGCGATGTCGGCCAGGGCGGCGGCGTCGGTGGAGTCGGCCACCAGCACCTCGACCTGCTCGGCCACGCCGGCGCCCAGGCGGCGGCGTACGCCCTCGAGCTTGGCGGCGTTGCGCCCCGCGATCGCCCAGCGCAGTCCCGCCGGGGCGTGCGCGGCGAGGTAGTCGGCGGTGAGGCCCCCGGTGAAGCCGGTGGCGCCGAACAGGACGATGTCGAGGTCGCGGGCGCGGTCGTCGCTCATCGCGCCATCGTGTCACGCGGGGTGCGGCCGTCGGGTCTGCCGGAACCCCGGCCCGGACCCGACCGTCCCATGCCCATGAGCCTGCGCACGACCGTCACCAGCGTCGCCCTCGTCACCAGCCTGGCCGCTGCTGCGGGGGTCGGCTACGCGATCGGCGACGATGCCGGGCCCGGGGGGCCGCCGACCTCGCCGCGGCTCGTGCTCGCGAACGCGGACCTCACCGTCGCCGACGGCTGCGACGCGCTGCTCGCGTCGTACGTCGACCGGGCGCTCGACGAGGTCGGCCCGTACGGCTGGGGCGACGGGATGGTCTTCGGCGAGTCCGCCGGTGCCGACGCGAGCTCGTCCGCCGCGTCGGGGAGCGCGCGCTCCACGGTGACGACCTCGCGAAGCGTCAGCAACGGGACCGGCACGAACGTGCAGGAGGTCGGCGTCGACGAGTCCGATGTCGTGAAGGTCGCCGGCGACCTGCTGGTGCGGCTGCGTGACGGCGAGCTGGTGGCGTACGACGTCGCCGGGACGACGCCGCGCCTCCTGTCGTCGACAGCGATGGACCACGCCCGCGGCACGACGGGCTGGGCGGGCGACCCGGGTGGCGAGCTGGTGCTCGTCGACGGACGCGCGGTGGTCCTCGGGACGTCGGCGGACGGGCTCTCGACGACCATCACCACCGTCGACCTCGCCGACCCGACCTCGCCGGCCGTCGTCGACACGACGACGATCCGCGGGCGCGCGTCCGCCGTGCGGCTGCACGGCGACGTCGTGCGGGTCGTGCTGCAGAACCGCCTGCCCGAGCTCGGCTTCTCCTTCCCCGACGGGGCGTTCGGCGAGATCCGGTCGCGGATGCGCAACCGCGCGCTCGTGCGCGGCACCACGCTCGCCAACTGGCTGCCGACGGTCGACGGCGAGCCGGTCGTCGCCTGCGAGGACGTCGCCATCCCGGACGACGAGGTCGCGCTCGGCACCACCACGCTGCTGGCCTTCGACCCCGCGGACCCGACGTCGCGCACCACGACCGCCGTGGCGACCGACTCGGACGTGTCGTACTTCTCGACCGACCGCTTCTACCTCGCGGCGGCCGCTCCCCTGTGGGGATGGACCGACTGCATGGGGTGCCGCCCCGCCGTGCCCGCCGGCAGCGGGACCACGCCGCTGTTCGCCTTCGCGCTCGACGGGCTGGACGCGACGTACGTCGCCTCCGGGGAGGTCGCGGGCACGATCGCCGACCGCTGGTCGATGGACGCCGTCGACGGCTCGCTGCGGGTGGCGGTCGGGCCGAGCAGCGAGACCGGCAACTTCAACTCGGTCGTGACGCTGCGCGAGGACGGCTCGGACCTCGTCGAGGAGGGCCGCGTCGACCGGCTCGGGGTCGACGAGCAGATCATGTCGGTCCGGTGGTTCGACGACCTCGCGATCGTGGTGACCTTCCGCCAGGTCGATCCCCTCTACGCGGTCGACCTCTCCGACCCCGCGGCGCCCCGGTTGCTGGGCGAGCTCAAGATCCCCGGCTTCTCGGAGTACCTCCACCCGCTCGGCGAGCACCGCCTCATCGGCATGGGCCAGGACGCGACGCTGTCCGGGACCACCCGGGGGGCCCAGGCGGCGCTGTTCGACGTCACCGACCTCACCGAGCCGCGCCAGATCGACGTGGTGCGCTACGCGCCGAACAGCCAGGCCGGCGCCGCGACCGACCCTCGCCAGTTCACGTGGCTGCCGGACCGGCGGATCGCCCTGACGGTCGTCTCCGAGGGCTGGACCGGCACCACCGGCTGGGTCTCGGTGCTCACGCTGGACGACGGCGCGATGCGCAACCGGATGATCGAGGTGGAGCACGGCAGCGACGTGGCCGACGTGCGCCTCGTGCCGCTGGCGTCGGGCGAGGTGGTGCTCGTGACGGGCCGGGACGTCTCGTTCCTCCCGCTGCCCGGCTGAGGTGCCACGCAGCGACCCTCGAATCCCGGCCGCCACCGGACGTACGCTCGTCGCATGTGCCGCAACATCCGACCGCTCAACAACTTCGAGCCGCCCGCCACCTCCGACGAGGTCACCGCGGCCGCGCTGCAGTACGTCCGCAAGGTGGCCGGGACGACGAAGCCGTCGCAGGCCAACGAGGAGGTGTTCCACGCCGCGGTGAGGGACATCGCCCACATCACCGAGCACCTGCTCGCCGACCTCGTCACGTCGGCGCCGCCGAAGAACCGTGAGGTCGAGGCCGCCAAGGCCCGCGCCCGGGCGCAGGCGCGCTACGCGTGACCCTCGCAGCCCCCAGGCCCGTCGCGGGCGAGGTCCTCGACCTGCTGGCCACCCGCCCGCTGGTCGCGCTGACCGGCGCCGGGCTGTCCACCGACTCCGGGATCCCGGACTACCGCGGCCCGGGAGCACCCGCGCGGATGCCGATGACCTACCAGGAGTTCGTCGCCACCCCCGAGGCCCAGCAGCGCTACTGGGCGCGCAGCCACCTGGGGTGGCAGCGGATGGGGCGCGCCCTGCCCAACGACGGCCACCGCGCGCTCGCCGCGATCGACCCGCTGCTGCTGATCACGCAGAACGTCGACGGCCTCCACGAGGCGGCCGGGGCGCGGTCGGTCGTCGCCCTGCACGGCCGTGTGGCGGACGTGGTCTGCCTCGGCTGCCGCACCACCTCGTCGCGGGCGGCCCTCGAGCGCGAGCTCGACGCGCTGAACCCGGGCTGGCTCGAGCGGCACGGGTGGGTGGAGTCGCGGCCCGACGGCGACGTCGACCTCGACGACACCCGCGACTTCGTGGTCCCGCGGTGCCCGTGCGGCGGCTCGTTGAAGCCCGACGTCGTCTTCTTCGGGGAGAACGTGCCTCCCGACCGGGTCGCGCGGTGCTACGCCGCGGTCGAGGCGCTCGGTCGCGACGGCGCGCTGCTGGTCGCCGGCTCGTCCCTGACCGTGATGAGCGGCCTCCGGTTCGTCAAGCGGGCGGCCTCGACGGGGACGCCGATCGTCATCGTGAACCGCGGCGAGACCCGCGGCGACGCGCTGGCGACGTACAAGCTCGAGGTCGGCTGCAGCGAGTTCCTCGTCGCGCTGGCGGAGGTACGGGCGCCGGGCGCCCCGGTTGGGGCTCGTTGAAATCCCCCGCTTAAGCGGGGGATTGCGAACATATCGGGGTCTGCACGCCCCTATAAGTTCACACTCCCCCGGCTAAGCGGGGGAACAAGGGACGGATGTGGCTCAGCGGCGCACGAAGATGTGCTCGGCCGCCTCGACCACCAGCTCGGCGGTTTCGCCGCCGGACCCGATGAGGATGCCCTCGTCGGTGCGCGCGATCGTGACCGTCTTGCCCGGGAGGGCGCCGACGCGACGCAGGAGGCCCATGAGGTCCTCGTCCTTCTGCATCTCCTCGGAGATCCGCTTGACGTGGACGCGCTGGTCCTCGCTGACGGCGGCGTCGGACAGCGGCTCCACGTTGTCCATGAACTCCTCGCCCACCTGGTCGCCGAGCTCGTCGAGCCCGGGGATCGGGTTGCCGTACGGCGACTCCGTCGGGTGGTCGAGCAGGTCGAGCAGCCGGCGCTCGACGGTCTCGGACATCACGTGCTCCCAGCGGCACGCCTCGGCGTGCACGAGCTCCCAGTCGAGGCCGATGACGTCGGTCAGCAGGCGCTCGGCGAGCCGGTGCTTGCGCATCACGCGGGTGGCCAGGCGCCGGCCCTCCTCGGTCAGCTCGAGGTGGCGGTCGCCCTCCACGGTGAGCAGCCCGTCGCGCTCCATGCGGGCGACGGTCTGCGACACCGTCGGCCCGGACTGGTGCAGGCGCTCGGCGATGCGCGCACGCAGCGGGACGATGCCCTCCTCCACGAGCTCGTAGATCGTGCGGAGGTACATCTCGGTGGTGTCGATCAGGTCGCTCACGGTCGTCATTGTGTCCCATCCGCCAACTGCGGCGCGCACCCGTGGCGTGGCACAGTGAGGCCGTGACCGAGCTGATCGTGCCGCGGCGCTTCTGCGGCCCTCCGGACTCCGGCAACGGCGGCTGGACGGCGGGGGCGCTCGCCTGCCTCGAGGACGCCGACGCCCCCGGGCACCGGTCCCCGAGCCGGCCGCCGATCGAGGTGTCGCTGCGCAAGCCGCCGCCCCTCGACACCCCCCTGCTCGTCACCGCCGGGCCGGCCGGGACGACCGCGTCGTACGACGGAGCGACGGTGGCGATGGCCCAGCGGGTCGAGCGCGCCCTCGTCGAGGTCGAGCCGGTCGACCCGCACACCGCAGCGGCCGCCGAGCCGGCGTACCCCGGGCACGACTTCCACCCGTTCCCGACGTGCTTCTCCTGCGGCACGGCGCGTGCGGAGGGCGACGGCCTGCGCATCTTCCCCGGCCCCGTCCGCGAGGGCCCCGGCAGCGACCTCGTCGCGGCCACCTGGACCCCGCACGAGAGCCTCCGCGAGGACTGGCACGCGTACGTCGACGAGCACCCGCGCGCCTCGGTGACCGCCACCTGGGCGGCGCTGGACTGCGTCGGCGGCTGGGCGGGCGACCTCACCGAGCGCCTCATGGTGCTCGGCCGGATGACCACGCGGGTCGACGACCTGCCCGTCATCGGCGAGCCGCACGTGGTCGTGGGCGAGGGCCGCGGCCACGGCGGACGCAAGACGCACACCGCCTCGACGCTGTACGACGCCGACGGCCGCGTCGTGGCCACCGCCGAGCACACCTGGATCGCCGTCGACCCGGCGATGTTCGGCGGCGTGGCCCCCACCGCCCGCGGTTGACCAGTGGGCCCCGGCCTCTGAGAGGATGGGTCCATGGCCGATTTGAACGATCCAACGACGTCGTGGTGGCGCAACGCCGTCGTCTACCAGGTCTACGTCCGCAGCTTCGCCGACAGCGACGGGGACGGCGTCGGTGACCTGCCCGGCATCACCTCGCGGCTGCCGCACCTCGCCGAGCTCGGCGTCGACGCCCTCTGGATCACGCCGTTCTACACCTCCCCGCAGCACGACCACGGCTACGACGTCGCCGACTACCGCGACGTCGACCCGCTCTTCGGCAGCCTCTCCGACGCCGACGACCTGTTGGCGCGCGCGCACGAGCTCGGGCTGCGGGTGATCGTCGACCTCGTCCCGAACCACACCTCCGAGGAGCACGAGTGGTTCCGGGCGGCCCTCGCGGCAGGCCCCGGGAGCCCGGAGCGCGCCCGCTACCTCTTCCGCGACGCCCCCGAGGGCGAGCTGCCCAACAACTGGAGCTCGGTCTTCGGCGGCCCGGCGTGGACCCAGGTCGACGACGGCCAGTGGTACCTGCACCTCTTCGACTCCACCCAGCCCGACCTCGACTGGCGCAACCCGGAGGTGCCGGCGATGTTCGAGGACGTGCTGCGCTTCTGGCTCGACCGCGGCGTCGACGGCTTCCGGGTCGACGTGGCGCACGGCCTGTTCAAGGAGGCGTCGCTGCGCGACCAGGAGGTGGGCGAGGACGAGCGACCGACGTCCGGCGCCACCACCGAGCACTCCATGGTGGAGCGCGACCTCAAGGACGAGCCGATGTGGGACCAGCCCGAGGTGCACGAGGTCTACCGGTCCTGGAGCAAGGTCCTCGACGAGGCCGGCCCCGACCGGATGGCCGTGGCGGAGGCCTGGACCCAGACACCGGAGTCGATGGCGGCGTTCGTCCGCCCCGACGAGCTCGACCAGGCCTTCAACTTCGCCTGGCTGCTGGCCGACTGGTCCGCCGAGGCGTTCGCCGGGGTCATCACCGACACCCTGGCGGCGGTCGCGCCGGTGGGCGCGTCGCCGACGTGGGTGCTCAGCAACCACGACGTCGTACGCCACGTCACCCGCTACGGCGGCGGCGCGCAGGGCCTCGCCCGCGGCCGCGCCGCGACGCTGGCCATGCTCGCACTGCCCGGCTCGAGCTACCTCTACCAGGGCGAGGAGCTCGGCCTGGAGCAGGTCGACGTCGCGCCCGAGCACCGGCAGGACCCGTCGTACCTCCGCACCGGCGAGGTCGGTCGCGACGGCTGCCGCGTGCCGATGCCCTGGGGCGGCAGCGAGCCGCCGTACGACTTCGGCCCGGCGGCGGGCCAGCCGTGGATCCCGCAGCTGGCGGACTGGGCGGCGCTCACCGTCGAGGCGCAGACCGGAGACCCCGGCTCCACGCTGGAGTTCTACCGCAGCGCGCTGCGGCTGCGGCGCGAGTTCGCGTGGACGGCCGGCGACGCGGTCGAGATGCTGGACCTCGGCGCGGAGGTGCTCGCCTTCCGCCGCGGCCCGCTCACCGTCGTGGTCAACTGCGGCGACAGCGCCGTCGGACTGCCGGAGGGCGAGGTGCTGCTCGCCAGCGGTCCCCTCGAGGGCGGGCTGCCCGCCGACACGGCCGTCTGGCTGCGCTGACCCGTTCGGCGGCCGGCGTACGCCCTCCGCCCGCGGCTCTGCGTCATGCGTTCCGGCACCCATGGGTGCGGGTCCGCATGACGCCGGGCCTCGGGGGCGGCGCCGTCCCCGGGGCGGCGGCGTACCGGCGGAGGTCAGTCGTCGGAGAGGAAGCGGTTGTACTCCGCCAGCTGGTCGGCGAACCGCTCGACCTCCGCGTCCGACCAGCCTGAGAGCCGCTGGTCGAAGCGGTCGCTGCGGCGCCGGCGCATCACCTCGAGCCGCTTGCGGCCCTCCTCGGTCGCGTCGAGCAGGATCGCCCGTCGGTCCTCGGCGTCGGGCCGCCGCTCGACGAGCCCGAGGTCGACCAGCGCCTGCACCTGCCGGCTGACGCCGCCCTTGTCCATCCCGAAGGCGTCGGAGAGGTCGGCGCCGCGCATCGGCCCCTCCTTCGCCAGGTGGGTGAGGATGAGGAACGTCATCGGGTGCAGGTCGGGGTGCACCTCGCGGGCACGCTCGCCCATCACGCGCTTGACGCGGCGGATGAGCGTGCCGACCTCGGACTCGATGCGGCGGAGGTCGTCGTACCGGGCGCTCATGCCTGCGGGGTGGCCGGGGAGATCTCGGCCGCGAGCTCGTCGTCGCGCTTCACCGAGGTGCGCAGCGGCACCTCCTTGATGAGGAGCACCGCGATGAGCGCACCGATCGCGAACGGCAGGGCGACGAGGAAGATGTGCCCGGTCGCGTCGCCGAACGCGCTCTCGAAGACCACGCGGACCGGGGCGGGCAGGTCGGAGACGTCCGGGATGCCGCCGGTGTCGTGCGAGACCGCCGCGGCGTACTCCGGGTGGGTGGCGAGCAGCTTCGTCAGACCGGACTCGACGGCGTCGGCGACCTGGTGGGCCAGCACGGCCCCGAGCGCGGCGATGCCGATGGAGCCACCGAGGGAGCGGAAGAACGCGACGACCGACGAGCCGGCGCCCATGTCGGCCAGGGCGATGGTGTTTTGCACGGCCAGGACGAGGTTCTGCATCGTGGCGCCGAGGCCCAGGCCGAGGACCGCCATGAAGAGACCGGTGCGCCACAGCGGGGTGTCCGCGTCGATCGTGGCAAGCAACCCGATCCCGGCGATGACGGCGACCATGCCGCCGACGAGCCAGCGCTTCCACAAGCCCGTGTCGGAGATGACGCGGCCGCTCACGATGCTCGAGACGAGCAGTCCGCCGACCATGCAGATCGACATCAGGCCGGCCTCCGTCGGGCTCATGTCCTTGGCGCGCTGGAAGTACAGGCTCAGGTAGACCGTCGAGCCGAACATCGCGACCCCGATGAGCACCGACGCGATCGTGGCAAGGGTGAGGGTGCGCTCACGGAACAGGCGCAGCGGGATCACCGGGTCGACGGCGACGTTGGCCTCGACGTGGACGGCCAGGGCGGTCACGACCACCGCGGCGACCAGCAGGGCGCCGCTGGTCCAGGAGACCCAGTCGAAGTTCTGGCCACCGAGGGACATCCAGATCAGGAGGATCGAGACGCCCCCGACGAGCAGGAAGGCGCCGAGGTAGTCGATGGACACCTCGCGCTTGACGACCGGCAGGTGCAGGGTGCGCTGCAGCACGACGAAGGCGAGGGCGGCGACGGGCAGTCCGGCGAAGAAGCACCAGCGCCAGCCCACCGTGTCGACGAGCACGCCGCCGATGAGCGGGCCGCTCACGGTCGCGAGGGCGAAGACGGCTCCGATGTAGCCGCTGTAGCGGCCGCGCTCGCGCGGCGAGACCATCGTGGCGATGACGACCTGGACCAGTGCGGTCAGGCCGCCGACGCCGAGGCCCTGCACGACGCGCGCGCCGATCAGCACCTCCATCGACGGCGCGAAGCCGGCGATCAGGGAGCCGACGAGGAAGATCACCAGCGCGGACTGCACGAGGGTCTTCTTGTTGAACATGTCGGCGAGCTTGCCCCAGATCGGGGTGGTCGCGGTCATCGCGAGCATCGTCGCGACGACGACCCAGGTGTAGCCGGTCTGGCTGCCCTTCAGGTCGTCGACGATGGTCGGCAGCGCGTTGCTGACGATCGTGCTGGAGAGCATCGCGACGAACATCGCGAGGAGCAGCCCGCTGAGTGCTTCGAGCACCTCGCGGTGGGTCATCTGCCCGGACGGCGCAGGGCTGACGGTGGGAGCTTGGGTCACTACGTGCCTTCGATTCTGGTTGCTTACCGCAATAGTTGTTGTACACAACCATAGGCGCGACTCATGCCTGCGCCAAGTCGGTACCCACATGAGGTGGCACACACCGGCTCGGCCGGGGCGGCGGTCGGCGTTGGGGAGCGGTCGGGCCGGTGGGCAGGGGCGGCTGCGTCATGCGAAGGCGTACGCATGGGTGCGGGTCCGCATGACGTACGACGGCGGCGTCATGCGGACCCGGACATGCAGCGACCCGCAGGCCTGCTGCTCCTGGTGGAGGAGCCCCGGAGGATGACGCCGGGAGCCTGCGGGTCGGGTGGCTGCAGTGGATTCGCCGGCAGCTGTCGGCGGACCGGGCTGCCTAGCGGGCAGCCACCTCACTCATCCGAAAAGAACTCATTCTTCGGATCACCTCCCTTCTGTGTGCTTCGAGCGTACGTCGGCGCCGGACCCCGCTCAACGCATTTCCGCACGCCTGGACTTCTCGGGGGTTGTGCGAACTTCTGGGGGCGTGCAGACCACCGGAAGTTCGCAATCCCCCGCTTGAGCGGGGGATTCGAAATACAACCTCTACGGAGCCAGGCGCTCGATCGCCCAGCCGGCGCCGGCGCGGCGGTAGACGAGGCGGTCGTGCATCCGGCTGCGCCGTCCCTGCCAGAACTCCAGCACATCCGGCACCACGCGGTAGCCGCCCCACTCGGGCGGGACGGGGACCTCGCCGGCCCGGTCGTCGCCGCCGAAGCGCTCCTCGGCGCGGGCGAAGGCCTCCGCGAGCGCCGAGCGGGAGGCGACCGGCCGTGACTGCGCCGAGGCCCAGGCGCCGAGCTGCGCCCCGCGCGGGCGCGAGTGGAAGTAGGCCGCCACCTCCTCCGCGCCCAGCGGCGATGCCGTCCCCTCGACGCGCACCTGCCGCTCGAGCGGGTGCCAGGGGAAGAGCAGCGCGCAGTGTGGGTTCCCGGCGAGCTCGGTGCCCTTGCGCGAGGCCTGGTTGGTGAAGAACACGAAACCGTCGGGACCGACGCCCTTGAGCAGCACCATCCGGCTCGACGGACGTCCCTCGGGTGTCGCCGTGGCGAGGACCATCGCGTTGGGCTCGTGCAGGCCGGCGTCGACCGACTGCTGCAGCCAGCGCTCGAACATCTCGATCGGGTCGTCGGTCAGGTCGGGCAGGTCGAGGCCTCCCCGGCCGTACTCCTCGCGCAGTCCGGACAGGTCCATGCCGCGACACTAGACCCGGATCGCAACGTGCGACCGCGCGCGGCGCGTCGACCGCGGGCGGCTCAGCCGGCCGCCGCCGGCACCTGGGCGGCGTACCACGACGTCCTGCCCCTCGCCCCCTTGCGGGTCAGCGAGATGTGCATGTGGTCGCGGTGCCGCAGGGTCGGCGAGCACGTCCGCCGGCTGCGGCAGCCGGAGCTGAGGTAGCGCTCGGCGACGAAGCCGTCGTACGAGGCGTAGATCCGGTCGTCCCAGATGACGTACATGATCCCCATCCGGCGGGCCAGCGCGTGAGTCTGACCGGTGTCGTCGGGCGCGAAGACCTCGTCGAGGAGCGCCGCCGCCAGCGCCTTGTCCGCGGGGTCGCGGGCGTCGAGCAGCCAGTCGAAGGCGCGCGCCTCCTTGTGCTCGCTCGTGGACGAACCCGTGCACGACCGGCTGATCGGACCGTAGCCACCGCCGCGCGCGACGAGCCAGTCCGCCAGCGCGAGCACGCCCGCCCGCGGGCTGTGCCGGCACGACGTCTGCGGCTCGTAGCCGGCGTACGGCTCCACCGGCTGGAGGTACGGCGCCGAGGGCGTGACGGTGCCGCGGCGAACCGGCTCCTGGGCGCTTGCGACCGCGGGTCCGCTCGGCAGCAGCGCCACCAGCAGGCCGACGGTCCACACGACCCGTGCGACGACACCTTTCGTGGCTCGCATCGCGACGCCCCACCTCTTCCTCCGACCACACGTGCCCGGCGACCGTACGAGGTCGCGGGAGCGCGGGTCAGGGGATCAGCCGAACATCAGCGCTGTAGTTCGCAGGCTGGTGTGCCGCCCGGGAGGCGGGCCCGGTTGGCGGCCACCCAGTGGTACGCGCGACGGGCGAGCGGGTCGACCGGCCAGACCGTCATCAGACGGCCGACGAGCCGCCAGGGCGCCGGGCCGGTGCGGAGTATCGCCGCGAAGGCACGGTGGCCGTAGTCCACCCGGCCGTCGGGATGGACGTACGGCATCTCCACCACGGCTCGCTCGGGGGCGACCCCCAGCGCGGCGAGGTCCGCGGCCTGGACGGTGGAGCTGTCGACGTCGACGCCGAGTCGCGGGACCAGCCGCGCGGTGCGCATGCAGAAGCCGCAGTCGGCGTCGTTGAGCATGAGTCCCCGGGCCATGGTCACCACGCTACGCCGCCGCGCTGCGCCTCGTCGCCGGCACCGTCAGATCCGGCGACCGAAGGTACGGCTCAGCGGGGCGTCGGCGTAGAAGCCGAAGGCGGGCACCGGCTCGTAGCCGGACGAGAGGTAGAGCGCGATGGCCTCGGGCTGCTTGGTGCCCGTCTCGAGGACGAGCGCCTCGATCCCGGCGGCGGCAGCGGTCGCCTCGAGGTGGGCCAGCATCCGCCGCGCGAGGCCGCGCCGCTGCGCGGCGGGCACGACGTACATCCGCTTGACCTCGGCGGTGACCTCCGCTCCCAGCGCCCGGACCGGGCTGCGCCGCCAGGCACCGGTGGCGACGGGCGCGCCGTCGAGGTAGCCGACGAAGAACTGGCCGACCGGGTCCTCGAAGTCCGCCGGGTCGACCGGCGACTCGTCGCGGCCGCCGTAGCGGGCGACGTACTCCTCCTGCACGGCCTCGACCAGCAGCTGCGCGTCGGGATGGGTGATCGGCAGCCGTTCGATCCGGAGGTCGGCTGCGACCCTGGCGTTGCTCATCCTTCGTCCCCCTCGGACAGCGGGCTGCTGCGGGTGCCACAATAGGGACCGCTGACAGCGTCGTCAGGACCACCCTTCCGCACCCCACGTGAGGTTCCTCCATGACCGACGCCTCGACCGACGCCCTGCAGATCCCCGCCGAGCTCCTTCCGGCCGACGGCCGCTTCGGCGCCGGACCGTCGAAGATCCAGACCAGCCACCTCGACGCGCTCGCCGCGACGGGCTCGTCGCTGATGGGGACCTCCCACCGGCAGGCGCCGGTGAAGAAGACCGTCGGCCGCGTCCGCGAGGGCCTGACCGCGCTCTTCGAGGTGCCGGAGGGCTACGAGGTGGTGCTGGGCAACGGCGGAGCGACCGCCTTCTGGGACATCGCCTGCTTCGGCCTCATCCGCGAGAAGAGCCAGCACCTCTCCTTCGGCGAGTTCTCCTCGAAGTTCGCCACGTCCGCGAAGAAGGCGCCCTGGCTCGCCGACCCGTCGGTCATCGCCAGCGACCCTGGATCGCGTCCCGAGCCGGTGGCCGAGGAGGGCGTTGACGCCTACGCCTGGGCGCACAACGAGACCTCGACCGCGGTGATGGCACCGGTACGCCGCCCGGTGGGCGTGGACGACGACGCCCTGGTGCTCGTCGACGCCACGTCGGGTGCCGGCGGCCTGCCCGTCGACCTCGACCAGGTCGACGCCTACTACTTCGCGCCGCAGAAGTGCTTCGCCTCCGACGGAGGCCTGTGGGTGGCTCTCATGTCGCCGCGCGCCCTCGCGCGGGCCGAGGAGATCGCCGCGAGCGACCGCTACGTGCCGCCGTTCTTCGACCTGCCGACCGCGATCGACAACTCCTCGAAGAACCAGACCTACAACACCCCGTCGGTCGCCACCCTGTTCCTGATGGCGGAGCAGCTCGACTGGATGAACGGCCAGGGCGGCCTCGAGGGGATGGTCGCACGCACCACCGCCTCCTCCGACGCGCTCTACGGATGGGCCGAGCGCACGGCGTACACCACGCCGTACGTCGCGGACCCGGCCGACCGCTCGCTCGTCATCGGCACGATCGACTTCGACGACGCCATCGACGCCGCCGCGGTGGCCGCCACCCTGCGCGCCAACGGCATCGTCGACACCGAGCCCTACCGCAAGCTCGGCCGCAACCAGCTCCGCATCGCGATGTACCCCGCGGTCGACCCGGCCGACGTCGAGCAGCTCACCCGGGCGATCGACTTCGTCGTCGAGAACAGCTGAGCGCCCGCGACGCCGAGCGGGTCGTGCTCAGGCCGCGAGGAGCTTGAGCACGGCTCGCTCGAGGGCCGCCTGCCGCGCGTCGGCGGACTCGTACGACGTCCTGACCTTGATCGTCCGGCCGCGCTCGTAGGCCTCGACCACCCGCGGGTCGACGTACGACGACCGCGCCAGGGTCGGCGTGTTGCCGAGGAACTCCGAGACCTCCTTCATCGCCCCCGAGACGGCGCGCTTGCGCGACGCCTTGGTCGTGCCCGGCTCCGAGGTCTCGGCCAGGGCCGCCGCGGCGATGACCGTGGCGTGCCACGTGCGGAAGTCCTTGGCCGTCGCCTCGATGCCGAAGCAGCTGCGGATGTAATCGTTGACCTCCGCGGCCGAGAGGTCACGCCAGGTCTTGCCGTCCTTCCAGGCCAGCAGCTCGTCGCCGCCCCCGCGCCGGCGCCGCATGACGTCGAGCGACTCCACGGCGGCGGGGTCGTCGATGTCGATGCAGTGCTCGACGCCCGACTTGCCGACGAAGCAGAACCGCATGCCGCCGCGGTGGCGCGAGACGTGCTCCTTGCGCAGCGTGGTGAGGCCGAACGACCCGTTGGTGTCGGTGTAGACGTCGTTGCCGATGCGGAAGTAGCCCAGGTCGAGGAGACGGACCGCCACCGCACAGGCGCGTTCCTTGGACATCCCCTCGGCGCCGATGTCGGCCAGCACCCGCTCACGAGCCTTGGACAGCGCCTTGCCGAAGTCGAGAATCCGGTCGAACTTGGCCGCGTCGCGGCTGCTGCGCCACTGCGGGTGGTAGAGGTACTGGCGCCGACCGGCGTCGTCGGTGCCGACCGCCTGCAGGTGGCCGTTGGGGTACGGCGTGATCCAGACGTCCTTCCACGCCGGCGGGATGACCAGGTCCTTGCAGCGCTGCACCTCCTCGGCACCGAGGCGCTGGCCGTGCTCGTCGAGGTAGACGAAGCCCTTGCCGGACCGGCGGCGGGTCCAGCCGGGCTGGTCGGGGAACGTACGCCTCAGTCGCGGCATGCGGCGAACCTAGCGAACGCTTCACAGGTGTCCGGCCACCCGCAGGGATGGCTAGGCCCCCAGGGCGGCTGCCACCTCGTCGAAGGCGGCCCGGCCGAAGGCGACGATGCGGGCCTCCTCCACCGACGTCCGGGTCGAGCGCAGCGTCTCGACCGCCGCGGCGATGGCGTCCTCGCGCGGCCATCCGTAGATGCCGGCGCTCACGAGGGGGAAGGCCACCGTGCGGGCGCCGAGCTCGTCGGCCACGGCCAGCGCGTTGGCGTAGCACGAGACCAGCAGCGACCGGTCGCGCTCGCCGCGGCGCCAGTCGGGCCCCACGACGTGGATCACCCAGGTCGCCGGCATGGCGCCCGCGGTGGTCCACCCGGCGGCGCCGGTGGCGAGGCCGTCGGGGAAGCGCCGGCGGCAGTCCTCGAGCACCGCCGGCCCGCCCGCCGCGTGGATGGCGCCGTCGACGCCTCCCCCGCCGCGCATGGCCTGGTTGGCGGCGTTGACGACGGCGTCGACCTGCTGGGTGGTGATGTCGCCCTCGACGACCGTGACCCGCACGCTCAGACCTCCGTCGTGCCGGACCCGAGGATGCGCCGGGCGAGCTCGGCCTGGCTTCCGGTCAGCAGGTGCTCGGGCACCCGCACCGGGGCACCGCCGTCGACGGTGAACGTGTAGACGAACATGTCGGGCTTCGGCGGTGCGTCGTGCGTCGGCGACGACAGCACCGCCTGCTGGACGAGGTCGCCCAGGTCGGGGTCGTCGGTGTCGAGGTCGACCTCGGCGGACTCGGTGCGGCCGGCGAAGCCGCCGCTGCGCTCGACGCGCAACCGGCCGCGGGGCTGCGGGTCGACCGCGCGCTCCCCGCCACGGCGGCCCGGCTCCACCCCGACCCGGGCCCACGCCTCCTGCACGGCGTCCGCGTGGCTCCCGGCGGCCGCGACCGTGGCGGCGGCGAAGGCCGCGAAGTCGGCGTCGGGCGGGACGTCGGCACCGGTGAGCGCGGCGTACCAGATGCGTCCGGCCCCCTCGACCGCCGTGCCGCCGATGGCCACGGCCGCGAGCTGGAACGCCTTGTTGGGGATGCCGGAGTTGAGGTGGACGCCGCCGTTGTCGGCCGTGGTGTCGACGTAGTCGTCCATGTGGCCGACCTGCGGGTCGGTGCCGACCTCCGGGTCGTCGTAGGCGGTGCCGGGAGCCGCCATGTCGCGCAGCGCCCGGGCCCGGACGGCCGGCGTGAAGATGCCCTCGCCGATGAGCCAGTCGCCGTCGGCGGCCTGCTGCCCGAGCAGACGCTGCTTGAGGCACGAGGCGAACGCGTCGGCCACCGACTCGTTGAGCGCGCCGGACTGGCCGCTGTAGGTGAGGTCGGCGGTGTGCTCGACGACGGCGTGGGCGAACTCGTGGGCCAGCACGTCGACGGGCTTGGTGAACCGCTCGAACACCCGGCCGTCACCGTCGCCGAAGACCAGCTGGGTGCCGTCCCAGAAGGCGTTGTTGTAGCTCGAGCCGTAGTGCACGGTGAGGCTGACCGGTGCGCCCGCGTCGTCGTGCGAGTCGCGGCCGAGCACGTCGGCGAACATCGCGAGGGTCGCCGTGATCCCGTCGGCGGCCTCGTCGACGGCGACGTCGCCGGTCTCCGGCTCGCCCGCGCGGCGGGCCGGCGTGCCGGGGAGCGAGGTGCCCGAGCCGGCGTCGTGGACGGTCCACGCGGGACCACCGGCGACCGCTCCGGCGGTGGGCACGGCGGTGGTGCGGGCGGCGCGTTGCGCGCGCGCCCGCCGCAGCGCCTCGTCACGCTCGACCTGCTGCGGCCCGTCGACGAGCTCGGCGAGCCAGGGAGGGATGAAGGCACATCGACGCGGAGGGTCGTGAGGAGCAGCCGTACGGAGGTCCCGAGAGGTCATGGGACAGGTCTACCCGCCTGCTCCGACAGCGGGAAGGGCCTGGGGGGCGGATCGGCCGGGCGGGTGGCGGCGGGTTCCGGGCGGGCAGAACGTGCACCACGCACCGCTGGTCCGGTGACGCCGCCCGCGGCGGTGCCTGAGACACGTTCCCCGCCAGCAGAACCTGCACCACGCACCGCTGGTCCGGTGGCAGGGCCCGCCGCGGTGCGTGAGACACGCTCCCCGCCGGCAGAACCTGCACCACGCACCGCTGGTCCGGCAACGCCGCCCTGCGGTGCGTCAGGCAAGTTTCGCACCTCCAGAACCTGCACCACGCACCGCTGGCCCAGCAACGCCGCCCGCGGCGGTGCGTGAGACACCTTCCCCGCCGGCAGAACCTGCACCACGCACCGCCCGGCCGGTCGTCACGAAATCTGGATCTCGGGGCCCGCGCACTAGACTCGGCACGCTGCGGCCGTGCTGGCCGCGCCCGGCCGCTGGCCGCTCGTTCTCCGCCCGGAAGGCTCCTGCATGTCCACCCAGTCCCGATCCGACCTGCGCAACGTCGCGATCGTCGCCCACGTCGACCACGGCAAGACGACGCTGGTCGACGCGATGCTCCGCCAGGCCGGCGCGTTCACCGCGCACCAGGCCGAGAGCGTGGCCGACCGGGTCATGGACTCCGGCGACCTCGAGCGCGAGAAGGGCATCACGATCCTCGCGAAGAACACCGCCGTCCACTACACCGGCCCGTCTGCGCCCGAAGGCATGACGATCAACATCATCGACACCCCGGGCCACGCCGACTTCGGCGGCGAGGTCGAGCGCGGCCTGTCGATGGTCGACGGCATCGTCCTGCTCGTCGACGCGTCCGAGGGCCCGCTGCCGCAGACCCGCTTCGTGCTGCGCAAGGCGCTGAACGCCGACATGCCGGTGATCCTGGTCGTCAACAAGACCGACCGCGGCGACGCCCGCATCAGCGAGGTCGTCGACGAGTCCTACGAGCTCTTCATGGACCTCCTGGACGACAGCCACAGCCAGGACGCGCTCGACTTCCCGGTCGTCTACGCCTCGGGCAAGGCCGGCATCGCCTCGCTCGAGCAGCCGGAGAACGGCTCCATGCCCGAGGGCTCGGACCTCGAGCCGCTCTTCAAGACGATCCTCGAGACCATCCCCGCGCCGCAGTACGACGACGAGGCGCCGCTGCAGGCCCACGTCACCAACCTCGACAGCTCGCCGTTCCTCGGCCGCCTCGCGCTGCTGCGCATCCACCAGGGCACGCTCAAGAAGGGCCAGACCGTGGCCTGGATGCGCCGCGACGGCGAGGTCAAGAACGTCCGCATCACCGAGCTGCTCGTCACCGAGGGCCTCGAGCGCAAGCCCGGCGAGTCCGCCGGCCCGGGTGACATCGTCGCCATCGCCGGCATCCCCGACATCACGATCGGCGAGACCCTGGCCGACGCCGAGAACCCGGTCGCCCTGCCGCTGATCCACGTCGACGAGCCGGCCATCTCGATGACCATCGGCACCAACACCTCGCCGCTCGTCGGCAAGGTGAAGGGCTCGAAGGTCACCGCCCGCCTGGTCAAGGACCGCCTCGACTCCGAGCTCATCGGCAACGTGTCGCTGCGCATCCTGCCCACCGAGCGTCCCGACGCCTGGGAGGTGCAGGGCCGCGGCGAGCTCGCGCTCGCGATCCTCGTCGAGCAGATGCGGCGCGAGGGCTTCGAGCTCACGGTCGGCAAGCCGCAGGTCGTCACCCGCGAGATCGACGGCAAGCTGCACGAGCCCTTCGAGCGCCTCACCATCGACGCCCCCGAGGAGTACCTCGGCACCATCACCGAGCTCCTCGCCGTCCGCAAGGGGCGCATGGAGGGCATGACCAACCACGGCACCGGCTGGGTGCGGATGGAGTTCGTCGTCCCGGCGCGCGGCCTGATCGGCTTCCGCACCGACTTCCTCACCGAGACCCGCGGCACCGGCATCGCCCACCACATCTCCGAGGGCTACTTCCCCTGGGCCGGAGAGATCCGCTCGCGCAACAACGGCTCGCTGGTGGCCGACCGGGCCGGCGCCGCGACGGCGTACGCCATGACGTCGCTGCAGGAGCGCGGCGTGCTCTTCGTCGAGCCGGCGACCGAGGTCTACGAGGGCATGATCGTCGGCGAGAACTCACGCGCCGACGACATGGACGTCAACATCACCAAGGAGAAGCAGCAGACCAACATCCGGTCCGCGACCTCCGACAACTTCGAGAAGCTGATCCCGCCGAAGAAGCTCAGCCTCGAGCAGTGCCTGGAGTTCTGCCGCGAGGACGAGTGCGTCGAGGTCACGCCGGAGATGGTGCGCATCCGCAAGGTCGTGCTCGACGCCAACGCCCGCGCCAAGACGGCCTCCCGGGCGCGCAAGGCCAACAAGTAGCCCGGACGGTCCCGATGCCCTGCTCCTCCCCCGACCCCCGGCTCGCCGAGCAGCTGGCGGGCTGGCTGGAGGACCTCGGCCTGGCCGACCAGCTGGCCGCGGCGGGCCTGCCGACGTACGTCCGCGACGCCGGCGGCGTGCGGTGGACCGACCCGGCCACCGGCGACCCCCTGGGGCCCGACCGACTGGTGGAGCTCGACCGGCTGCTGCGCGCACAGGGCGACGACCCGGCGCACGCCGTCCCCGTCGCCCTGGTGCAGCTGCGGCGGGAGACCCGCCTGCGCCAGTCGCTGCTCGAGCACGGGTCGCTGGACTACGCAGGCGTCGCCGCGCTGCGCGGCACCTCGGAGAACGCCGCACGGTTCGCGCTGCACAAGGCCGCCGGTCGACGAGCCGTCCTGCTCGTGCAGCACGAGGGGGCCACGCTGGTGCCGTCCTTCCAGCTCGACGAGGCCGGGGAGGTGCGTCACGAGCTGCTCGCGGTGCTGGAGACCCTCCTGGCCGCCGGGCTGGACCCGTGGCGCACGTGGATCTGGCTCACCTCGCCCGCCGCGCTGCTCGGCGGCGCCGTGCCGCACGAGGCGGCACGCGAACCCGAGGAGCTGCCGGTCGTGCAGCGGGCGGCGGTGGCGCTGGCCGAGCGCGCCCGCGCCCCCCAGCGCTGAGCCGGCCGCCGGCACGTACGAGGTGACCGCGGGTAGTCCCCCGGCGGCACTGACCGCCGCTCGGCTCAGGCCCGGGCGGAGCGCAACGTCGGCGCCAGCACCACGAGGCCGAGCAGCGGGAGGACCGCGAGCACGAGCACCGCGCCGGCCATGCCGATCGGCCCGCTCAGCCCGGCGACCACGGCCGAGCCGACGCTGCCACCGATGAGGAAGAGCAGCGTCGAGACGCCCAGGGCGACGCCGCGCACGTCCTCGTGGACGGCGTCGCCGACCACCGCGCTCAGCGCCGGCTGTCCAAGGCCGAAGGCGAACGTCACCCCGATGATCGCGACGACCAGGACCGGTGCGCTCGACCAGTGGGCGCCGGCGGTGGCGACCAGCAGCGCCCCCGAGGCGACGAGGCCGGCGACGGCCAGCGCGCGGCCGGGACCGATCCGGGTCAGCATGGGTCCCGTCACCTGCGGGACGGCGAGCGCCACCGCGGCGCTCGGGACCATCGCGAGGCCGACCTGCCAGGCCTCCCAGCCCTGCCCCAGGAGGATCGCGGGCAGGGCGATGAGCAGGGCGAACCACGACGCCGGCACCGCGGACGCGGCGACGGCGCTGCGCACCACCGTCCCGTTGCGGATCACCTCGACCGGCAGGAAGCCGTCGGGGCGCCGGCGTACGGTGGCGCGCACGGCGGGCACGCCCACCACGAGGAGGACCGCGCCGATCGCGGCGACGAGGAGTCCGGCGGACGGCGACTGGACGAGCAGGACCATCCCGGCGGCGGTGAGGGCGACGACGACGGCTCCCACGATGTCGAGCCGGGCACCACTGCCTCCGGTGGGCAGGGCCCGCCACAGCAGGGGTACGACGAGGGCGCCGAGGATCGGCAGCGCCATCACCGCGCGCCAGCCGAACGCCGCCTCGACAAGCCCCCCGATCAGCGGACCGAGGCAGCTGACCGCCGCGGCGACCCCGGCCAGCCGTCCGAACGCGAGGCCGCGGACCTCACCGGTGTACCTGGCCGACAGGACGGCGACGCCGAGCGTCGGGACGGCGGCGGCGCCTGCGCCCTGGACGATCCGGGCGACGAGCAGGACCTCGAACGTCGGCGCGAGCGCGGCGACCAGCGCGCCGACCGACATGAGCACCAGCCCGGCGAGCAGTGGGCGGCGCACGCCGACCAGGTCGGAGATGCGGCCGTAGAGGGCGGTGGTCACCGCGAGCATCAGCACGTACAGGCTGATGACCCAGGCCGCGAGGCCGGCGCTCACCTCGAGGTCGTCGGCGAGCAGCGCGAGCGCGACGGCAGCGCTCGACGAGCCCATGCCGGCGAGGCCGAAGAGGAGGCCGAGCAGCACGGAGACCCGGCGCGAGTCGTCAGCGTGGTCGGTGGTGGCCGGGTTCCGGGCGGTGGAGGTCATCAGGGAGCGACAACAGCCTGCGGCGCCGGCTTGTTCCCCTCGCGCGAGGCAGCACGGGTGACGAGCGGCGACCGACGCCGGGGCGCGGCGCACTCGGGCGACGTGGTCAAGGCTCCGCGGGAGGCCCATGACCAAGGTCTGTCTAAACTTCAACGGTCTCGGTAGTCCACCCGTCAGAGGTTGTCTCATGCCCCCCTCGGTCCGCAACGGCAGCGTCGCTTCCCAGTCCGGGCTCCCCCGCCGCACCGTGGTTCGCGCCGGCGCATGGACTGTCCCGGTCGTCACTGTTGCGACGGCCGCGCCGTCGTTCGCCGCGTCGCCGTGCGCCACGGACTACTCCTACCTGCTCGACTGGGGGTCGAGCACGTCGAGCTTCAGCCGCGGCATCGGCGGCACCGCTGCAGCGGCGACGGCGACGACCACCTCCGGCGCGGGAGGCCAGTCGGTCCGCGTGGAGTTCGCCAGCGCTCTCATCGGCACGGTCGCCAATGGCTACACCCTCGACCCGACGTACAACCTGTCCGTGCCAGGTCCGAGCGGCGGCGGTACCGCGCCGAACGTCACCAACCTCGGGAACCTCACGCCGGGCGGCGCAGAGCGTGGGCTGTGCCTCCAGCACTCGACCAGCACGACGGCCTCGGTGAACGCGACGACGGGCAACCCCGACCGCGGCCAACGCCTGACCATCAGCTTCCCTCGTGCGGTCTCCAACCTGTCGTTCTGGCTCGTCGACATCGACAGCACGAGCACCGGCTACTGGGACCGTGTCCGGTTCACCACGGTTGCGCCCACTCCCAGCGAACCGAGCCCCAACATCAACGGCACCGGCTTCGGAACCTCGCCCTTCCGATACGGCACGGCACAGTCCAACAGCAACATCGACGAGAACAGCGCGGGCGCGCGCGTACGCGTGTCGTTCGGCGGCCCGGTCTCCACGCTCGTCCTGGAGTACTGGAACGCCGCGTACAGCAGCGGCAGCAGCATCCAGCGCCTCTTCCTGAGCGACCTGAGCTTCACCGCGAAGGGTTGCTAGGCCCGGACACCCAGGCGTGGCCGCTCCTATCCTTCTGACATGTCGTCGGCACCGCTCCCTGCCCTCGTCGTCGCGCTGACGCTGGTGGCGGTCCTGGCGACGAGCGGGGCCGCGAAGCTGCGTGATCGCCGTGCCACCCGCGACGCCTTCACCGCGCTGCGGGTGCCGGGGGTCGTGCCCGCCGACGCAGCGGCAACGGTGCTGCCCTGGGCCGAGCTCGCCCTGGCTGTCGCGCTGGTGCTGGCGCCGGACGGGTGGCTGACGGTGGCTGCGGCAGCCGTGCTCGTGCTGATGCTGGCCTACACCGCCCTCGTGGCGCGGGCCCTGCGCTTCGAGGAACCGGTCACGTGCTCCTGCTTCGGCAGCCTCGGACGGCACGACGTCGACCGCACGACCGTGGCCCGCAACCTCCTGCTGTCCGCGCTGGCGGCGGCTCTCTTCGCATCCTCTCTCGACGGCGGCTCCGTGGCCGCGGCCCTCGGTGCCCTCGACCGTGACGGGTGGTGGGCGCTGCTCGCCACCCTCGCTGCAGCCGCCGTGGCCGTGCTCGTGGTCGGCGGTCCGGGTCCGTCCGGGTCGCCGGCGGCGGACGGCGACCTGCTCGACTACGAGAGGCAGGCCGTCCCCTACGGCTCGCTCACGCTCCGCGACGGACGTACGGCGTCGCTCCTCGAGCTGAGCGCGACCCAGGCCCGACTGCTGGTGGTCCTGACCCCGGGGTGCGGCCCCTGCGTGCGGACGGCCGAGAGGCTCGACGCCTGGGCCGCCCGGCTGGGACCGGCGGTGGGGGTGCTCGCTGTCTACCCCGACGAGCAGTCCGCTGAGGCGGCCGTCGGACACGCTCCGGAGCTGGCCGCGTGGGAGCCGGAGCTCAACGTGCGCCGGTTGTTCTCCGTCGGCGCGCCGGCCGCGGTCCTGCTCGGCGCCGACGGCTACCTCGCCGGCGGTCCGGTGGCCGGCGAGGAGGGCGTGGCCGACTTCGTCGAGGAGGTGCTGGCTGCTCTCGTCGACCAGCCCGATCTGCGCGGGTGACGCCCGCGGCTCACGTCGGCACCGCTTGCGTGCCCCACGTCGACGGCGGCAGGAACAGCTCGGCCCCCGTCCACAGCGGTCAGGCGGTTCGCAGGACCACCGACATCGGGTCCGCCTCGTCCATCAGCACGGTGACGATCGAGTCGCCGGTCGTGGGCTGGTGGTCCGACCAGTACAGCTCGAGCCCTGCCTCACGGAACCGAACCTCCGGGTCGTCGCCCATGTAGGCGCGAGCGCCCGGGCCGGCGAGGTAGGCCGATCCGCCCACCATCAGCACCTGCTCGACGAGGCGCTCGGCCGCCGCCTCCTCCGGTGGGTCCGTGACCAGCAGGGGCGTGTCGATCCCCAGCATCTCGCGCACCACGTCGATCATCGCCCTGTTGACCTCGTGGAGCAGGTGGCCCTCGCAGGCGCGGATCCTCTCGACGAGCTCGACGCCACGGGTCGAGAAGTAGGGCGCCCCGGCGTAGCGCCCCCGGATCACGTCGGTGATCCGCTGCTGCCAGCCCTCGGCCACCTCCACGGTGTTGATCGGCACCAGCGCCGGCTTGCCGACCAGCTGGTGGGAGCACCAGGCGTCGCGCATGGTCACCCGCCGCTGGTAGCCGTGCTTCTGGAACTGGTCGTGCACCGAGAGGATGAAGGCGTCGGAGGTCGCCATCTTGAACCAGAAGCCGGAGTAGGGCAGGAGGTCCGGCTGGTGGATGGTGACCTTCACCGGCGCACCTGCCGCACCAGGGCGTACTGCTCGGCGTACTCGACCTTGCGCATGTGCCCTACGGTCGCGGCGATCTCCTTGATGCTGTTCATCGGGTGGGGGCCGCCCGGGTTCTCGGAGGCGTACGCGGCGCATGCCGCCGCCTTGAGGTCCGCCTGCTCCTCCGTGAGGGCCTCGAAGACGTTCCACCGGAGGTCCGAGGGGTAGAGGTTCACGTCGTAGACGGCGATGTCGTAGACCAGCACGCTGTTGGGCACCCAGTGACCGGGCGACATCGAGAGCCGCGCGGAACGCATTCCTGCCTCGTAGACACCGATGTGGTCCTGGTGCAGCGACGGGAAGGGGAGGTAGACCTCCTCCGGCTCCACCTCCGCCATGACGAGGTCGAGCTGGTGGACCAGCTCGGACATGTGCTGCTGCGTCGTGCCGTCGACGAAGTCGAGGCAGCGCGAGTCCGTGACCCCTAGGACGTCCATCGCCTCGGCGTGCTCCCGGCGTCGGGTGCTCCCGCTCTGCGTCACCACCACCACGGTGGACTCCTGGGGGAACTTGGCGAGCAGCCCTCCGCACCCGAGGGACTCGTCGTCCATGTGCGGAGCAACGATGAGACGTCGCACAGTGATCGTTCCTCCATCGGGGGCTCGGCGGCGAGGGCGCCGGTTGCGTCCAGTCGTGGTCGCGAGTCGCGGACAGGGTAGCGGCGATCACGAGCACGCCGTTGCCTACGATCGAGCCATGCCAGGTGACCCTTCGGTGTCGATTGTCGTCCCGAGTCGCGGCGGGGCGGGACATCTCCCGAGGCTGTTCGAGGCACTGGCTCGTCAGTCCCTGGACGACTGGGAGGCCGTGGTGGTCCTCGACGGTGACGTGGACGACTCCTCTGCGGTCGTCAGGCTCGCTGCGAAGGAGCTGCCGGTGCGCCTCGTGGTGTTCGACGACAACCAGGGACGCCCGGCTGCCCTCAACGCCGGCTTCCGGGCCGCCAAGGGCGACGTGCTGGTGCGCTGCGACGACGACATGGTCCCGGGCCCCAACTACGTCGAGAACCATGCGCGAGCGCACGAGGAAAGGGACGTGGGGGTGGTGGGTCTCGTCCGCAACGTCTACCCGGACACCTCGTACGCCCGCGCCTACGGTCGAGCGTGGGACGCGCGGTACCGACGCGACGCCTACCGGGTCGACCCCGCGGAGACCTGGCGGTACTGGGCCGGGAACTGCTCGGTCACGCGGCGGTTGTGGGAGAGGGTGGGCCCGTACGACACCGCGTTCCGGTCGTATGGGTGGGAGGACGTCGACTGGGGCTACCGGCTGTCCCGCACGGGCGTCCCGATCGTGCTCGACCCGAGGCTGGAGACCGAGCACAGGGGCCCGGCTGCTACGACGGCGGCGCGCGCCCAGCGGGCGTTCTACGCCGGCGCCGCCAAGCGGCGCTTCGACTCCAAGCACGGCATGGTGCCGGCCAGCGGTACCCAGCGCTCGGCCTGGCGGAGCGCGGTGATGGGCTTGCAGCTGGGTCTCGACGAGAAGCGGGTCACCCGCCTCGGTCGTGCGGTCGACCGCGCCGCCATGTTCCTGCCGCGACCGCTTGCCCACAAGGCCGTGGCGCTCGTGGTCGAGGCGTCGAGCGAGGCGGGCCAGCGGATCAGCGCCGCCGGCGACGCGATCTAGACACGCGACCCGGGTGGGCCACCTACGCCTGCGGTGTCCTGCGGAACCTGTGCCTCGCCCCGGGCAGTGTGGTCGGCGAGGCGAGGGTGGAGCCGGGCGTAGCGGTCGAGACGCTCCGTGATCCAGCACCACCGCCGTACGTGGGTCCTCAGCTCCCAGACCTCCTCCTCGAGCTGGTTCCGGTACGTGAACAGGCTCTCCGCGTGGTCCGCGAAGAACTCGACGTTGTTGCGGAACACGACCGCCTGCGCGGCGGCAGTCTTCCCCGGGTCCTCGGCGATCCTCGTCGTCAGCGAGTCGCTGCGGATGCGGTAGTGGAAGAGGATCTCGTTCAGCCTGACGACTCCGCGCGGCAGCGAGGTCACCCGCAACCAGAAGTCCCAGTCCTCGAGCCCGAGCGCGGCGTCCTCGTTGAGACCCCCGACGCGCTCCCAGTCCCCGCGCCGGAACATCGCCGAGGCGAAGATGACGTTGCCGCGCGCCATCTCCTCGGGCGAGTAGTCCGGAAGGTCCCACGTCCCGGTCCGACCGTCGAAGAACTCGGCGCGGCAGTACACGACGCCGACATCGGCGCGGCCCTGCATCACGTCGACGGCCCGGCGCACGTAGTCGGGGTGGATCCGGTCGTCGGCGCTCAGCGGCAGCACGTAGGCACCCCGTGCCGCGGCGACGCCCGCGTTCAGCGCTGACGGGCAGCCAGCGTTCTGCTCACGGATGACGCGGGTACGCGGCTACCGCGCGTGGTCGAGCACTCGCCGGGTGGCGACGTCCGTCGACCCGTCGTCGACCACGACCACCTCCACGTCGGCGTACGTCTGGTTCAGCGCCGAACGCACCGCCTCCTCGACGTACGCGCCCAAGTTGTAACAGGGCACGACGATGCTGACGAGCGTCACTGCTCCTACTCCCCCATGCTCGCCGATGGGCGCGCGCGTGTGCCTCCACCCGCATAGGATCATCACACCATCAGCGCAAGGAGGGCGATGAGCGAACCGGGGCCAGTCGACGTCGCGGTCTTCGTACCAGGCCTGGACTCGGGCGGGGGAGCCGAGAAGACGGCCCTGGTGACCGCCCGGGCTCTCGCCGACGCGGGACTGACGGTGACCTGCTTCACCGACTCGCGGGTCTCCCCCGGTCACCTGCGCGAGCACTTCGGAGTCGACATGGGGAACGTGCAGCTGGAGCAGCTGCCGTCACCTCGCGTGCACCGTCGCCTTCCTCGCGCCGTGCGGGACCTGGTTCGCGACGTCGCACACGTGAAGGCGATGCGCGCGCGTGTCCCCGGGTTGTTCATCAACATGAAGTTCAAGAGCGAGCTCCCCGGCATCGGCGACCGCAGCTGGTACTACACCCACTTCCCGCACGTCCTGCACCTGCCGACGCGATCGGGCGCACACGCCTTCTACCTGCGACTGGTCGCCGCCGCGCGGCACAGGCTGCTGCTCCGGGGCGCGTCCCGGTTCATCGACACCTACGAGGTCGTCCTGGCCAACTCCGAGTTCACCCGGGAACACGTCCACCGCCGCTGGAACGTCGACGCCATCACCCTCCACCCACCGTGCGCGCAGCTCACAGGCGCCGCGGCGGCGGATCGCGCGAAGACGATCCTCAACGTCGGCCGCTTCCAAGCCGACGGGCCGAACATCCCGCACAAACGACAGGATGTGCTGGTGCAGACGCTCGCCGACATGCCCGACCTGGCTGCCGACGGCTGGTCGCTGCACCTCGTCGGCGCCGTCGGGACGAGCGCGGCGGACCGCGCCTACCTCGAGCACGTCCGCACCATGGCCCACGGCTTGCCCGTCTCACTCCATCCCAACGCCTCCCACGAGCTGCTGAGCGAGCTCTCGGCCCACGCGCGCCTCTACTGGCACGCGCAGGGATACGGCACTGACAGCGACCGGCACCCGGAGGCGCAGGAGCACTTCGGGATCTCCACCGTCGAAGCGATGTCAGCCGGCATCGTGCCCCTCGTCTACGCCACCGCGGGTCCGGCCGAGGTCGTGCAGGACGAGCCCGACCTGACGTGGCGCACCCCTGCGGAGCTGGCGGCCAAGACGCGAGCACTCCTCGACCCCGAACGATGGACGAGCTGGCACGAGCGTTGTCGCCGACGGGCCGAGGAGTTCTCGACCGACGCGTTCTCGGGATGCCTGCGCGAGCTCTACGCGAGCCGCGTCGGTCCGCTCCCGGCGCACCGGCGAGGTGGAGGATGACCCGCGCCCTGATCCTGGCCGAACGCAACTTCGACACCTGGCACCAGCAGTACCTGCGTGGCGAGGCGATCGCCCCTCTGCCCTACGGACTGGAAGCGCTCGAGCGCCACGGCTTCCAGCTCGAGTGGGCACGCCGTCAGGAGGCGGCGCCATGGCGCAAGCCGCGTGACGTGTTCGAGCACCGCACCGGGATCCCTGTCGAGCGCGCGATCCGCGGAGCGAGGCTGGCAGCCGAGGCCGACGTCGTGATCGCGCTGCTGGAGCAGCAGGGCTACGCGGTGGGACGGGCGAAGCGCTGGAGCATTCCTCCGTACGCGCGCACGCCCCTGGTCATCTGGACCTGCTGGTTGGCAGACGAGCTCGTCACCGCGACGCCGCGCCGCCGCTCGTGGCTGCTGCGCAATGTCGCCGCCGCCGACCTGATCACCTACTTCGGACCATCGGGAGCCGACGTCCTGGCTGACATGGGGTTCAGCGCCGAGCGCATCCTGGAGCTGACCTGGGGCGTGACGACCGCGTTCTATGCACCGGGCGACCGGGCCCGTGACATCCAGGTGCTGGCAGTGGGGCAGGACCGTGGCCGGGACTACGGCTCCCTCCTGGCCGCGTTCGAGGCCCTCGACTTCCCTCTCGACCTGGTGTGCAAGCCGGAGAACATCGCGGGACTCAGGGTCCCGGCGAACGTCCGGCTGCACGGGACCGTCGGCATGGCTGAGTACCGCGCGCTGCTGCAGCGTGCGCAGGTGGTCGCAGTCCCGACCCATGAGCTCGTCTACCCCACCGGCTCGAGCGTGGCCCTGGAGGCCGCCTCCACCGGCTGCGCGGTCGTGGCCACCGCGACCCCGGGGCTGAGCGCCTACTTCGACGACGGCGTCGACGGCCGCCTGGTGCCGCGCGGGGACGTCGACGGCTGGCGGCAGGTGCTGCGCGAGCTCGTCACCGACGAACCCCAACGTGAACGCCTGGGCGCCGCCGCGCGGGAGCGGGTGGTCCGGCGCAACAGCTCGGAGGTCATGTGGCGTGAGCTCGCGCAGGCACTCGACGAGCGCGGACTCACCACGACGTCCAGGACCGCCACGTGACCGGGCCCGCGACGAGCGCGCCCGCCACCGAGGTGACGGTCATCGTGGTCAGCTACAACCACCGGGACTACGTGGCGGAGGCACTGGACTCGATCGCCGCCCAGACCTTCCCGCCGCGCCGGATCGTCGTCGTCGACGACGCCTCGACGGACGACTCGACCGAGGTGATCGACCGGTGGATCGAGGGGCACGCCCACCTCGACGTCCACACGATGTTCCACCGGTCGAACACAGGCCTGTGCACCAGCCTCAACGAGGCTCTCGCCGATGTCGACACCCCGCTCTACACCTACCTCTCGGCCGACGATCGCATGCTCCCCCACCGTCTCCAGGCGCAGCTCGACCGATGGGAGCAACGCGACTCGCCCTCCTGCGCGGTCTACTCGAACGCCCTGCGCATCGACGAGCACGGCCAGCCCCTGGCTCCGGACTACGGGACGCTCAACGACTGGGAACGCGTCACGTCGTTCGAGGGCCGGCTGCACACGGAGCTCTTGAAGCACAACTGGATCCCTGCGGCGTCCGTGCTGCTCGACACGCGAGCGGTACGACGTGTCGGCGCGTACAACGACGAATGGTTCTACGAGGACCACGACCTGTGGCTACGGCTCGCGGCCACTGGCGACGACATCCTGTGCGTGGACCAGCCGCTGGTGGCGGTCCGGGAGCTCCGCACCTCCCTGGGCAGCACACACTTCGGTGCCGACAAGCCGCTCCACCTCGCCGCTCGGCTGGGCATCCTCCTGGACCAGTGCGGCGTGTCGGACGCCGGCGACGCCTACATCCGGGACACCGCGCCGCACCTGGCTCTCATGCTCTGGCGCACGGGAGAGCGCCCCGACCTCGTCGCCCGAGCACTTGCCCTCCCCGGAGTGTCCTCGAGCCCACGGTGGCAGGTCCGGGCGCTTCTCCTGCGCCTGGGGTTCGCGCAGGAGCCGCGGCTCCTACGACGGGCGACGGCCGGCGTACGACGGCGACGGGAACTGGGAGGATGAGCGGGGTCGGGGTCCAGGGCTGGCCGGGCGGGTGCGAGCGCGTCGTGTTCTTCGCGCCGCGGACACCGGAGACGAGCGGCGGCGCCAAGGTGGTGCACACCTTGTCCGCCGCCCTCGTCGCGAGCGGGGTTCCGGTCGAGCACATCTCGCTCCGACCCGGGAGCCGGGCCGCCCAGTTCCCGACCCACGTGGTCGACGCCCACCCGGAGCGCCAGCGGCGGTCGTCGTTCCGGATGTCGCAGGGCTGGCGCAACCGCGCACGCGGGCTCGTCGAGGTCGTGGTGAAGCGCGTTGACCGGGTACGCAACCGAGCCCGCCTGCGCCGCCTGCTCCAGCGTTACGGCAGCGAGACGGCGCTGGTCTTCTCGCACGTCAGCACGAAGATCGCCGCCGACGAGACGGGTTGGAAGCGCGACGGCAGCGGCCCTCTGCTCGTCGGTCAGCACCATTCCCAGTTCGAGAGCATCGACCTCGAGCCGTGGCTGCGAGGCGCCATAGCAGACCACTTCCAGGACCTCGACGTGTTCATGGCGCTGACGGAGGCCGACGCCGCGCGGTTCCAGGAGATGCTGCGGCCGCGATGCGTGGCGATGCCCAACCCGGTAGAGCCCTCCGAGGTCGCACCGCGGACCAGGCGACCGACCGCCGTCGCGATCAGCCGCTTGTCGGGCGAGAAGGCCGTGGACGTGATGGTGAGGTGCTTCGCTGCAGCCACCCGCGACGATGCACTGGGTGACTGGCAGCTGGACATCTACGGCGAAGGGGACCAGCTCGACGTGGTGAGGTCTGCGATCCACGACTCGGGATGCACGAGGATCCGGCTGGCCGGGCACTGCGACGACCCCTACGAGGTGCTGGCGGAGGCTTCGGTGCTCCTGATGACGTCATGGATGGAAGGTCTGCCGATGTCCATCCTCGAAGCGGCTGTCATGGGGGTCCCCGCGATCGCGTTCGACTGCTCTCCTGGCGTCCGTTCGCTCGTCGGTGAGGACCGTGGCTACCTCGTCCCGCCGGGCGATGAGGGGGAGTTCACGCGCGTGCTCCATTCCGCCCTGCAGTCGCCCGACGAGCTCGCACGACGAGGCGAGGCCGCGCGAGCGCGAGCCGGCGAGTTCCTTCCCGGGCCGGTGCTCGAAGCCTGGGGACGGGCCTTGACGTCGTGCTACGAGCTGCGCGATGAGCGGTGCGACTGAGCCGGGGCGAGGCGGTCGATCGCGCGACGAGCAGTCGCTCGCGACGCGACGCGGAGGCGGTTCCACGGGTCGGTCGCGGGAGCATGCGCTTGATAGTGGCTCAGCACGACACTCTCTCGGATCATCGACCCGGAACCGGGAGCGAGTATCTGGTCGAACGCCGCCTCCAAGCCGGCGCGTGACTGCGCGACGTTGTAGTGATCGGCGACGAAGCGCGCGGCTGCGCTCGTGCGCTCGTCGAACTGCGCTCGGTCGTCGCTGAACCACCGCATGGCCTCGAGGGTCCGTGCCGCGGCCTGGACACAGTCGGACTCGGGAACCGGAGACGAGTGCTCCTCGAGCATGTACTCCTTCGCGCCGTCCCCGGTGAACCCGACCACGTAGCATCCAGCTGCCATGGCCTCCGCACCGGGCAGCCCGAAACCCTCCCTCTCGCCGCCGAACAGGAAGATCGCAGCGGTCCCCAACGCACGCGCCACCTCGGCCTGTGACATCTTGTCGATCAGCACGATCTCCCAGCCGTCGAGGCGGCCCGAGCGCCGCAGCAGGTGCACCGTGGCCAGCAGGTCCTCCCGGCGGCGCCTCGGCATGAGGGCGATCTGCGGTCGCTTCTCGCGCGGGACGAAGTAGTCCTCGATCTCCAGCGGCACGTGGTGGATCGGGAAGTCGGCGGGACAGGCAGCCCTCAAGAAGGCGTCGATCGACGTCGACGTCGCGATCGCCGCGGTGGCATCGGGCCACCCCGGATAGTCACCGCGCTCGTCGACGAGGAAGTCCGACGAAGCGAAGATGAAGTCGACCCCCTGGCACAGGACGACGAACGGGTTGCCCTCGGCGAGGAAGTTCCAACGACCGACCTCAGACATCACCAGGACGTCACCGGGATCGAACCGCAGGCGCAGACCGGTGTCGACGGGAGCATCCGAGCGCCACGAGTCGAAGGAGAAGCCGGGAGCTCCGTGCCACACACGAGCGTCGTGACCCAACGCCCGGAGGTTCTCGACGAAGCGGTAGATCACCTTGATCCCACCGCTGGGGGCGGCCAGGTCGGGCGCCATGACACGAACAACCACACGCCGACCCTAGTAGGTGCGCGCGATCGGGGAACCGCGGTCCGGGCTGCACCTAGCATGTAGCCATGAGCGAGCCGGTACCCCCACACGCGGTCTACACCGACGAGGAGGTGGTGGCCTTCTACTCACGCTTCGAGGAGCAGCGGCCCGCGGAGCTGGCGTGGGTCCAGGAGAACCGGGAGCTCCTGGGCGAGTCCAGAGTCCTCGACCTGGGTGTGGGGGCCGGCCGTACGACGCCCCTGCTCATGCCGTTGAGCAGGACCTACGTGGGTGTCGACTACTCACCCCCGCTCGTCCACGCCGCTCGCGAACGCTTCCCGGATGCCGACCTGCGCGTCGGCGACGCGCGGTCCATGCCGTGGATCGAACCGGCGTCGATCGACGTGGTGGTCTTCTCCTTCAACGGCATCGACACCATGGGGAGCGACGACCGCGCCCTGGTCCTCGCGGAGGTCTTCCGCGTGCTGCGTCCGGGGGGATGGTTCCTGTTCTCGTCGCACAACCAGGACGCACACGGCTACCGGCGGCTCGCCCGCTTCGAGCGACCGCGCCTGAGCCGCGTGTGGTTGAAGCGCACGGCCCGCCGCCTCAGCGCCCTGGCCCGACACGCGCGCATGCGACGCGACGAGGTGTTTGGGGATGGCTGGTCGATCATCAACGACGAGGCGCACGACTACCGGCTGATGCACTTCTACGCCACCAAGGAGTACCAGGAGCAAGCCCTGGCCGGGGCCGGCTTCGAGCTGGCGCAGGTGTACCGCCAAGATGGTCGTCACTGGACCGGGCCCGACACGGAGTCCCTCGACCTGCACTACTGGTGCTGGAAGCGGGGCTGAGTCCGCTGAGCGACGGTGCTTCGCAGACCGTGTCGACCAGCGCGGGATCAGTCCACCTGGTGCGCCGAGCCCTCGCCCTCTTCGACGCAAGCACCACGCGTCGGTTCTTCCTCGCGATAGCCGGATCAGTGGTCGTCGCGCTGGGCGAGGTGCTTGCGCTCCTCCTGGTCCTGCCCCTCATGCAGCTCATCACCGGCGACACCGCCGCCGGGGCCCTGCCGCGCCTCCGGGAGCTCCTCGGCAGCCCCGACGACAGCCGCCTCGCGATCTACCTCTCCAGCGCCGTCATCGGGGGGTTCATCGCGAAGAGCCTGGTGGCTCTGGCGATCAGGTGGTGGACCAGCGGGTTCGTGCTGCGCCGAGGCGCTGTGGCCTCCAGCGCGTTGATGCGCTACTACCTCAACGCCCCGTACTCGCTGCATGTCCAGCGCGGCGCCGCCGACCTCCTGCGTCGCATGTCCGACGCCATGGCGCAGGTGTTCGACCGCGTCCTCAACCCGGCCATCTCCTTGGCGACCGAGCTGGTGACGATCGCCGCGATGGCGACAACCCTCCTCGTCGTGGCCCCCGTCCCCACGCTCGCCGTCACCATCTACTTCGGCCTGGCCGCCTACCTGCTGCAGCGCCTCGTCCGCGAACGCATGAGGCGCTCGGGGCAGGAGCTGATGACGGCCAACCTGGAGATCCTCCGCTACGCGCTGCAGGCCCTGTCCGGGATCAAGGAGATCCAGCTGCGCAACGACCAGGAGGTCTTCGTCCAGCGCTACGAGGGCGCCAGGCTCAGGGCCGCCATGGAGCATCGCACCATGGGCTTCATCAGTGAGCTGCCCAAGTACGCGATGGAGATCCTCTTCATCGGCGCCATCGGCATCATGACGGCGTTGTCCTTCGCGCTCGAGTCCCGCACCCAGGCCCTCGGCGTGCTGGCCCTGTTCGCGGTAGCCGGCTTCCGCGTCCTGCCCAGCTGCGTCCGCTCCATCGCCTCCCTCAGCCTGCTGCGTTCCGGCGAGGAGGCTCTCGACCTGGTGGAGGAGGACAGCAGAGCGGCTCACCGGACCTTGGTCGAGGTCACCGGCGCACACCCTGCGGCTCTGCCGTTGAACGACGCGCTCACGGTCCGCGACCTGACGTTCCAGTACCCGGATGCCGACGCACCCGTCCTCGTCGACGTCAACCTCACGATCCCTGCTGGCTCGTCCCTGGCCCTGGTCGGCAGGAGCGGATCGGGCAAGTCGACCCTGGTGGACCTCATCCTCGGCCTCCAGCGACCCACAGCCGGCGTCATCCTTGCCGACTCCGTCGACATCGGGGGTGCCTTGAAGGCCTGGCAGGCCGGCCTCTCGATGGTGCCGCAGGACGTCTACCTGCTCGAGGGGTCGATCAGGGACAACGTGTACTTCACCCCAGGGGTGGACGACCCCGGTGACGCGCGCCTGCACGCGGCGATCGAGCAGGCCTCGCTCGCCGACCTCATCAGCGAGCTCCCCGACGGCGTGGAGACCGAGGTCGGGGACCGCGGCACCAGGCTCTCCGGCGGCCAGAGGCAACGCGTCGGCCTGGCGCGCGCCCTCTTCCGGTCGCCCCACCTGCTCGTGCTGGACGAGGCCACCTCCGCTCTCGACAACGAGACCGAGCACGAGGTCAGCCGCACCATCCGCGAGCTGCACGGTCGCATCACCACCATCTTGGTGGCGCACCGGCTCTCCACGGTCAAGCACTGTGACCAGGTGGCGTTCCTGGAGGGTGGACGGGTCAGCGCCATCGGGACGTTCGACGAGCTGAAGGAGAAGAGCCCGGCCTTCGCTCGCCTCGTCGCGCTCGGGTCGCTCGACTCGGGCCTCGACGCGACGTCCCCGGGGACCGCCAGGTGACACGCGTCCTGCTCGTCGCGCCCGCCTTCCACGGCTACGGCGACTCGATCGCGAGCGCGCTGAGTCGGGCCGGGCACGAGGTGCGCGTCCACTCCTACGACCTCAACGCGTCCCTCGGCGCCAAGCTCCGGACGAAGCTCGTCCATGAGCTCCCCAGCCGCCTCGGATCGCCCGCCGGGGACCGCGCCCGGCGACGGCTGCTCACCGCGCGGGCGGTCGATGTCGTACGGGCCGAGCGGCCGGACGTCGTCGTCACGGTCAGGGGCGACGTCCTCGGCCCCGCCTACTGGGAAGCTGTCGACGCCTCGGGGGCCCGTCAGCTGCTCTGGCTCTACGACGAGCTCGCGCGCATGCGCTTCGACGACGAGGTCCTCTCCTCCCGCCCCTCCGTCGTCTCGTACTCGCCCGACGACGTGTCGCACCTCCGCTCCCGCGGCCTCCGGGCACATCACGTGCTCGACGCGTTCGACCACACCGTGCCGTTCACGCCGGCTCCCAGCGACGAGGTCGTCTTCATCGGCGCTCGCTACCCCGACCGCACCCACCTCCTCGAGGGCCTGCACGAGCGAGGCGTGCCCGTGCGGGCCTACGGCCGGGACTGGTCGCACCACCCGTTCGACCGGGTCCGCACCTGGCAGGTGCGGCGTCCCGGTGTCCCGTCGGCGCGCGAGGTGGACCGCGCGACGGCCTACGGGCTGACGGCCGGGGCTGTCGCGGCCCTGAACTCCCACACCGACCAGGACGGCTTCACGATGCGCACCTTCGAGCTGCCCGGCACGGGCTCGCTGCAGCTCATCGACCGCCCCGACGTCGACCGGCTCTACGAGCCCGGCACGGAGGTGCTGGTCTTCTCCGGGCTCGACGAGCTGGCCGACCAGTGCCGGCGTGCCGTGGTCGACCGCACGTGGGCCCGCACGATCGCCGAGCGCGGGAGGGCCCGCACGCTCGCCGAGCACACCTTCGACCACCGGGTGCCCGTGCTGGAGGCCGCATGGGGCTGAACCACCCCCGGGACCTCGCGGCCTGGCGGGACTGGCAGCAGTCCCGGCACCGCCTGCGCCGGCTGCGTCACGCCGTCCGCCCCGCCGGCGGACCGCAGGTCGAGCGATTCGTGCTGACGACGTACGACACCGAGCCGCGGCTGCTGGTCGCCGTCGACTCCGCGTCTCCCACGAACCACGCCGCCCTGGTCGAGCCGCTGCGCCACCTCGAGCTGCCGGTCGCCGTGCTGTCGCCGGGACCGCCGCCCGAGCTTCCCGGGCGGACACCCCTGTCGAGCGCGGAGGTGGGGACCGACGTGCCCGTCGCGCTCCGCGGCCTCACCGCCGTCCTGTCGCTCGGACACCACCTTCCCCGCGGAGAGGTCGCGCAGCACTGGGCGAGCGTCCTCGGCGTCACCTCGGTGGTGGTGCAGCACGGCGCCCTGACCCCTCACGCCCCGCCGCTGCCGCAGGGCGCGCGGCTGCTGGCCTGGAGCGACGTCGACGCCGACTTCTGGCGCTCGGGTCGCAGCGACGTCGAGCACGAGGCCGTCGGCAGCCAGCTGCTCTGGGGTGCCGCCGGCCGGCGGGCGGACGGAACCGGCCTCAGGCTCACCTACCTGGGGCAGATGCACGCCGCGGAGCTGTCGCGGGGCCGGCTCGTGACCGCAGCCGCCGCCCACTGCCGCTCGCACGACGCCGTCTACCGGCCGCACCCCTCGGAGACGGACCGCCTGTCGCGACTGGTCCACGGCGCCTACCGGCGCTCGGGCATCGAGGTCGACGGATCCACCCCGCTGGCCGGGCTCGACGGCCCCGTCGTCAGCGTCTTCTCCACCGGCGTCCTCGAGGCGGCCGCGCAGGGCCGCGACGCGTGGGTCGACTTCCCGCGTCCTCCGGCGTGGCTCGTGGAGTTCTGGGAACGTTACGGCATGCACCGCCTCGGGACCACCTCCACGCCCGCACCGAGCCGGCCGGCCACCGAGCCGGCGCGGCGGATCGCCGAGATCGTGACGGCGGCCGCGTCGTGAATCCTCTCGACACCCTCTGCGTCATCCCGGCCCGCGGCGGCTCGAAGGGCGTGCCGCGCAAGAACCTCCTCGACGTGGGCGGGAAGCCGCTGATCGTCTGGACGATCGAGCAGGCGCTCGCCGTTCCGGAGCTGGACGTTCTGGTCTCGACCGACGACGAGGAGATCGCGCACGTCGCCCGCGAAGCCGGCGCGCGCGTGCCGTGGCTGCGGCCCGCCCACCTCGGCCAGGACACCACCCCGACCGAGCCGGTCGTCCGGCACGCGATCGAGCAGGTCACCGCGGAGCGCGGTCGTCCCGACGCGGTGATGCTGCTCCAGGCGACGTCGCCGGTGCGGCACGACGACACGCTGGCCCGCGCCCTCGCCGAGTTCGCCGCCACCGGGGTGGACTCGATGGTCGGCGTCGTCGAGCAGCCGCCGTTCGTCTGGCAGGCCGGCGACCCCCCGCAGGCCGCGTACGACGTGGCGGCGCGCCCGCGCCGGCAGGACCTCACCGCCGAGAACCGGCGCTACCGGGAGACCGGCTCCCTCTACCTCACCCGCACCGAGGTCTACGAGCAGCACGACAACCGGCTGGGCGGGCGCATCGGCCTCTTCGTGATGGCCGAGGACGAGGGCGTGGACATCGACACCGATCTCGACGTCGCGCTCGCAGCGAGGTTGCTGGAGCGACGCGACCGATGATGAACACGTTGCGGCGCATCGCCTCGCTGCCCGGGCTTCGCCGGGTGCTGCTGCGACCGCGGGTGCGACGGGCCGTCGCCGCGCTGCTCGCCCTGCGGTTCCTCAGGGCAGCACTGCTGACCACGACCCCGATCCGCTTCGCGGTGGCCGACCTGCTGACCTCACGCGGTCGGGTCCGTTCGTGGACGCTGCGAGACGGTGGCACTGTCACGCTGATGCACCGACGTGACCTCGAGGCCTTCCACGAGCTCATGGCCGCCGGCGAGTACGAGCCCCCCGCCGCGCTCAGGTCACGCCTCGCGCGCCCCGGTCGCATCCTCGACATCGGCGGCAACATCGGGATGTTCGCCCACTGGGCGCACCGCCGCTGGCCCGACGCCCGCATCACCTCGATCGAGCCCGACCCGGACAACCTGGCGGTCTTCCGCGCCGGCCTGACCGACCAGCCGATCGTGCTCGTCGAGGCCGCCGCCATGACGCGGCCCGGCCACGCGGCCCTCTCGTCGGGCTCCGGCGCCGGCCGGCAGGTCGAGTCGAGACCGGACGCCCTCGCGGGATCGGTGCCGGCGGTCGACGTCTACGAGTTCCTCCGAGACGCCGACTTCGTGAAGATGGACATCGAGGGCGGGGAGTGGCCGATCCTGGCCGATCCCCGCCTCGCTGAGCTGGACGACCTCGTCTGGGTGATCGAGTTCCACCGGGCCGGGGCACCGACCCTTCCCGCCCGGGACGCGGCACAGCGGCTGTTCGAGGCGGCCGGCTTCCGGGTCGGTCACGAGAGGCTGAACCACTGGGGGCACGGCACCCTGTGGGCGTGGAAGGACTGATCGGTCCCCACGGGTGTCGCCATCGGGCTACCCGGGCTGCGGCGAGCGGTTAGCGTTGCGCCCGTGATCATCGAGCGTGACCTCACGCCGTACGTCGTCTACTCGGGCGACCCGGTCCTGCGCGCCCTGGAGAAGATCACCGCCAACAAGGCGCGCGTGATCTTCCTCGTCGACGCGCACGGGCACCTCGACGGCGTGCTCTCCGACGGCGACTTCCGCCGCTGGGTCAGCAACGCGGCCAGCCTCACCGTCGACGTCCCGGCCATCGAGGCCGCCAACACCACACCGCGGAGCCTGCCGGTCGGCAGCAGCCCTGCCGAGATCTCCCACGCCTTCGGCTCGGGCATCGACCACGTGGCGCTCGTCGACGAGCGCGGACACCTCGTCGCGATCGCGATCAACCGGGCCGACGAGCTGCGCATCGGCCGCCACGTCGTGGCTCCCGACGCCCCGGCCCTCATGGTCTCCGAGATCGGGATCAACCACCAGGGCGACGTCTCGCTCGCCAGGAAGCTCGTGGACCTGTCGGTCGAGGCCGGTGCGGACGTCGTGAAGTTCCAGCTGCGCGACATGGAGTCGCTCTACCGCCAGGGCAGCTCCGGCTCGGGTGGCGAGGACCTCGGGCCGCAGTACACCCTCGACCTGCTCGCGAAGTACGACCTCGGCGCCGACGGGCTGTTCGAGGTGTTCGACCACTGCCGCGACGTCGGCATCGACGTCATGTGCACGGCCTGGGACCCGGTCAGCGTGGACCGACTCGTCGACTACGGCGTCCCCTCGCTGAAGGTGGCCTCCGCCGACATGACCAACCACGCGCTGCTGCGCCACATGGCGGCGAGCGGCACCCCCATGGTGATCTCGACGGGCATGTCCACCGAGGGCGAGATCCGCGAGACCGTCGACCTCGTCCGCGGCACCGGCGTGGCGCACGCGTTCCTGCACTGCCAGTCGACCTACCCCGCGCCGTTCAAGGACGTCAACCTCGCCTACCTCACCCGGCTCGCGGAGCTCACGCAGGCGCCGGTCGGCTACTCCGGCCACGAGCGCGGCTTCCACGTCGTGCTCGCGGCCGTCGCGCTCGGCGCCCGGATCATCGAGAAGCACGTCACCGTCGACCGCGACCTCGAGGGCAACGACCACAAGGTCAGCCTGCTGCCGGGCGAGTTCGCCGAGATGGTGCAGCGGGTGCGGGAGGTCGAGGAGGCCCTCGGCACCGCGGCCCCGCGCGCGGTCTCCACCGGCGAGATGATGAACCGGGTCAACCTCGCCAAGTCGCTCGTCGCGGCGCGCCGCATCGAGGTCGGCGAGACCCTGACCGACGCCGACATCGACATCAAGAGCCCCGGCCGCGGTCTGCAGCCCAACGCCTACGACAAGCTCGTCGGCCGCACGACCACCCGCGCGCTCGACGCCGGCGACTTCTTCTACGCCACCGACCTCGGTGACGCCGTGCCCCGCGGCCGGGAATACGCGTTCCGGCGCCCGTGGGGGCTCGCCGTGCGATACCACGACATCGACGCGATGACGAAGGACACCACCCCGGACTTCCTGGAGTTCCACTTCTCCTACAAGGACCTCGACCTGCCGGTCGCCGACGTGTTCGCGAAGTACCCAGGCGGGCTGCCGACGGGGTTCACGACCCACTCCCCCGACCTGTTCGCCGGCGACTTCCTGCTCAACCTCGCCTCGCCCGACGACGACCACTGGGAGCGCTCGATCCGCGAGCTCCAGCGGGTCGTCGACACCACCCGCGAGATGCAGCAGCACTTCACCCGCGGTGCGGACGCGCGGGCCGACGCGGAGGGACCGGTGGTCGTGGCCAGCCTCGGCGGCTTCACCAGCGACGCGTTCGTGCGTCCGGAGCAGCGCGCTGCGATGTACGACCGGGTGGCCGCCGGGCTGGCCCGGGTCGACGACTCGGGGGTGCGGCTGTGCGCGCAGACGCTGCCGCCCTACCCCTGGTACATGGGCGGACAGCTCTACTGCAACCTCTTCGTCGACCCCCGCGACACTGCCGAGTTCGCCGAGCGCCACGGTCGTCGCCTGTGCTTCGACGTCTCGCACTCCAAGCTGTCGGCCAACTACCTCGGCATGTCGTTCGCCGAGGCCACCGACCTGCTCGCACCGCACACCGAGCACCTGCACCTCGTGGACGCGACGGGCGTGGACGGCGAGGGGGTGCAGGTCGGCGACGGCGAGATCGACTGGGCCGTGCTGGCCCAGCAGCTCGACGCCATGGCTCCGGGAGTGAGCTTCATCCCCGAGATCTGGCAGGGACACGTCAACGACGGCGAGGGCTTCTGGATCGCCCTCGAGCGGTTGGAGCAATGGTTCTGATCCCACCCACCGCGCTCTGGGTGGTGCCGGTCAGCGACCTGGCGGGAGTGGCGCGGCACGTCCTTGACGTCGCCCGCCACGGCATCCCCGGCTGGCGCCTCGTCGTGCTCACGCCCCCCGGCGCGTTGCCGGCGCGGCTGCGCGAGCTGGGTGCGGCGGTCGTCGAGGCGCCGTTCGGCCCGGACCACGGGACCCGCCCGTCGGTGTCCTCCCTGCACCACGCCGTCCGCACCCTGCGGCCGGCCGTCGTGCACAGCCACCTGTCGTACGCCGACGTGGTCGCCGCGCTGGCCGTCGGCGGCGCCGCCCGGCTGGTGACCACCGAGCACGGGATCGCCCGGGACGACGTCGTCTACCACCGCTCGGCCGCCAAGGCGCGCGTGATGGGAGCCGTCCACACGGCACGGCTGCGGCGCTTCGACGCCGTGATCGCGGTGAGCCAGGCGACGGCCGGCGTCATGCGCGAGAAGTGGCACGCCGGCCGTGCGGTCGAGGTCATCCCCAACGGCGTCGACGTGCCGGCCCGCGTGCCGAGGCGCGAGCCGGGGCTCCGCGTCCTCAGCCTCGCCCGGCTCGCGCCGGAGAAGCGGCTGCCGGCCCTGCTCGATGGCTTCGCCGAGCTGCGTCGGCGGCATCCCGACGCCCGGTTGACCTTGGCCGGCACGGGACCGGAGGAGGCGGCGCTCCGCGCCCGGGTCGAGCGCCTCGACCTGGTGGACGCCGTGTCGCTGCCCGGCTTCCTCGACCCCGAGGACGCGATGGCCGAGCACGACGTCCTGGCGATGCTGTCGGTGTGGGAGAACTGCTCCTACGCGCTGCTCGACGCGGCGGCGCGGCGTCTCGGCGTCGTCGCCAGCGACGTCGGCGGCAACCCGGAGATCCTGCCACCCGCCTCCCTCGTCGACGCCGCGGACGCGTCCGCCGTGGCCACCGCCCTCGCGACCCAGGGACTCGACCCCGCCGCCCGCCCGACGCTGCGCGACTGGCCGACGGTCGACGACATGTGCCAGCGGGTCGCCGCGACGTACGACGCCCTCGGGGTGCCCGCGTGAGGGGGCGGGTCGTCTCACCGTGGGACCTGCCCGACACGTCGGTGCAGCGCGCCGACGACGCGGACCGCCAGGTCCGCGCCACCGACTTCCTGCTCATGGCGATGGTGCCGCTGCGGGTGGTCGAGGTCGCCGGCCTCCCGCTCAACGAGCTGGCCATGGCGGCGCTCGTCGGCCTCTGCCTGCTCCGGCCGGCGCGCGGCGGAGCCCGGCTGCCCGGGACGGTGGTCGTGCCCCTCGGCGGCCTCCTCGCGCTGCTGACCTGGTCGGGCCTCGCCAACGACGTCGACTGGATCCGGCGGGTGGGACACGTCGCGGTCTGCTGCGGGCTCGTCTGGGCCTTCGGCACGGGGCGGATCTCGCTGCGCTCAGCCGGCGCGGGGCTGGCGGCGAGCCTGGTCGCGGTGATCGGGCTGGCCCTCGTCGGCATCGGCGGCGACTCCTACCCGGGTCGCCTCACCGGGTACCTCGGCGACCCCAACGCCGGCGCCTTCTTCATCGCCGTGCTGGGCGTGCTGGCGGTCTTCTTCTGCGACGACCGGTGGCAGGTCCGCCTCGCCGTCGCCGTGCCCGTGGTCGCGGGGCTCGTGCTGACCTACTCACGGACCGGTCTCCTCGCCGGCGCCTTCGCGGTCGTCTGGGTGCTGCTCGGCCGCCGGCTCGGGCCGGCAGGCGGAGCGATCATGGCGGCCGGGCTCGTCTGGATCGTGGACAACGTCCCCCGGAGCCTGACGACCTTCGGGCCGTTCTCGGACCGCTCCGGCAGCGACGCACTCCGCGAGCGGATCGTGGCCCAGGAGAAGGTCGAGCTGGCGGGTGCGCCCTGGTACGGCAACGGGCCCGGCACGGCGAAGGTCGACATCCGCGACCTCGAGTTCTTCTTCCACAACAGCTACCTCGCCGTCCGGCAGGAGGGCGGGTGGCTCGCGCTGCTGCTCGTCCTGGGCCTCATGGTCGTCGCGTTCCTGCGGCTGTCGCGGCGGTCGCGGGCCGGCGACCTGGCCGCGGCCGGGGCACAGGCGGCGATCATCGGCACCGCCGTCATGGCCATCACCCTCGGCGAGGTGCTGCTCGACACCCCGATGGCGATCGCGGTCGGCTCCGCGCTCGGGCACGCGCTCCGCTGCCCGCCGGAGGCGTCCTCCGATGGGTGAGCGGATCCACCTCGCGGCCAACAACCCGGACCTGGGCGGCGGCGAGCAGGTGCTGCTGCGCCACGCCGAGGCGCTGCTCGACCTCGGGCACGCGGTGACGGTCGTCTCGGCGGACCGGCCCACGGAAGTGCTCGACGCGGCCGCGGCGGCCGGCGCCGAGGTGGTGGCGATCCGCGCCGACGACCGGCGCGACTACCTCCGTCGGCTGCGGGCGTGGGACCGGGCGGAGCGCGACGGGGTGGTGTGGTGCCACGGGCTCGTGCCGGCGGTCGCGACCGCCGGCCACCGCAGGCGCATCGTGCACCTGCACCAGGATCCGCGCGGGCGCGGACAGGTCGCGGCCGCCGCGGTCGCACGTCGCGGCGCTCTGGTGACCCTCGTGCCGTCGACCGACATGGCCCGCCGTGTCCCGGGCAGCCGCGCACACGCCAACTGGACGGCCGACCTGCCGCTGCTCGACCGCTCCGCCGTCGGGTCGCGGGACGTCGGCTACCTCGGCCGCCTCTCGACCGACAAGGGTGTCGACGTGCTCGCCGACGCCGTCGGCCGGCTGTCGGGCGTCGGGGACCTCGTGGTCGCCGGCGACGCCCGGTACGTGCCGGAGCCGGACGTGCGGGTCGTCGAGCGGGCGCTGTCCGCCCTCGGGTCGCGCGTCGTACGGTTGGGCCACATCGCGCCGGGCGAGCTGTTCGCCCGTGCCACGGTCGTCGCCTTCCCCAGCGTCTGGGCCGAGCCCTTCGGCCTCGTTGTCGCCGAGGCGATGGCGGCCGGCGTCCCCTTCGTCGTCTCCGACGCCGGGGCGCTGCCCGAGGTGGCGGGGCCCGACCACCCGTGGGTGGCCCGGGCGGGCGACGCCGCGGACCTCGCGCGGGTCGTCGGCGACGCCCTGGCGGCCACCCCGTCCGAGGTGCGTGCCGTGACCGATCGCGCGCGCAGCCGTTGGGCGGAGCACTACTCCCCGCGCGCCGGCCGGCTCCGGGTGCAGCGGCTCCTCGACGACCTGGGGGTGGGATGAGCGCCGGCACGACGTCGCCGCCCGTCGCGATCGCCCACGACTACCTCACCCAGCGCGGCGGCGCCGAGCGGGTCGTGCTGACGATGCTGCGGGCCTTCCCCGGCGCTCCGCTGCACACCACCCTCTACGACCCGGAGGGCACCTACCCGGAGTTCGCCGCGGCCGACCTGCGGACCTCGCCCATCAACCGGGTCAGGGCGCTGCGTCGCGACCACCGGCTGGCGCTCCCGGTGCTCGCACCGGCCGCCTCGCGGATGCGGATCGACGCCGACGTCGTCGTCGCCTCCAGCAGCGGCTGGGCCCACGGCTTCGACACCGACGGTCGCACGGTCGTCTACTGCCACAACCCCGCCCGGTGGCTCTACCAGACCGACGAGTACCTCGGCGGTGCCCCGTGGCGCTCACCGATCGGGCCGCCCCTGATGGCGATGCGGCCGTTCCTCCGGCGGTGGGACCGCACCCGCGCCGACCGCGTCGACGTCTACCTCGCCAACAGCCTCGTCGTGCAGCAGCGGATCCGCGCGACGTACGGACGCGACGCCGAGCTGCTGCCGCCCCCGCACGGCATGGACGCCTCCGCACCCCGCGAGCCCGTGCCCGAGCTCACGGACTGGGACCCCGGCTACGCCCTCGTCGTCTCCCGGCTGCTGCCCTACAAGAACGTCGACGCCGTCATCGAGGCCGTGCGCGGCACCGGCCGCCGGCTGGTGGTCGTCGGTCGTGGACCGGAGGAGGGACGGCTGCGTGCGACGCTGCCCGACAACGTGCGCCTGCTCGGCGGGTTGAGCGACGCACAGCTGCGATCGGTGTACGCCGGCGCGGGAGTGCTCGTCGCTGCCAGCCACGAGGACTTCGGCCTCGCGCCGCTGGAGGCCGCCGCCTTCGGGGTGCCGGCCGTCGCCCTGCGCGGGGGCGGGTTCATCGAGACGGTGCTCGAGGGCGAGACCGGGGTGTTCTTCGACCAGCCGGACCCCGACCAGGTCGCCGCGGCCCTGGCGGTGTCGGATCGCCACGACTGGGACCCTGCAAGACTGCGAGCCCGGGCCGAGGAGTTCGGCGAGGCCCGCTTCATCGCTCGGATCCGACAGATCGCGTCAGAGGAAGGGAGGCGAGCCTGACGTGCGGCCCGAAGGCATCCGCCTCCTCCCGTGGCTCGTCGGCGCCGTCGACCTGCTGATGCTGGCCGTCGCGACCGTGCTCGCCATCCGGTTCCGGCTGACGCTCTCGATCTTCGACACCGCCACCGACCTCCTCGAGAACACCGCCCTCGCCAGCGTGTTCTTCGTCGCCACGTGGCTGGTGCTGCTGGGGTTCTTCGGCACCTACGAGCGCCACGTCTTCGGAGCCGGCACCGAGGAGTTCAAGCTCGTCGTCAACGCCTCGTTCTTCACCGCCGCCCTCGTGGCGACCATGGCCTACCTCATGCAGTACCCGCTCTCCCGCGGCTTCTTCCTCCTCTACTTCCCCATCGGGGTCCTGCTGCTCCTCGTCGGCCGCCTGGCCATGCGGCGCACCCTCCAGCGCCTCCGAAGCGCCGGACACTTCACCGAGCGGGTGCTGCTCGTCGGCACGCCGGGCTACATCGGCGAGATCCACACAGTGCTGGCCCGCGAGGCGTGGCTGGGCTACGAGGTGATGGGGTGCCTGGTGCCGCCCGAGTACGCCGGGCTCGAGGTGACCTCGGCCGGGGTGCCGGTGCTGGGCCTCACGGGCGAGGTGCGGCAGGTCGTCGACGACGTCTCCCCCGACATCGTCTTCTTCACCGCCGGCGCGGTCAGCTCGTCCACCGCCCTGCGCCGCCTCGCGTGGGACCTCGAGGACCACGCCGACGTGCAGATCATCGTCGCCCCCAACGTCACCGACGTGTCGAGCGAGCGGGTGCGCATCCGCCCGGTCGCCGGCCTGCCGCTGATGCACCTCGGCCGGTCGCGGTCGCAGCTGGCCACCAACGACGCCAAGCGCGCCTTCGACGTCGTCGGAGCGCTGCTCGTCCTCGCTGTGGTGTGGCCGCTGCTGCTGGCGCTCATGGTGTGGATCAGGGGGCACGACGGCGGGCCCGCGCTGTTCCGCCAGACGCGCGTGGGCCGCGAGGGAGCCCACTTCACCTGCCTGAAGCTGCGGTCGATGTCGGTCGACGCCGAGGAGCGCATCGCCGAGGTCGAGGCCCGCGACCACGTGCTGCTCAAGAGCACCCGGGACCCCCGCGTCACCCGGCCGGGGCGGTTCATCCGGCGCTACTCCCTCGACGAGCTGCCGCAGCTGTGGAACGTGCTCCGCGGCGAGATGAGCCTGGTCGGGCCGCGTCCCCCGCTGCCGTCGGAGGTCGAGCAGTACGAGGACGACATGCTCCGCCGCCTCAACGTGATGCCGGGCATGACCGGTCTCTGGCAGGTCTCGGGCCGGTCGGACCTGTCCTGGGAGGACACCGTGCGGCTCGACCTCTACTACGTCGACAACTGGTCGATGGTGCAGGACCTGCTGATCCTGGCCCGCACGGTCACCGCCGTGCTCGCCAGCCGCGGCGCGTACTGAACCGCCGCTCGGTCAGGACCGGGCGGCCTTCGCCTCCCTGCGACGGCGCCCCTTGCCCGCGGTGGAGTAGGCCTCGAGCGAGGCGTACTCGGCCTTGTAGCCGCCGTAGCCCCCGTAGCCGTCGTAGCCGCCGCCGTAGGCGATGGCGGAGGCGCCCTTGACCGGCGCCTTGTTGAGCACGACGCCGAGCAGCCGGCTGCCGACCTGGTCGAGGATGCGGCGGCAGTGCTGGCTCTGCTCGATGTGGGTCTTCCCCGCCGCCTGCACGAGCAGCGCGCCGTCGCAGAACGCCGACAGCAGGCCCGCGTCGGTCACCGGGAGCAGCGGCGGGGCGTCGAGGATCACGAGGTGGTCGTGCGAGAGGTCGTCGACGAACTGCTTCATCCGCAGCGAGCCGAGCAGCTCGCTGGGGTTGGGCGGGATGCGGCCGGCGGGCAGCAGGCTCAGGTTGGGCGTCCCGCTCTCGACGATGACGTCGCGGACGTCGACGTCGCCGGCGAGCGCCTGGGTGAGGCCGACGGCGCCGTCGACCTCGAAGGTCGTCGCGATGGTCGGGCGGCGCAGGTCGGCGTCGACGAGCAGCACGGGCGTGCCGGCCTGCGCCACGAGCCGGGCGATGTTGGCCGACACGGTCGACTTGCCCTCCCCGGCCAGCGCCGAGGTGACCACGATGCGCCGCGGCTCGTTGTCGACGTCGACGAAGCGCAGGTTCGTGCGCAGCTGCCGGAACGCCTCGGCCGCCCGGCCCAGGTCGCCGCGCACGCCGCGGTGGGCGCGGCCGAGCGCGTCCTCCTTGGGGATGATGCCCAGCACGGCGGCACCGGTGGCCTCCTCGACGTGCTTGGCCGAGCGGATGCGCCGGTCGACGAGTCGCCGCGCGATGAGGACGGCGTACGCCAGGACGAGCCCGCCGGCGGCGCCCTCCACCGCCGCGCGGCGGTAGTCGGGCGTGAACGGGGCGCCGGGCAGCTGTGCCGGCTGGAGCGGGACGATCCGGGTCAGGGGCTCTCCTCGGGGCGCCTCGCCGGTCTCGATCTCCTGCGCCACGACCACCACGGCGTCCACGACGGCGTTGGCCAGGTCGCGCGCCTCCTCCGGCGTGGTGCCCGTCGCGGTCACGGTGAGCGCGTTGACCGAGGCGTCGACGGACGCGGAGAACCGGCCGGCGATCGCCTCGGGCGGGACCTCGAGGCCGAGGTCGTCGACGACCTGCTCGGCCACGGGCGCCGTGGAGACCAGGAACGCGTAGAGCACGGCCTTGTCCTCGGCGAGCTGGTTGTTGCCCTGCTCCTCGCCCGCGGTCGTGGCCTGCCCGACCCGGACCAGGCCCGACGACGTCGCCGCGTAGAGCACCGGCTCGCGCGTCGTCTTGGCGACCATGAGGAGCGCGCCGAGGACGGTGCAGCCGATCAGCACCCAGACGTAGGCCCGGGTGAGGCGTACGAAGTCCCCGAACGTCATGCGCGCGAGTCTAGGGCGCGCGACCGGGCCGACCACCCGAAACGGCGAGACGCCGGCTGGCACCATGGGGGCATGAGCGATGAGGGCGAGGGCCGGTCGGCGCCCATCGCCGCGCGGGTCCACCTCGCTCACGCCGTCGTGCAGAAGCTCGCCGACGACCGCTCGATCGACCTGCTGCACCTCAAGGGCCCGGCGGTCCTGCCCGGGCTGCGCCCCGAGGGCCGGCAGTCCAGCGACGTCGACGTCCTGGTGCGGCCCAGCCACCTGCCGCGCCTGGTCGCGGCGCTCGAGTCCGTCGGCTTCGAGCAGCGCACCGACTTCTCGACCGGGTCGGTGTTCGCCCACGCCGCCAACTGGTGGCACGACGACTGGGGCTGGGTCGACGTGCACACGAGCTGGCCGGGCGTCATGCTGGACGCCGAGGCCGCCTTCGACGTGCTGGCTCGGACCAGCGTCCAGCGCCAGATCGCGCACTGGGACTGCCCGGTGCCCGATCGCACCGCCCAGCGGCTCATCCTCGTCCTGCACTCCGCCCGCTCCGAGGGCACGACGGACGTCGACCACGCATGGCTGGGCGCCGAGCCGGCCGAGCGGGACGACGTGCGCCGCCTCGCCGCCGAGCTGCGTGCCGAGGTCGCCCTCGCCGCCGGCATCGGCGAGCTCGACCGGCACCGCGGGGCACCGACGTACGCCCTCTGGCGTCACTTCACCGAGGGCGGCAGCCGGTTCGACGAGTGGCGTGCCCGGTTCGCGGCGGCACCGACCGTGCGCGCCAAGGTCGCCCTGCTGACGGCCGCGATGCGGGTCAACCGCGACCACCTCCGGATGGAGCTGGGACGTCCGCCCACGCGCGAGGACGTGCGGGCGCGCCAGCGGCTCCGCGTGAAGAAGGCGGTGGCGGAGCTCTCCGACCGGATCGGGCGGTCGTGACGCGCTACCGGATCGCCGACGACGTCGCGTGGGTGAGCGAGGAGGGCCTCGACGGGGGTGACGCGCCGACGGCGTACCTCACCCGCGTGCCGAAGGGGCCGCCGATCCTGCTGGAGGGGTCCGGGTGCGTGGTGTGGCTCGCCCTCGCGGAGGGAGGCACGATGGAGGACGTGGTCGCGGCGGCCGCCGCGATGGCGGGCGCCGGGGCCGAGGACATCCGCGACGACGTGGAGACCCTGGTCGACCAGCTGGTCGTCATCGGCGTCGTGCGCGAGGACTGACCAGCAGCGCCCCGAGCGCCGCGCCCAGCGTGTTGGCAGCCACGTCCTGCCACGTCCCCTCGCGCGCCAGCCACAGCCCCTGGACGAGCTCGATCGCGGTCGACCCGGCCGCGGCGGCCAGCGCCGCCTGCCACCACGGCCGCCGCGTGAGCAGCAGGAACAGCGCGCCCAACGGCACGAACAGCACCACGTTGAGCAGCACGCCGTAGTGCTCGGGGACCACCCACGCGGGGGCGATCGGCCAGTCGTGGCGGAACCGGACGTAGCACGCGACGGTGAGGCGGTTGAGCGCCCAACCCCACGGGCCCGCGACCAGCACCGCGAGACCGACGAGGTAGACCGCCGCGAGGCCGACCAGGAACCGACGTCCGCGCAGCCAGTCCACGCGGCCACCCTAGAGTGACCCGCGTGAGCCGAGAGGGGACGTCGCCCGAGGTGGTCGTCGAGGCCCTCGGCGTGCCGATCGGCATCCCGGTCACCGGCGCGGCCGCCGACCGGCTGCGGCGGCAGTGGAGCCGCGCCCTCACCGACCGGGATCCGGCCACCGTCGTGGACCTCGAGCACCTCGACGGGCACGACCCGGTCGCCCTCGACTACGCCCTCACCTCACGGGTGACCCTCGCCGCCCTCGACGCCACGGCCGGGTCGCGCGTGAACCTGCACGCCGGCGCCGTCGCCGACGACGAGGGCCGGGCGCTCGCGGTGGTCGGTGCGTCCGGCTCGGGGAAGACGACCGCGGTCCACCACCTCGCTCGCCGCCTGGGCTACCTCTCCGACGAGACCACGTCGGTCGACGAGGGCCTCCTCGTCCACCCGCACCCCAAGCCGCTGTCCGTCATCACCGACGCCGACGCCCCCCGGGTCAAGCAGTCGCTCTCACCCGACGACCTCGGCCTCCTGCGCGCGCCGGCGACGTCGTACCTCCACCGGATCGTGCTGCTGCACCGCGGGGAGGACGACTCCGGCCTGGTGCCCCTCGCGCCGGCCCGGGCGATCGCGGAGATCGTGTCGCAGACGTCGTCGCTGCCGCGGCTCGAGGACCCCGTCCGGCGCCTGGCCGACATGCTCGACGCGTGCGGCGGCGCCTGGGGGCTGCGCTACCGCGAGCTCGAGCACTGGGTCGACGACCTCGTCGGCCTCCTCGACGTCGAGGGGCAGCCGCCGCTCCCCCGACTGCACCACCCCGGGCGCCGGACCGACGACCCCGCCGGCGACGACCCCGCACCCCATGCCTGGGTGCGGGCCTCGTGGCGCGACGCCGTGGAGTACGACGACGAGCTGGTGGTGATGGTCGGCGACCGCGTGCACGTGCTCGCCGGCCTCGGCGTCGTGCTGTGGCTCGCCCTCGAGGTCCCGCGGACCACCGACGACCTCCTCGCCGAGGTGCGCGAGCTCTGGGGCGACCACCCGGACGCCGTCGGGCTCGTCACCGGCGCCCTCGAGCTGCTGGCGCAGGAGGGGCTGCTCCACGCGCCCGACGCGGCCGGCTGAACCGGCCCCCACCCGCGGCGGCGGAGCACGCTCGGGCCCGCGGGTAACGTGCGCGGCATGACCGCCCGCCGCCAGCTGCCCACCGACGAGGCCCGCGACCTGCTCGCCCTCACCCGCGAGATCGCGACCAAGGAGCTCGCCCCCCGCTCGGCCGAGGCGGAGGCCACCGAGACCTTCCCGCGCGACGTCTTCCGGATGCTCGGCCAGGCCGGGCTGCTGTCCCTGCCCTACCCCGAGGAGCACGGCGGGGGCGACCAGCCTTACGAGGTCTACCTCCAGGTGCTGGAGGAGATCGGTGCCGTGTGGTCGTCGGTCGGGGTAGGAGTGTCGGTGCACGCCCTGTCCTGCTTCGGGCTGGCCCACTTCGGCACGGACGAGCAGCGGGCCCAGTGGCTGCCCGACATGCTGGGCGGCGAGCTGCTCGGCGCGTACTGCCTCTCCGAGCCGCACGCCGGCTCCGACCCGGCCGCGATGCGCACCACCGCCCGCCGCGACGGCGACTCCTACGTCCTCAACGGCGCGAAGGCATGGACGACCCACGGCGGTCACGCCGACTTCTACAAGGTGATGGCGCGGACCTCCGACGACCGCAACGGCATCTCCTGCTTCCTCGTGCCCGCCTCCGCGGAGGGCCTGTCGGCCGACCCGCCCGAGCGCAAGATGGGCCTGACCGGCTCGGCCACCGCGACCATGCGCTTCGACGGCGTGCGCGTGCCCGTGGAGCGCAGGCTGGGCGCGGAGGGCGAGGGCCTGCGGATCGCGCTCGCCGGGCTGGACTCGGGCCGGCTCGGCATCGCCGCGGTGGCCGTCGGCCTCGCGCAGGGCGCCCTCGACGCCGCGGTGGCGTACGCCAAGGAGCGCGAGACCTTCGGCACGAGGATCATCGACCACCAGGGGCTGGCCTTCGTCCTGGCCGACATGGAGGCGGCGATCGTCTCGGCGCGCGCGACCATGCTGCACGCCGCCCGCCTGCGCGACGCGGGCCTGCCGTTCTCCCGCGAGGCCTCGATCGCCAAGCTCGTCGCGACCGACAACGCCATGAAGGTCACCACCGACGCCGTGCAGGTCCTCGGCGGCTACGGCTACACCCGCGACTTCCCCGTCGAGCGCTACATGCGCGAGGCGAAGGTCATGCAGATCTTCGAGGGCACGAACCAGATCCAGCGCATGGTGATCTCGCGCTCGCTGGCGAGGGACAACGCCGGCCTGATCGGCTGAGGGCGGGCCGCGGTCGGGCCGCGGTCGACCGCGGCAGGCATGGACCTCACACGTCGGTGACGCGCACCCCCGCGTGCGCCTTGTAGCGCCGGTTGATGGCGATCAGGTTGGCCGTCAGGGCCTCGACCTGGTGGGCGTTGCGGAGGCGACCGCCGTACATCCCTCGCATCCCCGGCACCACGTCGGCCAGCGCCTGGACGAGGTCGGTCGCCTCGCGGTCGTCACCGAGGACGAGGACGTCGGTCTCGACCCGCTCGACGTCGGGGTCCAGCAGCAGGACCGCGCTGACGTTGTGGAACGCGCCCACGACGCGCGACTCCGGGAGGATGGCGGCGGCCTGCTGGGTGGCCGAGCCCTCCTCGACCGGCAGGGCGTACGCACCCTGCTTGTCGAACCCGAGCGGGTTCACGCAGTCCACGACGACCTTGCCGGCCAGCTCGCTGGTGAGCGAGGAGAGCAGCTCGGCGTGGCCCTCCCACGGCACGACGACCAGCACGACGTCGCCCGCCGCAGCGGCCTCGTGGTTGTCCGCGCCGCGCACCCGGCCCACGTCGCCGAGCCCCGTGGCGGCCTCGCGCGCCCGGTCCGCGCTGCGCGAGCCCAGCACGACGTCGAGGCCCGCGGCCGCGAACCGGCGGGCCAGGCCCCGCCCCTGCGGCCCCGTGCCGCCGAGGACGGCGATGGTCAGCGAGGCGAGGTCGTGGTCGGTCATTGCGCCGACGCTAGCGAACGGCCCGACCCGTCCGGTGCCCGCCCGTCCCGTGGGTGCGCAGCGGCCCACCCCTCCGTGGGTTGTCCACCCTCCGGGCGCGAGCGAGCGTGGAGGCATGACCAAGCGCATCGCATTCCTGACCGCTCTCGAAGGTGTCGAGGAGGTCGAGCTCACCAAGCCGTGGCAGGCCGCCGTCGACGCCGGCCACACCGCCGAGCTGCTGTCGCTCGACGAGGGCGAGGTCCAGCTCTTCCAACACCTCGACAAGTCCTCCACCCAGCGCGTCGACCGACGCGTGAGCGACGTGGCCGTCGCCGACTACGACGCCCTCGTCCTGCCCGGTGGCGTCGCGAACCCCGACGCCCTGCGCATGGACGAGGAGGCCGTCGCGTTCGTGCGTGACTTCCTCGACTCCGGCAAGCCCGTCGCCGCGATCTGCCACGCCGCCTGGACCCTCGTCGAGGCCGACCGCGTGCGGGGCAAGCGGGTGGCGAGCTGGCCGAGCCTCCAGACCGACATCCGCAACGGCGGCGGCGACTGGGTCGACGAGGAGGTCGTCGTCGACGGCAACCTCATCACCAGCCGGAACCCCGACGACATCCCCGCCTTCTCGCGGGCGCTGCTCGACGCCCTGTCCTCGCGGTGAGGCCCGGCCGGGGCCGGTGAACGTCCGGCCTCGGCGTCGACTACCCCGGCTGGACCAGCCAGCGGCCCAGCAGCGTCCCGTCCTGCTCGAGCAGCAGGGCGGGACGCAGCCGCACGTCCACCTGCGCACCGGTCGCCATGCGCACGGCGTCCCCGCCGGTCAGGCGCGGCACCACGGTCCAGCACAGCTCGTCGACGACGCCGGCCGCCAGCAGGTCCGCGAACAGCGACGGCCCGCCCTCGCAGAGGATCTCGCTCCACCCCCGGTCGGCCAGCGCCGGCGCGAGGGCGGCGAGGTCGATGTCGTCCTCGCCGAGCACGAGCACGTGCTCGTCCCCGAGCCGCTCCCGGGCGGCGTCGAGGCCCTCCGACGAGGCCACGGTCGCCATCAGCACCCGGCCGCGCGGCGCCTCGCGCAGCGTCGGCGGCACGTCGGCCGACCGGCTCACGACGACCAGGGGCAGCGGTGGGACGTCGTACCCCTCCGCGCGCAGCGTCCCCGCGCCGACCACCAGGCAGTCCGCCCGGCTGCGCAGCATGTCGAAGACGCGCTTGTCGGCGGCGTCATTGATGCTCTTGCTCAGCCCGTCGCCACCCTGGGCGGCGCCGTCGACCGTGCTGACGAAGTTCACCCGCAGCCAGGGCCGACCGTCCGGGGCGTACGCCGCCGCCAGCTCCTCGTCGGACAGGTCGGCCAGTCGTCGCAGCTCGAGGGGGTCGCTCACCCCCCTACTGTTGCACCGTGATCTCGCTCGCCGACCTGGCCGCCCTCCAGAACGCCCACGGCGACGCCTGGGCCGCCCCGGTCGCGCCCGTCGTGCTCGACGGGCCGCGGGGGCCGGTCGTCATCGGCGACGGGCCCATCACGCTGATGGGCTGCATCAACCTCTCGCGCGACTCCACCTACCGCGAGAGCATCGCGACCGGCCCCGCCGACGCCGTGCGGATGGGACGCATCCAGGTGGCGCAGGGCGCCGCGATCGTCGACCTGGGCGCGGAGTCGAGCACCGCCGCGGCCGCCCGGGTCTCCGCCGACGACCAGGTCGCCACCCTGGTGCCGGCCGTCGAGGGGCTCGCCCCGGAGACCGTGGTCTCGGTGGAGACCTACGAGCCCGACGTCGTGCGCGCCTGCCTCGACGCCGGGGCGCGGGTCCTGAACATGACCGGCCGGCAGCACGAGGACGAGATGCTCGCGCTCGCCGCGGAGTACGACGCTGCGGTCGTGATGTGCTTCGGCACGACCACCAACGTCCGCGAGGTCGCCGACGTGCCTCCCGACGACGACCCGGTCCCGGCGCTGCTCGACCACTTCGCGCCGCGGCTCGCTCGCGCCCGCTCGCTCGGGGTGGACAAGGTGGTGATCGACCCGGGCATGGGCTTCTACTACGGCAACCTCGTCGAGCCGATGACCCGTGCCCGCCACCAGGCGCGGGTGCTGGCGCAGACGTTCCGCCTGCGGCCGCTGGGCGTGCCGGTCTGCAACGCGCTCCCGCACACGTACGACATCTTCGGCGACGAGTTCCGCAAGGCGGAGGGGTTCTACGGGACGATCGCCGCGCTCGGCGGTGCGCACCTCCTGCGCATCCACGAGGTGGCCCACCTGCGCGTGGTGCTCCGGGGGCTCATGGAGCTCGAGGTTCGCTGACCGTCACCGTGCAGGCAGCTCGCTCCGACGAGCCGGTGGCCCACGCTCAGGCGGCGAGGGCGTGACGCCCACCTGCCTGCACGGTGCGCCGGACGACGACGTCGGCGATCGCGGCCGCCACGTCGTGGGCCCGAACATCACGTCGGACCAGGAGAACCGGAGCACGACGAGCCCCAGCCGCGCCGCCGAGGTGTAGCGGTCGACGTCGCGCTGCAGGCCGGCCCTGGTCCAGTGGTGTCCTCGAACGACTCCGCCCCGCTGCCGGAGTCATCCACAGGCCGCGGTCGTGCACCAGGACGGCCGTCCGGGCACGCCGGCCGGAGGCGGGCGCGGCCTCAGCCGGCGTACCCCTGGGGGTTCTGCGACTGCCACCGCCACGCGTCGGCCGCCATCTCGTCGACGGTCTTCTTGGTGCTCCAGCCGAGCTCGCGGTTGGCCTTGGTCGGGTCGGCGTAGGACACCGCGACGTCACCGGGCCGGCGCGCGACGACCTCGTAGGGGAGCTCGCGGCCGACCGCCCGCTCGAACGCGTGCAGCAGCTCGAGCACGCTGGTGCCGTGCCCGGAGCCGAGGTTCCACACGTTGACGCCCTCGGCGGTGGTGGCGAGCGCCTCGAGTGCGGCGATGTGCCCGGCGGCGAGGTCCTCGACGTGGATGTAGTCGCGCACGCCGGTGCCGTCGGGGGTGTCGTAGTCGTCACCGAAGACCGACAGCTTGTCGCGCTTGCCCACCGCCACCTGGGCGAGGAAGGGCATGAGGTTGTTGGGTGTGCCGGACGGGTCCTCGCCGATCGTGCCGGACTCGTGCGCCCCGACGGGGTTGAAGTAGCGCAGCAGCGCGAAGCGCATCCGCGGCTCGGCCGCGGCCACGTCGCGGAGGATCTGCTCCTGCATGACCTTGGTCCAGCCGTAGGGGTTGGTGGCGAACGTGCGCCGGTCCTCGGTGGCTCCCGCCTGGTCGGTGCCGTAGACCGTGGCACTGGAGGAGAAGACGAGCTTGTCGACGTCGTGCTTCTGCATCGCGCGGACCAGCGAGAACGTGGAGACGAGGTTGTTCTCGTAGTAGTCGAGCGGCTTGGCGACGCTCTCCCCCACCGCCTTGTAGCCCGCGAAGTGGATGACGGCGTCGAAGTCCTCGGCGGCGAAGAGGTGCTCGGTCTTGTCGTAGTCGCACAGGTCGAAGGAGTGCGTGGGCAGGCTGGTGCCGGTCAGCGACTCCATCCGCGCCAGCACCGTCGGGTGCGCGTTGCTGAAGTTGTCGACGATGACCACGTCGTGTCCGGCGGCGACGAGCTGGATGACGGTGTGCGAGCCGATGTAGCCGGCACCCCCGCTGACGAGGATCTTCATGAGGCCCACCCTAACGAGCAGCGCCCTGACAGACTGTCGGCCATGCCCTCCGCACTCATCACGGGGATCACCGGCCAGGACGGCCTCTACCTCGCCGAGCTGCTGCTCGCCAAGGGGTACGACGTCCACGGGCTGATCCGCGGCCAGAACAACCCGCGCCGCGAGCTGGTCTCCAAGGTCGTCCCCGACGTGCAGCTGCACAACGGCGACCTGACCGACCTCTCCAGCCTCATGCGCGCCATGCGTGACTCCGAGCCCGACGAGGTCTACAACCTCGGCGCCATCTCGTTCGTGGCCTACTCGTGGGAGAACGCGTTCGTCACCAGCGACGTCACCGGCATGGGCGTGCTCAACATGCTCGAGGCCGTGCGCCTCCACGCCGGCGACGACCCGGCCGCGATCCGCTTCTACCAGGCCTCGAGCTCGGAGATGTTCGGCAAGGTGCAGGAGGTCCCGCAGTCGGAGACCACCCTGCTCTGGCCGCGCTCGCCCTACGGCGTGAGCAAGGTCTACGGCCACTACATGACGATCAACTACCGCGAGTCCTACGGCATGCACGCCTCGTCGGGCATCCTGTTCAACCACGAGTCGCCGCGCCGCGGACCCGAGTTCGTCACCCGCAAGATCAGCCAGGCGGTCGCCAGGATCCACCTCGACCAGCAGGACTCCGTGGCGCTGGGCAACCTCGACGCGCAGCGCGACTGGGGCTACGCCGGCGACTACGTCGAGGCGATGTGGCGGATGCTCCAGCAGGACGAGGGCGACGACTACGTCATCGCGACGGGCGAGACCCACTCGATCCGCGACTTCCTCGACCTCGCGTTCGCCCACGTCGGCATCGACGACTGGAGCAAGCACGTCACGCAGGACCCGCGGTTCATGCGGCCCGCCGAGGTCGAGCTGCTGATCGGCGACGCGTCCAAGGCGAGGGACAAGCTCGGCTGGACGCCGACGGTCTCCTTCGCCGAGCTCGTGGCGATGATGGTGGACAGCGACATCGCGGCGGTCAAGGCGGGCTGGTGACCGCTCGCGCGTTCATCACGGGCATCGGCGGGCAGGACGGCACGTACCTCGCCGAGCGCCTGGTCGGTGAGGGCATGGAGGTGCACGCGCTCGTGCTCTCGTCCGACGGGCACCCGGCGCACTGCCCCGACGAGGTCGTGCTCCACGACGGCGACCTCGGGGACGTGGCGGCCACCCGCAGGCTGGTGCTCGACATCGCGCCGCAGGAGGTCTACAACCTCGCCGCCATCAGCTCGGTCGCCCAGTCGTGGGCCGAGCCGGACCGCACCGCCCACGTCAACGGGCAGGCCGCGGTCGCGCTCATGGAGACCGCACGGCAGGCCGGCGGCGTACGCCTCGTGCAGGCCTCCAGCGCGGAGATCTTCGGCGAGGCCGCCGAGTCGCCGCAGGACGAGCAGACGCCGATCGCGCCGGTGAACCCGTACGGCGCGGCGAAGGCCTTCGCCCACCTCGCCGCCCGGGTCTTCCGGCAGCGCGACGTGCACGTGTCGAGCGTGGTCCTCTACAACCACGAGTCGCCGCGCCGCCACCCCCGCTTCGTGACGCGGAAGATCACCTCGACGGTCGCGGCCATCGCTCGCGGCCGCGCCGACGAGCTGGTGCTCGGCAACCTCGACGCCCGCCGCGACTGGGGCTGGGCGCCGGACTACGTCGACGCGATGGTCCGCGCCGCCCGCGCCGAGGCCCCGTCGGACTACGTCGTCGCCACCGGGACGGCCCACTCGGTGCGTGACTTCGTCGCCGCGGCGTTCGCCGCCGCCGGCATCGACGAGTGGGAGCACCTGGTGCGCCAGGACGAGGCGTTCCTCCGGCCGGCCGACCCGACCGAGCTGGTCGGCGACGCCGGACGGGCTCGCGAGGAGCTCGGGTGGGCCCCTACCGTCCACTTCACCGAGATCGTCCGGCGGATGGTCGCCGCGGACCTGGCCGCGGTTGGCTGACCACCCGCCGTCAGTCGAGCGGGATCTCCTCGGAGTTGTCGCGGTCGACGGGCTCGGTGTCCTTCGGTACCTCGACCTCGCCCTCCTGGTCCAGGCTCAGCACCAGCTCGCGCTCGCCGACCTTGGTCCAGCCGATGGTGGTGCGGAAGTCGTCGCGCTCGAGCTGCACCCACGGCTCGGTGGAGTCGAGACCCTCGGCCTTCCGCGTCCAGCCGGCCCCCTCGAGCGCGGTCGCGGCGCGGTCGACCTGCTCGCCCTCCGCGCCGTCGCCGAGCACGACCGCGGTGGCGCGGTAGTCCTCCGCGCGGTAGGTCGACATGCCCTCGCTCTCGACGCGGCCCGTCGCGCGCTCGACGGCGAGGCCCTCCCCGGTCAGCGCCGCCGCCATGTCGCGGAGCTCCGTGTTGACCGCGGACTTCATCGACGCGAGGTCGTCGGCCGCCTGCTCGGGGTCGGGGTCGCCGCACGAGCCGAGGCCCATCGCGAGGGCGAGGGCGAGGAGCAGTCGGAGCGGCAGCAGTCCTGTGCGCATCATGGCCTCATCATCACCGGCGGGCGGTCGTGTCGGAGCGGCCGGGCTGGTCCGCCGTCGGGTCGCGGTCCCACTCCGGGTCGACCGCCGGCCCGTACCACGGGTCGTAGCTCTGCGGGGCCTCGTTGATGTCGCCTCCGTGCCCGTCGACGATGCGCCCGATGTTGTAGAGCGACTCGGTGTCGTTGTCGAGGTAGGAGCTGTGCGCGTCACCGGTGTTGCGGTGCCAGGACCGGTCGACGTCCTCGGCCTCGAAGCGGTGGGCGTCGAAGTCCTCCGAGGAGGGATCCGTGCCCAGGCCGATGCCGAGCTTGCCGATCCAGCCCTCGTCGCCCAGGACCGCGACGAAGTCGCGGCTGTCGCGGCCGACGTAGACGTGGTCGGCTCCCGGCCCGAGGTCGTCGGCGTGGCCGGCCGGACCGGCGCCGGGGCTGCCGATGAGCACCACCTCGTCGACGTCGGAGGCGTCGCCGTGCGTGGCGTACGCCGTGGTGGTCGAGCCGTAGCTGTGGCCGATCGCGGTGAGGTGTGCGGGGTCGTCGGGCCGCGAGGCACGCAGGCCGTCGATCGCGTCGGCGAGGTTGCGTCCGCCCTCCTCGGCCCGCCCCTCGCTCAGCGTCGCCAGGTCCGTGGGGCCGTGCGGGGCGTCGTAGCCGAGCCAGAACATCGTCGCCACGCTCGAGCCGTCGCCGTTGTAGCGCGTCGACTCGTAGAGGTTCATCATCCGGTCGGTGTAGTAGGTGGTGTCGGTCATGTCGGTGTTGATGCCCGGGGTCATGACGGCCACGTCGCTCGCGTGGTCCAGGTCGCCGACCGCCACGGCCACCCGGCCGTCCCCGTCGTAGGCCGCCGGGTCGTAGAGCCAAAGCGTGCCGCCGGGACGGAGCGACGGGTCGAGGGGGTCGGTGTAGGCGTCGGCGTTGACCAGCGCGTCGCGGGCCTGCCCGGCGTTGGCGAGGATGCGGCGCTCCAGCTCGGAGAGGGTGCCGTCGTCGTCCTTGGCGCCCAGCCGGGCGAGGTCGTCGTCGAGCATCACGCGGTTGGCCTGGTCGCGCGCGTCCGCCGGCAGTCCGTCGCCCTGCCCGATCCGCTCGGGGTAGGCAGCGATCACCGCCTCGCGCTCTGCCTCGCTGAGGCCTTCCCACCAGCGCCGGACCTGCTCGGGGCTCGCGCCGCTGCCCGGCGCGCCCGGGCGGTTCATGGCGGACTCCGCGATCGGGGGTACGCCGCCGTCCTCCGACAGCGACTCCGACAGCGTGTCGGCCGCCTCGAAGACCTGCCGCAGGAGCGTCTCGTTCTCACGCACGCGGCGCCGCAGGTCGTCGTCGGCCCTCACCAGATCGCTGTAGCCGGCGCGCAGGTCGACCGACCGCTCCCGGAAGGCGGCGATCTCGTTGTCGGTGGCGTCGGTCGCGGCGTTGATGTCGGCGATGAGCTGGGCTCGCCGGTCGTCGAGGCCGCGCTTGCGCTCGACGAGGTCGTCGTGGTCGGAGACCAGGTCGCGCAGGGTGTCGGCGAAGGCCGTCACCCCGCGGGCGACGCGACGCACCGTGGTCGCCATCGCGGCGTGCTCACCGGAGGCCTTCGCGGAGGCCTCCTTGTAGCCCTGGTAGGCGACACCGGCCCAGCTGCCGAGCTCCTGCAGCTCGCGGGAGCGGTCGGCGAACTCCTCGTAGCGCCCGGCCGCGGTGTAGAGCGTGGTGGCGAGGGCGTCGGCGCCGCCGGCGTCACCCTCGGGCCGCTCGAGCCGGGCGGGGACGGACGCGGGGATCTCGATCGTGACGGTCATCGCCGCGGCCCCAGCCGTCCGTCGAGGTCGCTGAACTGCCGGTCGACGGCGTCGTCGGACGTCGAGTAGTCGTCGGCGGTCGCGTGGAGGGCGCCGACGAACCCCTGCGCGATGGCGGTGCTCTCGTCGGCGTACCCGGCCCAGCGCGACAGGAACGCCGTGGCGGCGCCCTGCACGCTCGGCGGCAGCGCCGACGCCGAGGCGTTGCGGAAGTCGCGTGCGGTGGCGTCCATGAGGGACTCCTGGTCCTCCCACCCGTCGGTGCCGGTCCGCAGGCTCTCGAGCTGCCAGATGAGGTGGCTGCCCATCAGGCACCGCCGTCCAGCGCCTCGCGGACGGCCCGGGGACCGACGACGACCAGGGCCGAGCGGACGCGGACCACGACGCGGGAGCCGCTCGGCACGAGCACCTGGACGTCCTCGCGGCCGAGCCGGGCGGGCCGCCCGGCCAGGACCCGCGGGATCCCGTCGGCCGGTGCCAGGACGTGCCAGCCGTCCTCCTCGACCAACAGGTCCCGTGCCCGCCGCAGGGCGCCGGAGGCGACGACCGGGTCGAGCTCGTCGAAGGTCGCGGTGCCCTGCCACCGCAGGGTGCCGGGCGCACTGCCCGCGAACCAGACGTCGTCGAGGTGGGTCGGCTCCGCGTCGACGCCGAGCGCCGCCCAGAGCGCCGCCATCCGGCCGCGCAGCTGCTCGCGGGCGGTCGCCGGGTCCGTCGTCGGCTCGTCGCCGGCGACCTCGGGCGCGGCGGCCGCCTCAGGAGGGAGTACCACGACGTCGACGTCGGGATGCCGGCGCACGACGGTGAACCAGAACGGGTCCTCGGCGACCTGCCGGGCGGCTGCCGCGCCCGTGACGAGGTCGAGGGTTGACGGGTCCGGCACGGCGCCCTCCTGCGGGTCAGGTCGGGACCGGGGTGGTCCCTGTCCCTGACCCTCCCCCGCCGGTGGCGGGTCGAAACGCGGTCAGCCGTGCTTGAGGAGAGCGACGAGGTACTCGCCGTAGCCGCTCTTGCGCAGCGGCTCGGCGCGCTCGAGCAGCTCGTCGTCGGTGAGGAACCCCATGCGCCAGGCGACCTCCTCCGGCGCGCCGACCTTGAAGCCCTGTCGGCCCTCGATCGTGCGCACGAAGTTGGAGGCGTCGTTGAGCGAGTCGAACGTGCCGGTGTCGAGCCACGCCGTGCCGCGGGGCAGGACCTCGACCTGCAGGCGGCCCTCCTCGAGGTAGCGGCGGTTGAGGTCGGTGATCTCCAGCTCGCCGCGCGCGGACGGGCGGAGGTCGGCGGCGTACTCCACGACGTCGTTGTCGTAGAAGTAGAGCCCCGGGACCGCGAAGTCGCTCTTGGGGTGCTCCGGCTTCTCCTCCAGCGAGAGCGCCCGGCCCTCGGCGTCGAACTCGACCACGCCGTAGGCCCGGGGGTCGGCGACGTGGTAGCCGAAGACCGCGGCGCCGTCGAGGTCCTTGAAGCGCAGGAGCGTCGTGCCGAGGCCCGAGCCGTAGAAGATGTTGTCACCGAGGACCAGGGCGGACGTGTCCCCGCCGATGTGGTCGGCCCCGATGATGAAGGCCTGGGCGAGCCCGTCGGGGCTGGGCTGCACGGCGAAGGTCAGGTTGATGCCGAACTGCGAGCCGTCGCCGAGCAGCCGGTGGAAGCCGTCGGCCTCGTGGGGCGTGGTGATGATGAGGATGTCGCGGATGCCGGCGAGCATCAGCGTGGACAGCGGGTAGTAGATCATCGGCTTGTCGTAGACCGGCACGAGCTGCTTGCTGATCCCCTGGGTGATCGGGTGAAGTCGGGAGCCGGTGCCACCGGCCAGGATGATTCCGCGCATGGGAGCACCCTAGGGCCCACAGTCCGCCCGACGACGCGCAGACGGTTTGGCACCATGTGCGCATGCCGTCCTCCCGTCCCACGTCGAAGCGGCGGCTGGTCCGACCCTCGACGGTCGTCGGCGGCCTCCTGCTGCTGCTGGTCGGCCTGGCCCTGCTCGCCGTCCCGTTCCTCAAGGCGCCCGGTCACGCGCAGGGCGCGAGGACCGACCTCGAGGCGGCGCGCAGCTCGCTGGCGGCGGGCGACGTCGCCTCGGCCGAGGCGAGCGTGCAGAGCGCGCGGCGCCACGCCGACGAGGTGCAGGGCGCGATGCAGGGCATCGGCGGCGACATCTGGAGCCTGGTGCCGGTGCTCGGCGAGCCGGTCGCGGACGTGCGCCACCTCGGCAACGCCCTCGACCACCTGACCTCGGCGGCCGAGGTGGCCGTCGGGACGTGGCCGGCCGTCAACGGCAGGCGGGCCACCCTGTTCGGCAACGGCTCGGTCGACATCCCGACGCTCGACCGGCTCGTGCGGGCAGTCGATGCGGTCAGCACCCACCTCGACACCGCCCAGCTCGAGCTCAGCGAGGTCGGCGACTCCTCCGTCGGTGTCGGCACGCGCCTCGCCGACGCCCGCGACGAAGCGACCCGCGTCGTCAACCCGCTGGCCGCCGCGGCACGCCGTGCCCGTCCGCTCACCGACGTCCTGCCCGAGCTCTTCGGCGCCCAGGGCGAGCGGACCTACCTGCTGGCCCTGCTCAACCCGAGCGAGCAGCGCTTCTCCGGCGGCGCTCCGCTCACGGTGGTGCCGATGAAGGTCTCCGACGGCAGGCTGGCGATGGGCGTGGCACGCGACACCTCCGACCCCGACCTCTTCCGCGTCGGCCGCTGGGACAAGGTCGAGGGCAACCCGTTCCACGACGGCAAGCTGCGCCTGTCGACCTCGACGTACGCGCCCGACTGGTCGGTCTCGGGCGAGGAGCTGCTGCGGGGATGGGAGCGGCGCACCGACTCCGAGGTCGACGGCCTCGTGGCGGTCGACGTCGTCGCACTGGCCGACATGCTGCGGATCACCGGGCCTGTCGAGGCCCCCGGCTACGGGACGCTCGACGCCGTTACGTTCACCGAGAAGCTCGTCGGTGACTACGACACCTTCCCCGACAACGAGGCCCGCAAGGAGCTCAACCGCGCGATCGTCCCCCTGTTCGCCGAACGGCTGCTCCAGCCCGGCGACGGCGTGGCGAAGATCGAGTCGCTCCGGGCGTCGGCCCGGGGCCGCCACTTCGCGCTGTGGATGCGTCACCCCGACCTCCAGGCGGCGGTCGCCGACGTCGGCCTCTCCGGGGAGCTCTCCGACACCCCTCACGACTACGTCGCCGTCTTCAACCAGAACACCAACCGGAGCAAGGCGGACTACTGGCAGCAGCGCGACGTGACCAGCGACGTCCGGCTCGCCGAGGACGGGTCGGCCCGCGTGCGGCTGACCGTCTCGGTCCACAACGACTCCCCGCCCTACGTCCAGCCGTTCCCGGACCCCCGCGCCGGGACCTACGTCACCAAGTGGAACGGCATGACGATCGGCGTGTTCCTCCCCGAGGGGGCCGAGGTCACCCGTGCCGTCGCCGGCGGCACGCCCCAGGGCACCCGCGTGTTCGACTACTACGGCCGCCCCTACAAGCTGCTGCGGCTCACGCTGCCGCCCGGCGCGACCCGGGAGGCGGTGCTGGAGTACGACGTGCCGGCGGCCGCGGTCGCACCCGGCGACGGCACCGTGACCTACCGGCTCGACGCGACTCCCCAGGGGCTGGTTCGTCCGCAGGCGCTGTCGGTGACGGTGCACTGGCCCGAGGGCTACGACGTCGACGAGCTGCCGGAGGGCTGGACGCGCACGGGCCGCGGGGTCGCGTCGTACTCCGACCCCGGCCTGGTGACCCAGCCGGGGTTCAGCGTCACCGGGTCGGTCGCTGCGGCCGCTGCGCCCTAGACTCCCCCGCATGGAACGCCTTCTCGTGACCGGAGGCGCGGGGTTCATCGGGTCGAACTTCGTGCACCACGTCGTGAACCACACAGATCTGCACGTCACGGTGCTCGACAAGCTGACCTACGCGGCCTCGCGCGAGTCGATCGCCGGGCTCCCCGAGGGCCGGGTCGAGCTCGTGGTCGGCGACATCGCCGACGACGACGCCGTGGACCCGCTCGTCGCGGCGCACGACGCCGTGGTCCACTTCGCGGCGGAGTCGCACAACGACAACTCGCTGCACGACCCGAGCCCCTTCATCCGCACGAACATCCTGGGCAGCTACACGATCCTCGAGGCGGTCCGCCGGCACGACAAGCGGCTGCACCACGTGTCGACCGACGAGGTCTACGGCGACCTCGAGCTCGACGACCCGAAGCGCTTCACCGAGGACACGCCCTACAACCCGTCCTCGCCCTACTCGGCGTCGAAGGCCGGCTCCGACCACCTGGTCCGCGCCTGGGTGCGCAGCTTCGGCGTCCGGGCGACGGTCTCGAACTGCTCGAACAACTACGGTCCGTGGCAGCACATCGAGAAGTTCATCCCGCGGCAGATCACCAACGTCATCGACGGCATCCGTCCCAAGCTCTACGGCTCCGGTGAGAACGTCCGCGACTGGATCCACGCCGACGACCACTCCTCGGCCGTCCTGGCGATCCTCGAGCGGGGCCGCATCGGCGAGACGTACCTCATCGGCGCCGACGGCGAGAAGAACAACCTCGAGGTGGTGCGCCTGATCCTCAGGCTGATGGGCCGGTCGGAGGACGACTTCGACCACGTCACCGACCGCGCCGGTCACGACCTGCGCTACGCCATCGAGTCCGGCAAGCTGCGCCAGGAGCTGGGCTGGCAGCCGAGGTTCCAGGACTTCGAGTCGGGCCTCGCCGACACGATCCGCTGGTACCAGGAGCACGAGGACTGGTGGCGCCCCCACAAGGACGCGACCGAGGCCAAGTACGCGGAGAAGGGCCAGTGAGCCTGCCGTCCCTCGAGACCACGCCGATCCCGGGCCTCGTCGTCGTACGCCTCGACCGGCGCGACGACGACCGGGGGTTCTTCAAGGAGAACTGGCAGCGCGAGAAGATGCTCGCGATCGGGCTACCGGACTTCGGTCCGGTGCAGAACAACGTCTCGTTCAACACCGACCGGGGCGTCACCCGGGGCATCCACACCGAGCCGTGGGACAAGTTCGTCTCCCTCGCGACCGGCCGCGTCTTCGCCGCCTGGGTCGACATGCGGGAGAAGGACACGTTCGGGACGACCTTCACCCTCGAGATGGACACCTCGGTCGCGGTCTTCGTGCCGCGCGGCGTCGGCAACAGCTACCAGACGCTGGAGGACGCGACGGCCTACACCTACCTCGTCAACGAGCACTGGCGCCCGGGCATCGCCTACCCGGCCCTCGCGCTCGACGACCCGACGGTCGCGATCGACTGGCCGATCCCGCTGTCGGAGGCCATCGTCAGCGAGAAGGACCGCGGCAACCCCGCACTCGACCCCGCCACCGCCATCGCCCCTAAGCGGACCCTCGTCCTCGGCGCCGGGGGCCAGCTCGGCCGCGCCCTCGCCGCGGCGTTCCCCGGAGCCGACACCCGCACCCGCGCGGAGCTCGACGTGAGCGACGCCGAGGCGGTGGCCGCGTTCCCCTGGCACGAGTACGCCGTCGTGCTCAACGCTGCGGCGTACACCGCCGTCGACGCCGCGGAGACGCCGGAGGGCCGCCGGGCGGCCTGGGCCGCCAACGCCTCGGCGCCGGCGACGCTCGCCGGGCTGTCCCGCCAGCACGCCTTCACGCTCGTGCACTACTCCACGGAGTACGTCTTCGACGGCACGGCGCCGCTCGCACCGGGGCACTCCGAGGACGAGCCGCTGTCCCCGCTCGGGGTCTACGCCCAGTCGAAGGCCGCCGGCGACCTGGCGGTGGGCCTCGCGCCGCGCCACTACGTGCTGCGCACCTCGTGGGTGATCGGCGAGGGCAGGAACTTCGTGCGCACCATGCAGGCGCTCGCGGAGAAGGGCGTCTCGCCCAGCGTGGTCGAGGACCAGGTCGGGCGGCTGACGTTCACCGAGGAGCTGGTCCGCGCCACGCGGCACCTGCTGGAGACCGGCGCCGCGTTCGGCACCTACCACGTCTCCAACGGCGGCCCCGCGATGTCGTGGCGCGAGGTCGCCCAGGCCGTCTTCGCCCGGTCCGGCCGGCGGGCCGAGGACGTCTCCGGCACCACCACGACGGCGTACGCCGAGGGGGTGTTCGCGCAGGGCAACCCGTTCGCGCCGCGCCCGCTCAACTCGGCGATGTCGCTGGACAAGCTCCGCGCCACCGGCTTCGAGCCGGAGGACGCGATGGCCGCCCTCGACCGCTACCTGGGCCGGCCCGGCACCTAGCGGGGCGAGGTCACCTCGCGGAGGGCGGGGCGGACGTCGGCGAGGTAGACGAGCGCCGCGATGGTGAACACCAGGCTGATGATGTTCAGCGGCGACCCCAGCAGGATCAGCTGCGCGGCGAAGCCGAGCCCGGTGATCGCGCACCACGCCTGCTTGGTCAGCTTGCCGGCCGCGTCGTAGGCCTCGGCCGACCACGTCAACGAGCTGACGAACGCGAAGCCCTTGATCGCGAGCAGCACCACGAGCACGACGAGGAAGAACGTGCCCTGGACCTCGTAGATGTTCACCGCACCAGAGTAGGGGAACGCAGGAAGGCCCCCGTCCGCGCGGACGGGGGCCTCCTGCTCCGGAACGACTGCGGGCTGCGCTCGCGACGGCCGGCTCGCGTCAGTCGCCGACCTTCTGGGCGGCGTCGGTGACGGCCTGCGCGGCGCTGGCAGCGGTCTTCCTCGCCGCGGCGGCGGTGTCCTTCGCGCTGCCCCCGGCGGCGCTCGTCTTGCGGGCGGCCGTCCTGCGTGCGGTGGTCGCTGCGGCCTTCTTGGCCGCGGCCTTCCGCGTGGCCTTCTTCGCGGTCGGCTTCGGGGCCGGCGCGACCTTGGTGGCAGCGGTCCTGTCAGCGGCGTCGGCATTCGCCTCGGCGGCCTCCCTGGCCTGCGCGGCGGTGGCCTTGGCTCCGGCGACGGTGGACCGCGCCGAGGAGACGGTGGCGGTGGTCGACTCCTGGCGGCGGATGCGACCCACCAGCGACTCGCCCCGCTTGACCAGGTCGGCGTAGGCGGCGTTGGCGGCCGCGACGTTCTCCCCGAGCAGGCTGGAGACCTGGGTGGTGATCTTGGCCGGGTACGTCCTGGCGCCGGCCCGGAGCTCGGCGACCCGGGCCTCGACGGCGGCGCGCTGCACCCGGGCGTCCAGCCTCTGCACGGCGGCGACCCGCTTCTGCACGTCGCCGACGGCCTCACGGACGGCCTCGACGGCGAGGTCGGTCGCCCCGACCCCGGCCAGGACGGGCTTGAGGGCCTCGGTGACGTCGAGCTTGATGTCGAACCTGCTGGGCATGTGGTGCTCCTTCTGCTGCGGGGCCCGGGCGGATCTCACTCGGGCGGGTCGGTGGGTCGTGCGGTGGTGGCCTCGGGAAGGTCGTTCAGCGCGAGGAACGACGCGTAGACGTCGAGGAGCGAGTTCTTCTGCCGCTCGGTCAGGCCGGTGTCGGCGAGGATCGCGAGCTCCACCGATCCGGCCTGTCCCGGATCGGGGTGGACGATCCCGGCGCGCACGTAGAGCTGCTCGGCCGAGACACGGAGCGCCCGCGCGAGCTGCTGGAGGACCTCGGCCGACGGCTTGCGCAGGCCACGCTCGATCTGGCTCAGGTAGGGGTTGCTCACGCCGACCTGGTCGGCGAGCTGCCGCAATGACAGTTGGGCGGCGAGGCGGTGCTCCTTGAGGTAGTCCCCGAGCGAGCCGATCGAGCCGGCGACGGCCTTGGTGGCCCGGTCGCCCGCCTTCGTGCTCCTGTCCTTGGCCATGCCTCCCAGTGTGCTAACAACGGTTAGCAGCCGCAACCCCGCAGAACGGTGAGCAGCCCCACAAAAGCCATCCCTATCGTGATGGAAGGCGCTAGCTAGAAGGCAGCACGGATCTCGCCGACGGGCTTGCCGCCGCCCATCAGCGGGAGTCGGCCGGTGGCGGCAACGGCGGCGGCGTCGACGCCGTCCTCCTCGAGGACGCCGGACCGGCGCAGCGCCTCGGCCATCAGCACGGGTCGCACCCGCGCCGCGCCGTCGTCTGTCTTGAGGGCCCACGCCCGCCCGTCGGGCACGGCGACGGCGTAGCAGGACTCGGCGCCGGCCTTCCCGATCAGGCCGGGCACCGCGCGGTGCAGCGCCAGCTCGTCGCGGGTGGTGCCGCTAACGAGCTCCGGGTGGCGCCTGATCGCCTCCGCGACCCGGTGTGCCGGGCCGTCGGTCGCCGTGGCGAGGTGGGCGAAGGCGCGGGCGAGCCCGGTGAGCGAGGTGGCCAGCAGCGGGGCGCCGCAGCCGTCGACGGCGACCGCGGCGACGGGCTCCCCGGTCACCCGGGCGAAGGTGTCGTGGATCGCGACCTGCAGCGGATGGGCGGGGTCGAGGTAGGTGGCGGTGTCCCAGCCCCGGGCGACGCAGGTCGCGAGCATCGCGGCGTGCTTGCCGGAGCAGTTCATCAGGATCGGCGCCCTGGCTCCGCCCGCGCGGACCACGGCTTCCCGGGCGGCGTCGTCGAGCGGGTAGTCCGCCGGCGTCTGCAGGGCGGACTCGTCGAGCCCTGCCGAGGCGAGCGTGCGGCGTACCCCCTCGACGTGGAACGGCTCGCCGGAGTGGGACGCGCACGCGAGCGCGAGCAGGTCGTCGGGCAGGTCCAGGCCGAGGTCGACCATCGCGAGCGCCTGGAGCGGCTTGTTGCACGACCGCGGCAGGACCGGTGCCGCGACCTCGCCGACCGACCACTCGACGGTGCCGTCCGCGGCCAGTGCCACCACGGACCCGTAGTGGTGTCCCTCCACGAACCCCGACCGGACGATCTCGGCGACGACGGGCAGACCAGCGGCGGCGGCAGACGACATGGGCGCAGGCTACTTCTCGCCCGGGTGAGAGGATGCGCGGGTGATCCAGCACTGCCCGACGCCGACCGAGCTCGACGACCTCGAGCTCCTCGCCTCCGGCGCCTACGCGCCGCTCCGCCGTTTCAACGAGCCGGGCAGCGTCGTCACCCTCCGGCTCCCCGAGGGCGTCGACGAGGCGGAGCTGGTGGACCCGGAGGGGCTGCCGCTGGCGCGGGTGTCGGCCGACGGGTCGCTGGAGCCGCTGACCCACGCGCAGTACGGCCCCTTCCGCCGGCTCCACCTCACGCCCGCCGAGGTCCGTGCGCAGCACGCCGGCGCCACCTTCGTCCCCGTCGCCGATGCGCTCACCGACGGCGACCTGGCGCAGCTGCGCGAGCTCGGCCGCGTGGTGCTGCTGGCCCTGACCGGCACCGGCACCGCCACCCTCTCCCCCGTCGCCCTGGTCCGGGCGAGCCTCGCGGCGGCCGAGCTGCTCGGCGACGCGACCGTCGTCGCGGTGCCGTTGCCGTCCCACGGCGACGCCGAGGCGGACCACGCCCTCGGCACGCAGGTGGTCGCGACCTACGCCGGGGGCGACCCCGTGCGTGCCCTGGCGGACCACGACGGGGACCTGCCGGCCCCGATCGCCGCCATCGTCGACGAGGACCGGCCCGCGGCTGACGAGCAGGGCCTCGTCCTCTTCTTCACCGGGCTCTCAGGGAGCGGCAAGTCCACCCTCGCCCGCGCCCTGATGGACCTGCTGCTCGAGCGCGGCGGCCGCACGGTCACCAGCCTCGACGGCGACGTCGTACGCCGCCACCTCTCGGCCGGGCTGACCTTCTCGCGGGCCGACCGCGAGACCAACATCCGCCGCATCGGCTGGGTCGCCGCCGAGATCGCCCGCCACGGCGGGGTGGCGGTGTGCTCGCCCATCGCGCCGTTCGCCGAGACGCGCCAGCAGGTGCGCGAGATGGTGGAGGCGGCCGGCGGGGCGTTCTTCCTCGTCCACGTCGCGACGCCGCTCGAGGAGTGCGAGCGTCGCGACCGCAAGGGCCTCTACGCCAAGGCCCGGGCGGGCGAGATCCCCGACTTCACCGGGATCTCCTCGCCCTACGAGGAGCCCGAGGACGCCGCCGTCCGCGTCGACACCACCGGCCGCTCCGTCGAGGACGCGCTCCACGACGTGCTGGTCGCGCTCGACGAGTCCGGCCACCTCCACCTCACGGGCGGCCATGCCTGAGCCGCTCCGGGTGCTCTTCGTGTGCACCGCCAACATCTGCCGCTCGCCCACGATGGAGCTCATCGCCCGCGACCTGGCCGGCGACGCCGACATCGTGTTCGGCAGCTGCGGCACGCACGCCCGCGACGGCCACCCCATGGACGCCGAGGTCGCCCCGACCCTCCCCCCGACCCTCGCGCCGGGGGCGGGCGACGGGTTCCGCAGCCGGCTGCTCACCGCGCAGCTGCTCGAGGAGTCCGACCTGGTCCTCACGGCCGAGTCCGTGCACCGCCAGCACATCCTCGACGACTTCCCGCAGCTGCACCGCAAGGTCTTCACCCTCGGCCAGTTCGAGGCGACCATCGCCGACCTGCCCGGCCTCAGCGGACGCGAGCTCGTCGAGGCCGCCGGCCAGCGGCGTGCCCCGACCTCGCCCGACCACGACGTCGCCGACCCCTACCGGCGGGGCAGGGCGGCCGCCACGACGGCGACCGGCAGAATCACTGCCATGCTGAGCGTCGTCGTACCCCGACTCCTCGGAGACCGTTGATGCTCGAGCTCCTCACCGTCACCTTCTTCTCGATCCTCGCGGCCGGCTTCTTCGTCGGCATCGTGGTGGGGCTCACCGGCATGGGCGGCGGCGCCCTGATGACGCCGGCGCTGATCTTCCTCGGCGTGGGCGAGGCGGCCACCGTGGTGACCGCCGACCTCACGGCCGCCGCCGTCTACAAGTCCGGCGGCGCGCTCGTGCACAAGCGCGAGGGCTCGCCCAACATGAAGCTCGCGATGTGGCTGATGATCGGCTCCATCCCGATGGCCCTGCTGGGTCCGCACCTCGTGTCGTGGGCGGTCGATCCCGAGGACATCGACGAGACGTTGCTGCTGTGCATCGGCTTCGCCCTGCTGCTGGCGGCGGCGACGTACGCCCTCCGGCTCTACCTCAACCTGCTCCGCGTGCGCGGCGGCGAGCACCCCGACGACAACCCCCGACTGCGCCCGGTGCCGACCCTCCTGGTCGGCGCGCTCGGCGGCCTCCTCGTCGGCATCACCAGCGTCGGCTCGGGCTCGGTGATCATGATCGCGCTGCTGATGCTCTACCCGGGGCTGTCCGCGGTGAAGCTCGTCGGCACCGACCTGGTCCAGGCCGTCCCGCTGGTGCTGGCGGCCGCGGTGTCCAACATCGTCCTGCACGGCATCGACTGGGGCATCCTCGTGCCGCTGCTGCTCGGCTCCGTCCCGGGCACGCTCATCGGCTCCGCGCTCGCGCCGCGCGTCCCGCAGTCCTTCATCCGGCGCGGCATCGTCGTCGTGCTGACGATGAGCGGCGTGGCGCTGCTCGACAAGGCCGGCTGGGCGCCGCTCGGCAAGGAGGAGACCCACCCCATGCTCATCGCCGGCGTCGGCATCGCGGTGCTCCTCGTGCTGCCGATCGTGTGGGGCTTCATCCGCAAGCAGCAGGGCCTGCCGATGTTCGGCTCGCCCACCATCGCCCAGCTCGAGGACCCGTCGTACCGTCCGGGGCTGGTCGGCATGAAGAAGGTCGACGGCTCGTAGGTGCCGGCGGGCGTGGCGCCGGCGGGCGCCGGCGGGCGTCATCGAAGCCGTTGCATGACGGTGGCGCCTGGCGCGCACGGACGTCATACGAGGCCGCACCTATAAGCGCCGGTTCGTATGACGCTGGGCCGCCCGCCGTCTGCCGCCCGCCGGCGCGCGGAAGTCAGGACAGCCCGAGCAGCTCCCGGCACTCCGCCGGCGTCATCGGGGTCCGCTGCGCGATCCGGCCCAGGTCGACGGCGCGCGAGACCAGCTGGGCGTTGGACTCCACGGGTACGCCGCGGCTGATGGTGAGCACGTCCTCCATGCCGACGCGGAGGTGGCCGCCCATCGACAGCGAGGCGAGGGCGACCGCGAGGGTGGAGCGACCGATGCCGGTGGCCGACCACGAGGTGACCTCCGTGGGGAGGGCCGCGACGCCGGCGACCAGGGCCGGCGCCGTGCCGGGCATGCCGCCCGGGACGCCCATGACGAAGTCGACGTGGACCTTGCCGCCGGCCGGGACGCCGTACTCCCGGACGAGCCGCCCGAGCGCATGGACCTGCCCGAGGTCGAAGAGCTCGAACTCGGGGGCGACGCCGCGCTCGAGGGCGAGCTGGTAGAGGTCCTTCACGAAGGGCCACGGGTTGAGGAAGACGTCGTCGCCGAAGTTCGTGGTGCCCATGGTGAGGCTGCACGAGTCGGGCTCGGCGTCGAGCACCCTCAGCCGCTCGTCGAGCGGGTCGTGCACCGAGCCGCCGGTGGAGAGCTGCACGACGAGCGAGGAGGACGAGCGCACCGCGGCCACCCACTCGCGCAGCAGACCCTGGTCGAGCGTGGGCTGGTGCGAGGTGTCGCGGACGTGGATGTGGATCATCGCCGCGCCGGCCTCCTCGCACTCGGCCGCGGTGCGCGCGATCTCCTCGGGGGTGGTGGGGAGCTGCGGGCAGTCGGCCTTGGCGGTCTCGGCCCCGGTGGGGGCCACCGTGATCAGCAGTGGGTCAGCCATGGCGGCATCCTTGCACCATGCGCGCCGTCATCCAGCGGGTCCTCTCCGCCACCGTCCGGGTCGACGGGGAGGTCGTGGGCGAGCTCCACCGACCCGGCCTGCTGGTCTACCTCGGGGTCACCCACGACGACGGCACCGCCGCGGTCGCGTGGACGGCCCGCAAGGTGTGGGAGCTGCGCCTGCTGCGCGACGAGCAGAGCGCGAGCGACGTGGGCGCACCCGTGCTCGTGGTCAGCCAGTTCACGCTCTACGGCGACGCGCGCAAGGGCCGCCGACCCACGTGGCAGGCAGCCGCACCGGGCCCGGTGAGCGAGCCGGTGTACGACGCGGTGTGCGCCGAGCTCGTCCGCCTCGGCGCGCACGTGCAGCGCGGCCGCTTCGGGGCCGACATGCGGGTCGAGAGCGTCAACGACGGTCCGATCACCCTCGTCCTCGACAGCCCCTGACCAACAGAAACACCCAAGGTTCCCTCAAGCCCCTGCGCCGCCTCCCGCCACCAGGAAGCATCGTCGCCGTGACCAACCTGCCGCGCCGGTGGTGGCGCAGGACCCGCTGTCGGCTCAAGCACGGGCAGGCCTGCCCGCACATCGCCCGCTACCACCGCTGACCGCCCGCTGGTCGAGCAGCGAGCGACCCCTCTGCTGGTCCAGCAGCGAGCGCAGCGAGCGTATCGAGACCCCTACTCCGGCCCGGTCTCCCACACCCGCGCCCAGTCGACCTTCATCGTCTCGGGCAGCTCGCCGTTGAAGCGGGGCAGCTCGTAGTCCGACGACAGGAGGCTGAGGATGAGGAACTCCTCGCGCCCCGACGTCGGCCCGTCGAGCCGGTGGGTGACCTGGCCGTCGATGCGGAAGACGTACTCCTCGGGCGTCCACTCGACCGAGAAGACGTGGAACTCCTCCGCCCAGTCCTCGCCGTACTCCTCGAGGTCCTCCACCCAGCCGCCGTCGGTCTGCTTCTCGCCGTCCTCGTCGAGGTAGTAGGTGAAGCTGGTGAGCCCGCCGAGCGGGTGGTCGTCGCCGAAGTACTCCATGACGTCGATCTCCGCGCCGCCCTCCTCCGGGCCGCCCGCGCTCTGGCCGCCGGCCGCCTGCAGCCAGAACGCCGAGTGCTGGCCGCGCGCCGCCTGCGTCTTGATGCGCGCCGCGGCGAAGCCGTAGGTGAAGCCGTACACGCCCTCGGTGCCGACGTGGCCGTTGAGGCGGTAGGGGAACTGCTTGCGCCGACCTGGCAGCCGGCACTGCCCAGACGCGTCCTCGTCCTCCAAGACGCTGAGGCGCAGCACGCCGTCGCCGACCTCGGCGGCCGAGGCGTCGGCCCGCGAGCACGTGCGTACGCCGATGTAGCCCTGGTCGCGCGTGAACCAGCTGCCGCCCTCGGCGTCGACGGTGTCGGAGTCGAAGTCGTCGGTGAAGGTGGCCTCGGGAGCGTCGTCGGTCGAGACCTCCGTGCCGATGGCGTCGGCGCCGTCGCCGACCACCACGTGCAGCTCGCCGGACGACCGGCTGGTCAGCGCGACGCGGCCCTCGTCGTCGGTCTCCTCCTCGTCGACCTCGGCCCACCCGTCGTCGGTCCTGGCGACCAGCGCGACGGCGGTGCCGTCCTCGGCGTCCGCGACCGTGACGTCCACGACCCACGCGGCGTCGTCGGCCGCCTCGACCTCCGCACCGGTCGCCGCCAGCTGCGGCAGCACCCGTGCGCGCACCGCGTCGCTCCGCTCGTACGACGGTGCGCCGCCGTCGCCGTCGCCCGACGAGGAGCAGGCTGACAGGAGAACTGCACCGGCGAGCCCGGCGATGAGTGCTGAGCTTGAGAAGCGCATCTCTTCAGTCTCCCCAACGGCCCCGGAGGGCACCAATCGGCCATGGCTGCAATCGGCCACATTCGTGACACAGGAGCCGTTCCGCTCCCCGGCCGCCGACATAGCCCTCCCGTCGGTGACCACCAACCTCATCGCCATGTCCATCGGCTCGGACGACAGCGTGTACGGCTCCAACGCGTTCGGCCTCCCGCTGCGACGCAACCTGGCGGGCTTCACGGGAGCCGATGAGGCCGGCCCGACCCTCGCCGCCGCTGGGCAGGGGATCACTTCGGCACCCGCTCCGCCGAGGGGTTCGTCGCGGTCACCGGCAACATCACGAACAACGTCGGCGAGCTCTGGTTCTCGACCTCGTGGTCGTCGAGCTGGGCGAAGGTCGAAGACATCCGCAACGTCGAAAACTTCACGATGTCCCGCCCGGTGGTCGACCCGATCAACGGCGGCACCGTGCTCGTCGTTGGTGAGTACGCCTCCGGTGGCACTCAGGCCCGCGACCTGTGGCTGTCCCGCGACAGCGGCCAGACGTGGACCGGCGTCAACCCGATGGCGGCCGTGGACACCGCGAGCAACACCCACTGGCACGCCGCCTGGTGCAAGGTCGTCGACGGCGCGTTCCTCATCTACGCCGCGCACGGCGACAAGGCCAACGCCTAATTCGGCTACACCGACGACGACGGAGTCAGCTGGACCGACCTCCCGCCCTCGGGCTGGAGTCGGCCTACGACTACGCACAGCCCCCGTCCTTGCCCCACTCTGGCACCGTGTCGCCAACTGCGGCGACGCGGGCGGGCGGGGCATGGACACCGGCGTGCTGATGACCGACCCGGGCTCCGAGGAAACGTGGCTGGCGCACCACGGCGCGGCAGGCGTGCCGGACTTCTACCAGTGGCGTCGCGGGCCTGGGCGGGCGACGGTGACCTGACCGCCAACATCACCTTCACGCAGGCGACCGGGTTCTACACCAGCGGCTATCACTACATCGCCGCTACTGGAGACGGCGGACGCTCCTGGCACACCGTGTGGACGCATGTGGCGGTCAGCCCCACCGACCGCGATACAACAACGGCATCGTCGGCGCCAGGGCCGCATCTTCATGGCGGTCAAGGAGGCCGCCCTCCGCAAGGTGCTCGTCTCCAACCGGAGTCGTGTGACGGCCCGCCCGCAGCGGGCCGTGCAGGCGGCCTCGACGGGCGGCCATCAAGGACGTGCTGGTCGCCCTCGACTTCCTTCCCGACGCGGGCGAGCCGACCGCTCGACCTGAACCGGGGCTTCATGCTCGCGGGTCCCGGGTCCGGTGTTGACGGCGCGGCAGGCACCGACCACGGCTTCACGCTCTACAGCGACGGCGAGGCCCGCTGGCACATCCGCGTCATGTCAGACGCCGAGGACGGCACCACCAACGTCGGATCATCGCTCGCCATCGCGCCCGTCCGCGACGACGGCACCGTGGACGACCACCTCCCGACCATCTATCGCAACGGCGACACGCGAGTGGGCATGATCGGCGGCGAGGTCGGCTTCTTCGGCGGCACCCCGCCACCGAGTCAGCAGCCGCGACCGCCGCGTTTAGCGCCACGGCCGGCGACACCTACACCACCGCGGAGCGCGACCTGCTCAACAACATGAAGACCCGGCAGGCGCGGATCATCAACCGCCTCCAGTTGCTGGGGCCTATGTGTTAGGCGAGAGCGGCGAGGCCTACCTGCTGAGCCGCTCCCCGCGGGCGACCGGGCGCTCATCATGCGCCCGGTCGGCACGCATCACCGAGCAGTAGGCCAGGCAGATTCCCAATAAGGCCCACAGCCCACGGAAGTTCTCGAGGTTGAGGGTGAACGCCATCGCCAACGCCGACACGATCCCGAGGATGAGCCACGTCGGGGTCGGGTCAGCGGTCCGCTTCGCCAAGCCGGAGAGCCGCACAAAAATCACGACTGGCAGCCCGATCACCAGCATCCAGCCGAGCAAGCCGGTCTCGGCCAGCAGGCTCAGGTGGGTGTTGTGCGGGATGTTTGACAGACCGCCCGGCACGTAGTCCGCCGACGTCGGGATGAACTGTCCGATCCCAATGCCGAGGATCGGGTGGTCGAGCCACATGTTGTACGCCGTCCGCCACAGCAGGAAGCGGATGTCGTTCTCGGCGTTCCCTGAGGCGTCCACGGCGCGGGAGAAGGCGTCCAAGCCGAGCAGGCTCGGGAACCGCCACGCGGCAACGCCGACACCGAGAGTCAACAGCAGCACCCACCGGAAGATCGTCTTGGCGACCAGGCGACCGCGACCGAGCGCGAGGGCCGAGAGCACTCCCAGCGCCAAGGCTGGGATGGCAGCGCGGGAGCCGCTCAGGGCTAGGGCCACGCTCTGAAGCGCGACTAGGCGCACCGGGTACCTGACCACGCCGCGCGCCCCGGCGGCGAAGGTCAGCGAGATGCTGACCAGCAGGTACGACGCGTAGAGGTTCGGATCATCGAACCCGCCCGTTGCGCGGAAGCTCAGCGTGAGCGTGGTCGGGACACCGGCGGCGTACAGTCCCACGCCGGCGATGCCCGCGAGCGCCGCAACACTGGCGACCCGGGCCCAGAGTGCAAGGAGCCGGTCGCCGCCACCCGCAAACAGGCCGCGTCCGTAGTAGGCGAAGACGGCGAGATAAGTCAGGCCGACCCAGATCTTCGCCACCGCCGCGACGCCGTAGCCGAAGCTGATGCCGAGCGGGTCCACGAGCAGGCGCACGGACAGCCCGCCGAGCAGCACGACCGACATCACGCAGATGTAGCTGACCCATTTCGCGAAACCCGCCGAAGTGACGGACGACGCCTTTCGTGAGCTTGCCTTGCTCACGATCGTCAACAGCGCAAACGGCAGGAAGATGTCGGCCGGCGAGATGTTGGCTTCCACCGCCGCTCCGCCGAGCACCCCAGCGACCGGCAACCCGATCACAATCATGTCGACGGCGCGCGGCCGCGTGGCCAGCGCGACGATCAGCAGAGCCGCCGCAGCCACGAGTCCGAGGGTGAGCTGCTCCACCGCGACACCCTAAGTCAGCCTGACGTTGACTGCCCCCTTCGCCTCGAACCGAGGCACCGATGAGGTCCAACAGTCCGACCACGCCCGGCAGTGCGAATTCTTCGTGGCGTGCGTCGTCGCTACGATGAACGCTGCTGTCCCACGAGAGGTCCTTGCCAAGCCATGACCAACACCCACGTCGACTACCAGCTGAGTCAGCTGGACCAGCTCGAGGCGGAGTCGATCCACATCTTCCGTGAGGTCGCCGCCGAGTTCGAGAAGCCGGTCCTGATGTTCTCGGGCGGCAAGGATTCCATCGTCATGCTCCGCCTGGCGGAGAAGGCGTTCTTTCCCGCCAAGCTGCCGTTTCCGCTGCTGCAGGTCGACACGGGCCTCGACTTCGACGAAGTGCTGTCCACCCGCGACTCGTGGGTCGAGCGCCTGGGTGCGCGGATGATCGTCGCCACGATCGACGAGGCGATCGCCGCGGGCCACGTGGTTGACGACGGCAAGACCAGCCGCAACCGCATGCAGATCGGCACGCTGCTCGGCGCGATCGAGGAGAACGGCTTTACCGCCGCCTTCGGTGGCGGTCGCCGCGACGAAGAGAAGGCCCGCGCCAAGGAGCGCGTCTACTCCCACCGCGACGACTTCGGCCAGTGGGACCCGAAGAACCAGCGGCCCGAGCTGTGGAACCTCTACAACGGCCGCATCCACGCCGGTGAGCACATGCGGATCTTCCCGCTGTCGAACTGGACCGAGCTCGACATCTGGAGCTACATCCACCGCGAGCAGATCGAGATCCCCTCGATCTACTTCGCCCACGAGCGCGAGGTCATCGAGCGCGACGGCATGCTGCTGTCGGTCGGACCCGAGATCCAGCCCAAGGCCGGCGAGACGCCGCTGACCAAGACGGTGCGGTTCCGCACCGTCGGCGACCGCACGCAGACCGGGTGCGTGGAGTCCGAGGCCGCCGACACCGCCGCCATCATCGACGAGATCGCCGTGGCGCGGGTCACCGAGCGCGGCGCCACCCGTGGCGACGACCGGTTCTCCGAGGCCGCCATGGAAGACCGCAAGAAGGAGGGCTACTTCTGATGGCCACCGAGGGCAACATCGAGAAGACCACCGCCGGCGAAAAGGCAGCCGCCGTTACCGAGAACGCCGACCTGCTGCGGTTCGCGACCGCGGGCTCGGTGGACGACGGCAAGTCGACCCTGATCGGGCGCCTGCTGCTCGACTCGAAGTCGATCTTCGAGGACCAGCTCGAGGCGGTGGAGTCGACCAGCCAGTCCAAGGGCTACGACTACACCGACCTGGCGCTGCTGACCGACGGCCTGCGCTCCGAGCGCGAGCAGGGCATCACCATCGACGTGGCCTATCGCTACTTCGCGACGCCGAGCCGCAAGTTCATCATCGCCGACACCCCGGGCCACATCCAGTACACCCGCAACATGGTCACCGGCGCCTCGACCGCCGACCTGGGCCTGGTGCTGGTCGACGCCCGCCAGGGCCTGACCGAGCAGTCGCGCCGCCACGCGGTGCTGCTGTCGCTGCTCCGCGTGCCCCACCTGGTGCTTGCGATCAACAAGATGGACCTCGTCGACTGGTCGCAGGAGATCTATGAGGAGATCCACCGCGAGTTCACGCAGTTCGCGACGAAGCTCAACATCCCCGACCTCGAGGTCATCCCGATCTCGGCGCTGCAGGGCGACAACGTCGTCAACCGATCTGAGAACACACCGTGGTATTTTGGGCCGACGCTCATGCACCACCTCGAGCATGTCCACGTCGCCTCCGACCGCGACCTCGTCGACACCCGTTTCCCGGTGCAGTACGTCATCCGCCCCAAGTCGGACGCCTACCACGACTTCCGCGGGTACGCCGGCCAGGTGGCCGGCGGTGTGCTGAAGAAGGGCGACGAGGTCGTCGTGCTGCCGAGCGGCATGACGTCGACCATCTCGAAGGTCGAGCTCTTCGACCAGGAGATCGCCGAGGCCTTCCCGCCCATGTCGGTCACCATCCACCTCGAGGACGACGTCGACGTCTCCCGCGGCGACATGATCGCCCGGCCCAAGAACGCGCCCAAGCCCAGCCAGGACATCGACGCGATGGTCTGCTGGATGACCAACGAGCCGCTCAAGCCGCGGCAGAAGCTGGCCATCAAGCACACCACCCGCACCGGCCGCGCCATGGTCAAGGACATCCAATACCGCCTGGACGTCAACAGCCTGCACCGCGACCAGGACACCAAGGAGCTCGGCCTCAACGAGATCGGCCGCGTGCAGCTCCGCACCACCGTCCCGCTGCTGTGCGACCCCTACGCCAAGAACCGCACCACGGGCTCGTTCATCCTCATCGACGAGGCGACCGGCGTCACGGTTGGTGCCGGGATGATCAACAGCGGCAGCTGACGCTCTTGCTCAAGAGTCGCGCATAGCCGATACGCCGCTTGTGTCGCAAGGCGCGCAGCGGGTGTTGGAAACCACGTCAGGGGCCCTGAGCGTCCGGTCGGGGCCTCTGACGTCTCCCTTCCTGCTGCGCGCGATCGAGATGTATCCGGGACGTTGATAGCAGCGAGCATGGTCGAACGAGCGCGAACTCCGAGTGGGATGTAGCTTGTCTAAGGGCCCACGCCTGAAGTGATCCGGTCCTCGAATCAGACCGCGGTCCGCTACGAACGTGGGTACCGGGTGAGCTGGTTCCACATGGACGTCAAGAAGCCGGGCCGGATCCCCGACGGCGTCGGCTGGCGGGCCCACGGACGCCAGATGGGCGGCACCGCGCAACGCGACGCCAGGCGCCGAGATCTTCGCGAACCGACGGGCCCTCGACCGGCCCGTCAAGGCGACGCCGATCGGCTACGACTACATCGAGCCCCCCTTAGACGACCACTCCAGGCTGGCCTACAGCGAGGTCCTGCCCGACGAGAAGAGACCCACCTGCGCGGGGTCCCTCGAACGCGCCATCGACTACTTCGCCACCCACGGAATCACCCGCATCGAGCCGCTGATGACCGACAACGCTTGGGCCTACCGCTATCGCTGCGCGAGGTTTGCGCGGCCCATTAGGTCCGGCAGGAGTTCATCGGACCCCAATGTCCATGGCAGAACGGCAAGGTCGCGATATAGCGAACGCTGAATTCACCTTGGTCAAGGTCCTAGCTTTTCGAGATCGCGACGACATGCCCCGATCTGCGGATTCCGTAGTGCCTCATAACCTGCGCTACCCACCAGCGCAGGGTGCGACCGATTGTGACTAGCCGTACCTCTCCTTGAGCTCGGCCGTAGCACCACCGCGCTCGCAGTACCTGCCGAGCGTAGCCACGAAAAGGGCTTGTATTACGACTATGCTGCCGATCATGGATCCGATACTTCACCAGCGGCTCAGATAGGATCGCCATCGGGCCATAACCCGACATCCTCAGGAATAACTCGTAGTCCTGCATCCGTAAACTTCGACAGTTATAGCCTCCCAAACGCCGAACGACCGTGCTACGATACATCACAGATGAATGTATGAACACATTTCGGTGGGCTAATAGTTCACGGACATCCTCACCTGAGTAATCCGGCGTCATGCCAACCCGATCGCCACTGGCATCGATGTACCACGCGCGCGATCCGACCATGACACATTGCGGGTTGGAGTTGAGATAGTCGCGCTGCCTCTTGAGACGATCGGGTTCCGCGACGTCATCGTCGTCCAGTCGGGCTATCAATTCTGCCTCGCAGGCCGCGAGCCCCGCATTGAGTGCTTTGGGCGTTCCCAGATGGGCGCGGTTCTCGACACACGTCACCGCAGCGTCCGCCTCCCATACCTGTTGCGGAGGACGTTGCTCACAATCCCACACGACTACGACTTGCACGCGCACGTCTCGTTGCTGCAATAGGGACGCCACCGCCTCATCGAGGTAGTGACTCGCTCTCAGCGCACATACGATGACTGATACGTCCGGCGTCAATGTGACCGATCCTCCCTCGGTAACCGACTTGCGTCCCACCCGTCTACCCGCCTGAGCAGAACGAAGATTGTGGCTAGATATCCTGCAAAGAGAATCACACTGGCCACGATAGTCATCCACATCAGCGACTGGGTAGTCCAGCCGACAAGAAAGGTCGTAGCGAACAGAAGAAGGGTCTTCGCCAATTCCAGATGCAACTGCAATTGCTCGCACCGAATCAACGGGAAGATGACCGTCTGCGGACTTACGGCCAATTGGGCGAACATCCCGAATGAGAGGATGGCAAGCACCATGGCGGCCTCATTCCATCCTGGCCCGAGGACTGCTTCTAGGCCGAACAAGCCAAGCATTAGCATAAGCAGTGATGCGATGAAGGCGATCGGTAAAAGTTCGGCCGTGTGACGGCGCATCTGAGCCTTCAGTTCCGGCACTTCGGATCTGATCGCAGAAGACGTCTTGAGTGCCACGCCTTGGGCGATTCCTTGGCCGACGAGAGTCAGAGGTGCCGACGCCGCCCGTTGAGCGATGGCGACTTGGCCTGCCGCGCCGGCTCCCAGCGTCGCCGCGGTTGCAAGCAGGAGGCCTTGGCTCGACAAGGAGGCAAGAACACCGGCACCCACGTTCCTCGCCGCCGCGGACCCTCCGTAAGGCGGACCTACACTCACGAGACCGGGTGCGGCCGGACTCGGTGTGGCCAAATGCGGGCGCCTTGTCGTTAGGACCGCCAACAGACGGCCCGCGACGACGCCGCCGACCAAGGACCATGCCGTGGGATAGATCGCGCCTACGGCGACTTGGATGACAGCTGCAGAAACTCCGAAACTGGCGTTCCGTCTTGACAGGGCACCTAAGTGCTGGCCCCTGATGAGTATTCCGGAATCGACCGTCTGTATTGCCAACACGGCGGACAGCACCACCACCATGACGGTGGCGCTGGCGATCGCCGTGCTCCAGATCGCAACGAGCAATCCGGATAGAAGTCCCAATGCGCCTAGGAGGACGATGCTCCTAGCCACTCGACGAAGGAGTATGGGTAGCTCCGCCTCTGTAACGGAAGGAACGATAGTGTCAATTCGCTGAGACGCGCACATGGAAACGCCGACCGCCAGGACCATCGCGATTTGGTAGATTCCGATATCTTCTGGCGCGTATTGCCGCGTTAGCACAGGCGTCACGGCGATGAGGGATGCCTGTCCGAGCAAATGACCAGCCACTAGTCGTCTCATCACATCCCAACTGGCCTGTCCGCTATTGCGTGCTTCAGGACACCTTGGACGACGTCCCGAGGACGGAAGTCGGTGACAGCTCTACGTCGCGCCTCCATGCCCAACGCTCGAACGCGGGCCCTATCGTCGGACAGTGAGCACAGCGCTTCCGCTAACGCCTTCGGATCCTGCACTGGGACGACAAGACCGGTTACTTGGTCAATCACGCTATCGATGCATCCGGTGGCGTCGCTGACCACGCTGGGGATGCCCATGGCCGCGGCCTCGAGGACTACATTGGGGAAGCCCTCTCGCAGCGATGGCAGCACCAATACATCCATATTTCTGAGTGCTGGACGGACATCGTCCATTGGCGGCCGAACGTGCACGACGAAGCTTTGCGAGCGCATCAGACCGAGAAAGGCTGCCGAGTCTGGCTCATCCTGTGGACCGACTACGTGCAACTCGAACTCGGCACCGCGCTCAGCCAACAGGACGCACGCCTCCAGCAGCGTGGGAATCCCCTTGTCCCGGGTAAGTCGTCCCACAAACCCAATTTGCAGCGGTCCATCAGTTCGCTGAGCCTGGGTAGCGGGGAAGAAGTACTCAGTGTCGACTCCATGGCTGGAGCCCTCCATGACGGTGCGCAATTTGGGTTCGACAGCGAGTCGTGATGCCCTGTAGGCCGCAGCGAGGGAGCGGGAGTTCGCCACGACGTCATTGGCCGCGACGCAGGTCACCTTTTCCATGAGCCAAAGCACGAGCCGCTGAGCACCTTCCGACCCTTCGAGGCGTAACCCCCCGGTTGCATACAGTCGGTATGGGGTCCGCGCTAGGAACGAGGCGACCATGACAAGCAGGCTCGCCTTTGGCGTCATTGCGATGGATGCGTACGGCCGGCGCATCCGAATCAGCCTCATCACACGCATCAGAGAACCGAAATCAGCAAGGACCGCAATCCCCCTGCGCATGGGCACCTCATGGAATGTGACGCCCGGGTATGTGACTCGTAGGCGGACTAGTTCAGGCCCCGGAGAGGTCAGCACGTCCACGCGGCAGCCCACCTCAAGCAACTGTGACAGGTACTCGCGGAAAAAGCGGTCGACCGTGAAGGGGATGGTCGCTGCTATGAGCACGCGACGAGGACACGGTGATGTCATTTCGCGGGCACACCTTTAACGACGGTCCCCGACGCCACGTTCTTAACGACACATGCGCTACCGCCGACGACCGCGCCAGCACCCAGTCTAAGTCGGTTCAGCACTACCGCACCGACACCTACGAGAGAGCCCGTTTCGATGACGCAGTCACCTGATACAGATGAGGCGGGGTTCATGCTGACGAAGTCTTCCAATGTGGTGTCGTGGCCGATCGTGGCGTTGGGATTGAGGTGCACGTGTCGACCAAGCTGGACGTTGGTCGTCACCCGAACGCCGGCACAAACCACGGATCCATCTCCGATGGTCACCTCGGAGCCCAGGGTCGCCTGCGGGTGGACGAGCGTCGCCGCCGGGAAACCCGCCGCGTCGAGGCGGCCGGCCACGCGGCGCCGCGCGGCAGGAGAACCGATGCCGACGACGTAGTGCGGGCGCTGGTCACCCGAGATGAGCTCGTCGGCCGATCCCAGGTGCCGCAGCCCTCGACGGACCAGACGTTCCTCGTTGTCCGCAGACAGCGCGTCGTCGACTAGCCCGAGCAGACGCCAGACCGGCTGGGCGGCGGCCGCATTGATCGCCTCGACAATGTCGGCGGTCTCCCTGCCGAACCCTCCTGCGCCGACGATCACCAGATCCTTAGGCACGAGCCGACCCCTTGAATTCCGGCATGGTGACGTCGCCATCCGCCGAGATGCCGTCACGGCGGACGACCTGCGCCAAGGTTCGCCAGATGATCGTGAGGTCGAGTGCCAGACCGCGGGTGTCGACGTACTCCACGTCCTTCGCGAACTTTTCGTCCCATGTGATCGCATTGCGTCCGCTCACTTGGGCCAGCCCGGTCACGCCGGGGCGCACCTCGTGGCGGCGGGCATGCTCGGATGTGTAGCGGTCGAGATAGTCCACGAGCAGCGGACGGGGTCCGACCAGGCTCATGTCGCCCTTCACCACGTTCCATAGCGACGGCAGCTCGTCGAGGCTGGTGGAGCGGAGGAACGATCCGAAGGCTGTCATCCGCTGCTCGTCTGTGACGAGCCCTCGGGACTCGTCGGGCTCCAGCATCGTGCGAAACTTGGCCAGCTCGAAGATCTCGCCGTCCTTGCCCGGACGCGGCTGGCGGAAGAGGACGGGCGAGCCCAGCTTCCGGCGCACGATCAGTGCCAGTACACCCTGCAGGGGGGCGGAGAGAATCAGTGCGACTGATCCAACCACGACGTCGATGCCGCGCTTGACAAGGTCGTAGGGCTTCACGCGACCGTCACCTCCAGGATCGCGTGTTCGATCCGCTCGAACTCGCTGTCCGTCAGCACGGAGCCGGCCGGGAGGGTCAGTCCATGAGCGAAGAGGCGCTCGGACGTTCCGTCGAGCGTTCCGCGAAGTCCCTCCGAAACCGGCTGTAGGTGCATCGGCTTCCAGACCGGCCGCGTCTCGACGTTCGCCCGGTCGAAAGCGGCACCGAGATCGGCGGCCGTCCACGCGGAGACGTCGGGATCGACGACGACCGCCGTGAGCCAGCAGTTGTCGCAGGCGTCATCCGCCCCGCCGAGGATCGACACGCCCGGCTGATCGGCGAAGAGGGCGCGGTAGCGCTCGCGCCACTCGCGGCGCCGCTTGAGCATGTCGTCGAGGCGCACGAGCTGGGCGCGGCCCAAGGCAGCGAGGATGTTGGAGAGTCGGTAGTTGTAGCCGATCTCGGTGTGCTCGTAGTGCGCCACCGGCTCGCGGGCCTGGGTCGACAGCTTGCGGACGTGCGCGGCCAGCTCGCGGTCGTCGGTCAGCAGCATTCCGCCGCCCGAGGTCGTCATGATCTTGTTGCCGTTGAAGGAGATCACCGAGGCGTCACCGAAGGAACCGGCGGGCTTGCCCCGGTAGGTGGCTCCGAAGGACTCGGCGGCGTCGCAGAGGAGTCGGGCACCTGCATCGACGGCGATCTCGCCGATGGTGGCGTAGTCGACGCACTTGCCGAGCATGTCGACCGGCACGATGACCGGGACGTCTCGCCCCTCGGCGCGCAGCTGGTCGACGGCCCGCTCGAGCAGCACCGGACTCATGTTGCCCGACTCGTCGCAGTCGACGAAGAAGGGCTCGGCGCCGACGTAGCGGATGGCGTTGACGGTTGCGGCGAAAGTGAAGGTCGAGACCGGCACCACGTCGCCCGGTCCAACGCCCCACGACACGAGTGCGAGGTGGAGGGCGGCCGTGCCCGACGCGAGGCCGACGGCGTGGGACACGCCGACACGCTCCGCGACCTCCGCCTCGAAGGCGTCGAGGTCGGGACCGGCGGGAGCCACCCAGCCGGAGCGCATGGCGCGCATGACGTACTCCTGCTCGAGCTCGCCCACGTCAGGCGGGGAGAGGAGGATCCGAGACTCACTCACAGACGAATCCTTCACGAGACTGCCACAGGCTCGTCAATTCGCGCATCGACGACGGGCGCGTCCACCCGTGACGGGTCGGGCAGGTGCACCCAGTCCTCGAAGGCCTGCAGCATGCCGAGGTGGGTGCCGCGGAGGTCGTGCGCGCGCACCACGTCGACACTGAGCGGCGCGACGTTGGCGCGCGACACCATCGGGTGACGGGACCGCTCGTCATCCTCAGCGCCGCCGAAGAGCTGCTCGTGCAGCTTCTCGCCCTCGCGCAGGCCGGTGAAGACGACCTCGATGTCCTTGCCGGACTGGGCGATCAGCTGGTGGGCGACGTCGAGGATCTTCACGGGCTCGCCCATGTCGAGGATCATCACCTCGCCGTCCTCGCCGATGGCGCCGGCCTGGATGACCAGCTGCACGGCCTCCTCGACGGTCATGAAGTAGCGGGTGACGTCGGGGTGCACCACCGTGACCGGACCGCCCGCAGCGATCTGGGCAGTGAAGGTGTGCAGCACCGAGCCCCGACTGCCGAGGACGTTGCCGAAGCGGACGCTGAGGTAGGAGCCCTCTGCCCTCTCGGCCATCGAGGCAGTCAGCCGCTCGGCGATGCGCTTGGAGTAGCCGAGCACGCTCTTGGGGTCGGCCGCCTTGTCGGTGGAGATGTTGACGAAGGTTTCCACGCCGACCTCGCACGACACTTCGAGGACGTTGGCCGTGCCGAGCACGTTGGTCTTCATCGCCTCGTAGGGGTACTGCTCCAGCATCGGCAGGTGCTTGAGCGCCGCGGCGTGGAACACCACCTCCGGCCGACGCTCCTGGAAGATGCGGCGCAGTGCCTCGATGTCCCGGATGTCGTTGAGCACGACCTCGTCACTGTCGAGCAGGGCCTGGCCGCGGATCGACAGCTGCACCGCGTGCAGCGCCGACTCGTCCCGGTCGAGCATCATCAACTCTGCGGGGCCGAAGTGGTCAAGCTGGCGGCACAGCTCCGAGCCGATCGAGCCGCCGGCGCCGGTGACCAGCACCCGCTTGCCGGTGACGTAACCGGCGATCGACGCGACGTCGGTCTCCAAAGCGGCACGACCGAGGATGTCGTGGAGGTTGACGTCGCGCACGTCGCGCACGTCCGCCTTCGAGGCGAAGCTCTCGGCGAAGCTCGGCAGCACCTTGAGCTCCACTCCAGCGAGCCGCGCCTGCTCGGCCAGTGGTCGCAGGAGGTCCTTGTCCGCCGACGGGATCGCGACCACGACGGTGTCGGCGTCGGTGCGGGCCACCACCTCGGGCAGCTGCTCCAGCGTGCCCAGCACCGAGATGCCGTAGTGGCTGCGACGTCGCTTCCACTGGTCGTCGTCGACGAAGGCGACCGGCCGGAAGCCGGTCTCCGGACGGCTCAGCATCGACCGCACCAGCCGGGTGCCGCTGTAGCCCGCTCCTACGACGACGGTGCGCTTGCCTTGGCTGGGAGTCAGCACGAAGACGTGGTCGGCACGGTAGCGCCACACCGCGCGAGCGACCAGCATGAGGAGCAGCGCCAGCGCCGTGCCGGTCAGCGGGACGCTGCGCGGCAGCCAGAACGGATCGGTGAGCATGTTGAGCACCGTGAAGGCGATGCCTATCGATCCCGTCACTCCCCCGAGCAGCAGGGTCTCCTCGATGGAGGCGACCGCCACCCGACCCCGGTAGAGGTAGGTGACGAGCCCCAGCACGAGCTGAAGCAGCAGGGCGACGACCGCCGTGGTGGCAGCGTGTCCGAGGTAGCCCTCGGGACCCGCGGTACGCACGAACACCGCAACGACGTATCCCGCTACCAGGGCGACGGCGTCGAACGTCATCAGCACAGCCGGGCGTCGGCCGCGCACGGCAGAGTGAATCGTGGTGCTCATCAGATCAACATGTCCCCACAGCATGCGAACGGCCGCCCCCACGACGGCCTCGAACCCCGCCGCAAACCCACCGGCAGGCAATACCCACCCTACGTCAGATCGCCCTTGACATCCGGAACTTGACGATTAAACGAGACGTTCTTTGCGGTGGGTGCGCTCACTGTTCATCGACCCGGCACGGTGCAGGCACGAACTGCTCGGCTCCTCCGTGGTGCACACCGGGCGTGCTGATGAACTCGACGCCGCCCGAGTGACCGGGCCCGGACGTCGCCCGCCAGGTCAAGGTGACCACGTCGCCGGGAGTGAGCAGGATCGGCACCGACACCACCGGGCGTCCCCGGAAGGTCCGGTTGGTCCCCCGCGACTTCACGCCGTTGACGGTCACGTCGGTGATCTCGCCGCCGGTGGGCGCCACCAAGTCGAAGACGTTGAGGTGGTCGCCTCGGGCCACGCCGTAGCTGCCCGGACCCGTGACCGTCGGCGGCAGCGACGCGGCATCCGCGGGAGCCCTGGACTGGATTCGGAGCGTGCCGTTGAAGCCGATCACGTCCGCGGCGCACGACACGCTGCTGATGCGGGCGTCGTAGTCGAGGAAGTAACCCATCTTCGAGCCGGTGGCGTCGTTGACGTAGGCCGCGGCCTGCGCGGGTCCCTCGCTGCCGTGCGGGAACTCGCCCGCGATGCGCGTGCCGGCGAATGCCTCCTGGTCGGCGGGGTCGGAGGAGCGCACGAGCAGCCGACCCTCCTCGGCACCTCGCGACAGAGCGCTGACCAGGGCGGACGGGTCGGTGCCGGCACCCAGGATGCGATCGAAGAGGGTGGTCAGCACGCCGGAGAAGAAGGCGTCCTCCGCGGCCGGGTCGTCCTGGTAGCGGAGGTAGGGCTGGTGCAGCATCTCATCGACGAAGTTGTCGCTCGTCAGCTCGCGGCCGTCGATCGCGATCGGCCCGGTCGCCTCGAGCAGGTAGGACATCGCCACCGGGTCGACGGACAGGACGCCGTCGACGGACGCCCCGGTCTCGAGCTCCCAGCGCGCGGCCATGAGCTGGGCGGCTCGCTCGAAGTCCGGGATGAAGACGGCGTCCTGAAACCACGTCCCGGGCTGGTCGTGCCAGATCCGCTGCTCCTCCTCGGTCAGGGGCAGAACCGGCTCGTCCAGCTCACCGAACGTGCTGGTCGCGACGGTGTCACCTAGCGTGACCGCGCCCATGTCCGCCCGCAGCGGCGCCATGAGTCCCGGCATGCCGCCCAGCGAGCGCGGCTCGGCGTTGTTCTGGAAGACCAGGAGGTAGTCCCGGGCGCTGTCGGCCCCGAGCATGGTCGGCAGCACCTCGGCCGCGCGGGTGGCGCCGTCGAGCGTCCGAACGCCGTCGTCCACCTGTTCGATGAGGGTCTCGAAGTCCGGGCGGAGCTCCCGCGCCAGTCGGTCCACCTCGATGGGCTCGAGCTCGGCGCGCGCCGCCTCGAAGCCCCGCCGGGCTGCGGCCAGCGGTTGCGCGGCGTCCGCGATCCTTCCGACGGGCAGCCGTCCGTTGCGCGGGGCGAAGGTCTTCGCGCTCAGGCCGCTGGCCACCAGCGGGTCGACGGCCTCGCGGGCCAGGACGTCGACGGCCCGAGCCGCGTGCGCGGCAGCCCCGAAGTCGTCACCGACCACCGGGACGGCGCTCAGCACGCGCCAGGTGGCGCCGGAAGTGCGCTTCTCCGCAGCGGAGGCGTGCTGCTGGAGGTCATCGGCCAGCCGGGCGGGCTCGCCGCCGCCCCGCGTGAGCGCCGCGGGCAGACCGACAGCGGCCGTACGTGCAGCGCTGATGTCGCGCTGCGCCTGCCAGACCGTCCAGCCTGCCCACGCCGCCGCGAGGCCCAGCACCACGGCGACGCCGAGCGCGGGCCAGCGCCAACGACGCCGGACGGCTCGTTCGTTACGCTCCCGAGAGGTCACGGACACACCAACACACTCCCTGAACGAGACTGCTGCCCACTGGCGACGCCAGTGGGCAGCAGGCCGACTTGATGCTGAAGGCCGCGATCAGAAGCGGTTGCGCACCTTGATCTTGGCGGTCGAGGCGGAGCAGTTGCGGAAGACCGAGGTGCTCTTCGCGGCGGTGTCGAACTCGACGTAGTAGTTGCCTTTGCGCTCGAACGAGAAGTTCTTCGTCTGGGCCTTGTTGGCCGCGCCGCTCCAGAAGGAACCGGTCTCGACCACGCCGGTGCGGACCCGCCTCACGACGTACTCCACACGACCCTTGGGCGTGATGTTGCCGTCGGCGGTCCACTTGAACTTGATCTTGACCGTGTCGCCGGGGCCGACCGTGGTGTCGGCGGCGACAGCAACGCACTCGGTGTCGATGGAGCGCGGGTAGGGGTCCGCCTGCGCCGCGGGCGCGACGACGAGCGAACCGAGAGCGGCAATGGTGGTGGTCGCAGCAGCGACGGCCATCTTCTTCATGCGGAAGACCCTTCCATAGGTCTGAGAGTGGAACCGCCCCCTGCGTGTTCGGCCCCAGACGACTGCGCCCGATCTCCTTGACGAGTCAACGAGGCACACCGTAACCGAGACGTCCACGGGACGGGCAATGACCGTCAACATTCGGCCAAGTTGCCCTGCGCGCCCGCCGTGGCTGAGACTGGCCGCTGCTCGTCGACCGCTGGGGGATGGAGAATCGTGGAGCTGGCCGACTACCTGCGCATCCTGCGGCGCCGTTGGCGCCTTGTGATGGCAACGGTCCTCCTGGTCGTCGTCGCGGCAGCGCTGGTCACTTGGCGGACCACCCCGCAGTATCAGTCCACCACCCAGCTCTTCATCTCGACGAGCGCCTCGTCGTCGGCCGAGGCCTACCAGGGCAACCTGTTCAGCAGCCAGCGACTGGCGTCGTACGCCGACCTGGCCACCGGCACCGAGCTTGCCACGCGCGTGGTGTCCGCGACCGGCAGCTCGCTGTCGCCCAAGGAGCTGGCCGCCAAGGTCACCGCTCAGGCCTCGCCGGACACCGTCCTGCTGAGCATCTCGGTCACCGACCCCGATCCGAAGGTCGCCCAGCAGCTCACCCAGACCTACGGGGAGGAGCTGGTCGCCCTCGTGGCCGAGCTGGAGACCCCTCCCGGTCAGAGCAGACCGGTCCTTAAGGGCACGATCGTCGACGCGGCCTCGCTGCCCGGTGGACCGATCTCCCCCAACCCCGTGCGCAACCTCGGCCTGGCGCTGGTGCTCGGACTTCTGCTCGGCGTCGGGCTAGCCGTGGTGCGCGAGCTGCTCGACACGAGCACGAAGTCGGCCGACGACCTCACCAACGCACTCGACGCGCCGATCCTCGGGACGATCGCCTTCGACCCCGAGGTGGCCAAGCGCCCGCTGGTCACGCAGCTCACTTCGCACGAGCCGCGCGCCGAGGCCTTCCGGGTGCTGCGGACCAACCTGTCGTTCGTCGACATCGACGCGACGTCCAAGGCGATCGTCTTCACCAGCGCCCTGCCCGGGGAGGGCAAGTCCACGACGGCGGTCAACATCGCCCTGGCCTTGCACCAGGCCGGCGAGCGCGTGCTTCTCGTCGACAGCGACCTGCGCCGGCCACAGGCCGCGGCCCTGCTGAACCTCGACGGCACGATAGGCCTCACGACGGCCCTGGTGGGCAAGGTGGCGGTCTCGGACGTCGTGCTGGCCCACAGCTCCGGGCTGCACGTCCTGCCCTCAGGAGCGGTACCACCCAACCCGGCCGAGCTGCTGCAGTCGCGGGCGATGGCCGTCGTGCTCGGGGAGCTGCGCGCGGCGTACGACGTCATCGTCATCGACGCGCCGCCCCTGCTCCCCGTCACCGACGCGGCGTTGATCGCGTCGCAGGTGGACGGAGCCGTCGTGGTGGTCCGGCACGGCAAGACCACCCGGGAGCAGCTCGCCGCCGCCCGCGAGCGCTTGACAGCCGTGGGCGCCCATACGCTCGGCGCGGTGTTCAACATGGTGCCGAAGAAGGGTCGCGGCGACTACGGCTCGGGATACGGGTACGGCTACGGGTACGGCTACGCACCCGAGGCGGCGCTCGAGGAGCGTCCCAGCGGCGAGTCCGCCGGGCGCCGACGCAAGTGAGTTGCTGCGGCTGACCAGTTGCGCGAGATCTTGCCCGAAATCGACACCGTCGTGGCAAGACGTGCACCACAATGTCCGGATGGACTCGCGTCACGCCGAGCTGCTGGAGCACACCGACCGGGAGGCACTGGGCCGTCGCCTGCGCGCGGCACGCCTCGCTCGCGGACTCACGCAGGGCGAGGTCGCCCGGACGATCATGTCGGTCGCCTACCTCTCCCGGATCGAGGCGGGGCACCGCGGGCCGACGTACCCGCTGCTGGTCGCGCTGGCCGAACGGCTCGACGTCACGGTCGAGTCGCTGCTCGGCGAGCCCGACCGCCACGCGGTCGACGAGATCCGGCTCGCGCTCAACTACGCCGAGCTGTCCCTGGAGTCCGGCCAGCCGGAGGACGCCGAGAGGCACCTCACGTCCGCCCTCGAGCAGCTGCAGACCTCGCGGGTCGAGGGCATGCGCGATCGCGCGCGGCTCCTGCACGCGCGCGCTCTCGAGGCGACCAACCGCGAGGACGACGCGATCGTCGAGCTCGAGTCGCTGGTCGACGACGGGGAGGCCGACGGGCTCACGCGGATCCGCGCCGGCATCGCCCTCAGCCGCATCTACCGCGAGACAGGCGACCTGGGCCGCGCGATCGAGTGCGGCCAGCGGGTGATGGCCTACGTCGAGGAGGCCGGGCTCGACGCGTGCGACGAGGCCGTGCAGCTCGCCGTCACCATGGCCGCGGCCCACTTCGAGCGCGGCGACACCGGCCACGCCGTCCGCATGTGCCGCAAGGCCATCACCCGCGCGGAGTCGCTCGGGTCGGCCCAGGCGCGCGCCTCGGCCTACTGGAACGCGAGCGCCATGCAGGCCAGGCGCGGCGACGTCACCGCCGCGGTCCCCCTCGCCGAGCGCGCGTTGGCGCTGCTGAGCGAGGGCCGCGACGCCCGCAACCTCGCCCGCCTGCGCACCGAGGTGGGCCGGCTGCAGCTCGAGCTCGACCCGCCCGCGCTCGACGAGGCGCGCACGAACCTCGAGCAGGCGGCCGCCGAGCTCGAGTGGAGCAGCGGCACGCCGGTGGACCGCGCGTGGACGCTGCTCGGCCTGGCCCGCGTGGCGTTCCTCGCCGGCAACCCGTCGACCTGTCGCGAGCTGATCGCGCAGGTGCACGCCACCGCCGACGGGCACGCGCCCCTGGCCGAGGCCGAGGCGCTGGTCCTCGAGGGCAGGACCCTGGCAGCGGAGGGCGAGGCAGACCTCGCCGCGCAGGCCTACCAGCGGGCGGTGCACCGGCTGTCGGCGATCGGCGCCGACCAGAGCGCCGCCCAGCTGTGGTTCGACCTCGCCGACCTGCTCTCGAGCGTCGGCATGGCCGAGGCCGCCATGGACGCCTACCGGCGCGCGGCGGTCTCCACCGGGCTGCGGGCGCGCGTGGCGTCCAGCACGCTCGCCCGCAGCTGAGTCGGCGTCAGCCGGACGCGAGGGCCGGCCGAGGGCTCAGAGGGTCAGCAGCACCACACGGTGCGGGTCGTCGTACGGACCTGCGCCGCCTCGGCGGGCGCGGCGAGGCCGGCCACGCTGACGAGGGCGACGGCGGCGACGAAGAGGCGGGTGGCGCGGTTCATGGTGTCTCCAGGGGTGAGTGCTGAGTGGGGTTGGCGGGCGTCCCGAGCCGGTCCAGCAGAAATCTTGTCAAACCAGATGCCGAGTGTCGCCGCCTTTGGCAAACTTGGGCAAGCCCCCTGGCAAATGGCCTCGGCGTCGGGTGGGCGACCTCGCAGGCTCCCCCCTTGCGAGACCTGCACCGGACCCCACCCGGTTGCCGCTCGGACCCCCCGCCCGCGGCGGGGGGTCCCAGCACGTCCGCGGGACGACGGGCAGCCCTCGGACCGGCGGGTCAGTCGTGGCCGCCGGGCAGGAGCACGCGGACGCAGGTGCCGGCCCCGGGGGCGCTCTCGAAGCGCACCTCGCCGCCATGGGCCTCGATGATCGTCCGCACGTTGTGCAGGCCCAGGCCCGCCCCGGGGACCCGGAGCCGGCGGGCGTTGCGGCCGCGGAAGAAGCGCTCGAAGACCTCGCCGACCTCGTCGTCGTCCATCCCCGGACCGTGGTCGGCGACCGTCACCACGGCGTGCGCCCCGTCCCGGACGAGGTCGACCGCCACGGTCCCGCCAGGCGGGCTGTAGGCGATCGCGTTGGCGAGCAGGTTGTCGAGGACCTGGCGCAGCCGCATGCCGTCCGCGACGAGGGCCAGCGACGCCGGGCGGCGGCAGGTGATGCGTACGCCCCGGTGCGCCGCGTCGAGCTGTGCTGCGTCGACGGCCTGGTCGAGCACCGACGCGAGGTCGACGGGGTAGCGGTCGACGAGCGCGGACCCGGCCGAGGCGCGCGTGCTGTAGAGCAGGTCCGCGACCAGGTGGGACAGCCGGAGCACGTTGCGGCGCACGGCGTTGACCTGCTGCTGGTCCTCCCGGCTGACGTCGCTGGACTCGTCGAGCAGCTCGAGGTAGGCCAGGGCGGACGTCAACGGCGTCCGCAGCTCGTGCGACACGGTGGCCACGAACTCGTCCTTGACGTTGAGTGCGCGGACGAGATCGGTGACGTCGTGGTAGGCCAGCACGGCACCCGAGGCCGTCCCGGCGCGGTCGACCACGGCCCGTGAGGAGACGGAGAGGGCGCGGCGCGCGGCCGGGTCCTTGCCGACCCACACGCGCAGGTCGTCGAACTCCTCGCCCCGGGCGGCGCGCGCCGAGGGCATGTCGCGCGGCGCCAGGACGTGCTGCTGGTCGGCGCTGTAGGTGAAGCCCGCCTGGCCGGCGAGGCCGCGGTGTCCCGACGGGAAGGCCAGGGCGAGGAAGTCTCGGAGCCGGTCGTTGCAGGCGAGGTAGCGACCGCGGGTGTCGACCTGCAGGAGCCCGACCGACACGCCCTCGAAGATGGCGTGCGCCTTGCGCCGCTCGGTCTCGACGGCGCTCTCAGCGGCGTCCAGCCGCTCCACGAAGGCCTGACGCTCGGTGAGGTCGGCGACCTGGGAGACGAAGTGGACCGGCGCACCGCCGGCGTCGCGGAGCAGGGCGACGGAGAGGTCGCCGACGACGATGCGCCCGTCGGAGCGGACGTAGCGCTTGGTGATCCGGTAGGAGCCGATCTCGCCCGCGAGCGTCCGGTCGACCAGCCGCAGGTCGTCGGCCAGGTCGTCGGGGTGGGTGATGTCGGACAGGGTGAGCGTCACCAGCTCGTCGGGCTCGTAGCCCAGCATGTCGCAGAGCGCGCCGTTGGCGGTGACGACGCCGCCGGCCAGGGAGACGATGGCCATTCCCACCGGCGAGTGCTCCATGGTGAGCCGCCAGAGGTCGTCGGCGAGGGAGACCCGACTGTCGGGCACGACCACCGCAGCCCCTTCCGACGAGATGCGAACCTCCACCGTAGGGGTGGGTCCATGCCGCCGTCGCGCCTGTGGCCGATCAGTGGTGAAAATGAGGAGATCACCCCGGACTCGGGCGTCCGGGGTGATCTCGGGTGTCCAGACCAGTGCTGCTCGGCCGGCGGCTAGGCGGTGACGAGCACCTGCACCTCGGCCACCGACCCGGTCGCGGCGACGACCCGGGTGTCGACCGGCTGCGCCTTGGGAGCGAGGGTCCGCAGGGTCCACTCCCCGTCGCCGGCGAAGAAGCGGAAGTGCCCCGTCGCCGAGGTCGGGACCTCGGCGGTGAATTCACCGCTGCGGTCGAGGAGCCGGACGTACGCGTTGGGGACGGGCTCGCCCCCGGCCGCGCCGCCGCGCAGGACCTGGCCCTGGATGACGGCCTCCTTGGCGACGTTCACCCCGTCGAGCGACAGGCCGCCCTCGGTCGCGCCGCACATCAGGCTTCACCCGGCTCGTCGCCGAGGGCGACCGGGACGCCGACCAGCGAGCCGTACTCGGTCCACGAGCCGTCGTAGTTCTTCACGTTCTCGTGACCGAGGAGCTCCTTGAGCACGAACCAGGTGTGCGAGGAGCGCTCGCCGATGCGGCACAGGGCGATGGTCTCCTTCGTGTCGTCGAGGCCGGCGTCGGCGTAGATCTGGCGCAGCTCCTCGTCGGACTTGAACGTCCCGTCGTCGTTGGCCGCCTTGCTCCACGGCACGTTGATCGAGGTCGGCACGTGGCCGGCGCGCTGCGCCTGCTCCTGCGGGAGGTGCGCCGGGGCCAGCAGCCGGCCGGCGTACTCGTCGGGGCTGCGGACGTCGACCAGGTTCTTCACGCCGATGGCGGCGACGGCCTCGTCGCGGAACGCGCGGATGGAGTGGTCCTGCTCGGTCGCGGTGTACGACGTCTTCTCGCGGGTCGGCACCTCGGCCGTCAGCTCGCGGGAGTCGAGCTCCCACTTCTTGCGGCCGCCGTCGAGGAGCTTGACGTCCTGGTGGCCGTAGAGCTTGAAGTACCAGTAGGCGTAGGCGGCGAACCAGTTGTTGTTGCCGCCGTAGAGGACGACCGTGTCGTCGTTGGAGACCCCGCGCTCGGACAGCAGCGCCTCGAACTGCTCCTTGTTGACGAAGTCGCGGCGGACCTGGTCCTGGAGGTCGGTGGTCCAGTCGAGCTTGATCGCTCCCCGGATGTGGCCCTTGTCGTAGGCGGTGGTGTCCTCGTCGACCTCGATGAGGACGACGCCGTCGGTGTCGAGGTTGTCCTCGACCCACTGGGCGGTGACGAGCGAGTTCTCGCGGCTCATGGTTGGTGTGCTCCTTGCTGGTGGTGAACAGTCGGGGTGCGGTGCGGTGGACGGTGCTGGGTCGGACGTGACGTGCTGTCAGGAGGCGATGCGTCGGGCCGTGGCCCGGCGGATCAGGAGGTAGGCCTCGCAGCCCAGGCAGAGCCCGAAGGCGGCGTTGAGCAGAGCGGCCACCAGCGCGAGGCCGACCGCGACCTGGCCGACCACGGTGGCACCGGCCAGGAGCGCGAGCAGGCCCACGAGGGCGAACCCGAGGCCGACCGCCTGCGCGAAGCGGGGCGGCTCCGGCGCCTCCCACTCGCTGGGCGAGGCCAGTCGCGGGCGGACGAGCGTGCGGAAGAGCCACGCGTGCGGCGTGGCCTGCACGCCGCGCACGGCGCCGGAGGCGAAGGCCGCTGCCTGCGCGGCGAGCAGCACCACGTCGTACGGCGACGGGAGCAGGAGCACGGCGAGCAGGACGACCGAGGTCAGGGCCGCGGCGAGCTGGGGTCCGCGGGGGTCGATGCCCGCGTCCGTGCGCGAGGCGCCCGCTGCGGAGCGCGGTGTGGCGGTGGTGGTCATGTCTCTCCTGGGATGTCGGCGCCGCACGAGGCCGGGCGCACAGGGGCGCAGGCCAGGGCGGGTCCCACCGACGAGCACGGTCCCGTGGCGGGAGGACGTCGGGCTCAGGCGAGCGGTGGGACCGCTACGACATTCGACACAGCGCCGAGCGCACGCGGCAGTGGTCCACTGCGCGGCGCCGGGTGAGCATGGTCGAGGACATGACCACGACAGTAGGCGGTCCTGCGAGCCGCTCGCGCCGTGGTCTCACGATGTGGTCGTCGCATCCGGATCTTGAGACGGCACGCGGGCTAGAGCTGTCAGGACCTGGTCGCGGGCGGGTGCGCCGGTCGCGCGGGTCACCTCGGCGCCCGACCCGTCGAGGACGAGGGTCGTCGGCGTGCGCAGGATGCCGAAGGCCCGCGTGGCGTCGAGGTGCTGCTCGGCGTCGACCTCGACGTGGGTGACCCCGGGGACGAGCCGCGAGACGTCCTCCAGCACGCGCCGGGTGGCGCGGCACGGCGCGCAGAAGGCGCTCGAGAACTGCAGCAGGGTGGCCCGCTCGCCCAGCTGCCGACCGACGACGGCGGCGATGTCCGCGCCGGGCGGCACGTCGGCGGGCGGAGGCGCCGCCACGTCATCCGGGTCCTTCCCGTGCTCCCCGTCCCGCAGGTGGGCCGGTGCCGGCGAGTCCCCCGCCCCGGGCGCGGCTGCAGCACCCACGGCGCGGCGCGCGCGGAAGCGGCCGTCCGTCGCGTTGCGCCACAGGCCGAGGCCGACCGCCAGCACGACGGCGGCGACGGCGATCCAGGCTCCTGTGGTCACACCCGACGAACGTCGTGGGTGCGGCAGTTGTTCCGCACGACTGCGTCCCGGTTCGGAGCAGGCTCCGGGACTCCCGACGCGGCGGCGCCTCCTGCCGCTCGGCGGGGACGCTCGCTCAGCCGCCCGCGAAGGGAGGCAGCAGCTCCACCACCGTCCCCGGCGGGACGACGACCGCACCTGGGTCGCGCGACCCCACCGGCTGTTCGCCGAGGAGCACCGAGCAGACGGCGACGGTGCGTGCCATGCGGTCGCCGGGGTGACGCTCGAGGACCAGGTCGACCACGTCGGCCAGGGTCAGCTCGGTCCCGGCGACGTCGAACACGTCCTCCGCGGTCCCGGCCGCAGCCCGGGCACCCGCCCAGTAGCGCACGGTGATCGCTGTCTCACGCCTCCGGTCGCGGTCCGTGGGGTCGCTCATGCGGACTATCCTTCACCATTCCCGGCTGGTCACCGGTCGGCCCGGCGAACGAGGAGGGTCCGCATGAGCGCACTGCTGCTGCTCACCAGCGCGCTCCAGCCCTCGGCCGAGGTGCTGCCGGGCCTCGCCCTGCTGGCCCACACCGTGAAGATCGTCCCGGCCCAGGGCAGCGCGCTGCTCGACGCCCCGGAGTCCGACCTCGTCCTCGTCGACGGTCGCCAGGACCTCGCTGCCGCGCGCGACCTCTGCCGCCTGATCCGCACCACCGGTGCGGACGCGCCGGTCCTCCTGGTGGTCACCGAGGGCGGCCTCGCCGTCGTGGCCCACGACTGGGGCATGGACGACGTGGTGCTGCACACGTGCGGTCCCGCCGAGCTCGACGCCCGGATCCGCCTCGCGATCGGCCGGGCGAGCGCCGCCGCGCCCGACGACCCGTCGGCCCACGTCATCCACCGCGGCGAGGTGGTCGTCGACGACGCGACCTACACGGCGCGGATCGGCGGCCGCGCGCTCGACCTCACCTACAAGGAGTTCGAGCTCCTCAAGTACCTCGCGCAGCACCCGGGCCGGGTCTTCAGCCGTGAGCAGCTGCTGCAGGAGGTGTGGGGATACGACTACTTCGGCGGCACCCGCACCGTCGACGTCCACGTGCGCCGCCTGCGCGCCAAGCTCGGCACCGAGCACGAGCACCACATCGGCACGGTCCGCAACGTCGGCTACCGCTTCGTCGTGCCCACGCGCGACTCCGCCGGCGCGGAGACCGAGTCGGCCTCGTCCTGAACCCGGGTCCGGTCCGCGTCCGGCTGGACCCGGCTCGGGCTCCGGCTCGCGTCGCACACCGGGCTCGCTAGGGTCGCGACATGGACGTCGTCGATCGGGTGCTGCAGATCGCCGGAGAGGCCGCGGCCGCCGACGGCGCCGACCCCCTCGACGAGGCGGCGCGCATCGCGCTGGCCGACGGCGTCGCCGAGGTCGGCCTCGAGGACGACGGGTTCACGCTGCTCCACGACGGCGACCTGGCGCTCGTGGTGCGCCCGTCGGCACGCCGCCGCGGGACGGGCGGCACCCTGCTCACCCGCGCCGAGGCGTCGTACGACGGCGCGCTGACCGCCTGGTCGCACGGCGACCACCCGGGCGCCGCCCGGCTCGCGGACCGGCACGGGTGGGACCGGGTGCGTGACCTCTGGGTGATGCGTCGAGCGGCGTCGTTGCCGCTCCCGCCGCTCGAGACGCCGTCGGGCGTGAGGATCCGGTCGTACCGGGACACCGACGCCGCCGACGTCGTCGCGGTCAACGCCGCGGCGTTCGCCCACCACCCCGAGCAGGGCGCGATGGACGAGGACAACCTCGCCCGCCGGATGGCCGAGCCGTGGTTCGACCCGGCGGGGCTGCTCGTGGCAGAGGACCACTCCGGGATGCTCGGCTTCCACTGGACCAAGCAGCACGACGCGCGCCACGGCGAGGTCTACGTCGTGGGGGTGGCGCCGGCGGCGCAGGGACGCGGGCTCGGAAAGGTGCTGACCCTCGCGGGGCTGCACCACCTCGCTGGGCTGGGGGTTGACGAGGTGCTGCTCTACGTCGAGTCCGACAACGCCCCCGCCGTCGCGGTCTACTCGGGGCTGGGGTTCGGCCACGCGGACGCCGACACGCACGTGCAGTACCGGCGCCGCTGACCGGTGCCGCTGGCGTCGCCGCTGTCGCTGCGTGTCGCTGAGTGTCGCTGACGGTCGCTGACGGTCGCTGTGTCATGCGAAGGCGTACGTATAGGTGCGGGTCCGTATGACGCCCGCACCGGCCCGGGGCCTGCGTCATGCGAAGGCGTACGTATAGGTGCGGGTTCGTATGACGCCCGCACCGGCCCGAGGCCCGCGTCATGCGAAGGCGTACGTATAGGTGCGGGTTCGTATGACGCCCGCACCGGCCCGGGGCCCGCGTCATGCGAAAGCGCACCTATAGGTGCCGGATCGCATGACGCCCGCGCGGCCCTAGCGGAGCGGGCGCACGTGCAGGCCGACCTCGGGGTCGACGACGACCTCCTGGGCGGCGGGCATCCCGTCGACGTCGAGGGGCGCGTCGACCGGGACGTTGCGCTTGACCAGCGCCAGCGCGATGGGACCGAGCTCGTGGTGGCGGGCGCTCGACCCGACGAATCCGAGGTCACGGCCGTCGTGGGAGACGGGCGAGCCCGCGACGGGCAGCCGGTTCTCCGAGCCGTCGAGGTGCAGCAGCACCAGCCGCCGTGGGGGCCGGCCGAGCGTGTGGACGCGCGCGACGGTCTCTTGGCCGCGGTAGCAGCCCTTGTCGAGGTGGACGGCCGCACCGATCCAGCCGACCTCGTTGGGGATCGTGCGGTGGTCGGTGTCGACGCCGAACCGCGGCTCGCCGCGCTCGATGCGCAGCGCCTCGTACGCCCACAGGCCGGCGGCGGGTCCGGCCGCCTCGGCGTACGCCTCCAGCCGCTCGCGCGGGACCAGGTCGTGGCGACCGCTGCCCTCCCCCGGGCGCCACATCACCGCGAGGTCCTCGACCAGCGAGACCTCGACGCGGGTCATGAACTTCATCCGCTCCAGCCACTGCACCAGGGCCGGCGCCGCACCGGGCTCGGTGTGCGCGGTGAACGCCTCGCCGTCGTCGACGCCGGTGAAGGCGTGCTCGACGTGGCCCTGCGGGCTCAGCACGAGGGCCTGCGTCCAGGTGCCGGGGGCGAGCCCGTCGAAGTACTGGGTCGTGAGGCTGTGCAGCCACGAGAGCCGGTCGGGCCCCGCCACGCGGAACACGTCGCGGTGCGAGAGGTCCACGAAGCCGTCGCCCCGGGCGAGGCTGCGCTGCTCGGTGTTGAACGAGCCGTAGTGCGCGGCCACCGGCGCGTCGATGCCGTCGCCGGCGACGGCTCCCGGGAGGGCGAGGAGGGGGCTGGCCATGCCCCGAGTCTAGGTCGGCCGTGGCTGCTCGTCCGCGGCGGAGCAGTCCGCGCAGGTGCCGAAGATCGCGAGGTGGCCCACGTCGACCACGAAGCCGTCGTCGGCCAGCGCCGCGACGAGCGGCTGCACGAGCCCGGGGTCGTAGGAGCGCACGGCGTGGCAGCGGCGGCACACGACGTGCACGTGCTCGTGCTCGTCGGTGGAGTGGTACGTCGGCGCGCGGTCGCTGAGGTGGGTGTGCCGGACCAGGCCGAGCTCCTCGAGCACCTCCAGGGTGCGGTAGACCGTGGAGGCGTTGACCGAGCTCACCTGGTCGCGGACGTGTGCGAGCACCTCGTCGGGCGTCGCGTGCCGCAGCTCCTCGACCGCCCGGAGGATCAGCTGGCGCTGCGGGGTGAGCCGCAACCCCTGCTCGCGCAGCCGCTGGGCGAGGTCGTCGCTCATGGGATGGTCCTCATGGCGTCAGGCCCGCTGGAGCCGGGCCCACGTGTGCGGCTGGAGCTCCTGGCCGGCGGCCGCGAGGTCGTTGGCGTACAGCAGGTCACCCTCGACGTTGCCGTACATGCGCGACCCGGCCGTGACCTCCTTCGCCGTCTCGGTGTAGGAGACACCCGCGGTGTGCAGCTCGATCCGGCCGCCGTCAGCCGCGCCGTACCAGATCTCCGAGATGCCGGTGTTGTGCGCGAGGAGGAGCTCGACCTTGCCGGGCTCGGGGCACCTCAGGAACCCCGTCTCCATCGCGCCCTCGCGGACGAACTCCCCCTGCTCGTCGACGACCCAGGCACGCGACATGTAGTGGAAGAACGGGCGGCCGTCGTGGGTGAAGATCAGCTCCTGGCCGAACTGGAACGACTCGATGGTCGGGTACGCCCCGTGGCCGTTGCCGCGCCACGTGCCGAGCAACCAGGCGACGGGGCCGCAGTTGGGATGCAGGTTGTCGGGCAGCTCGAAGGGCATGGGTCGACTCTAGTCCGCCCGCTTAGGCTGCCGGCATGGCTCGATCACTGGTCGTGAAGGTCACCTGCGGGGCCGAGGACGCCGAGCGCTGCAACCAGGGGTTCACGGTCGCCGCGGCGGCCGCGGCGTCCGGTGCGGAGGTCTCGCTCTGGCTCACCGGGCAGGCCGCCTGGTTCGGGGTGCCCGGCCGGGCCGAGGAGTTCGACCTCGACCTCGCCACGCCTCTCGACCAGCTGATGCAGGCCGTGCTGGCGTCGGGGTCGGTCACGGTCTGCTCGCAGTGCGCTGCGCGTCGCGGCATCGTCGCCGGCGACCTGCGCGACGGCGTCACGATCGCCGGTGCCGCGGTGTTCGCCGAGCAGGTGCTGGGTGAGGGCGTGCAGGCGCTCGTGTACTGAGGCGGACGTCACCCGGCGTTCACCAAGCGGTGCCACACTGGACGGCATGACCGACCCGGCCACCCTCACCAGCGCTGCCTCCCCGTCGGTCGAGGAAGGGCCGGTCGCCGAGCCGTTCGGGCACCCGAGCGACACCTTCGACGTCGAGCCGCACTACACGCCCGACGCCGCCGCGATCGAGGCGGTGCAGAAGTTCGAGGACCGCTTCATCGACCGCGAGACCTCGTGGGTGCGCTTCAACCAGCGCGTCCTCGAGCTCGCCGAGGACCCCACCCTGCCGCTGCTGGAGCGGGCCCGCTTCCTCGCGATCTTCGCCAGCAACCTCGACGAGTTCTTCATGGTCCGCGTCGCCGGACTCAAGCGCCGGATCGCCGCGGGCGTCGCCGTGCGCGCGGCGAGCGGGCTCATGCCGCGCCAGCAGCTGGTCCAGCTGTGGACGGGCAGCCGGGAGCTCATGGAGCGCCACGCCCAGGCGTTCGTCGACCTCCTGCCCGAGCTCAGCGAGCAGGGCATCGAGATCGTGCGCTGGGACGAGCTGGACCGGGAGGAGCAGAAGGTCTGCAAGAAGCTCTTCAAGGAGCGGATCTTCCCGGTCCTGACCCCCCTCGCGGTCGACCCGGCCCACCCGTTCCCCTACATCTCCGGCCTGTCGCTCAACCTCGCGGTCGTCGTACGCCACCCCAAGACCGGCACCGAGCACTTCGCGCGGGTCAAGGTGCCGCCGACCTTCGGCCGCTTCGTCGGCCTGGGCAACCAGCGCTTCGTGCCGATCGAGGACGTCATCGGCGAGCACCTCAAAAAGCTCTTCCCGGGGATGGAGGTCATCGGCTCGCACACGTTCCGCGTCACCCGCAACGAGGACCTCGAGGTCGAGGAGGACGACGCCGAGAACCTGCTGAAGGCGCTGGAGAAGGAGCTGCAGCGACGCCGCTTCGGTCCCCCCGTCCGGCTCGAGGTCGAGCAGTCGATGGACCCCAAGGTGCTCGACCTGCTGGTCTCCGAGCTCGGCGTCCGCCGCGACGAGGTCGTGTCGCTGCCCGGCCCGCTCGACCTCACCGGGCTGCACTCCATCGCCGACCTGCCGCGCGACGACCTCAAGTACGCCGCGTTCCTGCCGTCGACCCACCCCAGCCTGGCGGAGGTGGAGTCGTCCTCGCCGGTCGACGTCTTCGACTCGGTCGGGCGGCACGACGTGCTGCTGCACCACCCCTACGACTCCTTCGCCACGTCGGTGCAGCGCTTCCTCGAGCAGGCAGCCGCCGACCCGCACGTGCTGGCGATCAAGCAGACGCTGTACCGCACGTCCGGCGACAGCCCGATCATCGAGGCGCTCATCGACGCCGCCGAGGCGGGCAAGCAGGTCCTGGTGATCGTGGAGATCAAGGCGCGCTTCGACGAGCAGGCCAACATCCGCTGGGCACGCAAGCTCGAGCAGGCCGGCTGCCACGTCGTCTACGGGCTGGTCGGGCTCAAGACCCACTGCAAGCTGTCGATGGTGGTGCGCGACGAGCCCGAGGGGATCCGGCGCTACGTCCACCTCGGCACCGGCAACTACAACCCGAAGACCGCCCGCGTCTACGAGGACCTGGGCCTGCTGACCGCCAACCAGGAGATCGGCGAGGACGTCGCGCTGCTGTTCAACAACCTGTCCGGCATCAGCCGCAACCGCACCTACGACCACCTCCTCGTCGCGCCGCACAGCGTCCGCGAGGGCCTCATCGCGCAGATCCACCAGGAGATCGCCCACCACCAGGCGGGGCGACCCGCCGGCATCCGGATCAAGGCGAACTCGGCGGTCGACGAGGCGGTGATCGACGCGCTCTACCTCGCCTCGCAGGAGGGCGTGCGCGTCGAGATGCTGATCCGCGGCATCTGCGCCCTGCGCCCCGGCGTACCCGGGCTGTCGGAGACCATCCGCGTGCGCTCGATCCTGGGTCGCTTCCTCGAGCACAGCCGCATCTTCTGGTTCGACAACGGCGGCGACCCCGCGGCCTGGATCGGGTCGGCGGACATGATGCACCGCAACCTCGACCGCCGCGTCGAGGTGCTCGTACGCCTGCGCGACCCGCACGTCGTCGAGGAGGTCGACGCGCTGCTGGACCTCGCGCTCGACGAGCGGACGACCGCGTGGGAGCTGGGACCCGACGGCGAGTGGCAGCTGCGGCACGGCGAGCGTCACCTCCACGACGAGCTCATCGTCCGCCAGCGCAGCCGGCGGCGCTGAGCGCTCCGTCACACGAGCGTGCGCGGAGGCACCCGAACTTGCGTCGTTGGGCCGTCGACCCCCTAGCATGAGGCACGGTTCATCCGCCCCCCGTTCGGAGTTCGCCGTGCGTTTGAAGTTCCGCCCTGTCGACAGCTCGTTCTACGACCTCTTCAGTGAGGCCGCCAACCACCTCGTCGTCGGCGCCCAGCTGCTCAGCGAGATGCTGTCGGCCGGCAACTCGAAGGCCGAGATCGCGCAGCGCATGCGTGAGGCCGAGCACGCTGCCGACGAGACCACCCACTCGATCGTGCGCCGGGTCAACAGCACCTTCGTCACCCCGTTCGACCGGGAGGACATCTACTCCCTCGCGTCGGCGCTCGACGACGTCATGGACATGATGGACGAGGCCGTCGACCTGGTGCTGCTCTACGAGGTCACCTCGCTGCCCGCGGAGACGACCCAGCAGGTGGAGGTGCTGCAGCGCTGCGCCGAGCTCACCGCTGCCGCCATGCCGTCGCTGGAGTCGATGAGCTCGCTCGACGAGTACTGGATCGAGATCAACCGGCTCGAGAACACCGGTGACAAGGCGTTCCGCCGGATCCTGGCCAACCTCTTCAGCGGCGAGTACGAGGCGCTGGAGGTCCTGAAGCTGAAGGACGTCGTGGAGTCCCTCGAGGGGGCGATCGACGCCTTCGAGAAGGTCGCCAACATCGTGGAGCAGATCGCCGTCAAGGAGTCCTGACCCTGATGGAGATCGGGATCATTCTCGCGGTGGTCGTCGTCGCCCTGGTGTTCGACTACACCAACGGCTTCCACGACGCCGCCAACGCGATCGCGACGTCCGTCTCGACGGGCGCCCTCAAGCCGCGGGTCGCCCTGGCGATGGCCGCGGTCATGAACTTCGTCGGCGCCTTCCTCGGGCAGGAGGTCGCCACCACGGTGTCCGACACCATCGACCCGGGGACGGGCAGCCACGGGCTGGTGATCGTCATGTGCGGCCTCCTCGGCGCCATCACGTGGAACCTCATCACCTGGTACTACGGCCTGCCGTCGTCCTCCTCGCACGCGCTCATCGGCGGCCTGGTCGGCTCGGCCGTCGCGGCCGGCGCGACCGCCAACTGGGACGTCGTGCTCGAGAAGGTCGTCATCCCGATGTTCCTCTCGCCGCTCGTCGCCTTCAGCCTCGGCTTCGCCCTGATGGTCCTGATCATGTGGGCGTTCCGCAACGCCAACCCCGGCCGCGCCAACCGCGGGTTCAAGGTGGCGCAGACCATCTCGGCCGCCGCCATGGCGCTGGGTCACGGCCTCCAGGACGCGCAGAAGACGATGGGCGTCATCTTCCTGGCGCTGCTCGCCGGGGGCTACGTCGCGGAGTCCGACCCGCTGCCGCTCTGGGTCATCTTCGCCGCCGCGGCCGCCATCTCCGCCGGCACCTACTCCGGCGGCTGGCGCATCATGCGCACGCTCGGCCGGCGCATCATCCACCTCGACCCGCCGCGCGGTTTCGCCGCCGAGGCGGTCGCGGCCTCGGTGCTCTACACGACGGCGTACGCCTTCCACGCCCCGATCTCGACCACGCACACCATCACCTCGGCGGTCATGGGCGTCGGCGCGACCAAGCGGCTCTCGGCGGTCCGCTGGGGCGTGGCGAAGTCGATCCTGACGGCGTGGGTGCTGACCTTCCCGGCCGCTGCCTTCGCCGCGGCGGTCTGCTACTGGGTCGCGCGGATCTTCCTCCCCTGACCTCGCGTCCGGAGTCCTCGGGCGTCGGAGGGTCGTCGGAGGGTCTTCGCGGCGTCGTTCCGGCGGCGCCGGCGAGCGTCATACGAACGCGCCGCTATAGGTGCGGGTCCGTATGACGCGCGGGGCGGCGTCGGGCTTGGGGCGCCGGGCTCGGAGCGCCGGCGAGCGTCATGCGAAGCCGTTGCTATAGGTGCGGGTCCGTATGACGCTCGGGGCGCGGGCAACGCAGCGTCATACGAAGCCGTTGCTATAGGTGCGGGTCCGTATGACGCTCGGGGCGCCAACGACGCAGCGTCATACGAAGTCGTCCCTATAGGTGCAGGTCCGTATGACGTCCGGGGCGTCAACTTGGCGCCGGCGGCCTCTCGCCGGCTGCAGCTCGAGGGCGTACGCCGTCCGGTCAGGCCGCGGGACCAAGGCCGGACCATCCGGCGTCCACGAGGGCGCGCTCGATCTGCGCGAAGAACTCGTCCGCCGCCACACGGAGTCCGAGGACGGGCAGCCGGAGGACGGTGAGGTTGACCAGGGTGACGTCGTTGTGCCGGAGCGCGTCGGCGACGACGTGGTCGGCGAGGACGTGCTGGATGCCGTCGACCTCGACGACGACGCCCCACTCCTCCCAGAGGACGTCGAGGTAGTAGCGGCCGTCCGGCCCTCGCCGTACTGCCTGGCGGGACGGTTCGGGCAGCCCTCGGTCGCGGCACGCGCGGGCGAAGTCGAGCTCGGCGAGGCTGCGGACGCCGCCGAGCAGGTCGGTCACGATGTCGGTGACGAGCGCCAGTCGACGATCCCTCTTCACCCGCAGCAGCGCGCGGGCCACGAGCTCGGCCGACGCGACGCCCTGCTGCACCGTCATCGTCAGCAGCAGCGCGGCCTGGCGGTCGCTCCTCGCCCACAGCGCGGCTCGTACTGCTGCTACCTCGGTCCGCGTGCGGGCCGGGCCGGGGCCGGGCGCGAGGTCGTCGTCGCGCCACCTCCGGGTCTGGCGTACGTCGACGACCTCGTCACGGAACACCCTCGCTCCTCTCGGGACCGACACCCGGTGGCGCTCGACGGTGAAGCCCGTCAGGCCGCTCGCGACCAGTGACGACGCCCCGTCGAGCCGCGCGCGCGGTCCTCCCGAGAGCTGGGCGGCCCACAGCACCGTCTCTTCGGCCAGCGGACCGTTGTGCACGACGACGACGTGCCGTCCCACCCGCTGCCAGCGTCGCGCCCTCACGTTGGCCCTCACCTCCGCGCGCGTGAACCCGGCGGCGTAGAGCTGGCTCCGGGAGAGCGCGCCTCCCTGTCGGCTGGCGGCGCGCTCGGCGCGGCGCCGCCGGGCGTGCCGCAGCGAGGCGGAGGCGGAGCGGGGCTCGGGCTCGGGCATGCCCCCACGGTCCTCCTGGCGCGTGTCCGCCGCACGCGGGCGATCGCCGCCCTGGTGATCGTCCCGCGGAACGGTGCCCTGTGGAGGTTTTGCGCGCCGACCCGTCGGAGGCGAGCCGCCAGCGTCATACGAAGCCGAACCCACAGGCGCCGGTCCGCATGACGCAAGCCCCGGCCCGGGAAACGAACCGCCCCAGGACCGCCAGCGTCATACGAAGCCGAACCCATAGGCGCCAGCCCGCATGACGCAAGCCCCGGCCCGGGGGACGGACCGCCCCAGGACCGCCAGCGTCATACGAGACCGAACCCATAGGCGCCGGTCCGCATGACGGAAGCCCCGGCCCAGGGGGACGGACCGCGACCCCCGGCCCGGGGGACGAACCGCGAGCCCCGGCCGCACCGGGGCTGTCGGCTCAGCCGAAGCGGCCGGAGATGTAGGCCTCGGTCGCCTCGTTGTCGGGGTTGGCGAACATCTTCTGCGTGGAGTTGAACTCCACGAGGTGCCCGGGCTGACCCGCCGCCTTGAGGTTGAAGAAGCCGGTCTCGTCGGAGACCCGGGCGGCCTGCTGCATGTTGTGGGTGACGATGACGATCGTGTAGTCGGACTTCAGCTCGTGGATGAGGTCCTCGATCGCCGAGGTCGAGATCGGGTCGAGGGCCGAGCACGGCTCGTCCATCAGCAGCACCTGCGGCTCCACGGCGATCGCACGGGCGATGCAGAGGCGCTGCTGCTGCCCGCCCGACAGCCCCATCCCGGGCTTGTCGAGGCGGTCCTTGACCTCGTTCCAGAGGTTCGCGCCCTTGAGCGAGCGCTCGACGACGTCGTCGGCCTCGGACTTCTTCATCTTCTTGGAGTTGAGGCGGTTGCCGGCGAGCACGTTGTCGTAGATCGACATCGTCGGGAACGGGTTCGGGCGCTGGAAGACCATGCCGATCTGGCGGCGTACGGCGACCGGGTCGACGGCGGCGTCGTAGAGCGACTGCCCGTCGACGGTCACCTTCCCCTCGACGCGGGCGCCCGGGATGACCTCGTGCATGCGGTTGAGCGAGCGCAGCACGGTGGACTTCCCGCAGCCCGAGGGGCCGATGAATGCGGTCACGGAGCGCGCCTTGATGTGCAGGTTGACTCCCTGCACGGCGAGGAAGTCTCCGTAGTAGATGTCGAGGTCGGAGACGTCGATGCTCTTGGCCATGGTGGGGGTGACTCCTTGAGGGGGCTCGGTCGAGCGGGCGCTCAGCGGCCGGTCTTGGGGGCGAACGCCTTGCCGACGATCCTCGCGACGAGGTTGAGCGACATGACGATGATGATGAGGAAGAGGGCGGCGCCCCAGACCCGGTCGGTCCAGATCTCGCCGTACTTGAAGTGGGTGGTCTGCCCGAGGGACTGGAAGATGTAGACGGGCAGGGTCTGCACGGGGCCCTCGAACGGGTTCCAGTTCGCGACCCGAGCCGTGCCGAGGATGAGCAGCAGCGGTGCGGTCTCGCCGGCGACGCGCGCGATCGCCAGGGTGACGCCGGTGACGATGCCCGCGACCGCGGTCGGGAGGACCACCTTCACGATGGTGCGCCACCGCGGCACGCCGAGGGCGTACGACGCCTCGCGCAGGTCGTCGGGCACCAGCTTGAGCATCTCCTCCACCGACCGGATCACCGTCGGCAGCATGAGCAGGGACAGCGCGATGGCGCCGCCGATGCCGACCCGGGGCAGCGGGTCGCCGGTGATGACGATGAAGAGGGCGATGGCGAACAGTCCGGCGACGATCGACGGGATGCCGGTCATCACGTCGACGAGGAAGGTGATGACCTTGGCGAGGCGGTTGTTCTTGCCGTACTCGACGAGGTAGATCGCGGTGAAGAGGCCGATCGGCACCGCGATGACGGCCGCGATCAGCGTGATCATGATCGTGCCCATGATCGCGTGGTAGATGCCGCCGCCGACCCCGAGCAAAGCCCGCCCGCTCATGTCGTCGTTGAGGAACTGCGGGGTCAGCACGGGTGCGCCGCGGGCGACCACGGTCCACACCAGGCTCACCAGCGGCACCATCGCCACGGCGAACGCGGTCCACATGAGGGTCTTCACCAGCGTGTCGGTGGACTGTCGGGAGCCCTCGACGGCGCGGGTCCAGCCGGTGATGCCGACCAGGTACGCCAGCCAGGCGACGACCACCGCGCCGCCGACGCCGAGCCCGAGGAGCCAGGCCAGCACACCCAGCGCCACCGAGCACACGCCGACGAGGACCGGGGCGATGCGCGGCAGCGTGCCGCCGGTGAGGGGCTCGAGCCGGTCGACCGGCTGGGTGTCGGTGTCGATGACGGTGCTCATGACTTCACCTGCCCGCGGGTCGCGATGTAGCGACCCAGGAAGTTGACCACGAATGTGAGGACGAAGAGGGCCAGGCCGGCGAAGATCAGCACGTTGATCTTGAGGCCGGCCGCGTTGGCGTAGTTGTTGGCGATGCTGGCGGCGATGGTGTTCGAGTTCGCCGACGAGATCACGTCGAAGCTGACGATGGCGCCGGTGGCTGAGAGCACCATCGCGACCGCCATGGTCTCACCGAGGGCGCGGCCCAGGCCGAGCAGCAGCGCGGCGACGATGCCGGAGCGCGCGTAGGGCAGCACGGCCATCCGGATCATCTCCCAGCGGGTCGCGCCGAGGGCGAGGGCGGCCTCCTCGTGCATCGTCGGCGTCTGGGCGAAGATCTCGCGCAGGATCGCGGTCACGATCGGCAGCGCCATCAGCGCCAGCACGACCGACGCGGTCAGCAGCGTGCGCCCCGAGCTCGACACCGGCCCCCCGAAGAGCGGGATCCACCCGAACCAATTGTTCAGCCACTCGTAGACCGGCACCAGCCGCGGCGCCAGGACAGCGATGCCCCACAGGCCGAACACGACGGACGGCACGGCCGCCAGCAGGTCGACGAGGTACCCCACGGGCTTGGCGACCCGGCGGGGGGCGTAGTGCGAAATTACGAGGGCCAGGCCGATCGCGAGCGGCGTCACGATGACCATGGCCAGCACCGAGGACAGCACGGTGCCGAAGAGGAGCGGCCCGACGAGGGACCACACACTGGGCTTGCCGTACGCCTGCTCGCCCGAGGCTTCCAGGGCAGGCAGGCCCTGCGCCACCAGGAAGACGGCGACTCCGGCGAGCATGCCGACGACGAGCAGCGCGGCACCGAGCGCGGTGCGGCTGAAGACCGCGTCCCCCACGCGGGTGGTCCGGGCCCGTTCCTGTGGTTCCTGGAGGGGCCCCTGGATCGCGGTGGTCACTCTTCTCCTCCTGTGGCGGCTGCCGGGTGACGACGTGTCGGCAGGGGCCGGGCCTGATCGGCCCGACCCCCGCCGCTGTGCTGGTCGGTGCTCAGCCGGCCGAGATGGTCTCGACGATGGACTGGGCCTCGCTGATGACCGTGTCGGTCAGCGGGGCGGAGCCCGCCTCGGACGAGCCGATCTCCTGGCCCTCGTCGCTGAGGATGTAGGAGAGGTAGCCCTTGACGTTCGCGGCGGTCGCCTCGTCGTCGTAGGTCTGGCAGGCGATCATGTAGGACGTGAGGACGATCGGGTAGACCCCCGCCTCCTCGGTCGTGTAGTCGAGGTCGTAGGCCATGTTGACCTCCGAGCCCTCGTCCACGCGGGGGGAGACCTCGAAGATCTTCGCGGCCGCCTCCGGGCTCGGCGCCACGAACTCCTCGCCCACGCCGATGTTGGCCTGGCCGAGGCCGCCCGCCTGGCTGGCGTCGGCGTAGCCGATGGTGTTGGGGGCGTCGGTGACGACCTGCACGACGCCGGAGGTGCTCTTGCCGCCCTCGCCGCCGGCCTCGTTGGGCCACTGCTCGACCTCGCCGTAGGTCCAGGTGTCGCCGGCGACGGTCGAGAGGTAGTTGGTGAAGTTGCCGGTGGTGCCCGACTCGTCGGAGCGGTGGACCGGGGTGATGTCCTCGTCCGGCAGCTCGGCGTTCGGGTTGTCGGCGACGATGGCCTCGTCGTTCCAGCTGGTGATCTCACCGGCGAAGATGCCGGCGAGCGTCTCGGGCGAGAGGTTCAGCTCGTCGACGCCCTCGAGGTTGTAGATCACCGCGATCGGCGAGACGTAGTTGGGGATGGTGATGGGCTCGGAGCCGCACGTCTCGGTCGCCGCGGTGAGCTCGCCCTCCTCGTCGTCGAGGTAGGAGTCGGTGCCGGCCGTCGGGAAGCCGCCGGAGATGAAGTTCTCGCGACCGCCGCCGGAGCCCACCGGGTCGTAGGAGACCGTCACGCCGGGCGCCACCTCGCCGAAGCCGACCATCCAGGCGTTCTGCGCGGACTCCTGCGAGGAGGCGCCGCCGATGGCGAGCTCGCCGGACAGGTCGGCGTAGTCGCCGCTCGACTCCGAGGAGCCCGTGTCCCCGGTGTCGGCCGCGGCCTCATCGGCCGAGTTGCCGCCACCGCAGGCGGTCAGGGAGATCGAGAGGGCAAGCACGGCCACGCTGGGGGCCAGCAGCTTGCGGTAGGAAGTGCGCTTCACTTCGGGTGCTCCTGATGAGTCTCGTGAGTCTGATGAGTGCTGACGCCGGTGACGGTAGGCAGGCCAGGAGAACGACCACCGCGCCGTCGGTGAACGGCCGATGAACTCGATCAGGCCGGTTGGCGTCGCGCATCCGTGCGTGAGACGGCGATCACATGAACTCGCCCGTCAAGCCTTGACGGGCGCGGCGCCACGCAATAGGCGCCGAGCCTCAGGGACGGTGCACCTCGGTGGCCACGACCCGGCCCTTGCGGTGGTGCACCACCAGCATCGCGGCCGGCTCGAGCTTGACGTCGGGCACCTGCAGCGCGTCGAGGACGGTCGGCAGCACGGGCCGGTGGGTGCACAGCACGGTTCCCTCGCCGCTGTCGAGCAGGCCGTCCACGAGGTCGACGACGGCGTCGACCGAGGCGTCCTGCTCGCTCAGCTCGTCGTGGAGTTTGACCGGCCACCCGGTGGCGTCGGCGTACGGCGTCACCGTCTGCACGCAGCGCGTGCTCGAGGACGTGTGGGCGACGGTCACGTCGAAGGCCGCGAGCAGTGGCACCAGCCGCTGCGCCTGCGCCTCGCCGATGGGCAGCAGGGGGCGGAACCGGTCGTCTCGCGTCCACGACCCGCGCGAGCGTGCCTTGGCGTGGCGGAGCACCACCAGGGCACGGGTCCTCCGGCGCAGGGGTCGGGCCTCGGCGAGGGTCGCCCGGTCGTGGGCGTACGTCAGCCGGCTGACCGCGGCCTTCCGGTCCACCCACTCGACCGCGTCGATCTCGTCGTTGGGCTGGTAGCCCCCCACGTCGTCGCTGCCGACCACGCGCGCGGTCCAGTAGTCGACCGTCTTCCACCTGCCGGTGGCCAGCCGGTAGCGCTGCTGCGACAGCGCCGGGCCGAGGCGCACGTGGAGCCCGGTCTCCTCGGCCACCTCGCGCACCGCGGCGGCGAGCACGTGCTCGCCGGCGTCGACCTTGCCCTTGGGGAAGGACCAGTCGTCGTACTTGGGCCGGTGGACGAGCAGGACGTCGTCACCGCGCGTCACCACGGCACCGGCAGCGCGCACGTCGCGGGGCTCCATGGAAGTAGTGTCACACCGACCCCCGGACCACGAGGAGCGCCGTGCCACATCGTGTCGTGCCCCGCGCCACCCTTGTCATCGCAACCGTCGTGGCGGTCGTCGCGGCGGCCGTCGGGGCCCTCGCCGCCTGGCGCCTCGTGAGCCCGGAGACGCCGCTGGCCCGTGCCATGTCGCTCGTGCCGGCGGACGCCACGCGCTTCTCCTGGACGGACTGGGCGGGGGTGCGCGCCGAGCTCGGCGCCGACCTCGACGCCCGCTCCTCGGCCGAGGAGGTGGAGGCCTTTCTCGCGGAGGCCTTCGAGCAGGACCTGTCCTCGATGTCCGCCCTCGCCACGTCGGCCGGGGTGATGCAGGACGAGCTCGGCTTCTCCCCCGCCACGATCTCCTGGGAGCTCCTGGCGCAGTCCGGGTCAGGTGCGGTGGCGGTGATGGGCGTCGGCGACGACGTCGACCTCGAGCACGTGGCGGACCTGCTGGCCTCCCACGGCTGGTCGCAGCCCGACGACCCGGCCGGCGTGTGGGAGGGCGGACCCGACGTGCTGTCGGGCGTGGGCCCGATGCTCACGCCCGAGCTGCAGCACCTCGCGCTGCTGGCCGACGAGGGCGTTGTGCTGGCGTCGGACCAGGTGCCCCACCTCGAGCAGGTGCTGCGGGTGGTCGCCGGTGAGGCGGACGGCGCCGACGGGCTCGCGGAGGTCGTGGCGCGGCTGGAGGAGCCGCTGGCCGCGGCGGCGTACGACGGGGCGTACGCCTGCGAGCACCTGGCCATGGCGCAGGCCGACGACGCGGCGCGCGCCGAGGCCGACCGGCTGCTCGCGGCGGCGGGCGAGGTCCACCCGCTCACGGGGTTCGCGATGGGCGTGCTGCCCCACGGCGACGTGCGGGCGGTGCTGCAGGTGGAGGACGCCGACGACGCCCCGGGCGACGCGGAGGCGCGTGCGGCCCTGGCGTCGGGACCGGCTCCCGGACAGGGCGGCGACTTCACCGACCGCTTCTCGGTGGAGGCGGCGGGGGCTGAGGGGCGTGAGGTCGTGCTCGACCTCAGGCCGGTCGCGGGCAGCTACGTCCTCTCGGACCTCACCAGCGGTCCGGTGCTCTTCGCGACCTGCTGAGCCGCGACGCGGTCAGTCCTGCGGCTTGCGCGGGGTGACCCCGAGCAGCCGGTCGATCTCCTCCTGGGAGAGGTGGTCCTCGGACTCGCTGGCCGCGATGATCAGGGTGGTGGTGAGCTCGACCTCGCCGAGGAGGTCGCCGTCCTCGAGGGTCACGTCGAACTGGTCGTGCACGTCACCCTCCCTTCACTCCCACCTTCGACTGTAGGTGCTCGGATCAAGTCTGACGGACGCCCCGGCCGGACGGAATGACCCGAACGAGTCACCTGCCCCGAAAACGAACCTGGCCCCACCCCGTTACGGGGAGGGGCCAGGTTGCGGTCAGACCTTGAACAGGTCCTTCGTCAGCCGATCAGAGCGGACGGACGTTCTCCGCCTGCGGGCCCTTGGGACCCTGCGTGACGTCGAACTCGACCTTCTGGTTCTCGTCCAGCGACTTGTAGCCGTTGGTCTGGATGGCCGAGTAGTGCACGAAGACGTCGTCGCCGCCGTCCTCCTGTGCGATGAAGCCGAAACCCTTCTCGGCGTTGAACCACTTGACGGTGCCCTGAGCCATGATGCTCGTTACTCCTTTGTCGGGGCGGGAGTCGCCACCTCGGCGACCCGCACCAGATGCGGTGACACGCCGCTTGCGACTCACGAGCTGGCAGGGCCCGAAGAACAAACGCCGTTGGATCACAAACTCCGCGGGCGTCGACCTGCTGGAACTTGCACCTGTTGCAGGACAGACACTACCAACAAATCGGCTCACGTCACCGCTCGCGAGCCACGTCGTGGTGAACTCTCACCCAACGGGGCTGCCGACGGACCTCCCGGAGCTGCCTGACACCATCCGAAACGTGACCACCGACGCCCGCCGTCCGGCCCCTCCACGCGTCGCCGTGTGCGGCATCAGCCTGGAGGCGTCGACGTTCTCGCCGGCCCTCACCACGGCCGCGATGCTCGCGCCCCGCCGGGGGCGGGAGGTCCTCGACGCCTGGGACTTCTGGGGCGAGGGCGGCGCGCTCACCGACCGGGCGGAGTGGATCGGCATCCTCCAGGCGCGCAGCATCGCCGGGGGCGCCATCCCCGCCGACGACTACGCGACGCTCAAGGCCGAGATCCTCGCCGGCCTGGTCGCCACTGTGGCCGAGGCGCCGCTCGACGGCCTCGTCCTCGACGTCCACGGCGCCGCGAGCGTGGTCGGGCTCGACGACATGGAGGGCCATCTCGCCGTGGCCGTCCGCGCGGTCGTCGGGGCCGACTGCCTCATCAGCACGGGCATGGACCTGCACGGCAACGTGTCCCGCACGCTCGCGGAGACCGTGGACCTGCTGACGACGTACCGGACAGCCCCGCACGTCGACTGGCAGGAGACCAAGGAGCGTGCGGCCCGCAACCTGCTCGAGCGGCTCGCGCTGCCGCCCGGCGCCCGGCGACCCGCCAAGGCGTGGGTGCCGCTGCCGATCCTGCTGCCCGGGGAGATGACCAGCACGCGCCAGGAGCCGGCGAGCAGCCTGTACGCCCGGGTGCCGCGCATCGAGTCGCTCGACGGCGTCCTCGACGCGGGCATCTGGATCGGCTACCCGTGGGCCGACGAGCCCCGCAACGGCGCGGTCGTGATGGTCGTCGGCGACGACGCGGAGCGCGCGATGGCCGAGGCCACCGGGCTCGCGGGCGAGCTGTGGGAGCGGCGCGAGGAGTTCGACTTCGTCGCGCCCACCGGCACGCTGCCGCAGGTGCTGCGCGCGGCGCTCGCCGCCCCGACGGGGCCGTACTTCATCTCCGACTCGGGCGACAACCCCACCGCCGGCGGTGCCGGCGACGTGACGTGGACGCTCGCCGAGCTCCTCGCCAGCGAAGAGCTGGCCGCGAGCGGCAAGCGGGCGATCTACGCCTCGATCCCCGACGCCGCCGGCGCGCTCGCCGCGGCGGAGGCCGGCATCGGGGCCGACGTCCGCCTCACCGTCGGCGCCCGGGTCGACGCGCGACCGGCTCCACCGCTGGAGGTGTCGGGCCAGGTCGTCGCCGTGGTCCCCACCGACGACAACCTCGAGGTCGTGGTCCGCACGCCGGCGGTCGACGTCGTCGTGACGCGCAGGCGCCGTCCCTACCACCTCGAGTCCGACTTCACGCGGCTCGGCCTCGACCCCCGCCGCGCCGACATCGTGGTGGTCAAGATCGGCTACCTCGAGCCGGAGCTCTTCGACATGGCGGCCGACTGGATGCTCGCCCTCACCCCCGGCGGCGTCGACCAGGACCTCGCGCGGCTCGGGCACCGCCGCATCCGCCGGCCGATGTTCCCGCTCGACGACGTGTCCGACGTGGACCCGCTCGCCGACGCCGTCCTGTTCCCCGGCGACACGGCCGGCTGAGCGGGGCCCAGTGGGCGACCCGGTGGGCGACCTGGTGGGCGACCTGGTCAGCGGCCCAGCGCCGCCATGACGTCCGCCAGCACTGCCGCGCTGGTCACGCTGCGCCGGCCGTCGTCGTAGCCGGCGGACACCCCTGCGGCGGTGACGGTCCCGGGTGCGCGCAGGTGGACCTCGCGGGCACCCGTGGCGCCGACGATGCGCGCCACGTTGGCCGGACGTACGCCGCCGCCGACCGCGATGCGCACGTCGTCGCCGCCGCGCCGCACGAGGTCCGCCAGCTCCGGGAGGTGCTCGAGCGCGGGGCCCGGGCCACCCGAGGTCAGCACCCGCGAGACGCCCAGGTCTGCGAGCAGCGCCAGCCCCGATGCCTTGTCGGGCACGGAGTCGAAGGCCTTGTGGAAGGTCACCGGGGCGTCCCCGCACGCGGCGACGAGTCGGCGTACGGCGTCCACCGCGACGGCGCCGTCCGGCTCGAGCGTGCCGACCACGAAGCCGAGGGCGGCCGCGTCGCCGATCGCGGCCCGGGTGGCCTCGATGTCGGCGACCATCACGTCGACCTCCTGCGGGGAGTGCACGAAGTCGCCGGGCCGCGCGCGGACGAGCACGCGGATCGCGAGTCCGCGAGCAGCATCGGCGCAGTGGCGGACGAACCCGAGCGTCGGGGTCGTGCCGCCGTCCGCGAGGCCGGCGCACACCTCCAGCCCGTCCGCGCCCGCAACCGCGGCGAGGGCCGCTCCCCCGACGTCCTCCAGGCAGATCTCCACGAGCGTCGTCATGGGACCACGCTAGGGCCCCAGGCGGCGCCCGTGCGCACGGCGCGGCCTGTGGGTCCACGGGCGGGAGCCACCGAGCGCCGCGAGCGCCGCGGTGCTTCGCAGCGCGGGCCCAGAGAAGTGCGGCGAAAGGGGCGATCGCACCAACAAGTGCACAGCCAGCCCCGTGGCGGCGGCTTGACCGAGGAAGAGCGCAAGGAACAGCGTCCGCGGTGCGGCCAGCGCCATGGATGGCGCGGCCAGGGCGAACAGTGCGGCCAGCAACCTCGCCGCCGCCATCGTGGCTCCTTGCACGGTGGCACGAGTGAGGGTGGGGACGGTCTCGTGGACCCAGACCTTGTAGATCGCCTCCCCGGAGGTGGAGGCGCCGGCGGCGAAGCACACGACGAGCACGACGAAGCCGATGGGGGTCGGTGACACCGACACGGCGAGCCAGCCGAGTGCGCTGAGCATGGACCCGAGCAGAACCCACCGGGGTCGCGTCGCGCCGTCCACCTTCCGTGCGAACGCGATGCCACCGATGATGGCGATCGGTAGCGCAAGCAGCATGAGGGCGGCTGCTCCGCGCTCGGAACCACCCATGACCTGGATCCACAGGTAGGGGCGGAACTGTCCGAGGGTGCTGGCCCCGAGATTCCACAGCGCGTAGTACGCGGTGATGGCCGCGATCGCTGGAACGGCAGCGCCTGCTGCCGGCGGGTCAGTGCGGTTGCGTGTGACGTGCCATCGTGTGATCGGCGCACTCGCCTGGGTGGAGGCTGGTTCGTGCGTGGTCGCTCCCAGGTCACGGGTGTCACGCGCTCGGGTCCACTCGTCCGACTCGCGCAAGTTCAACCTCAGGAGCAGAACCGCCACGCTGATGAGCAGCAGGTGCACGAAGAGGAGACGGCCGGCGAGCTCCCCCAACGGCGCCAGGACGAGTCCGAGGACCCCGGTCACGCCGAGGCCGCTCACCCAGAGGAGCTGGCTGATGACGATGCCCCGAGCTCTGCGGACGGCGGAGCCTTCGGCGATGAGGGCTAGCGAGCTGGGCAGGTCTGCGCCTATGGCGAGCCCCGAGAGGGCGACGCCTGCAGCCAGGGTTGCTGGGTGGTGTGCCGCGGCGAGCACGGCAACTCCGACGGTGTAGCAAGCCAGCGAGGCGAGCAGCACTCGCCGGCGGCCGGTGCGGTCACTCAGCCGGCCGCCGACCACCGCCCCGAACGCGAACGCAAGGGTCTGCAGGCCGAGCAGAGAGCCCACGTGGAGGGGCCGAGATTCATCGGGTCGACGTAGAAGCCGCCGATCGCGAGGCCGGACGCGACGAGGGCTCCGCTGTCCAAGTAGGACGCCATTGCGGCGGTCAGGGTGAGACGCGTGGAGTACCTGCGCGTCGGGGGCGGTGCCGGAACAGCCAACGGTCAACCGGTCGTCTCGCCGGGAGCGCCGAGGTCCACCTGGTCGAGGAACCTCCCAACGACGTCACGCAGCCAGGCGTGGCCGAGGTCGCCGTCCTTCTTCGGGTCCCACCAGAACGTCAGCTGCAGAGGCTGGACGGGCCACGGGCACTCGAGGACTCGCACGTTCGCAACGGCTGCGAGGCGTCTGGCGAGGGACTCCTGGACCAAGCCGATGCGGCAGGTGCCACCGATGAGGAACGGGACGCTCGCGAAGGCCTCGGTGCTCACCTCGACGACCGGTTCGACGCCGTGCGGAGCCAGGCCGTCGAGATGCAGCCGCAACGTCTTGCCGCGCACCGCGGGCACGACCCACGGGTGTGCGGCGGCGTCACGAAGGGTGAGGTCCCCTCCGATGGTCGGGTGGTCCTGGTCGACCACGCAGACCCATCGGTCCGCTGCGCCGCCGGTGTGCTCGTGCCCCGGCATCACCTCTCGTGGTGCGAGCCAGCCGTCGGTGTTCTCGACCAGCTCCTCGTCGCTGTTGAACTGGTCGCTGAACGGAGCGAGGAATGCCACTCGCGCTCGGGGGGCAAGGGGTGTGATGTCGGCGAGCAGTCCGGGCCCGAGCACCATCTGGACGTAGTCACTCGCCGCGATGCGAAACAGTCGGGTGCTGGTGGCGGGATCGAACTCGGTCGACGCGGCCGACACGGCGGACATCGCCTCCATGGCCCCGCGGGTGGCCAGTGCGAGGTGCTCGGCAAGCGGAGTGAGCTCGTACCCGCCTGCCCGGCGTACCAGGAGCTCGTCGCCGAACTGTCGGCGAAGCCGGGCCAGGGCGTTGCTGACGGCCGGTTGGCTCATCCCGAGGCGCCGCGCGGCTCGGCTGACGTTCCGCTCGACGAGCAGCGCCTCCAGGATGGGGATGAGGTTCCAGTCCACCGTCCGTCCTCCTCGTTGGCTGCGCTCCGGATGGGGCAGGGGGCAGTCGCCAGACGTAGGTCCCTCGCCCTGTGCTCATCATGACGCTGGAACCGCAGTGGTCGAGCGGTCCCGGCGCGCGTGTGGTGTCTGACGTGGGCGTGGGCCCGGGAGCTGTTCCCCGGGCCCACGCCTGTCTGTCCATCGACTCAGCGGCCCGTCACCTTCCTTGCCGCTGAGGTCGCCTTGCCGTCGGCGTAGCCGGTCAGCGTGGCGGTCACCGTGACGGTGATCTTCTTTCGACGGTCCTTCGCCTCGAGCTTGTAGGTCTTGCCCGTGGCGCCCTTGATGACCTTGCCGTTCGCCTTCCACGTGTAGGCGTAGGAAGCCGCCTGCGGCGTCCACTGGCCGTGGCGTGCCTTCAGCCTGCTGCCGACCCGTGCCTTGCCGACGAGCCTGGGCTTGCTGGTGGCCGTCAGGGCGTCGCCCTTGGCGACCTCCACCGGAGCGGACGTGGCCGTGGTGTCGCCACCGGGGCCGGTGGCGGTCACGGTGCAGGTCACGGCCTTGCCCACCGTCGTGGCGTCGAGTGCCAGGGTCTGGCGGCCGGCACCTGCGATGGCTGTGCCGTTGGCGGTCCAGCTGTAGGCGAACGAGGTGGCGTTGGTCCACGTGCCGGATTCACAGCGGACCGTCGAGCCGACCTTCGCGGCGCCGGAGATCGACGGGGCTGCGATGCTCGCCGGTGCACCGGGCCCGGTGCCCGGTGCTGTGGCCTCGGCCTGGCCTGCCGGGGTGAGTGTGACGGGTCCGACGATGCCGTACTCCTGCGTGACACCGCGGGTGGCCACGGCAGGGAGGACGCTGGCGAGCTGGTTGTTCAGCGTGGTGGCGACGCGCACCTCGACGGTGTTGGAGCCCGGCTTGAGGTGCTCGCCGATGTCGGCCTTCGCCGACAGCGTGTTGATCGGGACGGTCGATCCGTTCACCGTCAGCGCCATCGTGTCGACGACCTGACCGAGCGACAGGACGGCGGAGCCGCCCTGCTGCCACGACGCGGGCATCTCGACGTCGACCCTGTACGTGCCGACACCGGAGGCACCGACCAGCTCGGGGACGTCGGGCCATGCCTTCAGCCCATCGAGGGTCACGTCGACGACGTTCTTGGCGATCGCCGCGCCGGCGGCGCCGGTGGTGCCGATCGGGTTGGCGTTGGTCCACTTCTCCGCCGAGAGCTTCCACGTGTCGTCGGTGAGGTCGGCGACCGGGGCGACGGCGCCGATGGTGGCGCTCACGGTGCTGCCGTCGGAGAGCGTGGCGCTGTAGGTGCCGGGCTCGGTGTCGCGAAGGATGACCTTGCCGGCGGTGACGACGGCCTCATCGGCGGTGGTGCTGACCACGTGCCGCTCGAGCGCCTCGACGCCGAACCTGGTGGGATCGTTCGTCAGGGCGACGATGGTGGACTCGTCGCGTCCGAGCGCCACGTCGACCGTGACGGTGCCGTCGCCGACCGTGTACTCGCTGATCGGCGTGATCTCACCGGAGTCGGCATCCAGCAGGTACGGCGCGCCCTCGCCCGTGAGGGTCACGTCGAGGTGGACGGCCTCGCCCTTCTGGCGGCACGGCGTCGAGGTGCCGGTGTAGCGGCAGGCCTCGGGCTCCTCGTAGACCATGTCGCGAGAGGCCCAGTCGAGGCGCTCCTCGCCCTGGTTGTAGAGGAAGTAGTAGTCGGTGCCCGCGGTGCGGTCCTTGAGGTGCCGGCTGAACAGGGTGGACCGCTCGGACGGCTTCATGTCGGGCTGGACACCCCAGCCGGCCAGCTTGGCCGGGACACCGGCCTCCGAGGCCACACGACGCACGGTGGGCTGCTCGAGCAGGTCCGCGAAGACGGCGCGCAGCTCGGCGTCGTCACCGTTGTCGCCGGGGGTCGTGCTGGGCGCATCGCCCACGAGGAGGATCTTCATCCCGTCCTCGGCGAGCTCGAGCATGCGCTTGGCGGTTGCGACCGGCATGGCGGACTTCAGCGGGTGCCACGGGGTCTGCAGGCCGGTGTTGACGACGAGAACCTTGTAGGACGGTCCGGCGGCGTTGAGGACTCCGCCGGTGACCTTGGCGTCCTTGGAGGCGAGCAGGGTCGGGTTCACGTAGTCCCAGCTGTACCCGGCGCGCTGCATGGCCTGGTCTTCCCAGAACCGGTTGCGGAACGGGGTGCCGTCGGTGTTGACGAGCGCACCGGCCGGCCACTCGAACGAGTGGAGGTACACGGCGACGTCGATGTCGGAGCGGCCCTGGGTGAGGACTTGCTGGTTGCGTGCCATCCAGGTGTTGACCTCGGCGCCGTCGGTGGCCCAGTTCGGGTTCCGCGGACCCCACGAGCCGCTGAAGCTGGTGGGACCGAAGTTGGCGTAGCCGGGGTAGGTGCTCGTGGGCGAGTAGCCGGTCGGGTACACGTGGTAGACGTTCTTGGTGATGCCGGCGGCGAACGCCTTGTTCATGCGGGCCTGGATGTCCTGCATCGTCTCGACGTAGTTCTGGCCGCCGACTGCGCAGCACTCCTTGGAGTACCACGGGTTGCCGGTCCAGCTGTTGGCCGAGGCGATGGGGCGCCAGATGTCGATCTGGTCACCGACCAGCGACTCGTGCTCGACGCGCTGGAGGTTGTAGCTGACGTCGATCTGGTCCTGGAACGGAACGTCGGCGCCGCCGATGTTGGGGTCCTCGGGCTGCAGGCGCAGGGTCATGCCGTGGGTGTTCGCCCACGCGGTGAACGGCTTGATGCGGTTCTCGATGAACAGGTCGTTGCGGACCTGGTAGAAGTCGCTGCGGACTCGCTGGTCGCGGCCGTTGCTGTAGCGGAAGTCGTTGTAGAACAGCGCCGCGAGGTCGGGCACGAGGTTGTAGCCAGCACGCGACTGGAAGTCGGTGGCCATGGTGCTGCTCCACAGCTCGGTGGCGTTGCCCCACGGGTCGGTGGGGTGGGAGTCGACGAAGATGTCGGAGCGGTTGGCCTCGAGCTTGGCCTTCAGCTCCGGTGTCCACAGCGCCTCGTACCCGTCGATCATCGCCTGGGTGCCCTGCTTGGTGAGCGTCTCGGGGGCGTTCTGGAACGCAGAGGTGCGGAACGTCACCAGCTGCCACTGGGCGCCGGCCGGGCTGGCGGGGGCGGTCCAGCTCAGGTTTCCGGCGGTGGTGCCGTCGAAGAACCCGTCGGTGTTCTTGTCGGTGATGCTCGCGGTCAGGTTGATGGCGGACCCGCGCTCGACCACACGGGGGCCGGTCGTCTCGCAGGTGGCGCTGGCGCAGCGATACGCGATGACCGCGACGATGGTGCCGGAGCCGGGCAGCGCGCCGGTGAAGGTCTCACCCGCGTTGACCAGGGTGCGGCTGTTGGTCAGCGTCTTGCGCGTGTAGTCGTGGGTGTTGACCCACGTTCCGGTGGTGGGCGCACCGCCGGAGTACTTGATGCCGACGGTGATGTCGAGCTCGTTGGCCTTGTCGAGGATGAGGGAGAGCTGCTCGTTCGTCGGGTTGCCGCCCTGACCGATCTCCACGCCCGCGATGTTGGCCTCGGCCATGTCCTGGAGGTCGGCGAGCAGCTGCTCGTCGGTCGTCGTGGCGGGCGGCCAGTTCCACCGCACCCACGCCTTGTCGTTGGCCGGTGGGTTGGCGAAGGTGGAGCCCGTGAGCTCGGTGACGGGGTTGACGCCGTTCCAGTAGCTGACCTCGGCCTGCTCGGCTGCTGCGGCAGCCGGCGCCGCGGTCGCTGTGATGGCCGGGACCACCACGGGCCCGGCCGTGGCTGTGACGGCGAGGGTGGCGAGCGCGCTCACCATCAGGCGGTTGCGGCGCTGGCGCGACACAACACGTGGACGCTGGGACATTCGTACTCCTTGTTCGGCGCCCGGCATGCGGGCGTGACGTGCCACCGGAGCCCCCGCGGGGCGGTGGGTCAGCTGGGAAGCGCTACGGGGAGCCCCAGGGAAGTGCCACCGTCCCCTGTGACCCCGACGCGTTCATGCCTGTGGTGGCGTCCTGTCGTCGGGTCGCGATGTCAGGCAGCAGGCGTGAAACGATTCAGGTCTTAGCGGGAATCTTCGGCTGGACGGTGTGACGACCGCAACACCGCGGCGGGAGTTGGCCATTCAGCGTTCGTATGCTCGCTATCACCGTCGTTGTGACCCGTCGGTCATCGCGCGGACGTGCGTCCATGGTGCGGCACCGCAGCGCTACCGTCGGCCGTCCTGCCACGCGGATCACCTCGAACGCCGCGACCGCGCGTCAGCCACCGACGTCGCGGGTTGTCACCACCCCGGCATGCCCCGTGATCCCTCACCGTCTGAGAGGATCCGCAGGAGCGCGGCGGTCGTCCGGTGGTCCACCTGGTCGACGTCCCCGCGCCGCGGGCCTCTAGCTCAATGGGTAGAGCAGCGGACTTTTAATCCGTTGGTTCAGGGTTCGAGCCCCTGGAGGCCTACGCCCCAGCCCACGCCCAGCACCACGCCCAGCACCAGGCCCGGAGTCCCATGCCGCCCACGCCCGCCGCCCCTTCCCTCGACGCACCCGCACGGTGGCAGGGACGGAGCTCGTGGGGCTTCCTGGTCGCCAACGCGGCCCTGATCGGCGCGGTCACCTTCATCGCCAGCGCAGCCCTCGACCGCCCGGTGGCGGACCCCGAGGGCAGCTTCCTCGGTCCGTCGTGGGTGCGGCTCCCGGTCCTGTGCGTCGCTGCCATCGTCATCGACCTGCTCCCCCGCGCCCTGTGGCAGGGGCGCCTGCACCCCGGCCGGACGGTGGCGGCGGTCCGCCAGCGGCTCACCACGCACTGGACCCGGGCCCGGCTGCAGCTGGTCGTGGTCGGGATCTCGGGCTTCTACGTCGTCTACGTGGCCTACCGGAACCTGAAGTCGCTCCTGCCGCTGGTGCGGGAGGTCAAGTACGACAGCGAGCTGCGGGTGCTGGACCGCCTGCTCCTCCTCGGGCACGACCCGGCGACGGTGCTGCAGGACCTCCTCGGGACGACCGTCGCCGCCCACCTGCTGTCGGCCGTCTACCTGGCCTACATCCCCCTCGTGGCCGTCCTGGTCACCGTGTGGCTGGTCTGGTCGCGGAACATCGGGCACGGCTGGTGGTTCGTCACCGCCCAGGGCGTCGCGTGGACCCTCGGGACGGTGTCCTACTACCTGCTCCCGACCCTGGGGCCCGGGCTCGCCTACCCGTGGCTGACCAGCGACCTCGCCCCCAACGGGACCTCGGACCTCATGGACTCGCTGGTCTACTCACGGCAGGGGTTCCTCTGGGGCGAGGGTGACTACCAGGGCGTCGCCGGCTTCGCGAGCCTGCACACCGCCATCGCGCTGCTGTGGGCGCTCATGGCGCGGCACACGGTCCGCAGCCGCACCGTCCGTGTCGTGCTGTGGGTCAACTTCGCCGCCACGGTCGTGGCGACGCTGTACTTCGGCTGGCACTACATCGCCGACGACGTCGCCGGGGTCGTCATCGCCGTCGTCGCGTTCCGCGTCGGCGCCCGCGTGACCGGCCACGACCTCTCGCCGGCGGCCCGACAGGAAACCGGCTCGCCGCCGGACGCCGCGCGGGTCTAGCGTCCGCGGGATGGACCGCGACCTCGCCGACCGGATCACCGCGCAGCTGCGGCAGCGCTACGTCGTCCCGGAGGTGGGGGCCCGCACCGCCGACGCGCTCGCGGCGGCGCTGGGCGGCGGCGGGCTCGAGGGCCTGGCCGGCGCCGAGCTCGCCGACGCCGTCACCCGGGTGCTGCGCGAGGCGTCGGCGGACCGCCACCTCTCCCTCCGGTGGAGCGCCGCGGCGAAGGACCCGGCCTCGGGCGACGAGTGGTCCGACCCCGCCTACCTCGCGGCCTACTGGGCCGAGCAGGACCACCACAACCAGGGCGTCCCCACGGTCGAACGGCTCCCCGGGAACGTCGGCCTGCTGGTGGTCGAGTCCCTCGACGAGCCGGAGGGCACGGGCCCGGTGCTGGACGCGGCGCTGTCGTTCCTGGGCCGGTGCGCCGCCCTGCTGCTGGACGTCCGGCTCAGCAGCGGCGGCGCGCCGACCGGCGTGGCCTACCTGGTGAGTCACTTCGTCGCGCCGCCGACGCGCAAGCTGCTCGACGTCGTGGACCGCGACGGGACGGTCGTCCTGCAGACCTGGACGCAGACGCACCTGTCCGCACCGCGCTTCGTGACGCAGCCGGTCTACGTGCTGGTGAGCGCCCGGACGCCGTCCGGCACCGAGGAGCTGGCCTACGACCTGCAGGCGATGGGCCGGGCGACGGTGGTCGGGGAGACGACCGTCGGTGCCGCCAACCCGGTCGAGTCGGTGGTGGTCGACGCCCACTTCGTGCTGCGCCTGCCGACCCAGCGCGTCGTCGTCGCCGACACCGGCAGCAACTGGGAGGGCACCGGCGTCGTGCCGGACGTGGCCTGCGACGCCGAGGACGCCCTCGCCGTCGCGCACCGCCTTGCAGCCGAGCGGCTGCTGGCCTCCGACGGGTCCGTGCCCGACGCCGTCAGGCGCGAGCTCGCGCAGGTGGTCGCACCGCCGGCCTGAGCCGACGTACGCCGCTCAGGCGCCGCCGACCCGATCGGCCGGGACGCCGCGGATGCCGGAGTCGGTGAGCTCGGCCTCGCGCGCGGCCGCCTGCTCGAGCTCCTGGCGACGCGTCTCCTCCATCATGGCCCGCGTCGCGTCGTAGATGCCGGGGTCGGACACCAGGTCGGCCGCGCCGCGCCGCAGCCGCGCGAGCGCCGCCCGGGCGAAGATCTGCTGCTCGGTGGTGGTGCGCTCGGAGCGGTCGTTGCTGATGAACGTCACCGCCCAGCGCATCAGCGCGGAGACACGGTTCTTGAAGCCGGTCAGGTACACCAGGTGGACCGCCAGCCACATCAGCCAGGCGATGACGCCGGTGAGGCGGAGCTTGCCCACCATCGCGACGGCGCGGAAGCGGCTGATGATGGCCATCGAGCCCTTGTCGAAGTACTTGAACGGGCCCTGCGGCGGCTTGCCCTCGACGCGGTTGCGGATCTCCTTGGCGGCGTACTTCGCGCCCTGGATGGCGACCTGGGCGACGCCGGGGAGGTTGTCGAGGGCGATCATGTCGCCGACGACGAAGACCTCGGGGTGGCCGGGGAGCGTCAGGTCGGGGTTGACGGAGATGCGGCCCGCGCGGTCGAGGGGGGCGCCGGTCTGCTCGGCGAGCGTCTTGCCCAGCGGGTTGGCCTGCACGCCGGCGGCCCAGATCTTGGCGACGGAGTTGATCCGCTCGACGCGCCCGTCCTTGAACTTGACCTCGAGGCCGCGCTCGTCGACGTCGGTCACCATCGCGCCGAGCATGACCTCGACGCCCAGCTTCTCCAGCTCGGACTTCGCCTTCGCGCCGAGCTTGCTGCCGAACGGCGGGAGCACCTGACCGGCGGCGTCGATGAGCACGATGCGCGCGTTGCGGGTGTTGATCGCGCGGAAGTCCTTGCGCAGCGTGCGGTGGGCGAGCTCGGCGATCTGGCCGGCCATCTCCACCCCGGTGGGTCCCGCGCCGACGACGACGAACGTCAGCAGGTGGTCGACGTCGTCGCCGCGGTTGGCGCCGAGCTCGGCCATCTCGAAGGCACCGAAGATGCGTCCGCGCAGCTCGAGGGCGTCGTCGATGCTCTTCATGCCGGGAGCGAACTCGGCGAAGTGGTCGTTGCCGAAGTAGGACTGCCCCGAGCCGGCGGCGACCAGCAGCGAGTCGTACGACGTCACGGTGTCGCGGCCCAGCACCTGCGAGGTGACCGTCCGGGCCTCGAGGTCGATGGCGGTGACCTCGCCGAGGATGACCTGGGCGTTGTCCTGGCCGGCGAGGATCTCGCGGGTCGGGGGCGCGATCTCGCCCTCGGAGAGGATGCCGGTCGCGACCTGGTAGAGCAGCGGCTGGAAGAGGTGGTGCGTCGTCTTCGCGACCACGGTCACGTCGACGTCGGCACGGCGGAGGGCCTTGGTGCCGAAGAGGCCGCCGAAGCCGGAGCCGATCACGACGACCCTGTGACGAGGTGCCTGCGTGGAGGTCATGGAATCTCCTGGTGTCTGGGGGCCGTCGTGCTGTCCGCTCACGTCCATTGTCCTCCGCGACCGCTGAGGCGCGAAACGCCGGGCGCGTCTGCTTGCTCACACCCACTACCCAGACGTCGGAGAAACTATGGTTGGTCAGGTTTGAACCACTCGCACCCGGGTAGAGGTGCGCCCACTGGACTGTCCGCCCCCCGCTCGCTGAAAAGAGTCCCAGTGCCGCTGAGCTCTGAGTTGACGCTGGCCTCGTCGCCGCGCGCCGCGGCCGACGCGCGGCGGTGGGTCAGCACCATCTGCGAGCGGCTCGAGCGGGCGGACCTCGTGGAGTGCGCGGAGCTCGGGGTCTCCGAGCTGGTGGCCAACGCGCTGCTCCACGCGTCCGCGCCCTACAAGGTGCGGGTGCGCGGCACGGCGACGCACCCCCGCATTGAGGTGGTCGACGGGTCGACGCGACCGCCGGTGCCGCCGGTCGTGGCCGAGGACGACGACTTCGACCTGCTGCTCACCTTCGGACGCGGCCTGTCGATGGTCGCGCAGTGCGCCACCGCCTGGGGTGCGACGATCGAGGGCGACGGCAAGATCGTCTGGTTCGAGCCGGCCCCCGAGATGACCGACGCCGGCGCCGCCGAGTGGGTGATCGACCACCACGACCGCTCGCACCCGGAGCCGACCAGCGAGGAAGCCGTCGACGTCAGCCTCATCGGGCTCGACATCCCGCTCTACGCCAGCCTGCGCCGGCAGTACCACGAGCTGCGCCGCGAGCTGCGCCTGCTGTCGCTGTCGCACCAGTCCGACTACCCCCTCGCCGGCGACCTCACCTCGATGTTCGCCAACTTCGAGCGGCAGTTCCCCGACTCGTTCGGCGAGCAGGTGCGCGACGCGGAGGCTCGCGGGCTGCCGCGGGTCGACGTCACCTTCCCGATGGTCCGCGAGGCCGGACCGATCTTCGTCACGATGACCGAGATGTTCGACGTCGCCGACGCGTTCTGCCGCGCCGAGCGGCTGCTGTCGATGGCGCGGACCCCGCTCGAGCGCGCCTTCCACAACTGGCTGCTCAGCGAGCTGGTTCACCAGCTCGACGGCGCGGCCGCGCAGCCGTGGAGGGGCAGCCCGCCTCCTGACGCACGCTCGGCCAGCCGGGTCGGGTGACCACCGCGCCCCTGCGAGCCACCGACCTCGCGCTGGTGGCGGTGGGCGGGGCCGCGGGCGCGCTGCTGCGACACCTGGTCGACTCGGCGGCTCCCGCGACGCTCCTGCCGTGGCACACGACGGCCGTCAACGTGGTCGGCGCCCTCGCGCTGGGCGCGCTGCCCGCCCTGGCGGCCGTACGCCGTTCGCACCGCGTCGCGACGCTCCTCGGCCCCGGCGTCCTGGGCGGCTTCACCACGGTCTCCACCTGGGCCGGCCAGGTGCGCGAGCTCGCCGCATCGGGCCACGAGGCCGCGGCCGGCGCCCACGTGGCACTCACGCTCGCGGCCGGGCTGGCGGCCGCCACCCTCGGCCGGTGGCTGGCCCGCCGTCGCGAGGCCGACGAGGCGCTGCGGTGACGGCGCTGCTCGTCGCGCTGGGCGCGGCCGCGGGGGCGCCGCTGCGCTACCTGCTCGCGCGGCTCGACGGGGTGTTCCCGCGCGGCATGCTGCTGGTCAACACGCTCGGGTCGGTCGCCTTCGGCCTCTTCGCCGCGCTGTCGCTCGGGGAGGCGGCGTGGGCACTGCTCGGCACGGGGCTCTGCGGGGGGTTCACGTCGTTCTCGTCCTTCGCCGTGCAGGCGGTCGAGGCGCCGCGCCGCGTGCGGACGGCGTACGTGCTGGCCACGACCGTCCTGGCGATCGGCGGCTGCGCGGCCGGCTGGGCCCTGGGCGCGGCGCTGGTCTAGCCCGCGGCGCCGGTGGTCGAGCCGCCGCCCATCGACACGCCTGCCGGGACGCCTGCCTGGACGCCTGCCGGGACGCCCGGCGTCACCCCCAGCCCAGCTCGTGGAGCCGGTCGTCGTCGAGCCCGAAGTGGTGTGCCACCTCGTGCACGACCGTGATGCGCACCTCCTCCTCGAGGTCCTCGACCGTCTCGGCCATGTCGAGCAGCGGGCCGCGGAAGAGCAGGATCCGGTCGGGCAGCATCCCGGCGTGGTTGGCCGGCCGCTCGGTCAGCGCGAGCCCGTCGTAGAGGCCCAGCAGGTCGGGGTCGTCGGCCGGCGCCTCGGGCTCGACGAGCACCACGACGTTGTCGACCAGGCGCGCCAGCTCGTCGGGGAGCCCGTCGAGGGCGCGACCCACCATCTCGTCGAAGGCGTCGTCGGACAGCTCGATCGGCATGCGCACAGCGTAGGAGCCGCAGGAAGTCCGGCGCGGGCCCGGGAATGCCGAACAGGGTGAGCCTGGTGGCTCACCCTGTTCGGTCGTGCGTTGGCGACCCCGACGGGACTCGAACCCGCGGCCTCCGCCGTGACAGGGCGGCGCGCTAACCAACTGCGCTACGGGGCCAGGTGCTCCTGGTGAAGCGGGTGGAACTCTAACCCATGGCCTTCGGTGCCACACAATCGGCGGCGCCACCGGGGCCTGGTCGCACCCCCAACCGGATTCGAACCGGCGCTACCGCCGTGAAAGGGCGGGGTCCTGGGCCGCTAGACGATGGGGGCCAGCCCGTCCGGGACGGACCCGGTCGAACGACGCCCAGCATAGGGCCAGCACGCGCCCGCCTCCCAACCACGGGCGCGGCGTGCCCGTGGGGTCGCGGGGCCGTCACATGCGGCGATCGGACACGGAGCAAACTGCGAGACTCCCAGCGCGTTGCCATCGCCTTTGACTAACCTTGACTCGTGAGCAGTGACGGGCGGCACCTGCGGTTCCTTGTGGTGGACGACAACGAGGACATCCGCGACGTCTTCTGCCGCCTCATCGAGCGCGCCGGCCACGACGCTTCGACCGCCGTGGACGGCGAGGACGCGGTCGAGACGCTGCAGGCCGAGTCCTTCGACGTCATGCTGCTCGACCTGACCATGCCGCGCATGACGGGCGTGGACGTGGTGCGGTGGCTGCAGTCGCACCCCGACGTCGCACCGGACCTGCGCATCGTCGTGATCAGCGCCTGGGCGGGCGAGCACAGGGCGGTGCTCCAGGAGCTCGGGATCGAACGAGTCATGCAGAAGCCGCTGCGGATCCAGCAATTGACTGATCTTATTGCCGAGACACTACGCGACATGGAGTCCTGAACCCGTCCCTGAAGCGCAACACCGGGTCCGGGGCTCCGAGTGGTGTCCCTGCACGTCGACCGGCGTGCAGGCCAACCCCACCCCTGGAGGATCACCATGATGAACCGCATCCGCACCCGCATCGAGGCCAAGCGCGCCGCCACCCAGCTGCAGTCGATGTACATGTGGCGCCCGGGCCCCGGCCGTCGCTGACGGGTCGGTGACTCACCACTCGTGAGGCACCAGCCTTGAGGCACGTCGGCAGCGCCGAGTCGGCCGGTGGCCGGCTCGGCGCTGTCCTTGCGGCACCGCGCTCCGGCGTGGTGCCCCTCGGGCCCAGCGGTCCGTGGCTGGCGGCGACGCCCGCCGCGGCGAGGCGCGTGCTGACCGATCCTGCGGTCTTCGACTTCCCGGGGGACGTCACTCGCAGCGGCGACCTGTCGGGCAGCCGGGGCGACACCCGCTCGGGCCACGTCACCTTCCCCCCGCTCACCCCCGACCAGGTCGCCGCCGGCGTGGAGACCTTCGCCCGCGAGTGGGAGGCAGCCGTCGCCGCGCACGTCCGCGAGCTCCCGGGCGAGCCGTACGACGCCATGGTGCTGCTGCGCCGGCCGGTGGCCCGCTCCACGACCGCCGCCGTCCTCCCCTCGGTCGACGCACGCTCGCGCGACGAGGTGGCCGACCTGGTGCTGGCCTGGATCGACGCCCTGGCCCCCGTCATCGCCGCCCGTCGCCCGCCGCGCCGCTGGAGCCGTGCCCGCCGCGCCGAGCACCGGGCGCGGCTGGCCCTGGAGGACGTCCTCGCCGCCGCGCCGGGACCCGGGCACCCCCCGGAGCTGACCGCCACCCTGCTCGCCGCCGGCGTGCAGGTCCCGATCGCCGCCGGCGCCTGGCTGCTGGCCTGGCTGGGCGGCGACCCCTGCCGGACCGTGGATCCCGTGCACGCCGTGTGGGAGACGCTGCGGCTCACCCCGCCCACCTGGATCACCGCCCGCGTCACCACGACGGCCGTCGACCTCGACGGCGTGGCGATCCCGTCCGGGGCGGTCGTCATGGTCAGCCCGCTCCTGCTCGGCCGCCTCGAGACCCTCGTGCCGGGCGACCCCGCGGGGCTGGCCGGCTTCGATCCGGACCGCTGGCGGACCGCGGACCAGCGCCCGGGCGCCTGGCTGCCGTTCGGCGCCGGACCGCACGCCTGCCCCGGTCGTACGCTCGGACTGGCACAGCTGGTGCGGCTGGCGCAGTGGGCCGGCACGCACGTCATTACGTTGAGCGAGCACGTCGGGATCGACCAGAGCCGCGGCATCCGTCCGTCGCCCTGCCGGTTCACCGTCGCCCCGAGAGAAGGTGGACCGTGAGCACGCACCCCGCGCTGCAGGACGCGTCGGGCGGCGCCGTCTCGGGGGCGGCCGGCGAGCTCGCGACCGCGATCCTGCAGGGTGAGATCAGCCCGGACGACGCCATCGTCCGCACCGCGGCCCACTTCATGTCCGAGCCGCGGGTCGAGGTGGTCGCGGTCGCGCTGACCAGCTTCACCCCGGAGGCGACCGGGGACTGGGCCCGGCTCGGCGGCCGCGCGTGGGTGCGTCAGTGGGTGCGCCCCGGCTTGCCCTGCACGATCCTGCCGTCCCCGGACGCGGGCCCGGAGGCGGCGCTGAGCATGCCCTGGCTCTCGAAGATCGCCCGCCACGAGCTGGTCGTCCTCACCGACCGCGACCTGCTGCCGCCCGAGGCCGAGCAGGACCGCTCCGAGCTCGCCCGGGTCGGCGTCCGGAGCCTCATCGCGTCGACCTTCGCAGGCAGGGGCACGATGTTCGGCAGCCTCTCCGTGGGGGGCCGGCGGCCCGGCCCCTGGGACGAGCGCCTCGTGCAGGACTTCCGGCTGCTCAACGCCGCGATCCTCTCGCGGCTCACCCTCGAGCAGTCGCGTCGCGCGCTGGCCGAGGCGATCGCGGCCGGCGCGGAGGCGCAGGAGGCCTACCAGCAGTTCTTCGGCGCCGTCGGCCACGAGCTGCGCACGCCGCTGTCCGCGATCCTCGGCTACACCGAGGTGCTGATCGACGAGGCGGACCAGACGCCGGCCGACCCGGTGTCGGGGGCGATGCTGCGCGACGGCCCGGTCATCGTGAGGGCGTGCGAGCAGCTCCTCGGCGTGGTCGACAGCCTCCTCGGCGCCGGACGGACGCTGGCCGGCGACGAGGAGCGACAGGACGTCCTGGTCGCCGACGCCGTGGCCGACGTGGTGCACTGGCACCGGGTGCCGGCGGGGACCGCGAGGGTGGCCCTCGTCGTCGACGTGGACCCGGACGCGACGGTGCGCGCGCACCCCTCGGGAGTGCGGCAGGCGCTGAGCAACCTGGTGGGCAACGCCATCACGCACCACCGCCCGGCGGGCGGCGAGGTCCACCTCACCACCGAGCGGCTGCTCGGGGAGAGCGGCCAGGAGATGGTCCGCATCATCGTCCGCGACGACGGCCCCGGCCTGACGCCCGGGCGGCTCGAGCACGTCTTCGACCCCTTCGTCCGCTACGCCGAGCCGACCGTCCAGGGCAGCGGCCTCGGGCTGCCGATGGCGCGCACCATCGCCGAGCGCGACGGCGGCGCCGTCCGCGGCGAGTCCACCGCGGGCGTCGGGTCGTCCTTCTGGCTCGAGCTGCCCGTGCGCGACCCCGCGGCCTGAGCCGATTGCCACCGCGGGTGTGGGCTCATGTATCCTCGACCACGCTTGGGCAGGTAGCTCAGTTGGTACGAGCGATCGCCTGAAAAGTGATAGGTCGGCGGTTCGACCCCGCCCCTGCCCACAAGCACAGCAGGGCCCCGATCACGTCCCGATCGGGGCCCTGCTGCGTGTCCGGGAGGTGGTCCCCGTGCGGCGTCCGGCGCGTCGGCGAGGATGGACCGGTGCTCCCCCGCCTCGAGATCGTCCGCCGGACGCGGCCCGTCGACCTGGTCTCCCCCGGCTCGGTGCGCCTCGACCGGGCCTCCGGCGGCACCGTGCCGCTGCCCTCGGTGGCGCCGTACGTCGCTGCGACCACGCCCGACGTCGCCGGACCGGTCACGCTGCACCTCGGCGGCAGCCGCCTCGCGGCCGTCGCCGACGGCGGCTCGGTGTCCCTCGACGTCGACGGCACCGACCACCGCAGCCGGCGCTTCCACCGCACGGAGTCGCCCAGCGGGCTCGCGGTGACGCTCACCGGGACCCACGCCACCGCGTGGAGCCTCGAGCCCGCTGGCTGGGTGGCGCGGGCCCGGCACGACCTCCGCGAGGTGCTCGACACCCGCGAGGAGGCCGCGCTGGCCGGTCTCCAGGTCGAGCTCCCACCCGCCGGCGGCCTCGCGGGCGGCTTCGGCCAGCTGGGCCTGCGCGACGTCCGCTTCGTCACCGAGGAGGACGGCGCGCCGCTGCGCGACGGCGGCGCGCTCTGGCTGACCGCGACGTCCGCCGGGCCGGGCTTCTTCGACACCGCCCACACGAGCGTGTGGCGCCTGGACCCCGACACCCTCGACCTGGCGCACAGCGCCGACCTGTTCTTCCGGCGACCCGACCGCCCGGGGGTCTTCGGCGACCACGCCACGCACGTCGTGCGCGCCGCCGGCCGCTGGCTGGTCGCGACGAGCACGTGGGGCGACTTCGAGGCGCCGACGACGCGCGCCGGACGTCGTACCCCGGCCGGCCTGCGGGTCACCCTCGCCGAGCCGCCCACCGGCACCGACGTGCTGCGGGGCACGCACGTCCTCGACACCCGGGAGCTGCCGCTGCCGACCGACGGGCTGGAATCCATCGCCACGTGGGACCCGCACCTCGTGCACCGCGACGGTGGGTGGCTCGTGGGGTTCGTGAGCGCACGGCGCTTCTTCGACTTCCACCCGGCCCTTGCCGGCGGGGCCAGCCTGGAGGACCTGCGGCTGCTCGGCGCCGCCACCGACCGGCGCTCGACCGAGGGCACCACCCTCGTCGAGGTCGACGGCCGGATGGTCGTGCTCGCGAGCGACGGTCGCGACTCGAGACGTGGGCAACGCGCGCGGTTCGCGGCGTTCGACCTCGCGATGCGCGACCTCGGGACGCTGGACGCGCCGTACCCGACGAACCTCCCCTGGCCGACCGTCGCGCGCACCGACGAAGGGTGGCTGATGGTGACCTTCAACGGCCGGGCGGCCGGCGGGAGCCTGCTCGGCTACGGCACCCACGGCGACGTGGTGGTGATGCGGTCGCGGTGACGGCCCGGGTCTACCCTGAGCGTGACGGCGGTCACCACCCCTCGACCGCACGACCAGGTCCGCACACCCCGCGGCCGCACCCACAGAAAAGGACCCACGAGCATGTCTGGAGCACCCACCGGCGTCGACGTCTTCGAGCTCGGCACCGAGCACGAGCAGGTCGTCTTCTGCAACGACAGCGCCACCGGCCTCAGGGCCATCGTCGCCATCCACTCCACGGCCCTCGGCCCGGCCCTCGGCGGGACCCGGTTCTACCCCTACGCCAGCACCGACGACGCGATCGTCGACGTCCTGAACCTCTCGCGGGGGATGTCCTACAAGAACGCGCTCGCCGGCCTCGACCTCGGCGGCGGCAAGGCCGTCATCATCGGCGACCCGGCGGAGCTGAAGACCGAGGCCCTGCTGCGCGCCTACGGCCGCTTCGTCCAGTCGTTGGGCGGGCGCTACTTCACCGCCTGCGACGTGGGCACGTTCAGCGAGGACATGGACCACGTCGCCCGCGAGTGCGACTTCGTCACCGGCCGCACCGTCGCCCACGGCGGCGCTGGCGACAGCTCGGTGCTGACGGCGTTCGGCACCTTCCAGGGCATGCGGGCCGCCGCCGAGCAGGCGTGGGGCGAGCCCACGCTCGCGGGCCGCACCGTCGGCATCGCCGGCGTCGGCAAGGTCGGTCGCCACCTCGTGCGGCACCTCATCGAGGACGGCGCCCGGGTGGTCGTCACCGACGTGCACGCCCCGTCGGTCGAGGCGATCCGCTCCCAGTTCCCGCAGGTCGAGGCCGTCGCGTCCACCGAGGAGCTGGTGGCGAGCGAGATCGACGTCTACGCCCCGTGCGCCATGGGCGGCGCGATCAGCGACGAGGTGCTCGACGTGCTGCGCGCCACGATCATCTGCGGCGCGGCCAACAACCAGCTCGCGCACCCGGGCATCGAGAAGCAGATCGAGGAGCGCGGCATCCTCTACGCACCCGACTTCTGCGTGAACTCCGGTGGGGTGATCCAGGTCGCCGACGAGCTCGAGGGCTTCTCCTTCGACCGCGCCAAGCAGCGCGCCACGGGCATCTTCGACACCACTCGGCGGGTGTTCGAGCTCGCCAAGGCCGACGGCGTCACCAGCGCGGAGGCCGCCGACCGCCTGGCGGAGCGCCGCATGCGCGAGGTCGGCCGCCTGCGCGGCATCCACCTGCGCTGACCCCGCTCGCCGGCGACGGGTCGGCGCGTCCTCACCGTGAGGTCAGGACGCGCCGGCTCGTCGTCCCGGCGCAGCACACCCGTGCACGCTCCGCGCCGGGGCGCGGTCGTACGCCCACCCACCCGGTCCCCCCGGGTGAGGTGATCAGGTGCGATCAGTCAGTCTGCGCGACGACGGGGGTCGGCATAGTCCGACCACTCGTCCTCGTCGGGCTCGACCTCACTCGTGGAGTGAGTCGCCTCTCCGTGCAGCTCCTTCGCCAGCGCGCCGAAGTCCGTCTCGTGAGTCCGGTACTTCAGGTCGCGGGCAACCTTGGTCTGCTTCGCCTTCGCTCGGCCGCGCCCCATAGGGTCGACCCCCTCGCACACTTGGCCGGGGCTGTCGAGGAGCTCCCCGACGCACCCGGTCTGAACGGTTACATATCGTGGGGACAACGCTACCTGAGGGGTGGCTGTTCCCGCACACCGTGGTCCGGCATTTCGCGGGTGAAAGTTGCCCGCGTCTCACCAGCCGGGGTGCTGGCCCTCCAGCAGGACCCGCCCGCCGTCGTCGGCGTCGATGCGCGCCTCGCCCGCGACCCAGGCCCGGATGCCGTGACCGGCGAGCACCGAGATGGCCGTGTCGACGGCGTCCGGCGGTGTCAGCGACACCATCCCGACGCCGCAGTTGAGGGTGGCCTCGAGGTCGGCCTGCGGCACGTCCCCGACGCGGCGTACGACGTCGAAGACCGGCTGCGGCGTCCACGTGGAGCGGTCGATCCGCACCGACAGCTCCGCGGGCAGCACGCGCTCGAGGTTCGCCGCCAGGCCGCCGCCGGTGACGTGCGACATCGCGTGCGTCTCGGTGCGCTCGGCGAGGTCGAGGCAGGCCTTGGCGTAGATGCGGGTCGGCTCGAGCAGCTCCTCGCCGAGGGTGCGGCCGAAGTCGTCGACCTGCCGGTCGACCGTCCACCCGGCCTGCTGCAGCAGCACGTGGCGCACCAGCGAGTAGCCGTTGGAGTGCAGGCCGCTGGCCTCCATCGCGATCACCACGTCACCGGGCCGGACGCGGCCGGGACCGAGCAGCTTGCTCGCCTCGACGACCCCGGTCGTGGCGCCCGCGACGTCGTAGTCGTCTGGGCCGAGCAGGCCGGGGTGCTCCGCGGTCTCGCCGCCGATGAGCGCGCAGCCGGCGACCACGCACGCCTCGGCGATGCCCTTGACGATCGCGGCGATGCGCTCGGGCACGACGCGGCCGCACGCGATGTAGTCGGTCATGAACAGCGGCTCCGCGCCGCACACCACGAGGTCGTCGACGACCATGCCCACGAGGTCGAAGCCGATCGTGTCGTGGACGTCCATCAGCTGGGCGATGGCGACCTTGGTGCCGACCCCGTCGGTCGACGTGGCGAGCAGCGGCGCCTGGTAGCCGGTGAGCGCCGAGGCGTCGAAGAGGCCGGCGAACCCGCCGAGCCCGCCGATCATCTCGGGCCGGCGCGCCTTCTCGACCCAGCCCTTCATGAGGTCGATGGCGCGGTCGGCCGCCTCGATGGAGACCCCGGCAGCGGCGTAGGCGCCCTCGGTCTGGGCACTGTCGTGCTGCTCGGTCACGGCTCTCCTCGGTGTGGGGGGCGGGTGGCGGCGTGCGGGTCAGGGGTTGTTGAGGACCGGCAGCGCCCGGCCCATCGTGGGCGACTGCAGGGTCGCCTCGAGCAGGTGCTTGCCGAGCAGGCTCTCGTCGGGCAGCTCGATGGGGTACTCACCGGTGAAGCAGGCCTGGCACAGGCGCTCGGCCGGCTGGCCGGTGGCCTCGACCATGCCCTCGAGCGAGATGTAGCCGAGGCTGTCGGCCCCGACGCTCGCGGCGATCTCGTCGACGTCGAGGCCGTTGGCGATGAGCTCGGCGCGCGTGGCGAAGTCGATGCCGTAGAAGCACGGCCACTTCACCGGCGGGCTGGAGATCCGCACGTGCACCTCGAGGGCACCGGCCTCGCGGAGCATCCGCACCTGGGCGCGCTGGGTGTTGCCGCGCACGATCGAGTCGTCGACGACGACGACGCGCTTGCCGCGGATCATGTGCTCGAGCGCGTTGAGCTTGAGCCGGATGCCGAGCTGGCGCAGCGTCTGGCTCGGCTGGATGAACGTGCGTCCGACGTAGGCGTTCTTGACGAAGCCCTGTCCGAAGGGGATGCCGGACTCGGCGGCGTACCCGGACGCGGCGGGGGTGCCGGACTCGGGCACCGGCATGACGAGGTCGGCCTCGACCGGGAACTCGCGCGCCAGCCGGCGGCCCATCTCGACGCGCGCCTCGTGGACGTTGCGGCCGCTGATCGTGGCGTCGGGGCGGGCGAGGTAGACGTACTCGAACACGCACCCCTTGCGCGCGGGCTCGGCGAAGGTGTGGGAGCGCAGGCCGTTCTCGTCGATGACGATCATCTCGCCGGGCTCGACCTCGCGGACCACGCTGGCGCCGATGGTGGCGAGCGCGGCGTCCTCGCTGGCGACGACCCAGCCGCGGTCGAGGCGCCCCAGCACCAGCGGCCGGATGCCCTGCGGGTCGCGGGCGGCGTACAGCGTGTGCTCGTTCATCCAGACGAAGCAGAAGGCACCCCGCAGCTGGGGCAGCACCTCGAGGGCGCGCTGCTCGAGGCTGGTGTCCGGGTGGTGCGCGAGGAGCGCGGTGACCAGGCTGGTGTCGTTGGTCGCCTCGACGCCCTTGATGTCGAGCTCGCCGGCCGCTCCGGGCAGCTCCGCGACCTTCTCGCGCAGCTCGTGGGTGTTGATGAGGTTGCCGTTGTGGCCGAGCGCGATCGACCCCTCGACGGTGGGCCGGAAGGTCGGCTGGGCGTTGTGCCACGTCGAGGCGCCGGTCGTGGAGTAGCGCGAGTGGCCGATCGCGAGGTGGCCCTTCAGCGAGTCGAGGGTCGACTCGTCGAAGACCTGCGAGACCAGGCCCATGTCCTTGTAGACGAGGATCTGGCGCCCGTTGCTGACCGCGATGCCCGCGGACTCCTGGCCGCGGTGCTGGAGGGCGTACAGCCCGAAGTAGGTCAGCTTGGCGACGTCCTCACCGGGGGCCCAGACGCCGAAGACGCCGCACGCGTCCTGCGGGCCCTGGTCGTGGGGGTCGATCGCCGTGGTCAGGCGGCCGTCGCCGCCCTTCCGCTTGCTCGTCGGCTGGGGCACCACCCCAGTCTACGGCCGATCGCGCCGCAGCCCCCAGTCGCCGCCGGGCCCCCGCGTCGTCAGGTGTCGGGCAGCAGGCCGCGCAGGCGGTGCAGGGCCAGCCGGGCCGCGGCCCGCCCCGAGGCGGGGAGCGGCACGACGTCGAGCAGGGCGTTGCCGCGCGCCCACGCGGGATCGGACGGCAGCCCGCCCTCGGGGCCGGCGTACATCGGCGTGAGCGCACGCCGTACGGCCTCGTCGAGCCCGAGCAGCGGTCCGCCGGTGCGCGGCTGCCAGGTGTGGGCGGGCCGGCAGACCATGTCGTGGTGCAGGGACTCGACGAGGGCGGTCACGGTGTGGAACGGCGCCGTGGTGACCAGCGCGGTCGCGAGCCCGACGAGCCCGGTCGGCGCGACCGGCGCCGGGAGTCGCAGCCGCGCGAGACGTGCCTCCTGGCCGCAGAGGGCCAGCAGGTCGGGATACTCGACGACGTCCGGCCCGCCGAGGTCGACCGCGCCGCGTGGGCCGTCGTCGCCCAGCGCCTCGCGGATCGCGCGCAGCACGTCGGAGACCGCCACCGGCTGCACCCGGCTGCGCATCCATGCCGGGACCGGCTGCACGAGGAACAGCGTCGCGACCTGCCGCACGATCTCGAACGACGTGGAGCCGGCGCCGATGACGACCCCGGCCCGGAGCGCCACCGCACCGTCGGTCGAGGCCAGCAGGATCCGCTCGACCTCGAGCCGGGACGCGATGTGCGCCGACAGCTCGGGCTCGGGCACGTCGGGCACGAGACCGGAGAGGTAGACCAAGCGGCTCACGTCGCTGTCGGCGACGGCATCGGCGACCGTCCGGGCGCCGACGCGGTCGCGGTCGGGGAAGTTGGGGCGATCGAGGGAGTGGACGAGGTAGACGACGGCGTCCACGTCGCGGACCACCTCCGTCACGGGCACGGGGTCGGTGACGTCGCACTGGACGGCCCGGACGCGGTCGTCCCAGCCGAAGCGGTCCGGTCGGGGCGGGGAGGAGGAGGCCGCGACGACGTCGTGCCCACGCTCGACGAGGTGCGGCACGAGCCGCGAGCCGACGTACCCCGTGGCGCCGAGCACCAGGATCCTCATGCCTCCCCCAGGTGCCGGAGCAGGTTGCGGGAGAAGACCGCGCCCATGTGCTTGACCACGCCCGCCATCACCCGCTCGACGGCCGGACGTACCAGCGCCGGGAGCGGGAGGGTGCAGGCGATCTGCAGGTCGATGCTGACCTCGGTGCCCCCGCCGGGGTGGTCGGCGAGGACGTACGTCCCCATCACCGACGTCATCTCGTCGGGCTTGTCGGGGTCGTGGGTGAACACGATCCGCTCCTGCGGGTGCAGGTCCATCACCTCGGTGAACGTCGGCGCGACCGAGACGCCGAGCACGGGGATCGTGCCCATCCGCCAGGTCCAGCGGTCGCCGTCGACCTCGATGCCGGTGACGTAGGGCGTCATCCGCGCAATCAGGGCCGGGTCCGTCAGGGCCGCCCAGACCTCGCTCCGAGCGGAGCGCAGCACCGCCGAGGAGCGGTCGCGGGCACGGAACGTCGCCATGGCGCCACGCTACCGACGGGTTCCAGCGCTCCGCGGTCTGGCGTCGCCGGGGGCGCGGTGCGTGAGGCAGGTTTTGAGGCGCCAGAACGTGCGTGACGCACCGCTCGGGCAGGGGCCGCCCGGGGAGCGGTGCGTGAGGCAGGTTTTGAGGCGCCAGAACGTGCGTGACGCACCGCTCGGGCAGGGGTCGTGCGCGCAGCGGTGCGTGAGGCAGGTTCCGAGGCGGCAGAACCTGCGTGACGCACCGCTCGGGCAGGGGTCGGCCGGGGAGCGGTGCGTGAGGCAGGTTTTGAGGCGCCAGAACGTGCGTGACGCACCGCTCGGGCAGGCGTCAGCCGCGCGGCAGCTCGCCGAGGTTGCGCAGCAGCAGGGCCTCGGCCTTGACGACCTTCTCGAACTCGGCGAGGTGCAGGCCCTCGTTGGCGCCGTGGGCGCGGGTGTCGGGGTCCTCGACGCCGGTCACCAGGACGCTGGCCTCGGGGAACGCCTCGAGGAACTCCGCGATGAACGGGATCGAGCCGCCGACGCCCATGTCGACCGGGGCGGTGCCGTCCCAGGCCTCGGCGAACGCGGCCCGCGCGGCGTCGTACGCCGGACCGCTGGCGTCGATCTGCGTGGCCTCGCCGGTGTCGACGACGGTCGTGGTGAGGGTCGCGCCCCAGGGTGTGTGCTCCTCGAGGTGCGCCTGCAGGCGCGCCACCGCGTTGGCGGTGGTGTCCCCGGGTGCGATGCGCATGCTGATGCGGCAGCGGGCGGCGGGGACGAGGGTGTTCGAGGCTCCCTCGACCTTGGGCGCGTCGAAGCCGGTGATGGTGATCGACGGCTTGGTCCAGAGGCGCTCGACGATCGGGCCGGAGCCGATCCACTCGACGCCGTCGGCGGCGCCGGACTCCGCACGCAGGCGGGCCTCGGGGTACTCCACGTCGGCCGCGGGGCCGGAGTGCAGGCCCTCGACGGCGACGTTGCCGGCGTCGTCGACCAGGGTCGCGACGACGCGGCTGAGGGTGAGGATGGAGTCGGGCACCAGGCCGCCCCACATGCCGCTGTGCACGGCGTGGGTGAGGGTGCGCACCTCCACGTCCATGCGCACCAGGCCGCGCAGGCTGGTCGTGAGGGCCGGCTCACCGATGTCCCAGTTGCCGGAGTCGGCGATGACGATGACGTCGGCGGCGAGCCGCTCCTTGTGCGCCTCCAGCAGCTCGACGAGGGTGTCGGAGCCGACCTCCTCCTCGCCCTCGATGAACATGACGAGGTTGACCGGCAGGTCGTCGCCGAAGATGCGGACCGCGCCGAGGTGGGCGGCGATGCCGGCCTTGTCGTCGGCGGCTCCGCGCGCGTACAGCCGGACGTCCCCGCGCCCGTCCTCACGCTCCGTGGGCTCCCACGGCGGGGAGTCCCAGTCGGCGTGGTCGTTCTCGGGCTGCACGTCGTGGTGGGCGTAGAGCAGCACCGTCGGCGCGCCCTCGGGGCCCGCCTTGCGCGCGATGACGGCCGGGGGCGCACCGTCGTGGGCACGCACGATCTCGGCCTCGAACCCCTCGGCCGCGAACAGGTCGCGGGTGGCCTCTGCACTGCGCTCGACCTCGCCGGCCCGGGCGGGGTCGGCGGAGACGGACTCGATGCGGATCAGGTCCTCGAGGTCGCGGCGGATGCCGGGCATGACCTCGGCGAGGCGAGCGGCGATGTCGACAGTCATGCGCACACCCTAGGAGCAGGTGACGGGACGACGGCGAGGCGGGCTCAGCGGAGCGTCTCGAGCTCCTCGAGCAGCTGGCGGGCGGTCCGCGCGAGGCGGTCGATCCGCTCGTCCGCGGCATCGGGGCGCGCCGACGGCGGGACCGACTCGACGTCGAAGGCGGCCAGGTCGCCGCGGTGCCAGGTCGAGAACTCCTCGAGCGCCCGGCCCTCCCGATCCACGCTGCGACCCTCCAGCAGGAGCAGCGGGGCGCCCACGGCCACGCCGAGCAGGTCGGCCAGCGCGGCGGTCGCCGGGACCGCCCGCACCTGGTGGTGGCCGCCGACCACGTGCCGGTCGAGACGGTCGGCCAGCAGCTGGTGCAGCGAGGCGTCGACGAGGTCGTCGCGGCTCACCGCGTCGGCGACGTCAAAGGGCAGCCACGTGCGAATGTAGCTGAGCACCACCCCGCCGACCGACCGGACGCGGCCGAGCTGCAGCACCCGCTCGTCGGGGATCGACCGCAGGTGGTCGGGGCGCGCGACGACGTCGTACGACACCACGCGCGTCGACACCTCGCCGGCGCCGCCGGCCACCAGTCGCAGCCCCGGGCGCCGGACGTCGCGGTGCACCTCCCGGTGCTCGGCGACGACCGAGCCGCGCCCCCGCACCTTCCGGATCAGGCCCTCGGCCTCCAACGTGGCGAGCGCCTGGCGCACGACGGAGCGCGAGACGTCGAACTCCTGCTGCAGCGCCGCCTCGCTGGGGAACAGGTCGCCCGGGCGCAGGTCGCGGCTGTCCAACCGCTCACGCAGCGCCCGCTCGACCTGGGCGTGCAGGGGCAGGGGGCGCTCGCTCACGGCCGCAACCCTATGCGCCGTCTTGGACCCCGGCCGGGCCGAGGCCCGACCTCAGACGGTGACCCGCTGCGCGGTCCGCCACACCGAGTCCCACCCGGGCGCCAGCGCCGCAGCCCGCCGCGTCGCCAGCACGAGGCTGGCCTCGCGGGCGACGCCCGTGCCGGCGATGTCGAAGGCGGTGCCGTGGTCGACGGACACCCGCACGACGGGCAGGCCGACGGTGATGTTGACGCCGTCGTCGCCGTAGACGGCCTTGAAGGGAGCATGGCCCTGGTCGTGGTAGCACACGACCACCAGCTCCCACTTGCCTCGCACCGCCTGGGGGATCAGCGCGTCGGCCGGGAGCGGGCCGTGGGCGTCGATGCCCCGCTCCCGCGCGCGCTGCACCGCCGGCTCGAGGACGTCGGCGTCCTCGTCGCCGAAGAGACGGTTCTCCCCGGCGTGCGGGTTGAGGCCGGCGACCCCGACGGGGGTGTCGGGACGGCCCATCGCCCCGGCGAACGCGTGCACGAGGTCGAGGACGTCGTCGGTGCGCTCGGGGGTGATGCCCGCGATCGCCTCGGTGAGCGAGACGTGCGTGGTGAGGTGGAAGAAGTAGAGGTCTCCGGCCGACAGCACGAGCGAGAAGTTCTGCACGCCGAACTGCTCCGCGAGGAGCTCGGTGTGCCCGGGGTACTTGTGCCCGCCGGCGTGCATCGCCGCCTTGTTGAGCGGAGCCGTGACGATCCCGTCGATCGCGCCCTCCTTCGCGAGATCGCAGGCGGCGACGACGAAGCGGTACGACCCGTCGCCCGCCACGGCGCTGAGCTGGCCGAGCGGGACCTCCTCCATCGGCTCACCGACCTGGAACACCTCCACGAGCCCCGGGTCGTTGGTCGCCTCGGACGGGTGGTCGACGGTGACGACCACCTCGGGGTCGATGCCGACGAGCGCGGCCGCGCGTCGCAGGGCGCCGGCGTCGCCGACGACGACCGGCACGCACTCCTCGCGCAGGTCGGGGTGGTCCAGCAGGGTGCGCAGGGTGATCTCGGGGCCGATGCCGGCGACGTCGCCGAGGGTGAGGCCGAGGACGGGCAGGGTGCTCATGGTGTGCTCCTCAGGCGCCGCGCACGGCGCCGATCAGTTGGGTCAGGGTCTGGGTGTTCCCGAAGCCGCCCGCCTTCGTGGCGACGACGAGGCCCTCGCGGGGCCCGCCGACCAGCGTGCCGACGGGCACGCCCTCGACGGGCGCGTCCAGGACGCCGATGCCGGTCGCGCCGAGGGCGCGCAGGACCTGCGCCGCCCCGTCGCCGCCGACCAGCACGAGCAGGTCGTGGGACCGGTCGGCGAGGACCTCGGCGGCTCGGGCGCCGAGCTCGCGGGCGCGGCGGTCGGCGGTGCCGTCGACACGCTCGGCGGGGGTGACGAGCAGATCGACCGACGCGTCGGCCGCGCGCTCCAGCTCCGCGACCTGGTCGCGGGCCACGGGGTGGAGCGACGAGACGACGACCAGCGTCCGGCCGTCCGCCGGGACGCTCACGTGACCGAGGGTGGCCGGCGGCGGACCGGCGCGCCAGGCCCGGCCGAGGGCGCCGGCCAGGCCGGCCGAGCCGACGGGCACGGCGTCCGGCCCGATGTCGGCGATGGCGGCGGCGAGCCGGTCGAGGTCGGCCTGGTCACGCGCGTCGACGAGGACGACGTCGTGGTCCTCGGCGGCCCGGCGGATGGCCGTCCCGAGGTCGTCGCCCGTGGCGAGCGCCGCCCCCGGGACGAGCGCGCGCAGGTCGGACTGCTCCACCGGTGTGACCGGATCGTCGCCCGCGGCGCTGCGGTGGACCGGCACGCCCTCGACGAGCACGTGCCCGTCCTCGACCGTGCGGCCCATCGCGGGGTAGGCGGGGCAGAGGACGGCGTACGCCCCGGGGCGCGAGCGCCGGCGACCGGCGACCGCGCCGTGCACCTGCTCGGCCACGCGGCCCCGCACCGTCGAGTCGATCTTCAGGTAGAGCAGGTCGGGAGCGAGGTCGCCCACGGCCTGCGCCGTCACGGCGGCGGCCCGCGGGTCGCGGCGGCTGTCCAGGGTCACGGCGACGGCGTCCTGGGCAGGCTCCTGGCGCCACCCCCCGCTCAGCGAGAGCAGGGAGGACCAGCCCGACCGGGCGAACGACACCACGCTGTCGCCCGCTCCGGTCAGGTCGTCGGCGAGGACCAGGACCTTCACAGGCGAGGTTCCTTGACGCCGAGGTCCATGTCGTCGAGGCGCTCGATCTCCTCCTCGGTGAGGAGGCCGCCCTCCTTCTTGAGCACCGCGGACGCCAGCAGCGGCGCCACGATGGCGGTCACGAGCACGGCGGCCGCGACCTGGGCGGTGGCCGTCTCGACGTACGGCGCGAACTCGGGGTCGGCGAGACCGATGATGGCGGGCGTGGCGATCGCGTTGCCCGCCGTCGTGCCGGCGGCGAAGCCGATGCCGGACCGGTAGCCGCGGCGAAGCAGGAAGCGGTAGCCGAGGTAGACGAACAGGCCGGTGACCGGGGCGACGATGACACCGACGACGAGGCCGCTCAGGCCGCCCTTGACGATGTTGTTGAGGTCGATGCCGGTGCCGAGCGCCAGCGCGAAGAACGGGATCACGATGGCCGGGGTGGGACGCAGGACCTCACGCCAGTGCGGGTTCAGGTTGCCGACCAGCATGCCGAGGAGGAACGGGACGATGGCGGCGACCATGGCGCTCACGGGGATGTCCGCGAGGCCCGAGGCGCCCAGGAAGAGCATCGAGAAGAAGGGGCCGTCGTTGAGCGCCGAGGCGATGTAAGCACCGCGGTCGCGCTTGTCGCCGTAGCGGCCGGTGAAGGCCAGCCACAGCCCGCCGTTGCTGTTGTCCACGGCCACCAGCAACGCCAGGATCGAGACGCCGAGGACGCCGTCGATCCCGACGACCTGTCCCAGCAGGATCACGATCGTCGCCGGGACGATGCTCTTGCAGAGCAGCACGACGCCCGCGGTAGCCACGACCGGCCCGCTCGTCTTGAGCGTCACCTGCGTGCCGGTGGCGAAGATGAGCAGCGCGATCAGCGGCAGCGCGCTGTCCTGGAACAGGGCCGTGGTGAAGGAGCCCATCTCCAGGAAGCCGGAGGCGAACGTGCCCAGCAGCGAGCCGATCACCAGTGGGATCAGCATCAGTCCGCCGGGGATGCGCGCCATCCACTGGTAGAGCGGGGCGATCTCGCGGTCGCCGGTGGTCGGGTCGGTCATGTCGGTGTCACCTCGGGGGATCCGTCTTGTACGTACAACTTGTACGTACAAGCAGAGTCGCACGTGGACGCGACCGTGTCAACCGTCACAGGGGCACGGGTTGGGGTCAGGGCCCCCCGGGACACGGGTGCGGACCCCGGGCCGAGGCGGGCGCGGCAGGGCTGGGGCGGCAGGCGGCGGGAGCCGCGAGGGGAACGGGCGGCGGACGGCCTCAGCGGTCGTCGAGCGACGCCCACTCGCCGCCGCGCTTCTCCATCATCAGCTGCCGCTCGGCGTCGACGAAGCCCAGCCGGCGGTAGAGGCCGATGGCCTCGCCGTCGGTGTCGGCGACGATGACGAGCGTGCGTACGCCGAGGCGGTCGAGCGCGTGCCGGCCGGCCGCGTGGACGACGGCCGCGGCGAGCCCCCGGCGCCGGTGGTCGGGATGGGTCTCGACGCTCTGGAAGCGGGCGACGCCCTCCTCGGTGACGAACACGCCGGCGGTGGAGACCAGCGCCCCGTCGACGAACGCGCCGAAGCGCCGGCCGCGACCGGCGTCGACGAGCCGTCGCTCCTGGACGTTCTTGTTGCGGGCGAAGGCCAGGAACGCCTCCTCGGAGGTCTCCGGGTAGAGCTGCCGGCTCAGCGGCGCGCGCGCCTCCCAGTCCTCCTCGGACTCCAGCGGCCTGACCTCGGCCTCGACCTCGCGGGGAGCGCGGAGCTCGGTGGCGGTGAGCACGGTCGCGACGTCCACGGTCAGGCCTGCGGCCTCGAACGCGGCGCGGGCCTCCTCGGTGAGGTCGGCGGTGTCGATGCCGATGCTGACGTGGTCGGCGTCGGGGAACTCCGTGTGGAACGCCCCCACCACCTCCTTCTCGCCGCCCGGGACGGGAGGTCGGGCGAGCAGGAAGAAGTTGCCCCAGAAGTACGACGGGTTCTCGGGCGAGCGGACCACGAGGTGGGTGCCCCGGTCCTCGACGAGGCTGCCGGACGCGGTCAGCAGGGCCAGGTCGGTGCGGAAGCCGAGGGAGCCGACGTTCATGGGCGGAGGTTAGCCCGACGTCAGCGGGAGGTAGGGCGACAGGTCGGTGCGCTCGCCGCTGGCGACGGCGGCGCCCGAGCCGAGCGCCTCGGCCCACGTCGTCCGTCCGGTCGCGAGTGCGAGCCAGGTCTCCGCGTCGGTCTCCACGACGGCCGGCGGCGTGCCTCGCGTGTGCCGGACGCCGGGGACCACCTGGACGGCGGCGTAGGGCGGGACCCGGACCTCCACGGACCGTCCGGGCGCGCGCTCCTCGAGCACTGCGAGGTAGTGCTTGACCAGCGCCCGCGTGTCGGAGTCCCTCCGGGCGGCGTCGAGCTGCTCGGGGGTCAGGACTCTGAGGCGTGCGGGCACGACCCGAGGCTAGACCGGCGTCGTGCAGGCAGTTCGGACGAGGTGGGCCGGCGGCGAGCGTGGAGCCTCGGCGGCGGCACGCGAACTGCCTTCAGGGTGCTCAGCCGATCGAGTCGAGCACCTCGACGCACGCGTCCCACGCCGGGCTGCTCGGGTCGATGATCCCGAAGTGGCCGCCGGTGACCTCGACGAGGGTGGCGTCCGCACCGGCTGCCGTCGCGGTCTGGACGTAGGTCGCGGCCTGCTCGAACGGCACCGTGTCGTCGTCGCGTGCGTGCACGGCCCACAGGGGCACGTCGAGGGGGACCTGGGCCAGCGGGTCCGCCTCCGCGTACGCCGGCTCCCCGGCGTCACCGAGGAACGCGAGGGCGGCACCGTCGCCGAGGTGCTGGGCGACGGCGGAGCGCAGGTCCAGCACGCCGGCCTGGCTGACGACGTGGGTCAGGGGCGGCCCGTCGGCCCACCGCTCGAAGCGGGTGCGGGCGCCGGCCCAGGCGGCGAGGTGCCCCCCGGCGGAGTGCCCCAGGGCAACGAGCGGACCCGCGGCGCCCGTCGGATCCTGCCGGGCAGCCGCGCCGATCGCTGCATCGACGTCGTCGAGGGTCGCCGGAAAGCCGCCGCCGATGCCGACCCTGCGGTACTCCACGTTGGCCGCGGTCCAGCCGCGCCCGACCAGGTCCTTCGCGAGCGGGGCGCCGTACTCCGCGCCGTACTGCGCCTTCCAGAAGCCCCCGTGGACCACCACCACGAGGCCGCGGCTCCGACCGGCGGGGACGTGCAGGTCGAGCCACTGGCTGGGGTCCTCGCCGTAGGCGATCCTCGTCGGCGCGGTCACGCGGCGAGCCTACGGTGAGCCCACCCGTCGCCCGTCAGGAGCCGAGGACCGCCGGCAGCGTGGCCCGCCAGGCGGCCTTCGCGTCCGCCACCGGGAGGTCGAGGACGCCCTCGACGGCGAGGCTGTCGCCGCCGGTCCGCCCGAGCGGCGTGAGGGGTACGCCGTGCTGCTGCGCCAGCTCGACCAGCGCGTCGGCCCGGTCGTCGGCTACCGTGACGAGGGCGCGGGCGGTGGACTCGGAGAAGAGCGCGACGAACGGGTCGTCGGCCACGCCCGCCAGCGAGACCGAGGCCCCGATGTCGGCGCGGAACGTCGACTCCACCAGCGCCTGCGCCAGACCCCCGTCGGACAGGTCGTGGGCGCTGGTCACGACGCGGTCGCGGGCGGCGTCCTGGAGCAGCGCGGCCAGCGCCTGCTCGGCGGCGAGGTCGAGCCGCGGCGGGAGACCGCCGAGGTGGCCGTGGACGACGTGGGCCCACTCGGAGCCCGACAGCTCCTCGCGGGTCTCACCGAGCAGGAACACCCGCTCCCCCGCCGCGCCGAAGCCGGTCGGCGTACGCCGGGTGACGTCGTCGATCACGCCGAGGACCGCCACGACCGGGGTGGGCAGGATCGCGGTCTCGCCGGTCTGGTTGTACAGGCTCACGTTGCCGCCGGTGACCGGGATGCCCAGCTCGAGGCACGCGTCCTTGAGGCCGCGGCACGCCTCGGCGAACTGCCACATCACCGCCGGGTCCTCCGGGGAGCCGAAGTTGAGGCAGTCGGAGACCGCGAGCGGCCGGGCGCCGCCGGTGGCGACGTTGCGGTAGGACTCGGCCAGCGCGAGCTGGGCGCCCGTGTAGGGGTCGAGCTTGGCGAAGCGACCGTTGCAGTCGGTGGCGACCGAGACGCCGAGGTTGGTCGAGGGGTCGACGCGCACCATGCCGGAGTCGGCCGGCTGCGAGAGCACGGTGTTGCCCTGCACGTAGCGGTCGTACTGGTCGGTGATCCACGACTTGTCGCAGAGGTTGGGGCTGGCCACCAGCCGCAGCAGGGTCTCGCGGAGCTCGGCACCGGTCGTCGGCCGCGGGAGCCGCTCCGCACCGTCGGCCTGGAGCTCGTCCTGCCAGTCGGGGCGGGCGTAGGGGCGCTGGTAGGTGGGTCCGTCGTGGGCAACGGAGCGCGGGGGCACGTCGACGACCCGCTCGCCGTGCCAGTCGATCTCCAGGCGACCGGAGTCGGTGACCTCACCGATCACCACGGCCTCGACGTCCCACTTCGCGCAGATCGCCATGAACGCCTCGACGTCGGCGGGCTCGACGACCGCCATCATCCGCTCCTGCGACTCGCTCATGAGGATCTCCTCGGGCGCGAGCGTGGAGTCGCGCAGGGGCACCCGGTCGAGCTCCACGTGCATGCCGCCGTCGCCGGCCGAGGCGAGCTCGGAGGTCGCGCAGGACAGGCCGGCGCCGCCGAGGTCCTGGATGCCGGCGATCACGCCGGCGGCGAACAGCTCGAGCGTGCACTCGATGAGCAGCTTCTCCATGAAGGGGTCGCCGACCTGCACGCTGGGCCGCTTGGCGGGACCCGTCTCGTCGAAGGTCTCGCTGGCCAGCACCGAGACGCCGCCGATCCCGTCGCCGCCGGTGCGGGCGCCGTAGAGGACGACCTGGTTGCCGACGCCCGACGCCTTGGCGAGGTGGAGGTCCTCGTGGCGCAGCACACCCACGCACAGCGCGTTGACGAGCGGGTTGCCGGCGTAGGTCTCGTCGAAGACCGCCTCGCCGCCGATGTTCGGCAGGCCCAGGCAGTTGCCGTAGCCGCCGACGCCGGCCACGATCCCCGGCAGCACCCGCGCGGTGTCAGGGGCCTCGAGCGGGCCGAAGCGCAGCGGGTCCATCACGGCGACCGGCCGGGCACCCATGGCGAGGATGTCGCGGACGATGCCGCCGACGCCGGTGGCCGCCCCCTGGTAGGGCTCGACGAACGACGGGTGGTTGTGGCTCTCGACCTTGAAGGTCACCGCGTAGCCCTGGCCGATGTCGAGCACGCCGGCGTTCTCGCCGATGCCGGCGAGCATCTTGCCGACCGGGGTCTCCTGCGGGATCTCACCGAACTGCTTGAGGTGCACCTTGGTGGACTTGTAGGAGCAGTGCTCGCTCCACATCACCGAGTACATCGCGAGCTCGGAGCTCGTCGGCCGACGGCCCAGGATCTCGCGGATCCGGGCGTACTCGTCGGCCTTCAGGCCGAGGTCCGCCCACGGCTGCTCGCGCGTGGCGTCGGTGGACGCCAGGGCCACCGTGTCCAGGGTGCCGGTCGCGCCGGACGTCGTCAGTCCGGCGGTCGTCAGGGAGGGGGACTGCGGGGCGCTCGTCTCGGGCACGACCCCAATCTACCGGCGCTGTTGCGCGCGCCCCGCCTCGGGAGTCGGCTCGTGGACGCCGTCGACGACCTCGCGGCGCTCGTCATCGGCACGAGCGGCGCGGCCCACCCCGGTGCGGCCCTCCGCCCGGCCCTCCGCCCGGCCCTCCGCCCGGCCCTCCACCCGACCCTCTGCCGGGCGATCCGACCGGCCGCCCGCGAGGCGCTGCGCCTCGCGCTCGGCGCGGCGGGCAGCACGCTCCGCGCGCTTCTCCCCCAGCACCGCCCGCTTGGACTCCCTGGCCGCCTCCCTCGCTGCTTCCGCGGCCGCCTTGTCCCGGGCGGCGCGCGCGGCGGCCTGCTCCGCGGGAGCCCGCTCCGGGCGTGGCGCCGCCGTCGGTGACGGCCCGGTGCGGCCGCTCGGGGTGCCGCGCGACGTCGTCCCGGCGCGCGCGGCCACGGCGCCGGCGCCCACGCCGCCGATGGGCGGCGCGACCGTGGACGCGGGCGTGCCCCCGCGTCGCCGGGCGGGCAGCCCGCCGGCCGCGGCCGCGGCGGCGCCCAACGGCGCGACGGCAGCCGCGGAGATGCCGGTGAGGTCCGGGAGCGACGCCGCGACCCGGCCCAGGGGCGGCAGTGCGGTCGCGACGCCGCCCTGCGCAGCGCCCGGCACGGACGTGGCGACGGCCGGGGCGGTGCCGACGCCGGACGCCTCCGGCACCGGACCGGCGCCGGGGAACGTGCCGCCTGCGAGCGTCGTCAGCTCGGTGCGCACCGTGACGAGATCGGCCCGCGCCGACCGCAGCCGTGCGCCCTCCTGGTCGAGCGCCAGCGTCAGGCGGCGACGGATCTCCTCCGCCTCCGCCTCGCCGGCCGTGACGGTGCCGCGCTCGTCGTCCTCCGCGGGCGCGAAGACCAGGTGGCGCGCCTCACCGACGACCTCGTGCGGGACCATCGCGACCTTCGTCCACGCCTGGTCCAGCTCCTTCTGCGCCTCGGTGAGGAGGGAGCTCACGGCGCAGAGGAGGCGGGAGACCTGGGCGGCGAGCGTGGTGAACCGGTCCAGGTTGTCGAGCACCCGGCGGCGGTGGTCCTCGTAGCTCTCGGCGGACGACGCGTCCCAGCCCTCGGTGGTCCGCCGAGCCGCGTCGACGAGCTCGTCGCCGTGGCGCGCCATGAGCGTGCCCACCTCGGCCCACCGCCGGGCGGCGGTCTCGAGCGGCCGGACGTCGGCACGCAGCTCCCAGGGGTGGGCCGGCACGGTCAGCGACCCCCCTGCCCCGGCGGGATGGCGGGGACGTCCTGGCCCAGCAGGTGGACGGTCCGGTCGAGGTCGGACGCGACGGCGTCGTCGGCCCGTACGGCGTCCTGCGCCGCGTCGACCAGCCCGGAGACGCCGAGGTCGAGGGCGTCGGTCAGCGCGAAGACGACGTCGCCGGCGTCCGTCAGCGAGTCGAGGTAGGACGCCGTGAGGCCGGCAGCGCCCGCAGCGTCGCCGAGGCGGTCACAGGCCGCGGACAGCTCGGGGAGGGCGTCGACCCAGTCCTGGCGCATGGCCGCCAGGATGCGCTCCGACGAGGCCGCCAGCTCGACGAGCCTGGCCGGCTCGACCTGCATCAGGGAACGCCTGCCGCTTCCGCTCACCTCACCTCGATACCCGCGCGGACGACCGGCGAAACACCCACCCGGCGGTCCTGCGGACGAGTCGATCCGCAACCGTCGGTTTCGCCCGGGCGGGATCGGGGAAGTCGACCAACGACGCGCTGAGCGCCACCTCCTCGCCCAGCCACCGGAACCCCCAGGAGCCGCGATGAACGCCGTGATGACCGTCGACCTTTCGGAGCTCGACGCCTGGACCGTCCAGGTGCAGCGAGCCGGCGACGACCTGGCCGGCATCGCGCGCAACGGGGGTCACAGCCTGGTCCAGGCCGACTTCGGCCCCATCCTGGAGACCATGACGGGCGCCTACCACGCGCTCCTCCCGTCGCTGCACCAGTCGCTGGAGGACAACGGCGCCGGGATGCGCGACCACGCCGAGGCTCTGCGCGCCACCGCCCGCGACTTCACCCTGACCGAGGACGGCATCGTCCGTCGCCACCAGGCCCGCGGCGTCGACGGTCGGGACGGATCCGCCGGGTTCTGGGACGTCGCCGACACCACGATCCGCCGTGCTGCTCCGACCGAGACCAGCCTGCCCCGCATCAGCCTCGGGTTCCCCTACGACACCGTGTGCGACCTGGTGCGGATGCTCACCGGCTTCGACATCCGCGCCGAGCTGGCCGACAGGATCGGTGGTGACGTGGTCGGCGCGTCCAGCCAGGGCTCGTGCCTCGGGAACCTCGGTCAGTCGATGCAGGGTGTCGCCGCCAACCTGCAGAGCGGCGGGCAGACCATCTCCCGCACGTGGCAGGGCGGCGCCTCCGACGCGGCGATCAGGCAGATCGGCACCTGGGTCGGGTCGCTCGACGCCCAGGCCGGCCAGCTCGTCCAGATGGGTCAGACCGTCGTCCAGATCTGCCGCGACGCCTGGCAGACCGCGCTGTCGGTGGTGCAGTGCGTGCAGTCCGCGGTGCAGACCGTGTCGTCCGCGCTCGCCACCATGAGCATCCCCGGCGTCGGCTGGGCCCGCGTCGTGCAGGCGGTGTGGCAGGCGTTCGAGGCGGTGATGAAGGCGTACAAGGCCCTCGTGAAGCTCATCGACGTCCTCACGCAGGTGCGCTCGCTCATCGAGAGCGTGAAGGGCTTCTTCGACGGCGATAGGGCGCCCGTCTCCAGGCCGACCGCGCCCGCCGCGACCGGTGCGCCGAGCAGCCTCACACGCGACCCCGGCACCGTCACGACGCCGACCATCGGCCAGCGGCCGGCACCCGTCGCGCCGGCCGCCCCCGCGGCCGTCACGGCGTAGGCGCCCGGCATGGACGAGCCCCGCAGCCAGGCCGAGATCCTCGCGGCCATCGCCGCGGCCCGCGAGGACCTGACGGCCGGCCTCGCCGACCTCAGGGCGACCGTCGAGGAGCTGAACGCCCGCCCGCTGCTCACCGAGGACGAGAGGGAGGCCCTCGAGGAGCAGGCGCGGTCGGGCGAGCTCGGGGAGGACATGCAGGCGCTGGTCGCGAGGATCACGAGCGGGGAGGACACCTGGGAGCGGGTGTTCTCGGGCGAGTCCCCCAACGGCGCCCTGCTGCAGGGACACCTCTCGAGGATGGTCGAGGAGCACCAGGAGGACATCGCCCTCGCCTTCGAGGAGCTGGTCGAGCAGGAGGAGGCGAGGGGCAACTACCTCCTCGACGAGGTGCCGGACCGCGGCTCCGGAACTACCGCAGTGTAGTTCACGCGAACCACTGTTACGGCTGTGACTGGTGTGGTTTCGTGGCGCCCGCCCGCCCACACCCCGCCTGCTGGAGTCCTCATGCGACGCCTCGCCCTCGCCGCCCTCGCGCTCGTCCTCGTCCCCGTCGTCGGACCCGCTCCCGCGACCGCTGACGGAGCCGGCTCCCGCGCGGCCGGCACGCCTGCGGCCGGCGCGCCTGCGGCCGGCGCGCCTGCGGCCAGCGCCCGGAAGCTGGCCACCCAGCGCCAGATCGCCCTGGCCACCCCGGGCGACTTCACCGGTCACGGCTTCGACCAGTGCCTGGCGCCGACGCAGGCGGCGATGGACACGTGGTGGCGCACGTCCCCGTTCTCCGCGGTGGGCATCTACATCTCCGGCGACTCGCGCGCCTGCCGCTCCCAACCGAACCTCAGCCCGACCTGGGTCGCGACCCAGGTCGCGCGCGGCTGGCGGCTGCTCCCGATCGCCCTCGGCCCGCAGGCCTCCTGCCAGCCGCGGTTCCCCCGCTACAAGGACGACTTCTCGATCTCGCCGAACCCGACGGGCGGCTACGCCCAGGCGGCCCGGCAGGGGGCGGCCGAGGCCGACGAGAACGCCGCCGACGCGGCGGCGTACGGGATCGGGCCCGGCAGCACGATCTGGTACGACCTCGAGGGCTTCGACCTCGGCAACACCCACTGCCGCGAGTCGGCGCTGGTCTTCACCTCGGCGTGGGTGACGCGGATCAAGGCGCTCGGCTACGTGGCCGGCTTCTACTCCAGCGCCAGCTCCGGCATCAAGATGCTCGACGACGCGCGGCGGCTGCGGCCCGGCCGGTTCGCGCTCCCCGACCGCATCTGGATCGCCCGCTGGGACGGTGCGGCCAACACCTCCACGACGTACATCCCCGAGGACGGCTGGCGCCCGGGCGGCCGGATGAAGCAGTACCGCGGTGGCCACGACGAGACGTGGGGCGGCGTCACGATCAACATCGACAGCAACTTCATCGACCTCGGCGCAGGCTCCCAGCCCCGGCCGGAGGGCCGCTGCCCCGGCACCCGGCTCGGCTACTGGAAGTACCCGACGCTCTCGCCCGCCTCGGCGCAGGCGACGCGCGTGAAGGTGCTGCAGTGCCTGCTCGAGGAGCAGGGCACCTACTCCGGTGCGGTGAGCGGCTCGTACGACGCGGCCACGATCGCCGCCGCCCGGGCCTGGCAGGCCGCCCGCAGGTTCACCCCGACCGACACCTTCGAGAAGCGGCACTGGGTCGCCCTGCTCTCCGCGGGGGCACGTACGACGGTCAAGCGCGGCTCCTCCGACGAGGCGGTGCACCGGCTGCAGCGCGCGCTCAACGCGGCCGGCGCCGGGCGGTTCCGCGCGACCGGCGTGTTCGACGCGAAGACCGAGTCGGCGCTGCGGGCGTACCAGTCCCGCCTCCGGATCGCGGTCTCCGGGGTCGCGACGCGGCAGACCTGGAACAAGCTCCAGCGGGGGTTGTGAGGGCGGCGGCCTTCTCGAATCCCCCGCTTAAGCGGGGGATTGCGAACTTCCGGGGGCCTGCACACCCCGAGAAGTTCGCAGAGCCCCGCCTAAGCGGGGGATCAGGGAGTGGGTGGGGTGGGTGGGGCGGACCGCCGCCCGCGCGTCAGGCCGGAGGACCGACGAGGAGCGCCACGCCGGTCAGGCCGGCGACGGCGACGAGGCCGACCAGCAGGCCCTGGGCGGGGCGCCGCAGGAGCCACGCGGTGACCGTCTCCAGCGGCCCGCGGGGGTGCTCCGAGCGCAGCCGCCAGGCGTCGCCGAGCAGCCTGGAGCGCTCGGCGTACCTCTCGAACGGCACCGTCGCGAACGGCGGCACGGCGGCGACCAGGCCCAGCGCCAGGCGGCTCACCGGCCACCGCTGGTCGACCCACAGCAGCACCGTCGCCAGGCAGTACGCGATGAACACGACGCCGTGCACCATGCCGAAGACCCGGACCCCGAGCTCGGTCGTCTCGGTGACGTACTTGAGGAACATGCCGGTCAGGAGCAGCGCCCAGGTGACCGCCTCGGCGACCGCGACGACGCGGTGGAGCCGGCGTGGGGTCACGCGGAGGCTCCGGCGAAGGCGTGCTCCACCAGCGAGGTGAAGAAGCCCAGTCCGTCGGTGCCGGGGCCGGTGAGGTCCTCCACTGCGTGCTCGGGGTGCGGCATGAGCCCCACGACGTTGCCGCGCTCGTTGGAGATGCCGGCGATGTCGCGCAGCGAGCCGTTGGGGTTGCCGTCGAGATAGCGCGCGACGACGCGGCCCTCGCCCTCGAGCAGGTCGAGGGTGTGCTCGTCGGCGACGAAGCCGCCCTCGCCGTTCTTGAGCACGATGGTGACCTCCTGGCCCGGTGCGTACGCCGAGGTCCACGGGGTGTCGACGCGCTCCATGCGCAGCCGCTGGTCGACGCACACGAACCTGCGGTGGTCGTTGCGGATCAGCGCACCGGGCAGCAGGTGCGACTCGCACAGGATCTGGAAGCCGTTGCAGATGCCCAGCACCGGCATGCCCTTGCCCGCGGCCTCGATCACCGAGGTCATCACCGGCGCGAAGCGCGAGATGGCCCCGCAGCGGAGGTAGTCACCGTAGGAGAAGCCGCCGGGCAGCACGACCGCGTCGACGCCCTTGAGGTCCTCGTCGCCGTGCCAGAGGGCGACGGCCTCGTTGCCGCCGATGCTCACCGCGCGGCGGGCGTCGACGTCGTCGAGCGAGCCGGGGAACGTGACGACGCCGACCCTCATCGGCCCGCCCCCTGGGCGACCTCGGCCACGGAGTGCTCCTCGACGTGGACCTCGAAGTCCTCGATCACCGGGTTGGAGAGCAGCGTCCCGGCGACCTCCTCGATCCGGGCCAGCACGGCGTCGGTGATCTCGCCGTCGACCTGCAGCTCGAACCGCTTGCCCTGACGGACGTCGGTGACGAGGTCGAACCCGAGGCGGGGCAGTGCTCCGAGCACCGCCTTGCCCTGGGGGTCGAGGATCTCTGGCTTGGGCATGACGTCGACGACGACTCGGGCCACGAAGTGCTCCTGGGGACAGGCTGGAGGGGGCGAGCACGATTCTAGTGACCGGGCGGCCGGGTCCGAAGTCGGCGACGCATGCCCGGACGCCAGGCGGGTACGCGGGGTGCTCACCGTGCGACGGAGGTGGCAGGAGGTGCCCATGATCCGGGTCGGCATCTCCGGCTGGAGGTACGCCGGGTGGCGCGGGCAGTTCTACCCGCCGGGGCTTCCGCAGCGGCTCGAGCTGGCCCACGTCGGCGAGCGGATGACCAGCGTCGAGATCAACGGCTCGTTCTACTCGCTGCAGCGGCCGTCGAGCTGGCGGACGTGGGCCGAGCAGGTGCCCGAGGACTTCCTCTTCGCCGTCAAGGGCCCCCGGTTCATCACGCACATGAAGAAGCTCGTGGACGTCGAGGTGCCCCTCGGCACGTTCCTCGCCTCCGGCGTGCTGTCGCTCGGCGACCGGCTGGGGCCGATGCTGTGGCAGCTGCCGCCCAACCTGGGCTTCCACCCCGACCGGCTGGCGTCCTTCTTCGACCTGCTCCCGCGTCGCACCACCGACGCCGCCGCGTACGCCGCCGCCCACCACGACCCCGACCGGCTCAAGGAGCCCGCCGACCCCACGACGCCGGTCGACCGGCCGCTGCGGCACGTCCTGGAGGTCCGGCACCGCTCCTTCCGCACCCCCGAGTTCTGCGAGCTGCTCCGCGCCCACGACATCGGCATGGTCGTCGCCGACTCGGCGGGCACGTGGCCGATGTTCGACGAGGTCACGAGCTCGCTCGTCCACGTCCGCCTGCACGGTGACGAGGAGCTGTACGCCAGCGGGTACTCCGACGCCGCCCTCGACATGTGGGCCGACAAGGTCCGGGGCTGGGCGGCGGCCGGCCTCGACGTGCTCGTCTACTTCGACAACGACGCCAAGGTGCACGCCCCGTTCGACGCGATCGCGCTGCAGGAGCGGCTCGGCATCACGCCCGCGGGGCCGAGGCCCCCGCCCCGGTGACGCTCCGTCGGCCGTAGGTCACCTGGGGCGGCGCGACGCCGCGATCACCAGCGCGACGCCGAGCCCGGCGACGAGCGGCCCGATGATCGCCCACACGGCCTCGTCGGTCATCGGGCTGCCGCCGACGTAGCCGAGGCCCTGGCCGGTCCACAGCGCGCCGACGAGGACCATGAGCACACCGAGGGCGACGAGCAGTGCACGCATCAGGCCAGCTCCCGCTTGAGGATCTTGCCGGTGGCGGTCATGGGCAGCGCGTCGACGAACTCGACGATCCGCGGGTACTTGTAGGCCGCCATCTGGTCCCTGGCCCACGCGACCAGCTCGTCCTCGGTGAGGTCCGCGCGCTCGGCGCGGATGACGAAGGCCTTGATCTCCTCGCCGTGGCTCTCGTCGGGCACGCCGATGACGGCCGCCAGCGACACGCCGGGGTGGGTCAGCAGGACCTCCTCGATCTCGCGGGGGTACACGTTGTAGCCGCCGCGGATGATCATGTCCTTGGACCGGTCGACGATGTAGTACCAGCCGTCGGAGTCCTTGCGGGCCAGGTCGCCGGATCGGAACCAGCCGTCGACGATCGCCTCGGCGGTCGCGTCGGGGCGCCCGTGGTAGCCCTTCATGACGTTGGGGCCCTTGATCGCGATCTCGCCGACGACGTCCTCGCCCTCGTCGAGGTCCTCGCGCACGCCGGGCTCCGGGCTGATCAGCTTCATCTCGACCCCGGGGATGGGGACGCCGATCGAGCCCACCCGCACCGGCTCGCCGTACACCGAGAAGCTGGCCACCGGCGAGGTCTCCGATAGTCCGTAGCCCTCGAGGATCGTCACCCCGAAGCGGCGCTCGAACTCCTTGTGCACCTCCACCGGCAGCGCGGAGCCGCCGGCGACAGCGACGCGCACCCGCTCGGCCACCGTCCGCACGTCGACGCCGGAGTCGTCGAGGGCGCCGAGCAGGCCCCAGTACATCGTGGGGACGCCCGCGAAGAAGGTGACGCCCTCCTTCTCCATCAACGACAGCGCGGGGCCGGCCTCGAACCGCGGCAGCAGCACGATCGTTCCGCCGAAGGCGAACCCGGCGTTCATGATCACCGTCTGGCCGAAGGAGTGGAAGAGCGGCAGGACGCAGAGCAGGGTGTCGGGGCGCTCGGCGTCGGCGTCGAACAGCTGGTCGCTGACGAGGGCGTTGGAGATCATGTTGCGGTGCATCAGCTCGGCGCCCTTGGGCTGGCCGGTGGTGCCGGAGGTGTAGAGGATGACCGCGGTGTCGTCGCCGTCCACGTCGCGGGTCTCGAAGACCGGCGACCGGCCGACGAGCGCCTGACCGAGCGTCTGGGCCCCCGGGATCGGCGACTCGGCGGCCGGGTCGGCGGTGATGACGAAGAAGTGCTCGCAGCCTGCGGCCTGCTCGAAGCCGGCGTGCCCCTCGGCGCCGATCGGCAGCTCGGCGGTGCCCTGGAAGCAGAAGTACGCCTTCGCGTCCGAGTCGTCGAGGTGGTAGGCCACCTCGCGTCCCTTGAGCAGCACGTTGAGCGGCACCACGGTCGCCCCGGCCTTGAGGATCCCGTAGTAGACGATCGGGAAGTGCGGCAGGTTCGGGCAGCTCAGCGCCACCTTGTCGCCCGGCTCGATGCCGCGGGAGACCAGCAGGTCGGCGACCTGGTTGGCGGCGGCGTCCACCTGTGCGTACGTCAGGCGCGTGTCGCCGAGCACGAGCGCCGTGCGGTCGGGGTGGGCCTCGGCGGAGCCTTCGAGGAGCGAGGAGAGGTTCGGCATGGCGCCAACCTACTCAGGGCGCCTGCCGATCGGCGAGGATCCGGCCGGCCTTGCGCAGGTCCGCCGCGATGGCGCCGGAGGCCAGCACGCCGGCCGCCACGGCCGGCAGCGCCCACAGCCCGCGCCCGTCGACCTCGCCCTCCGCGCGCACCCGGCAGCCGCCCGGCAGCTCGGTGAAGTGCAGCGCGAGGGTGGCGGTCACCCCGCGCCAGCGGCCCCGCTCGGCCCAGACGCGGAACGGCACCAGCTCGGTCGTCTCCAGGTGGGGGCGCACGCCGACCGTGGTGGTGTCGCGCCACACCTGCCCGAGGTGCGGCTCCTCGTCGGCGGGCACGTCGACCGAGCGCAGCGAGGACTGCCACTCGGGCCGGTTGCGGGGGTCGCAGAGGTAGCGGAAGGCCGTCTCCGCCGGGACCGGCAGCCGCACGGCCGCCTCGATGCGACGGGCGCTCAGAACCGCTCCCCGGTCAGCAGCTCGTAGGCCTCGACGTAGCGGGCCCGGGTGCGCTCCACGACAGCGTCCGGCAGCGGCGGCGGCGCCTCGCCCGACGTGCGGTCCCAGCCGGACTCGCCGGTGAGCCAGTCGCGCACGATCTGCTTGTCGTACGACGCCTGCGCGCGGCCCGGCTGCCACTGGTCGGCCGGCCAGAAGCGGCTGGAGTCGGGGGTCAGGACCTCGTCGGCGAGGATCGTCGTACCGTCCGGCCGCCGGCCGAACTCGAGCTTGGTGTCGGCCAGGATGATGCCGCGGCCGCGCGCCAGCGCGTGCGCCCGGTCGTAGACCTCCATGGTGAGCCTGCGCAGCTCCGCGGCGGCATCCCCACCGACCGCGTCGACGACGGCGGCGTAGTCGACGTTCTCGTCGTGGTCGCCCAGGGCGGCCTTGGTCGCGGGCGTGAAGACGGGCTCCGGCAGGCGGCTGCCGTCCTCGAGACCCGGCGGCAGCGCGATGCCGCACACCTCGCCGGTGCGGCGGTAGTCGAGCAGGCCGGACCCCGTGAGGTAGCCGCGCGCCACGCACTCGACGGGGAACATCTCGAGCCGCTCGCAGATCACGGCACGGCCGGACACGGCGGCCGGCACGTCGGTCGAGACGACGTGGTTGCCCACCAGGCCGGACAGCTGGTCGAACCACCACAGCGACATCCGGGTGAGGATCTCGCCCTTGTCGGGGATCGTGGAGTCGAGGACGAAGTCGTAGGCCGAGATGCGGTCGCTGGCGACCATCAGCAGCCGGCCCTCGTGCTCACCGCCGTCGATGCGGTAGAGGTCGCGCACCTTGCCGGAGTGCAGGTGGGTGGTGCCCTCGACCACCGGGGCGGCGGGGATGTTCAGCTCGGCCACGCGCCGAGCCTAGTGCGCGCGGCCCGGTCAGGGGACGGCCCGCCGCCGTGCGGGACCTACCGGTGCAGCCACCAGCTCATGCGCCTGGTCATGAACGGCAGGAAGACGTAGGTCATCAGCGGCGTCATCACCGTGGTCACGAGCGCCACGCGCGGCACGAGCGGCCAGTCCGAGATGGTGCGCGAGGCGACGAAGTTGGCGAGCAGGCTCAGCGGCAGGAACACCATGAAGATGACGATCATCTGCTTCCACCGCGGGGGCGCCACCGGTGCGGCGCTGAGCATCTCGACGGACGCCGGCTCGTCGAACCAGCCCTCGATCCCCGTACGCCGCTCACGGCTCTTCTCCTCCACGCTGCCCTGGGCCGCCTCGAGCCACCACGCGCGCTGCGGGGAGGCCTCCCAGGCGGCGAGCGAGTCGGCGTCGGCGAAGCGGTAGAGCATGTGCCACTCCGAGGAGTCCTCGCTGGGACGCACCCAGCCCGACCCGAGGAAGCCGTCGAACCGCTCGGCCAGCGACGTCCCCGCCTGCACCCAGGCCAGCATCTCCGTCGTCCGCGACGGGTCGACGTGGCGGGTGACGGACACGGTGACGGGGGCGGTCATGGCGCCAGTGTCGTGGGCACGGACCGGCCGCGCGAAGCCGAGGACGACGAGATCCCGGCCACGTCGTTCAGCCGACGACCTCGAAGCCGCCGGCGCCGCCGACCTGCGCGTCGCGGACCGCGACGTGCTCCACGCGCGCCGTGGCCGGGCCGTCGTGGCACCACGCGACGAGGGCGTCGACCGCCTCGTCGTCGCCCTCCGCGTGCAGGAGCACCGAGCCGTCCGGCTCGTTGCGCACCCATCCCGCGACGCCGAGCCGGCGCGCCTGCTCCTGGGTGTACCAGCGGAAGGAGACGCCCTGCACCCGTCCGGTCACGCGCACCTGGACTGCCTTCACACCACCATGATGGACCCTCCCGGATGGTCCGCGGCGTGGCACCGGATGGAAGGCTGGCGTCGATGACCCGGAGCGAGGAGACCGACGCCGCCTCGGCGGAGGCGTCGGCGTACGAGCCGGACCCGCGCCGCTGGCGCGTGCTGGCCGTGTCGCTGGTCGTCGGCTTCATGTCGCTGCTCGACGTGACCATCGTCAACGTCGCCGTCCCCTCGATCCGCTCGAGCCTGGACACCTCGGCCGCGACCATCCAGTGGGTCGTCTCGGGGTACGCCCTCGCGTTCGGCATGACGCTGGTAGCCGGCGGGCGGCTCGGCGACGCGCACGGCCGCCGCCGGCTGATGACGATCGGCCTCGTCGGCTTCGTGGTGTCCAGCGCCGCCGTCGGGCTGGCGCCCAACGCCGCGGCCATCGTGCTCGCCCGGCTCGTGCAGGGCGCCAGCGCCGGGCTGCTGACACCGCAGAACTCCGGCCTGATCCAGCAGCTGTTCCGGGGCGAGGAGCGCGGGCGCGCCTTCGGCATGTTCGGCTTCACCGTGGCCGTCGCCTCGGCCACCGGACCGCTCATCGGCGGTGCCCTCATCGGCCTGCTCGGCGAGGAGGACGGCTGGCGCTCGCTGTTCCTCGTGAACGTGCCGATCGGGCTCGTGGCGCTGGTGCTGATCCGGCGGATGGTGCCCGACAACGACGCGGGGGCGGAGGCCGAGAAGGACCCCCGCGTCGACCTCGTCGGCGCGGTGCTGCTCGGCCTCGCGGTCCTGGCCGTGCTCTTCCCGCTCATCAGCCTCGAGGGCGGGGCCGGGCTGCCGCTGGTGCTGCTGGCGGCCTTCCCGCCGCTGGCCTGGGCGTTCGCGCGGTGGGAGCGGCGCACCGTCCGGCTCGACCGCCCGCCCCTGCTCGACGTCTCGCTGCTCAGCGGACTGCCGGGCTACGCCAACGGCCTGCTCGTCGGCACGCTGTACTTCACCGGCTTCACCGGGATCTTCCTCGTGCTGTCGGTGCACCTGCAGGAGGGCGAGGAGTTCGCACCGCTGCACGCGGCGCTGCTGATGACGCCCTTCGCCGTCGGCGCCGCCACCACGTCGCCGCTCGCCGGCCGGCTGGTCGGCCGGATCGGGCGGCGCGTGACGCTCCTCGCGCTGTCGGTGATGATGACCGGCACCGCCCTCGCCGCGTGGCTGGTCACCCAGCCCTCCGACCGGCTCTGGTGGACCTTGGCGCCGGCGATGTTCCTCGCCGGGGTCGGCGGCGGGGGTGTCATCTCCCCCAACTTCACCCTCACCCTCGCCGACGTGCCGCCACGCATGGGCGGGGCGGCGGGCGGCGCCCTCCAGACGGGCCAGCGGATCGGCTCCGCGCTCGGAGCTGCCCTGCTGATGACCGTCTACCAGGCCGTCGACGCCGTGGCCTCGGCGCCGGTCGCGGCGCGCTCGGCCCTGGTCGCTGCGCTCGCCGTGCTGTCGGTCGCGCTCGCCGCCGCTGTCCGGTCCTGGCGGCTCGGGGACTGACCGGTCCGCGCCGACCGGTCCGGCGTCAGAGGATCGCGCCGGGGGCGTACGCCGCCGCGCCGGGGTGCCGCTGCGCCAGCGCCTCGACCCGGGCCACGACCGCGCGGGTCTGGGCCACCGCGGCGCCGGTGAACTCGATCGGGTCGGCGACGAGCGTGTCGATCTGGTCGCGGGTGAGCCCGAGCCGCTCGTCGGCGGCGAGCTTGGCGAAGACGTCGTTGTCGGCCTGGCCCGAGCGCATCGCGAGGGCGGTGCCGACGGCGGCCTCCTTGATCGCCTCGTGCGCGGCCTCGCGGCCGACGCCGTTGCGCACCGCCGCCATCAGCACCTTGGTGGTGGTGAGGAACGGCAGGTAGCGGTCGAGCTCGCGCTGGATCACCGCCGGGAAGGCGCCGAACTCGTCGAGCACCGTGAGGAAGGTCTGGAAGAGCCCGTCGGTGGCGAAGAACGCGTCGGGCAGCGCGACCCGGCGCACGACCGAGTCCGACACGTCGCCCTCGTTCCACTGGTCGCCGGCGAGCTCGCTGATCATCGACAGGTGGCCGCGCACGACCACCGCGAGGCCGTTGACCCGCTCGCACGAGCGGCTGTTCATCTTGTGCGGCATCGCCGACGAGCCGACCTGGCCCTCCTTGAAGCCCTCGGTCACCAGCTCGTTGCCGGCCATCAGCCGGATCGTCGTCGCCAGGTTCGACGGGCCGCTGACCAGCTGCACCAGCGCCGACACCACGTCGAAGTCGAGCGAGCGCGGGTAGACCTGGCCGACGCTGGTCAGCACCTGCTCGAAGCCGAGGTGGCGGGCGACCCGCTCCTCCAGCGACGCGAGCTTCGCGGCGTCGCCGTCGAGCAGGTCGAGCATGTCCTGCGCCGTGCCCATCGGCCCCTTGATCCCGCGCAGGGGGTAGCGGGCGAGCAGCTCCTCGATGCGCTGGACCGCGATGAGCATCTCGTCGGCGACGGTGGCGAAGCGCTTGCCGAGGGTGGTGGCCTGGGCGGCGACGTTGTGCGAGCGTCCGGCCATCGCGGTCGTCTCGTGCTCGGCGGCGAGCCTCCCGAGGCGCACCAGCGCGGCCACCGCCCGGTCGCGCACGACCTCCAGCGAGCGGCGCACCTGCAGCTGCTCGACGTTCTCGGTGAGGTCGCGCGAGGTCATGCCCTTGTGGATGTGCTCGTGCCCGGCGAGCGCGGAGAACTCCTCGATGCGCGCCTTCACGTCGTGGCGGGTGACCCGCTCGCGGGCGGCGATCGAGTCGAGGTCGACGCGGTCGACGACGCTCGCGTAGGCCTCGACGACGCCGTCGGGCACCGCGATGCCGAGGTCGCGCTGCGCCTTCAGCACGGCGATCCAGAGCTGCCGCTCGAGGACGATCTTGTGCTCGGGCGACCAGATCTCGGCGAGGTCGGCACCGGCGTAGCGGGTGGCCAGCACGTTGGGGACGTTCACGACCCGATCCTCCCATCCTGCGGCGCCCAGCCGTCCCACGGCGCCCACCAGCGGTCGTCGCGGTCGAGCAGGTCGGCGACCTCGCTCGCGGCGGCGAGGACGGCGAGCAGCTCGTCCTGCGTGATGCGGCCCGATGCGAGCGCCGGCGCCAGGTGGTGGACGTCCTTCCACCGCCACGACCCGTCGGGGTCGATGACGACGTCGAGCTGGAGGTCGTCGACGTCGACGCCGTCGGCGGTGCGCACGACCGGTGTCTCGAAGTTGACGTACCAGGAGAGGAAGGAGAGGCCGTCGGCGCTGAAGAACTTCCACACCGAGTACCAGTCGCCCGCGCGGCGCAGCTTGAGGACGGTCGTGCCGGTCCACGCGGCGAGGTGTCCCCACGGGTGCGGGAACGGGTGGTCGGCGAACGCCAGGGGCGTGCCGTCGGCCACCACGCTCGCGAGGAGGTGACCGTCGTCGGAGACCACGCGCTCGTCCCACGAGGCCCACTCCGCGCCGTGCAGCACCTCGCGCACGTGCAGCGCGACGCAGGGCGGGAACGGGGCGTCAGCCACGCGAGGCGGCGCCCTCGACGACGCCGAGCGGCTCGGCGGCGATGTCGGAGCGTCGCTGCAGGCCGTCGAAGGAGATCAGGTCGGCGGCGGCGTACGCGCGCGCTCGGGCGTCGGCGACGTCGTACCCGACGGCGCGTACGGCGAGCACCCGGCCGCCGGCGGTGACGAGGTGGCGGTGGTCGGGGTCGCCCTCCTCGGGTGCGGCGACGATCGCCGTGCCGGCGTGGATCACGTCGACGTCGTGGACGCCGTTCGCGCTGCCGACCCCGCGGATCACGTCTCCCGTGGACGAGGTCTCGGGGTAGCCCGCGCTGGCCAGGACGACCGACACGGCCGCGCCGTCGGCGAACGTCGGCTCGGGTGCGGACGCCAGGTCGCCCTCGGCCGCCGCCAGCAGCAGCGCGCCCAGCGGGGAGGTGAGCAGCGCGAGGACCGGCTGGACGTCGGGGTCGCCGAAGCGGCAGTTGAACTCGATGACCTTCGGGCCCGCGGCGGTCAGCGCGAGACCGACGTAGAGGCAGCCGACGAAGGGCGCTCCGCGGCGCCGCATCTCCGCCAGCGTCGGGGCGACGACGTCGGCCATCACCGTGTCGACGACGCCGTCGGGCAGCCAGGCCAGCGGGGCGTACGAGCCCATGCCGCCGGTGTTGGGTCCGCGGCCGCCGTCGAAGATGCGCTTGAAGTCCTGGGCGGGCAGGAGCGGGCGGCCGACGGCGCCGTCGCAGACGACGAACAGGGAGAACTCCGGACCGTCGAGGAACTCCTCCACCACGACCCGGTCGCAGCCGGCCGCGTGGGCCAGGGCTGCCTCGCGGTCGCCGGTCACGACGACGCCCTTGCCGGCGGCCAGCGCGTCGTCCTTGACGACGTAGGGGGCGCCGAAGGCGTCGAGCGCCGCGGCGACCTCCTCGGGGGTCGTGCAGGTGCGCGAGCCCGCGGTCGGCACGCCGGCCGCGGCCATCACGTCCTTGGAGAACGCCTTGGAGCCCTCGAGCCGGGCGGCGGCGCGGGAGGGACCGAAGACGGCCGCGCCGGCCGCCCGCACGGTGTCGGCGACGCCCGCGACGAGGGGCGCCTCGGGGCCCACGACGACCAGGTCGGCACCGACGGCGGTGGCGAGGGCGGCGACGGCCTCGCCGTCCATCGGGTCCACCTCGTGGAGGGTGGCGACCTCGCCCATGCCCGGGTTGCCCGGAGCGGCGTGCACCTCGCTGCCCGGCTCGGCGGCGAGGGCGAGGACGAGCGCGTGCTCGCGCCCGCCGCTGCCGACGACGAGCGTCCTCACCCGCGCACCACCACGGTCTGCTCGCGGCCCGGGCCGACGCCCACGCCCCAGATGGGGGCACCGGACATCTCCTCGAGCGCCTCGACGTAGGCCTGCGCGTTCCTCGGCAGCTCGTCGAAGGTGCGGCAGCCGGAGATGTCGCTCTGCCAGCCGTCGAAGTACTCGTAGACGGGCGTGGCGTGGTGGAACTCGGTCTGCGTCATCGGCATCTCGTCGACCCGCTCGCCGTCGACCTCGTAGGCCACGCACACCGGGATGCGCTCCCACGCCCCGAGGATGTCGAGCTTGGTGAGGAAGAACTCCGTCAGGCCGTTGACCCGGCTCGCGTAGCGGGCCACCACCGCGTCGTACCACCCGCACCGGCGGGTGCGGCCCGTGGAGACGCCGACCTCGCCGCCGAGCTGCTGCAGGCGCGCGCCGTCCTCGTCGAACAGCTCGGTCGGGAAGGGCCCCGAGCCGACGCGGGTCGTGTAGGCCTTGATCACCCCGATCACGCGGTCGATGCGGGTCGGGCCGACGCCGGCGCCGACGCACACGCCGCCGGCGACGGGGTTCGACGACGTCACGAACGGGTAGGTGCCGTGGTCGACGTCGAGCATGGTGGCCTGCGCGCCCTCGAACAGCACGGTCTGGCCGGCGTCGAGCGCCCGGTTGAGCAGCAGCGAGGTGTCGCACACCATCGGCCGCAGCCGCTCGGCGTACGACGTCAGCTCCTCCACGACCGCGTCCACCTCGATGGCCCGCCGGTTGTAGACCTTGGTGAGCAGGTGGTTGCGCACGTCGAGGGCCGCCTCGACCTTCTGCGTGAGGATCTTCTCGTCGAACAGGTCGGCGATGCGCACGCCGACGCGGTTGGTCTTGTCGGCGTAGGCCGGCCCGATCCCGCGTCCGGTCGTGCCGATCTGGTTCTTGCCGAGGAAGCGCTCGGTGACCTTGTCGATCGTGGCGTGGTAGCTCGCGATGACGTGGGCGTTCGCGCTCACCTTGAGGTCGGCCACCTCCACGCCGCGGGCGAGCAGCCCGTCGAGCTCGCGGAACAGCGCCTCCGGCGAGACCACCACGCCGCCGGCGATGACGGAGGTGGCGCCGGGCGTGAGGATGCCGCTGGGCAGCAGGTGGGTGGCGTACTTCTCGCCGTTGACGACGATGGTGTGGCCGGCGTTGTGGCCACCGCTCGTGCGGACCACGTAGTCGATCGGGTCCGTGGTGGCCAGCAGGTCGGTGGCCTTGCCCTTGCCCTCGTCGCCCCACTGGGCGCCGAGCACGACGATCGCGGGCATCTCAGCCCTCCTCTGTCTCACGGCTCTGCCTCACGGCGGGACCACCGGATGGAGCCAGCACATGGGAACAGCCCCGGCACGAGGCACGGGGCTCTTGCGGCCCCACGCTACCGCACCCGGGCGGTGTGCCCCGGCGGGCGTCCCGGGGGCGGGGCCGCGGTGGGCTATGGTCCGGCCGTGCGATCCCTCCTCGTCATCACCAACGCCGAGGCCGGCACCTCCGACGAGGTGCGGCTCAACTCGGCGCTGTCGGTGCTGCGCGACAAGGCGTCGGTCGAGGTGGAGCGGACCTCCAACCCCGGCGAGCTCGACGGCGTGCTGCACCGCGCCGGCGGGCGCACGGTCGTGGTGGCCGGCGGCGACGGGAGCCTCCACGCGGTCGTGACGGCGCTGCACAAGCGCCACGAGCTCGCCGACGCCACGCTCGGGCTGCTGCCGATGGGCACCGGCAACGACTTCGCCCGCGGCAACGACATCCCCCTCGACATCGAGGACGCCGCGCGCCTGGTGCTGTCCGGGCGTCCGCGCCGGGTCGACCTCATCGTCGACGAGACCGGCAACGTGGTGGTCAACAACGTGCACGTCGGCGTGGGCGCGCAGGCGAGCCGCAAGGGCGCGAAGTGGAAGACCCGGCTCGGCGCCGTCGGCGTCGGCAGCGTCAACCTCGGCCGCCTCGGCTACCCGATCGGCGCGCTCCTGTCGGCCTTCCACCCACCGAGCTGGCGCCTGCGCGTGGAGCTCGACGGGAAGGTGGTCAACGACGTCGACCGGCCGGTCCTCATGGTCGCCATCGGCAACGGCGCGCAGGTCGGCGGCGGCACCGAGCTCAACCCGGACGCCGACACCGAGGACGGCCTGCTCGACGTGATGATCAGCCGGGCCGTGTCGTCGACGGCCAAGCTCGGCTACGCCGCGGGCCTGCGCAAGGGCGAGCACGACGAGCGCGACGACGTGGTCACGCTGCGCGGCACCTCGGTGAAGGTCAGCGGCGACGAGTTCTGGCTGTCCGCCGACGGGGAGGTCTCCGGCCCCGAGCGCAGCCGCAGCTGGCGCCTGGAGCGCGCGGCGTACTCGATGATCCTGCCCTGAGCAGGGGGACCCCGCCCAGGCCCGCCCGGGGCCGCCCGGGGCCGCCTGCCTAGAGCCAGCCGCGCCGGACCGCCTCGGCGCCCGCCTGGAACCGGGTGTCGACGCCCAGCTCGGTCATCAGGCTCGCGACGCGGCGACGCACGGTGCGCAGTCCGAGCCCCAGCTTGCGGGCGATGACCTCGTCGGTCGCACCGGCCATCAGCTGGTCGAGGAGGAACTGGCGCTCGTCGGGGTGCCCGGTGCCGGTCTCGAGCTCGGGGACCGGCGCGGCGCGCGACCACAGGAGCTCGAACCACATGGTCAGTGCCGCCACGATCGAGCGCTGCCTCACGTGGACGCGCGGCTCGTCGGTGTAGCCGATCGGCTCGGGCAGCACCGCGTGGGCGTCGCCGAGGATGAACATGCGCGTGGGGAGCTCCGACATCACCCGCACCTGCTCCCCGAGCCGCGCCCGGGCGCGCAGCGCCTCGGGCGCCTCGGTCAGCGCGCGGACCGGGTAGATCGCGCGCGAGCGTCGTCCGCTGGCGATCGCCTCCCCGAGCAGCTCGCCGACCCGGGACTCACGAGGCAGGGCCCACGCGTCGGGCCGCAGCCACAGCATGTCGCCCCGGCTGGTCCGCATCATGAGGTGCAGCAGCTCCAGCGGGTCGCCGCCCGAGCTCAGCTCGCCGTCGAGCGGGCGGATGTCGCTGAGGTCGCCGACGTCGGGGCGGGTCGCGGCCGCCACGAGGTGCGGCAGCGCGCGGGACAGCTCGTGCAGGCGGGACGCCGAGGTGGCGGCGAGGCGTGACTCCTGCTCGACGAGGTCCGAGAGCACCTCCGCGAGCGGCGGCACGACCAGCCTGTCCTCGTCCAGCACCACCAGGCCGAGGGCCTGCAGCGGGGCGAGCCGCCCCAGGAGGCTGGCGGGCGGCTCCTGCACGAGCCGGGCGACGCCGACGAGGGTGTGCCCCGAGACCGGCACCAGCCGGAAGTACAGCTGCTCGGCCCGCCGGTCGAGGCCCAGCGCCGCGAGGACCGAGGACGGGTCTGCTGCCATGCTGGCAGGTTACTGCCAGCGGCACTCATGACCACGGTGGCAGCGACCGGCCACTTCATACTGGTCCCGGCCGGTCGCGGACGGGGGTGCGCGGCGGCCCGCTCCCTGGAGCACAGCGTCGGAGCCGCCACGGGGGACGGCTCCGACGCCCCGGCAGCCCCGATAGCCTTGCACCCATGGCACGAGGTGGACAGCAGGGCGATCCGGTCGACTGGGTGACGCGGGCGGCGGACGACGCCGTACGCCACGCCGGCGACGGCCCGGTCACCGTCGCCTCCGGCGCCTCCCCCAGCGGCCCGATCCACCTGGGCAACCTGCGCGAGTTCATCACCCCGCACTTCGTCGCCGAGGAGCTGAGGCGCCGCGGCGTGCCGGTGCGCCATCTGCACTCCTGGGACGACTTCGACCGCTTCCGCAAGGTCCCGGCGGGCGTGCCGGCCGAGTGGGCCGACCACATCGGCCGCCCGCTGACCGCCGTGCCCGACCCGTGGGAGTGCCACGTCAACTGGGCCGAGCACTTCAAGGCGCCCCTGCAGGCGGCGCTGCGCGACCTCGGCGTCGAGATGGAGGAGATCTCCCAGACGCAGATGTACACCTCCGGCGCCTACCGCGAGCAGGTCCTCCGGGCGGTCGCGCGGCGCGACGAGATCGAGGCGGTGCTCGCCCGGCACCGCACCAGGAAGGTCACCGCCGGAGAGGACGCGTCCGCCCAGGAGGCCGCCGACCTCGCCGACTCGGTCGCCAACGAGGACGCCGAGCCGGCCGCTTCAGGCACCGGCGACGCGATCGCCCGGTTCCCCTACCGCCCCTACTGCCGCCAGTGCGGCCGCGACACGGTGACCACCACGGCGTACGACGACGCCACCACGACGCTGTCCTACACCTGCTCCTCGTGCGGCTACGAGGGCACCACCGACCTGTCCACCGACACCGACGGCAAGCTCGTGTGGAAGGTCGACTGGCCGATGCGCTGGGCCTACGAGTCGGTCAACTTCGAGCCGGCCGGGCGCGACCACATGACCCCCGGCTCGTCCTACACCGTCGGCACCGAGATCGTGTCGTCGATCTTCGACTGGCGCGCGCCGGCACGCGTCATCTACGCGTTCGTCGGGTTCGCCGGCGTGCAGAAGATGTCGTCGTCGGCCGGAGGCGTCCCGACCGCCGCCGACGCGCTGCGGATCCTCGAGGCGCCCCTGCTGCGCTGGCTCTACGTCCGCCGGGCCCCCACCCAGGCCTTCGACATCGACTTCGGTCCCGCCGTCGTCCGCCTCTACGACGAGTGGGACGCCCTCGGCCGCAAGGCCGCCGACCCCGCGAAGGCCGACGTCGCCACCCTGGCGTGGCACCGCGCCTCGGCGACCGCCTCGGCGGGGCGCCTGCCGACCCCGGCCGTCGCGGTCCCGTTCCGCACCCTGTCGTCCGTCGCCGACGTGACCGCCGGCTCGGCCGAGCTCATCTCGCGGGTCATCGAGTCCTCGGGCTTCCCCCACGACTCCGTCGCCGACCTCGAGCCGCGGCTGTCCAAGGCGATGCAGTGGACCGCCGAGCACGTGCCGGCCGACGAGCGCACCACGGTGCGCGAGACGCCCGACGCCGAGCGCCTCGGCTCGCTCACCGAGGACGAGCAGCTGTGGCTGCGGATCTTCCTCGACCGGCTCCCCTCCGAGCCGGACCTCGACAGCGTGACGTCCGTCGTCTACGGCGTCCCGAAGGTCGCCCGCGGCCTCGGGTTCGACGACGCGCCCACCGACGAGGTGAAGGCCGACCAGAAGGACTTCTTCCGCCTGCTCTACAACCTGCTGGTCTCCGCCGACCGCGGGCCGCGCCTGCCCACCCTGGTGCTGGCGCTGGGGCCGGCGAGGGTGCGGCAGCTGCTGGGCGCGCCCGAGTCCTGACCTTGCGTCGCCCGGGCCCGGGAGGGGCTCGACCGGAGGTTCAGCGGCGGAAGCCCACCGGGTCGCCGAGGTAGCGCTCGAGATCGGTGCGCACCGCGTCGCTGATCGTCCACGCGGACTGGGCGCGGTGGTCCCACAGCACGTTCACGCACTCCCAGACCGCCGCCGGACCCCCGCCCGCCTCGACGCGGAGCTCGGCGGCGACGGTGAACGACGAGCGGCCGAGCCGGGAGACCCAGAGGGAGGCGAGGAACGGCTGGTAGGGCACGAACCGCATCTCGGAGTGGTACTCGATCGTCTGCGAGGCGACGAGCTCAGAGACCCCGGGATCGGTCCCGTGGAGCAGCCCGGTCGCGCCGTCCGGCAGGCCCGGCAGGCGGGCGAACCGCAGGAACTCGTAGCGCGCCTCGTCGAGCACCCGGACCGCCTCGACGTTGTCGACGTGCCCGGCGAGGTTGATGTCGCGGTAGCGCGCCTGGATCTCGGTCGTGAAGGTCTGGCCCATGGGGGAAGTGTGTCGGACCCCCGCCTAGGGTGGGGCCATGACCTCCGCCTTCGGCCGTGACCTGATGGCCGGTCCGCCGCCCACGCACCTGCCCGCCGACCCCGCCGACGCCGAGCTGTCCGGCGGCGACGCACCGGCAGCCGTCGTACGCCGCCACCCGGCGTCGCCGGCCGCCTGGGCCGCGCTCGCCCAGCAGGCGCTGGACGCCGGGGCCGACGACGTGACCGTCTACGCCTACGCGCGCGTCGGCTACCACCGCTCGCTCGACATGCTGCGCCGCAACGGGTGGAAGGGTCACGGCCCGGTGCCGTGGGAGCACGAGCCGAACCGCGGGTTCCTGCGCGCCCTCGCCCTGCTCGCGCTCGCGGCACGCGCCATCGGTGAGACCGACGAGTGGGAGCGCTGCTCGACGTTCCTGCGCGACTCCAGCCCCGCGGCGGCCGACGCGCTGCTGGGCTGAGCCGCCGGCCGCTCGTACCGCTCGGCGCGCCGGAGCGACCGCTGGCCGCGTCACCGCTGAGGGTGGGTGACGACCGTCACGGCGGGAGTAGTGTCTCGCGCGTGAATTCCGGGAACACACCGCCGCCGCGCCCCGACCAGGGCCCACCCCCCACCGACAAGCGCAAGATGGCCCTCGCGGCCGTCCTGCTCGCGATCCCCGTCGTCGTGCTCCTCTGGGTGCCGCACTACGCCCGGGTCGAGCCGAGGCTGTTCGGCTTCCCCTTCTTCTTCTGGTACCAGTTCCTCTGGGTCTTCCTCTGCTCGGCGATGACCTACGCGGCCTTCCGCCTCACGCTCTCCGCGCGCGGCAAGACCTCGCACGAGGCCGGTGAGGACCGATGACCCCCCAGCTCACGGGGCACTCCCTCGCGGCGGCGGCCGACACCGGCGGCGTCAACGGCGTCGCGCTGTCGGTGCTGATAGCCCTGTTCCTCCTCGTCACCGTGGCCGGGTTCATGGCCACGCGGTTCAAGCGCGCGGAGTCCATGGAGTCGCTCGAGGAGTGGGGGCTCGGTGGGCGCACGTTCGGCACCTGGATCACGTGGTTCCTGCTCGGCGGCGACCTCTACACGGCGTACACCTTCGTCGCCGTGCCCGCGGCGATGTTCGCGACCGGTGCGGTCGCCGGCTTCTTCGCGGTGCCCTACACGATCATCCTCTACCCGATCATCTTCATCTTCATGGCGCGGCTCTGGTCGGTGAGCCACCGCCACGGCTACGTCACCCCGGCCGACTTCGTCCGCGGCAGGTACGACGACCGCGGGCTGTCGCTGGCCGTCGCGATCACGGGCTTCGTGGCCACGATGCCCTACATCGCCCTGCAGCTCGTCGGCATCCAGGCGGTGCTCGAGGTGGCCGGGCTCGGCGGCGGCGACAACATCGTCGCCAAGGACGCGCCGCTGTTCATCGCCTTCGCCGTTCTCGCCGCCTACACCTACTCCAGCGGCCTGCGGGCGCCGGCGGTGATCGCCTTCGTCAAGGACATCCTGATCTACCTCGTGATCATCGTCGCGGTGATCTACCTGCCCGGGCAGGTCGGCGGCTGGGAGGCGATCTTCGGCGCGGCCGAGGAGAAGATGGCCGCCAACAACGCCGCCGCGACCGAGGCGGGGCTGAGCCCGACCTCGTCGTTCGTGCCCGGCTCCGGCGCGTTCTGGGCGTACGCCACCCTGGCCCTCGGGTCGGCGATGGCGCTGTTCATGTACCCGCATTCCGTGACGGCGTCGCTGTCGTCGAGCTCGCGCAACACCATCCGTCGCAACGCCTCGATCCTGCCGGCGTACTCCTTCGTGCTCGGGCTGCTGGCCCTGCTCGGCTGGGTGGCCATCGCGGCAGGGACGCTGCCGATCGGGCTCGACGGCGAGCCCAACGCGCAGCTGGTGATCCCGCAGCTGTTCGAGGACATGTTCCCGTCGTGGTTCGCGGGCGTGGCCTTCGCCGCCATCGCGATCGGCGCGCTGGTGCCGGCCGCGATCATGTCGATCGCCGCGGCCAACACGTTCAGCCGCAACATCTACAAGGAGTGGCTGAAGAAGGACGCGACCCCGGCGCAGGAGGCGAAGGTCTCCAAGCTGATGTCGCTGCTGGTCAAGGCCTTCGCGCTGGTGTTCGTGCTGACGCTCGACAAGCAGAACGCGATCAACTTCCAGCTCCTGGGCGGCATCTGGATCCTGCAGACCTTCCCGGCCATCGTGTTCAGCCTCTTCACCCGGTGGTTCCACCGCTACGGCCTGCTGGCAGGCTGGGCCGTCGGCATCGCGTACGGCACGATCGAGGCCTACCAGGTCGTCAACCCGGTGACCGGCAAGCACTTCGGCGGCTCCACGGCGCTGATCCCGGGCATCGGCGAGCTGGGCTACATCGCGGTGACCGCGTTCGTGATCAACGTCGTGGTCGCTGCCGTGGTGAGCGCGATCCTCCACGCCACGAAGGTGTCCAACGGTCGCGACGAGACGATCCCGTTCGACTACTTCGCCGACGCCGACGACCCGCGGGTGCAGAAGGACCTCGCCGAGCACGACGCGCACGACGAGACAAGCTCCCGGGCCCCGCACCACGAGGCCGACGGCGACGACGTGACGGGCGGCGCGCCGGCGCGCTGACGTTCGGGGCTGACCCCGTCCGCCGCCCGCCGACCGCGGACTCCCCCGCCGACCGCGGGTAACGCCTCCGTCCGCGCACTCCCGCCCCCACCAGTGGGGGCGGGAGTGCCGGCGTGGTGGCGTTACCCGGGCGCAAACAAGCCGACCGGCCCCTGAGGGGGCCGAAGGACGTCCACAGGCGGTCGACCGGACGCGCCCTCCACAGCGCCGGCGCCCACCTCGGGCACGGGGTGATCGCCGGACACAGACTCCCGGGGTGGACCTCCTCAGCCACCGGACCGCTCGCACACAGCACGGCCTCCTCACGCACCAGCAGGCCGTCGCGACGGGCCTGTCCCCGCGCGACATCGCCCGGCTGGTGCGCGCCGGGGCATGGGCGAGGATCCGCAAGGGCGTGTACGCCGACGCGGAGGCGTACGCGGCCGCCGATCCCCACCGCGAGGCGCCGATGATCCGCATGCGGGCCGTGGTCCTGTCCCTCGCGCGGACCCCGGTCTTCTCCCACGACTCCGCGGCCATCGTGCTGGGCCTGGGGGTCCCCGACGCGGCGCGCGCGGCCGTCCACGTCGCCCAGCCCGAGCACCGAGCGAGCAGGAAGGCCGGCGGCGTCGTCACACACGGGGCGCCGTTCCGCGACGACGAGGTGCGGGTCGTCGACGGCCTGCGCGTGGTGGGCGCGGCCCGGACCGCTCTCGACATGGCGCGCTTCCACGGGTTGTGGCCCGGGGTGGCGGCCTGCGACGCCGCGCTGCGGTCGGGCGTCACGCGCGCCGATCTCGAGGCAGCGGCCGCGGTGATGCGCGGCTGGCCGTACAAGGCTCGTGTCGACCGAGCCGTGGGGCTGGCCGATGCCGGGTCCGAGAGCTACCTGGAGTCGCTCGCCCGAGGCCTGGTCGTCGACCTGGGCATCGGGACACCGCAGACGCAGTTCGGCCTCACCGACGGGCACCGCGTCGCGTGGTGCGACATCCGCGTGGACCGGCACGTGTTCGAGGCCGACGGCCTCCTCAAGTACGCCGCCGACCCCGACCGGGCCCTCAGGGAGGAGAAGAACCGCCAGGACTTCGTCTGCGGGTTCAAGCTCGGGGTCTCGCGCATCACCCTGCACGACTGCCTCGCTGGACGGCGGGCCGCGCTGCGCCGCCTGGCGCGGGAGTACGCCGACACCTGCGCCCGCTTCGGCACCTCCATCGACGACCTGGCCCCGTACGTCCTCCCGAGCTCGGCCCGGCTCGCCCGCCGCAGCGGCTGAGGCGTCCTGCCGCACGGCGGCGTACCTCCTCGAGGTGCCGTCCTGCGGCCCGGCCGGCGCCGGTAACGCCACCATCCGCGCACTCCCGCCCCCGTCAGTGGGGGCGGGAGTGGTCGCGGGGTGGCGTTACCGGGGAAGCCGGGTGTCGCGCGGTGGCGTTACCCGGGCAGGGGCCAGGCGGGGGCCGGGGGCAGGGACCCGGGGCCGGTCCGGCGGGACGGGAGCCGTACGCCGGTCAGCGGCCGAGCGAGGTACCCGCGGAGCGGAGGTTCTCGCAGGCCTCGACGACGCGCTGCGCCATGCCGGCCTCGGCGGCCTTGCCCCAGGCGCGGGGGTCGTAGGCCTTCTTGTTGCCCACCTCGCCGTCGACCTTGAGGACGCCGTCGTAGTTGCTGAACATGTGCGCCGCGACCGGGCGCGTGAAGGCGTACTGCGTGTCGGTGTCGACGTTCATCTTCACCACGCCGAAGTCGACCGCGTCGCTGATCTCCTGCGCGGTCGAGCCCGACCCGCCGTGGAAGACCAGGTCGAACGGACGGGCGTCGGCGCCGAGGCCGAGCTCGGAGGCGGCGGCCTCCTGGGCGGCCTTGAGGATCTCCGGGCGGAGCTTGACGTTGCCGGGCTTGTAGACGCCGTGCACGTTGCCGAAGGTGAGTGCCGTCATGTAGCGGCCGCGCTCGCCGGCGCCGAGCGCCTTGACCGTCGCGATGGCGTCCTCGGGGGTCGTGTAGAGCTGGTCGTTGATCTCGTTGGCGACGCCGTCCTCCTCGCCGCCCACGACACCGACCTCGATCTCGAGGATGATGTTGGCGGCCGCGCACTTGGCGAGCAGGTCCTCGGCGATCCGCAGGTTCTCCTCCAGCGGCACGGCCGAGCCGTCCCACATGTGCGACTGGAACAGCGGGGCCTCGCCGCGCGCCACGCGCTCGGCGGAGATGTCGAGCAGCGGCCGGACGAAGCCGTCGAGCTTGTCCTGCGGGCAGTGGTCGGTGTGCAGCGCGATGTTGACGGGGTAGTTCTTGGCGACCTCGGCGGCGTACGCGGCGAAGGCGACGGAGCCGGTGACCATGTCCTTCACGCTCGGACCGGACAGGTACTCCGCGCCACCGGTCGAGACCTGGATGATGCCGTCGGAGCCGGCGTCGGCGAAGCCCTTGAGCGCGGCGTTGAGCGTCTGCGAGGACGACACGTTGATGGCCGGGTAGGCGAAGGACTTCGACTTCGCCGCGTCGAGCATCTGCGCGTACACCTCGGGGGTGGCGATGGGCATCGGGAATCTCCTCTGAAGCGGTCAGGCGAGCGCTGCCAACCCTAGTGGCTACCCACCGGTCCGGGACGACGCGGAACGTCGTCTCACGACGTGGCAGCCGACGTGCAGCCGGTGCGGTCGCCGGCGCTAGCCGCGCCAGGCGTCCTCGCCGGTGAGGTCGGCGTGCGCCCGCACCCAGCCGTGCATCGCGATCGCGGCGGCCGAGCTGGCGTTGATCGAGCGGGTCGAGCCGAACTGCGCGATCGAGAACGTGCCGTCGCACACCTCGCGCGCCGCCTCCGACAGGCCCGGTCCCTCCTGGCCGAAGAGGAAGCACACGTCCCGCGGCACCTCGGTCGTCTCGAGGTGCATCGACCCGGGGAGGTTGTCGATGCCCAGGAGCCGCACCGGGGGGTCGAGCGCGTGGAGGTACGCCGCCAGGCTCGCCGGGTCGGGATGGTGGCGCACGTGCTGGTAGCGGTCGGTCACCATCGCGCCGCGGCGGTTCCATCGGCGGTTGCCGACGATGTGCACCTCAGCGGCGAGGAACGCGTTGGCCGTGCGCACGATCGTGCCGATGTTGAAGTCGTGCTGCCAGTTCTCGATGGCGACGTGGAACGCGTGCCGGCGGGTGTCGAGGTCGGCGACGATCGCCTCGAGCGTCCAGTAGCGGTAGCGGTCGACGACGTTGCGGCGGTCGCCCTCGCGCAGCAGGTCGGGGTCCCACTGCCGGCCCTCGGGCCACGGCCCCTGCCACGGGCCGACCCCCACCTCCGGCGGTCCGTGCGGCATCGGGTCGTACGGCGCCCGCTGCTCCTCGTCCCGCGGATCGTGCATGAGAGCACCCTAGGCACCCCCGGCGCGACGGGAGCTGTCGGGAGCCGCCGGGAGCGCTGGCTAGGGTGGCGCCCGTGAGCGCTCCGTGGGTCGACGTCCTCGCCCAAGCACCCCTGCACGCCGTCCAGCCCCTGCTGCTCGGCATCGACTGGATGGACCCCAACTGGCTGCTGGACAGGTTCGGGGCGGAGCTGTTCTGGATCAGCCTGCTGATCGTCTTCGTCGAGTGCGGGCTGTTCTTCCCGATCCTGCCCGGCGACACCCTGCTCTTCGCGCTCGGGCTCTTCATCGCCACCGGCCAGCTCGACCTGTTCCCCGGACCGCCGTTCGCCGAGCTGCTGCTGGCGATGGCGGCGCTGTCCGCGGCGGGGTTCCTCGGCAACGTCGTCGGCTACGAAATCGGCCGCAGGATCGGTCCCCCGCTCTACGAGCGCGACGGCCGCATCATCAAGCGCAAGTACTTCGACCAGACCACGGCGTTCTTCGACCGCCACGGCAGCAAGGCCCTCGTCATCGGCCGCTTCGTCCCCTTCGTGCGCACCTACATCACCGTGGTGGCGGGGGTGACCCGGATGGACCGCCGCCGGTTCTTCGTGTGGAGCCTGGTGGGCGCCGTGCTGTGGGTGCTCTCGATCTGCCTGCTCGGCTACTTCCTCGGCGACGCCTTCCCCCACCTCGGCGAGAGCATCGACAAGCTGATCATCGTCATCGTGGCGTTCTCGCTCGTGCCGATCGTCATCGAGTGGTGGCGGCACAAGCGCACGAACGCGCCCGGCGCGGAGGTGGGGCCGCACGACGGCGGCCCGGACCGGGACATCACCGGCCGCGACCTCTGACGCGGGCCTCCGGGCTCGTACGACGCCCGCGCGTCAGCGGTGGACGGCGTCCAGGTCGGCGCGGGTGAGCACCGAGCGGACCTCCAGGCCGACGTCGGCCAGGGGCTCCTCCCCCGCCGGTGAGCGGTCGATCGCGCAGACGACGACCTCGACCGTGGCGCCGGCTGCCCGCAGCTCACGGGTGGCGTCCCGCACGGCGCCGCCGGTGGTGACCACGTCCTCGATGATCGTGATCCGCCGGCCGGCCACGTCGGGACCCTCGGCCAGCTTGCAGGTGCCGTACTCCTTCGCCGACTTGCGCACGAACAGAGCGGGCAGGCCCGTCTTCGCCGACACCATCGTGGCGATCGGGATGCCGCCGAGCTCGAGGCCCCCGAGCAGCTCGGTGTCCTCGGGCAGCAGGTCCAGCATGCGGGTCGCGACCCGGTCGAGCAGCGCCGGCTGGCTCTCGAAGAGGTACTTGTCGAAGTAGGTGTCCGCGACCTGGCCGGACCTCAGGGTGAACTCCCCGGTCAGGCGGCAGGCCGCGTCGATGTCGCGTGCGAGCGTCTCGTCAACCACGACCGCAGCCTAGTCACGGCCCGCGCCGGCGCGCGTCAGCGTCCGGCGCGCTCGCGCGAGACCAGGTGCCCGAAGGTGACGAGCCGGTCGTCGGTGCGGAACAGCTCCCAGCCAGCGCGCCTTCGGGGTGTCGGCCATGCCTGCAGGGTGCAGCCCGCTGACCCGGACGGCCCTCCCGACTAGCCTCGACGGCATGCCCGCGACCGTCCCGCTGTCCGCCCGCCTGGCCCACGTCCCGCCCACCGTCTTCAGCGAGATGTCGGCCCTCGCGGTGCGCACCGGCGCGCTCAACCTCGGCCAGGGCTTCCCCGACGTCGACGGCCCCCCGTCGGTCATCGCGGCGGCGGTGGAGGCGCTCGAGGCGGGCGCCAACCAGTACGCCCCCGGCATCGGCGTGCCGGCGCTCCGGGAGGCCGTCGCGCGGCACCAGCAGCGCCACTACGGCCTCGCCGTGGACCCCGACCGCGAGGTCGTGGTGACCACCGGCTGCACCGAGGCGGTCGCCGCGGCCCTCCTCGCGCTGGTCGACCCCGGCGACGAGGTGGTCGTGCTCGAGCCCTACTACGACTCCTACGTCGCGATGCTGGAGATGTGCGGCGCCGTACGCCGCCCGGTGACGCTGCGGGCGCCGCACTTCCGGCCCGACCTCGACGAGCTCCGGGCGGCCGTCGGCGACCGCACCCGCGCGATCCTGCTCAACTCCCCGCACAACCCCACCGGCACGGTGCTGAATCGCGACGAGCTGCAAGTGGTCGCCGACCTCGCGACCGAGCACGACGTCCTCGTGATCACCGACGAGGTCTACGAGCACCTGGTCTTCGACGACGCCCGCTCCGCCGAGGGCCACGTGCCGATCGCCACGCTGCCCGGCATGTGGGACCGCACGCTGACGCTGTCGAGCGCCGGCAAGTCGTACTCCTTCACGGGCTGGAAGGTCGGCTGGGCCACCGGCCCCGCGCCGCTGGTGCAGGCGGTCCTCGCGGCCAAGCAGTGGCTCACCTTCACCTCCGGGTCCCCGCTCCAGCCCGCCGTCGCGCACGCGCTCGACCACGAGCCCGACTGGCCGCGGGCGCTGGCCCGGGACCTGCAGGTCCGGCGCGACCTGCTCTGCGAGGGCCTCACCGCCGCCGGGCTCGTGCCGCGCGTGCCGGAGGGCACCTACTTCGCCACCACCGACGTCAGCCACCTGGGCTGGGCCGACGGCCGTGAGCTGTGCCTGGCCCTGCCCGAGCGCGCCGGGGTCGTCGCGATCCCGGTCCAGGGGTTCTACGACGACCCGCACGAGGGCAGGCAGCTGGTGCGGTGGGCCTTCTGCAAGGAGCCCGACGTCATCCGCGAGGGCGTGCGCCGGCTGGCCGCGGCCGACCTGCACCCCTGACGGACCGCCCGGTCAGCGCCCCGAGCCCTCGGGGCCGTCGCCGCCCGAGGGCGGCCGGCCGTACGGGTCCTGGCCGTAGGGGTTGTCCCGCCCGTAGGGGTTGTCCTGGCCGTACGGGTCGGGCGAGGCGTCGGAGCCGGTGGCCCCGCTGCCGTGGTGGCCGGTGCCCGGGTGCTGCTGGCCCTGGTACGCCGGCACCCCGCCGGAGGCGGGTCCCCTGAACCAGTCGCCGGCGCCGCCGACGAAGAGCAGCACGATCACCGCCAAGGCGGCCACGAGCGGCACGACCGAGATGCCGCTGGCGATGCCGATGAGCGAGAAGAGCGCCGTCACGGCGCTCGAGATGACGAGCAGCACACGGGCGACGTTGGACCGGCGCAGCACGAAGACCGCGAGCACGAGGGCGATCAGCGCCCAGATCGCGAAGGCCACGAGCACCGCCACGATCACGCCGGCCAGGGACTCGGCGTCGACGTCGAGCTCGGAGGCGCCCACGCCGTTGCGCATCTCCTCCTCGAAGGCGGTGACGAAGTCCTCGCGGGCGACCACGAAGACGACGGCCACCAGGGCGAAGAGGATCGCGGTCAGCGCCGAGAAGACGATGGTGATCCACGCCGCCGCGGTGACCGTGCCGGGGCGCCGGTCACCGGCGGGCTGCTGTCCGTAGGCCTGCTGGCCGTAGGTGGGCGGCTGGCCGTAGGAGGGCGGCTGCCCGTAGGGGCTCTGGCCGCCGGTGGGCGGGACGCCGTAGGGGTCGGACTGGCCGTAGGGCCGGTGCGTCGGGCCGGGCTGCTCCTGGTCGCTCATGGCTACATCTCACCACGCCGGCCCACGGCCCGGCCCGCGTCGCGGCCGCGGCTCAGCGCGCGTCGAGGGCGAACCAGCGGCGTACGTCGCCGCGCCGCAGGCACACCACCGTCGCGACGGCCGCCGCGGCCGGGACGAGCACGATGGGCGCCGTCAGCACGAGCACGAAGCAGGTGCCGGCGCTGAAGGCCGCGCTGGCCATCAGTCCCCGCCGCGCCCACTCGCGCCGGGCCATCGCGAAGCCGGCGAGCACCAGCGCGACGGCGCACCAGACGATGAAGGCGCCGGAGACGGCGACGACCACCGCGCGCACCTCCTGTAGCGTCATGCCGTCCTCGACCAGCTGCGGCTGCTCCTGCTCCAGCACGCTCATCAAGAAGTCGGGCGACAGCCCGGCGATCGCCAGCCAGAGCAGGGACATCGCGAGCAGCCCCCCGGCGGTGACGACCGTGATCACGAAGGCGGCGACCAGCGCACCGGGACGCGCCTGCGGACGCGCGGGCTGGTGCCAGGGGGCCGCCGCGCCCTGGGCGTGCCCGGGAGGGTACGGCTGGCCGTAGGGCGAGGTCGACGCGTGGGGCGCGACCGGTCCCTGCGCCGGCGCGCCCGGCTGCCCGGGTCGGCCCGGCTCCCCCGACGGCTCCGGCTCGCCGAACGGGCGCGAGGCCGGCGGCGGGGTCGTCGGCCCCTGCGGGGCGTCCTGCGCCGGCCGGGCCCAGGGGTCCGGGGGGCTCGCCGGGTCCGCCGGCGGCGCACTCCTGCCCGCCCCGCGGCCCCGTCCGGCGGCGGGGTCGGGCGGGGTCCACCTGCCGGTGGCGAACCACTCGCGGGCGGGCTGCAGCCAGAGCATCGCGGCGCCGGCCGCGACGAAGGAGCCGGCGAGGCCCCCCGCGGCCATGCCGGTGACGAAGACCGGGACGGCGAAGAGCGTCAGTCCCAGCCGGGCGGCGCGGTCCGGCCTGCGGGCGTACCACCCGAGGATGGCGGTCGCGCACGCGCACGCCGCGGCGACCATGCACATGACCCGGATCAGGTCGGTCGTGGCGTTGACGGTGAGGTCGAGGGAGGAGAACGGCGCCTCGGCCAGCGCGTCGCGGACCGCCTCCTGCGTCTCGAGCGAGCCGAGCGTGGTCACCCGCTCCCAGACGGACAGCAGCACCACCACCGACGACAGCACGACGATGCCCACCGCCAGGGTGACCTGGGGTGGACGCTGGCTGGTCGGCTGGCTCACGCGCCCATTGTCCCAAGGTCGTCCCAACGGCCCGCGCGGGCACCCCCGAGCACCGGCTGCGGGGTTCCTCGGGGTCGACCTCAGGGGCCGGCGGGGCCCTGTCCCCGATGCGCCGGCGCCTGCCCGGCCGGGACGCTGGGACGCATGATCAGCGTCGAGCACCTCACCAAGCAGTACGGCTCCTTCACAGCCGTCGACAACGTCTCCTTCACGGCCGCGACCGGTCGGGTCACCGGCTTCCTCGGTCCCAACGGCGCCGGCAAGTCCACCACCATGCGCATCATGGTCGGCCTCACCCGCCCCGGCTCGGGCCGCGTGACCATCACCGGCCGCGACTACCGCGAGCTCGTCAACCCCGGCCTGGAGGTCGGCGTGCTGCTGGACGCCTCGGCCCAGCACGCCGGGCGCACCGGCCGCGAGATCCTCGCGATCGCGGCGCAGACGATGGGCCTGCCCAAGAGCCGCGTCGCGGAGACCCTGGCCCGGGTCGGCCTCACCGAGTCCGAGGCCGAGCGCCGCGTGCGCAACTACTCCCTCGGCATGCGCCAGCGCCTCGGCATCGCCACCGCCCTCATCGGCGACCCGCAGGTGCTGATCCTCGACGAGCCCGCCAACGGCCTCGACCCGGCCGGCATCCGGTGGATGCGCGACCTGCTCCGCGGCTTCGCCGACGAGGGCGGCACCGTCCTGCTGTCCTCCCACCTGCTGCACGAGATCGAGGTGATCGCCGACGACATCGTGGTGATCGGCCAGGGCCGCATCGTGGCGCAGGGCAGCAAGACCGAGCTGCTCGCCGCCGCCGGCACGCTGGTGCGCACCGCCGACGTCGACCGCCTCGCCCGCGCCCTCCACGAGGCCGCGGTCGTCACCACCCCCGTCGACGGCGGCCTGCGCGTCGACGCGGACCCCGAGCTCGTGGGCGCGACGGCCCAGCGCGCCGGCGTCGTCCTCCGCGAGCTGCGGCCCGCCGACGGCGCCGGCCTCGAGGAGATGTTCCTCGAGCTCACCGCCCAGACCTCCCGCGACGAGACCGCCCCCGAAGGAGCAGCAGCATGAGCACCAGCACGAGCACCGCCACCCGCACCCCCGACCACACCGCCGGCCACACCGCCGGCCACACCGCCGGCCACACCGCCGGCCCGCACCCCGCCCCGGGCGTCGCGCGGGCGAGCGCCGGGGCACCCCGCCCGGCGCGCGCCGTACGCCCCATCCCGACCACCCGCCTCGTCGGGGTCGAGCTGCGCAAGATGTTCGACACCCGCGCGGGCTTCTGGTTGATGGCCAGCGTGGGCATCGTCGCGGTGCTCGCGTCGGCGGCGGTCATCCTGTGGGCGCCCGACGAGGCGATCACCCTCGAGACCTTCGCGTCGGCGATGGGCATGCCCCTGTCGGTCGTGCTGCCGATCATCGCGATCCTGTCGGTCACCAGCGAGTACAGCCAGCGCACCGGCCTCACGACGTTCACGCTCGTCCCGTGGCGCGGCCGCGTGGTCGCCGCCAAGCTCGTCGTCGCCGTCGCCATCGGCGTGGCCGGCATGGCGCTCGCGCTGGCCGTCGGCGTCGTCGGCAACCTCCTCGCCTCGGCCGTCACCGGGCTCGACCCGGTCTGGGACGTCTCCGCCCTCGAGTTCGGGCGCATCGTCCTGGCCAACGTGCTCGGCATGCTGATCGGCTTCACCCTCGGCGTGCTGTTCCGCAGCTCGGCCGGCGCCGTGGTCGGCTACTTCGTCTACTCGCTGGTGCTGCCCGGTGCCTTCGCCGCCCTGGCTGCGTTCCAAGAGTGGTTCCGCGACCTCCAGCCGTGGGTCGACGTCAACTACGCCATCACGGGCCTGTTCAACGACACCGTGACCGCCGAGCAGTGGCAGCACCTCGGCGTGACCACCCTCGTGTGGCTCTGGATCCCGCTGGCCCTCGGCCTGCGCGCGGTCCTCCGTGCCGAGGTGAAGTAGCCGCTTCCCTCGTGCCCACCAGCGGCCGCCGGTCGGGGGACCGGCGGCCGCTGCCTGCCGTGGCGGGGGGCGGGCGCCCGCGTGCGGGTGGCCGCCGCAGGGCTGCGCACCCGACCCGCGGCTTCTGACAGGGTGGTCGCCATGCACCCCGACGCCTGGCTGGTCGTCATCGACCCGCAGCGGATCTTCGCCGATCCCGCCAGCCCCTGGGGCTCGCCGATGTTCCCCGCGGTCGTCGAGCCCGTACGACGCCTCGCCGCCGCGGCGGCCGAGCGCACCGTGGTGACGCGCTGGGTGCCGTCGGCGGAGCCGGAGGGCAGCTGGCAGGCGTACCTCGACGCATGGCCGTTCGCGCAGGTGCCGGAGGACGACCCGCTGCTCGAGGTGGTGCCGGAGCTGCATGACCTCACCGACACCGTCGTCTCGCTGCCGACCTTCGGCAAGTGGAGCGAGGAGCTGCAGGCGGTGACCGGCCCGACGCCGCACCTCGTGCTGGCGGGCGTGTCGACCGACTGCTGCGTGATCTCCACGGCACTGGCGGCTGCGGACGCCGGGGCCACGATCACCCTGGTCACCGACGCGTGCGCGGGGTCGACCCCCGAGAACCAGCGGGCCGCCCTGGACGTGATGGCGCTCTACCCGCCGCAGATCACCCTGGCCACCAGCGAGGACGTGCTGCGGTGAGCCGGGTGGTCCACACCGGCCAGGCCCTGGTCGACGTGGTGGTCGAGGTGCCCGACCTGCCCGCCCGCGGCCAGAACGTGATGGCGTCCTCGGCCACCGACTACGCCGGCGGGGCGGTGACCGTGCTGGTCGCCGCGGCGCGCTTCGGCGCGGACTGCGTGCACGCGGGAGCCGTCGGCACCGGACCGCACGGCGACCTGGTCCGCTCCGTCCTGGCCGCCGAGGGGATCGCCGCCTCCGCGGCCCCGGTGCCGGGGCTCGACACCGGCATCTGCGTCGTCATGGTCGAGCCGAGCGCCGAGCGCACCTTCGTCACCACGCTCGGGGCCGAGCGCCGGATCTCCGTCGCCTCGTTGGCGACGTCGGTCCCGCAGCCGGGAGACCTGGTCTGCGTCACCGGCTTCTCGCTCGCCCTCGCGAGCACCCGCGACCCGCTGCTGGCCTGGCTGCCGCAGCTGCACCCGGACGTGGTCGTCGTGCTCGACCCCGGCGCCGCCTTCGCCGGTCTGCCGGACGACGTGCGCCGCGAGATGCTCGAGGTGACCGACGTGTGGTCGAGCAACGCCGAGGAGGCCGAGGACCTCCTGCGCGTCACGGGCCGCACGCCGCCGGCGGGTCTGGCCGACCTCACCACCGCGGTGGCGCCGCTGCTGCGCGGCGACGCGGTCGCCGTGGTGCGCGACGGACCGCAGGGGTGCGCCGTGCGCGTCGCCGGCGCGACGACGTACGTCCCAGGGTTCCCGCAGACGCCGGTGGACACCAACGGCGCGGGCGACACCCACACCGGCGCGCTGCTGGCGGAGGTCGCCGCCGGCACGCCCTGGGTGGAGGGCTGCCGCCGCGCGAACGCCGCGGCGGCGATCAAGGTCACCCGCCGCGGCCCGGAGTCCGCGCCGACGGTGGCGGAGGTCGACGCGTTCCTCGCGGCGGCGGGCTGACCGCCGCTCGTCAGGACTCCTTGCCGCGCGACGCGCGCAGCCGCCGTCCCCGCTCGATGTCCTCCTGCTCCTTCGCCGCCGCCTTGTCGGACTTGCGCGTGTCGCGCGGCGGGAGCTGGAGCTCCTCCTCGGCAGCAATGCCGGCCTGCAGCTGCCGGCCGCGCTCGAGCTCGGCGTCGAGCTCCGCCCCGAACAGCAGGGCGAGGTTGGTGATCCACAGCCACAGCAGGAAGGCGATGACACCGGCCAGCGAGCCGTAGGTCCTGTTGTAGTTCGAGAAGTTCGCGACGTAGAAGCCGAAGGCCGCCGAGGCGATGACCCACACGATGATCGCGGCCAGGGCGCCCACGCTGATCCAGCGGAACTTCGGCTGCTTGACGTTCGGGGTGGCGTAGTAGAGCAGGGCCACGATGAGCACCACCACGGCCAGCAGCACCGGCCACTTCGCGATGTTGAACACGGTCACCGCGGTGTCCCCCAGCCCGATAGCCCTGCCGACGGCCTCGGCGGCCGGACCGGTGAGGACCAGGCCGACGGCGACCACCGCGGCGAGCAGCACGGTGACGAGCGTGATGAGCAGCATGACGGGACGCAGCTTCCAGACCGGTCGCCCCTCCTCGATCTCGTACACGCGGTTCATGCCGCGGCTGAAGGCGTTGACGTAGCCGGACGCCGACCAGAGGGCGGTCGCCAGGCCGATGACCAGCGCGAGGCCGGCGCCCTGGCTGCCCGCCAGCTGGGTGAGGGTCGGCTCGAGGGTGTCGGCGGCCGAGGACGCGCCGATGTCGCGCAGGATCTGCAGCAGCGTGTCGACGGTCTGCTGCTGCTGCCCGACGAGGCCGACGAGCGACAGCAGGGCGATCATGCCGGGGAACAGGGCGAGGACGGCGTAGTAGGTGAGCGCCGCGGCGAGGTCGGTGCACTGGTCGTCCAGGAACTCGCGCAGGGTCTTGCGCAGGGAGTAGCCCCAGGTCGGCTTGCGCAGGTCGTCGGGCGAGTCGGGCTTGCCGGCGTCCTCCGGGTCGGGGGCCGAGCGGTCGCGCTGGGCACTGTCGGATGCGGGCTCGTCCTGTCCTCGGTGCGTCATGCGTTCTCAGTGCCCGGGGCCGTCCGCGTCATGCGCTCCGGGCGACGGCCACGTCGACCGGCGTGAGCCGCACCCGGTCGCTCCCGTCGGGGAGGGTCGGCATGCGCGCGGCGTCGATCCGGACGCCCGGGAAGTGCGCGTCGAAGCCCGCGAGCACGCGCGTCGTCTCGCTCAGCAGCCGCAGGGTCAGTGACTCGCCCGGGCACCGGTGACCCGAGGGGTGCCCGCCGCCCTGCGGCACGAGCTCGAAGGCCAGCGGCGCCGGGACGGTGCCGTGGTCGAGGAAGCGGTCGGCCACGAACCGGTGCGGCTCGGGCCACCGCGACGGGTGGTGGTCGATGCCGATGACGTCGAGCAGCAGCCGGTTGCCCCGGCGCACGCGGACGCCCGACACCGTCGCCCCGCGGAGAGCCGTGGCCGTCAGGACCGGCACGAAGGGCGAGGTCCGGCGCACCTCTTGTGCGAACGCGAAGCGCTGCCGGTCGCCGGTGGCGGAGCGGAGCACGGCGCGCTGCTGCGGCGTGGTCGCGGCCAGCGCCACGGCCACGAAGGTGCCGAGCCAGCTGACGGCGACCGTCGGCCGGAGCACGTTGAGCAGCTCCACCCCGGCCGTGCGGGCGTCGAGGTCGCTGTCGGCGAACGCGCGCACCGCGGTCCCGGGCGGCGCGTCGATGCGCCCCCGCCGGGCGTCCGAGACGACCCCGCGCGCCCAGCGCTCGGCCCAGCGCCGTCCCCGCCAGCCCCGGACGTAGGCCCGGCCGGCGAAGCCGAAGCCGTCCACGATCTCGGACAGGCGCCGGCTCACCAGGTCCGCCTCCCGGCGGGGCAGGTCGAGGCCCGCCCAGCGCAGAACCGCCGAGCCGTAGACCGACACGAGCTCGCGGTGGAGGTCGGCCTCCCGGCCGGCCCAGCCGGCCGATCGCGTCACCAGCGCGCCGCGGACCTCGTCGAGGAGGAGGTCGAACCCGGCCGGGTCGAGGACGTCGAGGAAGAGCCGCTTGCGGTCGCGGTGCGGGGTGCCGTCCATCCCGTGCACGGCGCCCCGGCCGAACAGCAGCCAGGCGAGGGGCGGCGGGATGGCACGGGCGCGCCGGGCCAGCGACTCGTCGTAGAAGGCCCGCGCCCCCTCGGGCTCACCGAGGACCACCGTCCGGCGGCCGAGGAGCCGCGAGACGTAGGTGTCCCCGCCGCTGCGGGCGGCACGGTCGCGGGCGACCGCGGTGTAGCCGTGGCGGGCGAGGAGGAGTCCGAGGTCGGTCACCACCACCGGTGCCCGAGGCGGCGCCGAGCATGTGCGGAACGGCGGCCAACCTGAGGTGCGCCGGAGGTCGAGGCCCGTGAAACCCACCGCGGACCTCGAAGCACGCCGTAGGCTGCCGCCATGCCGCAGTCGCGTTCGCCGGAGTCAAGCGACGCCGACCCTCTTCCCGTCGTGGTCCACCTCAACGCGCGGGTACAGCCGGCGCACCGCGGTGAGATCTACGAGGAGCCGCTGCAGGCGGCGTTCGACCGCTACGTGCCGGGCTGCGAGGTCGTGGGCGGCGGCTCCGAGCTCGACCCGACCGACGGCGCGAGGTCCTGCGACATCGAGGTCGAGCTCCGCGGCGACCGCGACCGGGCGCTGACCGTCCTCGTCACGGCCCTCGAGCACTTCGGCGCACCGGTCGGCTCGTCGTACGCCGTCGACGAGGACGCACCGGTCCCGTTCGGCCGCACCCACGGTGTCGCCCTGTCGCTCGACGGGACGTCCCTGCCCACGGACGTCTACGCGACCAACGACGTCAACGAGCTCATCGACGGACTCGCCGCCGAGCTCGGAGACTCCGCGACCCTTCAGTCGTGGTGGGAGGGCCCGGAGCGCACCAGCCTCTACTTCTACGGCGAGGACCCCGCCCGCATCAGGGCGGTCCTCGAAGCGGCGCCGGAGCGGTGGCCGCTCGCTGAGCGCAGCCGCGTCGAGGACCTCACCTGACGCTTGCGGGCCTCAGCGCACGCGCTCGAGCAGCCGGGCGAAGCGCCGGTGCACGTCGAGGGTGGCCGCAGCGGCCGCCGCGCTGACGTGGCCCTGGTCCAGGAACCCGTGGATCATGCCGTCGTGGCGCACCGCGTCGACATGCACGCCGGCGGCGGCCAGCGCGGCGGCGTACGCCTCGCCCTCGTCGCGCAGGACGTCGCACTCGGCGGTCGCGACGACCGCCGGCGGCAGCCCCGCGAGGTCGCCGTGGAGCGGCGAGTGGCGCCAGTCGCCGGGGACCGGCTCCTCGCCGGAGAAGTAGAGGCCGTTGACGTGCTCGAGCATCGACCGCGACAGCAGGTGCCCGGTGCCGAACTCGTCCTTCGACGGGTGCTCGCCGAGCATGTCGGTGGCCGGGTAGACCAGGAGCTGGGCGGCGATCGGCACCTCGCCCCGCAGCTCCTGGGTGGCGATGGCGGCGAGGTTGCCGCCCGCCGAGTCGCCCGCGACCGCGAGGACGTCCGAGCCGCCGTAGGACCGCAGCCGCCGGGCGATCCAGCGCACCGCGCGTCCCGCGTCGTGCGTCGCGGCGGGCCACGGGTGCTCGGGGGCGAGCCGGTAGTCGACGCTGACGACGACGGCGCCGGTGTCGCGCACCAGGCGCCGCACGACCTGGTCGTGCGTGTCCAGGTCGCCGCGGAACCAGCCTCCGCCGTGGAAGTACACGACGGTGGGGACGGGACCGACCCGGCCCGTCGGCCGGTAGACGCGGACCGGCAGGTCCTCGTCGACGACGTCGTCGGCCACCGCGCCGACCGGTACGACGTCCTCCGGGCGCACGCCGTCGACGCGCAGCGCGCGCATGCCGGCGCGCGCCTCGGCGACCGTCTGCTCGGCCACCGGTCGGCCGCGCTGCCGCTCGACCTCGTCGATGAAGGCGGCGAGGTCCGGGTCGAGGGGCATCCTCAGCGTCCCGTCACCGGACCAGGCACGGCCGCTTGGGGTCGAACGCCCAGTCCTCCACGAGGTACTGCATGGCCACCGCGTCGTCGCGCGCGCCGAGGCCGTGCTCGCGGTAGAGCTCGTGCGCCTCGGCCAGCCGGTCCCGGTCGAGCGTGACGCCCAGGCCGGGGGCGGTGGGCACCTCGACCGCGCCGTCGCGGATCCGGAGCGGCTCCGTCGTCAGGCCCTGTCCGTCCTGCCAGATCCAGTGGGTGTCCAGCGCGGTGATCTCGCCGGGCGTCGCGGCACCGACCTGCGTGAACATCGCCAGCGACACGTCGAAGTGGTTGTTGGAGTGAGAGCCCCACGTCAGGCCGAAGTCGTGGCACAGCTGCGCGACCCGGACCGAGCCGGCCATCGTCCAGAAGTGCGGGTCGGCGAGCGGGATGTCGACGGCGTTGGTGCGCACGGCGTCGGCCATCTGGCGCCAGTCGGTGGCGACCATGTTGGTGGCGGTGCGCAGGCCGGTGCGGCGCTTGAACTGCGCCATCACCTCCCGACCGGAGTAGCCGCCCTCCGCGCCGCACGGGTCCTCGGCGTAGGCGAGCACGTCGTGCGTGCCCGCCAGCAGGCGCACCGCGTCCTCGAGCAGCCAGCCGCCGTTGGGATCGAGGGTGATCCGGGCGTCGGGGAAGCGTTCGTGCAGGGCGGTGACGGCCGCGACCTCCTCCTCACCCGGCAGCACACCGCCCTTGAGCTTGAAGTCGGCGAAGCCGTAACGGGCCTGCGCGGCCTCGGCGAGACGGACGACGGCCTCGGGGGTCATCGCCTCCTCGCGGCGCAGGCGCTCCCAGTCGTCGGCACCGTCCGGCTCCCGCAGGTAGGGCAGGTCGGTGCGGTCGGGGTCGCCGACGTAGAACAGGTAGCCGAGCATCGGCACGCTCGCCCGCTGCTGTCCGTCGCCGAGCAGCTCGGCGACCGGCACGCCGAGCGCCTGGCCGGACAGGTCGAGCAGCGCCGACTCGAGCGCGGTGACCGCGTGGATCGTCGTGCGGAGGTCGAAGGTCTGCAGGCCCCGACCGCCGGCGTCGCGCTCGGCGTACGCCGTGGCGACCCGCCGCAGCAGGCTGCGGAACGCCGCGACCGGCTGCCCGACCAGGATCCGCGCGGCGTCGGCGATGGTCTGCCGGATGGCCTCGCCGCCCGGCACCTCGCCCAGGCCCTCGCGGCCCTCGGAGTCGGTGACGATCGCGATGTTGCGGGTGAAGAACGGGCCGTGCGCGCCACTGAGGTTGAGAAGCATCGAGTCGTGCCCGGCGACCGGGACGACGTCGACCTTCGCGATCGTCGTGGCGCTCACTCGAGCTCTCCGTCGATCCGGCGGCGCAGGCCCCAGGGGTTGTCGTCGCTGACCGCGGCCGGCAGGAGCGCGGGCGGGACGTCCTGGTAGGCGACGGGACGCTGGAAGCGCTCGATGGCGAGGCTGCCGACGCTGGTGCTGCGACCGTCGGAGGTGGCGGGGAACGGGCCCCCGTGCACCATCGCGTGGCCCACCTCCACGCCCGTGGGCCAGCCGTTGAACAGGATGCGTCCGGCTCGCAGCTCGAGCACCGGGAGCAGCGCCGCGGCGTCCTCGCCGTCGGTGTCCGGGTCGGCGTGGACGGTGGCGGTGAGCTGGCCCTCGAGGCCCTCGAGGCGCGGCAGCAGCTCGGCGACGTCGTCGAAGCGGACCACCACGCCGGACGCACCGAACACCTCGTCGGTGACCGTGCTGTCCTCGAGCGCGAGCAGCTCGGCCGGCGCCTCGTAGATCACCGGCGCCGGGGCGTGGTCGCCGGAGGCCGTGCCCTCGCCGACCACCCGGATGCCCTCGGTGCCGCGCAGGCTGGCGGTGCCGCTGGCGTACGCCTCGGCGATGCCGGGCGTCAGCATCGGCTGCCCGGCGGCCGCGGCCACCGCGTCGCCGGCGGCGCGCAGGAACGCGTCGCCCCGGTCACCCGACGGCAGGAACAGCAGGCCGGGGTTGGTGCAGAACTGGCCGGCGCCGAGCGTCAGGCTGGCGACGTACGCCTCAGCGAGCGCGGTGACGTCGCCGGCCAGCGCGCCGGGCAGCACGACCACCGGGTTGATCGACGACATCTCGGCGTAGACCGGGATCGGGACCTCGCGGGCGGCCGCGGCCTGCACGAGGGCGAGCCCACCACCGCGGGAGCCGGTGAAGCCGACCGCGGCGATGCGGGGATCGGCGACGAGCTCCTGGCCGGCCTCGATGCCGCCGAGCACGAACGAGAACGTGCCCGCGGGCAGGCCGCACCGCTCCACGGCGCGGGCGACCGCTCGCGCGACGAGCGTGCCGGTGACCGGGTGGGCGGGGTGGCCCTTGACGACGACCGGGCAGCCCGCCGCGAGCGCGGAGGCGGTGTCGCCGCCGGCGGTCGAGAAGGCGAGCGGGAAGTTGCTGGCGCCGAAGACCGCGACCGGGCCCAGCGGCACCATCCGCTGGCGGATGTCGGCGCGCGGCAGCGGCGCCCGCTCGGGCATCGCGGGGTCGATGCGGACGCCGAGGTGGTCGCCGCGGGCCACCACGCCGGCGAACATGCGCAGCTGGCCGGTCGTGCGGCCGACCTCGCCGGCGATGCGCCCCTCGGGCAGTCCGCTCTCGCGGACGGCCTCGGGGACGATGGCGTCCTTGTCCGCCTCGATCTCGGCGGCGACCGCCTCGAGGAAGGCGCTGCGCTCCTGCGGCGTGGTCGAGCGGTAGGCGGCGAACGCCGCGGCCGCGGCCGTCGTGGCGGCGGCGACGTCGGGCTGCTCGGAGTCGGTGCCGGCGATGATGCTGGTGGCCTGATCGGTCACGGGGGTGTTCCTCCCAGTTGTCCTGCTGGTGCTGGCGGGCTGCGGGTTGGAGACGCTCAGGCCTTCGAGCCTGCCACCTTGTCCACGAGCGTCTGGAGCTCGGAGCGCTCGGCCTCGGTGAGGTCCGACAGCGGCGGGCGCACCGGGCCCGCCGGGCGGCCGACGGCGGCGAGGCCCGCCTTCACGATCGACACCGCGTAGCCCGACTCGCGGTCGCGGATCTTGGTGTAGGGGATGACGAAGTCGTTGAGCATGGCGTAGACCGTCGCCTGGTCCTGGCGGCGCACCGCGTCGTAGAAGTCGAGCGCGAACCGCGGCACGAAGTTGAAGATCGCCGAGCTGTACGTGGTGACACCGAGCTGGAGCAGCGGCAGGGCGAACACCTCGGCGGTCGGCAGCCCGCCGACGTAGACGAGGCGGTCGCCGAGCTGGGCGTAGGTGCGGGTCATCTGCTCGATCGAGCCGACGCCGTCCTTGAACCCGACGAGGTTGGCGTTGCGCGCGCAGGCCTGCTCCAGCGCGTCGGTACCGAGGACGGCGTTGGCGCGCGAGTAGTAGATGACCCCCAGGTCGGTGGCCGCGCAGACGGCGCTGATGTGCTCGACGAGGCCCCGCTGGCCCGCCTCGGTGAGGTAGGGCGGCATGAGCAGGATGCCGTCGGCGCCGGCCTCCTCGGCCGCCCGGACCTGCGCCACCGCGTTGACCGTCGAGCCGGTGGCGGGCGCGAGCACCGGCACCTTCCCGCCGGCTCCGGCGATCGCGGCCCGCACCACGCGGTCGGCCTCGTCGGCGCTCAGCGAGAAGCCCTCGCCCGTGCCTCCGGCGGCGAACAGCCCGGCGACCGGGTAGCCGCTGAGCCACTCCAGGTGCTCGCGGTAGGCCGGCTCGTCGAGCTGCAGGTCGGCGTCGAAGTGGGTGACCGGGAACGACAGCAGTCCGCCGCCCAGGGTCTCGACGAGCTCGGTGGGGCTGTACTTCGTCACGCTGCGTCCTTCGGTCCGAGGCGGGTGCACGGTGTCGTGCCACCGCCGGGATGTGGCGGTGCTCACCAACCTAGGAAGAGGTGACGATGCCTGTCCAAGCCCCATTTTGTATCTGGTGATGCTCCTCCGGCATCCAACCGCGGGTAACGCCACCAACGCCGCGCTCCCGCCCCCACCGGTGGGGGCGGGAGTGTCGGCGTGGTGGCGTTACCTGGGGGCGGGGGTACGGACGGACGGCCCGGCGGGAGCGGAGGACGCCCACGGAGGTGCGAGGTCGTGGTCGTGGGCGGGTACGTTCGCCGCATGACCACCGACGTCCTGCTCGTCGGCTGCGGCGACCTCGGGGCCGCGGTCGGGCTGCGGCTTGCCGGACTCGGCCACGGCGTGCTGGCGCTGCGCCGCAACGCCGACCGGGTGCCTGCCCCGCTGGTCGTCCGGTCGGTGGACCTCTCGCGCGAGGCGCCCGACCTGGGCGACGTACGCCCCCGCCTGGTGGTCGTCGCGCTGACCGCGCGGCCGCGGACCGAGGAGGCCTACCGGGCGACGTACGTCGAGGGGATGGCGCGCGCGCTCGACGCGCTGGCCGCCCCGCCGGAGCGCGCCGTCCTCGTCTCCTCGACCGCCGTGCACCCGAGCGGTGCACGCCCCGACCTCGAGGACGAGACGACCCCGGCCGCACCGGCCGACGGGCCCGGACGGGTGCTCGTCGAGGCGGAGGAGGCGTTCCACCGGCGCCTTCCGCGGGGCACGGTGCTGCGGCTCTCGGGGCTCTACGGCGGCAGCAGCACCCGCCTGCTCGACACGGTCCGGGAGGGGCGCGTCGACGACCCGCACCGCTGGACGAACCGCATCCACCGCGCCGACGCCGCCGCGGCGGTCGTGCACCTGCTGACGATGGACGCCGAGCCCGAGCGCCTCTACCTCGGCACCGACGACGAGCCGGCGCAGATGGGCGACGTGGCGGCGTACCTGGCGCAGCGGCTCGGGGCGCCCGCGCCCCCGCCGGCCGACCCGGAGCAGGGGCACGGCAAGCGGCTGACCAACGCCCGGCTCCGGTCGACCGGCTGGGCCCCGGGCTTCCCGACCTACCGCGAGGGGTACGCCGCGCTCACCGCGCGCCGACCCCACGCGACGACGTCATGAGGATCTCCGGCCCGGAGCGGAGATCCTCATGACGTCCGGTGCGCGGGTGGCGCTCACATCGTGACCGGCTGCCCCCCGGTGACCGCGATGACCTCGCCGGTGATGAAGCTCGACTCGGGCGAGGCCAGGAAGACGAAGGCGGTCGCGACCTCGGCCGGCTGGCCCGCCCGTCCCATCGGGGTCTGCTCGCCGAACGTCTTCACCTTCTCGGGCGGCATCGTGGCCGGGATGAGCGGCGTCCAGATGGGCCCGGGCGCGACGGCGTTGACCCGGATGCCCTTCTCGGCGACGGTCTGCGCGAGGCCGCGGGTGAAGTTCACGATCGCGGCCTTCGTCGCCGCGTAGTCGAGAAGCTCGGGCGACGGCGAGGACGACTGCACCGAGGAGGTGTTGATGATGGAGGCGCCCTTCTTCATGTGCGGCAGCGCCATCTTGGACAGCCAGAACATCGCGTAGACGTTGGTGCGCATCACCCGGTCGAGCTGCTCGGTCGTGATGTCGGCCAGGCCGCCGGGCTGCGCCATCTGGTACGCCGCGTTGTTGACGAGGATGTCGATGCGCCCGAGCTCCGCGACGGTCCTGTCCACCAGCGCCTGGCAGGCCTCCTCCTCGACGAGGTCCGTCGGCACGAGCACGGCCCGGCGTCCGGCGTCCTCGACGAGGCGTCCGGTCTCGCGGGCGTCGTCGTCCTCCCCCTCGAGGTAGGCGATCACCACGTCGGCACCCTCGCGCGCGAACGCCAGGGCGACCGCGCGGCCGATGCCGGAGTCGCCGCCTGTGATCACGGCGACCTGGTCGAGGAGCCGGTCGTGCCCCCGGTAGGTCTCCTCGCCGTGGTCGGGCTTCTCACCCATCTCCGCGGTGACCGACTGGTCGTCGCCGGGCTTCGGGAGCTGCTCGCCCTCGGTGTCGGGCTGCTCGTGCACCTGGGTGGGGTCCTGCCGGGTCTGGTCTGCCTGTCCGTCGCTCATGCTCGGCGGTACCCGGCATGGAGGAGTCGATGCGGGGCACCGGGGGCCCATGGCACCCAAGGACGCAGCGGTCGCGGCCACCGACCGGTGGACCGACCCCGACGGCTTCCGCGCCCCCGCCGGCCTCGTCCACGCGTGGCTGCGGGGCACCAACCAGACGCTGTGCGGGATCCCCCTCAGCAAGGCGCGCCTGCACCGCTTCCCGCACATCCAGTGGGTCGACGCCCAGCCCGCCACCGGCCGTGACGCCGACCGGGTCAGCGAGGTCTGCCGTCGCTGTGCCGCCGGCATGGGCGAGAAGCGCGACAGCCGGCCGTGGAAGCGGACGAACCCGCGGCCCTGACCGGATCCGGCCACGTCGGCCGGGGGGCTCTGGTGCCGTGTCGGACGATCGACGTACGGTGCGTGCACCTGTCGATCGCTCGGCTCGCCGGGCACAACTGATGTGGAGAACGCATGTCTGCACGACGTTGGACGGCCGTCCTCACCGGACTGGCCCTCCCTCTCGGGATCGTCGCCATGACCACCTCGTCACCCGCGACCGCCATCCCGCCGGAGTCGCACTGCGGCACCGAGGCCTCGGGCTCGGGCAACAACGGCTTCGTCAACCACGCGCAGCTCACCCGGACCCTCGAGGGCATCGAGCGCTCGACCAAGGGCGTCGTCGACGTCGAGGTCGTGGGCGAGAGCAACCAGGGCCGCGAGATCTACACCGCTCGCGTCGGCGAGGGCGACACCGTCGTCTTCGTCCAGTCGCAGATCCACGGCAACGAGAACCACGGCACCGAGGCGCTGCTCGACCTGCTCCGCCGCTGGGGCGGGGCGACCCCGGAGGCCGCGGCGCTGCGCGAGGAGGTCACCATCGTCGCGATCTCCCGGCTCAACGTGGACGGGGGCGAGCGCGACACGCGGCAGAACGAGATGACGTGGGCGGACGTCGTGGCGGCCTTCCCGCAGCTCGCGGGCGTCGCCCCGGCGTGGAACTACAACACCCGCGTCGGCGGCTTCGACGTCAACCGCGACTTCAACCCCGACCTCGACTACGTCCCGCAGCCGGCCGACTTCCCCGGCAACAGCGCCGACACCGGCTGGTACATCACGCCGGAGGCCCAGACGGTCCGTGACGTCTACCGCGGGCTGGAGGCGGAGTTCGGCACGGTCGACTACTTCGTCGACCTCCACAACCAGTGGTCCTGCTACGCCACCGAGGACCTCGAGAGCATGTCGCCGCTCTCGATCTCGGCGAAGTTCATCGACGACCCGAGCGAGTTCGGCACGTGGCCGGAGTTCGACATGGAGGCGTCCAAGCGCGCCAACGTCGCGGTCTACGAGGCGCTCCAGGACTACGGCCGGTCCGGCTACGGCGACCTCACGCTGTACCCGCAGGACACGAACCTGCCCGGCACCGCGCTCGGCTCGTTCGCCCTCCGGGGCAGCGCGGTCGTGCTCTTCGAGACGTCCAGCCAGACGCAGTACGACGGCATGAAGCGCAACGGCATGCTGCGCAAGCAGATCGAGATCGGGCTCGGCGGCCTGGTCGACGCCGTCGCCGACGGCTCGATCGCCACGCTCGACCCGTCCGTCTACGACACCATCCCGCAGCGGGTCTACCTGCCCGCCGACTGACCGGACGCGAGCGCGGTGGCTGGGGCGCACCACCCGGTGCGCCCCAAGCCACCGCGACGTCACCTCTGCGAAACATCGCTGTCCCACACTGGCCCCGTGCACATCTCCCGCGCCGACTTCACCGATCCGCGACTCGCCGCGTTCCTCCAGGCGCACCTCGACGACATGGAGCCGACCGCCCCTCCCGAGAGCCGCCACGCCCTCGACCTGACCGCGCTGCAGGCCGACCACGTACGGCTCTGGGTCGCGGTCGCGACGCGGGACGACGACGGGGCCGACGGGGCCGACGGTGACCGCAGCGCCGGCGCCATCGTCGGCACGGCCGCCCTCGCCGGGCTCACCGAGCGGCACGAGGAGCTCAAGAGCATGCGCACCGAGCCACGGTCGCGGGGGCGGGGCGTCGCGACCGCCCTGCTGGCGCACGTCCTGGACGACGCACGGGCGCGCGGGGTCGAGCGGGTGTCGCTGGAGACCGGCAGCATGGCGTTCTTCGAGCCGGCGCGGAGGTTCTACGCCGCAGCGGGCTTCGTGCCGTGCCCACCGTTCGGGTCCTACGTCGAGGACCCGAACAGCACGTTCATGACCCTCACGCTCAGCCGTCGCTGACGTCGCCCTCGTAGGCGGGCAGCGAGACCGTCACGGTCGTGCCCCGACCCCGCTCGGAGTCGAGCTCGATGGTGCCCGCGTGGCGGTCGACGATGCGGGCCACGATCGCGAGCCCCAGTCCGGTCCCGGGCCGCACGAGCGCGGCGGGGTTGGTGGAGCGGAAGAACTCACGGAAGAGCTGCTCCTGGTCGCGGCGGGAGATGCCGATGCCGGTGTCCTCGATGCTGATCGAGACCCGGCCGTCGCACTGCTCGACGCGGGCGGTGACCCGGCCGCCCGGATCGGTGTACTTGATGGCGTTGGAGGCGAGGTTGGTCAGCAACCGGTGCAGCTCGTCGGGCTGCCCGGCCACGAACGCCGGCTCGTTCGGCAGGTGGGCCGCGCACTCCACGCCGCCCGCCGACGCGGCGGCGTGGCACTCGTCGTAGACGTCGTGCACGACGCGGCGCAGGTCCACCGGGACGGGATCGAACTCCCGGCGCGGGTCCGACATCTGCGCCACCGTGAGCATGTCCTCGATCACCGCCCGCATGCGGGTGGCGCCGCGACTGGCGGCCGCCACCGACCGCCGGCTCTCCTCGTCGAGGTCGCCGACGTCGAGCAGCTCGAGGTTGGCGCTCATCGAGAAGAGCGGGTTGCGCAGCTCGTGGCCCAGGGTGTTGACCACCTCGACGCGGTAGCTGTCGAGCCGGCGGAGCCGGTCGGCGACCGCACGCTCGCGTTCGAGCTGCCGGGCGTTGGCGACGGCGCGACCGAGGTCGCGCCCGATGTCCATCGCCGCGTCACGTTCCACGTCGGTCCACGCACGCACGTCCGAGACCCGGGTCAGCACGAGGAAGCCCAGGCACCGCGGTCCCGCGCCCAGCGGCACGAACAGCACGGACCCGATGCCGATGCGGTCGAGGAAGGCGAGGAGGCGCTCGGCGTCCTCGGGCGGCAGGCCGGGCTGGGCCGCGTTGGCACGCGAGAAAGGGGCGACGTACTGGTCGGCCCAGTAGCGGTGCGCCAGCCGCACCACGACGTCGTCGATCTCGGAGAAGGGCGGCGCGACGTCGCTGCCGCGGGAGTAGGAGATGGTGGAGGTGGCGCCGTCGTCGTCGAACGCGGTCAGCCAGATGCCCGCGGCGCCGAAGCACGACACCAGCGTCGACCGGCAGGCCTCCAGGACCAGGTCGAGCGTCGGCTCGCCCGACGCCTGGCGGACGATCTCGCGGGCCTCGGTCGCCATCCGCACCCGCTCGGCGAGCTCCTCGCGCTCGAGCGCGAGGAGGACCAGCGTGCGGGCGAGGCCGGCGTACTTGGTGAGCACCGCCAGCTGGTCGGGGCCGGGGACGCGGCCGTTGTGCGGGCTGTCGACCGACAGCAGGCCGCGCAGCCGTCCCTCCTCGTCGTGGAGCGGAGCGGCGAGCAGGTTGTGGGGGTGCCAGGCGTCGTCGCCTTCGAGGGGCGTCACGTCCGGGACGTAGCTGTACTCCAGGACCTCCGCTGTCGTGCGGTCGTGCGGCACGAAGCGCCACACTCCCCAGTCGTCGGCGCCGGCCAGGTCCTCCTCGATGGCCCGGGTCGGCACGAGCCGTCCGACGAAGCCCTCCTCGACGCCGGCCGCGGCGACCACCTCGAAGTGCCCGTCGCGGCGCAGGCTGATGGCCGACTGCTCGAAGCCGGCGAGCGTGGCGACGCCCTCGACGAGCACCTGCAGGTGCTGGCGCGTCTGGTCGTCGGCCCACGGGACTCCCGTGTCCCGGCCTGCTGTCTGGTCCTGCATCGCACCCCCTGCCGCACCTCGGCAGACGGCACGTCCCTCCAACTGTCACACGGGAGCGGGCGCCATGGAACCGAAACGGCGCGGATCAGCGGTCCGCGGCCGTGGCCACCACGTCGAGCACGCGGCGCACGACCGGGGTGACCGCCTCGCGGGACCAGATGGCGTGCAGCTCCACGGGCCGGTCCGGGTCGGCGTCGACGCGGGTGTCCCCGCCGTGGTGCGCCAGCTCCTTGAAGACCACCCCGTCCACGTGCAAGGACTCCGCGGAGGCCGGCGCGAGGGTGACCCCGCGCTCGGCGCTGACGAGCAGCATCGCCGTGAGCACCTGGTGCACCCGCTGGTCGATGCGCGGGTGGGCGTTGGCGAAGAAGCGCACGGACAGCTCGTGGAAGTAGCGGGACTGGTCGGGGTTGTAGCCGATGACCGTCGCGCCCTCGAAGTCGTCGGGCGTGAGCGGCCGCTCCACCCCGGCCAACGCGTGCGAGACCGGCACCACCGCCATGAACGGCTCGCGCAGCACGACGCGCGAGCGCAGCAGCGAGGTGTCGAACGGCGGTCGCGCCAGGCCGATGTCGAGCTCGCCGCGGCGGATGCCGTCGACCTGTGCGTTGGTCACCCGCTCCGAGAGCACCACCTCGACGTCGGGCAGCTCGGCGGTCAGCCGGCGCAGCAGCGGGCCGAGGATCGAGATCGCCGAGACGGCGGTGAACCCCAGGCGGACGACGCCCGCGGCCCCGGCGTCGACCCGGCGGGCGAGGTCGCCCGCGCCCTCGACGAGGTTGAGCAGGCGGTAGGCCTCGTCGAGGAACGCCAGACCGGCGCCGGTCAGCTCGACGCGACGGTTGTCCCGCTCGAGCAGGCGCGCGCCGACCGACTTCTCGAGCTTCTGGATCTGCCGCGACAGCGGCGGCTGCGTCATCCGCAGGCGCTCCGCGGCGCGCCCGAAGTGCAGCTCCTCCGCGACCGCGACGAAGGAGCGGACCTGGTCCAGGGTGATCACGCGGCGAGGGTACGATGCACGGGATGGATCAGTCCATGCCGAAACGGGCTTGGACCGGCATCGTCGTCGAATCCTAGTGTCGGTGGTCACACCCCGAACAAGGAGCACCACCATGCGCAAGCAGACCCTCAGCCTGGCGGCCGTCGCCACTGGCGCCGCCCTTGCCCTGTCCGCCTGCGGCGGCGTCTCCACCACCACCGGCGGGGACGACGGCGGCGCGTATCCCTCCGGCTCGGTCGAGATGTACGTCGGCGCCGACCCGGGCGGCTCTTCGGACCTCATCTCGCGCCAGATCGCCGGCGGCCTGTCCGACGAGCTCGGCGAGACCTTCTCGGTGCTCAACCGCTCCGGGTCCAACGGCGCTCTCGCGGCGGCCGAGGTCCAGCAGGCCGAGCCCGACGGCTCCATCATCTCGATCCAGAACGCCTCGCTCTTCGCGATCACGCCCCTCGCGGTGGCCGAGGACGAGGTCACCAGCATCGACGACTTCGACGTCGTCGGCGGCGTCTCCCGCGACGACTACGTGCTCGTCACCAACTCCGAGAACCCGTGGACGAGCATCGACGACCTGAAGGGCGCCGGCAAGAAGCTCACCTACGGCACCACCGGCGTCGGCACGGGCGCCCAGCTCGCCTGCGCGCTGACCTACGAGAGCGGCGACATCGACTCCGAGGCGGTGCCCTTCGACGGCGGCGCCCCGGCCCTGACCGCGCTGCTCGGCAACCAGGTCGACACCGCCTGCCTGCAGACCGGCGAGGCCATCGAGAACATCGAGAACGGCAAGCTCACCGCCCTGTCGGTGTACGCCCCCGAGCGCATCGACTTCCTGCCCGACGTCCCGACCGCCACCGAGCAGGGCCTCGACGTCGAGGTCTACCAGTACCGCTTCATGACGACCCCCAAGGGCACGCCCCAGGACGTCAAGGACACGATCTGGGAGGGCATGCAGGCCACCTTCGAGACCGAGGACTACCAGGCGTTCAACGAGCAGAACAGCCTCACTCCGCTCGAGGTCCCCGGCGACGAGGTCGTCGAGATGCTCGAGAGCGACCGCGAGCGCTACGCCTCCCTGGTCGAGGAGTACGGCATCGACCTCGGCGACGCCAGCTGACCACCCCCACCCCGGAGGAACGACGATGAGCGACGAGCGCACCACCGCGCGGCGGGTCGGCGAGGGCGACATCCTCGCCGAGCTCGAGGCCGAGGTGGCCCACGAGCTGGAGGAGCAGCGACCGCCCGCGGGCGGCCCGGCCTATCAGGTCGTCGCCGCGCTCGTCACGCTCGGGGTCGGCCTCGCCGGCGCGGTGCTCGCCCAGGGCTACGGGCTCGGGTCGCTCGCGCGACCCGGCCCGGGCCTCTGGCCGATGGTCGTCTCGGTGGTCGTCGTCGTGCTCTCGCTCGCCCTGCTCCTCGTCGGTCGTGGCCTCACGGACAGCGAGCGGTTCAGCCGCGCCAGCGCGCTGCCGCTCGTCGGGGTCGCGACCTTCGTCGCGCTCGGCCTCCTGATCCCGACCCTCGGGTTCGAGATCCCCGCCTTCGCCCTGTGCGTGGTGTGGCTGCGCTTCCTCGGCGGCGAGTCCTGGCGCTCCACGATCGCGGTCTCGCTCGGCACCGTCGCGGCCTTCTACGCCCTGTTCCTCTACGGCCTGCGCATCCCGCTGCCGCACCTGTTCTGAGAGGCGGACACATGGACGCGTTCCTCGACGGCTTCTCCGTCGTCACCCAGCCGGGCAACCTGCTCTACTGCCTGATCGGCGTGCTCATCGGCATGCTCATCGGCGTGCTGCCCGGCCTCGGCCCGGCCGCGACGATGGCGATCCTGCTGCCCATCGTCGTGACCGTCGACCCGGTGGCGGCGGTCATCATGCTCGCCGGGATCTACTACGGCGCCCAGTACGGCGGCACCATCACCTCCGTGCTCCTCCGGCTGCCCGGCGAGGCGTCGTCGGTGGTGACCGTCTTCGACGGCTTCGCCCTCGCCAAGCAGGGCAAGGCCGGCACCGCGCTCGGCATCGCCGCGATCGGCTCCTTCGTCGGCGCCACGGTCTCCATCGTCGCGCTCAGCCTCACCGCCCCGATCGTGGCCGGCTGGGCGCTGGACTTCGGCCCCGCCGAGTACGCCGCGCTGGCGCTGCTCGGCGTCCTGCTGATCGCGACCATCGGCAGCGGCCACCCCGTCAAGGCGCTGATCGCCGCGTCGGTGGGCCTGCTCCTCGCGACCGTCGGCCGCGACAGCTTCAACAACTCCCAGCGCTTCACCTTCGACAGCCTCCAGCTCGCCGACGGGCTCGACTTCGTGGTCGTCGCGATGGGCCTCTTCGGCGTCGGCGAGATCCTCTACAACCTCGAGGAGCGGCACGGGAAGGTGCACGTGCCCGCCGCGGTCGCCAACGTCTGGCCCTCGCGCACGGAGCTCCGGCAGGCCGCCCCCGCCATCGGGCGGGGCTCGGCGCTGGGATTCTTCCTCGGCGTGCTGCCCGGCGGCGGCGCCGTGATGGCCTCGCTCGCGGCGTACGCCACCGAGAAGCGCGTGTCGAAGACGCCCGAGCGGTTCGGGCGCGGTGCGATCGAGGGCGTGGCGGCGCCGGAGACCGCCAACAACGCGGCGGCGACGTCGTCGTTCATCCCGCTGCTCACCCTCGGCATCCCGGCGAACGCCTCGATGGGCATGCTGTTCGCCGCCCTGCTCGTCCTGGGCATCACGCCGGGACCGCAGCTGCTCGAGGAGCGGCCGGACCTGTTCTGGGGCGTGGTGAACTCGATGTACATCGGCAACCTGCTGCTGCTGGTCCTGAGCCTGCCGCTGGTGGGGATCTTCGTGCGGATCCTGCGGGTGCGTCCCGCGATCCTGGCGCCGATCACCGCCCTGATCACGATCCTCGGCGTCTACACGATCAACAACTCCGTGTTCGACATCTTCGTGATGATCGTCTTCGGCGTCCTGGGCTACCTGATGAAGAAGGTCGGCTTCGAGCCCGGCCCCATGGTGCTGGCCTTCGTTCTCGGCGCGCTGCTGGAGAACAACGTCCGGCGGGCCCTGCTGATCTTCGAGGGAGACCCCACCGGCTTCGTCACCCGACCGATCTCGGGCACCATCCTGGCTCTGTTCGTCCTCGCCGCCGTGCTCCCGATCGTCCAGGCCGTGCGCCGCCGCCGCACCGCGACCCCCCACCCGAACACCCAGCGAGAGGACTCCCTGCGATGACCATCGTGATCGGCTACGTACCCAGCGCCGTCGGCGCGGCGGCCCTGGAGGCCGGGCTCGCCGAGGCCGCCGCCCACGGCGAGGAGGTCGTGATCCTCAACAGCCCGCGCCGGCGCAGCACCGTCGACGCCGACCTCATCGACACCGCCGCGGCCGACGAGCTGGTCGCCCGCGCCGCCGCGGTCGGGGTGACGGCCAGGGTCGACCACGCCGACCACGGCGACGACCTCGTCGAGACCTTCGAGCGGGTGGTGGCGGCCGCCTCCGCGCGGCTCGTGGTCATCGGGCTGCGCCGGCGCTCGCCGGTCGGCAAGCTCGTCACCGGCAGCGACGCCCAGCGCCTGCTGCTCGACCTCGACGTGCCGATCCTCGCCGTGAAGCCGGCGAAGTGACCCCCGGGGTCAGCCGCAGCCGCATCTCCCGGGTCGTCGTCACCCCGGTCGCCTTCGAGGACCCGCCGCTGCTCAACGTCGTCGGCGTCCACCAGCCGTACGCCCTGCGCGCCATCCTCGAGCTGCACACCGACTCGGGCCTGCTCGGCCTGGGCGAGACGTACGCCGACGAGACGCACCTGGCCCGGCTGCAGGCCGTCGCCGCCGCGCTGCCCGGCCACGACCCGTACGACCTGCACGGCCTGCGCCGCCTCGTCACCGACGTGCTCGGGCGGGAGACCGGCGGAGGCGGCGCGTCGTTCGGAGGCATGCTCGACGTCGGCTCCGCCGTCGACACCGTCTGCTCCCCCTTCGAGGTCGCCTGTCTCGACCTGCAGGGACGCGCAACCGGCGTGCCGGTGAGCGACCTGCTCGGCGGCGCCGTTCGCGAGCGCGTCCCGTTCAGCGGCTACCTGTTCTACAAGTGGGCCGGTCATCCCGGACGTCCCGACGACGCGTGGGGCGAGGCGCTGACGCCCGACCAGGTCGTCGCGCAGGCACACCGGATGGTCGACGGCTGGGGGTTCGGCTCGCTCAAGCTCAAGGGCGGCGTCCTCCCGCCCGAGGAGGAGTGCGCCGCCGTCGAGGCGCTGCGCGACGCCTTCCCCGACCTGCCGCTGCGACTGGACCCCAACGGCGCGTGGACCGTCGAGACGTCGGTGGCGGTCGCCGACCGGCTGACCGGCGTCGTGGAGTACCTCGAGGACCCCACGCCGGGCATCGAGGGCATGGCCGCCGTCGCCGCGCGCACCGACGTGCCGCTGGCGACGAACATGTGCGTGATCGCGATGGAGCACCTGCCGCCCGCGATCGCCCAGGACGCCGTCCAGGTCGTGCTGTCCGACCACCACCTGTGGGGCGGGCTGCGGAAGTCCGCGCTGCTCGGCGGCATCACCGAGGTCTGGGGGTTGGGGCTGTCGATGCACAGCAACTCCCACCTCGGCGTCTCGCTCGCGGCGATGGTGCACCTGGCGGCGGCCACGCCGAACCTCACCTACGCCTGCGACACCCACTACCCGTGGAAGACGCAGGACGTCGTCGCGGGCGACGCCCTGGCGTTCGCCGGAGGTTCGGTCGCCGTGCCGACCTCGCCGGGTCTCGGCGTCGAGCTCGACCGCGACAAGCTGGCCGAGCTGCACGAGCTGTACCTCTCCTGCGGCGTGCGCCGCCGGGAGGACACCGTCTACATGCGCTCGATCCGGCCGGACTTCACCCCGAACACCGCCCGCTGGTGACGAGCAGGCGCCAATGTCCCGGGATCTCCCGTCGAGTCGGCGCCAGTGTCCCGCCACCCCGGGGCGAGTCGGCGCCAGTGTCCCGCCACCTTGCGGCGAGGCGGCCCCAGTGTCCCGTAGTTCGCTGGGACACAAGCGCCCACTCGGCCCCCAATGCTGGGACGCACGCGCCCACTCGGGCCGCGATGCTGGGACGCACGCGCCCACTCGGGCCGCGATGTGGGGACGCAGGCGCCCAGTCGCCCCTGCTCAGGTGACGCGGCGGCGGGTGTTCCCCAGGTGCAGCCGCATCGCCGCCCGTGCGGTCTCCGCGTCGCCCGCGAGCACGGCTGCGGCGACGTTGTCGTGCTCACGCTGGACGCGCTCGACGTGGGTGGCGTCGGTCATGGAGTACGCCTCGCCCAGGCGGGTGCGCGGCAGCATGATCATCATCGGGCCGAGCGAGCCCATCAGGTCGACGTAGAAGCGGTTGCCGGTCGCTCGGGCGACGGCGAGGTGGAAGGCGAAGTCCGCCTCGACCGCGCCCTCGTGCCCGGAACGGACGAAGCCGGAGAGCGCCTCCTCGATCGAGGTGGCGTCGGCCGACGTGTGGTGCACCGCCGCCAGCGCGGCCGCCTCGCTCTCGACGCCGATGCGGAAGTCGAGCATCGCCAGCACGTCGGCGTGCGTGCGGATGGCGGACGCCTCGACGCTGAACGACGAGGCCTCGGGCACCGCGAGCACGAAGGACCCGCGGCCCTGCTGGGTCTCCACCAGCCCCTCGGCCCGGAGCCGGGTCACCGCCTCGCGCACCACGGTGCGGGAGACGGCGTACTCCTCGATGAGCTCGGCCTCGGAGGGCAGCTTGGCGCCCGGGGCGAGGTCGCCGGCCAGGATCTTGTCCTTGAGGCCGGCGACCACGCGCTGGGCGAGCGTGGTGGTCACGCGCCGAAGGTAGCGGTCTCCACGGTGAGCGAGCGCATCTCCTCGGTCAGCGTGAAGCCGAGGCCCGGGCGGTCCGGCACGAAGATCCGGCCGTCGCGGATGTCGATGCGCTCCTCGAAGAGCGGGTTGAGCCACTCGAAGTGCTCGACCCACGGCTCGGTGGGGTACGTCGCCGCGAGGTGGAGGTGGATCTCCATCGCGTAGTGCGGCGCGAGGTCGAGGCGGCGGTGCGCGGCGAGCGTGGCGAAGCGGAGGAACGGCGTGATGCCGCCGATGCGCGGCGCGTCGGGCTGCACGATGCCGCGGTAGCCGGCGTCGACCAGGCCCATGTGCTCGTCGACCGAGGTCAGCATCTCACCCGTCGCGATCGGGGTGTCGAAGGCCTGCGACAGGTCGGCGTGGCCGGTGTGGTCCCAGGCGTCGAGCGGCTCCTCGATCCAGACGAGGTCGAACCGCTCGAGCTCGCGGCACATCCGGCGGGCGCGGGCGCGGTCCCACTGCTGGTTGGCGTCGACCATGAGCGGACCGTCGCCGAGGTGCTCGCGCAGGGCGGCCACCCGGCGCAGGTCCTCGCGCCAGTCGGGTTGGCCGACCTTGATCTTGATGCCGCCGATGCCGGAGGCGAGCGAGGCGGTGGCCTTGTCCTTGATCTCCTCGACCGAGGCCTGGAGGAAGCCGCCCGAGGTGTTGTAGACGCGGCACGAGTCGCGGTGCGCCCCGAGCAGCTTGGCCAGAGGCAGGCCGGCACGGCGGGCCTTGAGGTCGTGGAGCGCCACGTCGAGCGCAGCCACGGCCTGCGTCGCGACACCCGAGCGGCCCACCGAGGCCCCGGCCCACATCAGCGACTCGTAGATCTTCGCGATGTCGCTCGGGTCCTGACCGATGGCGACGTCGACGACCTCCTTGAGGTGGGCGTACTGCGCGCGGCCGCCCGCCCGCTTCGAGTAACTGAACCCCATGCCCTCGAAACCCTGCTCGGTGGTGAGCTCGACGAAGAGCATGACCGTCTCGGTGAGTGGCTTCTGGCGACCGGTGAGCACCTTGGCGTCGCTCACCGGGGTCGGCAGGGGGAGCACCACGTGGGAGAGCGTAATGCTCCGGATGCGGTCACCGGTGCCGGTCGGGGTCGGTGCCGGCGGGGTGGCGGTCTGGGTCATGGGGGTTCCTCGGGTCGAGCCTGACTTGTATGATGAGTGTGCAACTTGTTACATGAGTCAGTCAACCCCGTCCCGCGAGGAGCCCACCGATGACGCAGCTCAGCAGCCGCCGCCAGGTCCCGCGGTGGCGGGACCTCGAGCCCTTCCTCCGTCCGCGACCGCTCGAGCGCGACGTCGTACGCCGCCGGCTCGCGCGCTGCCTGTCGGTCGACGACGTCGAGCGCCTCGCGCGCCGCCGGGTGCCCGGCGCGGTCTGGGACTACGTCGCCGGCGGGTCGGACTCGGAGATCGCCATGCGCCGCAACCGCGACGCCTTCGACCGCGTCGAGCTCCGCCCGACCGCCTTCAGCCAGGTAGCCGAGCCCGAACTCGCGACCACGCTCCTCGGGCGCCCGGCAGCGGCCCCGATCGCGCTGGCCCCGACCGGGTACACGCGCCTGGGCCACCACACCGGGGAGCGGGCCGTCGCGGCTGCGGCGGAGCGCGCCGGGCTGCCGTACACCCTCTCGACCTACGCCACGACCTCGATCACCGACGTCGCGCGGGCCGCACCGGGCGGTCGCAACTGGTTCCAGGTGTACCTGATGAAGGACCGCGCGGTCACCGGGGCGCACCTCGACGAGGCGCGCGCCCAGGGGTTCGAGGCGCTGGTGCTCACCATCGACACGACGGTCACCGGGATGAAGCGCAAGGACAAGCTGAACGGCTTCGCGATCCCGCCACAGCTCACGGCGCGCACGATGGCCGGGATGGCCAGGCACCCTCGCTGGGTCGCCGACATACTCACGACCGAGCCGCTGAGCTTCGCGACCTTCCCGGCGGGCTCGGAGTACGCCCGCTGGGGCATGTCCAACCAGCTGCGCGAGCAGCAGATCCGCCCCGCGGATGTCACGTGGCTGCGCGAGCGGTGGGATGGCCCCGTCGTGGTCAAGGGCGTCCAGTCGGTCGGCGACGCTGTCGCCGCGGTCGACGCCGGGGCGGACGCCATCGTGCTGTCCAACCACGGCGGACGCCAGCTCGACCGCGCCCCGGTTCCCCTGGAGCTGCTGCCGCAGGTCGTCGAGGCGGTCTCAGGCCGCACGGAGGTCTGGCTGGACTCGGGCGTGCGCAGCGGGGGCGACGTGGTGGCGGCGGTGGCCCTCGGCGCCACCGGCGTGATGGTCGGCCGGGCCTACCTCTACGGCCTGATGGTCGGTGGGGAGCGCGGCGTGACCCACGTGCTCGACCTGCTCGCCGAGGAGATGCGCCGCGCGATGTGCATGCTCGGCACGCCCACGATCGCCGACCTCACGCCCGAGCACGCACGGCTGCGGGACCGATGAGCTCATCCGACGGGGGTGACCAGCTCGCCGCGCTCGAGGAAGGCGTCGATGTTGGCGAGCACGAGCCGGCCCATCGCCTCCCGGGTCTCGGTGGTCGCACTGCCGACGTGCGGCAGCAGCACCACGTCGTCGCGCCGCAGCAGCGCCTCGGGCACGTGCGGCTCGTCGGCGAAGACGTCGAGCCCGGCCCCGGCGATCCGGCCGTCCTCGAGCGCGGCCACCAGCGCGTCCTCGTCGACGACCGAGCCCCGCGCGACGTTGACGAGGTAGCCCTCGGGGCCCAGCGCGTCGAGGACCGCTGCGTCGACGAGCTTGTCGGTACCCGCTCCGCCGGGCGTGAGGACCACCAGCACGTCGCTCGCGGCGGCGAGCTCGACGGGGCTCGGGTGGTAGGCCCACGCGACGGCCTTGCGGCTGCGGGAGTGGTAGTGGATCTCGGCCCCGAAGGCCTCCAGCCGCTCGGCGGCGGCGGTGCCGATGCGGCCGAGGCCGAGCACGCCGACCACCGAGCCCCGCACGTCCCGGGTCAGCGGCACCCGCTCGCCGCGCGACCACGCGCCGCTGCGGACGAACCGGTCCGCCGCGGTGATCCCGCGCAGCACGTCGACGACCAGGGCGGCCGCCAGGTCGGCGACGGCGTCGGTCAGCACGTCGGGGGTGTTGGACACGACGATGCCGCGGCGGGTCGCCTCGGCCACGTCGACGTTGTCGTAGCCGACGCCGAAGTTGGCGATCGCCCGCAGGTCCGGCAGCGCGTCCAGCTCGGCCGCGCCCACCTTCGCGCCGCCGCCCACGACCGCGACCTCGACGCCTGCCGGGTCGGCGAGGTCGGCGAGCCGCGGGGCGGCGTACCGCTCCGTCAGCCACTCGCGCACGAACGGCATGAGCCCGCCGAGCTGGACGACGCGGACCTGGTGCGTGGTGTCGGTGGTCACCGCGCCATCCTTGCCGTGCGGCGGTCGTCGCGTCCAAGACGAGCTCGACATCGCGCGATACCCCGTGCGGCGCAGAGGGAGAGGGAGCCCGCGTGGGTCTGCTGATCGGCTTCACCACGATCCTCCTCGTCATCGCCGCCGGCGCCGCCCTGGCCCACGTCGGCGTGCTCGACAGCCGCTCGCAGCGCACCCTCGGCGAGATCGCGTTCTTCGTGGCGTCGCCGGCCCTGATGGTGGTGACGATCAGCGAGGTCCACCTCGAGGCGGCCGCGGCCAACCTAATCGCCTCGAGCGTCTCGCTCGGCGCGTGCTTCTGGGCGTACGTCGCCATCGCCCGGCTGCGGTGGCGCCTCGACACCGGCGCGCTGCTCATCGGGGCGCTGTCGGCGTCCTACGTCAACGCCGGCAACCTCGGCATCGCGATCGCGGCCTACGTCGTCGGCGACATCACGGTCGTCGTGCCGACGCTGCTGGTGCAGATGCTGCTCGTGCAGCCCGTCGCGCTGGTCGTCCTCGACCGGGTCACCGGCCGCGGCGACGGCGTGCGCGCCGCCGTCCGCCGCCTCGTCACCAACCCCCTCACCGTCGCCGCCCTCCTCGGCCTGGTGCTCGCGGTCACCGGGTGGCGCCTGCCCGCCCCGGTGCTGTTGCCGCTCGAGCTGCTCGCGGGCGCGGCGATCCCCCTCATGCTGATGTCGTACGGCGCTGCGCTCCGGCTGAGCCCGCCCGTCGGCAGGGCCGGCCACAACGGCGAGGTCCTCCTCGTCACAGGCCTCAAGATGGCGGTCATGCCGGTCGTCGCCTGGCTCGTCGGCGTCGGCCTCGGGCTCGACGGCCCGGTCCTGCTCGGCGTGGTCATCACCGCCGCCCTGCCCACCGCGCAGAACATCTTCCTGCACGCCACCCGCTACCGCGTGGGCGAGGACGTCGCACGCGAGACCATCCTGATCACCACCCTGGCCTCGCTGCCCACCGCGCTGCTCGTCGCGGTGCTGCTGGGCTGAGACCCACCGAGGAGACCACCGTGACCGACCTGCTCGAGCAGCTGCGCGCCGCTGTCGGCGACGCCCACGTCCTGACCGACCCCGAGGACGTCGCGGCGTACGTCGTCGACTGGACCGGCGTCCACACGGGGCGCGCGCTCGCGGTCGTGCGCCCCGGCTCCACCGACGAGGTGGCGGCGGTCGTGCGCGCCTGTCGCGGGGCACGCGCGCCGATCGTCCCGCAGGGCGGCAACACCGGACTGGTCGGCGGCGGCGTGCCGGACGGCTCCGGCAGCCAGGTGGTGCTTTCCCTCGGCCGGATGCGGACCGTCCGTGCCGTCGACCCGGTCGCGGGCACGGTCACCGTCGACGCCGGGGTGGTGCTGGCGGACGTGCAGGCCGCGGCGGAGGCGGCCGGTCGGCTCTTCCCGATGTCACTGGGCTCCGAGGGCAGCTGCACGATCGGCGGCAACCTCGCCACCAACGCGGGCGGCACCGCGGTGCTGCGCTACGGGATGACCCGCGAGCTGGTGCTGGGCCTGGAGGTCGTGCTCCCCGACGGGCGGGTGTGGGACGGGCTGCGAGGCCTGCGCAAGGACAACACCGGCTACGACCTCACCCAGCTGTTCGTCGGGTCGGAGGGCACGCTCGGCGTGATCACCGGGGCGGTCCTCCGGCTCTTCCCGGCCACCCCGCGGCACGCCACCGCCTGGGTGGCGGTACCCGACGTCGCGGCCGCGGTGGCGCTGCTCGCGGTCGCCCAGGAGCGGGCGGGGGCCCACCTCACCACCTTCGAGATCGCCAACCGGCAGGCCCTCGACCTCGTCCTCGCCCACCTGCCGGGCGCCGTCGACCCGCTCGACGAGCCGAGCGACTGGTACGTCCTCGTCGAGCTCGCCGCGACCGAGGCGGACCACGGGCTCGACGACACCCTCGAGGCGGTCCTCGGGGAGGCGGTCGAGACGGGGCTGGCCACCGACGCCGCGATCGCCGGCAGCCGCGCGCAGCGCTCGGCGCTCTGGTCGCTGCGCGAGGGCATCTCCGAGGTGCAGAAGGTCGAGGGGGCCACCCTGAAGCACGACGTCACCCTGCCGATCGCCGACCTCGCCGCCTGGACCGACGCCATGGGCCCGCGGCTGCAGCAGATCCTGCCGGGTGTGCGGCCGGTGACCTACGGCCACGTCGGCGACGGCAACCTGCACTACAACCTGAACGCGCCGGTGGGTCGCGACGACGACCTCCGGGCGGCGGCCGCCCAGCTGTCCACGGCGATCTACGACGCGGTGGCCGCGGCCGACGGCTCCATCAGCGCCGAGCACGGCCTCGGCCGGACGAAGGCGGCGGCCGCGGCGTCGTACAAGTCCGACGTCGAGGTCGACCTGATGTGGGCGGTCAAGCGGGCGCTCGACCCGGAGGGCCTGATGAACCCCGGGGTCCTGGTTCCGGACTGATCCGCGCGCCCTCCTAGGATTCGCGCCGTGAACGACGCGCACGTCCTGGTCTACTTCGGCGAGGACCCCTCCCGGGCCTACCAGCTCGTCCAGTGGCTCGACGTGCTGGCCGTGCTCGACGCCACCCGCCCGGTCACCGTCGTGCTGCGCGACCCCGCCGTCGCCAGGCTGCTCGACGGCAGCACCCGCCTGCCCGTGGTCACCGCGGAGTCCTACCCCGAGCTGATGGAGGCCTACGCCGAGCTCGACGCGAAGGTGGTGCTCTACGTCAACAACTCCCCCACCAACTTCGCCTCCCTCGTCGACAGCCGGATGCTCCACGTGCACATCAACCACGGCGAGAGCGACAAGCACAGCATGGCCAGCAACAACGCCAAGGCCTACGACCGCGTGCTGGTCGCCGGCGAGGCGGCCGTGCGCCGGCACACCGAGGCGCTGATGGAGCTCGACACCTCCCGGCTGGTGCGCGTGGGCCGACCGCAGCTCGACCTGCCCCGACGGCCGCTGATCGAGCGCTCGGACCGGCGCACGATCCTCTACGCACCGACCTGGGAGGGGGACGCCGACTACAACGACTACACGTCGCTCGACGTGCTCGGCGTGGAGATCGTCCGGGCCGCGCTCGCGGTGCCCGGGGCCCGCCTGGTCTACAAGCCGCACCCGAAGATCGTCACCAGCCTCACCCCCGCCGTCGCCGAGGCGCACCTGGCCGTCCTCGAGCTCGTCGAGCAGGCCGCCGCCGCGGACCCGGCCGCCGGGCACACCGCCGTCGTGTCGGGCGACATCCTGGCCGTGATGTCGGACTGCGACCTGCTCGTGTGCGACGTCTCCTCGGTGGGGCTCGACTGGCTCTACCTGTGCACGGACCGGCCGCTGGTGCTCACCGACCGGCACGACGACGCCGCCCTGTTCGCGCGCGACGTGCCGGTGAGCCGAGGAGCCGACGTGGTCACGGCGCGGACCGTCGCCGACCTCGCCGACCTCCTGGCCGACCGCCTGGAGCAGGACGAGCACCTGCTCGCCCGCCATCAGCTGCGCCGCTTCTACTTCGACGACCTGGCGGTGGGCGAGAGCACGGTGCGCTTCGTGCGCACCGTCTCCGACCTGTGCGACCGGCGCGACCGGCTGCAAGGGCTCGGCACCGACGAGGCGCTGCCCGTCCCGTCCTAGCCGGCCGCACGACCAGCAGGACCGGCAGGACCGGCAGGACCGGAGGGTTTGGGCCCGCCCACCGGGGGCACGAAGGGCCCGAGAGAGAAGGGGGACTCCCATGTCCAGCACCACGAAGCTGTCGGTCGGCGTGGCCGGCCTGTGCGCCATCGCACTGGCCGCCACCACCGCACCCGTCACCACGGCCACCGCATCGGCCGACGAGGACGCCCGTCCCGTCGCGCTGCTCAGCGCCGCGCCGGCCGCGCGCGCCACACCGGGCGCCGCGGGTGAGCGGTCCCGGGCCGTCCGCATCGACACCGCCGCGCTGCGCGGCGTGCGAGCCGGCGACCAGGTCAGGCTCGACCTGTTCGGCGACGCCAGCGTCGTCGCGGCCGTCGCCGACCGCGACACCGCGGACGGCGTCACCTCGTGGACGGGCGCGCTCGTCGGCACGGCCGGCACGTTCAGCGCCGTCGAGGTCGACGGCGTCGCGCACGTCAGCGTGACGTCCGCCGAGGACGGCTCCTTCGAGGTGCGCAGCACCGGCAGCGGCGGCTACGAGGTCGTCGAGGTCCCGGCGAACCCGGCGGCCGGTGACGACGCCGTACGACCGGGCGACGAGCACGCGCTCCACGCCGCCGAGGACGCCGGGCACGCGGGGCATGCCGGGCACGCAGAGGACACCGGGGACGCCGGCGCGCCGGACGGTCGGGCCGCGCGCAGCACCGACGCCTCCGAGGCGCCGGTCGCCGCGGACGCTCCGTCGGTGATCGACGTGGCCATCGTCTACCCGGCCTCGCTCCCCGCGCAGTTCGGCACCCCCGCCATGGAGGCGATGTTCGCCCAGGGCATCACCCAGACCAACCAGGCCCTCGCCGCCTCGGGCGTCGGCACCACGGTGCGCCTCGTCGGGACCCGCCAGGTCGCCGCTCCGCAGGCGTCGACCCTGATGGCCAACTACACGGCGCTCGGGACGCCCCGTGACGGCGTCTTCGACGAGGCGCAGGCACTGCGCGAGGAGACGCACGCCGACCTCGTGAGCCTCTGGCTCGGCGGCACCTACCCCTCCGGGACGTCCTGCGGGCTCGGGTCGCTCGGCGGCTCCAGCCCCCAGCACGACCCCGAGCGCGCCGCGTGGACGGTGGTGTGGGCCGACAGGTGCGCCGTCGGCAACCTCACCTTCGCGCACGAGATCGGCCACAACCTCAGCGCCGACCACGACGCCAGCGCCTCCGCTCCTCCCACCGGCGGCAAGCCGTACGCCCGCGGCTACGTCGACGTGGCGGGGAAGTTCGTGACGGTGATGGCGTACCAGAACAGCTGCAGCGACTGCACCCGCATCGGCTACTTCTCGAACCCCGGCGTGTCCTACGGCGGCCGGCCCACCGGCACCCCCGCCGCACACAACGCCCTCGCCATCAGCGAGCAGGTCGGTGCCGTCGCGAACTACCGGCAGTCGCAGATCTACCCGGGGCAGGTCAGCATCGCCGGGCGCGCCCGCTTCAAGGGCACCGCCTCGGCCGCCTCGACCCCCTGGGCGCCCGCCGTCACGCTGGGCTACCAGTGGCTGCTCGACGGGGTCGCCGTCCCGGGCGCCACGGGCAGCACCTTCAGGCTCTCGCGCCGCGACATCGGCAAGGTCCTCACCCTCCAGGTGTCCGGCTCGGCGCCCTGGTACCAGACCGTCGCGGTCACCACGCCGCCCGTCGTCGTCGGCAAGGCTCAGTTCAGGACTTCGCGACCCAGGCTGAGCGGCGTGCCCCGCGCCGGGCGGGTCCTGTCGGTGACGGTGAAGGGCTGGAAGCCCAAGCCGGCCAAGAAGAGCGTCAAGGTGCGCTACCAGTGGCTGAAGAACGGGAAGAAGATCAAGGGCGCCAGGAAGGCGGCCTACCGCGTCCGCGCCAAGGACCGCGGCAAGAAGATCTCCGTCCGCGTCACGACCAAGGCCACCGGCTACGAGAAGGCCTCACGCACCTCGAAGAAGGTCAAGGTCCGCCGCTGAGACGCGGACGTCCTACGGACGCGCGAGGCATCGCGCGTCCGTGGGACGTCCGGACATCACAGGGTCGGCAGCCAGTCGACCCGCCCGGCGAGCGCGGCGTACCCCACGAACGCGCCCACGTCGAGCAGCGTGTGCGCCACCACGAACGGCAGCACCCGTCCCCAGCGCCGGAAGAGCCAGCCGAAGAGCAGCCCCATCGCGAGGTTGCCGACGAAGCCGCCGAGCCCCTGGTAGAGGTGGTAGCTGCCGCGCAGCAGCGCCGCGAGCCCGATCGCCGCGGAGTCGCCGAAGCCGATCTGGCGCAGCCGCACCTGCACGAAGCCGAGCACGACGAGCTCCTCGAGCACCGCGTTCTCCGCGGCCGCGAGCACCAGCACCGGCACCTGCCACCACTCCCCCGGCAACGACTGGGCGACGACGGTGAGGTTGGTGCCGAGCGCGAAGGTCGCGAGGTAGAACACCACGCCGAGCGACCCGACGCCCGCGGCCAGCAGGGCCCCGCGGCCCCAGTCGGCCCCCGTGCTCCAGCCGCCGTCGCGGGCCCAGACGTCGCGCAGACGGGTGCCGGAGCGCACGAGGAGGTACGCCGCCAGGGCGACGGGCACGAGCGCGAAGGCGATGCGCAGCAGCTGGTAGGTCAGGTCGAGCCACGGCCGGTCCGGCGCGAGCGAGTTGTTGAGGGTCGCCGCCTGCGCGGACAGCGGCCCGGGCGCGGTGAGCGCCGAGACGATGCTGACGACCGAGTAGACCGCACTGCGGCCGAGGGAGAGGAGCAGCACGAGCGCCAGCTCCGTCCAGAGCAGCGCCTTAGCGAGGTCGGGCACGCCGCCCGGCACCGGCGTGTCCCGCAGCTTCCACCACGGGCGCGCGGCGTCGGTCAGGGTGCTCACCGGGACAGCATCCCCCAGCGGCCAACTGCGCACCGGCCGCCCCGGCACGCGCCCGCGCCCGACTGCACCGCTCGAGGGGCTTCAGCCCAGCGGTCGCTCGTGGACCACGGGCACGAGGGCCACCGCCACCAGCGGGAAGAGCGCCGCGAGCGCGAAGGTGCCGGCGTACCCCGCACTCGCGACGGCGAGCCCGCCGATCGGCGGCACGAGCGCCGCCGCGAGGAACTGGGCGGTGTTCTGCACGCCCAGCGCGCGACCTGACCAGCTCGGCCCGGCGCGCTCGGCGACGGCCGTGAACGCCAGGCCGTTGTCGGCGACGGTGATGATCGTGGCGACGACGAGGAGCGGCACGGCGACCGCTGCGTCGACGCCGGCCGCGAGGCCGAGCAGCGCCATCGACAGGCCCGCTGCGATCGCGACCCACCGCAGCGGGCGCATCCGCGACGCCACGTGGTCGGAGAGCTGACCCGCCCCGATGCGGCCGAGCGCCGCGAGCAGCTGGGTGCTCGCGACGAGCGACCCGGCCGCGGCGGGCTCCCAGCCGCGCTCCTGGATGAGCCACACCAGCGCGAAGGTCCAGACGACGAACTGGGGCACCACGAGCAGGACCGAGACACCGTGGATCCGGGCGAGGTAGCGGTCGCGCTGGTAGGGATTCGGGGCGGCTCCTGCCTCCGGAGCGGTCCGCGGCGGATCCAGCACGACCAGCGCGACGACGACGGTCGCGGCGGCGCAGGCGATCGTGGGCACCCAGAGCGCGGCACGCACGCCCTCGGCATGGGCGACGACGGGCACGGTGAGGGCAGCGACGCCCACGCCGACCGGCTGGGCCATCTGGCGGATGCCCACCGCCAGCCCGCGCCGCCGCGGCGGGAACCAGCCGACCACGACGCGTCCCGACGCGGCGTTCGTCGAGGCAGCGGCAGCCCCGCCGAGGAAGAGCGCAGCGGCGAGGAGCGCGCCGTCGGACGCCGCGACGGCCAGCAGGCCGGCCAGCGTCGCGAGGCCCAGGCCGGCGAGCAGTGCCAGCCGTTCACCGCGCCGGTCGGTGAACCAGCCCCAGGCGACGAGCGTCAGCATCACGCCGACCATCGGAGCCGCCGTCACGAGGCCGGCCTCCGCGATGCCCATGCCGCGCTGGTCGTGCAGCGCCGGGATGAGGAAGACCGCGCCGTTGGTCATCACGGCTGCGGCTGCCTGCGCCACCGTGCTCGCCGCGAGCATCGCCCATCGCCGGGCGGTGCCGACCGGGCTGCGGTCGACCAGCCTGCTTCCCGTCACGGCTGCACGCTAGGCGCCGGCGCGGACCGGCGCCCAGCGTGTTCCACCGCCCGAGACCCGGACGGCGACCCGGGATCAGGTCAGGACCAGGCCCTCGTCCCCGACGTCGACCGTGACGGAGCCTCCGTCCGTCACCGTGCCGGCGATCAGCATCCGGGCGAGCGGGTCACCGATCGCGGACTGGATCAGCCGCCGCAGCGGCCGGGCGCCGTACGCCGGGTCGTAGCCCGTCTCGGCCAGCCACGCCCGCGCCGCGTCGGTCACCGAGATCGTGATCCGCCGGACGGCGAGGCGCTTCTCCAGCAGCGCGAGCTGGAGGTCGACGATGTGGGCGAGGTCGTCCTTGGTCAGCGCCTCGAACATCACGACCTCGTCGAGCCGGTTGAGGAACTCGGGCTTGAAGTGCGCCCGCACCACGCCCATCACCGACTCCTTCTTCACCGTCGGCTCCATCAGGGGGTCGACGAGGAAGTTCGAGCCGAGGTTGGAGGTCAGGATGAGCAGCGTGTTGCGGAAGTCCACCGTGCGGCCCTGGCCGTCGGTGAGCCGGCCGTCGTCGAGCACCTGCAGGAGGATGTCGAAGACCTCCGGGTGCGCCTTCTCGACCTCGTCGAGCAGCACCACGCTGTAGGGCCGGCGCCGCACCGCCTCGGTCAGCTGGCCGCCCTCGTCGTAGCCGACGTAGCCGGGCGGGGCGCCGACGAGCCGCGAGACCGAGTGCTTCTCGCTGTACTCGCTCATGTCGATGCGCACGATGGCGCGCTCGTCGTCGAACAGGAAGTCGGCGAGCGACTTGGCGAGCTCGGTCTTGCCGGTGCCGGTGGGTCCGAGGAACAGGAAGGACCCGGTCGGCCGGTTGGGGTCGGAGATGCCGGCGCGCGAGCGGCGTACGGCGTCGCTGACGGCCTCGACCGCCTCGCGCTGCCCGATCAACCGCTGGCCGATGACCTTCTCCATCTCGAGCAGCTTGGCGGTCTCGCCCTGCAGCATCTTGCCGGTCGGGATGCCGGTCCACGCCTCGACGACGTCGGCGATCTGCTCGGCGCCGACCTCCTCGCCCACCAGCGGCTCCAGGTCGGCCTGCTCATTCTTCTCGACCTCGGCGATCTGCTTCTCGAGCTCGGGGATCTTGCCGTACTGGATCTCGGAGGCGCCCGCGAGGTCGCCCTCGCGCAGCTTCTTCTCGGCCTCGATCTTCAGCTGGTCGAGCTGGCGGCGCAGCTCGCCCTCGCCCTGCAGCTGGTCCTTCTCGCGCTCCCAGCGGGCCTCGAGGCCGCGCAGCTCCTCCTCGCGGTCGGCGAGGTCCTTCTGCAGGACCTGCAGCCGCTCGACGGACGCGGGGTCGGTCTCCTTCTCGAGCGCGAACTGCTCCATCTTGAGCCGGTCGACCTGGCGGCGCAGCACGTCGATCTCCTCGGGCGAGGACTCGTGCTCCATCCGCAGCCGCGACGCGGCCTCGTCGATGAGGTCGATGGCCTTGTCGGGCAGCTGCCGGCCGGTGATGTAGCGGTCGGACAGCGTGGCGGCGGCGACGAGCGCGGCGTCGGTGATGCGCACGCCGTGGTGGGCCTCGTACTTCTCCTGGATGCCGCGCAGGATCTGGATGGTGTCCTCGACGCTGGGCTCGCCGACGAAGACCTGCTGGAAGCGGCGCTCCAGGGCGGGGTCCTTCTCGATGCGCTCGCGGTACTCGTCGAGCGTCGTCGCGCCGATCATGTGCAGCTCGCCGCGGGCGAGCATCGGCTTGAGCATGTTGCCGGCGTCCATCGCGGAGTCGCCGCCGGCGCCCGCGCCGACGACCGTGTGCAGCTCGTCGATGAACGTGATGACCTGACCGCCGGCGTCCTTGATCTCCTCGAGCACGGCCTTGAGCCGCTCCTCGAACTCGCCGCGGTACTTCGCGCCCGCCACCATCGCGGCCAGGTCGAGCGCGAGCACGCGCCGGCCCTTCAGCGAGTCGGGCACGTCGCCGGCCACCACGCGCTGGGCGAGGCCCTCGACGACGGCGGTCTTGCCGACGCCGGGCTCGCCGATGAGGACGGGGTTGTTCTTGGTGCGTCGCGACAGCACCTGGATGACCCGGCGGATCTCGGCGTCGCGACCGATGACGGGGTCGAGCCGGCCGTCCTCCGCCGCCTGGGTGAGGTCGACGGAGAACTTCTCCAGCGACTCGTACGACGCCTCGGCGCTCTCGCTGGTCACCCGCCGGCTGCCGCGCACGGCGGTGATCGCCTCGCGCAGCCCGGCGGCGGTGAGGCCCGCGTCGGTGAGCACCCTCTGCGCCGGCGACTCGACGGTCGCGATGGCGACGAGCAGGTGGTCGGTGGCGACGTAGTCGTCCTTCATCGACCCCGCGAGGTCGAGCGACGACGCGAGCACACGGGTCAGGGCAGCGGACGCGGCGGGCTGCTGGACGGTCGAGCCGGTCGCGCGGGGCAGCTGCTGCTGGACGCCCTCGGCCTGCGCGAGCAGCGTGGCCGGGTCCACGCCGGCCTTCTGCACGAGGCTGCGGGTGGCGCCGTCCTCCTGCCGGAGCAGGGCGACGAGCAGGTGGATCGGCTCGGTGGTGCTGTTGCCGCCGGTGGTGGCGGCGAGCTGGGCAGCCTCGATGACCTCGCGGCTGCGGGTGGTGAACTTCTCGGCACCGAACTGGCTCAACTCAGTCTCCTGGGTCACGGACGGATCTGCGGGGACCACTCTGGTCCCACCTCGGTCAACGCGCCAGGAGTTGAGTCGATTCCCCTCAACTTTGAGAATTTGGGCGAGCTCGGGCTGCCGGCCCCCCTGCCGCCGCCGCCCCCTGCGTCATACGAACCCGCACGCATAGGTGCCGATCCGCATGACGCTCGCCCCGGGTACGGCCCAGCGTCATACGAACCCGCACCCATAGGTGCCGAACGGCATGACGCTGCGCCCCGGGCCCCCTGCGTCATACGAACCCGCACCCATAGGTCCCGGTCCGCATGACGCACGGTCACCGGCGCCGGAGCAGGTAGGTGTCCATCACCCAGCCGTCCGCGTCCTTCGCGCGCCGGCGGGCGGCGCGGACGTCGTCCACCACGTCGCCCAGCCGCCCCGCGACGAGCTCCTCGTGCGGGCTGCCGAGGTTGGCACCCCACCAGATGTCCCACGCGCCGGGGAGGGAGGCCGCCTGCAGCCCGCCGTCGAGCATCACGACCAGGTTGTCGTGGCCGGCCGCGACCTCGCCGTGCAGGCGCCGGCCGGTCGTCACCAGCACCGGCCGGCCGACCTCGTGCAGCACGATCCGGTGCCGGGCCGCGAGGAGCGAGAGCGCGGAGACCCCAGGCAGCACGTCGTACGGCAGGTCGAGGCGGTCGACGACGCGGATCGTCGAGTCGTAGAACGCCGGGTCGCCCCAGACCAGGAACCCCACCGTCCCGGGCCGACTCGCGATGAGGCTGCCGTACGCCGCCGCGCGGGCGTCGTGCCAGTCGAGGACCGCGCCGTCGTAGTCGGCCGGGTCGTCGCGGTCGCGCGGGGGGTCGGGGACGGCGACCAGCTCGACGCCGAGGTCCGCGCAGACGGCGCGGCGCAGCGCGAGCAGCGGGTCGTCCGGACCGTCGCCGGAGCCCTTGTCGGCCGCGATGACGTAGTCGCACGCCGCGATCGCCTCGCGCGCCTCGGCGGTCAGCTGACCGGGATGGCAGCCGATGCCGACGATGCGGATCCGCGACACCGCGCCGACCTCGATCACCGGTCCTCCAGCTCGCCCTCGACGTCGAGGTAGACCTGCTGCAGCGCTGCCATCACCTCGGCGTCCGGGTGCTCCCACAGCCCCCGCTCGGCCGCCTCGTGCAGCCGCTCGACGATGCCGCGCAGCGCCCACGGGTTGGAGGTGCGCAGGAACTGCTGGGTGGTCTCGTCGAGGACGTACTCCCTGGCCAGCGCCTCGTACATCCAGTCGTGCACGACCCCGGCGGTGGCGTCGAAGCCGAAGAGGTAGTCGACGGTGGCGGCGAGCTCGAAGGCACCCTTGTAGCCGTGGCGCTGCATCGCGCCGATCCAGCGCGGATTGACCACGCGAGCGCGGAAGACGCGGGTGGTCTCCTCCTGCAGCGTCCGGGTGCGGACCGCGTCGGGCGTCGTCGAGTCGCCGACGTACGCCCTGGGGTCGCTGCCGGTCAGCGCGCGCACCGTCGCGACCATGCCGCCGTGGTACTGGAAGTAGTCGTCGCTGTCGGCGATGTCGTGCTCGCGGGTGTCGACGTTCTTGGCCGCGACCTTGATGCGCCGGTAGTTGGTGCGCATGTCGTCGGCGGCCGGCGCCCCGTCGAGGTCGCGGCCGTAGGCGAAGCCGCCCCACGTCGTGTAGACCTCCGCGAGGTCCTGGTCGCTGCGCCAGCTGCCGGACTCGACGACCTGCAAGATGCCGGCGCCGTACGACCCGGGCTTGGAGCCGAAGATGCGGGTGGTCGAGCGCCGTTCGTCGCCGTGCTCGGCGAGGTCGGCGCGCGCGTGCGCCCGGACGTGGTTGTGCTCGTCGGGCTCGTCGAGCCCGGCGACGAGGCGCACGGCGTCGTCGAGCATCGCGACCACGTGGGGGAAGGCGTCGCGGAAGAAGCCCGAGATGCGCACGGTGACGTCGATGCGGGGGCGGCCGAGCTCGTCGAGCGGGATGACCTGCAGGTCGTTGACCCGGCGGGAGGCCTCGTCCCACACCGGGCGTACGCCGAGCAGGGCGAGCACCTCGGCGACGTCGTCGCCGCTCGTGCGCATCGCGCTCGTGCCCCACACCGACAGCCCGACGGACTCTGGGTAGCCGCCGGTCTCGGCGACGTACTTCGCGACGAGCGACTCGGCCATCGCCTGCCCGGTCTGCCACGCCAGCCGCGACGGCACCGCGCGCGGGTCGACGGTGTAGAAGTTGCGGCCGGTCGGCAGCACGTTGACCAGCCCGCGCAGCGGCGAGCCCGACGGCCCGGCGCTGACGAAGCCGCCGTCGAGCGCGTGGAGCACGGCGTCGAGCTCGTCGGTGGTGCGCGCGAGGCGCGGCACGACCTGGGTGGCGGCGAACTCCAGCACCCGCCGGACCTCGAGGTCGTCGTGGAGCTCGGCGGCGCGTGCCGGGTCCCAGTCGGCCTTGTCCATCTGCTCGACCAGCTCCCGCGCGAGTGCCTCGACCCGGTCCACCTCGCCCGTGCCCTCGGTGGTCGTGTCGAGCCCCAGGCCCAGCGCGGAGCGCAGCCCCGGCACCGCCTGCGCCTGTCCGCCGAACACCTGCGCGGCCCGCAGGATCGCGAGCACGAGGTTGACCCGCGCCTCACCTTCCGGGGCCTGGCCGAGCACGTGCAGGCCGTCGCGGATCTGCGCGTCCTTGATCTCGCACAGCCAGCCGTCGACGTGCATGATGAAGTCGTCGAAGTCCTCCGCGTCCGGCTGCTCCTCGAGCCCGAGGTCGCGGTGCATCTTCGCGGCGTGCATCAGCTGCCAGATCTCCCCGCGGATCGCCGGGAGCTTGGCCGGGTCCATCGCGGCGATGTTGGCGTGCTCGTCGAGCAGCTGCTCGAGGCGGGCGATGTCGCCGTAGGACTCCGCGCGCGCCATCGGCGGCACGAGGTGGTCGATGATCGTCGCGTGCGCGCGGCGCTTGGCCTGCGCGCCCTCGCCCGGGTCGTTGACGAGGAACGGGTAGATGAGCGGCAGGTCGCCGAGCGCCGCGTCGGTGCCGCAGCTCGCCGAGAGCGCGGCGTTCTTGCCGGGCAGCCACTCCAGCGACCCGTGCTTGCCGAGGTGCACGACCGCGTCGGCGCCGAAGCCGCCCTCCTCGACGGGACTGCGGAGCCACCGGTAGGCGCCGAGGTAGTGGTGGGTCGGCGCGAGGTCGGGGTCGTGGTAGATCGCGATGGGGTTCTCGCCGAACCCGCGCGGCGGCTGGATGAGCAGCACGACGTTGCCGGCGCGCACGGTCGCGAGCACGAGCTCGCCGGCGTCGTTGACGAACAGCGACCCGGGCGCCTCGCCCCAGGCCTCGACCATGTCGGCGCGGAGGTCGGCGGGCAGGTCGGCGGTCCACGCGGCGTACTGCTCCGGGGTGATCCGCGCGTGCGCGTCGGTCAGCTGGGCGTGGGTGAGCCACTCCTCGTCCTGGCCGCCGGCCGCGATGAGGGCGTGGATGAGCGCGTCGCCGGCCTCGGTCTCGTCGGCCATCTCGAGGATCCGCGTCACCTCGTTGTCGCCGCCGAGGTCGTAGCCCTCCGCCCGCAGCCGCCGCAGCAGCCGGACCGCCGAGACGGGGGTGTCGAGGCCGACGGCGTTGCCGATGCGGGCGTGCTTGGTCGGGTACGCCGACAGCACCAGCGCGAGCCGCTTGTCCGCGTTCGGGACGTGGCGCAGGCGCGCGTGCCGCACCGCGATGCCCGCGACGCGGGCGCAGCGCTCGAGGTCGGGGACGTAGTGCGGCAGCCCGTCGGCGTCGACCTCCTTGAACGAGAACGGCGCGGTGATGATGCGGCCGTCGAACTCCGGGATCGCGATCTGGGTGGCGGAGTCGAGCGGGCTGACGCCGTCGTCGGACGACTCCCACTCCGCGCGGCTGCTCGTCAGGCAGAGCCCCTGGATGATCGGGATGTCGAGGGCGGACATCCGTGCGACGTCCCACGACTCGTCGTCGCCACCGGCGCCGGCGCCCGCCGGGACGCTGCCGCCCGCGGCGAGGACGGTGACGATCAGCGCGTCCAGCGTGCCGAAGGCGTCGTACAGCTCGTCGGGCGCGGCACGCAGCGACCCGGCGAAGATCGGGACGCCGACCGCCCGGCCCGTCGCGTCGACGGCGTCGGCCAGCGCGTGGACGAAGGCGGTGTTCCCGCTGGCCTCGTGGGCGCGGTAGTAAAGGACACCGATGCGCGGCAGGTCGCTCGTCGCCGCCGGCCTCGCGGCGTACCCCCACTGCGGCAGCACCGTCGGCGCCTCGAACCCCTCGCCGGTGAGCAGCACCGTGTCGCTGAGGAACGCGTGGAGCTGGCGGAGGTTGTCCGGCCCGCCCTCGGCGAGGTAGCGGTGCGCCTCCGCGGCGACCCCCATCGGCACCGACGACAGCTCCATCAGCTCGGCGCTCGGCGTCTGCTCGCCGCCGAGCACGACGACGGGCGTGCCCGTGGCTGCGATGCGGGTGAAGCCGGAGCATAGGTCCTGCGGCGAGCCCAGCAGCCGGCCGACGACGAGGTCGCAGCCCTCGAACACCTCGGCCATCGACTGGTGGCCGGGCCGCGCCGGGTTGGCCAGGACGTAGTCGGCGCCGGACGCTCGCGCGCTCAGCAGGTCGGTGTCGGACGTGGACAGCAGCGCGATGCGCACGGTTTCCTCCCGGGGGTTCTCGCCCCTCGTCGTCGGATCCCGCGTGGACCAGTGTCTGGCTGGGACCGGTGATGCTGGCCCTCACAGTGGCGGAACCGCCCCGGACTCGCACCGGGTTCCTGGGTTCCACGCAGGTGGCCCGCGCAGCCTAGCGGGTCGCTCGTGCCAAGATCGCCGTCGTGACCGCGCGGACCCGAGGCGACCTCTGCCCGGGCGTCTTCCGTCCCTGGCCGGCCGACGACGGAGCGCTCGTCCGCCTCCGCATCCCCGGCGGCCACCTCACCCGGACGACGCTCCTGGCGCTCCTCGACGTCGCCGAGACGTACGGCGACGGCCGGGTGCACCTGACCAGGCGCGCGAACCTCCAGCTCCGCGGCCTTCCTCTGTCAGACGGTGCCGTCCCCGCCGAGGTCGTGTCCGCGGTCCGCGGCACCGGACTCCTCCCGCACCCGGACCACGAGCTGGTCCGCAACATCCTCGTCTCACCGCTGACGGGGCTGGCCGGGGGCCGCGCCGACCTGCGGCCGGTGACCGCCGAGCTCGACGAGCGCATCTGCGCGACCCCGTCGCTCGCCGCGCTGCCCGGCCGCTTCCTCGTCGTCCTCGACGACGGTCGCGGCGACGTCGCCGGGCGCTCGTGCGACCTCGGACTGGTCGCCCTGTCACGCGACGAGGCCCAGCTCCGCATCGGCTTCACCGGCTGGGGACCGGTGGTCGCACTGCACGAGGCCGCCGCCCGGCTCACCGGCCTGGCTCGCGCGTTCCAGCAGGTTCGCGGCCGCGGCGACGACGCCGCCTGGCACGTCGACGAGCTGCCCGTCCCGCCGGCCTGGCAGCCGCCGGACCCGCGCGCCCTGGTCGGCTCTGCTCCGCCGGCGTACGGACACCTCACGGGGGACGTCGTGCACCTGGAGGTCCCGGGCGGGGTCCTGGACCGCGGACGTGCGGCCGACCTGCCCGAGCAGCTGGTCGTCACACCCTGGAAGTCCCTCGTCACCACGGGTTGACCACCGACACCGGGAAGGCAGTTCGGGTGCCGCCGGGCGACGGCGACGCTCAGCCCGCACGCTCGCGCCGCGAGCTGCCCGCCGTCACGCCAGCGCGTACGGCGGGACCAGCAGCGCCGTGTCGGCCGCGCGGACCCGCCTGCCCTAGGCTGCCCCCGTCACGCGACGCAGGAACCCGGTGCGAGTCCGGGGCGGTTCCGCCACTGTCAGTCCCTCCAGCCGGATCGGAGGGGCGAGCCAGACACTGCGCGCGCGGCGTACCTGCCACCCAGGGGCGCGAACCCCGAGGAGCCGTGATGACCCTGCTTGCCCGCCCGACCCGGCGCTACGACTACGTCGCCGACGGGGCCGCGATCTACGACGAGTCGTTCGCGACCATCCGCCGCGAGGCCACCTTCGACCACCTGCCGGCCGACGCCGAGCGCGTCGCCGTCCGGATGGTGCACGGCACCGGCCAGACCGACCTCGCCCACGACCTGGTCGTCCACCCGGGCCTGGTGGCCGCGGCCCGTACGGCGCTCGAGGCGGGCGCGCCGATCCTCACCGACGCCCACATGGTCGCCAGCGGCGTGACCCGCGCCCGCCTCCCCCGCGACAACGAGGTGCTCTGCGCGCTCCGGGACCGGCGTACCCCCGAGCTCGCGCTGGCGTTGGGCACCACCCGGTCCGCCGCCGCGCTGTCGCTGCTGGCCGACCGCCTCGAGGGCTCGGTCGTCGCCATCGGCAACGCCCCCACCGCGCTCTTCCACCTCCTGGAGATGCTGCTCGACGGCGCGCCGCGACCGGCCGCGATCATCGGGGTCCCCGTCGGCTTCATCGGCGCCGCCGAGTCCAAGCAGGCGCTGGAGGACGCCCCGGCAGACTGGGGGCTCGACATCCCGTTCCTCACGGTGCGCGGCCGCCGCGGCGGCTCGGCCATGGCCGCCTCCGCCCTGAACGCCCTCGCCCAGGAGCGGGAGTGACCGGGCGGCCGGAGGGCCGGCTCTACGGGGTGGGCCTCGGCCCCGGCGACCCCGAGCTGATCACCCGCAAGGCCGCGCGGCTCATCGGGTCGGCCGACGTGGTCGCCTTCCACGCCGGCGTCGGCAAGACGTCGAACGCCCGCACGATCGCCGCCGACCTCGTCCCGGCCACGGCGATCGAGGAGGAGCTGCGCTACCCCGTGACCACGGGCACCACTGCGCACCCGGGCGGGTACGCCGGCGCGATGGCGGAGTTCTACGAGGAGTGCGCGTCCCGGCTGGCCGCCCACCTGTCGGCCGGGCGCACGGTCGTGGTGCTGGCCGAGGGCGACCCCCTCTTCTACGGCTCGTTCATGTACCTCCACGACCGGCTCTCGCCGCGCTTCGAGACCGAGGTCGTGCCCGGCGTGCCGGCCTTCGCCGCCGCGACCGCCGTCCTCGCCTCGCCGCTCGTGCGGCAGACCGACGTGCTGACCGTGCTGCCCGGCACCCTGCCGGTCCCCGAGCTCGCCCGCCGCCTCGCCGACACCGACGGCGCGATCATCATGAAGCTCGGCCGCCGCTTCCCCGGCGTCGTCGACGCCCTGCGCCAGGCCGGCCGCCTCGAGCACGCGCTGTACGTCGAGCGCGCCTCGATGCCCGCCGAGCGCTGGATGCCCGTCGTCGACGTCGACCCCGCGTCCGTCCCGTACTTCTCGCTGATCGTCGTCCCCGGCGACTCCAGGGCCGCCCACCCCCACGGCCGCCGCCGATCCGGGTCGAGTGCGCGCGCGGTAGCGGTCGACGCGGAGCCGCGCACTCGACTCCTCGTCGTCGGCCTCGGCCCCGGACCCGACCGCTGGCTCACCCCGGAGGCGGCCGAGGCGCTGCGCACCGTCGACCACGTCGTCGGCTACGCCCCGTACGTCGACCGCGTCCCGCAGCGCGAGGGCCTCACCCAGCACGCCTCGGGCAACACCGTCGAGGTCGACCGCGCCCGCCTCGCCCTCGACCTCGCGAGCGCGGGCGAGCGCGTGGCCGTCGTCTCCGGCGGGGACGCCGGGGTCTTCGGGATGGCCAGCGCGGTGTTCGAGGCCGCCGCCGCCCGAGCAGAGGAGGGGCTGCCGGACGTGCCCGTCGAGGTCCTTCCCGGCGTCAGCGCGGTCCAGGCCGTCGCGGCCCGCGCCGGCGCCCCGATCGGCGCGGACTTCGCAGTGGTGTCGCTGAGCGACCGGCTCAAGCCGTGGCCGGTGATCGAGAGGCGCCTGCGCGCGATCGCCGAGGCCGACCTCGTGCTCGCGGTCTACAACCCCGCCTCGCGCAGCCGCACGACCCAGGTCGCCGACCTGCAGAAGCTGTTCCTCGAGCACCGCAGCCCCGACACGGTCGTGGTGGTCGGTCGCGACGTCGGCCGCGCCGAGGAGTCGCTGACCGTGACCACCCTCGCCGAGCTCGAGGCCGACACCATCGACATGAAGTGCCTGCTGATCGTCGGCGCCTCGTCGACCGCCGTGACCGCGGCCGGCCGGGTCTGGACGCCTCGCTTCGTGGAGGAGCGGTGAGCGTCCACTTCGTCGGCGCCGGCCCGGGCGCGGCCGACCTGATCACCCTGCGGGCGGCGTCGCTCCTCGCCGCCGCCGACGTCGTGCTCTACCCGGGGACCTACCTCGACGCCGAGGTCCTCTCCCACTGCCCGGACGCCCGCCTCGTCGACACCCAGACCCTCGACCTCGACCGGATCACGTCGGTGATGGTCGACGCCTCGGCCGAGGGCTTCGAGGTCGTCCGCCTCACCTCCGGCGACCCGTCCCTCTACTCCGCCCTCGCCGAGCAGACCGCCCGCCTCGACGCCGCCGGGGTCGCGTGGGACGTGTGCCCGGGAGTCCCGGCGTACGCCGCCGCTGCCGCCGCGGTCGGCCGCGAGCTCACCGTCCCGCTGGTCGCGCAGTCGGTCGTGCTGACCCGCACGCAGGCCCGCTCCACCGCGATGCCGGAGTCCGAGTCGCTGGCGGCCTTCGCCGCCACGCGCGCGACGCTCGTGCTCCACCTCGCGATCACCAGGACCCGCGAGCTCGCCGCGTCGCTGGTCGACGAGTACGGCGCCGACTGCCCCGCCGTCGTCGTCCACCACGCCTCGCAGCCCGACGAGCTCGTCCTCCGCGGCACGCTCTCCGACATCGCCGAGCAGGTGGAGGCGGCCGGCCTCAGGCAGGCCGCCGTGATCCTCGTCGGCCGGGCGTTGGCCCGCGACGGCGCCGAGTCCTGGCTCTACCAGGCCGACCGCCCGCGGGCGTCAGCGGAGTCCTGAGCCGGACCTCCGACGGAGCCGAGCGGCGTAGCGGCGGCGGCATGGTCTGGTCCAGTTCCCAACCACTCGGCAACAGGACAGCCACCGCGCGGCGCGCAACGGACACAAGAGATCCATTCGTCGTGGGTGGGAGTCCCCGCCGACCGAGTGTGCGGACATACGCATCGTGTCGCGATGCCCCGCACTCCTTCGGAGGAGACATGCACAAGCACAGCAAGCTGGGAGGCGCCGCACTCGCCGTCACCGTGGGGATCACGTCGGCGCTTCTCGTCGCCGCGCCGGCGGAGGCCGCCAAGCCGACCCGCATCAAGGGTCTCGTCGCCACGGCGGACGGGGTCGGCCTCGCCGGCATCGTCGTGACGACCCTCGCCGACCCCACGGGCACCGGCCAGTGGGTGCCGGTGGACGACGCGGTCACCGGCATCGACGGGAAGTACAACGTCGGCAAGCTCGACGACGGCTGGTACCGCGTGCGGTTCGACGACCCCACCGGCGCCTACGCCACGGAGTTCCACCACGACGCCACGCGCATCGAGTCCGCGACGCCGGTGGACCTGACGAACGGCGGCATGCCGACGCTCGCCACGGCGTACCTCGACGGAGCGGCCCACCTGCTCGGGACGGTGTCCGGCAGCGACGGCAACCCCGTCGCCGGCGCCGAGGTGACGGCGTACGTCGTCCAGGGCGCCGCCTGGACGTCCTTCCGAACCGTGGTGGCCGGACCCGACGGCGCCTACGACGTGGGCGGCCTCCCGGCGGGCGACTACACGCTCGGCTTCCGCGACCCGGCCTCGGGCGTCACCGAGTACTGGAACGACCGGCACACGATCAGCGAGGCCGACCCGGTGACGGTCCCCAGCGTCGACCGCTACGACGTCGAGCTGGCCACGCCGGGCACGCCGCAGGAGCCCACGCCGGAGCCGGACCCCGCGCCCACGACGCCGGACCCGGCGCCCGCGCCGACCGTCGCGGCGACGCCTATCACGACGACCACCGCGACGCCCGCCACCACGTCCCCGGCCCCCGCCGCGTTGAGCGTGGTCAGGAAGCCGCGGATCAGGGGGCTGGTCAAGGTCGGCCAGCGCCTGCGGGTCACCAAGGGGACCTGGAACGCCCCCTCGGTCACGCGCAAGGTGCAGTGGCTGGCGAACGGCAAGGTGATCACGAAGGCGACCAAGACCCGCCTGCGCCTCACTCGCAAGCTCCTCGGCAAGCGGATCTCCGTGCGCGTGGTCGCCACGGCTGCCGGGCACACGCCCGTCACCGTCACGACGCGGCGGACCAAGAAGGTCGCGGGCTGACACCGACGAGCTGCCGTCCCGCCGTCCCGCCGTCCCGTTCCCGGGGAGCGGGACGGCGGCGACGCGGACACCTCTCGCCGCCCCGAGGCGGCGGCGTGCCGCTGCCGGTCATCGGCCAGGCGTGCCGGTCCAGGCCCACTGCGTCACCGTCCGGGCGGGCGTCCAGCCGGTGAAGGTGCCGATGGGAGCGGCGGTCTCGACGCCGATCCGGGTGAGCTCGCCGCCGTGGTCGGCGTACGCCTGGGCCAGCAGTGCCTCGGTCTCCACCGTGACGCCGTGGACCACCAGGCGGCCACCGGGCCTGATCGAGGCCAGGCAGCTCTCGAGGACGCCCTCGCGTGTGGCGCCGCCCCCCACGAACACCGCGTCCGGGCGTTCGAGGCCGGACAGCGCCGAGGGGGCACGGCCCTGCACGACCTGGAGGTCGGGGACGCCGAGGGCTGACGCGTTGCGGGCGATCCGGGCGGCTCGTCCCGGGTCGGACTCGATGGCGATCGCGCGGCAGGTGGGGTGCGAGCGCATCCACTCGATGCCGACCGAGCCGGCTCCGGCGCCGACGTCCCAGAGGAGCTGGCCGGGGGCGGGCATGAGGCGGGCGAGGGCGGAGGCTCGCAGGTCGCGCTTGGTGAGCTGGCCGTCGTTCTCGTAGGCGTCGTCGGGGAGTCCGGGCGACCAGGAGGCGAGGCCGTCCCCGGAGACCTCGACGGCGACGACGTTCAGCGCCGGGGAGTCCAAGGACCACGAGGACGCGACGCCCGACACCGAGGCTTCCGACGACGAGCCGAGGTCGCCGAGCACGGTCATCCGTGACGCACCCCAGCCGGAGGACGTCAGCAGCGCAGCCACCGACGCGGGGGTCGAGGCGTCCGACGACAGCACCAGGACCCGGCGGCCCGGCGCCAGGGCCGGCACCAGCCGCTCCAGGGGCCGGCCGACCAGCGACACGACCTCGCACGACTCCGCCGACCACCCCATCCGCGCCCGGGCCAGCGCGACCGACGACACCGCCGGCACCACCCGCACCGGCGCGCCGAGGGCGAGCAGGGTCGAGGCGATCCCCGACACCAGCGGGTCGCCCGACGCCAGCGCGACGACGCGACGCCCGGCGTACCCAGCGAGGAGGCCGGGGAGAGCCGACGACAGCGGCGACGGCCACGGCACCCGCTCCTGTCCGTCGACGGACGGCACCAGCGACAGGTGCCGCGCCCCGCCCCACAGCACCGGCGCCTCCAGCACCAGCGAGCGCGACGACTTGGGGAGGCCGGCCCAGCCGTCGGCGCCGATCCCGACGACCACGACCTCGCTGGGCACCCCGCTGGCGGACATGGCCGCAGACGCTATCGTGACGCGCACCAGGCGAGAGGTGCCCCGAACTCTGGGGAGAATCTGGGAAGCCGGTGAGAATCCGGCACAGGGCCCGCTGCGGTGACTCGCGACGTCGAACATGGCGATGACGAGAAGTCCGAAGACCGGCCTCCCGCCGTCCATGAAGCTGGCAACGAGAGCGGGAGCCCCCATGCCACTGCAGTACCCCCTGTCCGCCGTCGTCCCCTCGCGGGACACCGGGGACGACATGACCCTCGCCCTCGTGCTCACGACCATCTCCCCCGAGGTCGGCGGCGTCCTCGTGCGCGGCGAGAAGGGCACGGCGAAGTCCACGACCGTCCGGGCCCTCGCGTCCGTGCTGCCGCCGATCGAGGTGGTCGCCGGCGACCGGTTCTCCAGCGCGCCCGGCGAGACCTCGCCGGACGGCCCGGCGCCCGATCAGGCATGGCCGCTCGACGCCGAGACCGAGACCCGGCCCGTACGCCTCGTCGAGCTGCCCGTCGGCGCCACGGAGGACCGGGTGCTCGGCTCGCTGCACCTCTCCAAGGTCCTCGCCGACGGCGTCGCCGAGTACGAGCCCGGCCTGCTGGCCCGCGCCCACCGGGGCATCCTCTACGTCGACGAGGTCAACCTGCTGCACGACCACCTCGTCGACCTGCTGCTCGACGCCGCCGCGATGGGCCGCTCCACCGTCGAGCGCGACGGCGTCTCGGTCGCGCACGCCGCCCGCTTCGTCCTCGTCGGCACGATGAACCCCGAGGAGGGCGAGCTCCGCCCCCAGCTCCTCGACCGCTTCGGCCTCACCGTCGAGATCGCCGCGCCGCGCGACCCGCGGCTGCGCGCCGAGGTCGTGCGCCGCCGGCTGGCCTTCGACGCCGAGCCCGAGGCCTTCGTCGCGTCGTACGCCGACGCCGAGCGCGCGCTGACCGACCGCATCGCGGCCGCCCGCACGCTGCTGCCCGAGGTCGCGCTCACCGACGCGGTGCTCACCAAGGTCGCCGAGGTCTGCGCCGCCTTCGAGGTCGACGGGATGCGCGCCGACATCGTCACCACGCGTACGGCGATCGCGCACGCCGCCTGGAACGGACGCACGCACGTCACGAGGGCCGACATCCGGCAGGCCGCGCTGCTCGCGCTGCCGCACCGGCGACGGCGGAACCCGTTCGACGCGCCGGGACTCGACGAGGAGCTGCTCGACGAGGTGCTGGGCGACGAGGAGCCGGACCCCGAGCCGCCTGCACCGGACCCGGAGCGTCACGAGGACGGGTCGTCCGAGGAATCGGGCTCCCCGACGTCCGAGGGTCCCGCCGACGGCAGCCGAGCCGACAGCGACCCGGGACGTCCTGAGGATCCGCGGTCCGAGCCGGATCCCATGACGTCCGGCGAGCCCCGCGACGTCGAGCCGCCGAGCGAGCCCCGTGCGGGCTCGCCTGCGCCGACGTCGGTCATCGGGGTGGCCGATCCGTACAAGGTCCGCCGGCTCGAGGTCACCGGCACCGGAGCCGGGGAGGCCGGCAGGCGGAGCCGCGCGCTCACCACGAACGGCCGCCGAGCCGGCGTCGACCCCACCGGCACGGGCGGGCTGCACCTCGTCGAGACGATCCGCGCCGCCGCGCCGCACCAGCCGAGCAGGGGCCGGAGCGACGGCCGACTGAGGTTCGAGACGAGCGACCTCAGGACCGCCCGGCGCGAGGGCCGCGAGGCCAACCTCGTCCTCTTCTGCGTCGACGCCTCCGGATCGATGGCCGCGCGCAAGCGGATGGAGCAGGTCAAGACCGCCATCCTCAGCCTGCTGCTCGACGCCTACCAGCGCCGCGACAAGGTCGGGCTGGTCACCTTCCGCGCCGACTCGGCCGACGTCGCGCTGCCGCCGACCCACTCGGTCGACATCGCAGCGTCGCGCCTCGCCGAGCTGCCGGCGGGTGGGCGTACCCCCCTCGCCGAGGGCCTGCTGCGGGCGGCGGAGGTGCTGCGCGTGGAGCGGGTCCGTGACCCGAGGCGCCGTCCCCTGCTGATCGTCGTCACCGACGGGCGGGCGACGCACGGCCCGGACGCGGTCGGACGGAGCCGGCAGGCAGCCGCCTGGATCGCCGAGCAGCAGACCACCACCGTCGTCGTCGACTGCGAGCAGGGCCCGATGCGGTTGGGTCTCGCCGGACACCTCGCGGCGACCATGCGGGCCACCCACCTGCCGCTCGCCGACGTCAGCGCCGACGCCCTCACCAGCGTGGCGCGTGTCGCATGAGCTTCCCCCCGAGCACGGACCTGTACGACGTCATCGCCCGCCGGCGCGACGTACGCGCCGAGTTCAGCGGTGAGGCGATCGACTGCGACGTCCTGCGGCGCGTGCTGGACGCCGCGCACAGCGCACCGAGCGTCGGGCACTCCCAGCCGTGGGACTTCGTCCTCGTCGCCGACGAGGGCAGGCGGAGCACGTTCGCCGAGCACGTCGAGACCGAGCGGCGGGTCTTCGCCGACCAGCTGGCGGGCGAGCGGCGCGAGAGGTTCGAGCGGATCAAGGTCGAGGGCATCCGCGAGTCCGGCCTCGGTGTCGTCGTCACCTACGACAGCAGCCGCGGCGGGCAGCACGTGCTCGGCCGCCACGCGATCGCCGACACCGGCCTCTACTCCACCTGCCTGGCCATCCAGAACCTCTGGCTCGCCGCGACCGCCGAGGGCCTCGGCGTCGGGTGGGTGTCGTTCTACCGCGAGGAGTTCCTCGCCGACCTCGTCGGCCTGCCCGACGGCGTACGCCCCGTCGCCTGGCTCTGCCTCGGGCCGGTCACGCAGCTGCAGGACGTCCCCGACCTCGTGCGCCACGGCTGGCGCACGGGCCGGTCCCTCGACGACGCCGTCCACCTCGAGACCTGGAGGTCCTGAATGCCGCAGGGAGTGCCGACCACCGTCCCCGACGACGGCCTGACCACCCGCCAGCGCCGCAACCGCCCGCTGCTCGCCGTCCACACCGGCGACGGCAAGGGCAAGTCGACCGCTGCCTTCGGCCTCGCGCTGCGCGGCTGGAACCAGGGCTTCGACATCGGGGTGTTCCAGTTCGTGAAGTCGGCGAAGTGGCGCATCGGAGAGCAGACCGTCCTCGAGCGCCTCGGCCGGCTCCACGAGGAGACCGGCGAGGGCGGGCCCGTCGCGTGGCACAAGATGGGCTCCGGCTGGTCGTGGTCGCGCAAGGGCGGCACCGACGAGGACCACGCCGCCGACGCCGCCGAGGGCTGGGCCGAGATCACCCGCGCGCTCGCCGAGGAGCGGCACGACCTCTACGTGCTCGACGAGTTCACCTACCCGATGAAGTGGGGCTGGGTCGACGTCGACGAGGTCGTGGCCACGCTGACCGACCGGCCCGGGCGGCAGCACGTCGTGATCACCGGCCGGTACGCCGACCCGCGCCTCCTCGACGCCGCCGACCTCGTCACCGAGATGACCAAGGTCAAGCACCCGATGGACGTCGGGCAGAAGGGTCAGCGGGGCATCGAGTGGTGACCCGCCTCCCCCGGCTGGTCGTCGCCGCGCCCGCCTCCGGACACGGCAAGACCACCGTCGCCACCGGGCTCATGGCCGCGCTCGCCCGCGCCGGTCACAAGGTGAGCGGCCACAAGGTCGGCCCCGACTACATCGACCCCGGCTACCACGCGCTCGCCACCGGCCGCCCCGGCCGCAACCTCGACCCGCACCTCGTCGGCGAGGAGCGGCTCGTGCCGCTGCTGCTGCACGGTGCCGCCGGCGCGGACCTCGCGATCGTCGAGGGGGTGATGGGGCTGTACGACGGCCGGATCGGCGGGGACGGGTTCGCGTCGACGGCGCACGTCGCGGCGGTCACCCGCACGCCGGTCGTGCTGGTGGTCGACATCTCGTCGGCGTCGCGCACCATCGCCGCGACGATCCACGGTCTCTGCACCTGGGGCGCGCCCCCGGTCGACGTCGTGGGGGTGGTCCTCAACAAGGCCGGCTCCGAGCGGCACGCGCAGGAGGTCGTCCGGTCCATCGGCGACCGGGTACCGGTGCTCGGGATCCTGCAGCGCGACGACGGCATCGAGGCGCCGTCGCGGCACCTGGGGCTGGTGCCCGCCGCGGAGCGGGCCGACGCGGCGGCGGCGCTGGACCGGCTGGCCGCGCAAATCGGCGAGGCCGTCGACCTCGAGCGGGTCGTACGGCTGGCGTCCGCCGCGCCGGACCTCCCCGAGGCCCCGTGGCACCCCTCGGTAGTCCACCGGGAAGTGGCTGCCAGCGAGGGTCCGGGACGACCGTCTCCCGGTGGACTACCCGGGAGGGGGGCGAGGATCGCGGTCGCCGGCGGACGCGCGTTCACCTTCCGGTACGCCGAGACCGTCGAGCTGCTGGAGGCCGCCGGGGCGGAGGTCGTCGACCTCGACCCCCTCACCGACACCCGGCTGCCGGAGGGCACGACCGGGCTCTACCTCGGCGGCGGCTTCCCCGAGATGCACGCCGTCGAGCTGGGCGCCAACGAGCGCCTCCGGCGCGACATCCGTACGGCGATCGCGCGGGGCCTGCCGACCGTGGCCGAGTGCGCCGGGCTGCTCTACCTCTGCGAGTCGGTGCAGGGCCCCGACGGCCCGCCCGTGCCGATGGTCGGCGCGATCGACGCGACGGCCGCGATGGCGCCGCGGCTCACGCTGAGCTACCGCACCGCCACCGCGCCGGCCGACAACCTCCTGGCCCGCGCCGGCGACGTGGTCACCGGTCACGAGTTCCACCGCACCCACCTCACCCGTCTCCACCAGGGCGACCCGGCGTGGCTGGTGCCCGACCCGGCGGGCGTCGCGACCACCCGCCTGCACGCGTCGTACCTCCACACCCACTGGGCCGGCCATCCCCGCCTCGCGCGGCGGTTCGTCGAGGCGGCCGCCGCGTTCCGGGGCCCCGACCTCCGCCACCACGGCGACAGGGACGCCGCGCCCGGACTGGTCGACCTCGCCGTCAACGTCTTCGACGGTCCGCGCCCCGCCTGGCTCGACCGGGCCCTCGCCGACAGCCTCGCCGAGGCCGGGTCCTACCCCGACGCCCGCGACGCCGAGGCGGCGGTCGCGCGGCGCCACGGCCGGAGCGCCGACGACGTCCTCGCCACCGCCGGCGCCGCGGAGGCGTTCACCCTGCTCGCCCGGCTCCGCGAGTGGCGCCACCCGGTCGTCGTGCACCCGCAGTTCACCGAGCCCGAGGTGGCGCTCCGCAGCGCCGGACACACGCCGGGCCAGGTCCTGCTGACCCGGAAGGACGGCTTCCGGCTGCGGCCCGAGGAGGTCCCCGACGACGCCGACCTCGTGGTCATCGGCAACCCGACCAACCCGACCGGCGTACGCCACCCGGCCGAGGCGATCACGGCGCTGGCGCGGGACGGCCGGCTGGTCGTCGTGGACGAGGCCTTCCTCGACGACGACGTCGAGACGCTGGCCGACCGGCGGCTCGAGGGGATCGTGGTCCTCCGCAGCCTCACCAAGCTGTGGTCGATCCCCGGGATCCGCGCCGGCTACGTCCTGGCCGAGCCGGCGGTCGTACGCCGGCTGCGCGACCTCCAGACGCCGTGGTCGGTCTCCGCGCCGGCGATCGCCGCCCTCGTCGCGACGAGCACCCCGCACGCGCAGGACGAGGCCCGCAGGAGGGCCGACGAGCTGGCGACGCGACGCGCGCACCTCGAGGCCGGGCTCCGCGAGCTCGGGATCGAGACCGTCGCCAGCACGGCGCCGTTCGTCCTCGCCCGCACCGGTCCGGGCAGCCGGGAAGCCCTGCTGCGCCGCGGTCTCGCGGTCCGCAGGGCCGACACGTTCCCCGGGCTGGGCGAGGAGTGGGTCCGCATCAGCGCCCGCCGGGCGGCGGTGACCGACGAGCTCCTCGGTGCGCTACGCTCGCTCCACCCAGTCCCGAGGAAGCCGGTGGGAATCCGGCGCAGTGGCGCTACTGTGACATCGCTCCGAGGCAACGCGGAGCGGTGAAGTCAGACCCGACGGACTGGAAGTCACTCCCATCGACCCGGGACGCTTTCATCCCGAAGGAGGAACCATGGCGCACGCCATCTCCAGCCCTGCCTCGATCTCCGGTGCGGGCTCCGCGCCGTCCGACCTCGCCATCCCCGTCCGCGAGCTGGCCCCCTGGCTGGTCCTGGGCGCCCTGCTCGCCCTGTCGGTCCTCGTGCTGATCAGCTCGGTGCAGGGCGCGATCACGATCCCCGAGGGCACCGCGATCCACGAGTGGGTCCACGACGGCCGGCACCTGCTCGGCTTCCCCTGCCACTGACGTGCGCGGGTTGAGCACCCGGACCTTCCTGGTCCACGGTCTGCTCGCTGGTCTCCTCGCCGGTCTCGCCGCGTTCGTCGTGGCGTACGCCGTCGGCGAGCCGCACGTCGACAGGGCCATCGCGCTCGAGACCGGTGCCGCCGACGAGGCCGCCGGCGCCCCGGCGCCCGACGGGCACGACCACACGCACGAGCACGCCGCCGCGGACGGCCACTCCCACGGCGAGGACGCCGCGGTGTCGCGCACCACCCAGTCGACCTGGGGCCTGGCCACCGGCACCCTCGCCATCGGCGTCGTCCTCGGCGGCCTCACCGGCCTCCTGTCCGCAGCGGGGCTGGGCCGCCTCGGCTCCCTGCGGCCGGCGGCCAGCACCGCGCTGGTCGCCCTGCTGGGCGCGGTGTCGTTCAGCCTCGTGCCGTTCCTCAAGTACCCCGCCACCCCGCCCGCCGTCGGCTCCGGCGAGACCGTCGACAGCCGCACCGCGCTCTACTTCGGGTTCGTCGCGGTGTCGCTGGTCGCGGTCGTCGCCGCCGTCGCCGCCGCCCGGCGGGCGATGCACCGGTGGGGCGCGGTCCCCGCCGTCGTCGCGGGCCTGGCGACGTACGTCGCTGCGGTGACGGTCGCGGCGCTCGCGTTCCCGAAGGTCGACGAGCTGGGCACCTTCCCGGCCGGCGTCCTGTGGGACTTCCGCGTCGCGTCGCTGCTGACGCTGCTGGCGACGTGGGTGGTGATCGGCGCGGCGCTCACGGTGCTGGTCGACCGCACGTGGCGGCGGCAGGCCGCGGTGGAGGCGCAGCGCGCGTTCGCCGCGTCGCTCTGACGGCGGGCTGAGAAAGGTGAGCCGCGCGCCAGCCGGCCGGGCCGTCGGCATCGTGCTCGGCCACCTCGCCGACCGGCGCTTCGGCGACCCGCGCCGCGGGCACCCCGTCGCGCTCTTCGGCCGGGTCGCGACCGCCCTCGAGGAGCGGACGTACGCCGACGCGCGCGGCCGTGGCGCCGTCCACCTCGCCCTCCTGGTCGGGGCCGTCGCGGGAGGCGGCCTCGTCCTGGAGCGGCGAGTGGCGGAACGCCCGCTCACCCACGCGCTGGTCACCGCGGCGGCGACGTGGACGGTCCTCGGCGGCACGTCGCTGGGGCGCGAGGCCCGAGCGGTCCACGGCCACCTCGACGCCGGCGACCTGCCGGCCGCCCGGCGGCGGCTGACGCACCTCGTCGGCCGCGATACCTCCGTCCTCGACGAGGCCGAGGTCAGCCGGGCGGCCGTGGAGTCCGTCGCGGAGAACACCTCCGACGCCGTCGTCGCCCCGCTGGTGTGGGGAGCGGTGCTCGGCGTGCCCGGCCTCCTCGGCTACCGCGCCGCGAACACCCTCGACGCCATGGTCGGCCACCGCGGGGCGCGCTACGGCCGCTTCGGGTGGGCCTCGGCGCGCCTCGACGACCTGCTCAACCTGCCCGGGGCGCGGCTCAGCGGCCTGCTGGCCGCGGTGCTCGCCCCGGTCGTGGGCGGGCGACCGGCTGCCGCCGTCACCGCCTGGGCCCGCGACGCGCGGCGCCACCCGAGCCCCAACGCCGGCGTGGTCGAGGCCGCGTTCGCCGGCGCGCTCGGCGTACGGCTCGGGGGGCGCAACCACTACGCCCACGGCATCGAGGACCGCGTGCTGCTCGGCGACGGGCCGGCGCCCGGCCGGGACGACATCGCCCGCGCGGTGCGGCTCGCCGACGCGGTGGGCGCCGCGGCCGTGGCGGTCGCGGCGCTGGTCGCGTGGCGGGCCCGACCGGGTCGGGTGCGCGTCTAGGCGAACGGGTTCGGCAGGGCTCCCGGCAGCCCGGCGAGCAGCTCGCGCGCCCGCGCGGCGTGCTTGTTCTCGACGAGCACCTCGTACTTCGTCGCGACCACCTGGGTGACCGAGGAGAAGTCGCGCTGCCCGCGGGTGAAGGCGTAGCCGATGAGCGCCCAGACCAGGCCGAAGGTCGCGCCCATGAAGGCGGTGCTCAGCAGCACCTGCCACAGGTCGGAGGTGGTGAACAGCGCGAAGATCAGCCCGACGAAGACGCCGAACCAGAGGCCGGACAGGATGCCGCCGACCGCAATCCGGGCCCACGTGAGCCGGCCGGTGATGCGCTCGATGCGCTTGAGGTCGGTGCCCACGATCATCAGCTGGTCGACGGGGAACTCCGCGTCGGCGAGGAAGTCGACGGTCCTCTGCGCGGCGGCGTAGTCGTCGTAGACCGCCAGCGACTGCGGGAACTGCAGCTTCAGGGGCGAGGCGGGGGTGAGGCCCGGTGTCGACATGTCACCACGATACGTGCGGCACGCAGGCTCAGGACGTCCGGCGCAGGACCCACTCCGCGGCGGCGGCCGCGTCGGGCACGGTCGCCACGCCGGGCACCTCCGGCTGCCGGCGTACGACGACCACGGGCACGCCCAACTGCCCGGCCGCCTCCATCTTGGGCCAGGTGTGGCGGCCGCCGGAGTCCTTGGTCACCAGCACGTCCACCCCGTGCTCGCCGAACAGCTCCAGCTCCCCGGCGAGGTGGTACGGCCCCCGGTCCAGCAGCACCAGCCACGACGCCGGCACCTCGACCTCCGGCGGGTCGACCACACGGGCGACGGCGCGGTGCCCGGCCAGCGGCCCGACGAGCTCGGCCAGGGGCTGGCGCCCGACGGTGAGCAGCGGGCGGCGGCCCAGCGACGCGGCGAGCGCGGCCGCGGTCGCGTGGTCGTCGACCCAGTGCCAGTCCTCCGCGCCGGGCGCGTCGCCCCAACCCGGTCGCGCCAGCCGGAGCAGCGGGACGCCGGAGGCCGCGCACGCCGCGGCGGCGTTGGCGGAGATGCCCTCGGCGAACGGGTGGGTCGCGTCGACCACCGCGGTGGCGCGGTGCTCCGCGAGCCACGACCTGAGGCCGTCGACCCCGCCGAAGCCACCCGAGCGCACCTCGCCGACCGGCAGCCGCGGGCGCTCGACCCGACCCGCGAGCGACGACACGACGCGCACGCCCGCCTCGTCCAGGAGCGCCGCGAGCTCGCGCGCCTCCCCCGTGCCGCCGAGCAGCAGGACCGTCATCGCGACGCCCCCGGCTCGAGCGCCGGCAGCCCGGCAGGCGCTCCGGACGTCGCGAGGTCGAGCAGGGCGTCGAGGTCGAGGTGCTCCTCGGCCAGGTCGCCGAGCAGGTCGAGCCGGCGCTCGCGCATCTCCGCGAAGCCGACGTCGCCCGGCTCGTACGCCGCCCCGGCCGCGGTGGCGACCTCGGTGAGCAGCGCCCGGCGGAAGTCGTCGCCCTCCAGGCTGCCGTGCCACATGGTCCCGAAGACCGCACCGGCCCGGGCGCCGCCGAGGAACTCCTCGCCGCCGTGGCGGGTGGTCCGGCCGTGGTGGATCTCGTAGCCGTGGGCGTCGGCGCCGAGCGCGGTGCCGGTCGGGAGCCGCAGCACCTTGTCCGCCGCGAACGTCGTCGTCACGTCGAGCAGGCCCAGGCCCGCCTCGTCCGCGCCCGTCGCGCCCTCCACGCCGTCGGGGTCGAGGATCCGCCGCCCGAGCATCTGGAAGCCGCCGCAGATCCCGAGCACCGGCCTGCCCGCGCGGGCGTGGTCCGCGACCGCGCGGTCGAGTCCGCGGGCGCGCAGCCACTCGAGGTCCGCCAGCGTGGCACGCGTGCCCGGCAGGACGACGAGGTCCGCGCCGGCGAGCGCGCGGGCGTCGGACGCGAACGTGACGTCCACCCCTGGCTCGATGCCCAGCGCGTCGACGTCGGTGAAGTTGGAGATCCGCGGCAGGCGGACCACCGCGACGCGCAGGCGCGCGTCCGCATCGGTCGCGCGGCGCCCGCCGAGGTCGAGCGCGTCCTCGGAGTCGAGCCAGAGGTCCGGGTGCCAGGGCAGCACGCCGTACACCTCGCGCCCGGTCAGCGACGTGAGCTCCTCGAGGCCCGGGCGCAGCAGTCCCACGTCGCCGCGGAACTTGTTGACCACGAAGCCGGCGACGAGCGCCTGGTCGGCCGCGGACAGCAGGGCGAGGGTGCCGAACATCGCCGCGAACACGCCGCCGCGGTCGATGTCGCCGACGACCACCGTGGGGACCGCGCCGTGCCGCGCCAGCCCCATGTTGACGTAGTCGCCGGCGCGCAGGTTGATCTCGGCCGGGCTGCCCGCCCCCTCCACGACGACGAGCTCGTGGCGCGAGCGCAGGTCGTCGAAGGCGGCGTACGCCGCGTCGCGCAGGTGGGTGCGTCCACCGACGAAGTCCGTGGAGTCGATCGTGCCGGCCGGCCGGCCCATCACCACCACGTGGCTGCGCCGGTCACCGCCCGGCTTGAGCAGCACCGGGTTCATCGCGGCCTCGGGCTCGGCGCCCGACGCGACGGCCTGGACCCACTGGGCGCGGCCGATCTCCGCGCCGTCGGCACAGACCATCGAGTTGTTCGACATGTTCTGCGCCTTGAAGGGTGCGACGGCGAGCCCCCGGCGCGCGTACGCCCGGCACAGGGCCGTGGTGACGATGGTCTTGCCGGCGTCCGACGTCGTCCCGGCGACCAGCAGCGCACTCACGCCGCCAGCCTAGGCGTCCCCAACGCGGGCGAAGTTTTACCTCCGAGCTGTTTGATTCCGCGGACGAGCGGGCACAGTGGGTGCTATGAGCAAGCTCCTCCTCGACAACCGGTTCGTGGGGGCCGCGTTCGTGTTGCTGCTGGTCGTCAACGCGTTCGCGATCCAGCACGGCTGGTACGCCTGACGCCTCGTCCGCGAGGCGCCCACGTCCGTGCGACGATGCCCGCGTGGCGACACCCGGGCTGACTTCCGACTGCGCACGGTGCTTCGGCCTCTGCTGCGTGCTGCTCCCGTTCTCGGCGGCGTCGGGCTTCGGGGTCGACAAGCCGGGCGGGCGGGCGTGCCACCACCTCGCCGACGACGACGGCTGCCGCATCCACGCCACGCTGCGCGAGGACGGCTGGCCCGGCTGCACCGTCTTCGAGTGCTTCGGCGCCGGCCAGCAGGTCTCGCAGGTCACCTATGGAGGGGTCTCCTGGCGGGAGCAGGGCAACCTCGGTGAGATGGCCGCCGTCCTGTCGGTGATGCGCCAGCTCCACGAGATGCTCGCGCACCTCGTCGAGGTCGCCCGTCGCTGCCCGGACGCCGTGGCGGCCGCGGTCCGCGCGGACGTGGAGGACCTCACCGGTGCCGATCCGGAGACGCTGCTCCTCGCCGACGTCGACGACCTGCACGCGCGGGTGGGCGGGGTGCTGGCCGACGCCAGCGCCCGGGTACGCCGAGGGTGGCCGGCCGCGCGGGACTCCTCGCGGGCCGACCTGGCCGGGCGGCGGCTCGCGGGCGACCACCGCGGCTGGACGTTCCGCGGCGCGCTCCTGCTCGGCGCGGACCTCCGTGAGGCCGCGCTCGCCGACGCCGACCTGCTGGGCGCCGACCTCCGCGGGGCCGACGTACGCGGCTGCGACCTCTCGAACGTGCTCTTCCTCACCCAGCCGCAGGTCAACGCCGCGAACGGCGACGCCACGACCGTGCTGCCGGCGGGACTGGACCGTCCCGGCCACTGGACGGGCTGAGCCCGGCCGGAATACGTCCCGGCCGCCCTGCGCTGTGCCTGGCATGACCGTTCCCACCATCAAGCTCCACGACGGCACGTCCATCCCGCAGCTCGGCTTCGGGGTGTACCAGATCCGTCCCGCCGAGACCGCCGAGGCCGTGACCCAGGCCCTCGAGGTCGGCTACCGCCACATCGACACCGCCGAGATGTACGGCAACGAGAAGGAGGTCGGCGAGGCGCTGCGCGCCGCCGGCCTGCCGCGCGAGGAGGTCTACGTGACCTCCAAGCTCAACAACGGGTTCCACCGGCCCGACGACGCCGAGCGCGCCTTCGAGCAGACCCTCACCGACCTCGGCCTGGACCGCATCGACCTCTTCCTCATCCACTGGCCGCTCCCGACGCGCTACGACGGCGACTTCGTCTCCACCTGGCGCACGCTGGCGTCCTTCGTCGAGGACGGCCGGGCCGCCTCGGTGGGCGTCTCGAACTTCCAGCCGGCCCACCTGCAGCGCATCGTCGACGAGACCGGCGTCGTGCCGGTGATCAACCAGGTGGAGGTGCACCCCTACTTCACCAACGAGGCCGTGCGCGCCGCCAACGCCAGGCACGGCGTGGCCACCGAGGCGTGGTCGCCCATCGCGCAGGGCGCGGTGCTCGACGACGCGGTCCTGACCGAGATCGCCGAGGCGACGGGCAAGTCGACCGCCCAGGTCGCGCTGCGCTGGCACGTGGAGCGCGGCGACATCGTCTTCCCGAAGTCGGTGAACCCGGGCCGGATGAAGGAGAACTTCGACATCTTCGACTTCTCCCTCAGCGACGACGACGTCGCCCGCATCTCCGGCCTCGACCGCGGCGAGGCGGGCCGCACCGGCCCGAACCCCGACACCTTCGACTGGATCCCCGCCTGATCCACGCACCCGCACGGGCCCGGCTCCTCGTAGGAGCCGGGCCCGTGGCGTGTGTGGCAACACGGTTCGCGTACTCAGGCGCGCCCTCGCCCGGTGCCCCACACTCGGCGCATGGACACCAGCACCTGGCAGCGCCCCGGCCTGCGCGCCGCCCTCCTCTACGCCGTCGCCGCCGGCCTCCTCGGCGCTGTCGTCTCCGCCGTCAGCCGGCTCGAGCTCACCCGCCGCGGCGTCCCGGACGGGGAGCTGCCGGACGGCCCCGTCATCGTGGTCGCGAACCACACCAGCTTCGCCGACGGCGTCCTGCTCGCCCTCGTCGGGCGCCGCCTCGGCCGCTCGCTGCGGCTGATGGCGACCGGCGGGGTGTTCCGCTCCGGCCTCGTCGGGCCCGTCGTGCGACGGCTGGGCTTCATCCCGGTGCTGCGCGGCACCAGCTCCGCGGCCGGCTCCCTCGACGCCGCGGCCACGGCCCTCGAGGCGGGCGAGGCCGTCGGACTGTTCCCGGAGGGACGGATCACCCGCGACCCGCAGCACTGGCCCGAGCGCTCGAAGACCGGCGCCGTGCGTCTCGCGCTGCGCACCGGGGCCCCCGTCGTCCCGGTCGCCCTGGTGGGAGCGCAGCAGGTCGTGGGGAGGACCGGCATCGTGGCGAGGCTCCTGCGCAACACCGTGCTGCGCCCGCGCGTCGCCGTCGCTGTCGGGGAGCCGATCGACGTACGCCGGCTGGCGGGCGTCGTCGGCGACGCTCCCGTCGACGAGGCGACCGTACGCCGCCTGGCCGACGAGGTGATGTCGGCGCTGGTGGCGCAGGTGGCCGAGCTGCGGCAGGAGCCCGCGCCGTACGCGGCCGGGGTGCCGGAGGAGGCGCTCAGCGCCTGAGCCGGGCGTCAGGAGTAGCGGTGGGTCTTCGCCGCGTGGCCCCGCTCGCGGGTGCACGTGCGCCCGCCCATGTTGCGGTGCCCGCAGAGCTCCTCGGCGGCGGGGGCCTCGCCCCGGGCGGCCCGGCCGGCCGGGGCTGCCGTGCTCGCGCTGCCGCCGGCAGCCGGTGGCGCCACCGGGGCCTTAGGCCGTGCCGGCGCCGAGGCCGCGCGCTTCTGCGCCTCGGCGTAGCGGGCCTCGCGCATCGCCCGCAGGTTGTCCATCTTGCTCATCGCTCACTCACGCCCCCGACCCTAGGCGGCGGGACGGACATCCGCAGACTCAGCGCCCGAGCCGGGACGCCGGTCGGGCGAGCCAGGGGCCGGACCCGCCGCCGGCGGGTCCTCGGCGTCGGTCAGCGACCTCGCCGCCAGACGACCAGGGACTGGCCGGCGGCCTGGTGCAGCACCGGCAGCTTGTTGGCCGGCTGCGCCGCGGCGGCCCGGGCGGCCAGTCCGCGACGGACGGCGTCGAGCTCGGCGACGAGCTCCTCGTTGCGGGCGCGCAGCGCGTCGACCTGGTGCTCGAGCTCCATGATGCGCCGCACCCCCTCGATGCCGATGCCGGCGCTGGTGAGGTCGGCGATCTCGCGCAGCCGCTCGATGTCGCGGTGGGAGTAGCGGCGACCGCCGCCGCCGGTGCGGCCGGGCTGGATGAGGCCCATCCGCTCGTAGGCCCGCAGCGTCTGCGGGTGCAGGCCGGTGAGCTCGGCGGCGACGGAGATGACGTAGACGGCCGCTTCCGGATTCGGTTCACGTGAGAAGTGGGATCGACTCATGCGACGGCCCCGCGGCGTCGTCCGGCGGAGGAGCGAAGCGGAGACGGGGAGCGTCGTGGGGTGCACTGGACGGCCGCGTCGGGGGACGGCGCTCCGAACGGGCTGCTCATTCGAACAGCCCTGCCCGCAACGGCTTGCCGGCCGTCGCCGCGCGGTAGGCCTCCAGGGCCTCACGGGCGGTCTGGTCGAGGCTCGCCGGCACCTGCACCTCGACGGTGGCCAGCAGGTCGCCCTTGCTGCCGTCGCGCTTGGTGGCGCCCTTGCCGCGGACGCGGAAGGTGCGCCCGTTGGGCGTCCCCGGCGGCAGGCGGAGCGTCACCGGCGCGCCGCCGAGCGTGGGGATCTTCACCTCGGCACCGAGCGCGGCCTCGTCGAAGGAGACCGGCACGGTGAGGGTGAGGTTGTCGCCGGACCGGCCGAAGATGCGGTGCGGCGTGACCTTCACCGTGACGAACAGGTCGCCGGCCGGTCCGCCGTTCTCGCCGGGCGCGCCCTTGCCCTTCAGGCGGATCCTCGCCCCGTCCTTGACCCCGGCCGGGATCCGGGCCTGGATGGTGCGCGCCGACGTCCCCCGGCCGCTGCCGTGGCAGGTCGGGCAGGCCTCGTCGTAGACGAGCTGCCGGCCGCCGCAGGACGGGCACGTCTCGTTGATCGAGAAGGCGCCGCCCGTGCCGGACACGACGAAGCCGGCGCCCTCGCACTCGGGGCAGATGTGCGGCCTGGTGCCGGGCTTCCCGCCCGTGCCGGAGCAGGTCGGACAGGCCGTGTCGGACGTGAGCCGCAGCGACACCGTCACGCCCTCGAGGGCGTCGGTGAAGCCGATCGTGGCCGAGCTCTCCACGTCGGCGCCCCGCCGCGGGCGTCCCTGTGTCTGCGTACGCCCGCGCTGGGCGCCGCCGAAGAGGTCGCCGAACATGTCGCCGAGGCCGCCGCCGCCCGCGCCGCGGTCGCGGAGCAGGTCGTCGAGGTTGAACCCGCCCCCGCCGGCGCCCCCGCCGCCGAAGCCGCCGCCGAAGCCGCCGCCCATGCCGGGTCCGAAGCCGCCGCGCGCCGAGAGCGAGCGGAGCTCGTCGTACTTCGCGCGCTTGGCCTCGTCACCGATCACGTCGTAGGCCTCGGCGACCGCCTTGAACCGGTCGTGCTTGGCGTCGTCACCGGGGTTGGAGTCGGGATGGTTCTCCCGGGCGAGCTTGCGGTAGGCCTTCTTGATGTCGGCCGCGCTCGCGTCCTTGGCGACCCCGAGGACCTGGTAGAAGTCCTTGGTCGCCCAGTCGTTGCGCCAGCCGTCGTTCCGCTGACCGTCGTTGTCAGCCATGGGTGAACCCCCTCTCCAAGATCGGCGTGGTCATCGCTGCGCGGCGGGCGTCAGGCGTCGGCCGGGTCGACCACGAGCACCTGGGCGGCGCGGACGACGCGCTCGCCGAGGCGGTAGCCACCCTTCGCGACGTGCTTGACGGTGGTCACCTCGACCTCCGGGTCGGTGCCGAGGTGGCTCAGCGCCTCGTGCAGCGTCGGGTCGAAGGCGTCGCCCGGCTCGCCGAAGCGGACCAGCCCGGCGGCCGTGACGACCCGCTCGAGCTGGTCGGCGACGGCCTTGAAGCCGCCCTCGAGCTCGCCGTGCTCCTTGGCCCGGTCGATGGTGTCGAGCACCTCGACGACCGGGGTGAGCGCCTTGTAGGCGGCGGTCTCCGCGACCAGCTGGCGGTCCCGGTCGACGCGCTTGCGGTAGTTGGCGTACTCGGCCTGGAGGCGCTGGAGGTCGTTGGTCAGGTCGGCGATCGCGTTCCTCAGCGAGGACTGCTCGTCGTCCTGGGGGCGCTCCTCCGGGGTGCCGGGCTCGTCGCCCGCGACGGCGTCGCCGGCGACCTGCTCCTCGACCTCCGTCTGGGCCGGTGCCTCACCGGCGGCCTCGCCGAACCCCTCGGCGGGACCGCCCTCCGGAGAGGGAGCCGCGGTGGGCTCCCCCTCCGGGAGGTCCTGCGCCTCGGCGCCCGTGGTGGGCTCGTCGGGGCGGTCGGTCACTTGGACTCACCCTCCGAGCCGGCCGTGCCGGTCGCGTCGCCGGAGCCGTCGACCGTCTCGTCGACGATCTCGGCGTCGACGACGTCGTCGTCGGCCTCGCCCGTGGCGCCGGTGGCACCGCCCGCAGCGGCCTGGTCGGCCTCGGCGGCGGCGTACATCGCGGCGCCCATCTTCTGGCTGGACTCGTTGAGCTTCGCCACCGCGGTGGTGATCTCCTCCGCCGAGGCGTCCTCCTTCTCGAGGACGGCCTTGAGGGCGTCGACGTCGGTCTGGACCTCGGTCCTGACGTCCTCGGGGAGCTTGTCGGCGTTGTCGGCGAGGAACTTCTCGGTCGTGTAGACCACCTGGTCGCCCTGGTTGCGGGCCTCGACGGTCTCGCGGCGCCGCGCGTCCTCCTCGGCGTACTGCTCCGCCTCCTTGACCATGCGGTCGATCTCGTCCTTGCCGAGCGCGGAGCCGCCGGAGATGGTCATCGACTGCTCGCGGCCCGAGGCCTGGTCCTTGGCGGAGACGTGCACGATGCCGTTGGCGTCGATGTCGAAGGTGACCTCGATCTTCGGCACGCCGCGCGGGGCCGGCGGGAGGCCGGTCAGCTCGAAGTTGCCGAGCGGCTGGTTCTGCGACCACATCTGGCGCTCGCCCTGCGCCACCTTGATCTCCACCGACGGCTGGTTGTCGTCGGCGGTGGTGAAGATCTCCGACCGCTTGGTGGGGATGGTGGTGTTGCGCTCGATGAGGGTGGTCATCACGCCGCCCTTGGTCTCGATGCCGAGCGAGAGCGGGGTGACGTCGAGGAGCAGCACGTCCTTGACCTCGCCCTTGAGGACACCGGCCTGGAGCGCCGCGCCGACCGCGACGACCTCGTCGGGGTTGACGCCCTTGTTGGGCTGCTTGCCACCGAGCAGCTCGGTGACGAGCTCGGTGACCGCCGGCATGCGGGTGGAGCCACCGACGAGGACCACGTGGTCGATGTCGGCAACCGCGACGCCGCCGTCCTTGAGCACCGACTGGAACGGGGCCTTGGTGCGCTCGAGCAGGTCGGCGGTGAGCTTCTGGAACTCGCTGCGGGTGAGCCTCTCCTCGAAGTGGAGCGGACCGGACTCGCCGTGGGTGATGTAGGGCAGGTGGACGGTGGTCTCGCTCGAGGAGGACAGCTCGATCTTGGCCTTCTCCGCTGCCTCCTGCAGCCGCTGCTTGGCGATCTTGTCGGCGCCGAGGTCGACACCGTTGTTGTCCTTGAACTTCTTGACCATCCACTCGACGACGCGGTTGTCCCAGTCGTCGCCACCGAGGTGGTTGTCACCGGAGGTCGCCTTGACCTCCACGACGCCCTCACCGATCTCGAGCAGGGACACGTCGAACGTGCCGCCACCGAGGTCGAAGACGAGGATCGTCTGGTCCTCGCCCTTGTCGAGGCCGTAGGCCAGGGCGGCCGCGGTCGGCTCGTTGACGATGCGGCTGACGTTGAGACCCGCGATCTCGCCGGCCTCCTTGGTGGCCTGGCGCTGGGCGTCGGAGAAGTACGCCGGGACCGTGATGACGGCGTCGGTCACGGTCTCGCCGAGGTAGGCCTCCGCGTCCCGCTTGAGCTTCTGCAGCACGAACGCGCTGATCTGCTGCGGGGTGAAGGTCTTGTCGTCGATGTCGACCTTCCAGTCCTCGCCCATGTGGCGCTTGACGGACCGGATGGTGCGGTCGACGTTGGTGACCGCCTGACGCTTGGCGACCTCGCCGACGAGGACCTCGCCGGACTTGGTGAAGGCGACGACGGACGGGGTGGTCCGGGCGCCCTCGGCGTTGGCGATGACGGTGGGTTCGCCACCTTCGAGGACGGCGACGACGGAGTTCGTCGTACCGAGGTCGATGCCGACGGCTCGAGCCATGGTGTGTTCCTCCTGCTGGGATCTCGCGTGGATGCCTGGGTTGTCGCCATCCTGCCGCGCTGCGGATCAGGAGGCAAAACAGTTGAGTCGATCTGACTCAAGTCTGCTCATGGGGTTCAACGCAGGGGCGGTCCGGATGTTCCCGGATCCGGACACTTTTTCCGACGAGTTCGCCCGCGCCCTAGCCTTGCCGCATGATCCGGCACACCGTCGCCTTCCGGCTGCACCACGCCCCCGGCTCGAGCGAGGAGCAGGACTTCCTGACCGCTGCTCGCGCGCTGGCCGACATCCCCGGTGTCGAGGCGTTCGAGCAGCTGCGGCAGACCAGCCCGAAGAACGACTTCGCCTTCGGCTTCTCGATGGAGTTCGCCGACCAGGCGGCGTACGACGGCTACAACGAGCACCCGGTGCACACGGCGTTCGTCGCCGAGCGCTGGGTGCCGGAGGTCGCCGACTTCCTCGAGATCGACTACACGCCGCTGGGCTGACGCCGACTTCCCGAGGGTTGTCGGAACTTCCGGGGGCGTGCAGGCCCCCGGAAGTTCGCAATCCCCCGCTTAAGCGGGGGATTCGCGACAGGCACAGACGGCAGAAGTCAGGAAGAGGCGGCCGACCGCTCCCACACGTACGGCGTCGTGGTCGTCACGGCCCGCAGGCCCGCGCGCTGCAGGATCGGACGCGACATGTCGGTGCAGTCGGAGTGGATCAGCCGGATGCCGCGCGACACCGCGGAGCGGGCGCGCGCGGCGACGAGGGCCCGGTAGATGCCGCGGCCGCGGAGCTCCGGCAGCGTCGAGCCGCCCCAGATGCCGGCGAAGTCGGTGCCCGCGACGGGCGTGAGCCGGCCGCCGGAGACCACCCGGTCGCCGACCTCGGCGATCCAGAACTCCGACTCGCCGGCCTCGAGCTCGGCCAGCGAGGAGCGGACGGAGGGTCCGCGACCGGTGCCGAAGACCGCCTCCTGCGCCTCGAGCATCCGGGTCACGTCGGCCTCCGCGCCCGGACCGGGCTCGATGCGGCGTACGACGACGGGGCCGGCCGGGGTGTCCTCGAGGGGCACCTCGACCGCGAGCTTCGACGCCTCGCCGACCATCACGGTCTCGACCGGCTCGGGGACCAGCCCGTGGGCGACCAGCCGGTCGCCGAGGTCGGCGGGCCGGTCGTGGCCGCGGGTCTTCCACTCGAACGACGCCACGTCCGTGTCGTCGCGGTAGTGCGCGACGGTGCGCGCGACGAGGTCGTCGAGCTCCTCGCCCTCGAGGCCCCCGAGGTCGCGGTAGGACACGAAGCCACCGTGGTCGAACACGCCCCACAGCAGCGGCCCCTCCCGCCGCACGTCGAGGGCGCGCGCCATCTCGGCGTCCGTGCGCAGCTGCTCGTCGTAGGCGGCCAGGAGGGGGTCCGACGTCATGGCGGGGAGCCTAGGACGAACCGGCTCCCGGGCGCCGCCGGTTTTGTCCGCACCGCCTCGCCCGTGCGCGGGTCCCCTCACGCGGGGCGGGCGCGGGACCACCGCCGCCGGATGTCGGGGAAATCTCAGGGGGATTCCCCTGCCAGGGGCGAGGCGCAGGCCGCACACTTCTTCTCGTGGTCCTTCGGGGAGACGTGCGCCGGGTCGTCGGCGCCGCAGCGGTCGTGACGCTGCTCGCTGCCCTGATGGCCTTCTACGTCGCCGGCACCGCCGACGCCGGCCCGACGCGGTGCCAGCAGCACCGCCTCGACGCGCGCGAGCGCGCCGGCACCGTCACCGGTGAGGGGGCGCCGGTCCTCGTCATCGGCGACTCGTGGTCGGTCGGCCTCGGGCAGGACGACCTGGCACGGTCGTGGCCCAGCCGGCTGCCGGGCGCCGTGCACGTGCTCGGCTTCTCCGGCTCGGGATTCAGCGCCGGGGCGAGCCGCTGCGGCGCCGTGTCGTTCCACGACCGCGCGCCGACCGCGGTCGGCGTGCGGGCCCGGCTCGTGGTGGTCCAGGGCGGGCTCAACGACTACGACCAGCCCGGAGCGGCGATCGACCACGGGTTCCGGTCCCTCATGGCCGACCTCGCGGGTCAGCGCGTGGTGGTCGTCGGCCCCGCCGACGCACCCGCTCGCTCCGGCGCCGTGCCGCGGGTGGACGCGCAGCTCGAGGTGCTCTCCGAGCTCTACGGCGTTCCCTACGTCCGCACCAGCGACCTCGACCTCGACTACCTCCCCGACCGGCTGCACCTGACCGAGGAGGGCCACCGCGCGTTCGGCGACGCCGTGGCGGCACGTGTCGCCGAGGCCGTCCCGGCCCGCCCCGCCGCCCTCGGTCGCTGAGCCGCACCACGGAGAGCCCGGCGCCCACCGGACGGGGGGCCGTCCGCGCGGCGGGGGCCGGTGCCGGTCCGCTACTCCGCGAGCCAGGCAGCCCAGCTGTCGAAGGAGTAGGGCCGGCCCAGGAAGTCGGCGACGAGGTCGGCGGCGTCCCCGCGACCGCCCATCGCCAGCACCTTGTCGCGGTACGCGTGGGCCACCTCGGGGGCGAACAGGTCGTCGGTGTCGAAGGCGGAGAACAGGTCCTTCGCGATGACGAGCGACCACATGTAGGTGTAGTAGCCCGACGAGTAGCCGTCGAGGTGCCCGAAGGCGCAGTGCATGTGCGCGCCGTCGAGCGGCGGGAACACCGAGTAGCGCCGCTGGAGCTCGTCGCCGTAGGCGGTGAGGTCGTCGTGCGGGACGGCGTGGAACCAGTAGGACCGGGCGGCGTACGACATCTGCTGCACCGCGTAGGTCCCCTTGCCGAAGTGGTCGGCCCGGCGCATCCCCGCGACCAGCTCGGCGGGGATCGTCTCGCCGGCGCCGTTGCGGGCGAAGGTCGCCAGGACGTCGGCGTCCCAGGCCCACTCCTCGAGCATCTGGCTGGGTGCCTCGACGAAGTCCCACTCGGTGGCCACGCCGGAGAAGCGTGCCCACTCGCCCTGGCCGGCCAGGACGTGGTGGACGAGGTGGCCGAACTCGTGGAAGAGGGTCACCACCTCGTCGTGCTCCATCAGGCCCCGGCTGAAGTTGCACACGAGGACGCCCTCGGGCAGCTGCGCACCGGCGATGCCCTTGACCAGGTCGAACTGCGCGGCGTGCTTGTACTTCCCCTCGCGCGGGTGCAGGTCGAGGTGGATCCGGCCGATCCTCCTGCCCTCGAGGCCGACGTCGTAGCTGGCGACCTCCTCGTGCCAGGTGCGCGCGTCCTGGGGCGACACGGGCGTCCACTCGAGGCCGAAGAGGCGACCCGTCACGTCGAGCAGGCCCTGGCGGACCTGCTCGAACGGGAAGTAGGTGCGCACGACCTGCCCGTCGACGTCGTACTGCTCGCGGCGGACCAGCTCGGAGTAGTAGCGCGCGTCGTAGGTGGCGACCGAGTCGGCCGACGGGTCGTCGCGGCGCTTGCGCTCGAGCAGCACGGCGACCTCCTCGGCGGCGCGCTCCTTGGCGGCCTCGCCGACCCGGTCGATGAAGTCGGCCACCGCCTGGCCGGTGCCGATCATCTTGACCTCGGTGTCGTAGTCGGGCCACGAGTCGTAGCCGAGCAGGCCCGCGGTCTCCCGGCGCACCGCCAGCAGGTCCTGCAGGACGCCGTCGTTGACCGGCCACGCGACGTTGTTCTGCGCGAGCGCGAGCTCGTGCCGGGCCTCGGCGTCCGAGCCGAAGGTGAGGAACGGCACGAGGTCGGGGTAGTCGGTGGTGATGGTGACCAGGCCGTCGTCGTCGGGCCGGTGGGCGTCGCGGTAGTCGTCGGGGAGCCCGGCGAGCCGCTCCGGGGCGATCCGGATGGAGCGCACGTCGTCGCGGATGTTGCGGCCGAAGTCCTGCGACAGCCGGACCCCGCGCTCGCTCAGCTCCCGCAGGCGGTCCCGGGTGGCCTCGTCACGGTCCACGCCGGAGCGGCGGAAGTCGCGCAGCGTGTGCTCGAGGACGCGGCGGCCGTCGTCGTCGAGGCCGGTCGTGTCGCCGGACAGGGAGTCGAACGCCGCGTAGAGGTCACGGTCGAGTCCCAGCTCGGTGACGTACTTCTGCACCTGCTGGCTGAGGTCGTCGGCCCGGTCGCGCACCCCCGCGTCGGGGTGGACCTCGGCCCACAGCGCGACGGCCTCCGCGTTGGCGAGGGCGGTCTCCGCCTTGTTCCACGCCGCGAGCACCACCGGCGCGTCGGAGGAGCCGGCCTTCACCAGGCCGACCTGGCGCCGTGCCTCCGCGAGCTGGCCCTCGCAGTGCTCGGAGACCCAGGCGAGCCAGTCGCCGGTCCCCGGCAGGTCGAGGGGTGCGGGCTGTATGTCGGTGCGGGGTTCGGAGGCCACGCCCGCGAGCCTACGGGCGAGCGGTGTGGCGCTCCACCGGGTTGCGCGTCGAGCGGTCGGCCGGCGCCCGTAGCGTGTGTCCGTGAGCACCTCGGGGGACGCCGCGTTCCGCTTCCGCGACATCTGGCTCGTGGCGTACGGCCCCTCCATCGTCTCCGCCGTCGGGCACGGCGCGATCATGCCGGTGCTCGCCATCCGCGCGCGCGACCTCGGCGCGGACGTCAGCACGGCGGCCGCCGTCGTCGCGCTGACCGGGGTCGGGATGCTGCTGGCGAGCCTGCCGTCGGGCGCGCTGGTCGCCCGGATCGGCGAGAGGCGGGCCCTGGTGGCGGCCGGCCTCGTGGACGCCGTGGCGATGGCCTTCGCGGCGCTGACCGACTCGGTGCTCGGCCTCGCCGTCGGCGTCCTGCTGAGCGGGGTCTGCTGGACCCTGTTCCTCATCGCCCGGCAGGGCTTCATGATCGACGTCGTCCCGGCCACGCACCGCGCCCGCGCCATGTCGCTGCTGGGCGGGTCCTACCGCGTCGGCGTCCTCGTCGGGCCGCTGATCGGCGCGGGACTGATCCACCTCACCGACCTCACCAGCGTCTTCTGGCTGGGCGCCGCGATGTCGGTCCTCGCCTCGATGCTCGCCGCCACGATGCCCGACCTCGGCGAGGAGAAGCGCGCGGCGGCCCGGGCGAGCGGTCACCTCCGCGTGTGGGCCGTGATCGCGGCGCACCGCCGGGTGCTCGCCACGCTCGGCTCCGCCGTGGTCATCCTCGGCACGAGCCGCTCGCTCCGGCTCAGCCTGCTGCCGCTGTGGGCCGACCACCTCGGGCTGGCGGCGTCGACGACCTCGCTCATCTTCGCCGGCGCCGCGGCCCTCGACGTGGCCTTCATGTGGCCGGGCGGGTGGCTGATGGACACGCGTGGGCGCATGGTCGTCGCCGTGCCGGTCGTCCTCTCGATGGCGGTGGCGTGCCTGCTGCTGCCGCTGGCGACGGACGCCGTCTCGGTCGCCCTCGTCATGGCCCTCATCGCGTGCGGCAACGGCCTCGGCTCGGGGATCGTGATGACGCTCGGCGCCGACGCCTCACCCAGCGACGGACGGCCGCAGTTCCTCGGCGCCTGGCGACTGTGCGGCGACATCGGCAACACCGGCGGCCCGCTGCTGGTGGGCGCGGTCGCTGCCGTCGCACCGCTCGCGACGGCCTGCCTGGTCGTCGGCGTGCTCGGGCTCGCCGGAGCCGCGTGGGTGGGCTACTGGACGCGACGCGTCGACGTGGCCCGCGAGCAGCAGCTCAGCCGACGGTGACCGTGACCTCGTTGGAGACCACGTCGGAGTCGGTGTCGACGACGCGGAACTTGTTGGGTCCCGTGCGGCTGGTCTGGACGTACGTGGCGAACGTGCCGCCGCTGACCGACATGGTCACCGGGAAGTCCGACCACGTACCGTTCTCGAGGCGCTGCACCTGCAGGATCGCGCCCTCGCCGGCCTGGTAGGTGCCGGTCAGGTCGATCTGCTGCATCGGGCTCACCGACTGCTGCGTGGCCGACAGCGAGATGCCCTGCGCGGGGGCGGCCTCGGACGAGGTCTCGGTGCCGGGACCGGGCTCCACGGGGTCGGTCGGCACGGTCTCGGTGCTGGTCTCGCTCGGCTTGGGCAGGCTGAAGGTCGCGGGCGTGCCGCCGCCACCCCCGGCCGACGAGGTCTCGCCGATGCCCGTGGCCTTGACCCCGACCAGCACGGCGAGCCCTGCGAGCAGGCCGATGGCCACGGCGACGCCGACCAGGGCGACGAGCCCGGTCAGGACGGGGCGGTTCTCGGTGTCCATGGAGACCTCTCACGCGGGTGCTGGGGCCCGAGGTGCTGGGCCCGGCCATTGTCCAAGACGGGTGGTGAGGAGGCCAACCGAGGCCCGTCGGGGAGGATGGGCGCATGCAGTCCCCGTTGCGACACGGCAAGGCCGCCCTCGGCACCACGATCGCCGGCGGTGCGCTCGCCGCGCTGTCCCAGGCCCCCGAGCGCGCGTCCCGCCTGCTCCGGCACCGCTACCCGACGGTCGCGGTCACCGGCATGACCGGCGTCGGGAAGACCCGCCTGGCCGACCGGCTGTCCCGCCGTGCCGGGTCGCAGGCGGCCGCCGGCGGCGGGCCCGACGTGGGTTCGGCGGTGATGGAGCGGCGTACCCGCCGCACCTCCCGGTTGCGCGGCTACCGGTTCCGCGTGGTCCCGGGGGAGAACGCCGCGACCCGCCTCGGAGCGCTCGACGAGGTCTTCCACGACGAGCCCGTCGACGGCGTGCTGCACGTCGTGGCGTACGGGCACGCGACGCCCCGGCGCACGGCCGGCACCACCGGCGCGGCGGTCGCCTCGCGTGAGGAGCAGCTCGCCGCCGAGCTGGACGACTGGGCCATCACGGCCCACCGGATCGCGAGCATGGCGGTGCGGCGCGAGCGCCCGACGTGGTTGGTGGTCGCCGTGACCAAGGCCGACCTCTTCGCCGACGACATCGACGCGGCCGTGCGCTACTACTCCCCCGGCAGCGGGTCGCCGTTCGGCGACAGGCTCGACGAGCTGCGCGCCCTCGCCGGCGGGGCGAAGCTCTCGATCGACGTGCTGCCCGTGTGCGCGCAGGGCGGCGACAAGCGGTCCGCCATGCCGGAGAAGGGGTGCACCGACCTCCTCGACCGGCTCGAGCTGCGCCTGGCGCAGCTCAGCGGCCACGTGTGAGCGCCGTGCGACGAGGCCGTCTCGCACTGCTCGTCGTGGCAGGGACGTACGCCGTCGCGCTGGCGTGGGCGGCCGCCGTCCTGCCCGCCCGCGCACCCGCGCACTTCGACGCCGCGGGGCGGGTGGACGACTGGTCCAGCCGCGGCGGCCTGCTGGCGCTGTGGACCGTCGTCGGCCTGGTCGTGCTGGTCGGCGTGCCCGTCCTGACCCGCCTCGGGCTGCGCGGCGACGGCACGTGGGTCAACCTGCCGCAGGCCACGAAGGACCACTGGCTCGCCCCCGAGCGGCGTGCGGAGCTCCGGGCGCGGTTCCAGGACGACATGGAGGAGTTCAGCGCCCTCACCGGCGGGCTCCTGCTGGCCGTCCTGGCGGTCACGACGTGGGTCGGCACCACCGGGCGCGACGACGCGCCGTGGTGGGTCCTCGCCGGGCTCGTCGGCGGCTACCTCGTCATGGCGGGGGTGTGGGCGGTGAAGACGCGCCTGGCGTACCGGCCACCTGGCGCGGGCTGACGCACCGCGCGGTCCAGACCAGCGCGCGAAGTGGTTCACAACTTCACCACTTCGGGTTTCGGCTCCGTACATCGGGGCAGGAGGTCGCCATGAGGCCGATCGCGATCAACCAGCGGGCGCTGCGCGGCGCCAAGGAGGAGCTCGACTCCGCCCGGGAGGCGCTGCGGGCCGCCCTCGGCGAGATCGACCACCCCGCCGACGACTTCCCCTGGCGCGACCTCGTGGTCGAGGGCGTCCGCAAGCTCGTCGAGGACGCCGAGCAGGTCGCAAAGCGGTGCCGCACCATCGCCAGTGCCATCGACGACTCGGTCGTCGACTTCGACGAGCTCGACGTCATGGTGGGCGAGGCTGCGCGGGCGGCCGCGCGGCTCGACCAGGTGACGCCATGACGAGGACCGCGGCCGACCGTCTGGAGACCCAGCGCGACCAGCTCCGGTTCGGCGACCCGATCGGCTGTCACTACCACTGGCTCGAGCCGAGCGCGATCGAGGGCTACGGAGACTCCGTGCGCCGTCTCGCCGGCAAGGTCGACGGCGCCGCCGACGGCTTCGAGCGGACCGCGACGATCTCGGAGGAGGTCTTCGCCGGCGAGGCGGCCGACGCCCTGCGCGCGCGAGCCGCCCGGCGCCACGAGGAGTCGGTGACGGTCCGTGACGACCTCCGCGGCCTCGGTCGCGCGATCATCGCCTACGCCGACGTCCTGCGGCAGCACCGCGAGGGCCTCGAGCAGCTGCGCGCGTTCGCCACCGGCCAGGGCCTCGAGGTGCGCGACCACCGCATCTGGCCGCCGGTCGCCTCGTTGCCGGGCGACGCCACGCAGGGCCAGGCCGATGCGTGGGAGGCCGACTGGAAGGCCTACCAGGCGTGCTTCGAGACCAAGGTCGAGCTGCGCGACACCCGCCGGGCCGGCACGCGTGAGCTGGTCGAGGCGCTCGCCGAGCACGCCGGCGTACACCCCGACGAGGCCGAGAGGAGGCTCGTCGCGGTCGGCGCCGGCCAGGTGCGCTTCGGCGACCTGCGGCGGGAGGCCGCCGAGGAGGCCAGGGAGGCAGTGGACGCCGCTGGTGCCGCCGACGCCGCCCGGCGCACGGCCGAGGGGCTCAAGCGCCGCGAGCTGGCCGCGCTCGACGGCCTCGAGGCCCTGGTGATCGCCGAGGCGCCCGCGGAGGAGATCCAGGCGCAGGCCGCCCGGGTGCAGGCGCTGCACCGCGAGCTCACCGAGGCGCGCGTCGAGCTGTGCGACGCCGAGGCGGTCGCCGAGCGTGAGCAGGCCCAGGCCAACCGCGCGGCGCGCCACCTCGAGGCGGCCCAGGAGGGCGGTCCGCGGGAGCGGGTCGCCTGGCAGCAGGCCCCCGAGACGGCCTCGCGTCCTGTCGACCTCCGGCACCGGCTGGGCTGAGCCCGACGGCCCACGCTCGGCTCAGGGCACCTCGCGGACCTCGACGACCTCGTGGCGCCACACGGCGCTCTCGCGGCGCGCCGAGCAGGTGAGCTGGTACGTCGCCTCGTCCGGGACCCGGCGCACGACCACCTCGCGCCGGCCCAGGCCGCGCACCTCGAACCGGGCGGTCGTGAGGTCGCCGTCGGAGCGCACCGCCTCGGGACGTACGTCGTCGAACCCGGTCAGTCCGTGCTCGCGCCGCACCGCGATGTCGGCGGCCTGCGCCGCCATCGGCAGGTCGGAGCGGCCCCGGAGGTGGTCCAGCAGCAGCTCGTCCGCGGCCGTGGCCGCCGCGACGCCGAGAGCGGTCTCGGGGTCGAGGCCGCCGTAGTAGTAGCCGCGCGGCAGCACGACCAGGTTGCCGGCGAACCGGTCGCCCCCGACGTGCGAGACCTCCCACACCGCGGCGGCGTGGGGGCCATCGGCCAGTGCCCGGGCCACGGGGCGGCCGAGCTCGGCGCAGCAGGCGTCGTGACGGCCGTGCGTGCAGACCGCCATCAGCGGAGCGTCGTGCCGCTCCAGGCCGGGCGAGCGTCCGGCGCCCAGCGCGGCCAGGTCGAGGTCGCGCACGTCGTCGATCCGGTCGAGCAGCGCCGTCTCGAGCCACGAACCCGCCCCTGCTGCCCGCGCCGCGAACACGCGGGTACCTCCGCCGGCGGCCTGGCGCCCCGGGCGTCGCACGAGGAGGACGCGGACCCGGTGGCGGCCGGCCGCCTCGCGCAGGTGGGCGCCGAGCCCGTCGGGCATCCGGGCGTCACGGAGGGCCTCGGCACCCCACGGTCCCGGGTGCTCGACGAGCAGGAAGCTGCGCACGGTCGAGGCGGTGCCGGCCAGCTCGTCGGCGCGCGCCCGGCTCGCGACCGCACAGCGGAAGTCCGTCACCGGGCGACCTCGAGCAGCCCCTCCCGGACCAGTCGGCGACACAGCACCACCGCGCTCTCGGCGTCGGTCGAGGGGAGCTCGCCCGGCGTCAGCCGGGTGTGCGTCGCGACGTGCTCCAGCGCGGGCCGCACCCGGGAGGGGATGCGCAGGACCCGGTCGCCGATCAGCACCCGGACGGCGTCGCCGTCGTCGAGCAGCACGCACGGGTGCCCGGACCGACGCCTCAGCGCGGTGTCGGCGGTGATGCCGGTCGTCAGGGCGTCGCGGTCGAGCAGCGCGCCCGCCACGCGCGGCGGGCGCCCGCTGAGGAACGCCTCGGCCTGGCCCGCCGCCAGCCCGGCGGGGTCGAGTCGGCGTACGTCGCCGGCGAGCGCGGCGAGGTGGTCGGCGAGCCCGTCGGCCAGGCGGGCCGGGTCGTCGAGGTAGCCCGCCGGGAGGTGCTCGTCGGGCACCTCGGCCAGCAGGCGGCCGACCTCGCGCTGCAGCAGCGTCCGCCACGTCAGCTGGTTGATGCCGATGGTCAGGTGCAGGGACACCGATTCCTGCGCGCGGGCGGCGTGCGGCGTGCCGGTCGGGAGGTAGGCCACGACGCCCGGCTCGAGGAGCAGGTCGCCGGGGCCGCCGTCACCGTGGACCTCCCACATCTTGGTGCCGTGGGTCTGCATCACGAAGACGTCGTGGGAGTCGGAGTGGACGGCGAATCCCTGGGCTCCGGGAGGGGTGAGGTAGGCGTTGGCCTGGCACGGGTGGCCGAGCTCGAGCTCCAGCTCCGCGACCAGGTCGCCGACGGGAGACCAGTAGCGCTGCAGCCCCTGGAGCACGATGGTGGCGCCCTCGTCGAGCAGGCGCATCAGCTTGACCGGGTCCACCAGGCCGGTCAGCGGCTTGCCGGCGAGGCTGCCGCCGCGGGTGTACGACGCCTCCGGCAGCACCGACCCGTCGCGCGCCACGCGGACGGCGGGCGTCCGGATCGCGGTCTCGGTCAGCAGGTGGTCGACGTGCGCGAGGGACAGGACCTCGGCACCGTGGCCCGGGTCGGTGCGGTGCACGTGCACGCGCGACGCCCAGACCTTGTCGAGGAAGGTCTGGGCGTCGCCCGTGAGGCGGTCGAGAGCGCTCAGAGCGCGGTCCCGTCGGTGCCGTCGGCGTCGGTGGAGTCGCCGTCGGTGCCGTCGGCGTCGCTGCCGTCGGCGTCGGTGCCGTCGGCGTCGGTCGAGTCGCCGTCGCTGCTGTCGGTCGAGTCGCCGTCGGTGGAGTCGCCGTCCGTGCCGTCGGCGTCGCTGCCGCTCGCGTCGGTGCCGTCGGCGTCCGTGCTGGGCCCGGCCGACACACCGGTCGGGTCGACCCCCTCGGTGGTCATCTCGTCGTCGCCGAGGGGGTTGTCAGGAGTCGTCGTCATGGATCCTCCTTGTCGTGCCGCGACGGACCGTCCGTCCCGGGTGCGCCTCGAGTCTGGTGGCGTGGCACCCACGGTCCCACACCCCTGGGGACGGGTCGCCCGCCGCCCGCGCGGCTGCGCGGCGGACCTCAGACCAGGCCGCGCCGACGGGCGACCGCTGCCGCCTCGGTGCGCGAGGCGGCGGCGAGCTTGGTCAGGATGTTGGAGACGTGGACCGATACCGTCTTGGTGCTGATGAAGAGCTGTTTGCCGATCTCGCCGTTGGAGCGCCCCTCCGCCACGAGCGCGAGGATCTCGGACTCGCGCGGCGTCAGCGCGGCGACCTCCGACACGGCGACCGGAGCCGGGGCCGAGCCCTGGGCGGTCAGCTCGGCCAGGAGCGCGCGGGACCGCAGCGCGTGCGCCGCCTCGCGCGCCTGGTCGCCTACGGCTCGAGCGGCCGCGGCGTCGCCGGTCGCCCGCAGGACGCCCGACAGGCGCACCCGCACCTGGGCGACCTCGGGGACGCTGCCGTAGGCCACCGCCGTCTCCTCGGCGGCCCGCCACGCCTCCACGAGCTCGTCGGAGGACGGCGGGTCGACCTGGGCGAGCCACCGCCACCGCAGGTGCTCGGCGGTGCGGCGGGCGACCCACATGCGGTACTCCGGACCGTGGCTGCCGTCGTAGGGGGCGTAGAAGTCGACCACCCGGGCACCGTCGGCCATCATCCGGTCGACGACGGCGGCGGACGCCTCCCGCTCCTCCACGGACTGGTGCGGCGCCGCTGCGGCGAAGGCACTCACGACGATGGTGGCGAGACGCATCCGGGCCTGGAACCACTCGTGCCAGAGGGGTACGACGGCCGCGAGCACGTCGTCGTAGACCGAGACGGCGGTGGCCGCGTCGCCGGCCGCTGCTGCGCGCAGCAGCTCGGCGGTGCCGGCCGAGATCGCGGTCAGGCCGTCGGTGCCCCAGTAGTCGCGGAGCCGCTCGAGGGCCTTGGGCTTCGCCTCGCCGCGGATGCCGATGGTGATGAGCATCTGGTGGGCGAAGTAGAGCCACTCGAAGACCATGGGCGGGTTCTGTCCGCTGACGTCGAGCAGCTCCCACGCCTCGTCGAGCAGCCCCTGGTGGGTCAGCGCGACGGCGAGCAGCAGGCGCGCCTCCGCCGGGTAGGGCGACCACGTGAGGCCGCCCACCTCGCTGCGGGCGATGACCTCGCGGTAGACCGCGACGGCCGCCCCCAGGTCGCCCTCGTCGTGGTGGAGGCGGCCCAGCAGGTAGAGGGCGCGCAGCTCCGGCTCGATCAGTCCCGCGCGACGCGCCCGGTCGGCGGCGGCCCGCCATCCCGCCACCGGGCTGGAGCCCGACGTGGGATCGAGGCCGGCGATCGTCGTGTGCAGCTCGACGGCGAGGCTCTGGAGGTCGTGGCGCTCGGCCAGCTCGAGCGCCTGCAGCGCGACGCTCCGCGCCTCGTCGCCGTGCCAGCTCCCGAGGCTCTGGGCCAGCACGAGGAGCGCCCGGGCCAGCAGCTTGGGCGGCCCGTCCTGCAGCAGCGCGACGGCCTCCTCCGCGGCCTCGCGCGGCGAGTCCGTGGTGTCGGTGAGCAGCAGCGCCGACGCCAGGGCGGTCAGCAGCTGGCCGCGGTCGACGTCGGACGCCCCCGGCGGGAGGGTCGCGAGCCGGGCGCGGAGCACCTTGACGGCCTTGGGGACGCGGCCCGCCGCGATGAGCGCCTCCGCGCACCGGCGGGCGAGGGCGTGCACGTCGACGTCGGTGACCGGGGTGCGCGCGGTGTCGATGAGCTCCAGGGCGTCGAGGAAGTGCGTCGAGGCCTCCGACGGCCCACCCACCGCCAGCGCCTCCTCGCCGGCCTCGATCGAGGCGCGGATGGCCACGGGACGGTCGTCGGCGCGGCGGGCGTGCTGGGCGAGCTCTGCCGCCGTGCCCACGGCCCGGCCCTCCCCGAGCGCCGCCACGAAGTCGGCGTGCAGGCGCATCCGCTCGCCGGGCAGCAGGTCGTCGTACACCGCCTCGCCGAGCAGCGCGTGCCGGAAGGCGTAGGTGCCACCGCGCGAGGCGACCAGCACGTGGGCGTCGACGGCCGCGCGCAGGGCGGCCTCGAGCTCGGTGGAGCCGAGGTCGGAGACCGCGGCGAGCAGCGCGTGGCTCACCTGGCGTCCGGCGACCGACACGAGGCGGACCACCTGGCGGGTCGTCTCGTCGAGGCGGTCGAGGTGCACCAGCAGCACGTCGGCGAGCTCGCCGGGCACCTGTCCCGACCACGTCGCGCCGACGAGCTCCTCGATGAAGAACGGGTTCCCCTCCGCGCGGTCGACGATCGAGACGTACTCCGCCTCCGACAGCGTGGTGGGGTGCAGCGCGCGGACGAGGCGGCGTACAGCGTCCTCGGCGAGCGGCTCGAGCTGGAGGCGGTCCACGCCGCGCAGCCGCATCCACTCCGCGACCTGGCGGCGCAGCGGGTGGCGACGGTGGAGGTCGTCGGCGCGGTAGGAGACGGCGAGGGAGACGCCGGGCAGGGGACGGGAGAAGAGGAAGCTGAGCATGTCGCGCGTCGACTCGTCGGCCCAGTGGGCGTCCTCGACGACGACGAGGAGCGGCGCCTGCTCGGCGACGGCGGAGAGGAGGTCGCCGACCGCGTCGTAGACGTTGCCGCGGTCGAGGGCCTGGTCGCCCGACGCGGTCTCGCTGGTGCGGATCCGGCGGCCCGGCTGGAGGCGGGCCAGCGTGGGGTGCACGTCGAGCACACGGCCGGCGACGTCGGGGAGGTCGGCCATGACGCGGCCGAGGATCTCGGAGAAGGGGAGGTAGGGCAGGGAGGAGTCGGCGAGGTCGAGGCAGTGGCCGGCCACCACCTGCCAGCCGGCGTCGAGGGCGGCGTCGCGCAGCGCCATCAGGACGCGGGTCTTGCCGACTCCGGCGTCGCCGGCGACGAGCACCGCCCGGGCGGTCGCCTCATGCGGGTGGCCGGCCCCGGACGTGCGGATGCCGAGCTGGGCGGTGAGCTGCTCCAGCTCGGCATCGCGTCCGATGAGATCGGTGGTCCGCAGCGCCGGCACGGACGACATTGTGTCGTGCGCGTCGGACGACGGCGGGTCGATCGCGGTGCGGGTCACTTCTGGGTGGCGTCGGAGCGGACGCGGGTCCAGCGGCGGAGCCCGTAGTCCTTCCTGATGCGGTCCTGTCGGTAGGCGATCTCGGCACCCAGGAAGCTGTCGGTGGTGAACATGTCCTTCTCCTCTTCTCGGCACGGTCCTCGTCGACCGTGGGACGAGGTTCCGTCCGTGAGGTAGGGGCGGACATCGGGCGGGTGCCCTATTCGCGCGCGGGCGGCTACCTCAGACGCGCGCCCGGCGGCGTACGACGCCCGCCTGAGGTAGCCGGTAGTCCACCGGCAGACGGTCGTCCCGCGGCCGCCGCGGCAGCCACGTGCCGGTGGACTACCGGGGGACGGCCGGGGACGACCGGGGGACGGCCGGGCAGCCACATCCCGGTGGACTACCGCGAGACGACCGGGCGGCCGGCCTGCCACACCCCGGCGACGAGCGGGACGCCGGGCCGGTAGGCGAGGTGGAGGTACGACGGCGCGTCGAGGAGGACGAGGTCGGCGGCCTTGCCGGGGGCCAGCACGCCGACGTCGTCGCGGTCGAGCGCGGCCGCGCCCATGGCGGTGGCGGCGTGGAGGGCCTCGGCCGGGCTCATCCGCATCTCGCGCACGGCGAGCGCGATGCACAGCGCCATGGAGGAAGTGAAGCACGAGCCGGGGTTGCAGTCGCTGGCGAGGGCGACCCGGACGCCGGCGTCGACCAGCCGGCGGGCGTCGGGGTAGGGCTGCCGCGTGGAGAACTCGACGCCCGGCAGGAGCGTCGCGATGGTGCCGCTGGCCGCCAGCGCGGAGACGTCGTCGTCGGCGAGGAACGTGCAGTGGTCGACCGCCACGAGACCGAGCTCGCAGGCCAGCCGCACGCCGCCGCCGTAGGTCAGCTGGTTGGCGTGCAGCCGTCCGCGCAGCCCGCTGGCGGACCCGGCCGCGAGGATGGCGCGCGCCTGGTCGACGCCGAAGGCGCCCTGCTCGCAGAACACGTCGATCCACCGGGCGTGCGGTGCCGCCGCCGCGAGCATGGGGCCGGTGACGAGGTCGACGTAGTCCTCGGGGGTGGCGCCGGCGGGGACGACGTGGGCACCGAGGAACGTCGTCTCGTCGGTGAACTGCCGGGCCACCGCGAGGCTGCGGGCCTCGTCGTGGACCGTCAACCCGTAGCCACTCTTGATCTCCAGCGAGGTGGTGCCCTGTGCCCGCATCTCGGCGACGAGCCGGGCGACGTGGGAGGTCAGCTGCTCGTCGGTGGCGGCGCGGGTGCGCGCGACCGTCGTGCGGATGCCGCCGGCGGTGTAGGGCTCGCCGGTCATCCGCGCCTCGAAATCGGCGGCCCGGTCACCGGCGAAGACGAGGTGGCTGTGGGAGTCGACGAAGCCCGGGATGACGGCCCGGCCCCCGGCGTCGACCTGCACGTCCGCCGCGGGGGCGTCCGCGGCGGGCCCGACCCAGGCGACCCGGCGGCCCTCGACGACCACGGCCGCGTCGCGGACGAGGCCCAGCAGGCCGCCCTGCTCCGCACGGGCGGGGTCGTTGGTGACGAGCTCGCCGATGCCGGTGATGACGGTGCTGCTCATGCGAGGGCCTCCCAGGTGCGCGTGACGGCGTCGTCGAGCTCGCGCCCGATGGCGGCGCGGTCACCGTCCTCGACGATCCAGCGTCCGTCGGCCATCACGCGCCGGACGTCCTCGGCCGCGGCGGCGAAGACCGCGGTGAACTCGTCACGGCCGGTGCCCGCCGTGCGCGGGGTGCCGGGGTCGATCACGACCAGGTCGGCGCGCCGTCCGACCGCGATCGCCCCCGCGTCGGGCCAGCCGAGCGAGGCGTGCCCGTCGGTGGTCGCCGCGGCGAGGAGCTCCGCGGCGGTCCAGTGCCCGCGTTGCTGGGTGGCGAGCCGCTCGTCGAGCTCGACGGCGCGCATCTCCTCGAAGGGGTCGATCACGGCGTGGCTGTCGCTGCCGAGGGTGAGCCGGGCGCCGGCGTCCCGGAGCCGGCGGCTGGGACCGATGCCGTCGCCGAGGTCGCGCTCGGTGGTGGGGCAGAACGACACGTGGGCGCGCGCCGCGCCGATGAGGTGGATGTCGTCGTCGGTCAGGTGGGTGGCGTGGACCAGCGTGGTCCGGTCGTGGAGCAGGCCGTGCCGGTCGAGCAGCCGCGCCGGGGTCACGCCGGAGGCCGCCAGGCAGCCCTCGTTCTCGGCGACCTGCTCCGAGAGGTGCACGTGGAACGGCTGCGAGGGCTGGTCCCTCATCGTCGCGGCCACCGCGGCCAGCTCGGTCTCGGCGACGGCCCGCACCGAGTGCACCGCTCGTCCGACCCGCGCGGCGGCGGGGTCGACGCCCGCCTCGAGCCCGGCCACGCGCGCGGCCCAGCGGGCGACCGAGCCGTCGCTGTAGCGCACCTGCACGCCCTCCGCGGGCGCGCCGAAACCCGACGACAGGTAGAGCGTGTCGAGCACGGTGACGCGGATCCCCGCCTGCCGGGCCGCCTCGACCAGCGCCAGCCCCATCGCGTTCGGGTCGTCGTAGGGCGTGCCGTCCGGCCGGTGGTGGAGGTAGTGGAACTCCCCGACGCAGGTGATCCCGGCCGCCGCCATCTCGCGGTACGTCGCCCGCGCGAGCGCGAGGTAGGCCTCCGGGTCGAGCCGCGCGGCGACGTCGTACATCTGGTCGCGCCAGGTCCAGAACGTCCCGCGCCCCCGCTGGGTGCGACCCCGCAGCGCACGGTGGAAGGCGTGGCTGTGGGTGTTGGCGAGGCCCGGCACGACGAGGCCGCGGACCGGCACCGCGCGTGCCGGGTCGGCGTCCGGCGTGACCGCGGTGAAGCGACCGTCCTCGACCTCCACCAGCACGTCGTCGCGCATGCCGCCGGACTCCGGCAGCCAGGCCCGTTCGAGGAGGTACGCCGTCACGCCGGGGCCCCGGTCAGCTCGGCCAGCACGTCGGCCAGGGCCTCGACGCCGGCCAGGCAGTCGCCGGCCTCGGCGTGCTCGTCGGGCGAGTGCGAGACGCCCGTGGGGTTGCGGACGAAGACCATCGCGGTGGGGATGCCCGCGGCGGAGAGGATGCCGGCGTCGTGGCCGGCCTGCGTGGGGATGACCGGCCAGTCGCCGAGCGCCGCGAGGCGGGCGGCCAGGCCCGGGTCGAAGGCGACGGACCCGGACACCGACTCGGCGGTGACCGCGAGCGAGGTGCCGTCGCGGCCCGCGCGATCACCGGCCTGCCGCTCGATCGACGCGACCAGCTCGGCGAGCGCGTCGTCGGACGACGCGCGGGCGTCGAGCCACGCCGTCACGAGGGACGGCACGGCGTTGGTGCCGTTGGGCTCGACGGCGAGCCGGCCGAACGTGGCGCGCTCGCCGGACAGCCGGGCCTGCTTGTTCGCGGCGAGGGCCGTCATGGCGTAGGTCAGCATCGGGTCGTGCCGGTCCTCCATGCGGGTGGTGCCGGCATGGTTCGCCTGGCCGCGGAAGTCGAAGCGCCACCGCCCGTGCGGCCAGATCTCGCTCGCGAGTCCGACGGCCGCGCCCCGGTCCACGAGGTCGCGACCCTGCTCGACGTGGAGCTCGACGAACGTGCCGACCCGGTCGAGCGACAGCAGGCCCCTCGACGGGTCGAGCCCGGCGTCGGCGACGGCGTCGGCGAGGAAGACCCCGTCGCGGTCGCGGAGCTCCTTCGCCTCGTCCCACGTGGTCGCGCCGGTCACGAGGCGCGAGCCGAGGCAGGCCCGGCCGAAGCGGGAGCCCTCCTCCTCGACGAAGACGCCGATGCCGAGCGGCCGGGCGGGCGTGACGCCGCGGTCGCGCAGGACGTCGACCGCCGCCAGCGCGGAGGCGACGCCCAGCGGACCGTCGTACGCCCCGCCGTCGAGGACGGAGTCGAGGTGCGAGCCGGTGAGCACGCCGGGCACGTCGGCGTCCCCCCACCAGGCGACCTGGTTGCCCAGCCCGTCGGTCTCGACGGCGAGGCCGCGCGTGGCGCACTGCTCGGCGAACCACGAGCGGAGCTCGGTCTCCGCCGAGGTCCACGGCTGACGGAAGTATCCGCCGGAGGAGGCCGACCGGCCGACCGGGGCCAGCTGGCGCCACATGTGCTCGAAGTCGGGTGGCGCGGGCATGCGAGCAGTCCACCGGGATCGCCCCGGACGGTCAACGCGCCGCGGCGGCGAGTCGTCTCGGATCCGAGACGTGGTTGGCTCGGCGCATGGAGTTCCGCGAGGTCGTCCGCCGCCGCCGGATGGTGCGCCGCTACTCCGGCGACCCGGTCGACCCCGCCGTGGTCGACCGGATGCTCGAGCACGCGCAGCGCGCGCCGACTGCCGGGTTCACCCAGGGATGGGCGTTCCTCGTGCTCGACAAGGCCGAGGACGTCACGCGCTTCTGGGAGTCGACGGGCGCCGACCCGGAGACCCACAACGCCTGGCTCGACGGCATGCGCACCGCCCCGGTGGTGATCGTCCCGCTCGCGTCCAAGGCGGCCTACCTCGAGCGCTACGCCCAGCCCGACAAGGGCTGGACCGACCGCAGCGAGGAGCGCTGGCCGGTGCCCTACTGGTACGTCGACGCCGGGATGGCGGCGCTGCTCGTGCTGCAGACCGCGGTGGACGAGGGCCTCGGGGCCTGCTTCTTCGGCATCCCCGGGGAGCACCTGGCGTCGTTCCGCGCCGCGTTCGGCGTCCCCGACGACCACGCGCCGGTCGGCGCGATCACCGTGGGCCACCGGGTGCCCGACGCCGGCGCGGCGGGGTCACCGGCGCGCCGCGAGCGACGCACGGACGTCGTCCACCGCGGGCGCTGGTGAGCACAGCGGCTCGAGCGCCGAGCGCACCTGGCCCAGCAGCGGACGCGCGGACGGGTCGAGGTTGACGCACGCGGTCAGCACCTCGCGCACCTCCTCGGGCAGCTCGTCGACGCCGTCCGGTGTGCGCGGCATCCGGCGGTGCACGAGGGGCCAGCGGCGGCGACTCTCCCACGTCGCCTCGTCGCCGTACGGCGCCGTCCGGGCGAGGGCGTCGATGAGCGTCATGCCGAGCCCCCAGACGTCGGTGGCGGGCGAGAGCCCTCGGCCCGTCGCCTGCTCCGGCGCCAGGTAGCCCCGCGTCCCGGCGCCCGGGCGACCCCGCCCGGGGCGGCCGGCGAGGCTGAGGTCGATCAGCACCGCCAGGCCGTGGTCGACGACGACGTTGTCGGGCTTGAGGTCGAGGTGCAGCCAGTCGTGCCGGTGCAGGTAGCCGAGCACCGACGCGAGCTGGCAGCCGAGCTGCGCGACGTCGGACAACCCGAGCGGCTCCTCCTCGACGAGGGCCGAGAGGGTGGCACCGCGCAGCGTCTGGAGGACCACCGCAGGAGGGTCGTGGAGGACGTCGTAGCCGCGCACGAGGTGCGGGTGGGCCAGGGTGGTCGCCAGGTGTCCCTCGAGCAGCACCGCCTGGCGCACCCGCGGGTCGTGGCGGCGGTCGGCCCGCAGCAGCTTGACGACGCAGCGGGTGCCGCGCGCCTCGTCCCAGGCGTCCCACGTCTCGAGCCGCCGCCCGTCTGCGAGCAGCGCCAGCGGCCGGTAGCCGGCGGGGAGGTCGCCGGTCGGCGTACGTCGCCGGGTCACGCGGTGACCTCCGCCGGGGTGCGGTCCAGCGACACCACGCGGTCGACGTGCTGGAGGACGGCCGGGTCGTGCGTGAGGACGAGGACCGTGCGGTCGCGCGGCCCGGTCGTCAAGGCGACCATCAGCCGCCGCGCGGCTTCCGGGTCGAGGCCCGTCGTCGGCTCGTCGAGCACGAGCACCCGTCCCGGGCGCAGCAGCGCCCGCGCGAGCGCCAGCCGTTGGCGCTGTCCGCCCGAGAGGGACCGGCCGCGCTGGCCGATGCGTGTCTCGTAGCCGCGCGGCAGGGCCTCCACGAACTCGTGCGCACCGGCGTCGCGCGCGGCCGCGCGCACCTCGGCGCGGGTGGCGTCCGGACGGCCGAGGACGAGGTTGTCGTGGACCGAGGCGTCCAGCATCAGCTGCTCCTGGTGCACGACGGTGACCGCGTCGCGCACCGATGCGGCGGTGTGCCCCGCGACGTCGTGCCCGTCGACCGCGACGACGCCCGCGTCGGCGACGAGCTGTCGCGACAGCAGCCGGCCGAGGGTGGACTTTCCCGAACCGCTCGGTCCCACCAGGGCGACCACCTCGCCGGCCGCGACGTCGAGGGAGAAGCCCGCGAGCGCGGGAGCGGCCGCGCCGGGATAGGCGTACGACACCTCGCGCACCGAGACGGCACCGGGCCCGGGGGGCAGCGGCGCGGCACCGTCGCGGTCGCCGCCGGCCGGCTCGTCGAGGAGCTCGACGACCCGCTCCACGCCGGCGCTCGCGGAGTAGAGCGCCGGCACCAGGTCCGCCAGCGTCCGCACGGGTCCGAAGCACTGCAGGAGCAGCGTCAGGAACGCGAGCAGGCCACCGAGGGTGAGCCGGTCGGTCGCGAGCGACCAGACGCCGAGGCCCACGACGAGGAGCACGCCGACGAGCTCGGCCAGGTCGACGAGGGGCAGGAACAGCGCGCGGATGCGGCTGGCGGCGAGCTCGGCGCCGGCGATCGCGCGGTTGTGCCGGTCGTACGACGCCACCGCGGCGTCCTCCCCGCCGTAGGACTGGACGAGTGCGGCGTTGCCGAGCGCCTCCTCGGTCACGCTGCCGAGGGAGCCACCACGGCGGCGACGTTCCCTCGAGACGTCGCGGGTCAGCCGGGCGAACCGGGTCGAGACCCACCAGAACAGCGGCGCCACCACCAGCGAGGCGAGCGCCAGCTGCCAGTCCATCCAGACCAGCGCCCCGACGAGGACGAGCAGGCGCACGAGCGCGCCCACCCCGTCGCCGACCTGGGACACCATGAAGCGCTCGACCGCGGCGACGTCGGAGGTCAGCCGGGTGAGCGTGTCCCCGAGCCGTCGGCGGTCCGAGGCGGCGGCCGGCAGGGACAGGACGTGGGCGAACACGTCACGGCGCAGGGCGACGAGGAAGCGCTGCGAGACGTACGTCCCGAGGTAGTCCTCGGCGCCCGACACCACGCCGCTGACGAGGTTCAGCCCGATGTAGAGGAGCGCGAGGAGGACCAGCGGCTCGAAGGCGGCCGGGACGAGCACGTCGTCGACGAGCCGCTGGTAGAGCACGGCCTCGGCGACCGAGACGGTCGGGGCGGCGAGGAGGAGGACCAGGCCGAGCAGGAGCCAGCCGCGCAGGGGGCGCAGCCGCGGCCAGAAGCGTCGGGCGATGTCGACCAGCCGGAGCGTCGCGGCGACGTCGACGAGCGCCGACTCCTCCGGGGCGGCGCGCAGTGCCTCGGCGAGGCGGCGGCGTACGGACATCGGCTCTCCCCCTGGGCTCGTCGGCGGGTGGTCGGCGGGTGGCGCGGGTGGCGCGGGTGACGCGGGTGACGCGGGGACGGGTGGGCAGCCCGGGCGGGCGCCCACCCGTCGTGGTGGCGCTGCTCGGCTCAGTCGGTGCGCGAGCGCGAGCGGCTGCGGTTCCGGCGCCGACGACGGCGACGGCGACGGCGGCCGTCGTCGCTGGAGGAGTCGTTGCGACGAGCCTGGACGGCCGGCGCGAGGGCGGTGAGGATTCCGGAGCGGGCCATGGCGGCCTCCTTCGGTCTCGGTTCCCGGGTCTTCCCGGCTGACGTCGATGACTCTGGTCCCCCGACGTGATGCGGGGATGAGCTGCTCGTGAGAGCGCCCTCATGGACCGGCGGGCGACGTCACCGTGTCGCCCGGGAGCGACGCACCGGCCGGCTCGCGCACCCGCGCGCCCCGGCGCGTCTAGTGTCGGGGCAGGCTCCGGCGACCGGCCGGACGAGCAGGCGGGGGACCAGATGAGCGAGACGACGACCGGACCGGGCACGACTGCGGCAGTCGACGACGGCGCGAGGTTCCGGGCCTTCACCGGGCTGGGCCTGGCACTGCTGGCGCTCACGGGTGGCGGCGTGGTCGCCAACGGCGTCCAGTGGCTGGTCATCGGCCGGTTCCCGGCCGGCGACGACCTGACCTACTGGTCCGTGGTCGGTGGCGTGCCGCTGCTGATGGGCCTCGTGGGGCTGTGGCTGGGCACCGGTGCGGCCTCCTCCGCGGACGCGCTCGCCCGGCCGCTGGGCCGAGCGACCCAGGCCCTGTCCGCCCTCGCTGTGCTCGGCGCGGTCGTGCTGGTCGTCGCGCTCGTCCTCGGGCAGTGAGCGCGCGCACCCGCGGCTGCTCGTACGCCCGCTCCGTCGACGTCACGCCGGCGCCGACCGCGGCCCTCGCCCCTCAGCGCGTCGGGTACGCAGCCGCCGCCGGGCTGTCCTCGCTCGGCATGAGGAACCACAGCAGCGGATAGACCAGCAGCTGGCTCCCCGGGATGGCGAAGAGGGTGACGACGAAGAGCAGCCGCGTCGTCCACGGCGTGAGCCCGAGGCGCCGGCCGACGCCGGCGCAGACCCCGCCCAGGACGGCACGGTCGGCGGGGCGGACGAGTCCCTGGCGGGCGAGCGAGGTGCGGATCTTCTCCATGCCCCCAGCCTGCGCCGTCCACGTCCTGGCGACCATGGGGATCGACCCCGGCCCGACCCCGAGCCGCCCCGAGCCGCCCACGGGTGCTAGTCGGCGCCCACCAGCCCGTGCTCGTGCGCGAAGACCACGATCTGCACCCGGTCGCGCAGCGACAGCTTCCGCAGCACCGAGCCGACATGGGTCTTCACCGTCGACTCGGAGGCGAAGACCAGCCCGGCGATCTCGGTGTTCGACAGCCCGCGGGCGACGGCGGCGAACACCTCGCGCTCCTTGTCGGTGAGGGAGAGGTACACCGCGGGGGCGGGCGCCCGTGCGACGAACTGGCCCTGCAGCAGCAGGGACAGGTCCGCGGGGGCGAGCACCGCGTTGCCGGCGTGCACCGTGCGGATGGCGTCGCGCAGCATCACCGGGGTGGTGTCCTTGAGCAGGAAGCCGCTCGCGCCGTAGCGGATCGCCGTGGCCGCGCGGTCGTCGAGGTTGAAGGTGGTGAGGACCACGACGCGCAGGGGGCTCTCGCGCCTCGACACCCGGTCCGGGGCGAACAGCTGGCGCGTGGCCTCGACGCCGTCCATCTCGGGCATCCGGATGTCCATCAGCACCACGTCGGGCTGCAGCTCGTCGCAGACCGACACCGCCTCGAACCCGTCGCCGGCGACGCCCACGACCTGCATCCCGTCCTGGGCGTCGATGATCGTGCGCACGCCCTCGCGGAACAGCTCCTGGTCGTCGACCAGCACGACGCGGATCACGCGCCGCCCCGCACGGGCACCCACGCGGTGGCGGTGAACGTCTGGCCGCCCGCCTCGTCACGACGACGTACGTCGAGCCTGCCGCCCACCGCCTCGAGCCGCCGGCGCATGCCCTCGACGCCCTGCCCGGCCGCCGGGGCGGTCGCGGAGGACGCGTCGGCGGGCACGGCGCGGATCGGCTGGGTGACGTCCTGGACGGCGTCCTGGGTGACGGCCTGGGTGACGGTCGGGGTGGCGTCCTGAGTGGCGTCCCTGCCGGCGTCCCGGGAGGCGTCCGGTCGGACCACGTTGCGCACCTCGAGGCGCAGCTCGCCCTCCCAGTGGCGCTCGACGGCGACCGGGGTGTCGCGGCGGCCGTGCTTGATGGCGTTGGTCAGCATCTCCTGGAGCACCCGGTAGGCGACGGTCTCGAGCTCCGGTGGCAGCGGCTGCGGCCGGCCCACGACGGTCGACACCACCTCGTGCCCGCTCGTCCGCACGCCCTCCACGAGGCTGTCCAGGCTGCCGCTGCGCCCGGACGACGTCGCGCCCTGCGTGGTGGTGAGCACCTGCCGGACGTCCTGCAGCGAGGTCCGGGCGGACGACGCGATGGTCGCCATCGTCGCCTTCAGCCTCTCGGTGTCGGCGTCCTCGATGTACTGGGCGGACTCGGCCTGGGCCAGGATCACCGCGAGCGAGTGGCCCACGACGTCGTGCACGTCGCGCGCCATCCGCGTCTGCTCCTCGCGCAGCCGGGCGATCTCGCGGGCCTGCTCCGACTCCTGCACCGCGCGGGCGGCATCCTGCTCGGCCGCGACCTGCGACACCCGCGACTGCTCGGCCCGCGAGCCGAAGCGCAGCGCCAGACCGGCCAGCCACGGCGCGCCGAGCACGAGCATGCCGAGCACCGCGGCCCCCACCTGCCAGGTGGGACCGAACCGGTAGGCGTTGTTGATCACGCTGTTGTAGTCGATGACGTCGGTGACGACGCCGAAGATCTCGAACGCGGCGAAGCCGACGGCGACCACCGCGGCGGCCGGGATGGAGAGGGCGCTCAGCCACAGCGTGGCCGTGCTGCCCCACCGGGCGGTGCCGAAGGCGACGAACGCGACCGTCAGCTGGGTGATGAGCACCGGGGTCCCGCTGGCGACCTGGAGCAGGCACGTCACCCACACGATCGCCAGGGACACGCCCGGCGCCCGCCGGCTCAGCCCGACGGCGCCGGCGAAGGCCAGGACGACGAGCACCAGCGGGACCTGGCTGCCGTACGCCTGCACCGTGTTCACGCCCTCGAGGAACCCGAGGAGCAGCACCAGCCCGGCCAGGGCGAGGTCGGGCGCCGAGGCCCGCAGGCGCTCGAGGTCCGGGCTCATGCCGCCACCGCCTCGGGCGTACGCCGGACCGGCTGCGCGCGGACCTCCACGAGGTGCCAGCTGACTGCCGCCATCACGAGGGTGAGCGCGGCGGAGACCGGGCCGGCGAGGCCGTCGAGCGACGGGCGCAGCCACAGGGTCAACGGGTAGTTCCACAGGTACGCGCCGTAGGACACCGTGCCGAGCACGACGAGGGCCCGCAGCGGTCCGGTGACCGTCGTCCAGGTGCGCCACGACAGCAGCAGGACCACGGTCAGCGCGGCGATGGCGGGGCCTCCTGCCAGGTAGGTGAGGGCGTGACCCCGCAATGGAACCACGCTCAGGACCGCGAGCCCGACCAGAGCAGCGGCTGCCGGCCACGTGCCCCGGACCGGCGCGGCCTCGCCCGCCGGCCGGGCGAGGAGCCGGGCCGCGCCCCCGACCACGAAGCAGAGCGCCCACGAGGTCGGCAGAACGTACGCCAGGTCGGGATCCTCGCGCAGCCACAGCACGGTCGCGACACAGGCGAGCAGGCAGGCCACGCCCGCCGCGAGCAGCGCGAGCCGCACCCGTCCGCGGACCAGCGCCAGCACCAGCACCGCGGGCCACAGCAGGTAGAACTGCTCCTCGGTGGCCAGCGTCCAGAGGTGGAAGGTCGCCTCGCTCGTGTGCCCGACGGGCAGGTTGGCGGTCCAGGTGAGCGCCACCAGCACGGTGCGGCCGAGCTCGTCGCGGTCGCCCAGCGGGTCGAGGAGCAGCGTCACGACCACCACGCCGGCGACCAGGAGCAGCAGCGCGGGCACCAGCCGCCGGGCCCGGCGCGCGTAGAAGCGGCGCAGGTCCACCCGGCCGGTGCGAGCGGCCTCGTCGGCCAGCACCCCGGTGATCAGCCAGCCGCTCAGGGCGAAGAACATCACGACGCCGACCACTCCGGCGCCCGGGAACAGCGACGGCCAGGCGTGCCGCAGCATCACCAGGCCGACGGCGATCCCGCGCAGCAGGTCGACGCCCTCGATGCGTGCGCTCACCGGGGCAGGACGTCGCGGACGAGCCGGTCGAGGAGCTCGGCGTACGACAGGCCGGCCGCGGCGAACATCTTCGGCACCTGCGACTGCGCGGTGAAGCCGGGCATCGTGTTGACCTCGTTGAGCACCGGCCCGTCGGGGGTCACGAAGAAGTCCACGCGGGCGACCCCGGCGCAGCCGAGGGCGTCGTAGACGGCGAGCGCGGCCTCCTCGAGGGCCTTGCGCTCGACGTCCTCCAGAGGCGCCGGGATCCGGAAGTCCGCTCCCCCGCCGTACTTCGCCTCGTGGTCGAACCACCCGTCGACGACCACCTCCAGGGCCGGCGGGACGAGCCGGCCGCCGTCGGCCGTGCCCAGCACGGCGACGTCGACCTCGCGACCGATGACGACGTCCTCGACGAGGACCCGGTCGTCGAGCGCGAGCGCGGCCTCGAGGGCGTCAGGCAGCTGCGCGGCCTCGCGCACCATGCTCACGCCGTGGCTCGACCCGGCGGCGACCGGCTTGACGACGACGGGGTGGGTCCACGCGTACGTCGCCGCGCCGGCCGCGGTGAGCAGCACCGCAGGGGCGGTGGCGATGCCGAGCGCCTGCGCCACGAGCTTGGTCGCCCACTTGTCCATCGCGAGCGCGCCGGCCGCGACCCCGGAGCCGACGTAGGCGACCCCGGCCAGCTCGCAGAGCGCGGCCAGGGTGCCGTCCTCGCCGCGGGGTCCGTGCACCACGGGCAGCACCGCGGCGCAGGACTGCAGCACCGCGACGGCCTCCCCGAGCGGGAGCGCGCGGTCGCCGACGCGCCAGGCGCCGTCCGGCCCGATGGTCAGCCGGACGACGTCGTACGACGCGGGGTCGAGGGCGTCGGCGACCGCGACGGCGGACGCGAGCGACACCTCGTGCTCGCAGTTCTGCCCGCCGCCGACCACGGCGACGCGGGTGGGAGCCGGCGGCGCGGTGGCGGCGGTGGCGGCGGTGGCGGTCATGGCAGGCTCCTGAGACGAGGGGACGGGCTGGGGGCGGGGGCGGGGGAGGTGGCGCGTCGCACGCGCGAGCCGATGCCGGTGACGACCTCGTGCTCGATCGTCCCCGCCCAGGCGGCCCACTCGGCCACCGTCGGCTCGCCGGCGTCGCCGGGGCCGAAGACGACCGCGACGTCGCCGGGGTCGACGTGGTCCTCGCCGAGGTCGACCACGAGCTGGTCCATCGAGATGCGGCCGACCACCGGCCGGCGGCGACCGCGGAGCAGCACCTCGGCACGGCCGGCGGCGGCGCGCGGGACGCCGTCGGCGTACCCGAGGGGCAGGAGGGCGAGGTTCGTCGCGGCGGGCGCGGTCCACGTGTGGCTGTAGCCGACGCCCGACCCCGCTCGAACCCGCCGCACCGTGACGACGGGCGCGGTGAGGGTGAGGGCGGGGCGCAGCGGCGTCGTGCGGGTCGGGTCGATGCCGACGAGGCCGGCCCCCAGCCGGACCGTCGTGTGGTGGCTGCGGACGTCGAGGAGCGTCGCGGCGGTCGCCGCGAGGTGACGCTGCGCGGGCCGGAGACCGGCCGCACGGGCGGTCTCGACGCCCCGCGCGAAGCGGCGGCGACCCAGCACGTTGCACACGTCGGCGGGGTCGTCGGCACAGCCCAGGTGGCCCATCACGCCGACGACCCGCACCAGGCCGGCCCGCTCCGCCCGGCGGGCCGCCCGGCAGAGCGCGGGCCACGCGGCTGGTTCGGCACCGTCCCGGGACATGCCGACGTCGAGGTGCAGGTGCACCCGGGCGGAGCGCCGGCGCGGCTTCGCCTGCTGGGCCCGCACGACGGCGTCGAGGTGCTCGCGGGAGGGAACGGCCAGCTCGACCCGGGCGGCCAGGGCGGCGTCGTACGCGGCTCCGAGCGGGTTGAGCCAGCTCAGCACGGGGGCGCCCACCCCCTCGCTGCGCAGGGCGAGCGCCTCGTCGATGCTGGTGACGCCGAGCGACGTCGCGCCGTGGGCGAGGGCGGTGCGCGCCACGTCGGCGGCGCCGTGCCCGAAGCCGTCGGCCTTGACGACCGCCATCACCTGAGCCACGGTGCGGGAGGCGAGCCTGCGGGTGTTCGCGGCGACGGCCGAGAGGTCCACCTCGAGCCGCGGGCCGGTCGCGGTCGACCGGGTCGCGACGGCGGCGAGCGCGCTCACGCCGCCGTCTCCGCGTCCACGCCCGGGTCGACCGGTCCGTAGCACGCCGCCTCGGCACCGGTCGTGAGCGCCCAGTAGCGGTCCCCGTGGCTCCAGTGCCACCACTCGGTCGGGTAGTTCACCAGTCCGGCACCGGTCAGGGCGCGGGCGAGGAGGTCGCGGTTCGCGCGCGCGTCGGCGCTGATGCCGGTGGCGGCAAAGTAGCAGGCACCGGCGGACTGCTCCGGTGTCGCGTCGATCGGCGTGCCCATGTCGAGCTCGTGGCCGCACGCGTCGACCAGCGTCAGGTCGACGGCGGCGCCGGCGACGTGGGGCGCGACCTCCACCGGCGAGACGAAGCGGCTGGTGAGGCGGTGCAGGTCCGCGGGCGAGATGCCGGGATGGGCGGCGCACACCTCGGCGGCGTAGGCGGCGATGATCGCGCGCTGGTCGGCCACCGACCGGTGTCCCTCGACCACCCGCAGCCGGACACCCGCCGGGAGTGCGAGCTGCGCCGCGGCGAGGCGGTCGGCCAGGCCGAGCCGCACCACGACCCGCTCCGGGCCGAAGGAGGCGTCGAGGCGTGTCAGGGCCTCGCCGGACTCGCGGACGGGGACCGCGGCGACGCGCGGGTCGGAGAGCAGGATGACCATGACCACGAGGTTCGTCGTCCGTGAGGTGCCTGCACCTCCACCTCAGGTGCCGGACCGCTGTCCTCGAGGACGAGACGTCCTGGCCCTCCGTAGACTCGGGGCCATGCCGGAGCGAGACCGGGACGACGCCTTCGACGTCGCGGACACCGAGTCCGTGCGCCGCGAGGCCGAGCGCGACGACCGCACCGGACGCTCGGCCGCCGCGGCCCGCATCGCCCATCAGGCCAGCTGGGTCGACCTGCAGGTCCGGCAGGCGATGGAGCGCGGCGAGTTCGACGACCTGCCCGGGCAGGGGAAGCCGATCGCCGACCTCGGGGTCGAGCACGACCCGGACTGGTGGGTGAAGAAGCTCGTCGAGCGGGAGAACATCGCGCTGCTGCCGCCCGCCCTCGCCCTCCGCAAGGAGGACGCGGAGCTCCACGACCGGCTCGACGCGATCACCGTCGAGGCAGAGGTGCGGCGCGAGCTCGAGGACTTCAACCGCCGCGTGGTCGAGACGCGCAGGCAGCTGCAGGGGGGTCCTCCGGTGATCACGCCGGTGCGCGACGTCGAGGCCGAGGTCGCGGCGTGGCGCGAGCGCCGCACGGCCAGGATCGAGGCGCAGCGCGCGGCACTCGCCGCCGAGGGCGAGCGGCCCGCCGCCGTGAAGCGGAGCTGGTGGCGACGACGGCCCGGCGCCCGGCGCGGGTGACGTCCGCGGCCCCTCTCCCCTTGCCGGTGGCCGGCCGCGGCGCGAGACATGCGTCATATCCGCTGCCCGCTACGCGGCGGTAGTTTGCGGGCCATGACTCGTTCCGCCAAGGACTTCTTCGCTCCCCTGGCCGTCGGAGCACCGGCGCCGCTGCGGGAGATCCCGGCCCGGCCGAGCCGTGCCATCCACTTCTTCGACCCGGGCAACCCGAAGATGGCCGCCAAGGTCCCGGGCATGGTGGGCACGGTCGACGTGCTGCTCGGCAACCTCGAGGACGCGGTCAAGGCGGAGAACAAGGAGGCGTCGCGCCAAGGCCTGGTGGAGATCGCGCGCAGCACCGACTTCGGGCCGACGCAGCTCTGGACTCGGATCAACTCCCTGGACAGCCCGTGGGTGCTCGACGACCTCACCACCCTCGTACCGGAGATCGGCCACAAGCTCGACGTCATCATGGTCCCGAAGGTGCAGGGCGCCGAAGACATCCACTACGTCGACCGGCTGCTCGCGCAGCTCGAGGCGAAGGCCGGGCTCGACCGGCCGCTGCAGGTGCACGCCATCTTGGAGACGGCCCGAGGAGTGGCCAACATCGAGGAGATCTGCGCGGCCAGCCCGCGGATGCAGGGCCTCTCCCTCGGCCCGGCGGACCTCGCGGCCGACCGCCGCATGAAGACCACCCGCGTCGGCGGGGGCCACCCCGGCTACCTCGTCCGGCAGGACGCCCCGCGGGACGAGGCCGGTGGGACGCGGTACGACGCCGCGCGGGCGACGTACCAGCAGGACCTGTGGCACTACACGATCGCCCGCATGGTCGACGCGTGCGCGATGCACGGCATCTACCCCTACTACGGGCCCTTCGGCGACATCGCCGACACGGTGGCCTGCGAGGACCAGTTCCGCAACGCGTTCCTCCTCGGCTGCGTCGGCGCGTGGAGCCTGCACCCGGTGCAGATCGCGATCGCGAACAAGGTCTTCTCCCCCAGCGTGGAGGACGTGGCCCACGCGCGTCGCGTCATCGCGGCGATGGGCGACGGCACCGGTGCGGTGATGATCGACGGCAAGATGGAGGACGACGCCTCCGTCAAGCAGTGCCGGGTGATGGTCGCCCTCGCCGACGAGCTCGCCGCGATCGACCCCGACCTGAGGAAGGCCTACGACGCCATCCCCGACCAGCCGGAGGCCTGACATGAGTGACTTCACCCCCCTGCGCTCCGTGCTCTACATGCCGAGCTCCAACGAGCGGGCGCTGGAGAAGGCCAAGACCATCGCCTGCGACGCGCTCATCCTCGACCTCGAGGACGCCGTCGCGCCCGACGCCAAGCCGGCGGCCCGCGACGCGGCCGCCGCCGCAGCCGCGAGCGGCGCGTACGGACGGCGCGCGGTCACCATCCGCGTCAACGGCATCGGCACCGAGTGGCACGACGACGACATGGTCGCCGCCAGCCAGGCCGGGCCGGCCGCGATCGTGGTGCCGAAGGTGAGCAGCGCGGAGCAGGTCGCCGGGCTGGTCGCGGCGATGGAGCGGGCGGGCGCCCCGGACCACACCCGGCTGTGGGCGATGGTCGAGACCCCGGTCGCGGTCCTCGACGCCCTCGCGATCGCCCGCGCGTCGGAGCGTCTCGGCGCCTTCGTGCTGGGCACCAACGACCTCGTCAAGGAGCTGTACGCCGAGCACGTCCCGGGCCGCGCGCCGATCCTGCCGAGCCTCCACACCGCGCTGCTGGCGGGGCGCGCCGCGGGGATCGCGGTGATCGACGGCGTCTACAACGACGTGTCGGACGTCGAGGGGTTCCTCGCGGAGTGCGAGCAGGGCCGCCAGATGGGCTTCGACGGCAAGACCCTCGTCCACCCGCGCCAGGTCGAGGGCGCCAACGCCGCGTTCGCGCCGAGCGAGCGGGCCGTCGCCGACGCGGAGGGCCTGATCGCGGCGTTCGAGGAGGGCAGCGGCGCCGGCGTCGTGACCTACAACGGCCGGATGGTGGAGAACCTGCACGTCGAGTCCGCCCGCCGGACCCTCGCCATCCACGAGGCGATCCGCGCCCTCGGCTGACCTCGCCGCCCCCTCGGCCCACCGGCAGGGCCGCGCCACGTCCCGCCGGGGCTCAGGCGCTCTCGCCGCGGCGGAACCGGTCGTTGAGCCAGGTGCTCGCGGTGCCCATCCAGCCGGCGAGGTCGTGGACGAGCCGGCCGAGGGTGTCCTGGGTGCGCTCGAACGCCACCGCGTAGCTCGCGGCTGCCTCCTGCGCGGCCTCGCTGACGGAGGCGCTGTCGTCGTCGGCCCGGCGCGGGTAGTCGCCGCCGAGGATGGCGGTGTAGGCGCCGGAGTCGATCCAGCGCCGCAGCTCCGTGGCCTGGACGACCGCGAAGGGGTGCGACTGCTGCTGGAGCAGGGACAGCTTGATCAGCGACTCGCGGACGTCACCGCCCTCGTCGTACTCCGCACCCTGCGAGAGGAACGAGGTGACGTCGAGCTCCTCGAGCGTGCCGCCGCTGGCGATCTTCATGTGCGTGCGCAGCACGGCGGTGGGGTCCTGGGTGGCGAGCAGGCCGGCGCGGTCCGCGGACAGCTCGGCCTTGCGCGACCACTCCAGCAGCGCGACGGTCACCATCCGGATGCCGAGCGCTCCACCGGGGACCGCGTTGAGGAGCCCGCCCAGCCCGAGCAGCCGCAGCAGCAGGGTGCGGTAGACCGCGTGCCCGCTGACGGCGTGCCCGAGCTCGTGGCCGATGACGAACCGCAGCTCGTCGTCGTCGAGGTGGTGCACCAGGCCGGACGACAGCACGATGATCGGTCGGTCCATGCCGATGGTCATCGCGCTCAGCGCCGGGTCCGCCTGGACGTACATCTCGGGCAGGTCGGTGGCGTCGAGGCTCCGGCCGACCTCGGCCAGCAGCCGGTGCAGCCGCGCGAACTGGCGCTCGTCGACGCGGACCGCGGAGCCGAGCAGCGTCAGCCGCCAGGCCCGCTCGCGGAAGACCCCCGACATGGTCTTGAGCAGCACGTCGAAGCCCTTGAGCTTGCGAAGCGCGACCAGTGCGCCCTTGTCGGCGGGGTGCTCCCACGCCCGCGAGCTGATGTCGGTCAGCACGACGCGCGAGCGCGCCGGCTTGTTCTCCCCCGTGGCCATGGAGGGATCCTGACCTACGGGGCCGGGATTGTCAGCCGTTCGAGAGTCTCCCCCGCGCCACCGACCCGCGGCCCGGCCTCAGCCGCGCCGCATCGGGATCGGCACCCCGCGCTCCTCCGCCACCTCGACCGCGCGGTCGTACCCTGCGTCGACGTGCCGGATCACCCCCATGCCGGGGTCGTTGGTGAGGACCCGCTGGATCTTCTCGGCGGCGAGCTCGGAGCCGTCGGCGACGGTGACCTGGCCGGCGTGCAGCGAGCGGCCGATGCCGACGCCTCCGCCGTGGTGGAACGACACCCACGTGGCGCCGGAGGCGGTGTTGACCAGGGCGTTGAGGATCGCCCAGTCCGCGATGGCGTCGGAGCCGTCGAGCATCGCCTCGGTCTCGCGGTACGGCGAGGCGACCGAGCCGCAGTCGAGGTGGTCGCGGCCGATGACGATCGGCGCGGACAGCTCGCCGCTGGCGACCATCTCGTTGAACCTCGCGCCGGCCTTCGCCCGGTCGCCGTAGCCCAGCCAGCAGATGCGCGCCGGCAGGCCCTGGAACTGCACCCGCTCGGCCGCCATGTCGAGCCACGTGTGCAGCCGTGCGTACTCCGGCTTCTCGTCGGCCGGGAAGAGCTCCTTGATCGCCCGGTCGGTGGCGGCGATGTCGGCCGGGTCCCCGGAGAGGGCCGCCCAGCGGAAGGGACCCTTGCCCTCGCAGAACAGCGGCCGGATGTAGGCCGGCACGAAGCCCGGGAACTCGAACGCCCGGTCGTAGCCGCCCTTGCGCGCCTCGTCGCGGATCGAGTTGCCGTAGTCGAACACCTCGGCGCCGGCGTCCTGGAGCTCCACCATCGCCCGGACGTGGCGCGCCATCGACTCCTGGCTGCGCTTGGTGAAGCCACGCGGGTCCTCGGTGCGCTCGCGCTCCCAGTCCTCGTACGCCGTGCCGGACGGCAGGTAGAACAGCGGGTCGTGCGCCGAGGTCTGGTCGGTGACGATGTCGACGAGCGGGCCTCCGCCCTCCTCGCCGGCCCGGCCCGCGCGGTCGAGGTGCCGCTCGAGGATCTCGGGCAGCACGTCTGCGGCGTTGCCGAGCAGGCCGATCGAGAGGCCGCGGCGGGCCTCGCGCGCCTCCAGGGCCAGCTCGATCGCGTGGTCGAGGTCGCGGGCCTGGACGTCGAGGTAACGCGTCTCGAGGCGCCGGTCGATGCGGTGCTGGTCGCACTCGACGCAGATCGCGACCCCGTCGTTCATGGTGACCGCCAGCGGCTGCGCACCGCCCATGCCGCCGAGCCCGGCGGTGACGGTGATGGTGCCGGCGAGGGTCCCCCCGAACCGCTTGTCCGCGATCGCGGCGAAGGTCTCGAACGTCCCCTGCAGGATGCCCTGGGTGCCGATGTAGATCCACGAGCCCGCCGTCATCTGGCCGTACATCGTCAGGCCGAGGTCCTCGAGGCGGCGGAACTCCTCCCAGTTGGCCCAGTCGCCGACGAGGTTGGAGTTGGCGATCAGCACGCGCGGCGCCCACTCGTGGGTGCGCATGACCCCGACCGGCTTGCCCGACTGCACGAGCAGCGTCTCGTCGTCCTCGAGGTCGCGCAGGGTGCGCACCAGCGCGTCGTACGCGTCCCAGCTGCGGGCGGCCTTGCCCGTGCCGCCGTAGACGACGAGGTCCTCGGGACGCTCGGCGTTGTCGGGGTCGAGGTTGTTCATCAGCATCCGCAGCGGCGCCTCGGTCTGCCACGACTTCGCGGTCAGCCCGGTGCCGCGCGCGGCGCGGATGGGCAGGCGGGGGTTGGTCTCGGTCACTTGAGCTCTCCGATCACGGACTCGGCGGCGGCGAGCACCGCGCCTGACTGGACGAGGTCGACGGTCGCCTCGATCTCGGGTGAGAGGTGGCGGTCGGGGCCGGGGCCGGCGACCCCGTTGCTGCGCAGCAGCTCCACGACCGCGCCGGTGGCGGGTGCGGGGGTGAGCGGCGCGCGCAGGTCGAGGGCACGGGCCGCGGTGAGCACCTCGACGGCGACCACGCGGGAGAGTCCGTCGACCGACCGGCGCAGCTTGCGGGCGGCGTTCCAGCCCATCGACACGTGGTCCTCCTGCATGGCGCTGGAGGGGATCGAGTCGACCGAGGCCGGCACGGCCAGCCGCTTGAGCTCGGAGACGATCGAGGCCTGGGTGTACTGCGCGATCATCAGGCCGCTGTCCACGCCGGGGTCGTCGGCCAGGAACGGCGGCAGCCCGTGATTGCGGGCCTTGTCGAGGAAGCGGTCGGTGCGGCGCTCGCTGATGGAGGCGACGTCGGCGGCGACGATCGCGAGGAAGTCCAGGACGTAGGCCACGGGCGCGCCGTGGAAGTTGCCGTTGGACTCCACCCGGTCGCCGACGACGACCGGGTTGTCGATGGCGCTGGCGAGCTCGCGGCCGGCCACGAGCGCCGCGTGCTCGACGGTGTCACGGGCGGCGCCGTGCACCTGCGGCGAGCACCGCAGCGAGTAGGCGTCCTGGACGCGGTTGCACTCCACGGTGTTGCCGGGCCCGGTCCGGTGCGAGGCGACGACCGCCGAGCCGGCCATCAGCGCGGTGAGGTTGGCCGCCGACAGCGCCTGTCCGGGGTGCGGGCGGATGGCCTGCAGCTCGGGTGCGAAGACGCGGTCGGTGCCGAGCTGGGCCTCCACGCTCATCGCCGCGGCGATGTCGGCGGTGCGCAGCAGCATCCGCAGGTCGGCGATCGCCATCACCAGCATCCCGAGCATGCCGTCGGTGCCGTTGATCAGCGCCAGTCCCTCCTTGGCCGCCAGCTCCACGGGCTCGAGACCGGCGGCGGCGAGCGCCTCTGTGGCGGGCAGGAGGGTGCCCGACGCGTCGCGGACCTCGCCCTCGCCCATCAGCGCGAGCGCGCAGTGCGACAGCGGCGCGAGGTCGCCGGAGCAGCCGAGCGAGCCGTGCTCACGGACCACGGGCGTGATGCCGTGCGAGAGCAGGTCGGCCAGCAGCATCGCGGTCTGCCGGCGCACGCCGGTGTGCCCGGTCGCGAGCGTCGACAGGCGCAGCAGCATCAGGGCGCGGACCACCTCGCGCTCCACCTCGGGGCCCGAGCCGGCGGCGTGCGAGCGGACGAGCGAGCGCTGGAGCTGGGCGCGCATCTCGGCCGGGATGTGACGTGTGGCGAGCGCGCCGAAGCCGGTGCTGACGCCGTACGTCGGCGTCTGCGCCGCCGCGAGCGACTCGACGACGCCGCGGGCGCCGTCGATCGCCGACAGCGCGTCCTCGGCGAGGCTCACGGGAGCGCCCTCGCGGGCGACGCGGACGAGGTCCTCGAAGGAGACGGGGCCGACCCCGACCTGGATCTTCTGCATGCCTCCATGCAACACGCGCCCGAGCCGGTCCACCAGCGGTCCGCAGCCCAGAAGGGTCTCACATACGAGACACCGCGCTCACCCGTTCGGAGGGCACCCGTCGCGCCCCGGTTGTGGCACCGTGGACGGAGGAGCGACCCGCCCCGGGTCGCCGGAGGAGGGAGGTCCCCATGGACACGACAACCTGGATCATCGTCCTGGTCGTCGTCCTTGTCGTGGCGGCACTCGTCGCCTGGCTCGTCGTGCAGCAGCGCAAGAAGAAGCAGCACGAGCACGCCGAGCGGCTGCGGACGGAGGCTCAGGAGCACGCGAGCGGGATCCCGGAGGCGCAGGTGCGCGCCAAGGAGGCCGAGGCCGAGGCCGAGCGGGCCCGGCTCGAGGCGGAGCGGGCCCGGGAGCGTGCGCAGGAGGCCCAGGTGGCCGCCACCCAGCAGGAGGCGGTGCACGAGGACCGCCTCCGCACCGCGGACCGGGTCGACCCGCACGTCGACACCTCGTCCGACGACTACACGCCGGGCAGCACCGGCGACCCGGACACGGTGCTCGATGCCGACGACCCCCGTCGCACCGGCGGCGGCGGCACCGGCGGCACCGGCGGAGCGCACTCCGCCTGACGCCGAGCCACCCGAGGGAGCGGCCGTCCAGCACCGCGACGCGGTGCTGGACACCGCCGCGCCCACTGACACACTGAACGCTCTCCCTGCCCTACGAGAGGTGCCTCGTGACCGCGCTCATCATCATCGTCGTCGTCCTCCTCGTCCTGCTCGCCGCCGGGGCCCTCGTCGTCCGGCGCAGGAACAGGGAGGCGAACATCCAGCGGGCCGACGAGCTGCGCCAGCAGGCCGCGTCGCGCGCCCAGGCGACGATCGCGCCGGCGCAGGAGCGGGCGGCGGCCGCCGAGGCGCAGGCGGCCCAGGCCCGCGCCGCCGCGGAGCGGGCCGAGGCCGAGGCGGCCGAGGCCCGCGTGGCGGCCCAGCAGGTCGAGGCGTCCCACGAGGGCCAGCTGCGCGCCGCCGACCGGCTCGACCCGCGGGTGGACCACACGGCCGACGACTACTCCCCGCAGGTCCCCGGCACGGCCGACCAGCAGCCAGCGGCTGGCCAGCCGCCGCTGCCGCGCCGCACGCCGGGCGCCAACGAGATGCCGGGCAAGCCGATCGAGAAGACCGACGGCGGCGGGGGCTGGTTCACCAAGGGCTCGGACCACGACCGGTCGTGACCGGGCGCCGGTGAGCCACGTCCCGGCGGCGACGCGCGCCCTGCGGGTGCTGCGGTTCCTCGCCACCCAGGCCGACCCGGTCCCGCTCGACCGGATCTCGCGCGCGTGCGACCTGCCGCGCAGCACGGCGTACCACCTGCTCAACACGATGATCGACGAGGGCTTCGTCGTGCACCTGCCCGACGAGCACCGCTACGGGCTGGGAGTGGCGGCGTTCGAGGTCGGCAGCGGCTTCACCCGCCAGGAGCCCCTCGCCCGCCTGGCCCGGCGGCCGCTCGCCGAGCTCGTCGACCGCACCGGCCACGGCGCGCACCTCGCCGTGCTGCACGGCCGCGACGTGCTCTACGTGATCGAGGAGCGGGCTCCGGGTCGACCGCCGCTCGTCACCGACGTCGGCGTCCGCCTCCCCGCCCACCTCACCGCCTCCGGCCGGGCGATCCTCGCGGCGCTCCCGGCCAGCCAGGTCCGGGCGCTCTATCCCGACCGCGCCGCGTTCGTCGACCGCCACGGCAAGGGGCCGGCCTCCCTCAGCGCACTGCGCACGGTCCTCTCCGCGACCCGGCAGCGCGGTCACGCCACCGAGGACGGCGAGGTGACCCCGGGCCTGCGCAGCGTGGCCGCCGCCGTGCTCGACCACAACGCCCACCCGGTGGCCGGGGTGGCCGTGACGTTCCCGGGCGAGGCCGGCGACGACGACGCGACGGCTCAGGCGATCGCGGCAGCCGTGACGGCGACGGCCCAGCGGCTGACCCGGCGGGTCAGCGGCGCGGCCGCGTCGTCGCGCTGAGGCGCCGGCGGTGCCCGAAGGCCCGGCTCAGCCGGCGCTCGCGGCGGCGTCCAGGACGGCGAGGTCGACCGCGTGGGCGTCGAGGTGGAGCACCTCGGCGAGACCGGCCGGACGGCCGTCGACGAGCAGGACCAGCGGCACCCCGGCCGCGCGCTGCACCGCAGTGCTCAGCACGATCGGGTCCGGGCCCCCGCCGAGGACCGAGTAGACGGGCCACGTGCGGCCGCCGATGCCGACGAGGGTCGCGACGGCGCGCCGCACGACCGCGCCGTCGCCGTGCTCGAGCACGGCCACGCGGACGCGCCGGTCCAGGTCTGTCATCGACTCCGGCCCTGCCTCCACCCGCAGCTCCTCGCCCTCGGCCGCGGTGAGCGCGGCCGGCACGGGAAGGCCGTCGGCCACCGCGAGCACCTCGCGCACCATGGCCGGCGGGACGACCTGCTCGGACGCCAGGCCCGGGTCGATCCTCACCCCGAGCGGCCCCTCGACGCGGTGGACGAGGTCGGCGACGAAGGCCTCGCGGATCGTCAGCTCCTCGACGTCGGCCCCGACCCCGGCCGTGAGCCGCACGGGCGTGGAGTACGCGTGGACGTAGGACTCGCCGTCGGCGCGCGACGTCTCGGCGCGGCCGCCGTCCCCCACCCGGAGGTAGACCGGCGTGACGGCGAGCGCGCGCACGAGGATCGGCCACGGGGAGGTCGCGGCGGCCACGTTGCGCACGACGTCGAGCATCGAGGCGGTCGTCGACGACGTGGCGAGCGCCTGCCAGCGGGCGTACGCGTCGCTCACCGGCGCCCCGGTCGCGTCACCCAACGGCCGGCCCCCGGTGCGCCTCCACCGCGAACCGCATCGAGGACAGGCGCCAGGAGAGTGCGTCCACGCCGCTCCGGACGAGGTCGGCTGCCGGCCGCAGGGCCTGCCACTCGACCTCGGAGTAGCGGTGCTCCTCGACCGCCCGCTCGACCATGCCCAGGCCGAGCGGGTCGGCGTAGCCGACGGAGGCTCTGGTCTCGCAGCCGGGGTACCAGCGGACCTGGCCCAGCGCGCGGCCGGGGTGCAGCTGCACGGCGCGCCAGGGCTGGACCGCACCGGCCGCGGCCCGCCACGCCCGCTCGGCCGCCAGGTGGCGCTCGTCGCGCTCGGGCAGCACCTCGCGGGCCGCCGGGTCGGTCAGCGCCGCCTCCACCAGCCGACCCCACCGCGCGCGGGTGCCGGCGGCCGGCTCCCCCGGACGGCGACCGGACAGCTGCGCCTCGGCGTCGAGCAGCGGCGCGGCGGCGGAGGGCTCCTCCCCCAGCGCCGTGAACAGGTCGTCGAGGCCCGTGGGCGTCGGCTCGTGGCCGAACCACGGCGAGGTCGGCCCGTCGACGAGCGACTCCCCGAGGAGGGCGACCGCGAGCCGGCCCCCGGGACCCAGCCCCGCGGACACCGCCTCCGCGGTCGCGGCCCAGCGCTCGAGCGCCTCGTCGGCGGGCGCTGCCTGCGGCGCGGGCGGCCGGGCGGAACGACCGAGCAGCCGGTCGACCAGGCTCACGGGCCGCCGTCCTCGGCGGCGGCACCGACCAGCAGGCTTCCGCCGAGGCCGGCGGCGGCCCCGTGGCCGAAGCCGGCCCACGCGCCGTCCGGGACCGCGCTGACCCACGGAGCGGGCCCGGTCCACTGCGACGCCTGCCCCTGGGAGTAGAACGGCTCGTCGAGACCCATCACGTGCTGGGTCGCCCCGCCAGGGGTCGTCGGCTGGGGCCCGATCGTGCCCTCCTGGACCCGCATGCCGTCCCCCTCGGTGAAGTCGCGCACGGTGATCTCGTCACGCGGCTTGTAGGTGCCGTCCCCATTGTCGTACCAGCTCTTCTCGAGCGCGAGCCGGTCCATCGCCTGGGCCTCGGTGCGCAACGACGCCGCCTCGCGGGTGTCGGTCCAGAACGTGCCCGACCCGGGGTCGCCCGCGCCGTGCAGGTTGACCAGGGTCTCGCTGCGCGGGACCGCGTCGTACGACGTGACGGGTCCGTCGAACGTGTCCGCCACGCGGCCGTAGTCGGTGTCCCACCTGTGCTCGCCGAAGACGTCCTCGAACGTCCCCAGCTGCGGCTCCGACCCGCGGCGCAGCAGCCGCGCCTGGTCCTCCGGGAGAGGGAGTCGAGGTGGCGCCCCAGCTGCACGTCGTCCATCCGCGACAAGCCGGTCAGGTCCCCGAGGTCCATGCCGCGCAGCGACCGCAGCCCGTGCAACGGGCGGGCGAGCGTGGAGATGTCGTGCAGTCCGTCGAGACCGCGCAGCGCCTTGAGGCTGGCGCCGGCACCGCCCGTGGCGATGGTCGCGATCGCGTCGGGGACCAGGTGACCGATCGCGCGGGCAGGGTCGTCGGCCCAGGTGTCCCAGTCGAGCAGGCTCTTGCCGAGGTTCTTGCCGAAGCCCACGGGGTCGGTGGTCAGCCCGGTGTAGATGGCCTGCGCCATCGTCCAGGCGTTCTCGGCGGAGAGCTCGTACTTGGTGCTCAGCTCCTCCGGCGTGATGTCGCCCGTCGCGAGCCGGTAGGAGTCGATGACCAGGTTCACGGGACTGAAGGGCACCATCGTGAGCAGGTCCCAGACGGCCTCGCCGGCTCCCTCGAGGATGCCGCCGACGAACTTCAGGCCGGACTCCAGCCAGTTGGGCTCCTCCGGCGCGTCGGCGCACCCCGCGCGCACCTCGCCGGCGCAGGTCGCGGCGGCGACGTCGAGGTCGGCGCGGGCGGAGGCGAGCGCCCGCAGCGCCTCCTGCTGGATGGGCTCGCCCCAGTCGACGAACGGCTCCGCCTGCTCGGTGCCGCCGCTGCTCCAGTAGGAGCGCATCCGGTCCATGTAGGTGCCGTACTGCGCCCGGGCGTTCTCGGACTCGCGCCGCCCACGCTCGTGCTCGGCGCCGGCCTCGGCGGCGCGCCGCTGGACGTCCTCCAGCACGCCGGCGTACGCCGTGAGGGCGGCGGCGGCCCTCTTGAAGCCGTTGCCGGACGCGACCCAGCGCTCCGGCTCGAGGTCGTGCGCCTCCCGGAACTCGTCGGCGGCGCGGCCCATCCAGCCCGAGACGTCGATCCTGCCGAGCGCGTCGCCGGTGTCGTAGAAGAGCTGGCCCTTCTGCTCCAGGGTGAGGGCCTTGGCCCGGATGTTGCCGGGACTGCCCTCGATCTCGAAGTCCGGCACGTCACATCACCCTGATCGCGGCGATGGTGCCCTTGAGCGCCGAGAGGGCGTCGTGGCCGGCCTTGTCGGTCTCGAAGTAGTTCATCGCGATCTTGCCGAGCCGCCCGGCCATCTCCTCGACGTCCTGGCAGAGGTTGTTCACGCCCTCCTCCCAGCGGTTCTTGAACTCGTCGAGCGCGTCCCACACGACGTCGCTGCCGACGTCGCCGCGGGACGGCACGAGGTCCTCGACGTCCTTGTCCTTGAAGAGCTGGAGCGTCTCGCTGAGCCCCTGGGCCGCCTTGCCCATGCTCTCGAGGTCGACTTCGTAGTCGTAGGACGGCATGGCAGGAGGCTTCCCCAGCGGCTGCGCCCTCAAACTGCGGAGTTTCCTCCGCGGCACGCGTGTAGATGGCCGGCGCGGAGGGTAGGAGGGCGCCGATCGACCAGCGAAAACCCAGCGACCCGAGGAAGGGGGCGGCCGTGGCCGTCGGACTTGTCTACGCCGAGGTGCAGGCGGCGGCCCAGGCCGCGGCCGAGGCTGTGGAACCGCTGCAGGAGACCCTGCGCACGCTCGGGGCCACGATCGAGTCCGAGGCCGGCACCGGGTTCCGGGGGCAGGCGGCCGCAGGCTTCGGCGAGGCGATCAACGCCTGGTTCGACGTCGCCGTCACCCTCGGCCCGATCCTCGAGGCCTACTCGCAGGACCTCGTCCACCTCGCCCAGGAGCACGCCACGAACGACGTCGCGCAGGCCGAGCGCGCCGGACTGCTCGCCGACCGTCTCGGAGGCGGTGCCCGGTGAGCGAGCGCGGACTCGTCGTCCACCAAGGCTCCCTGTCGAGCATCGAGTCGGCGCTCGCCGACGCGACCACGTCGATCACCGGCCAGGTCCAGGACCTCCTCGAGCGGGTGGAGGCGCTCACGCCCGGGTGGGACGAGACCAGCGACTCGCACGCGGCCCACCTCGAGCACCAGCAGAAGCTGCGCGACGGCGTCGAGCGCCTCACCGACGCGCTCGACCAGCTGCGCACCCGGCTCGCGGCACACCGGGAGGACGCCCGGGAGATCGAGGTCGAGAACGTCGCGCTCGTGAACTGACCCTCACCGCGTCCCGGTCACAAGTTACCTGCGGGTAGGATCTTTCTCACTCGGCAGAGCCCTGCCGTCGGTCCGTGGGGCCGACCTATGCTCCGGCTCTGTACGCCCCGACCGAGGAGCCGCACCTCATGCAGACATTCGCGATCGTCGTCTCGTTCGCACTGACCGCCGTCGCCGTCGCGATGCTGGTGCCGGCCGTGCGCCGGATGCTGGGCGTGATCCGCGCGGCCCAGCCGGCTCCCGGCCGCGCGGACAACCCGGTCGGGCGCACCGCGACGATGCTCAAGGAGACCTTCCTCCACACGCGGATGCTGCAGCGGCCGTGGATCGGCGTCATGCACTGGTTCGTCTACGCGGCGTTCCTGTTCCTCAGCACCGCCGTGGGAGCGGCGTACTTCCAGCTCTTCGAGCCGTCGTTCGCGTGGCCGCTGATCGGCCACTGGTACCCGTACGAGTGGTTCAGCGAGCTCATCGGCGTGCTCAGCACCGTCGGCATCGTCTTCCTCATCCTCGTCCGCCAGCGGCACCACCCCCGCACCGAGGGACGGGGCAGCCGCTTCTTCGGCTCGACCTTCTGGCAGGCCTACTTCGTCGAGGCGCTGGCCCTGCTCGAGGGCGCAGCGATCCTCTTCGTGCGCGCGGCGGAGTGGAAGCTCGACGAGGACGCCGGGCGCAGCCACTACCCGGTCGCGTCCTGGATCGGTGACGCGTTCTACCCGAGCTCGACCGAGGCCCTCGAGAACACGATCTACGCCATCGCCGCCTTCAAGATCGTGCTCGCGATGATCTGGCTGATGGTGATCGCCCGCAACCTCACCATGGGCATCGCCTGGCACCGCTTCACCACCTGGTTCAACATCTGGTTCAAGCGCGAGGCCGACGGCAGCACCGCCCTGGGCGCGATGAAGCCGCTGACCTCCGACGGCAAGCCGGTCACCCTCGACGACATCGACGACCTCGACGAGGAGTCGGTCCTCGGCGCCGGCAAGGTGGAGGACTTCTCGTGGAAGGGCATCCTCGACTTCACCACCTGCACCGAGTGCGGCCGCTGCCAGTCGCAGTGCCCGGCGTGGAACACCGAGAAGCCGCTGTCGCCGAAGCTCGTGATCACCAGCCTCCGCGACCACGCGTACGCCAAGCACGACGGCGACCCGGCGCACGCCGAGCGGCAGCTGGTCGGGGCCGGCTCCAAGGGCGAGACCCACGGCGCCGGCACCGACGTGCTCGACTACTTCTACAACCCCACCGACGGCGACTTCGTCATCGACGAGGACGTGCTTTGGAGCTGCACGACCTGCGGCGCCTGCGTCCAGCAGTGCCCCGTCGACATCGAGCACGTCGACCACATCATGGACATGCGGCGCTACCAGCTGCTGGTGGAGTCGAACTTCCCCGCCGAGCTCAACCAGCTGTTCAAGGGCCTGGAGAACAAGGGCAACCCGTGGAACATGTCGGCCTCGGCCCGCATGGACTGGGCCAAGGGCCTCGACTTCGACGTGCCGGTCGTCGGCGAGGACCTGGAGTCCCTCGAGTCCGTGGACTGGCTCTTCTGGGTCGGCTGCGCGGGTGCCTACGAGGACCGCGCGAAGAAGACCACGCGTGCGGTGGCCGAGCTGCTCGACATCGCCGGCGTCTCCTTCGGGGTGCTGGGCAACGGCGAGACCTGCTCCGGAGACCCTGCCCGGCGTGCCGGCAACGAGTTCGTCTTCCAGGGCCTCGCGCAGCAGAACGTGGAGACCTTCAAGGAGTACAAGGTCAAGAAGGTCGTCTCGACCTGCGCCCACTGCTTCAACACCCTCAAGAACGAGTACAAGGACTTCGGCATCGAGCTCGAGGTCGTGCACCACACCCAGCTGCTCAACCGCCTCGTGCGCGAGGGTCGCCTGACCCCGGTCAAGGACGGCGCGGGCGCCGCGAAGCGCTCGATCACCTACCACGACCCCTGCTACCTCGGTCGCCACAACCAGGTGTACGAGCCCCCGCGCGAGCTGCTCCAGGTGCTGCCCGGCGCGGAGGTCGTCGAGATGGAGCGCAACAGCGAGCGCTCCTTCTGCTGCGGCGCCGGCGGCGCGCGCATGTGGATGGAGGAGAACCTCGGCGAGCGCATCAACGTCAACCGCACGAAGGAGGCCGTCGGCACCGGCGCCGACCAGATCGCGGTCGGCTGCCCGTTCTGCCGGGTGATGCTCTCCGACGGGCTCACCGCCCAGCAGGCCGCGGGCGAGGCGCGCGAGGAGGTCGAGGTCCTCGACGTCGCGCAGATGCTGCTCGCATCGGTCAAGGGCGAGCAGGCGACCAAGGCCGCGCCGGGCTCCGCTCCGACCGCAGCTCCGGCCGCAGCTCCGGCTGCCGCCTCCGGCGCCGCTGCCGCTGCTCCGGCCGGCGACGTGGCCACCAAGGACGAGCCGGAGGCCGGCGACGTCACCGTCACCGACGACACCGTCACCTCGACCGCGGACGCCGGCCCCGCCGCCAAGGCGTCCGGCGGGACCTCGCTCTTCGACACCCCGGCCGACTCCGCCGGCTCGTCCGACACCACCCCCGCTGACTCCGCCGGCTCGTTGTTCGACACCCCGGCCGACTCCGCCGGCTCGTTGTTCGACGTGCCGGCGCCCGAGGCCGCGGCGACGACGGACGCCGGAGCGCGGGCCGGGTCCTCCGCCGAGGCGACCCCCGGGCCGGCGTCGGGCGGCTCGCTGTTCGACGTACCCGCGCCCGAGCCGGAGCCGGCGCCCGAGCCGGCGCCCGAGCCGGCTGCGTCCGTGGACCTCGGCGCGGGCGGCTCGCTCTTCGACCTCGGCACGCCCAGCGAGCCCGAGACCGCTCCCGCCGCGGAGTCCGCTGCTGCCGCGACGGTCGGCGAGCCCGACGAGGCAGCTCCTCCTGCCACCCCGGCCCCTGCGCCGACCGCCGGCCTGGGTGGCGGCGGATCGCTCTTCGACATCGCAGCCCCCGAGCCGACCTCGTCGAGCACTCCCGCAGACGCACCGGAGGCCTCTTCGGCAGCGGGGACGCCCGTATCGGGACCGGCCGCTGAGCCGGAGGCCGAGGCCAGGGCGGGCGCTGCGGAGGCTGCCCCGCAGGTCGCACCCGCACCGGAGGCGGCCGCGACCGGCACGACGTCGACACCCACCACGGACGCCGACATCTCGAGCCTCGGCTCGCTGTTCGACCTCGAGGCGCCAGCCGCCGACGCCACGCCGGCCGCCGGTCAGCAGCCCGAGTCGGCCCATGCGCCCGCAGCCGCCCAGCCGGAACCGGTCGCCGAGCCGGAGGCCCTGCCGACGGCCGCGGAGGTCCGAACCCCGGCCGCACCGCAGCCTGCGACCGGCCCGAGCGCCGGGGCGACCCCGACGCCTCGGACGGACACCGACATCTCCAGCCTCGGCTCGCTGTTCGACCTCGAGGCTCCGGTTGCCGAGCCCGAGCCGGTCTCCGCCGCCGCCGACCCGTCGGTCGAGGACTCCGGGGTCGAGGACTCGCGGGTCGAGGACTCCGGGCCGGCGGGGCCCCCGAGCGGCGCCGACCTGAGCCAGGCGGCGACGTTCAGCGACGCGGAGCCGGACGGCGAGGCGGCGGTGAACGGCGAGGCGGCGGTGAACGGCGAGCCGGAGGCCGAGGTCGGGTCGGCGCAGGAGGCCGAGCCGGAGCAGGAGGCTGAGTCGGAGCTCGAGCCGGAGGCCGAGTCGGAGGCCAAGCCGGAGGCCGAGTCGGAGGCCGAGTTCGAGGTCGAGGACCGAGAGGAGCCGAGGACGCCCAGCGCCTCGTCGCCCGACGCCCCCGCGCACACGCCCAGGACCGACGCGGACATCAGCGGAACCGGTTCGCTCTTCGACCTCTGAGGGGTCGGGGACCGGCGACGAGGGGCAGCCCCGCCGCCCATCCGACGTCCCTGCGCCTCGTACGCCCCGGCCCGTTCAGCGTGGCCCGGCCTGCCCCTCCCGCCCCGAGCGTCATACGGACTCGCGCCAATAGGTGCGGGTCCGTATGACGCACGCCCCGGAGGGCCCGCGGCGCGGCACCGCGTGACGCCACTCCGCCCTTGACGTGATGTCACGATGATGTCATCGTGGTGCACATGGACATCACGCCGTACGTCGACTCCCTCCGTCGCGACCTCGTCGCGGCGGCCGAGGCCGGGGGCGACGAGCTGAAGCAGGCGGCCGAGCGCCTCGCCTTCGCCCTCGACCCCAGCGCCCGGCTGGCGCTGATGGAGGCCATCTCCCACGCCGCGGCCGAGATCACCGCCGAGCTCCCGGACGGCAGCGTCGACGTACGCCTGGCGGGCCGCGAGCTCGACTTCGTGGTCGAGGTCGCCCCGCAGGCCGCCATGCCCGCGCCGCCCCCGCCGCCGGCACCGCCGGCTCCCCCCGAGGAGGACGGCGAGCTGGCCCGGATCACCCTCCGCATCCCGGAGGCCGTCAAGGCCCGTGCCGAGGAGAAGGCGGCGGCCGCCGGGCAGAGCCTCAACACGTGGATGGTGGCGGTCGTGCGCCAGGCCACCAGCGAGCACGCCGTGAACATCGACATCGACCTGAGCAGCGTGCCCTTCGTGAGCTACGACCCGTTCGCCGCCACCCGCAAGCAGGGGAGCCGCCGGATGACCGGCTGGCTGTGACGCCCAGAGGCTGACCGGCCCGGCCGCCCGGCCCGAGTCCCGCCCGCACCCCCCCAACGCACCGGCCGCGCCGGCGCGTCGGACGAGCACACCCTCGACGACTCACCTGCACCCCCACCCGCCCCCGACCTGCACCCGACCACGACTGGAGACCCGGATGAGCAACCAGCTCGACCTCACCTTCGACACCCCCGAACCGGTCGACCTCTACGTCGAGAACCGCCGCGGAACCGTCGACGTGACCGCCACCGACACCACCGAGACGACCGTGCGCATCACCGGCGAGCGCGCCGAGGAGTTCGACGTCCGCGACCTCGGCGACCGGATCGCGATCATCGCCCCGCCACGCTCGAGCGGGCTCCTGGGCAGGGACCCGCACGCCACGATCGCCGTGGAGGTGCCCGTCGGCAGCGGCCTCACCGCGAAGGTCGGCAGCAGCGACGTCGTGGCACGCGGCCGCTTCGCCGACAGCCGCGTCGACAGCGGGTCCGGCGACGTCACCCTCGACGTCGTCGAGGGTGACGCCGTCGTCCATTCGGGCTCCGGCGACCTGGTCGTCGAGCACCTCGTCGGCGAGGCGCAGCTCAAGTCCGGCTCCGGCGACGTCGTCGTGCGCCGCGCGGAGTCGTCCCTCGTGGTCGCGACCGGCAGCGGGGACGTACGCGTGGAGTCCGCCCGCGACGACCTGGCGATCAAGACCGGCTCCGGCGACGCCATGGTCCGGTCGCTGGGCGGCGAGGCCGTCTTCACCACCGGCTCGGGGGACCTCGTGGTCACCGAGGTCGCCTCCGGGCGGATCACCGCCAAGACCGCCAGCGGCGACGTCCGGATCGGCGTGGTGCCGGGCACCCCGGTGTGGACCGACGTGCGCACCGCCAGCGGCCGCCTGGCCTCCACCCTCCCGAGCACCGGCGAGCCCGCACCCGACCAGCCCTACCTGGAGGTGCGCGCCACCACCGCATCAGGCGACGTCACGCTCCACCAGAGCTGACCGCACCGCGACATCCCCACCGCGACATCCCCACCGCGACACCCACCACCGCGACGCCGAACTGAAAGGAGAAGGCCGTGCACGACTCGTTCACCGACCTCGAGCTGATCGCCCGCCACCGCATCGCGGAGCGCGTGCGCTACTCCCCGCGCACCCCGAAGCGCCGCTGACCGCGACCCTCGACCTGCCCCACCGCCGCCGGTAACGCCCCGGAACCGGCACTCCCGCCCCCGTCAGTGGGGGCGGGAGTGCCGGTTTCGGGGCGTTACCTGCAAGGGGCCGGGCGGGAGGGGTCGGGCGTCAGGACCTCATCGCGACGCCGCGGCGCCAGTAGCCCATGAACGCCACCTGGCTGCGGTCGAAGCCCAGCTCCTTGACCAGGTGCCGGCGCAGTCCCGTCACCACCGTGGACTCCCCCGCGATCCAGGCGTACGTCCCGCCCACGCCCGTCACGTCGCCGGGCACCTCCTCGCCCGACGAGGAGTAGAAGGGCGTCTCCCACAGGTCGGGGTCGACCTCGTCGGCGGAGACCTCGACCCGCGCGCCCGGGATGCCGAGGTGCGCGACGACCGCGTCGTGCAGGCCCTGCCCGAGCTCGGCCCCCTCGCGGGCCAGCCACACGACCTCGAACCCGGCGGGCGCGCGTACGTCCTGGACGTCGCCGGCCTCCGGCACCTCCATGAACGCCGTGCCGCGGGCGTCGGCCGGCAGCTGCTCGAGCACGGTGCAGATCGCGGGGACCGCCGTCTCGTCGCCCACCAGCAGCAGGTCGGCGCCCGGGGCGGGCCTGAACTCGATCCCGCCGTAGGGGTAGCCGCGGCGCGGCGCGAGCATCACGATCCGGTCGCCCACGGCCGCCCGCGAGGCCCAGGTCGAGCCCGGCCCGACGAGCTCGCCCTCGAGGTGCAGCACGATGTCGACCACGAACCGGGTGTCCGCGCCCGACCCGACGACGTCGCGGATCGTGTACGTGCGCATGTGCCCCCGCTCCTCGGCCGGCTGCTCGAGCCAGGTGGCGAGCCACGAGTCGTCCGCACCCTCGGTCGAGGTGATGCCGCCGGTCACGGGGTCGGGGAAGATCAGCTTGATCCGCTGGTCCCACCGCTGGCCGTCGACACCGAACTCGGCGAGCTCGGCGCTGCCGAGCTCGAGCCGGACGAAGCTGGGCGAGATCCGCTCCACGGAGACCACCTCGACCTCGGTGAACAGCATGGGCAGGACGGAGGTGGTCACGGTCATCGGGTCTCCTGGAGCGGGGCGGGATGCTGGTCGGTGGGCGGCTGCGGTGCGGACGGCTGCGCGCCGGACCGGCGCCGGAGCCGGGGCTGGTGGCGGCCGACGGGGACCACCATCGGCGTGTGCGAGACGGGGTCGTCGATCACCCGGTTCTCGAGGCCGAAGACGGTGCGGACGAGCTCCTCGGTGACCACCTCGCGCGGCGTCCCCTCGGCGACGACGCGGCCGGCGTGGAGGGCTACGAGGTGGTCGGCGTAGCGGGCGGAGAGGTTGAGGTCGTGCAGCACCATCACGATGGTGGTGCCGCGGCGGGCGTTCAGCTCGGAGAGGAGGTCGAGCATCTCCACCTGGTGGGCCACGTCGAGGTACGTCGTCGGCTCGTCGAGCAGGAGGAGGTCCGTGCCCTGCGCCAGCGCCATCGCGATCCACACCCGCTGGCGCTGGCCGCCGGAGAGCTCGTCGACGACGCGGTCGGCGAGACCGAGCGTGTCGGTGAGGGTGAGCGCCTCGGCCACGGCGTCGTCGTCGGCGCTGGTCCAGCGGCCGAACGTGCCGTGGTGGGGGTGCCGGCCCCGGGCCACGAGGTCCGCCACCGTCACGCCCTCGGGGGCGACCGGGTTCTGGGGCAGCAGCCCGAGCGTGCGGGCCACCTGCTTGCTCGGCAGCCGGTGGATGGCCTCGCCGTCGAGCAGCACCGCCCCCGAGGCTGGGCGGAGCAGCCGCGCCATGCCGCGCAGCAGCGTCGACTTGCCGCAGGCGTTGGCCCCGACGATCACCGTGACCTGTCCGTGCGGCACCTCGAGGTCGAGGCCGTGGACGACCGCCGTGTCGGCGTAGCCCAGCGTCAGGTCGCTCGCAGCCAGCCGGGTGGTCGGGGTCGGGCCACCGGTGCCGGTCGTTCCGGCGGAGCCGGTCCTGCCATCGGTGACGGTCATGCCACCCTCCTTCCGGTGTGGCCGCGGGCGAGCAGCCAGAGCAGGAACGGCGCGCCGAAGGCGCCGGTGACGACGCCGACGGGCAGGTTGAGGTCGGCGAAGGCGTAGGCGCCGACGTGGTCGCCGACCAGGACGATCACGGCACCGACGAGGCCGGCGGCCAGCAGCGTCGTGCGCCCACGGTTCAGCGCGCGGGCGATGGGACCGGAGAGGAACGCGACGAACGCGATCGGTCCCGCGGCGGCGACGCCCACGGCGACGAGGAGCACGCCGAGCAGCATCAGCACGTCGGTGCGGCCGCGACCCACGCCGAGTCCCGCGGCGGTGTCGTCGCCGAGCTCGGTGGCCGGCAGCGACCGGGCGGCCCACGCCGTGGCGGGCAGCAGCACGGCCAGGGAGAGGGCGAGCAACCCGATGCTCGGCCAGGCCACGCCGTTGACGCTGCCGGTCAACCAGCGCAGCACCAGCTGGACGTCCCACTCGTCGACGCGGGTGAAGACGTACTGGATCACCGACTGCATGGCGGCCGCGAGCCCGATCCCGGCGAGGACGAGGCGGAACCCGCCGTGGTCGCCGGCCACGCCGCGCACCGCGAGGGCGACGCCGAGCGCGCCGACGACCGCCGCGGCCGACACCGGCCAGCCGGACCACCCGGCCAGCGTGATCGCGGAGACGGCCGCGGCGCTGGCGCCCAGGCTGACGCCGACGATGTCGGGGCTCGCCAGCGGGTTGCGCAGCGTGGTCTGGAAGATGGCGCCGCCGATGCCGAACGCCAGGCCCGCCAGCACGGCGAGGACGGCGCGCGGCAGCTTGGACTCCATGACGATGTAGGTGGCACCCGGGATCTGCTCCCCGCCGAGGATGCGGACGAAGTCGGGGATCGTGACCGTGTAGTCGCCGAGCAGCACCCGTGCCGCGAACGCGCCGACCAGCACGACGACGAGCACGCCGACGAGCCGGAGGAGGTGGCGTCGGGGCGCCCGGCGCGCGCGTCGTACGACGGCGCGGGCCTCGGCGGCGTCGGCCGCCCCGCCGGGCGCGGGGGAGGCGGTGACGGGGCGGTGCACCGTGAGGCTCACAGCGCCCTCCCGGTGCGGCGGACCAGGGCGAGGAAGACGGGGACGCCGACGGCGGCGGCCATGATCCCGACCTGCACCTCCGAGGGCGGCAGCACGACGCGGCCCACCGTGTCGGCGACGACGACCAGTGCGGCGCCGGCCAGCATGGAGAACGGCAGCACGCGGGCGTGGTCGGGCCCCACGAGCCCCCGGACGACGTGGGGCACGACCAGGCCGACGAAGGCGATCGGCCCGGCCAGCGCGGTGGCGGTGCCGGCCAGCAGCACGATGGCCAGGGCGATCACGAGCCGGTCGCGGGTCGTACGACGCCCCAGGCCGCGTGCCAGGTCGTCGCCGAGCGCCAGCGTGTTCAGCAGCCGGGCGCCCGTCAGCGCCAGCAGCGTGCCGGCGGCGAGGAAGGGCAGCCCGGAGAGGAGGACGTCGAACCCGCGCCCCCCGATCGTGCCGACCTGCCAGTAGCGGAAGGACTCCATCGTCCGGCGGTCGGCCAGCAGCAGGCCGGTGGTCCAGCTCGACAGGCCCGCGGTCAGGGCGGCGCCGGTGATCGCGAGCTTCATCGGGGTGGCGCCGTCACGGCCCAGCGAGGCGATCGTGTGCACGAGCACGGCGGCCAGCGCCGCGCCCGCGAAGGCCATGGGCAGGAACTGGCCCATGGTGGCGAGGCCGAACGTCGACATCCCGACGACCATCGCGAACGTGGCGCCGGCGTTGACGCCGAGGATGCCCGGGTCGGCGAGCGGGTTGCGGGTGAGCCCCTGCATGAGGGCGCCGGCCAGGCCGAGCGCCGCCCCGACGGCGAGGCCCAGGACGGTGCGCTCGAACCGTGCCTGCACGACCGGGGCCAGCGGGTGGCCCGGGTCCCAGAGCGCCTCCAGCGGCACCGCCCGAGCCCCGACGACCAGCGAGAGCACGCCGGCACCGGCCAGCACCGCGACCGTGATCGCGGCGCTGGCCGGCAGGGCGAGCCGTCGCCTCGGACCTCCCCCCGGAGGGTCCGTGGCGGCGTCCCGCGTCGGAGCGAGGGCGGACACGGGCCTAGCCCTCGAGGGCCTCGACGACGTGGGGCACGAAGTCGCTGATGATCGTGGGGATCGAGAGCGGCGTCGGGTTGGTCGACGCCATGGCCGTGGCCTTGTCGGTCTCGGCGTACCAGTGGCCCTCGGCGATCGCCGGGATCCTGCCGAGCAGCTTGTCGTCCTCGATGGTCTCGACCGCGTCGGCGGAGTCGACCCAGGTGAGGAAGACGTCGGAGTCCAGCTCGCTGGACTGCTCGGCCGAGACGCTGCCGTAGAACGCACCCGGCTCGATGGCGCCGGCGACGGCCGGGGCGTCGACCATGCCGAGGTCGCGCAGGAACGCGACGCGCGGGTCCTCCGGCGCGTAGATGCCCACCGACGAGAGGTCGGCGGGGGTGAGGTAGCCGTAGATGAGCTCGGCGCCGTCCAGCTGCGGGTTGGCGGCCCTGGCCTCCTCGATCGCCGCGTCGGTGTCGGCGAGGACCTCCTCGGCCAGGGCGGTGCGCCCCAGTGCCTCGCCGACCATCTCGAGCGAGGTCTGCCACGGGGTGGTCCACGGGTCCTCGGGGTAGGCCACGACCGGCGCGATCTTGGAGAGCTTGGCGTACTCGGCCTCGGTGATCCCGGAGTTGGTCGCCAGGATCAGGTCGGGGGCGAGCTCGGCGATCTCCTCGACCGGCGCGCCGTCGGCGTCGTCGTACCGGACCGGCGCCTCGGCACCGGCCTCCTCGACCGCGGCGTCGAACCACTCGGTGGAGCCGCCCGCATTGCCGCCCCACGCGATCTTGGTGGCGCCGACCGGCACCACGCCGAGGGCCAGCGCGTGGTCCTGGTCGGTCCAGCCGAGCGTCGCGACGCGGGTGGGCTCGGACTCGATCGTCGTCTCGCCCAGCGCGTGCTCGATGGTGACGGGGAAGGCGTCGGCGTCGGCCGTGGTCGTGGCCGTCGGCTCCGATGCGGTGTCGCCGGTGGTCGAGCCGGTGCTGCAGCCGGTGAGGGCGGAGAGCAGCAGGGTGGCCGCGGCGACGGGCGCGGCGAGACTTCGCTTCATGAGGACTCCGTGTGCGGGGGTGACGTCAGGCTTACTTAGGACAGCCTAACCACACATCGTCCGCATTAGGTCATGCGGGTGTGCCGTAATTCGGGCGACCGCGCCCTCAGATCTCCGTGCGGTGGAAGCCCTGGAAGGACCTGCTCGGGGTCGGCCCGCGCTGGCCCTGGTAGCGCGAGCCGTACCTCTCCGAGCCGTAGGGGTGCTCGCTCGGCGAGGTGAGCCGGAAGAAGCAGAACTGACCGATCTTCATGCCCGGGTAGAGCTTGATGGGCAGCGTCGCGACGTTGGCCAGCTCGAGGGTGACGTGGCCGGAGAAGCCCGGGTCGACGAAGCCGGCGGTCGCATGGGTGAGCAGCCCGAGCCGGCCGAGCGACGACTTGCCCTCCACGCGAGCCGCGATGTCGTCGGGCAGGGACACCACCTCGTACGTCGAGCCGAGGACGAACTCCCCCGGGTGCAGGATGAACGGCTCGTCGCCGACCGGCTCGACCTCGCGGGTGAGGTCGGACTGGTCGGCCGCCGGATCGATGTGGGGGTAGCGGTGGTTCTCGAAGACGCGGAAGAAGCGGTCGAGGCGCACGTCGACGCTCGAGGGCTGCATCATCTGCGGGTCCCACGGCTCGAGGGCGATCCGGCCGGCGTCGATCTCAGCGGTGATGTCGCGATCAGAGAGCAGCACGCGGCCGACCTTAGCCCTCGTGCCGGGTCGCGTGGCGCCCTGATCACAATGGACCGGTGACCTTCCACCGCTACGTCGCCCTGGGCGACTCGTTCACCGAGGGCGTCGGCGACCCCGACCCCGCGCGCCCCAACGGCCTGCGCGGCTGGGCCGACCGGGTCGCCGAGGTCCTCGCCGTCCAGACCGACGACTTCGGCTACGCGAACCTCGCCATCCGGGGCCGCAAGCTCGGAGCCATCGTCGCCGAGCAGCTCGAGCCGGCCATCGCGCTGGAGCCCGACCTCGTCACGATCCACGGCGGCGGCAACGACGTGCTCCGACCCCGGGTTGACCTCGATGCGCTCGCGCGGACGTACGACGACGCCGTCGCGCGGCTCGCGGCGACGGGCGCCCGGGTCGTGATGTTCACGCTGTTCGACCCCGGCGCCGGCGGCATCTACGGTCCGGTCCGCGGCCGGATGGCCATCTTCAACGAGTGGGTCCGCGAGGTCGCCGACCGGCACGGCGCCACGATCGTGGACATGTGGCGGATGCGCGACGTCGAGATCGACGGCGCGATGGACACCGACCGCATGCACCTCAACCCTTTCGGCCACGCCTACATCGCGCGCGCCGTGCTCGAGGCCGTCGGCGTCGAGCACGGCCTGGGGGACGTGGCCATCGAGCCGCTGCCGGTCCTCGGCCGGCGCCAGGCCTGGGCGGCGAACGCCCGGTGGACCCGCGAGTTCCTCGTGCCGTGGGTGCACCGTCGCGTCACCGGCCGCTCCTCTGGCGACATGGTCTCCCCCAAGCACCCGAGCCTGTCGCGGCTCCGGTAGCCCGGTCCGGTAGCATCGCCCTCGCCGTCTCCGGACGGCACTGCGGATGTAGCTCAGTTGGTAGAGCGCGACCTTCCCAAGGTCGATGTCGCGAGTTCGAGTCTCGTCATCCGCTCCACCTGCTCGACTGCTGCCCACTGCCGCTTGCGGCCGCTCCTCGACGAGCACACCCGCCGTCCAGGTGGCGCGTCCCTCACCTCGCCGGTTCGCCCCGCCGCCCGCCCGTGCGCGCCGGATGGGGGACTTGCATACTCCTGTGACCAGAGGGGACAGTGGGACGTCCGTCTGACTCGGATCGAAGGTTCCTTCCCCATGCCCGCTCCCCGTTTGCTGCGCCGTTCGGTCGCCCACCGCATCGCCACCGAGGACGGCTCGCGTCCGCTGTGGCGCCACCCCGCCGCCATCGCCCTCGCCGCGCTGGCGCTGGTCCTCGGCACCGGCCGGCTCCTGCCCGACGCCCCGCAGGAGCCGGACCGCGACGACCACGGCGCCATCGCGCCGGCCGCCACGTCCGCCGCCGCGCCGCGCGCGGTCGCCCGCGGTGGGCTCACCCCCGCGATGCAGGCGGAGATCGACCGCGTGCTGGCCGAGGGTGCCGCGCTCGACCGCGCACAGGGGCGAGCGGCGCTCGCGCGGTCGTCCGTGCGGTGCGCCGTCTTCGAGGGCCAGCGCTACTGCCTCGGCTTCGGGTGGACCGACCAGTCGCGCGAGGACCTCGCGGCGCGCCTGGCGAGCCGTCCGCCGCGCCAGCTCGAGCGCACCGGCGACCTCGACGCCGGCGGCCTGCTCGCCCGTGCCGAGCGGCGGACGCCTGCCGCGCGCACCGAGGCCGAGCGCGCCGAGCTCGAGATGGCTGCCCGCTCGGTCGACAAGGTCTGGCTGCTCCGCCACGAGATCCAGGGCGTCCCGCTGCCCGACGGCTTCACCGAGCGCCACCCCGAGGCCGCGGCCGGCCTCGACGCCCGCGGCGGGTTCGGCGCGTCGTACCCGACCCGGTCGAAGATCCTCACGAGCACGGTGGCCCGCGCCCAGCGCCGGACCTGGTGGTGCGGACCGGCCACGATGCAGGCGATCGGCTGGTCCGCGCAGGGGGAGCGTCGCACGCAGTCCTACTGGGCGCGCCGCCTCGGCACCACCACCGCCGGGACCGCCATCACCGACATCGTCCGACAGGTCAACGAGACGACCGACTACGACGACGAGTCCCACGCCGGGCCCTACGTCGTCCTCGACATCGGCGACTTCACCTTCAAGCAGTGGTACCGCCTGATGATGCGCCACGTGCACGACTACCGGGCCCCGGTGGTGCTGCACCCGGTGCTGCTCAAGCAGTACTACCCCTACCTCGACGACGACGCGAGCGGGCACTTCCAGGTCGGCCGCGGCTTCGACCAGGACCCGGGCGGGAACCGCAGGATCGGCTACTTCGAGCCGTGGGACCAGTCGCGGTTCGACCCCAGCGAGCCGGCCATCGGTCGCGTCCAGTGGCGCAACGCGTACCGGTCCTACCGCGCCAACCTCGACCACTTCCAGCACAACGTCGGGGTCTGAGGTGCGGACGCGTACGGCGGTCGCACTGGCGCTGCTGCTCGCGCTGGCCGCCTGCGCCGACGGCGACGAGCGGCCCGAGCTGCAGCCGGACGGGCCCTCGCCCACCAGCGAGCCGGCGCAGCCGCCGACCGACGGACCGGAGACCCCCGGGCCGACCCCCGAGCCGACCGTCGCGCCGCTCGACTGGCGAGACACCGGCGTCGAGGCCGGCACGAGGTACGTCCGGGGCACGGACTGGGAGGCGGTCGTCGACGCCGGCGGGAGCCGCGTGGAGCTGCGCGACGGCGACCGCTCCGTCACCGTCGCCGCCGGCCGGGGCCGCAGGATCTCCGAGGTCCTGATGAGCGAGGACTGGGCGGTGGTGGTCCGGCAGGACCGGGCCGAGACCGCGCCCAGCCTCGTGGTCGCGGTCGACCTCGCGACCGGCGAACGACGCGACGTCACCACGCCGCCCGCCGCGAGCGGCGGCTCGTGGGCGCTGAGCGGCGGTGACCTCCACTACCCGACGTACGGCGACGACGGGGCGTACTGCCTCGCGACGGCCGCGCTCGCCGACAGCAACGGCGAGGACGGCTGGTGCGCGCCCAGCCGGTCAGGCTTCTCGGGCCTCACCGCGAGCGAGCACGGTGTCGGGCTGATGACCTTCGACGACGCGCGACCGGTCGCCTGCCGCACCGTCAACCTCCTGCAGGCCGGTGTGCCGCAGCCGGTCGAGGGGCCGAGCGGCTGCCTCGCCTGGGACGTCGCCGCCACGGCCGACGGCGCGGTGTGGTCGGAGGTCCCCCGGCCCCGCCGGCAGGAGGAGGCGGTCGTCCACGCCGACGCCGACGGCACGGTCGTCGACCTCGGCCCCGGCACCACCGGCACGGTGACGCCCTGCGGCGACTCCGTCTTCTTCGTCCGCGATCCCCAGTCCGCTGACGAGCCGGCGCGCCTGATGCGCTGGACGCCCGACCACACGCTGGAGGTCGCCTACGAGTCCTCCTCCACGGGCAACGCCTTCCTCGGCGAACCGACCTGCGGCGGCGGCGTGCTCACCGTCGCCTCCTTCGGCGACGAGGGCGACGAGCACGTGTGGGCGCGCGTCATGCCCTAACGTCGCGGCGTGAGCTTCACCGGATTCCCCGTTGCCGCGCTGGACTTCTACGACGACCTCGAGATGGACAACTCCAAGTCGTTCTGGGAGGCCCACCGCCAGGTCTACAAGGACGCCGTCGAGGCACCGATGAAGGCGCTGACCGCCGAGCTCGAGCCCGAGTTCGGTCCGGCGAAGGTCTTCCGTCCCTATCGCGACGTCCGGTTCGCGAAGGACAAGACGCCGTACAAGACGCACCAGGGGGCGTTCGTCGCGGCGGGGCCACGCACCGGGTGGTACGTCGAGATCTCCGCGCGCGGCACCCGGGTAGGCGCCGGCTTCTACGACGCGGACGGCCCCACGCTGGCGGCCATCCGCGCAGCCATCGCCGACGACACCACGGGCACGGCGCTCGACCGGCTGCTGAGGCGGCTCGAGAGGGACGGCTTCGAGGTGGGCGGTGAGCAGCTCAAGACGTCGCCGCGTGGCTACGACGCCGCTCATCCGCGCATCCACCTGCTGCGCCGCAAGCAGCTGTTCGTCGGTCGGTCCTACGGCTTCGAGCCCGACGCCATCGACGCCGGCCTGGTCGACCGGGTCCGCGCCGACTGGACGGCCCTGCGCCCGCTCGTCCGCTGGATCGCCGCGGTCGAGGTCGACTGAGCCGGCGGTCGGCGGCGGCCTGCGGACCGGCGGAGTTCCGCGGGACGACAGCCCGGGTTCACGCGCCCGACGCCCGGCCGCAGCAGGCTGGCGCCATGGCCAAGAGACTGTTCCTGCTCCACCTCGGCCCCGGCGCGGTGGACGTGTCGGCGATGACCGAGGCGCTGGCCCTGGGCGGCGTCACCGTCCCGACGGCCGACTCCGAGGTCTTCGAGCACGCGGAGATCGAGATCCTCCGCTCCCACAAGGCGGCCGGACTCAAGCGCAAGCCGGTCGAGGGCGCCTGGGCACGGGTGTGCCGTCGCGCGCGCAAGACCAGGTCGCACTGCTTCGTCAGCATGCCGGCGCTCTTCACCGCCACGCCCGAGCAGGCCGCGCTGGCCCACGACGCGCTCGCCGAGTTCACCGTCGTGCTCGTGGTGACCAGCGGCTTCACGGTCGAGCCGCCGGCGGCGTGGACCTCGCTGGTGAAGGAGGGGCGCACGCACGTGCTGCCCTCGCGCCTCGACGCCGAGAGACTGGCCGCCCAGGTCGCCCGGATCGCGCTGATCGAGGAGGAGGCGCGCCTCGACAAGCGGCTGGCGAAGCTCGGCCGACGGCGCACGCTCGTCAACCGCAGGCTCGCTGCCTGAGCGCGGACGGCGCCGGTGCCGGCCTCGGCCGGACGGCACGGTGGGCGTCAGTGCGGCTGCCAGGCGTCGTCGTCCTCGGTGAGGGCCGCGACGCCGCTCGGCAGGGTGCCGTCGGCGAGGTCCTGGATGGTGACCTGCTCGAAGACCCCTCGCAGCGAGCTGCGCGCTGCGATCCACACGTGCTGCAGGACCTTCGCCGAGTCGTCGTACTCCACCGCCTCGGGGCGCAGGCCGTAGACCGAGACGAGGGGGCCGTCGACGGCGCGGATCACGTCGGCCACGCTCACGGCCTCGGGCTTGCGGGCGAAGCGCCAGCCGCCCGACTGGCCACGCTGCGACACCACGACGTCGGCGCGACGCAGGTCGGCGAGGATGGCCTGGAGGAAGCCGTGCGGGATCCCCTGCGCCTTGCCGAGCTGCTCGGCGCTCACGGCCGCCCCGTCGCTGCGCACCGCGATCTCGATCAGTGCCCGGAGGGCGTAGTCGGCCTTGGCGGAGACGCGCATATGGCCAGTTTGTCAGATATGTCGGCAGAGTCAGTGCTCTTGGGGGGCGGCGGCCCGGGACGGGCCGAGGCGGCTGCGCGCCGCCGCGCCGGCCGAGGAGAGGCCGGGGCGGCGGCGTGCGACGCGCGATCAGGCGGTGGCGGGCTCCATCTCGGGCTCCTCGAGGCGGGCCGCCCTGGCGGCGCGCTCCTGCTTGACGGCCCACGTGATGGCCGAGATCCACAGCACGAAGACGACTGCAGCGGTCACCGCGACGCCGATGCCCGGCACACCGACGGCCTCGAGCAGGGTCTTGGAGTTGGTCAGGATGATCAGGCCACCGGCGGCGGTGCCGAGGACGCGGGCGGCGAGGTGCTTGACCAGCCACGCGGCGATCGGGGCGGCGACGACGCCACCGGCGAGGAGGGCACCGGCGTACCCCCAGTTGATGCCGGCCGCGCCCAGCCCGAACAGGAAGCCCAGCGAGCCGCCGACGGCGACGACGAACTCCGAGGTGTCGATCGAGCCGACGACCTTGCGGGGCTCGAGGCGGCCGCTGGAGAGCAGCGACGTCGTGCCGACAGGACCCCAGCCGCCGCCACCCACGGCGTCGAGCGTGCCGGCGACGAGGCCCATCGGGGCGAGGAACGCGGCCGACGGGTGGCCCTTGAAGCTCGGTCGGGCGCCGCCGAGGCGCAGGAAGCGGTAGACGACGTAGAAGCCGAGGCTCAGCAGGATGACCGCGACGACGGGCTTGGCGACCGCGGCGTCGAGGTTGGAGAGCAGGGTGGCGCCGAGGAACGCGCCGACGAAGCCGGGCACGGCGAGGATCGACACGGTGCGCCAGTCGACGTTGCCGAGCTTGTGGTGCGAGGCGCCGGAGACCAGCGACGTGCCGATCTCGGAGAAGTGGACGGCGGCGGACGCGGCGGCCGGGGCCACCCCGGCGGCCAGGAGGAGCGTCGAGGACGTCACGCCGTAGGCCATGCCCAGGGATCCGTCGATGAGCTGGGCGATGAGGCCCACGACACCGAGAACGATGAGCTTGCGCATGGGGGTCCTTCCGGGGTTCCTCCGGCGCTCGCGCCGGGTAGTCATGTGACTGCGGTATGTCGCGTCAAAGAGTAGACATACTCTGGGTGATTGACAAAACCGACGAGATGGTCGGCGTGTCCTGCCACCTCGTTTCCGCTTCCTCGGACCCTCGTCGGGAGAAGCCGTGATGCCTCGCCACCGGCGACATCCCCGAGTCCGTGTTGCGCGCACGTCCGCGCCGAGGCATGATTTGTTACCGGCGAGTAGCCGCACCGCCCCTCGCCCCTACGACCGCCCGCACACGGAACAGGTGGAAGCTGTGAGCCACTACAAGACCAACCTCCGCGACATCGAGTTCAACCTCTTCGAGGTGCTCGACCGGGACGCCGTGCTCGGCACCGGCCCGTTCGGCGAGGTCGACGGTGAGAGCGCGCGCGAGATCCTGCGCGAGGTCGAGCGCCTCTCCCGCGAGGACCTCGCGTCGTCCTACGAGGACAGCGACCGCAACCCGCCGGTCTTCGACCCCGCCACGCACACCGCCCCGGTGCCGCCGTCGTTCAAGGCCAGCTACCAGGCGTGGATGGACTCGGAGTTCTGGCGCCTGCAGGTGCTCGAGGAGATGGGGGGCACGCCGGCGCCGTCGTCGCTGATCTGGGCGATCGGCGAGATGGTCCTCGGCGCCAACGCCCCGGTCTGGATGTACGCCGCCGGACCGGCGTTCGCCAACGTCGTGCACCGCAACGGCAACGAGCGCGACAAGCGCATCGCCCAGCACATGGTCGAGCGCCAGTGGGGCTGCACCATGGTCCTCACCGAGCCCGACGCCGGCTCCGACGTCGGCGCCGGCCGCGCGAAGGCCGTCGCCAACGACGACGGCTCGTGGAGCATCACCGGCGTCAAGCGCTTCATCACCAGCGCCACGCACGACATGAGCGAGAACATCATGCACCTCGTGCTCGCGCGCCCCGAGGGTGTCGAGGGCGCCGGCGGTCCGGGGACCAAGGGCCTGTCCCTGTTCTGGATGCCCGAGCACCACTTCGACCACGAGACCGGCGAGCTGACCGGTGAGCGCAACGGCGTCTACGTCACCAACGTCGAGCACAAGATGGGCATCAAGGTGTCCAACACCTGCGAGGTCACCTTCGGCGACCCGCAGGTCGGCGGCGGCGAGCCGGCGCGCGGCTGGTTGCTCGGCGAGGTCCACGACGGCATCGCGCAGATGTTCCAGGTCATCGAGAACGCCCGGATGATGGTCGGCACCAAGGCCATCGCCACGCTGTCCACCGGCTACCTCAACGCGCTGGACTACGCCAAGGAGCGGGTGCAGGGCGCCGACCTCACCCAGGCCGCCGACAAGACCGCGCCGCGCGTGACGATCACCCACCACCCCGACGTACGCCGCTCGCTGATGACGCAGAAGTCCTTCGCGGAGGCCATGCGCGCGCTGGTGCTCTACACCGCCACCTGGCAGGACCAGGTCATGCTCGCCGAGCACGCGGGCACCGCCGACTCCGACGAGGCGCGGCTCGCCGCGGCCGTCAACGACCTGCTGCTCCCGATCGTCAAGGGCTACGGGTCCGAGCGTTCGTGGGTGCTGCTGGGCACCGAGTCGCTGCAGACGTTCGGCGGCTCCGGCTTCCTGCAGGAGTACCCGATCGAGCAGTACGTCCGCGACGCCAAGATCGACACGCTCTACGAGGGCACGACCGCCATCCAGGGCCAGGACTTCTTCTTCCGCAAGATCGTCAAGGACCAGGGCCGTGCCCTGGGCCACCTGGCGAAGGAGATCGAGGCGTTCATCGCCTCGGAGGGCGGCAACGGGCGCCTCAAGAACGAGCGGGCCCTGCTCGCGACCGCGCTCGAGGACGCCAACGCCATCGTCGGTCACATGATCAACGACCTGATGAGCTCGCAGGACGACGTGCGCAACATCTACAAGGTCGGCCTCAACACCTCGCGCCTGCTCATGGCGCTCGGCGACGTGGTCTGCGGGTGGCTGCTGCTGCGCCAGGCCGACGTCGCGCTGGGCAAGCTCGCCGGCGAGGTGTCGGCGAAGGACAAGGCGTTCTACGAGGGCAAGGTCGCCGCCGCGCAGTTCTTCGCGCAGACGAACCTGCCGCGGATCAGCGCCGAGCGCGCGATCGCCGAGGGCACCGACCTCGACCTCATGGACCTCGACGAGTCGGCCTTCTGACAGCCGTCCTCCGGGTAACGCCCCGATCCAGGCACTCGCGCCCCCACCAGTGGGGGCGGGAGTGCACTTTTGATGGCGTTACCGGGAGCGGGGGCCGGTGTCGCCGGATGACGGGGATGACAGGTGTCACGGGGAGGTCGTGACACTTCCGTCAGGGACCGGGGGCCGTACGTCGGCAGGCTGGGCGCATGACCTCCCCAGCCGCCGTGCCGGCGATCCGCGCGACGGGGCTGCGGAAGCAGTTCCGCGGCTCCGACCAGAGCACCGTCGTCGCCGTCGACGGCATCGACCTCGTCGTCCAGCCGGGCGAGATCGTCGCGTTCCTCGGCCCCAACGGGGCCGGCAAGACGACGACGGTCGACATGATGCTCGGGCTCACCCGGCCCGACGCCGGCAGCCTGGAGGTCTACGGCACCTCCCCCGGCGAGGCCGTGCGCCGGGGCCTGGTCTCCGCGGTCATGCAGACCGGCGGGCTGCTCAACGACTTCACCGTCGAGGAGACGGTCCGCGCCATCGCGGCCCTGCACGGCCGGACGGACCGGGTCGAGGTGGTCCTCGAGCGTGCCCGGCTCACCGACCTCGCCCGCCGCCGCGTCGAGGCGTGCTCGGGCGGGGAGCAGCAGCGGCTGAAGTTCGCCCTCGCGCTGCTGCCCGACCCGGACCTCGTCATCCTGGACGAGCCCACCACCGGCATGGACGTCGGCGCCCGCCAGGAGTTCTGGCAGGCGATGCGCGCGGACGCCGCCCACGGCCGCACGATCGTGTTCGCCACCCACTACCTTGCCGAGGCCGACGAGTTCGCCGAGCGCACGGTCTTGATGAACCGCGGGCGCATCGTCCACGACGCGGCGACGACCGACGTGCGAGCGGCGTACGGCGGACGCACCGTGACCTTCCGGCCGCCGCCCGAGGTGGAGCGGGCCGGCGGCATCGACCCGGCCTGGCTGGCGCAGGTGCGCCGGGTGCTCGAGCCGCTCGGCGCCACCGATGTGGAGGTCTCCGCCCCCAGCCTGGAGGCGGCGTTCCTCGCGCTGACCTCGGGAGCCGGCCACCCCGACCGCCCCGGCCACCGCGACCACCTCGCCGGAGCCACCCGATGACGACCAGCAGCCTCCGCGCCGCGCGGCCGGCCGCCGGCCCACGACCGGTGCCCCGCCCCGCGATGCTGCGCTACGCCCGCCTCGACCTGCGCCGCCAGCTGCGCGAACGCATCGGGATGTTCTTCATCGTCGGGCTGCCGACGTTCATGTACCTCGTCTTCGGCCTCGGGTCGCAGGACCCGGTCGGCAGCGGCAACGTCGCCATGTACGTGATGATCTCGATGGCCTGCTACGGCGCCGTCACCGCGACCACCGGCGTGGCCGGCAGCGCGGCCACCGAGCAGGTGATGGGCTGGGGGCGCCAGCTCGGCCTGACGCCCATGCGCCCGCTCGCGTTCGTCGCGGTCAAGGCGGCGCTGGCGATGGTCGTCGCCGCCCTGCCCGTCGCGCTCATCTTCGCGATCGGCGCGGCCACCGGCGCCCGCGGCGCGTGGTCGGACTGGCTCACCTCGGCCGTCGTCGTCTGGGCGGGGTCCGCGCTCTTCGCGGTCTACGGGCTGGCCGTCTGCCTGGTCCTCCGCGGTCCGAACGCACCCGGGATCGCCTCCGGGATGATCGTCGTGATGGCCTTCCTCGGCAACGTCTTCACGCCCATGAGCGGGTTCATGCTCGACCTCGGCCGGCTGACGCCGCTCTACGGGTACGCCGCCCTCGCGCGGTTCCCGCTCACCGACGGCTGGCTCCCGTCGGGCGTGCGCGACCCCCTGTGGCTGCCGGTCGCTAACGTGCTCGCGTGGACGGTGATCTTCGCGCTGCTGGCGCTGTGGGGCGTACGCCGGAGCCGGGCGCGCACGTGACCACCGACCCGGCCGGGGCCGCGCTGCCCGCGAACCCGTGGGAGAAGTGGGGGTGGGCGTTCGCGTCCGTCTGGCTGTTCTTCCTGGTCTTCCCGATCGTGGCCGTCGCCGAGTCCGCCGTCCCGACCTGGGCCAAGGCGGCCGCGCTGCTGTGCATCGTCGGCTTCGCTGTCGCCAACGTCCTGGGCTACTCGCAGCGGCACAGCACCTGGCTGTCCCTGGGTGCGATGCTGCTGCTGGCCCTCGCCACGGTGCCCGTCATCGGCATCGGGGTCATCTCGTTCACCCCGTACCTCGCGATCCTCTCCGCCCTCGAGCTGCCGGCCCCCGCCTGGAAGTGGGCCGTCGGGTTCTGGGCGGCGGTCCCCCTGCTGTCGCTGCTGGGCATCGACGGCTTCCCGACGTACTTCTTCCTCATGCTCTGGCCGATCATGATCGGCGGCGTCATGCTGCGCATCTTCGGCGAGCGCGAGCACGCGGCCCACGAGGCGCGCCGCTCGTACGCCGTCGTCGCCGAGCGCGAGCGGGTGGCGCGCGACGTGCACGACGTCCTCGGCCACTCCCTCACCGCGCTCTCGGTGAAGGCCGAGCTCGCGGCGCGCCTGGTCGACCTCGACCCCGAGCGCGCCAAGGCCGAGCTGGAGTCCATCCAGGCCACGGCGCGCCAGGCGCTCGCCGAGGTGCGCGCGACCGTCGGCGGCCTGCGGGCCGGCAACCTGGAGGCCGAGCTCGCGGCGGCGCCCCGGGTGCTGGCCGACGCCGGGATCTCCACGACCGTCGTCGGCGGCATCGCCGACACCGACCCGCGCCACCGCACGCTGCTGGCGTGGGTGCTGCGCGAGTCGGTGACCAACGTCGTGCGCCACGCGCGGGCGCACACGGTCGTCATCGAGCTCGGCCCGCACGGCATCACCGTCACCGACGACGGCACCGGGTGCTCCGGCGCCGAGGGCAACGGCCTGCGCGGGATGCGCGAGCGGGTCGCCGGGGTGGGCGGCACCCTCCACGTCAGCGCGGCCGGGCCCGGCACCCGGGTGGAGGTGGCCCTCCCGTGATCCGGCTCCTGCTGGCCGACGACCAGGCACTCGTCCGTGGGGCGTTGGCCGCCCTGCTCGACCTGGAGTCCGACCTCGAGGTCGTCGCGCAGGTCGGACGCGGCGACGAGGTGGTCACCGCCGCGCGGGACTCCGGCGCCGAGGTGTGCCTGCTCGACATCGAGATGCCCGGCCTCAACGGCATCGACGCCGCGGCCGCCGTCCGGCGGGAGCTGCCCGGGGTGCGCTCGCTGGTCGTCACCACGTTCGGGCGGCCCGGCTACGTGCGGCGGGCGATCGAGGCGGGGGCGTCCGGCTTCGTCGTCAAGGACACCCCCGCCCGCCAGCTGGCCGACGCCGTGCGCCGCGTGCACTCCGGGCTGCGGGTCATCGACCCGGACCTCGCGGCGGAGTCGCTCGTCGACGGCCCCAGCCCGCTCACCGGTCGGGAGCGGGAGCTGCTGACGCACGCCCTCGACGGGTCGCCGGTAGCGACGATCGCGGCGCGCGTGCACCTCTCGGAGGGCACGGTGCGCAACCACCTGTCGGCCGCGATCGGCAAGACCGGCGCCACCACCCGCAGCGAGGCGGCCCGGATCGCGCAGGAGCGCGGCTGGCTGTGAGCCGCCGGGAGCCCGTCGGCCCGCTCAGATGTCCCGCCGCTCCTCCACGTGGGTGGTCCGCGCCCGCTGGTTCATCACCAGGGCCAGCACGAGCGACAGCACGCCCGCGATGACGAGGATCCAGCCGACCGTCGTCGGGTCGACGACCTCCTGCACCGAGGCCGGGAACTCCTTGATGGCGAACAGGAGGATGAGTCCGATGACGAGCAGCAGGATGCCGATTCCGATACCCATGACGACTCCTTTGTCGGGTGGTGCGGCCCGGGTCGGGTCCGGGCCGTCCCGAGCAGGGTAGGCCCGCCCGGCCGGGGATCGGCGTACCTGCGGGTCGGCGCCACCCGTACGGGTGCGCGGCGCGGCGACGACTCCGAGCCCTACGCTCGGCACCATGACCGAAAGGGAGCGGCTCGCCGCGCTCGTCGCCGTGTGGTGGGAGGCCGTGGACTCGTTCACGCGCGTGCTCGAGCACGTCGAGGTGGACCAGTGGAGGACTCCCACCGACCTCCCCGGCTGGGACGTGCACGCGGTGGCGGCGCACACCGCCCACCTCGAGGCGCTCCTGGCCGGGCGGGACCACGAGGAGGTCGAGATCGGGCAGGTCCCGCACGCCCGGGGCGTGATGGGCCGGTTCACCGAGCAGGGGGTGGTCGCCCGTCGCACGATGACGCCCGACGCGCTGATCACCGAGATCCGCGAGTCGACGACCGCTCGGCACACGCGGCTCCTCGCCGACCCGCCGACCGACCCGTCGGCGCCGGCGCCCGGCGTCTTCGGGGCCCTCGGGTGGACCACCGGGCTCCTGCTGCGCAACCGGCCGCTCGACGTGTGGATGCACGAGCAGGACGTCCGCCGCGCGCTCGGGATGCCGGGCAACCTCGACTCGGCGCCGGCGGTCCACAGCGCCGACTACCTGATGGAGAGCCTGCCCTACGTCGTCGCCAAGCGCGCGCAGGCGCCGGCGGGCAGCGTCGTCCGCGTGGAGGTGGCCGGTCACGAGCCGGCGACCGTCGTGGTGGGCGACGACGGCCGCGGGCGCCCCGGCACTGCGGAGGACGGGGAGCCGGCGGTGGCCCTGGCGATGGACCGGGAGACCTTCGTGGTGCTGGCCGGTGGTCGGCGGCCGGTGGAGCCGGGCGTCGTCGCGGTGGACGGTGACGCCGCGCTCGGCGAGCGGGTCCTGGCGTCCATGGGCGTCACGCCGTGAGCGTCGCGTGGACGACCTCCGACATCGGAGACCTCACCGGGCGGACCGCGGTCGTGACCGGCCCGACCCGCGGCGGCCTCGGCTTCCACACCGCGCTCGAGCTGGCCCGCCACGGCGCCCGGGTCACCCTCGCGGGACGGACGCCGGCGAAGCTCGACGGGGCAGCCGAGGCGGTCCGCGCCGAGGTGCCGGGCGCCGCGCTGGAGACCCTGGTGGTGGACCTGTCCGACCTCGCCTCGGTGCGGTCGGCCGCCGAGGCGGCGAGGGGTCTCGGCCCGATCGACCTGCTGGTGAACAACGCCGGCATCATGGCCCCTCCCCTCCGCCGGACGGCGGACGGCCTCGAGTCGCAGATGGCGACCAACCACTTCGGACCCTTCCTGCTGACGGGCCTGCTGCTCGAGCAGCTGGTGGCCTCCGGTCGGGGCCGCGTCGTGACCCTCTCCTCCCAGATGCACCGGGTGGCGCGCTCGGCCCCGGTGGGCGACCCGCGGGAGCGGCGGCGCTACCGGCGGTGGCGGGTCTACGGCGAGACCAAGCTCGCCAACCTGCTCTTCACCTTCGAGCTCGACCGCCGGTCGCGGCAGGCGGGGCTGCCCGTCACGGCGCTCGCCGCGCACCCGGGCCTCGCCGGCACCCACCTCGTCGTCAACGGCCAGGTGGGCACCAGCCGGGGGCGCCGCGCGTCGATCCTCGACGCCGCCGTCAAGGCGGTCTCGCAGCCTGCGGCTGCCGGTGCGTGGCCGACGCTCATGGCCGCCACCGCCGACCTGCCGGGCGGGACCTACGTCGGCCCCGGCGGTCCCGCACAGGCGACAGGGCGCCCCCGCGTCGTCGACACGGCGCCTCTCGCCCGGGACGAGGTGGCGCAGCGGCGCCTGTGGGAGACCAGCGAGGCCACGGTCGGGCTCGCCTGGCCGTGAGCGTCGTCAGCTGCGGTCGCGCACCCGGACCAGCCCCGCCGCCGTGCCGACGAACGCGGAGCCGTCCCTGCCGAGGGTGATGCGCGACCCGCCGCTGCGGGCGAGGGAGCCGGTGCCGGTCCGCACTCCCCACATGGCGCGCCCGGAGGACGCGTCGATCGCGGTGAGGTACCACGCGCTGACCCCGGTCAGCGAGGGCCGCTTGGTCCACGCGTAGACCAGGCCGTTCGGGCGGCTGGCCACGGCGCCGGAGCCCGGCGAGACGGTGTCGCTGGTCCAGGCGACGACGCACCCGCCGTCGGCGAGGTCGACCCGCGCGACCCCCGGGGCGGGGGTGAAGCCCAGCAACGTGCGGCGTGGTGAGGCGTACCCCCCGTCGTTGGTGACGACGACACCGCCGCCGAGCGCGGCGAGGTCGCTGTCGGTCGAGCCGCCGTCGTCGAAGACCGGCTGGCGGCACAGCTCGCGGCCGTCGTCGCGGGCGAGGAAGAGGACGCCGAGCCGGTCGTCCGCCTCGTCGGTGATCGCCACGGCCCCGCCGTCGAGGAGGACCGGGGCGGAGCCGCTGGAGCCGGTGTACGCCGTGCGCCAGACGGGCTGCGGCGTGCCGTCCTCGGCGGCGACCAGGCGGTGGAGCGCCTCGTCGGTGACGACGTACGCGCCGGCCTCGTCCGTGGCGATGCCGCGACGGACCTGCTCGCCGAGGTCGGCGACGCCCACCTGCCCGCTCGCCGGGTCGAGGGTGCCGACGAGCCCGGCGCGCGACGCCCACCAGACCCGACCGGACCATCCCGGGGCCAGCGCCACCAGGCAGTCGCCGTAGGGCACGTAGGGCTTGAGGTCCCAGGTGGCGTCGGGCGCGAGGTCCGGCTCGCCCTTGCTCGCGGTGCGCACGGCCAGCACCTGCCGGTCGCCGGCGGCGACGACGGCCCGGTCGGCGGCGTCGAGGTAGACCACGTCGCCGGGGCAGGCGGAGCCCTCGGGGCGTTCGGGCAGCTCGTGCGTGGCCGTCGGCCGCAGGGAGTCGGGGTCCACGACCCGCAGGCTCTGGCCGCCGCGTCCGGTGCAGAGCGCGACGAGGCGGTCGGCCGAGGTCACCTCGAGCCGGCCGCACCGCTCGAGGCCGTACCAGGCGGTCGCGACCTCGGGCTGGCGCCCGAGCGGGCCGGGCCGGTCCGCGGGGTCCTCCGCGGCGAGGTGGGGGTTGCGGGTCGGCGCTGCGGCGACCGGACTCGGCACGGCCGGGCGGCCGACGTAGGACGGACCGGCCCACACCCCCGGCGCCGGCGGGATCGGGAGCCAGCCGTCGGGCACCGCCACGACGGCGGCTGCGAGGACGGCGGCGGCGCCCGCCAGCCGGGCGGCGCCGCGGCGGCTGACGTACGCGCGGTCGCGGGCCCACCAGCGGACGCGGGGGACGCAGAGCGCCGCGGCGGCGACGAGCAGGACGACCGGCCCCCAGGCGAGCCAGAGCAGCAGGAGCGCGCCGACCAGCCAGACCACCGGGCGACTGTAGGCGAGGCGCGACCCCGCTCAGCGGAGGCGCATCGGGCCGCTTCGCGACGCGTGCGTCACACGACGCCGTGCCGCTCCGGTCAGTCGGCGCTCGCGCGGGGCCGTGGCGCGGTGACGGTGAGCTCGGCGAAGGTGCCCAGTCCCCCGCCGCCGCGCAGGAAGACGCGCGCGCGGCGAGGTCTCAGCACGCGCGAGGGCGGCGCGTCGTCGGCCGGTGCGTCGTCGTGGCCCGCGCCGGTCCGCGGCCGGGCGACCAGCGACCCGCGGAACTGCTCGAGCGAGGTGATGCGCGCGCTCAGGTCGATCGACCCGTCGCCCGTGTGGTTCTTCATCGTCGGGCTCCTCTCGTCCCCACGCGGCGGGCCCCACGGACCGCCTGGACGCAGACTAGGAGCGGATGCGGGGACGCAGCCCCGGCTGCGAGAAGCCTGCGGGAAGTCTGCGGAAGACGGTCCAGACCAGCCGGGTCCTTCCTCGGTCCCGCGCGGACCCGCGGGACGCCCGTCCGGGAGACGGCAGAGGGCCGGACGCCGGCGTGGACCCCTCCCACGCGGACGTCCGGCCCGGTGACGGACCGGCGACCCCCTGCGCTGCCGGTCTCGCGTACCTCAGCCGGCCTGCGCGCGCGCCACGGACCCCACGTCCGCAGCGGCACGCGGCCGTGGCAGTGACGGCCGCGCCACCTCGGGGCGGGCGTCGTGCGCCGGCTCCCCCACGGAGCCGATGCGGATCATCGGGACGCTCCCGACGTGCCTGCCGTGCTCGTGCTCATCGCTGTCTCCCCGTGTCGGATGCTCACGACTGGAAGGATGCGCGCGAGGCGGTCCTGATACATCCGTGTTTTCACGGAGGTCCAGACCGCTGGCCGGTCGGAGTCAGGCGGCCTTGGCCCGCGCCTCGCTCTCGAGCTTGCGGCCGAGCAGGCGGCGCGTACGACGGTCGCCCGTGGCCATCTTGTAGAGGATGCCGAGCTGCTGCGGCACGTTCTTCTTGTTCGTCGTGGCGAGCCAGCCGTTGGGCAGGGAGAGCCGGATGACCTTGTGCCAGGCCGAGGCGACCTGCGGGACCAGCGGACGCGCGCAGTAGGTGAGGTCGTACTTGTCGAACAGCGCCTGCACCTTGGGGGCGATCTCGGCGTAGCGGTTGGACGGCAGGTCGGGGAAGAGGTGGTGCTCGATCTGGTGCGACAGGTTGCCGGTCATCAGGTGGAGGAACTTCGAGCCGGAGATGTTGGCGCTGCCGAGCATCTGGCGCACGTACCACTCGCCCTTCGTCTCGCCCTCGATCGAGCGCTTCTCGAAGGTCTCCACGCCCTCGGGGAAGTGACCGCAGAGGATGACCGAGTTGGACCACAGGTTGCGCACGACGTTGGCGGTGAAGTTCGCCGCGAGCGTCGGGAGGAACGAGCCGGTCGGGATCGACAGCGCCGGGTGCACGACGTAGTCCTTGGTGGCCTGGCGGCGGATCTTGCCCAGCACCTGCTTGGCGCGGCGACGGAACTCCGGGTCCTTGGTCTGCTTCTTCGCGATGACCGCACCGAGCTCGAGGTCGTAGGCCGCGATGCCGTACTCGAAGAACACGGCGTTGATGAAGCACCACAGAGGCTGGCCCAGGTGCGCCGGCGTCCAGGTCTGGTCCTCGTCGACGCGCATGATGCCGTAGCCGAGGTCGTTGTCCTTGCCGATGACGTTGGTGTAGGTGTGGTGGAGCTCGTTGTGGCTGTGCTTCCACTGCTCGGCCGGCGAGGCCATGTCCCACTCCCAGGTGCTGGAGTGGATCTTCGGGTCGCGCATCCAGTCCCACTGGCCGTGGAGGATGTTGTGGCCGATCTCCATGTTGTCGAGGATCTTGGAGATGCTCAGGCCCAGGGTGCCGAGCACCCACGCGGGCGGGAAGGCGCTGAAGAGCAGCACCGCGCGCGAGCCGAGCTCGATCTTGCGCTGGGTGTCGATGACGCGCCGGATGTACGCCGCGTCGCTCGCGCCGCGGGTGTCGATGACCTCCTGGCGGATCGCGTCGAGCTCGTAGCCGATCTGCTCGATGTCGGCCTCGGTGAAGTGCGCGATGGGGTTGGACTGGCCGGGGAGCGCGGCCTTCTTCTGGATGGTCGTCATGGCGATCTCCTGGGGGGTGTCGGGGAGGTCGGGCGTCTGGTCAGTGGTCGATGTGGCAGGGGCCGGCGGCGGCGTTGATGCAGGTCTGCACCTTGAGGTCGCCGGTCTCGCCGGGGACGGCGGTGGTGATGGCGCCGTTGCGCAGGTCGCGGACGCTGCCCTCGCGGAGCGGGATCACGCAGCCCATGCAGATGCCCATGCGGCAGCCGCTGGGCATGAGCATCCCGGCCTCCTCGGCCGCGTCGAGGATCGGCGTCGCGCCGTCGAGCTCGAGGGTGGTGCCCGAGGTGAAGGTGACGGTGCCGCCCTCGCCCGGCTCGACCCGCGCGGTGCGGAACTGCTCCGTGGTCAGGCTGAGCCCGGCGGCCTCGTGGTGCGCGGCGAGCGCGTCGAGCAGACCGGCCGGCCCGCACGCCAAGGTCGCCCGCTCGGCGATGTCGGGCACGAGGTCGCCGAGCCGGTCGACGTCGAGGACGCCGTGCTGGTCGTCGTACCGCGCCACGAGCCGGATCGCCCCCGCGGCGTCGAGGGCCTCGAGGTCGCGGATGAAGATCGAGTCGGGGTGGCTGGGCGCCACGTGGACGACGACGATGTCGTGGTCGGCGCTGCGTGCCGGGCGCAGCACGCCCTCGTCGGTGCTCGGGAAGAGGTTGCGGAGCATGCCGATGACCGGCGTGATGCCGGACCCGGCGGTCACCATGAGGAACTTGCCGCCCTCGGGCGGCAGGACGAACTCGCCGGCCGCCTGCTCGAGGTGCACGAGGGTGCCGGGGCGGGCCTCGCGCACGAGGTGGTTGCTCACCATGCCGTCGGGCACGGCCTTGACGGTGATGGAGATGCGGCCGTCGCGGCGCGGGCCGTGCGTGAGGGAGTAGGCGCGCCACTGGCGCACCCCGTCGACGTCGATGCCGATGCGGAGGTACTGGCCCGGCACGTGGCCGGCCCAGTCGGCGCCGGGACGGATCACGATGGTGGCGGCGTCGGCGGTCTCGGGGATGACCTGCTCGATGCGCCCGCGCAGGTCGGCCCCCGAGCGGAGCGGGGCGAAGATGTCGAGGAAGTCGGCCGGCAGGTAGGGGGTCGTGGCAGCCTCGGCGACGCGGACCAGGTGGTCGCGCATGCGGCTGCCGCGCACCGGCGGCTCGAGAGTCGTGCTCATGACACCAATCTCCCCGAACCGGACGCCGCATTCATGGTCCCGGCACGTGAATCGGGCCTAGACTCTTGTTCGTCACGAACAAAACCGACCACAGGAGACGCGATGCCCAGTCGTGACGTGCGCCCGGCCACACAATTGCCCACCGTCGTCGCGTTGGAGGCGCAGGTGGCCGAGGCGTTGCGCGCGCAGCTGGCCGAGGTCGCCGACCGCGCCGTCCTCACCATCATCGACGAGGTGCCCAGCTATGCCGGCGCGTTGAGCGGCCGGATGGGCGAGGTGATCCGCAACGCGGTGCAGCTCGCGCTCGGCGGGTTCCTGACGCTGGCCACCCGCCAGCACGGCAACGCCCCCAAGGCGCCGGCGATCGAGGGCGCCTACCAGCTCGGCCGCGGCGAGGCGCGCAGCGGCCGGACCGTCGAGGCCCTGCTCGCCGCCTACCGCGTCGGTGCCCGGGTGGCGTGGCGCGACATGGCCGACGCAGCGGTGGGGGCGGGCATCGCTCCCGCCCAGCTGGCCCGCTTCGCCGAGCTCGTGTTCGCCTACATCGACGAGCTCTCCGCCGCCTCGGTCGCGGGGCACACCGACGAGCTGGAGAGCAGCGGGCGGGTGCGCCAGCGCAACCTCGAGCGCCTCGCCCGCGCCCTGCTCACCGGCGCGCCGGCCGATGCCGTCAACGCCGCGGCCGAACGCGCCGACTGGGTGCCGCCCGGCGCCCTGACGGCGGTGGTGCTGCCGGAGTCGCAGGTGTCCCACGCCCTGACCGCGCTCGACCCGCTCACCCTCCAGCCCACCGACGACGTGGCCGGCCTCCCCGATGGCCACGCACTGCTGCTCGTCCCGACCACCGGGTCGGCCACCGCCCGTCGCACGCTGCTGCAGTCGCTGCGCGGCACCGACGCGGTCGTGGGCCCGGGTGTGCCCTGGCTGGAGGCCGCGGCGTCGTACCGCCGGACGCTGCGCTGCGCGGCGCTCGGCCTCGACGGCCTGGTCGACTCCGACGACCACCTCGCCGCGCTCGTGCTGTCCGCCGACCCCTCGGCCCGCGAGGACCTCCGCGCCCGCGTGCTGGCACCGCTGGCGGACCTGCGGCCCGCCACCGCCGAGAAGCTCACCGACACGCTGCGCAGCTGGCTGCTCCACCACGGGCGCCGGGAGGCGGTCGCCGAGGAGCTGTTCGTGCACGCGCAGACCGTCCGCTACCGGGTCGGGCAGCTGCGCGAGGTCTACGGCGACCGGCTCGAGGACCCGGCGTTCGTGCTCGACGCGACCCTGGCGCTGGCGTGAGCGGTGCGTGAGACAGCTTCTGCCGCCGTAAAACCTGCGTCGCGCACCGCCGTACGACCCACGCCCGGCCCAGCGGTGCGTGAGGCAGTTCTGCAGCTCGAAAACCTGCGTCACGCACCGCCGCTCGCGCAAAGCCCGGCCCAGCGGTGCGTGAAGCACCTTCTGCAGCTCGAAAACCTGCGTCACGCACCGCCGCTCGCGCAAAGCCCGGCCCAGCGGTGCGTGAGGCAGCTTCTGCCGCTCGGAAACCTGCGTCACGCACCGCCGTACGACCTCCGCCCGGCCCAGCGGTGCGTGAGGCACCTCCTGCAGCTCGAAAACCTGCGTCACGCACCGCTCGCGCGGAGCCACGACGCGACGGCGTCCGACAGCAGGTCGGGATGGGTGAGGGGCACCATGTGCCCGCCGCGCGCGAGGGTCACGGCGCGCGACCCGTCGGGCGCGAGGGAGGCGAGGTGGCCCGACCAGTCCTCGGGGCAGATGCGGTCGTGCCGTCCGCGCACCACCAGGACGGGGCACGTCAGCGACCGGAGGTCGGCGCGGACGTCCTCGCGACGGGCGGCCTCCATCGCCCGGGCCATCCACCCGAGCCCGGTGCGCGAGTAGCTGCGGGTCAGGACCGGGACCTGGTGCGGGCGCTCCCACGCCGCCGTGCGCAGCCAGCGCGCGGCCAGGCGGGGCCAGGAGGCGGCGCGGGGGTCGGTCGTCGGGCCGACGAGGACGAGCGCGGAGACGCTCCCGGGTGCCAGCGCGGCCGCCCGGGTGACGACCTGGCAGGAGGCGGAGTGGCCGAGCAGCACGGCGCGCTCGGGGAGCTCCGCGGCGAGCCGCTGCGCGAGGGCGCGCGGGCGGAGGTCGTCGCCCACGCCCGGGCGCAGGCCGTAGCCGGGCAGCGGCCGCAGCGTCGTACGCCGAGCGCCGACGCGCCGGCCGATCGCGTCACCGGCGGCTCGCCACTCGGCGGCCTCCAGCCCCAGACCGGGGACGCACAGCAGCTCGACGGGCATCTCGAGTTCAGTCGCGCGCGTACGCCGTCGACCCGGCGACCCAGGTCGCCACGACGTGCTCCGCGAAGGACCTCAGCCGCAAGGCGTGGTCGCGGTCGGACCCGCCGTCGAGCGGGTCGGCGTCCAGCAGGACGAGGTCGGCGGGGTGGCCGACGGACACCGTGCCGCGGCCGTCGGTCGAGGCGGCGAGCGCCTCGCGGGCGGTGATCGACTGCTCGGGGTGCCACGGCTCGCGGTCGCCCGCGGAACGGTGGACGGCGCAGGCCACGGCCAGCCACGGGTCGAGCGGCGAGACCGGGGCGTCGGAGCCCAGCACGACCTCGACCCCCTCGTCGAGCATCCAGCGCAGCGGGAAGCAGCGCTCGGCGCGACCCGGCCAGAGCCGCTCGGTGACGTCGCGGTCGTCGAGCAGGTGCGCCGGCTGCACGCTGGCACGGACGCCGAGCCGCGCCATCCGGCGTACGTCGTCGCGGGTCGTGAGCTGCACGTGCTCGATCCCGCCACGAGCGCCGGTCTCCTCGAAGGCGGCGAGCGCCTCGGTCACCGCGCGGTCCCCGATGGCGTGCACGGCGACCTGGAGTCCTCCCGCGGCGGCGCGCGCCAGGAGGGTGCGCAGCTCCTCGGGCGTCTGGTTGGGCTGGCCCTCCTCGAAGCCGGGCATGGCCTTCTCGGCGTAGGGCTCGCAGCACCAGGCCGTCCGGGTGTTGAGCGAGCCGTCGCTGATGATCTTCAGCGGTCCCATCGTCAGGCGCGGGTCGTCGCCGAGCGGGTCGCCGGTGCGCAGCCCGCGCGCGAGCACGTCGTCGAGCCCGTCGGCGTAGCAGGCGTGCCGGACGCGGATGAGGTCCGCGCCGCCGGACCACCGCTCGAGCCAGTCGGCGACGCCGCCGCTGAACTCGAGGTCGGCCACCCCGACCACCCCCTGCGCGGCGGCCGCCTCCATCGAGCGGCGGTAGGCGTCGGGGCCGGTGCCGTCGGTGCCGAGGACGCTGGCCAGCCGGCCGTAGGCCATGAACCACTCCACCTCGCTCACCACGCTCTCGCGGATGGGCAGCGCCAGGGCGTGCAGCGCGACGGTGTTGAGCCAGCCGTGGTGGCCGTCGCCGGCGATGAGCACGATCGGCTGGTCGGTCGCGATCGCGTCGAGGTCGGACACCACGGGGTTGTCGGGCCAGGCGGTCGGCCGGTGGCCCCAGCCGATGACGGGCAGGTCGGGCCACTGAGCGAGCCGCTCACGCACGAGCGCCACCGCCTCGGCGCTGGACCGGGCGGAGCCGAGGTCGAGCCGCGCGGACGCCAGCGTCCACTGCCCGAGGTGGACGTGCTGGTCCCAGAGGCCGGGCATGAGCCAGCGCCCGCCGGCGTCGTGGACGGCCTCGTCGCCCGCGAGCCGCGGGCCGACCTCGACGACGCGACCGTCGTCGACCCGTACGTCGACGAGCCCCGGCACGGCGTCGGTGAGGGCCACCAGGCGGGTGTTGCGGATCAGCACGGGACCACCGTAGGAGGTGCCCGTCACTGCATGACGGCGACCCCGCCCACCCACACCGCGGACGGCCGGGACAGCGCGGTGACGTCCGCCGCGACGTCGCCGTCCACCACGAGGAGGTCGGCGAGCCGGCCCGCCGCCAGGCGTCCGGCCTCCACCCCGCAGTCCGCGGCGGCGACCGACGTCGCCGTGGCGAGCGCCTCGTCGACCGGCCAGCCGCCGCGGACCAGCTCGGCCACGGAGCGCCACAGGTGCCCGTGCGGCTTGGCGGGCATCGCCCCCGCGTCGAGGCCGGACACCACGCGGATGCCGTGCTCGCGCAGCCGCAGCGAGCCGGCCGCGACCCGGGCGAAGTGCTCGTCGCGGTCGGAGATGCCGAGCCGCTCGAGCATCTGCAGGATGTGCGGCGGCATCGCGGACACGGGCGGGAACCGCGAGGGGTCGTTGCCCAGGGTCGGGCAGACCGTCACATCCGCTGCGGCGACCCGGTCGAGCAGCGCCTCGGGCGCGTGGGCGCCACCGGGCGCCAGGCAGGTGAAGTGCTCGATCCCGTCGACACCGGCCGCGAGGGCGACCTCCGCACCGACGACCGAGTGGCTGTGGGCGACGACCCGCAGGCCCGCGGCGTGGGCGCGGTCGACCAGGCGGCGCAGGTGGGCGGCCTCGAACTGGGCACCCAGCTGGTCGCTGCCGGGCGTCAGGAAGCCGCCGCTCGCCATCACCTTCACCAGGTCGACACCGCGCTCGACCCGCTCCGCGACCGCCCGGTCCAGCGCACCGGGGTCGTGGACGTCGACGGCGCCGCCGAGGAACCAGCAGTGCCCCTGCGGGGTCGTCACCGGCGGCCCGGCCGCCACCACGCGCGGCAGGCCCTCGGCGTGGCGACCGCGGTGGGACAGCGCCCGGTACGCCACGTCGCCGAGGTCGCGCACGGTCGTCACACCGGCGGCCACCTGCTCGCGGAGGCTGGCGACGACGACCGCGTCGACGGCGTCGGCGGCCGCCCCGCCGGCCCACTCCAGGCTCCCCGGCGTACCGGGGAAGGAGCCGGACCCGACGAGGTGGACGTGGCAGTCGACGAGCCCGGGCAGGAGCGTCCCCGCGACGTCGGTCACGGGCACGTCCCCGGGCAGGGCGAACGACGCCTCCTCCACACCCACGACGCGCTCGCCCTCGACCACGACCGTCGCACCGCCCGGCCGGAACCGCGCCCCGTCGAAGGCACGGCCCACCCGGAGTGCCCACCGCGACCGCATCCCCCGATGGTGCGCCCACCGGCGCAGCGGCGCACCCGTCGTCGTCCGTGGACCAGACCATCCGGGCGGACTGACATGATGGGCGCGTGGAGTGGCGGGGGCCCGCGGTGCTGGTGGCGCTCCTGGCGGTGGGCGCCGGGAGCGGGTACGCCGCGTCCGCGCAGAGCCGCGACACCACGCTCGGCACCGGCGTGCCCGCACCGGTCCCGGCGCAACGGCCCGAGATGCCGGTCGAGGCGCCCCGGCCCTACAGGACCGACCCGGACGACCCGCCGCTGCGACCCGGCATCCCGCTCGCACCCGAGACCGTCGGCACGGGCAAGTTCGAGATCTCCTTCCCCGCTCCGGTCGGGTGGAGCACGAACGCCAACGCCACCAACGAGTGGAAGTGGAAGCAGCCCGGCACGTCCAACAACACCTACGTGATGCGCGTGGAGCAGATCCAGAGCCAGGACATCACCATCGAGGACGCGATCGACATCCGCATCGACCGCCTGGGCGCCGAGCAGGAGGACGTCGTCATCGTCGACCGCGGCGCCGACTCGCTGGAGTACACCTACCGGAGCAACGAGGGCAACGCCCGCCACAGCTTCATGCGCTGGCTCGACCTCGACGCCAGCGGACAGGCCGACGTCGAGATCGTCGTCCACGGCCGCGAGCGCGACGTCCCGGGCACCCGGGACCTCATCCGCCGCGTCGCCGAGGGCATGGGGGGCGCCGGCGGACGTCCTGTCGACTGATCCGTCCGCTGCCCAGTCGGCTGGCGCACCCACCCGCCGGCACGGCGAGGATGGCCTAGATTGGCGGCCGTGACGTGGCGGGGGACGGCCGTGCTCGCGCTGCTGCTCGTCGTCGGCGCAGCGGGCGGCTTCGGTGCGTCCCTGCTCGCCGGGGAGAACCCGCGTGCCGAGGGCAGGGCCGCTCCGGTTGCGGCCGCCTCGCCGAGCCTGCCCGTGGACCCGGTGCCTGACCTCCTCCCCGACCCGCCCACCCCTCCGCTCGCCCCGGGCCTGCCGCTCGAGCGGCGGGTCGTCGGCAGCGGGGACTTCCGGATGACCCTGCTCGCACCGGTGGGCTGGGACTTCTCCGAGAACTCGCTCAACGAGTGGCAGTGGCGCCCGCCGGACCAGCCGGACTTCGGCTACGTCATGCGGGTGGAGCAGGTGCTGAGTAGCCGCCGCTCGATCGACTGGACCCTGGACCGACGGATCGACGAGCTGCGCGAGGACGAGAGCAACGTGGAGGTCCTCGGCCAGACCGCCGACAGCCTGCACTTCTCGTACGTCACCTCGAACCACCTGCGCCACGGCTACCTGCGGTGGGTGGACCTCACCGGCTCCGACAACGCTCAGGTCGAGATCGCGGTGACCGGGCGCGAGGTCGACGACGCCGGCATGGCCGACCTCGTCGCGCGGGTGGGCTCGGGGATCAGGCTCGGCTGACGGCGACTGCCGGGCGGCTGACGGGTCGGCGACTGGCGGCTGAGGGGTGACGGGCGGCGCCCTGCACTCAGATGCCGAAGGTGTCCACCGACTCGAGCACCCGGTTGGCGGTGCGGGGGTCCTCGCTGCGGACCTGCACCCAGAGCAGCTGGCTCTGGTTGACCCGGATCACGCGCTCGACGGTCACGTCGGCGCCGGGACAGCCGGTGAAGACCACCGTCATGGAGCTGTCCCCCTCCTTCTCGTCGTAGATCGGCGAGCGGGACTCCGCGCAGTCGGCGTGCTGGGGCACCCGCGAGGGGAGCTCGTCGCCGGCGAGCACCCCGATGAAGACCCCCGGCGCCGGGTCGTCGGCGCTGTTCCAGCCGGGCCGGGTGCCGGCCGCGAGCGACGGCTGCTCGCGCTGGCCGTCGACGGGGGTCCACTGCTCGGGGTCGACCTGGGTGGTCCAGTCCTCCGGGACCGTGACGGCCAGCGTCCCCGTGGCGTCCTCGACCGTGCGCTCCGCCGTCACGGCGCGCTCGACCGACCAGCCGGCGCCGGCGCCGACGGCGAGCGCGAGGACCGCTGCCACCGCGGCGGGCCACCTGCGGCGGCGCCGCGGCGGGCCCGGCGGGTCCGGCAGGCCGTCGGCCACACCCGTCCCCTCGGGGCGCGGAGCGGTGCGGGTGAGGTCGGGATCGACCGGGATCCACGCCTGCGGTGCCTCGTCGACCGGGCCGCCCATGGCCTCGGCGAGCGCCGCGGTGAAGGCCTCGACGTCCTCGAACCGGCACTCCCGGTCCTTGGCCAGCCCCCGCAGGACGACCGCCTCGACGGCCGGGTCGACGCCCATGGGCGGCGGCGGTGCGGGGTCCTCGGCCGCGGCCAGCGTCTTGTGGTCGAACGGCTGCCGCCCGGTCAGCAGGTGGTAGGTCAGGGCCGCGAGGGAGAACTGGTCGGCCCGCGGGTCGAGACCCTCCCCGAGCGCCTGCTCGGGCGCGACGTAGGTCGGGGTGCCACCGACCATGGTGAGCCGCGACGACATGTCCATCGCCTTGCCGAGGCCGAGGTCGCCGAGCATCGCGACGACCCGCGACCCGCGACCGTTCTCGACGGTGCGGAACAGCACGTTGGCCGGCTTCACGTCGCGGTGCAGCACGCCGCGGTCGTGCAGGGCGCTCAGTCCCCTCCCGACCTGCACGAGCACGGCGAGCGCCTGCGAACGCTCCAGGGCGGACAGCTCGAGGCGGTCGGCCAGCGTGCCCTGGTCGGCGTACGCCATCACGAGGTAGGGGCGGTCGTCGGCCAGCTCCCCGGCGTCGTAGACGGGCACGACGTGCGGGGACTCGACCTTGCGCAGGAAGCGCCCCTCCTCGAGGAAGCGCTGGCGGATGTGGAGGTCGGTCGTCCAGTTGTCGGCGAGCACCTTGATCGCCACCGGGCAGTCGAGGTGCTCGTCGTGGGCGAGCCACACCGTCGCGAACGCCCCCGACCCGATGCGGCGGCGCACCGGGTACCGACCGAGACGAGAGGGAGCGGACACCCGGGCATTATCGTGCAGTCCGTGAGCTATTCGGGGGACCACGGCGACGCGCTGGGGCCGGACGACATCGACGACCTCGCCCGGCGCGCCCGCGACGGGGACCGGGACGCCCTCGAGCTGCTGCTCGCCGCCGTCCGCAGCCGGGTGCTCAACATCTGCCGCGGCGTGCTCCCCTACTCCGGCGACGCGGAGGACGCCTGCCAGGAGGCGTTGCTCAACGTCGCGACCAAGATCGGCACGTGGGGCGGTCGCGGCCGGTTCACCACCTGGCTGCACATCGTCGCGGTCAACAGCGCCCGCTCGACGTACCGCCGGCTGCGGAACCTGGCAACGCCGACGGACTTCGAGGACGGCTCGCACGATCGTCCGGACCCGCGCACCACCAGCGTCATCGCCGGCACCCGGCTCGACCTGCTCGAGGCGATGGAGACCATCGAGAAGGACCACCCGCAGTACGTCGAGCCGCTGCTGCTCCGCGACGTCTACGGACTCCCCTACGACGAGATCGCGGACCTCGTCGACGCACCCCTCGGCACCGTCAAGGCGCAAATCCACCACGGCCGCAAGCTGGCCCGGCCGCTGCTGCGGGGCGAGAGATGACCCGTCGGCGGGCCCTCCCGGCGCTCGCCGTGTGCCTCTCGCTCGCTGTCGCCGGGTGCTCCGAGGACGCCGCCGACCCCGCACCGGCCCGGCCGGCAGGCTCACCGAGCGGCGCGGCGCCCGCCGACGATGCGGCGTCCGGCGCGCCGTCGCGCGGACCGGTGGTGGGCGACCGGGTCGAGCCCGACCTCGACCTCGCCCGGTCCACGCCGGTCGAGGACAGCGTCTACCCCGACGTCGGCGACCCCCGCGTCGACGCCCTGCACTACGACCTCGACCTGACCTGGGACCGCGACGCGCGGCGCCTCACGGGGCGGGCGGTCGTCACCTTCCGGGCGGCCCGCTCGGCGCCGCGCTTCCAGCTCGACCTCGGGGCACCGCTGCGCGTCGGCGAGGTGACGCTCGACGGACGTGCCGTCCGCACCGCCCACCGCGGCAAGGACCTCGTCGTCCGCGCGCCCATCGAGGAGGACCGGCACTACGAGTTGGCCGTCGCCTACGCCGGCACGCCCGAGCCGGCGGCCGCGCCGACCACGCGCAGCGACCTCTCCGAGACCGGCTTCACCGTGACCCGCACCGGCGAGGTGTGGACGATGCAGGAGCCCTACGGCGCCTTCACGTGGTACCCCGTCAACGACCAGCCGGCCGACAAGGCGCTCTACGACATCACGGTGCACGCGCCGCCGCGCTGGACCGGCGTCGCCAACGGCACGCTGACCGAGCTCGCCACGGACGACGAGGGCACGACCACGTCCTGGCAGCTCGTGGAGCCGGCGTCGTCGTACCTGATCACCCTCGCGATCGGCGCCTACGACCACAGCAGCAACACCTCGCGGAGCGGCCTGCGCGTCGACTACTGGACGCCACGCCGCTTCACCCGGCCGCTCCAGGGCGTCCGGACCGCCGCCGACACGGTCGACTGGATCGAGTCCCGGCTGGGCGACTACCCCTTCGACACCCTCGGCCTCGTCGTCACCGACTCGATGAGCGCGATGGAGACGCAGACGATGATCACGCTGGGCAGCAACGACTACGTGCTCTCCCCCCAGGTGGTCGCGCACGAGCTCGTGCACCAGTGGTACGGCGACCAGGTCTCGCCGTCGGACTGGCGCGACGTGTGGCTCAACGAGGGCATGACGATGCTCCTGCAGTGGATCTACGAGGACGAGCACGACATCCGGCCGCTGCGGCAGAGCCTGCGGGCGGCGCGTGCCGCCGACCAGCAGCTGCGCGACCAGTACGGCCCGCCCGGCGCGTACGACCGCCGTCAGTTCGGCAGCTCGAACATCTACTGGACGCCGGCGTTGATGTGGGACGAGCTGCGGGTCGAGCTGGGCGACGAGGAGTTCTTCCGCATCGCCCGCTCCTGGCTGGAGGCGAACGACAACGCGTCGGCCTCGCGCGAGCAGCTCTACGAGCACTGGGAGCGGGAGACCGGCCGCGAGCTGTCGGCGTTCTTCGACGGGTGGATCACCGGCGACCGCACCCCCGAGCCGGGGGTGCCGGCGCGCTGACGCGCCGTCCGCGGCGACGCGCCGCGGCTACCCTGCCCGCATGACCCGCCTCTCCGCGCGCGAGCTCATCGACCTGGTCCTCGACGAGGGCTCGTGGTCGTCCTGGGACAGCCCGCCGTCGCGCGAGGACATCAGCGAGGCGTACGCCGCCGAGCTGGCCGCCGCCGAGGAGCGCTCGGGCGTCGACGAGTCCGTGCTCACCGGCGAGGCCCGGATGCACGGGCGTCGGATCGCCGTGCTCGTCGGGGAGTTCGGCTTCCTGGCCGGCTCGATCGGCCGGGCCGCCGCCGACCGGATCGTGGCCGGCATCGAGCGTGCCACCCGGGAGGGGCTGCCGCTCGTCGCCGCCCCGGTCAGCGGCGGCACGCGGATGCAGGAGGGCACCCCCGCCTTCGTGCAGATGGTCCGGATCTCGGCCGCCGTGGCGGCCCACCGCACCGCGGGACTGCCGTACCTGGTCTACCTGCGCCACCCCACCACGGGCGGCGTCATGGCGTCGTGGGGCTCGCTCGGGCATGTCACCGTCGCCGAGCCCGGCGCGCTCGTGGGCTTCCTCGGGCCGCGCGTCTACGAGGCGCTCTACGACCGGCCGTTCCCCGCCGGCGTGCAGACCGCGGAGAACCTCTACGCCCGCGGCATCATCGACGCGGTGCTGCCGCCCGAGGAGATCGCCGCGATCCTGGACCGCGCGCTGACCACGCTCATGGCCGCCCGCGAGGGCGTCGACGCGGTGCCGGACCCCGGCCACGAGGACGTGCCCGACGTCGACACCTGGGAGTGCGTGACGCGCTCCCGGCGGCCCGACCGACCCGGCGTACGCCGGCTGCTGCGGTACGCCGCGAGCGACGTCGTGCCGCTCAACGGCACGGGGCAGGGCGAGTCCGACCCCGGCCTGCTGATCGCGCTGGCCCGCTTCGGCGAGGCGCCGTGCGTGTTCCTCGGGCAGGACCGGCGCGGGCAGACCACCGACCATCCTCTCGGCCCCGAGGCGCTGCGGGAGGCACGGCGCGGCATGCGCCTGGCCTCGGAGCTCGGACTGCCGCTGGTGACCGTCATCGACACCCAGGGCGCCGCCCTGTCGGCGGACGCGGAGAACGGCGGGCTGGCCGGCGAGATCGCCCGGTCGCTGGCCGACCTCGTGACGCTCGACGCGCCGACCCTGTGCCTGATGCTCGGGGAGGGCAACGGCGGTGGGGCGCTGGCGCTGCTGCCGGCCGATCGGGTCGTCGCCGCCCAGCACGCCTGGCTCTCGCCGCTGCCGCCCGAGGGTGCGTCGGCCATCGTGCACCGCGACCTCGACCACGCCGCGGAGATGGCGCGGGCGCAGCAGGTGCGCGCCCTCGACCTGCACCGGCGCGGGATCGTCGACCGGGTCGTGGCCGAGAAGCCGGACGCGGCCGACGAGCCGGAGGCCTTCTGCCGCCGGGTCGGCGCCGTGCTGGAGCACGAGCTCAGCACGCTGCTCGCCGCCGGCCCGGGGTCCCCGGAGGAACGCGCGCGCCGCTACGTGTGAGTGCGCCCCGCCTCTCCTCGGGTTCGAGCGGTGCGTGAGGCAGGCTTCGTACGCGCAGAACCTGCGTGGCTCACCGCCCCTGACCAGCGGTGCGTGAGGCAGGTTCCGGACGCCGAGAACCTGCGTGGCTCACCGCCGCCTCTAGCGGTGTGTGAGGCAGCTTCGTACGCTCAGAACCTGCGTGGCTCACCGCCGCCCGGGCCAGCGGTGCGTGAGGCAGCTTCCGGACGCGCAGAACCTGCGCGGCTCACCGCCGCCCGGGCCAGCGGTGCGTGAGGCAGCTTCCGGACGCTCAGAACCTGCGTGGCTCACCGCCGCCCGGGCCAGCGGTGCGTGAGGCAGGTTCCGGACGCTCAGAACCTGCGTGGCTCACCGCCGCTCGCACCGGCGGTGCGTGAGGCAGGTTCCGGACGCTCAGAACCTGCGTGGCTCACCGCCCCCCTGGCCAGCGGTGCGTGGCGCAGGCTTCGTACGCTCAGAACCTGCGTGGCTCACCGCCGCCCGGGCCAGCGGTGCGTAAGGCAACTTCCGGACGCGCAGAACCTGCGTGGCTCACCGCTGCTCGGGAGACTCCTCGGCCTCGCGCGACGCGTCCGCAGCGGGCTTCGCGTCGGACTGCGCCGCGTCGGACTCCGCAGCCTCGGCCGGGACCGGCTCGTCGACGGGCTCGTCGGCGGGTACGGCGGCCGCGGCCGGCTCCGCGACGGGCAGCGCGACACCGGGCACGGTGCCGGTGAGCGTGGCGAGCATCTGGCGGACGTTGGAGAGCTGGGCGTTGATGCTGTCGCGACGCTGCGCGGCGGCGGCGAGCTCGCGCTCGGACTCGGCGCGGACGCGGTCGGCGGAGGCGCGCGCCTCCTCGACCATCGTCGTCGAGCGCTGCTCGGCGTCGGCGAGCATGCGGGCGATCCGCTCCTCGGCCTCGGCCCGGTTGCGCTCCATCGTCGCCTCGGTGTCCTTGTTGCGCGCGGCCATCGCGTCGAGCTCGGCCCGGATCGCGGCCTGCTGCGCCTGGAACTCGGCCGTGGCCTTCTGGCGACGCTCGGCCAGCGTGGTCTCGAAGTCGGCGGCGGCCTGGGCGGCCTTGGCGCGCTGGTCCTCGTGCAGCGCCTCGGCCTCGGCCCGGCGGGCGGAGGCGTCGCGCTCGGCCGCGTCGCGCTCGCTGTCGGCGGCCTTGCGCGCGTCGGCGAGCACCCGGGCACCCTCGGCCTCGGCGTCGCGGCGGGTCTCCTCGGCGTAGCGGTCGGCGTCGGCCCGCAGCGCGCCGGCCTCCTGCTCGGCCTCCTTGCGCAGGGTCTCGACCTCGCCCTTGACCCGGTCGCGGATCTCGGCTGCCTCGGCCTCGGCGAGGGAGAGGATCTGGCCGACCCGCTGCCCGAGGTGCTCGTACGTCGGCAGCTCGGGCGCCTGAGCCTCACGCGAGACGAGCGCCTCGCGGGCCGCGGCGGCCTCGCCGCGAGCCTGCCGGGCGGCGGCCTCGGCGGCCTCGAGCCGCCGGCGGAGGTCGGCGACCTCGCTCTGCGCCTGCCCGACGGCACGCTCGACCTCGGTCGGGTCGTAGCCGCGGCGCACGGTCGTGAACATCTCTTCAGGCATCGGTGCTCTCCTGCTGGTGTGGCGGGGCGTGGGGTGGCTGGGCGTGGGGTGGCTGGACTCGCGGTGGCTGCGCGTGGGCGTCGCCTGCGGCGGTGCCGGCGGCGGAGGCCTGCTGGCGCTCGGGCACGGAGAGCGCCTCGATGACCCCGGAGAGCTGGCCCAGCTCGGCGGCGATGCCGTCGCGCCGCGCCTGCAGCTGCGCGACCTCGGCACGGGCGCGCTCGAGCGCGCGGCGGGCGCTGTCGCGGAGCTGGTCGGCCTCCGCCCGGCCCTCGGCGACGAGGGCGACGGACTCCTCCCGGGCGCGGCGCCGCTCCTCGGCGGCCTCCGCCCGGATGCGGGTGACCTCCTCGGCGACCAGGGAGCGGAGGCTCGCCGCCCCCGCCTCGGCCTGCGCCCGACGGCGCTCGAGGCGATCGACGGCGCGCTGCGACTCGTCGGTCGCGTCGGCGAGGATGCGGGCCGCCTCGGCCTCGGCGCGGGCGAGCGCGGCCTTGGCCTCGCTCTCCATCTCCGCGGCCGCCAGCGCGGCGGTGCGGGTGATCTCGTCTGCGCGCTGCTGCGCGTCGGCCAGCTGCAGCGCCATGCGCCCGGCGACCGCGGCGATGACCGCCTGGAGCCGGCGGCGCACCACCCGGGCGTGATCGCCGACCTCGACGTGGCCGGCCCTGCGGATGGCGTCCGCCTCCGTCGCCGCGCCGTCGAGCACCGAGCGCACGGTCCGCGTGGCCCACTCGGTCTGCTCGGCGGCCTGGCGGAGCTTCTCCTCGCTCTCGGCGCGAGCGGCGGCGAGCGTCTCCGCGGCTGCCTGCCGGACCTGCTCGGCCTCCGCGCCGGCGGTGCGGCGCAGCTCCTCGACGTGGGCGGAGGCCTCGTCGCGCATCCGCGCCGACTCGGTCGAGGCGCTGGCGCGCAGGGACTCCGCCTCGGCCATGGCGGTGTCGAGGTGCCGCTGGCCGCCTGCGCGACCCTCCTCGACCAGGTCCGCGGCCCTCTGCTGGGCGGCGGTGACGACGGCCTCGGCCTCGGCTCGCGCGGCGTCGAGCAGGGCAGCCCCCTCGGCGGCAGCGGCGTCGCGCAGCTCGCGGGACTCCCCGCGGAGGGCGGCCGCCTCCTCCTGCGCCTCGGCGCGCAACCGGTCGCCCTCGACGCGTGCGGCGGCGACGTGCTGGTCGCGGGCGTCCTCGGCGGAGGACATCAGCAACGCGGCCTGCTCGTTGGCGTCGACGACGATCGTGGCGGCCTCCTCCGACGCGCCGGCGAGGACCTGCTCGGCCTGCCGTCGTGCCCGTCCGGCCTCGGCCCGGTCCGCCTCGGCCTCGGCGTGGAGCCGGCGGAGCTCCTCACGCAGCGTCGCCAGCTGGGCGGTCAGCCTCTCGGCCTCCAGCCGCGCCTCGTCGACGAGCTGGTCGGCGACCTGCTGCGCCCGGGCGAGGAGGGCGGCGGGGGTGGTGTCGCCGGTAGCAGTGGAGGCTTCGAACGCCACCCGCCAGCTCCTTCCACGCGATCCGAGGGCGCCATTGTCGCAGCGCCGGAGCGATGGTGCCAAAGAGCCGGGCTCCTGTCTGCCGAACGCCCATCCCGCGGTCGCGCGGCGGTCGCAGCCGGGTCGCGGACCGCGTCACGGCGCCCCCGGCCCGTCGGTCACAGGTGCAGCGCGAGGGTTGCGCCCACCGCGAACAGGGTTGTGGTGCGTGCCCGGACGGCCGTGTAGTGGTCCCGTGGAGCTCCTCGTCCTCGGTGGCACCCGGTTCCTTTCGCGCGAGGTCGCGGCCCAGGCGGTCGACGCCGGCTGGGACGTCACCTGCGCCTGCCGCGGCGAGTCCGGGCCGCTCCCGGCAGGTGCGACGCACCTTCCCTGGGATCGCGCCGAGCCCGTGCCGGCCGGTGTCGCCGAGGGCCGCTGGGACGCCGTCGTCGACGTCACCAGGCTGCCCTCGCACGCGCGCCGGGCCGTCGAGGCGACGGCCGGGGCGCACTGGGTGTTCGTGTCGACGATCAGCGTCTACGCCGACGACTCCTCGCCGGCGATGGCGCCGCTGGTGGAGCCCATCAACGACGACGTCGACCTGGCGGTCGACCCGGGGGCCTACGGCGGCATGAAGGTCGCCTGCGAGCAGGCGGTCCAGGCGGGCGCACGGTCGTCGGTGGTCGTCCGACCGGGGCTGATCGTCGGTCCCGGCGACCCGACGGGACGATTCGCCTACTGGCCGCAGCGGCTGGCGCGGGGCGGCGAGGTGCTGGCGCCGGGCCGTCCCACGGACGTCGTGCAGGTGATCGACGTACGCGACCTCGCGGCCTGGCTGCTGCGGCTGGCGCAGACACGGACTCCGGGCGTTCTCGACGCGGTGGGCCGGCCGACGTCGTTCGAGGACCTGCTGACCGCCGTGGCGGCCGGTGTCCGCGACGACGCCCCGACGCTGACGTGGGTCGACCAGGGCTTCCTGCAGGAGCACGGCGTCCAACCGTGGGCGGGCGAGGACTCGCTGCCGCTGTGGCTCCCGCGACCGGAGCACGACGGCATGCTGGCCCACGACCCCGCGCCGGCGATCGCCGCCGGGCTCACCCTCCGCCCTGTGGCCGAGACCGCGCCCGACTGCCTCGACTCCCCCGTCACCGCGCTCTCACCCGAGCGCGAGGCCGAGGTGCTCGCTGCCTGGCACGCCCGCCCGAGCGGGCGCTAGCGCACCCGGAGAGCACGTCGAGTCGGCGCTCGTGCGCCACGAGCGCACCTCGAGCCGGCGCCAGTGTGCTGGGAAGCAGGCCGAGTCGGCGCCAGTGTGCTGGGGACACCAGCGCCGACTCGACGCAGATCCTCGGGACACCAGCGCCGCCTCGACGCCGACTGGCGGGACACTCCCGCCCACTCGTCAGAACAGCAGCGCGGTGCCCGGGTCGGAGAGCACTCCGGCGACGTCGGCGAGGAACCGCGAGCCCTTCTCGCCGTCGATGTGCCGGTGGTCGAACGACAGCGCGAGCGTGGTGACATCGCGGACGACGATCTCGCCGGTCTCCTCCTCGACCCACGGCCGCTTGTTGATCGCGCCGAAGCACAGGATGGCGGACTCGCCGGGGTTGATGATCGGCGTGCCGGCGTCGACGCCGAACACGCCGACGTTGGTGATCGTGAACGTGCCGCCGGCCATCTCCGCGGGCTGGGTCCTGCCCTCGCGCGCCGTGGCCGTCAGCTCCCCGAGCGCCGCCGCCAGCTCGGTCATCGAGAGCGCGTCGGCGTCCTTGATGTTGGGGACCACCAGCCCGCGCGGGGTGGCGGCCGCGATGCCGAGGTTGACGTAGTGCTTGTAGACGACCTCCTGGGCGGACTCGTCCCAGGTGGAGTTGATCTCCGGGGTGCGCTTCATCGCGAGGATCACCGCACGGGCGAGGACCAGCAGCGGGCTGACCTTGGTGTCGCGGAACTCCGGCCGCTTGCGCAGCCGCGCGACGAGCTGCGTCGTCGCCGTCACGTCGACGGTGATCCACTCGGTGACGTGCGGGCTGGTGAAGGCCGACTGGCTCATCGCCGACGCCATCATCTTGCGCACGCCCTTGATCGGCTCGCGGGTCTCGCGCTCGCCGGACGGCGTCGAGCCCGACAGGCCGCGCTGCGCAGAGCCGCCGTAGGAGGCGCCCGGCACGTCACCGCCGCCGCTCGGGGCGACGGGAGCAGGCACGGGCGCGGCGGAGCCGTTGGCCGCTCCGTGCACGTCGTCGCGGGTGATCGAGCCGGACGGGCCCGAGCCGGTCAGCGTGGTGAGGTCGACGCCGAGGTCCTTGGCGAGCTTGCGGACCGGAGGCTTCGCCAGGGCGCGCACGGCGCCGGGCTCACCCTGCGCGGCGGCCGGGACGAGCGCCTCGGCGGGCGCCGCCTGCGGCGCGGGCCGCTGGTCGACGGCCGGCACCGGGGACTCGTCGGCCGGCACCACCTCGTCGGACTGCGCGCCGCCGGGCGCGAAGGCGCCCTGCACCTGCATCTGCGTCTGGGCGCCGGCCACCGTGCTCGGGGAGGCCGAGCCGCGCCGGGCGCGGCGCATGGGGCCGCGGTCGGCCTTGATGCGGCCGACGAGGGACGCCCCCTCCATCGATCCGGAGGCGGCCGGGTTGGACAGGTCGATCTCGGTCGGGTCGACCTGCGCGGCCGCCGGCCCCGCGTCCTCGGCGCCGGCCTTCTGGGCCATGCCGAGGTAGGGGTCGGACTCGGTCTGGGGGGCGGCGCCGCCGGCAGGCTCGGCAGGCGCCTCGCCGGCCGCGCCGATGGAGATGATCGGCGTGCCGACCGGGACGGTCTCGCCCTCGGGGACGAGGAGGGCCAGCACGATGCCCTCGAACGGCGAGGGCAGCTCGACCAGCGACTTCGCGGTCTCGATCTCGACGATCACGTCGTTGATCTCGACGGTGTCGCCGACCTTGACCTTCCACGCGACGATCTCGGCCTCGGTGAGGCCCTCGCCGACGTCGGGGAGCAGGAACTCGGACATCAGGGGACTCCTCTCAGTAGGCGAAGGTGCGGTCGACGGCGTCCAGCACCCGGTCGAGGTCGGGGAGGTACTCCTCCTCGATCCGCGACGGCGGGTAGGGCGTGTCGAACGCGCCGACGCGCAGCACCGGCGCCTCGAGCGAGTAGAAGCACTGCTCGGTGACCCGGGCGGCGAGCTCGGCGCCCATGCCGAGGTTGACGTGCGCCTCGTGGGTGACCACGCACCGGCCGGTGCGGCGCACGGACTCGTAGACCGGCGCCATGTCGAGCGGCGACAGGGTGCGCAGGTCGATGACCTCGAGGCTGCGGCCCTCGGACTCGGCGGCCTCGGCGCACTTGAGCGCGGTCTTCACGGTCGGGCCGTAGGCCAGCACCGTCGCGTCGGACCCGGCGCGCACCACGCGCGAGGTGAACAGCGGCTCCGGCGTCGCGGACTCGTCGAGCTCCGCCTTGTCGGCGTGGTACTGCCGCTTCGGCTCGAGGAAGATGACCGGGTCGTCGTGGGCGATCGCCTGCTGGATCATCCAGTAGCCGTCGACGGGGTTGGAGCAGGCCACCACCTTGAGGCCGGGGGTGTGCGCGAACTGCGCCTCGGGGCTCTCGGAGTGGTGCTCGACCGCGCCGATGCCGCCGCCGAAGGGGATGCGGATGACGATCGGCATCTTCACCTTGCCCTGCGAGCGGTAGGTGTACTTGGCCACCTGGCACACGATCTGGTCGTAGGCGGGGTAGACGAAGCCGTCGAACTGGATCTCCACGACGGGGCGGTAGCCGCGCAGCGCCATGCCGACCGCGGTGCCGACGATGCCGGACTCCGCCAGCGGGCTGTCGATGACGCGGTCCTCGCCGAAGTCCTTCTGCAGCCCGTCGGTGATGCGGAAGACGCCGCCGAGCTTGCCGACGTCCTCGCCCATGAGGAGGACCTTGTCGTCGTCCTCCATCGCCTTGCGCAAGCCCATGTTGAGGCCCTTGGCGAGCGTGATCTTGCTGGTCACGAGTGGCTCCCCTCGAAGGACGCGAGGTAGGCGGCGAACTCGTCGCGCTGGGCGGCGATCTCGTCGGTCATCTCGCTGAAGACGTAGCCGAACTGGTCCAGCGGCTTGGGGTCGGGCAGCGCCTTGCAGCCCTCGCGGAGGTGGTGGCCCAGCTCCTTGGCCTCGGCGTCGAGGTCGTCGAAGAACTCCTGGTCGACCAGGCCGTTGCGGCGGAGGTACACCTTGAGCCGCTCGATCGGGTCCTTGAGCTTCCAGTGCTCGAGCTCGTCGTTGAGCCGGTAGCGCGTGGGGTCGTCGGTCGTGGTGTGCGCGCCCATCCGGTAGGTGTAGGCCTCGACGAAGGAGGGGCCGTTGCCCTCGCGCGCCCGCTGGAGCGCGGCCCTGGTGACGGCGTACGTCGCCAGCACGTCGTTGCCGTCGACGCGGATGCCCGGGAAGCCGAAGCCCAGCGCCCGCTGGTAGAGCGGGATGCGGGTCTGCCGCTCGATCGGCTCGGAGATCGCCCACTGGTTGTTCTGGCAGAAGAACACGACCGGGGCGTTGTAGGACGCGGCGAAGATGAACGCCTCGTTGACGTCGCCCTGGGAGGACGCGCCGTCGCCGAAGTGGGCGATGACGGCCGCGTCGCGCTCGGGGTCGCCGGTGCCGACGACGCCGTCGCGCTGCATGCCCATGGCGTAGCCGGTGGCGTGGAGCGTCTGGGCGCCGATGACGATCGTGTAGAGGCCGAAGTTGTTCTCGGTCGGGTCCCAGCCGCCCTGGTCGACGCCGCGGAACAGGCCGAGCAGGCGCAGCGGGTCGACGCCGCGGCAGTAGGCGACACCGTGCTCACGGTAGGTCGGGAAGACGTAGTCCTGGGGACGCAGGGCGCGGCCGGCGCCGATCTGCGCGGCCTCCTGGCCGAGCAGCTGGGCCCAGATGCCGAGCTCGCCGTGGCGCTGGAGGGCGGTGGCCTCGACGTCGATGCGCCGGGTGAGGACCATGTCGCGGTAGAGCCCGCGGAGCTCCTCGGCGGAGAAGTCGTGGTCGAACTCGGGGTGGTGGACGCGCTCGCCCTCGGGCGTCAGCAGCTGGACGAGGTCGGGGCCGCCGTCGGAATGCGAGGGTCCGAAGACCTCCGCCAGGTCGGGGCCGAAGGTGTCACTCCGGGGGAAGGCAGGATCGGACAACGCAGTCTCCTTCTACAGCTAGCGGCAGTCACGGGATCGCCGGACGCCGACGGCGTGCAAGCGTGGCCGCCGGCGTGTGTGACCCCGACCACATGGTGGTGCTCAAGGTATCGGCCGCAGCCTGACAGCACCAATCTGGCGGTCGGCGCGAGCGCGCGCTCAGCCGCGGCCGTGCGGCGTGTGCCAGCCCGCCTCGTCGGGGCCGGCCGGGACGATCTGCGTGGGGTTGATGTCGGTGTGCACGACGTAGTAGTGACGCTTGATCTGCTCGAAGTCGACCTCGTCGCCGAACCCCGGCGTCTGGAAGAGGTCGCGCGCGTAGCCCCAGAGGTTCGGCATCTCGGTCAGCTTGTTGCGGTTGCACTTGAAGTGTCCGTGGTAGACCGCGTCGAAGCGGACGAGCGTGGTGAAGAGCCGCACGTCGGCCTCGGCGAACGCCTCGCCCATCAGGAAGCGACGGTCGGCGAGCCGCTCCTCGAGCCAGTCCATCGTGGTCCACAGCCGCGCGTACGCGTCGTCGTACGCCTCCTGGGAGCCGGCGAAGCCGCAGCGGTAGACGCCGTTGTTGATCTCGGTGAAGACGCGCTTCATCACCGACTCCATCTCCTCGCGGACGTCCGCCGGCCACAGGTCCGGCGCGTCGGGGCGCTGGTGCTCGCGCCACTCGAAGAAGAGGTCGTGGGTGATCTGCGGGAAGTCGTTGGTGACGACCTCGCCCGACTCGACGTCCACGATCGCGGGCACCGTGATGCCGCGCGGGTAGTCGGGCTGACGGGCGAAGTAGGCCTGCTGGAGGCGCTCGATCCCGAGCACCGGGTCGACGCCGCCGGGGTCGAGGTCGAAGGTCCAGCTCCGGGCGTCGTGGGTGGGACCGGGCGCGCCCCAGGAGATCACGTCCTCGAGGCCGAGCAGGGTGCGCACGATGATCGAGCGGTGCGCCCAAGGGCAGGCGCGGGCGGCGACGAGGCGGTAGCGCCCGGGCACGGCCGGCCACACGGGGACGTCGCGCGGGCTGTCCTTCGACCCGCTCGGGAAGTCGTCGTCGAGCGGGTCGGCGGAGCGCTCGCCCGCCAGGATCCGGTCGGGCAGGTAGGACATGTCGCGCTCGAAGGGCTGTCCCTTGGTCGTGTAGCTCGCCGTGTCGTTCACCCTTCAACCGTACCCATCCCACTGCATCCCAATCGGCAGCGAACTCTTTGCAAACGGTCGTTTGCAGTCCTACGATCCCGGCATGGGCTCCTCGATCACCCCGGACATCGCCGGCCTCCGCGCACTGAGCCACCCGGTGCGGCTGCGGATGCTGACGCTGCTGCGCGGCGAGGGGCCCGCGACCGCGACCACCCTCGCCCAGCGGCTCGGGCTCAACACCGGCGCGACGTCGTACCACCTGCGCCAGCTCGCGCAGCACGGCTTCATCGAGGAGGACGCCGACCGGGGCAACGCCCGCGACCGCTGGTGGCGGGCCGCGCACGCCAGCACCCGCACCGACTTCCGCGCCCGGGGCGTCGTCGACAGCGACGTCGAGGCCTACCTCACGACCGTGGTCCTCCTCTACGCCGACCGCATGCGGGCGGCGGTCTCGGAGATGCCGTTCCTGCCGCCGCCGTGGCGCACCGTCGGGACGCTCAGCGACTGGGAGGTCCGCCTCACGCCGGCTCGCGCCGAGGCGCTGGTGAAGAAGCTGGCCGAGGTCATCGAGGAGGCCGAGGACGCGGACTCCGACGACGCGCGGCCGTTCGTGGTGAACCTCAACGCCTACCCGCGTCCGGGCCAGCCCTGGGGCGAGGAGGAGCAGTGACCACGCGCAGGCCGCTCGTCGGCGGGCTCGTCGCGGAGGGCATCTCCTTCGTCGGCACCCGGATCTCGATGATCGCCATCCCGTGGTTCGTGCTGTCGACGACCGGGTCGGCGACCCAGACCGGGCTCGTCGCCGCCGCCGAGATCACCCCGCTGGTGGTCTTCAAGGCGCTCGGCGGCCCGCTCCTCGACCGGCTCGGCCCCCGCCGGGTCACCCTGGCGTGCGACCTGACGTCGTCCATCGTGGTGGCCGCGATCCCGCTGCTGCACGGGCTGGGCCTGCTGTCCTTCCCGTTGCTGCTGGTCCTCGTCGCCGTCGCGGGCGCCCTGCGGGGCCCGGGCGACGCGGGCAAGGCAGCGATGAGCCCCGAGCTCGCGCGGGTCGCGGGCTGGTCGCTCGAGCGGGTCTCCGGCCTGGCCGCGGCGGTCGAGCGCACCTCCTCGATGGGCGGCGCCGCGCTGGCCGGCCTGCTCGTGGCGTCGTTGGGGGCCGCCAACGCGCTCTACGTCGACGCCGCGTCGTTCCTGGTCTCCTTCGCCGTCTTCGCGGTCGCCACGGCCGGTCTCGGGCGGCCGGTCCCGCCGGAGCCCGACGCCGCCCCCACGTCGTACGGCCAGGAACTGCGGCAGGGGTGGGACTTCCTGCGCACCGAGCCGGTGCTCATCGCGACCTGCGTCATGGTCGCGGTCACGAACCTCGTCGACCAGGCCTACAGCGCCGTGCTCGCGCCGGTCTGGGCCAAGGAGTCGGGCGCCGGCGTCGCGGTCCTCGGCACGCTCTTCGCCGCGATGAGCGGCGCGTCCGTGCTGGGCGCGCTGGCGGCAGCGCGATGGGGCGAGACGCTGCCGCGGTTCCGGACCTACGTCGTGGCCTTCCTCGTCGCAGGGGCGCCGCGCTACGTCGTGATGGCGCTGGAGTCCCCGGTGTGGGCCGTCTTCGCGGTCACGGTCCTCGCGGGGGTGGCCTCGGGGTTCCTGAACCCCATCCTCGGCGCGGTGATCATGGAGCGGATCCCCGCGCACCTGCTGGGCCGGGTCTCCTCGCTCAACACCGCGATCTGCTGGTCGTTGATGCCGCTCGGCGGCGTGCTGGCCGGCGTCGCCGTGGCCGGCCTCGGGCTCTCCCCGGCCCTGCTCGTGGCCGGCGCGGTCTACCTCGTCACGACGATGGCGCCGACGCGGGTGCCGTCGTTCCGGCAGATGGAGCGGGCTCCGGTCGTGGACGCCCGCACGCCGAGCGGTGCGTGACGCAGGTTTCTGCGGTCCGGAAGCTGCGTCACTCACCGCTCAGGACGACGTCCGCCCCCGACCGGTGCGTGGGTCAAGTTCGTGGAGTCCGAAACCTGCCTCACTCACCGCTCAGCACGACGTCCAACGCCGAGCGGTGCGTGAGACAGGTTCCTGCGGTCCGGAAGCTGCGTCACTCACCGCTCAGCACGACGTCCGCCGCCGAGCGGTGCGTGAGACAGGTTCCTGCGGTCCAGAAGCTGCATCACTCACCGCTCGACGCCCAGGACGAGCTCCGCTCGACGCTCAGGACGACGCACCGCTCGACGCTCAGGACGACGGGACGGCGAAGCGGGCAGCGACCTCGACCACCCGGTCGAAGGCCTCGACCTCGCCGATGCTGACGCGGACGCCGTCGCCGGCGAAGGGACGCACCGAGATCCCGACCTCGCCGCAGGCCGCGGCGAAGTCCAGGGCCCGGTCGCCGAGCGGGAACCACACGAAGTTGCCCTGGGCGTCCGGGAGCTCCCAGCCGACCTCGCGCAGGCGGGCGACCAGCCCGGCGCGACGCGCCACGAGGTCCTCGACGCGGGCGAACAGCTCGTCGCGTGCCTCGAGGGAGGCGATCGCCGCGGCCTGGGCGACGTGGCTGACGCCGAAGGGCAGCGACACCGCGCGCAGCGCCGCCGCGAGCGGGGCCGGCGCGACGGCGTACCCGACCCGGAACCCGGCGAGCCCGTAGGCCTTGGAGAAGGTGCGCGTCAGCACGACGTTGTGGTGGCGGCGGTAGGTCGCGATGCCGTCGATGGCGTCGTCCATCCGCACGAACTCGAGGTATGCCTCGTCCACCACGACGACCACGTGCGGGGGCACCTTCGCGATGAACGCGTCGAGCTCGGACTGCGTCACGGCCGGCCCGGTCGGGTTGTTGGGCGTGCAGACGATGACGACCCGGGTGCGGTCGGTGACCGCCGCCGCCATGGCGTCGAGGTCGTGGCGGCCGTCGGCGGTCACCGGCACCTGGACGCTCGTCGCGCCGCCCGCGGTGACCGCGATCGGGTAGGCCTCGAACGAGCGCCAGGCGTAGACGACCTCGTCGCCGGGCCCGCAGAACGCGTTCACGAGCTGGTAGATCAGGCCCACTGAGCCGGTCGCCGCCGCCAGGTCCTCCACCGGCACGCCCATCGCCTCCCCCAGCGCCGCGTAGAGCGCGGTGCTGCCCATGTCGGGGTAGCGGTTCATCGAGGCCGCCGCCTCGGTCGCCGCCTCCAGCACGCCGGGCAGCGGCGGGTAGGGGTTCTCGTTGGACGACAGCTTGTACGACGTGAGCCCGGGTCGGGCGACGGGCGGCTTGCCGGCGACGTACGCGGGGATGGCGAGCACGTTGGGCCGGGGCTGCGGGGCGGAGCCGGAGGGGGTAGCCATGGCCCGCACCCTAGTGAGGCGCGCGACGGCCCCGCCACGGCCGCACCGCCGGCAGCAGCGCCAGGCCGAGGAGGAAGCCGATCCCGGCGCCGAGCACGTTGTCGACCAGGTCGGTGACGTCGCAGGCCCGGTCCAGCCGGGCGAGCTGCAGCTGGACGAGCTCGATGGCGAGGCTGTACGCCGCCAGCAGGCCGAGGCCGGCGGGCGCGAGCACCAGCGCCGAGCGCCAGCGGCCGACGGCGAGGACCAGGAACACCCCCGCGGGCACGAACAGCAGCACGTTGAGGGCGCGCTGGTCGAGGCCGAGGACCTCGAACGCCGCGCCGGTGGGCCCGCCGTAGTCCCACGAGCACGACTCGCTGCGGCCCTCCGCGGGGACGACCCCGACGTCGGGGCGGGTCGGCACCAGGGTGACCAGCGCGATGGCCGCGAGCGACCAGCACAGGCCGCCGATCGAGACCGCCGAGGCGGTGCCGAGCCGGCGGCGGGTGGCAAGCACGAGCAGGACCGCGAGGGCTCCAGCCACCAGCCCACCGAGCACCATCACGCCCGCGCCGCCGGTGCTCATCACGTCGGCGAGGGTACGCGGGAGGGATAACCTCGCCCGCATGCGCTTCGTGACCTGGTTGCTGACGTACGCCGCCGGGCTGGCCGTGGCGGCCCAGCTGCTGGCGGGCATCTCCTTCGAGGGGCCCGACTCCGGCCAGGCGGAGCTGCAGGAGAAGATCGTCCCGCTGCTCCTCGTCGCCCTCATCCTCGGCCTGGTGTCGACCTTCGTGGAGCCGGTGGTCAAGCTCGTCTCGCTGCCCTTCATCATCCTGACGCTCGGCCTGCTCCTCCTGGTCATCAACGCGCTGATGCTGCTGCTCACCGCCCGGCTCGCGGACGCGTTCGGCCTCGGCTTCGACGTCGACGGCTTCTGGAGCGCGCTCGTGGGGGCTCTGGTCGTCACCGTCGTCGGCTGGGGCGTCCGGATCGCCCTGCCCTCCCGGGACTGACGGGGTGCCGGCCCTCCCCGCCGCCCGCGTGCCCGGCCGCTACCGGGTGGCGCTCGTCTGCCTGGGCAACATCTGCCGCTCGCCGACCGCGCACGTCGTCCTCGAGCACCGGCTCCGGGACGCCGGCCTGGCCGATCGCGTGGAGGTCGCCTCCTCGGGCACGGGCGGCTGGCACGTCGGCAACCCCATGGACCCGCGCGCCGCCGCGACGCTGAGCGCGGCGGGCTACGACCCGACCCGGCACCGTGCCCGGCAGTACGACGCGACCTGGCCCGACGCGTACGACCTGGTCCTGGCCATGGACGAGACCAACCTCCTCGACGTGGGCGGGCGCACGGACCGGGTGGGCCTGTTCCGCGACTTCGACCCGGTCGGTCCGGGCGGGGAGGTACCGGACCCGTACTACGGTGGAGCCGACGGCTTCGAGGAGGTGCTGGCGATGGTGGAGCGCACGAGCGACGCGATCGTCGCGGCCCTGCCGCGCGCGCTGGAGGGCAGAGCCTGATGGCTCGCCAGCCGATCGTGGCCCGGCGCGCCGAGGAGCTGCTCGGCACGTCGGTTGTCGCGACCTCCCCCGTGGCCGGCGGCGACGTCGCGACCGCCACCCGGCTGCGCCTCTCGAGCGGCCAGACGGCGCTCATGAAGACGCTCCCCCACGCCCCGGAGGGCTTCTTCGAGGCCGAGGCCGCCGGACTGCGGTGGCTGGCCCAGGTCGAGGGCGGCGTGCCGCTGCCCGAGGTGCTCGCCGCCGCCAGCGACTGCGTGATCCTGGAGTGGATCGAGCCGGGCTCGAAGACGCCGGTCGAGGCGGCCGTGGCGTTCGGCCAGCAGCTCGCCACCACCCATGCCGCGGGCGCCGACGGCTGGGGCCTCGACCACGACGGCTACATCGGCCGGCTGCCGATGCCCAACCGGAGCGCCGACTCCTGGCCGGAGTTCTACGCCGTGCGCCGCGTGCTGCCCTACCTCAAGCTGGCCCGCGACCGCGGCGCCATCACCGACGCCGACGCCGCGGCCGTCGAGGCGGTGGTGGGCCGGTTGACCGTGCTGCTCCCGGAGGAGCCGCCCGCCCGGCTGCACGGCGACCTCTGGAACGGCAACTGTCTCTGGGGGCAGGACCTCGCCATCCACGTCATCGACCCCGCGGCCCACGGCGGCCACCGCGAGGTGGACCTGGCGATGCTGCACCTCTTCGGGCTCCCGCACCTGCCGCGGGTCGTCGCGGCGTACCACGAGGCGTACCCGCTCGCGGAGGGCTGGGAGGACCGGCTCGGGATCCACCAGCTGTTCCCGCTGCTGGTGCACGCGTGCATGTTCGGCGGCGGCTACGGCGCGCGCGCCGGCAGCATCGCCGCGCGCTACGCCTGACCCACCCGTCGGGCTGGTCCGCGCGCCGCCGCCGCGCGGCAGGGTGGAGCGATGGCCGAGCCCACCGACGCGACGCCCTGGGTCCCCGACTCGCGCGAGCTGGAGGACCTGGAGTCCGCCGCGCACGAGTGCCGCGGCTGCGAGCTGTGGCAGCCCGCCACGCAGGTCGTGTTCTCCAGCGGCGACCGGTCCGCGAGGATCATGCTCGTCGGCGAGCAGCCCGGCGACCAGGAGGACCGGGCGGGCGAGCCGTTCGTCGGGCCCGCCGGGCGGGTGCTCGACGAGGCGCTGACGGAGGCCGGCATCGCGCGGGAGGCGGCGTACCTCACCAACGCGGTCAAGCACTTCCGCTTCGAGCAGCGCGGCAAGCGGCGCATCCACGCCAAGCCCGAGGTGCGCCACGTCGGCGCCTGCCGCCCCTGGCTGGACGCCGAGCTCGAGGCGGTCTCGCCCGGGGTCGTCGTCGCGCTTGGCGCCACGGCGGCGCGGGCCGTGCTGGAGCGGCCCGTGAAGATCGGCGAGGTCCGGGGCACGGTGCTGGACGAGGCCGGTCCACCCGACCGACCGCGTCCACCCGTGGTCGTCACCACGCACCCGTCGGCGGTCCTGCGGCTGCGCGGGCGCGACGGGTACGACGAGGCGTTCGCCGGCCTCGTCGACGACCTCCGGCTGGCCGCGCCCTTCGCCTGACCCGCCGATCTCAGGATCGCCTCAGGCGTGGCTGGCATCCTTGCCGCGTGAACGAGTCGAAGCCGCGCGTGCTCGTCGTCGACGACGACCGTGCCGTGCGCGACTCGCTGCGCCGGTCGCTGGAGTTCAACGGGTACGACGTGGTGCTGGCCGCCGACGGCGCCGAGGGCCTGGTCGCCGTGGGTGCCCAGCACCCCGACGTGGTGGTGATCGATGTGATGATGCCGCGGCTCGACGGCATCGAGACCACCCGGGCGCTGCGCGCCGCCGGCAACGACGTACCCGTCCTCGTCCTGACCGCGCGCGACGCCGTCGGCGACCGCGTCGAGGGCCTCGACGCCGGCGCGGACGACTACCTCACCAAGCCCTTCGCGCTCGAGGAGCTGCTGGCCCGGCTGCGCGCCCTGCTGCGAAGGGTCGTCCCCGGCGCCGACGGCGAGAGCGAGGTGCTGTCGTTCGCCGACCTGCGCATGGACGTCGCGAGCCGCGACGTGTCCCGCGGCGGCCGGCCGATCGAGCTCACCCGCACGGAGTTCACGCTCCTCGAGATGTTCCTGCGCCGGCCGCGGCGCGTGCTCGACCGCTCCTTCATCCTCGAGGAGGTGTGGGGCTACGACTTCCCGACCAGCGCCAACTCGCTCGAGGTCTACGTCGGCTACCTCCGGCGCAAGACCGAGGCCGAGGGCGAGCCGCGGCTGATCCAGACCGTGCGCGGCGTCGGCTACGTGCTGAAGGAATCATGAGGTCGGCACCGTGAGGTCGACCGCCTGGCCCGAGGGGGCCTGGCCCGACGGGCGCTGGCACTACCGCCGGTCCCTGGCGTCGCGGGTCGCCGTGCTGACCACGCTCGCCGTCGGGCTGTCGATCACGATCATGGCGTTCACCGCGTTCGTCGTGATGCGCCAGCAGCTCATGAGCTCGCTCGACCAGTCGCTGCTCAACCGCGCCCACAAGGCCACGGCGATCTCCACCCTGTCGGACCTCACCGTCCAGGGCTTCCCGCCGTGGGTCCTCGGCGCCGCCGACGTCCGCGTCATCTTCGTGACCGCCGACGGCCCCCCGAGCGGCACCGACATCCCGAACTTCCGGCTGGGGCGGCCCGAGTACGACGTCGTGACCGGCCGGCGCGAGTCCGTCGTGCGGACCCTGGTCACCGCGGAGGGCGAGCGGTTCCGGGTCGCCACGGTGCCCGCCGGCAGCGGCCAGGCGCTGGTGCTCGCCCAGCCGCTCGCCGCCAACGACCGGACGCTGGAGAAGCTCGGCGGCGTGCTGTTCGTCTTCGGCGCCCTGGGCGTGCTGGCAGCGCTGCTGGCCGGCTGGCTCGTGGCCCGCAACGGCCTGCGCCCCGTACGGCGCCTCACGTCCGCGGTGGAGCGGATCGCGGTCACCGAGGACCTCACGCCGCTGCGGGTGGAGGGCGACGACGAGGTCGCGCGTCTCGCGACCGCGTTCAACCAGATGCTGCTCGCGCTGGGAGCGTCGCGGGACCGGCAGCGCCGGCTGGTGGCCGACGCGAGCCACGAGCTGCGCACGCCCCTCACGTCGCTGCGCACGAACCTCGACCTGCTCCGGCAGGCCGAGGGCAACGCGGCGCTCCCGCCCCAGGCGCGGCTCGAGCTGCTCGACGACGTGCGCGGCCAGATCGAGGAGCTCAGCGCGCTCGTGGGCGACCTCGTGGAGCTGGCCCGCGACGAGCCGACGAGCCGCGTGGTGACGCAGGTCGACCTCGCCGAGGTCGTCGAGCGGGCGGTGACGCGCGTACGTCGCCGCGCGCACGGCGTCACGTTCGAGGTGTCCCTGGACGAGTGGCCGGTCGTGGGCGACGGCAACAGCTTGGAGCGCGCCGTGACGAACCTGCTCGACAACGCCGCCAAGTGGAGCCCCTCGGAGGGCACCGTCACGGTGCGCCTCGCCGACGGTGTGCTCACCGTCGACGACGAGGGCAGCGGGGTCGCGGAGGCGGACCGGCCGCACGTCTTCGACCGGTTCTACCGCGCCGAGGAGTCACGCGCCATGCCCGGCTCCGGGCTGGGCCTCGCGATCGTGCGGCAGGTGGTGGACCGGCACGGCGGACGCGTCGAGGTGTCGCAGGCACCGGGCGGCGGGGCGCGGTTCTCGCTGTGGATCCCCGCGGCACCCGGGTGAGTGGGCGCTGGTGTCCCGCGCTGGCGCGTCGAGTGGGCGCTGGCGTCCCGCGCTGGCGCGTCGAGTGGGCGCTGGCGTCCCGCGCTGCCGCGTCGAGTGGGCGCTGGCGTCCCGCGCTGCCGCGCCGAGTGGGCGCTTGTGTCCCGATCGGAGCGCATTAGCGCCGACTCGACGGGAACTCCCGGCGCACTAGCGCCGACTCGACGGGAACTCCAGGCGCACCAGCGCCGACTCGACGGGGACTCCCGGCGCACTGGCGCCGACTCGACTCAGTCGAAGACGCGCAGCAGCCGCTCTGCCTTCCACTGCGACTCGGCCCACTCCTCGGCGAGGTCGGACCTCACGGTGATGCCACCGCCGGTGCCGAGCGACCAGGTCCCGCTGCCGTCGGTGGTGAGGGAGCGGATGACGACCCCCAGGTCGGCGGGGCCGTCGCCGCTGATCCAGCCGAAGGCGCCGGCGTACACGCCCCGCGGCGTCGACTCAACCTCCTCGACGACCTGCATGGTGCGCAGCTTGGGCGCACCCGTCATCGAGCCGGCGGGGAACAGCGTCCGCAGCGCCGCGACGGTGCTGACGTCGTCGCGCAGGCGGCCGCGGACGGTCGAGACCAGCTGGTGGACCGACTCGTAGGTCTCGACCTGCATCAGCGCCGGCACCTCCACGCTGCCGACCTCGCAGACCATCGAGAGGTCGTTGCGCAGCAGGTCGACGATCATCAGGTTCTCCGCGCGCGTCTTGGGGTCGCTCGCCAGCCGGTCGCGGTGCGCACGGTCCTCCTCCGGCGACGCGCCGCGCGGGGTCGTGCCCTTGATCGGCTTGGTCTCGAGGTGCCGGTCGGCGCTCACGAGGGCGTACCTCTCCGGCGAGCTGCTGAGCAGCCAGGCGCGCGCGCCCGCGACGTCGTGCTGGAGGAAGCCGGAGTACGGCGCGGGGTTGAGCCGGCGCAGGCGGAGGTACGCCGTCACCGGGTCGAGGTGGGAGGTGCGGGTCAGGCGGTGGGTGAGGTTGACCTCGTAGGAGTTACCGGCGTGGAGGTGCTCCTGCACGCGGGCGAAGGCGTCGGCGTACTCGGCGGGAGGTGCGGACATGGCGGGCGGCGCCGAGGGCCGAGCCTGCGGACTTCCTGGGGTCTGCGTGAACTTCCCTGGGTGTGCAGGCCCCCTGAAGTTCGCAATCCCCCGGGTAAGCGGGGGATCAGGGGAATCGGGGGGATCCTGGGGCGGGCGGGACGGAGCGGCGACCGCGTGCTCGAACACCCGCACGGCCCGGGGCCGCATCCACACCGCGTCGGGCAGCAACGGGTCGGGGGTGGCGGGCAGGTCGGTGCGGGCGGCGTACCCGAGGTAGCCGAACCACTGCTCCCCCGCGCGGATCCGTTCGCCGAGCACCGTGAAGACGTCGTCGCCGACGACCGTCGCGGACCCACGGGCGTGCTCGGTCACCTCGCGGGTCGTCGCGGACCACGACAGCGAGACGTCGTCGGGGTCGAGCCAGCCGATGATCGAGCGCCGGCCCGACCACTCGCGCGCGCCGCCCCCGTCGAGCCAGAAGCAGCGCGCGTGGCGGGCGGCGACGTCGCGGAAGAAGGCGACCGGGTCCGTCACGACAGGAAGTTCCGCACGAGGTCGTCGCCGTGCGACGACAGGACCGACTCGGGGTGGAACTGCACCCCGTGCAGCGGCAGGTCGCGGTGGCGGACGCCCATCACGACGCCGTCCTCGCTCCACGCCGTCGCGACGAGGTCGTCGGGCAGCTCGAGCGCGCCCAGCGAGTGGTAGCGCACCGCCGCGAACCCCTGCGGCAGCCCGGCGAACACCCCGCGGCCGTCGTGGCGCACGGACGCGACCTCCCCGTGCGCCGGGGGCAGCCGCTCCACCGTGCCGCCGTACGCCGCCACCAGGCCCTGCATGCCCAGGCACACGCCGAGCACCGGCCGGGACCCGTCGCGCAGCACCGCGGTGCCGACGGTGAAGTCCGCGGGCGACCCCGGGTGCCCCGGGCCCGGTGACAGCACCACGTGGGAGTGCCGCAGCACGTCGGCGGCCGTCACCTCGTCGTGCTGGACCACCCGCGGCAGCACCCCGGTCACGCGAGCCACCAGGTGCACGAGGTTCCACGTGTAGGAGTCGTGGTGGTCGACCACGATCACGTCCGGCGTCACGCCGCGAGGCTAGTCCTAGCGACGGACTCCGCGACACGCCGCGGACACCGGCTGGTCCCCGCTCTCGCGACAGGTGTCGAAGACGGCGAGCTTCGCCATCAGGGCCGCGACCTCGTCGCGGTGCTTCCTGCTCGCGAAGGTGTTGCGCTCCTCCCACCTGTGGCGCTGGTAGCTGTAGAACTCGTAGCCCCACACCACCTGGTCGCGCCGCGGGTCGAGGTCGAAGCGCGCGAGCAGGCCCGTCCGGCTCCGCACGGCCGTGAACGACGGGATGCGGTCCAGCTCGGAGCCGCTGAACGCCGCGTCGGGGTCACCGCCGGTGAGCGTCTGCTGGGTGTGCTCGAGGAAGGCGTGGGACTGGCGCACCAGCCGGGGGTCGGTCAGCGTCGGCACCAGCGAGAGCCCGCTGCGGTAGGGCACCGGGGCGAGCCCGGCGAGCTCCTCGAAGGTGGGCGCGAGGTCGATGTTGCTGGTGACCTCCTTGCGCGCGCCGGGCACCACCCCGGGGCCGGTGACGAGCAGGGGGACCCGGGCGTCGGTGTCGTACGGCGTGCCCTTGCCGCGGCCCATGCCGTTCTGGCCGAGGTGGAACCCGTTGTCGGAGGTGAGCACGACGTAGGTGTCGGGACCCACGCCGCGGAGGATCCGCTGCACCAGGCGGTCGGCCGAACGTGCCATCCGGGCGCGGTCGCGCAGGTCGCGCACCGCGAGCGGCGCGGCGAGCGTGCGCACCGTGTTCCACGCCCGCGCCGGCCTGCCGTCGGCCAGGCGCGGCCGGTTGTCCTTGCGGGCGTCGCGGAAGCCGGGCAGGTCGTCGACGGTGAGCTTGCGGCAGGCGACGCGCCCGCAGCCGCGCCGCCCGGTGCGGTCCCGGAACATCGGGGGGAAGAGCGGGTCGCCGGCGTAGTGCGGCTGCGGGTTGGTGCGGTTGTGCGGGGCGTAGAGCGCCACCTCGAGGAAGTACGGGGCGTCCGAGGCCTCCCGGTCGGCGATGAGGTCCATGGCCAGGTCGCCGATGACCGCACCGGCGTACGCCTTGTCCTTGGCACGGTCGCTCGCGCTCGCCGGCGGCGCCGGGTGCTGCACCAGCTGGAGCCGCTGGTCGCGCAGGGTGGTGCTCGCGAAGTCCCAGCCGTCGTAGGCCGACCCGAACACCGTGTTGAACGTCGTCCAGCCCGGCACGACCGGCGGCAGCGCCCGGCCGGGCTGCCACTCGTACTCGTTGAGGAACTTGCCGACGAACGCCGTGTGGTAGCCGGCCTGCTGCAGCCGCACGTTGAAGGCGCGCTCGGGGTTGCCGTGGGTGTCGTAGGCGGGCCAGCCGCCGAGCATCGCCGAGCCGCCGTGCGAGGTGTTGGTGCGCACCCCGGTCTGGTGCGGGTACTGCCCGGTGAAGAAGCTCGACCGCGACACGCAGCACAGCGAGTCGGTGACGAAGGAGTACGGATAGCTGGCTCCGCTCCTGCGCATCGTCTGCACCGACCGCATCGTCTGCACGAGGTCCATCGAGAAGTCGTCGAGCATCACCACGACGATGTTGGGCCGCTCGGCCGGCGCCGCGGCGGCCCGCAGGTCCGCGACCGTCGACACGGCCCTCGCCGCGGCCGGCGGGTCCCCGCCACCCGGCCGTGGCGGTCCGTCGCCCGCCGCCGTTCCTGCGCCCGTGCCCGCGCCGCCGGCGCCACAGGCCATCAGGGCCAGCAGGCAGACGCCGGCCCATGCTCCCTTGAAGTTCCGCACTGCTCCCCCGGTCGTGTCGAGCTGGCTACCAAGGGTGACGCGGTGCGCCCCGGTTCGGTTGCCTCCCCCGCTGGAATGGACGTCCAGCCTGCGGCTCGAGGTCAGTGTGCACGATCAGGTGAGCAGGTCGCGCACCGCCTCGTGGAGCAGGTCGTAGCCGTGCTCGGTGAGGATCGACTCGGCATGGAACTGGATGCCGCGGTAGTGCGGGCCGACGACCGCATGGATGTCGCCGGTCGCCTCGTCGGCCTCCACGCGTACGCCGTCGGGCAGCGCGACGCCGTCGGGCACCCGGCCCACGAAGGTGTTGTAGAAGCCGACCCGCTCGGTGCGGCCGTCGATGCGCACCGGCGACTGCGTCCCCTGGAAGACCACGTCCTTGTAGCCGAGCTCGAGCCCGAGCCGGTCGCAGAGGGTCTGGTGCCCCAGGCAGACCGCGAGGAACGGCCGGGCCGACGCCAGCAGGTCGTCGACGGCCCGCCGGAACGCCGCGATCTTGGGGTGGTCGCCCTCCCGCGGGTCGCCGGGTCCGGGGCCGACGACCACCAGGTCGGCGCCGTCGAAGGCGTCCGGGGCGTAGTCCTCGTGGCGCAGCACGCGGGAGGTCATCCCGAAGACCCCGAACACGTGGACGAGCATGTTCACGAAGTCGTCCTCGCCGTGCAGGATCACCACCTCGCGGCCCGCCAGCCCGGGGTCCGCGGGCTCGCCGGCCTGGTCGGTCAGCCAGAAGCGCGACAGCCGCTGGTTGCGCGACCCCAGTGCCAGCACCACGTCCTCGTCCCGTGCGAGCTCGGCGATGTCCGTGCCGTCGGAGGACGCCGCCGGCGCGAGGCCGAAGGCGCTGAGGATCCCGCCTGCCTTCGCCCGGGTCTCCGCCACCTCGTACGCCGCGTCGGAGTCACGCACCAGCGTCGCTCCGGCGGTCACCTTGAGCTCGCCCGCGGGGGAGACGTCGGCGGTGCGGATGAGGATCGGGCTGTCCATGGTGGGCGTGCCGTCGGGTGCGCGCCCGAAGAGCGCGAGGGCGGCGCCGTAGTAGCCGCGGCCCTCGGGCTCGTAGTCGGCGATCAGCCGGCAGGCGTTCTCGACCGGCGCACCGGTCACCGTCGCGGCGAACATCGTGTCGCGCAGGATCTCGCGGTGGTCGCGGTCCGAGCGGCCGGCGAGGAGGTACTCGGTGTGGATGAGGTGGGTCATCGGCTTGAGGAACGGGCCGAGCACCTGCCCGCCCTCCTGGCAGATGTCGCACATCATCTTGAGCTCCTCGTCGACGACCATGAAGAGCTCGAAGATCTCCTTCTCGTCGGCCAGGAACTCCAGGAGGCGGTCCTTGAGTCCGTCGCCGTGCCCGGCCACGCGGAACGTCCCCGAGATCGGGTTCATGCGCACGTCGCCGGAGCGCACCGACACGTGCCGCTCCGGGCTCGCGCCGATGAGGAAGCGCTCGCCGGTGTAGAAGCAGAAGGTCCAGTACGCCCCCCGCTCCCGCTCGAGCAGCCGACGCAGCACCGTGAGGGCCTTCGTGGCGTCCCAGTCGGCGACGACGGCACGGTAGTGCCGGCCGATGACGAGGTTCGCGCCCTCGCCCTGCCCGATCTCGTCGCGGATGATCGCCTCGACGACGTCGCCGTAGTCGTCGTCGCTGGTCGCGAACCCGCCGCGGTCCGCGAACTCCACGGGGACGTCCGGCAGCGCGGCGAGCAGGTCGTCGACCGAGACCTCGTGCTCGGCCTCGATGTCGACCACCGTCAGCGGTGTCCCGTCGTCGATGGCCGCGAAGCCCCGCTCGCGGACCTGGCGGAACGGGACGGCCACGAGCCGGTCGGCGCTGCGACCGGGGTCGGGGACCCCGGTCTCGAGCGGGATGTCGAGGAGCGAGGCCACCTCGTGCGGCGTGCCGCCGACGATCCCCGCGGTCGGTGCGGCCTTGCGGCGGATGACCGCCCACGCGCCGTACCCCTGGGCCTGCTCCAGGAGGTCGCGGACGGTTGGGGTCTGGGCCATGCGCAGCACCCTACGGCGGTGGGGTCGACGCTCCGGCGGGCGTCTCAGCCCGGGTCAGCCCAGCTGGGTGGCGATCCACTCCTGCAGTCCGGCGACGCCCTCGCGGAGGCTGACCCGCGGCTGCCAGTCGAGCTTGCGCAGCGTGACCTCGACGTCGCACGACGCGTGACGGACGTCGCCGTCGCGGCACTGGCCGGTGACGTGCGGCTCCGGCGCCGAGTGGTAGGCCGCGATCTCGCGCGCCAGGTCACCGATGGTCGTGCGCACCCCGCTGCCGACGTCGACGGTGCGGACGTGGTCGGCGGGCTTGTGGGCCATGGCCGCGGCGATTGCGCCGACCACGTCGTCGACGTGGACGAAGTCGCGGGTGATCTCGCCGTCCTCGTAGAGCGGGATGGACCGCCCCTCGCGGGCCAGCCGGGAGAACAGCGACACGATGCCGGTGTAGGGATTGGACAGCGACTGGCGCGGGCCGTAGACGTTCTGCAGGCGCAGGATCGACAACCGGGTGTCGTGCGAGCCGGTCCACGCCGAGAGGATGTGCTCCTGCGCGAGCTTGGTCGCGCCGTAGACGTTGACGGGGTTCGGATGGGTGCCGGCGACGGTGTTCGGCACGTTGGCGGCGCCGTCGCCGTGGTCTCACCTCCCCGCCTCGAGCTGGACGTGGGTGCGCAGGCCGGGCTGGAACGTCGAGCCGTCGATGTTGCGCCACACGCCCTCGCCGTAGACGGCGCGCGAGCTGGTGAGCACGACGTGGCTCGGCACGTGGCCGGCGCGGGTGAGCGAGTCCAGCAGCTGGGTGATGCCGACGACGTTGACCATGCCGTGGCGGGTGCTCTCGGAGAGCGACTGCGCGGTGCCCGTCTCCGCCGCGAGGTGGACGACGGTGTCGGGCCGCAGGTCGGCCACGACGGCGTCGAGGTCGTCGGCGCTCGTCACGTCGCCGACCCGCAGGTCGACCGACTCCGGCAGTCTTACCGGTCCCGACCGCTCCACGTCTACGGGTGCTTCACCTCGACGCTGACCCAGTCCACGAGCATGCTGTGGCGCTCTCCGCCGGGCAGGGCGTGCTGGGGCTCGACGTCCTTGTTCGACAGCCGCAGGTGGAAGGGCACCGTGTCGCTGGGCACGCGCCGGGGGTCGGGGGTGGAGGTGACGCTGTAGAGCCGCTGGCCCCCGCCGTCCGCGGCCGAGTACTGCACCGTGTCGGCGCCGATGGTGAACTCGGCGGCGTACTGCCAGTAGGCGTTCCAGGGCTCCGCCCCGGCGGGGAAGGCGTGCGACACCGGCCACAGCTCGGCCGGCATGCCCGAGACCTCACAGGCCTCCGTGCCGACGCCGACCATCTCGTCGTAGCAGATGTGCGAGCCGACCTGGGCGCCCGTCGGCTTGAGGGGTCCGTAGCTCTCGATCACGTCGATCTCCCGTGGCTCCGCGCCGTTGGGGTGCTGCAGCCATAAGGCGGCGTAGTTGGTGCCGGTGTCGGGCATCATGAGACTGACGGTCGCCCGTACGCGGGTCCCGACCGGCAGCGTCCACCCCTCGTGGGTGCGCACCTGCGAGAGGTGGCCGACGTCGAGCTGGCCCTGACCGGTCTGGGCAGCGCCGTTGAACCCCACCATGCTGTGCCACTGCTCCGGCGAGGCGCCGGCCGGTCCGTCGAAGCCGTCGAAGAACACCCGCTCCCAGAGTCGGGGCGACGCGGGGTCGGCGCCGCGGGAGTCACCGCGCGGAGGAGCCGAGACGTCGGGTCCGGTCCCGATCCCCGAGGCGGGCGCGACGACCAACGCCACCGCCAGGAGCAACGCCCACACGAGCAGGGCCGGCCGTCCCACGTCCGGACGGCGTAGGCGGTGCATCAGCCTCCCCAGCTGTCGGCACGAGCGGGTCCTGCGTCGGTCGCCGCCCATCGTACGAGGCGGGCGCACGGCCCCGAGCCGGCACGCTCCCCGCCCACGGGTGCAGGCCTCAGCCGACGGTGGTCAGCAGCTGCGTCGCGCGGGTCAGGACGACGTAGAGGGTGGCGCGGCCGGTCGCCGACTCGTCCTCGATCTCCTGCGGGGACACCACGACGATGCCGTCGAACTCCAGGCCCTTGGTGTCGAGGCCGGTCAGCACGACGACGCGGTCCTCGCCGCTCGGGGTCACCCGCGAGTCGACGGCGGCGCGCGCACCGGGCGCGTCCTCGGCGAGCTCGGGCCACGAGGCGAGCCAGGCGTTGACCTCCGAGCGCCGGGCGACGGGCACCACGATGCCGACGGTGCCCTCGACCCGGCCGGCGATCGTCGTGACGGCCTCGCGCACGGCGGCCTCGAGGTCGTCGACGGGACCGACGACCGTCGGCTCCTCGCCGGTGCGGCGTACGGCGTCGGGCAGGTCGGCGTCGAGGCCGACGCGCTGGGCGTAGTCGGCCGCGAAGGCGTAGATCTCCGCGGAGTTGCGGTAGTTGGTGGACAGGTGGAACTCGTGGAGCTCCTTGCCCTCCAGCGCCTCCGCGCGCGCGGCCGCGGCCTCGGGGGCGTCGGGCCACGACGACTGCGCCGGGTCGCCGACGATCGTCCAGCTCGCGGTGCGGCCGCGACGGCCGACCATCCGCCACTGCATGGGCGTGAGGTCCTGCGCCTCGTCGATGAGGACGTGGGCGTAGCCGTCGTCCTCGATGCGGTGCGTCGGCGGTGCCCACTGGCGCCCGCCCGGCGCGTAGTCACGCTCGGAGACGGTCGTGATCTCCTGCAGGTCGATGCCGCCCTCGAGCAGTCCGGTCTCGTCGAGGTCGCGCTCGTCGTCGGTGCGCTGCGGGACGTCGCCGAGGGCGTAGCGCAGCTCGTCGAGCAGCGGCACGTCCTCGATGGACAGGTCCGCCGCGTCCCACGACTTCAGAAGCAGCAGCTGCTCCTCGCGGGTCACCACGCCCTCGCCGACGCGAGCCAGGAACTCGGGGTCGCGCAGCCAGCGGAACACGGTCGGGGCGTCGAGCGGCGGCCACCAGGCACTGGCGAACTCGACGAACCCCTCGTGGCCGAGCATGTCGTCGTCGAAGGCCTCGCGGCCCCGCTCCCGGCCGCGCTCGCCGGTGACCTGGCGCCACATGGCGTCGAGGAGGGTGCGGGCCACCCGCGGCAGCTGGCGGTTGCGCCGGCCCTGGGACAGGAGCTGGCGCCGCAGCCGGCCGAGCAGCCCCGGGTCGAGCACGATCGTCTCGTCGCGCCAGTAGATGCGGAAGCTGGTGGGGGCGCCGGGGGCGTGCTGGCGAGCGGTGCGCCGCATCAGCTCGGCCATCGTGGTGGCGCCCTTGACGTCGGCGACCGCCGGCTCGTCGTGGCGGGTCGCGCGGACACCGCCCACGACCTCGCCGAGCGAGCGCAGCGCGACGGCGGTCTCGCCCAGGCTGGGCAGCACCCGTTCGATGTAGCGCATGAAGACGCCGCTGGGTCCGACGACCAGCACGCCGCCACCCTCGTAGCGCCGGCGGTCGGAGTAGAGGAGGAAGGCCGCCCGGTGCAGCGCCACCACGGTCTTGCCGGTGCCCGGTCCGCCCGAGATCGACACGACACCCTTGCCAGGGGCCCGGATCGCCTTGTCCTGCTCGGCCTGGATCGTCGCGACGATCGAGTGCATGGAGCGGTCGCGGGCCCGCGAGAGCTGCGCCATCAGCGCACCCTCGCCGACGATCGGCAGGTCGGTCTCGACCTGGTCGTCGAGCAGCTCGTCCTCGACCCCGATGACCGTGCGGTGCTGCGAGCGCAGCACGCGACGACGCACGACGCCCGACGGGCTGGCGGCCGTCGCCTGGTAGAAGACCCCGGCGGCCGGCGCGCGCCAGTCGATGAGCAGGACGTCGCGGTCCTCGTTGCGCACGCCGATGCGGCCGATGTAGCGCGGCTGCGGGTCGATCGAGGGGTCGAGGTCCAGGCGGCCGAACACCAGCCCCTCGTGGGCGGCGTCGAGCTGGGCGATGCGCTTGGCGGCCTGGAAGACCATGGCGTCGCGCTCGACGAGGCCCCCCTCGTGCTCGAGCTTGCCGCGGCTGTGGCCCTCCGCGGCCAGCGCCCGCGCGCTGCGCGTCGACGCCTCGAGCTGGACGTAGACCTCGTCGACGTACTGCTGCTCCGCCGCGATCTCCCGCGCCTCGAGCTCCTCGCTCACACCTGCTCCTCATCCCCCGTGCACCCGGTGCCCACCTCCCGCGGGCAGACCGACAAGCGTACCGGCGGGCACCCACGACCGCCGACTTACCGGCATTCCGTGGCCCCGATCCGTGCGCCGTCACCGAGCCGGCGTGGCCCTGTCGTGCTTCGGTGCCGGGTCCGCCTCGGATGGGGCCCTTCAGGCGCCCAGCAGGAGGGCACCGAGCGCGCAGACGGCGGCCCCGGCCGTCCGGACGCGGTCGGCGCGCACCAGCCGCAGCACGAGCGCCGGTCGCTCCTCGGGCGGGGCGGACGCCAGGCGCCGGTGGGCGGGTGCGGCGACGAGCGCCGTGGTCCCCGCCGCCACCGCGGCACCGAGCAGCGCCATCCACGTGCCCGCCTCGAGCGGTCCGGCCACGGCCGTCCAGCCGAGCAGCCCCACCAGCGCCGGGTAGAGCACTGCGACCACGGGCGTGATGCGCCGCGAGTGCCGCGCGTGGGCCTCGGCCCACCGGTCGTCGGGCACCTCGGCGAGCGCGGGGTAGACGACCAGGTCGACGGTCACCTGGAAGCCGAGGTGCACGCCCGCGACGAGCAGCAGCCACGGCCCGGGATCGGACAGGTCCACGGCTGCTCCTCTCCTCCCGACGACCCGGCCGACGCAGCCGGACTACCGTGCCAGGAACGCGGTCATCGCCTGACGGGCCTCCTCGGAGGCGAAGAGGCGCGCGCTGGTCGCGGCCATCTCCTCGCCCAGCTCGTCGATCCGGGCGACGAGGTCGCGGTTGAGGATCCGCTTCGACTCGCGCAGGCCCTGGGCCGTGCCGGTCGCCAGGCTCGCGCACACCGCCGCCACCTCGTCGTCGAGGGCGTCAGCCGGCACCGCCCTCGTCACCAGTCCGTACGCCGCCGCCTCGGCGCCGCTGAACACCTCCCCGCCCAGGGTGGCGAGGGCGGCGGCCCGGGGGGTCATCCGGTGGTGGACGGTCAGGCTGATGATCGCCGCCGCGAGGCCGAGCTTGACCTCGGTGAGGGCGAAGGTGGCGTCGTCGGCGCTGATCGCGACGTCGGCGGCCGCGACGATCCCGATGCCCCCGGCCCGCACCGCCCCGAGGTTCTTGGTGACGACCGGCTTGTCCAGGGTCGCGATCAGCCGCTGCAGGTCGACGATGCGGCGGGCACCGACCTCCATGCCCTCCGTGGACGCCTCGGTGAGGTCGGCGCCGGAGCAGAAGACCTTGGCCGAGCTCTCGATCAGCACCACGCGCACCTCGTCGTCGGCCCCGGCACGCTCGAGGTGGGCGAGCAGCCCGCTCACCAGCCGGCGGCTCAGCGCGTTGCGGTTGGCCGGGCTGTCGAGGGTGATCGTCGCGACGGCGTCCGCCACCGCGTAGCGGACCAGCTCTGAGGGGGCGTCGGTCATGGCGGCCATCCTGCCGCACCGCGGCGGCACGCCCGCGACCCATCTCCCGCGCCCGCCGCTCCGAACACCGCGCATGGACACCCCCGACGCGCGGTCCCGGTCACGCACGCTCCGCCACGCGGCGTACGGCGTGCTGGCCACCCTCGTGGGCCTCGCCGCCGCGCACCTCGTGGCCGCGGTGACCGTGCCCGCCGCCTCGCCGGTGCTCGCGGTCGGGTCGACGGTCATCGACCTCACCATGACGCCGCTCAAGGAGTGGGCGATCCGGCAGTTCGGCACCGCCGACAAGCTGGTGCTCGTCGGCTCGGTGACGCTCGTCGTGCTGGTCCTCGCCGCGCTCGCCGGCGTCGTCGCGGCGCGGCTCGAGACAGTGGGGCTGCTCCTCCTCGTGGGCCTCGCCGGCGTCGCCGGCGTGCTCGCCGTCCTGCGGCCCGGCGCCGGGCCGCTGGACCTCGTACCCGCCCTGGTCGCCGCGGCCGTCGGCGCCACGTCCCTGTGGTGGCTGCACCGTGTGGACGACCGGGGCGCTGGGGAGCCGTCGCCCGGGGTCGACGGTCCGAGTCGGCGCGGGGTCGTGCTGGCGTCCGGCGGCCTCGCCGCGGCCGCGGTGGCCATGGGGGCGCTCGGCCGGTGGGTGACGTCGTACCGCCTCGGCGGCACCGACGTCGCGCTGCCGGCCGCCACCGACCCCGCGTCGTCCTTCCCCACCGGCCTCGAGGAGCGGTACGCCGGCATCACGCCGCTGCGCACCCCCACCGCGAAGTTCTACCGGGTCGACACCCGGCTCACCGTGCCGGCCGTCGACGTCGACTCGTGGACCCTCACCGTCGACGGCGACGTCGAGCGCGAGGTCACCCTCACCTTCGACGACCTCGCCGGCATGCGCACGATCGAGCGCGACATCACCCTCACCTGCGTCTCCAACGAGGTCGGCGGGCCGTACGTCGGCGGCGCGCGCTGGCTCGGCGTACCGCTCGCCGACGTGCTGGACCGGGCCGGCATCGGCGCCACGGCGGCCGATCAGGTGCTGTCCACCGACGTGGACGGGATGACGATCTCGACGCCGCTCGCCGTGGCCCTCGACGGCCGCGACGCGATGATCGCGATCGGGATGAACGGCGGGCCCCTGCCCCGCGAGCACGGGTTCCCGGCGCGGATGGTGGTGCCCGGCCTCTACGGCTTCGTCAGCGCGTGCAAGTGGATCAGCCGGATGACGCTCACGACGTACGACGCCGAGCAGGCGTACTGGACCGAGCGGGACTGGGCGACCGACGCCCCGATCAAGATCTCCAGCCGGATCGACACGCCGAAGCCGCTGTCGAGGACCGCGGCCGGGAAGGTCGTCATCGGCGGGATCGCCTGGGCGCAGGGCGTGGGCATCGACACGGTCGAGGTGCGTGTCGACGGCGAGGCCTGGCGGCCCGCGCGGCTCGGCCCGCAGGTGAACGACGACTACTGGCGGCAGTGGTACCTCGAGTGGGACGCCGAGCCCGGCCAGCACTTCATCGCCTGCCGGGCGACCAACAAGGACGGCGACGTGCAGTCGGACGTGCGGATGACGCCGTTCCCCGAGGGGTCGAGCGGCCTGCAGGAGATCTCCGTCTCCATCACCTGACCGGCTTCCCCCATGAACCTGCACGTGCCGTCGAGGTTCTCGTCGAGATTTCCGAGGAATCGACCCATCCGCCGACCGACCGGCGCCGAACACCTCCCGACAGCAGGCCCCCACGGCCTACCGATCCCCCCGACCGAAAGGCACACGCCATGAACACGCTCCGCACCCGCACCCTGGGCATCGCCGCCCTCGCGCTGACCGCCTCCATGAGCCTGGCTGCCTGCAGCAGCGAGGAGGACGCCTCGTCCGCCACCGACACGACCAGCTCCGAGACGTCCGAGACCACGGAGTCCGAGACCCCGACGGAGTCGGAGTCGCCGATGGAGTCCGAGGAGCCGATGGCCGCCGACGCGCCGTTCGGTCCCGGCTGCGCCGGTGTCCCCACCTCCGGCGAGGGCTCGGTCGAGGGGATGGCCGACGACCCGGTCGCCACCGCCGCGTCCAACAACCCCCTCCTCAAGACGCTGGTCGCCGCCGTGACCGAGGCCGGTCTGGTCGACACCCTGAACTCGGCGGAGAACCTCACCGTCTTCGCGCCGACCGACGACGCGTTCGCCCAGATCCCGAAGAAGGACCTCAAGGCGCTGCTGGCCGACAAGGAGGCGCTGACCACCGTCCTGACGCACCACGTCGTGGGCGAGCGCCTCAGCCCCGAGGACGTCGCGGGCGAGCACGAGACGCTCGCCGGCGACATGATCACCGTCGAGGGCTCCGGGGAGGACTTCACCGCCGAGGGCGCCGCGGTGGTCTGCGGCAACGTGCAGACCGCCAACGCCACCGTGTACGTCATCGACTCGGTGATGATGCCGCAGATGTGAGCGTGCACCGGCGAGCACTGCGAGGATGACTGACGTGGACCACGTGAGGCCCGTACCGGACGGGACGCCCCAGGGCGTCCCGTCCGCGGGCGACGCCGCCCGGCTCGCCGACCTGCTGCACCGCGCAGGACTCGGCGACGAAGCCGCCTTCGCCGAGTTCTACGACGCCACCTCGGCGCGGGCGTACGGCCTCGCGCTGCGGGTGGTGCGCAACCCGGCGCACGCCGAGGAGGTCGCCCAGGAGGCCTACCTCGACGCGTGGCGCTCCAGCACCAGGTACGACCGCTCGAAGGGCAGCGCCGCCGGGTGGCTGCTCACGATCGTCCACCGCAAGGCGGTCGACCGGGTCCGGTCGGTGGAGGCGGCGACCGCGCGCGACGAGACCTGGAACCGCGAGACCGCACCCACCGAGCACGACCAGACCGCCGAGGAGGCACACGCCTCGCTGGACGCCGCGCGCGTCCGCAGCGCGGTCGCCACCCTGACCGACGTCCAGCGCCGGGCCGTCGAGCTCACCTACTTCGGCGGCTACACCCACACCGAGGTGGCCACCCTGCTCGACGTCCCGTTGGGCACGGCGAAGACACGAATACGCGACGGACTGATCCGCCTGCGAGACCTGATGGGAGTTGCGTCATGAGCGAGCGCATGAGTGACCTGCACAAGCTCACGGGCGCCTACGCCCTGGACGCCCTCGACGACCTCGAGCGCGCCCGGTTCGAGCAGCACCTGGCCGGGTGCGACGACTGCCGTGCCGAGGTCGCCGAGCTGCGGGAGACCGCGGCCCTGCTCGCCGGCTCCGTCGCCACGCCGGCGCCCGCGTCGCTGCGCGACTCCGTGCTGGCCGGCATCTCCCAGGTGCGGCCCCTGCCGCCCGAGGTGCCGGAGCAGGCACCCGGCTCGACGCACCGGGGCCGGCGATGGATGCCCTTTCTGGTCGCGGCGGCGCTCGCGCTCGTTCTCGGCGTCGGCGCGGCGCTGACCCGCCCCTGGGTGAGCGACGACGCTCCGCGGCTCACCGTCGCCGAGCAGGTGCTGCAGGCTCCCGACGCCCAGGAGGTCTCCGTCGACCTCGGGGAGGCCGGGCGCGCGACCGTCGTGCGGTCGAGGTCGGAGGACCGTGCGGTCATCGTCACCGAGGACATGGTGGCGGCGCCCGACGGCAAGGACTACGAGCTCTGGCTGCAGACTCCCGACGAGGAGATGGTCCCGGCCGGCCTGATGCCCGACGACCCCGACCAGACCGTCGTCCTCGACGGGTCCGCCGCCGAGGCGATCGCGGTCGGCATCACCGTCGAGCCGGACGGCGGCTCCGAGCAGCCGACCAGCGACCCGATCGCGCTGTTCGACCTCACCGAGGGCGTCTGACCGGCACGCGCCGGGGGCAGCCTGTCGGTGGGGACCGACCGCGGGTGACAATGCGCGGGTGGCTGGGGAGGGCGGCCTCGACCGGGCGGTCGAGGCCCTGCGGGACGGGGACGAGGCGGCTTTCCGCCTGGTCTACCGCCACGTGCAGCCCCCGCTGCTGCGCTACCTGACCGTCCTGGTCGGCCCGGACGATGCGGAGGACGTCGCCAGCGAGGCGTGGGCGCAGGCGGTCCGCGACCTCGACCGCTTCCGCGGCGACATCGACGGGTTCCGCGGCTGGATGACCACGATCGGCCGCCACCGGGCGCTCGACCACCTGCGCCACGGCCGCCGCCGACCGGTGTCCGAGCGCCCCGTCGACGAACTGGTCGACCTGCCCGACGTCACCGACGTGGAGGGCGACACCCTCGCGCGGGTGGGGTCGGAGGTGGCGCTGGAGCTCATCCGCTCGCTGCCGCGGGATCAGGCCGAGGCGATCATGCTGCGCACCGTGCTCGGCTTCGACGCGCCCACCACTGCGCGCATCCTGGGGAAGCGACCGGGCGCCGTGCGTGCGGCGTCGCACCGAGGCCTGAAGCAGCTGGCGAAGAAGCTGGCGCCGGAGGCGTAACACCCGTGATGACCGAGACGCTGAAAGGAGTGAGATGACCACTCCCGACCCTCGCCTGTCCCGCCGCGAAGCCGAGCGCCTGCTCGACGCCCCGGAGGAGCACGGCAGCGCCCTCGGGGCGGCTCTCGGCGCCGCCCGCGGCCCGGGCACCCCGCGGGAGCTCGCGGGCGAGGAGGCCGCCCTCGGCGCCTTCCGCGCGGCGCGAGCGACCCCCTCGGCCGCCGCTCCGGCCGCTGCTCCGGCCGCACCGGCCCCACGCCGGCGGGCAGCCTCGCGCGCGGTCGTCGCCACCGGGGCCGTCGTCGCCCTCGTCTCGGGAGGCCTGGCGCTGGCGGACGTCGCCGACGTCCCGCTGCTGCCGGGGCCGTTCGAGCGCACGTCGGAGTCGGCCTCGGAGCCCCCCTCCCGCTCGACGTCCGGCTCGGCGTCGGGCTCGACGCCGGGCTCGACGTCCGGCTCGACCTCAGGGCCCGGTGACGGGACGAGCGAGCCCTCGACCGGTGGCCCGACGAGCGGGTCGTCCTCACCGGGCGCTCCCGACGGCTCGTCCAGCCCGACCCGGCCGGGATCGCCCAGCGGCTCCGACCCCGGCTCCCCCTCGTCGCCGTCCTCCCCCACGGCGTCCTCCCCGACCTCGCCCGCACCCACCTCGTCCACGCCGTCCTCCCCCACCTCGCCCTCCCCGGCACCCGACCTGCGCGGGCTCTGCCGCGCCTACCAGGCCAGCCAGCGCGGCGGCGCCCCCCTCGACAGCGCCGCGTTCCGGACGCTCGCGGCCGCGGCCGGAGGCGCCGGGCGGGTCGCCGACTACTGCGTCGCCCTGATCGGCGAGCCGGACCGCGACAAGCCCGGCAAGCCCGCCAAGCCCGAGCCCGATCCGGACAGGACCGGTCAGTCGGGCCAGCAGAGCCAACCGGGCCAGCAGACCCCGTCCGGCCAGCAGACTTCGTCCGGCCAGCAGGGCCCGTCCGGCCAGCAGACCCCGTCCGGCCAGCAAAGCCAGCAGAGCCAGCCGAGCCAGCCCGCTCACGTGGGACAGCCCGCCCGGGACGGCGACCTCTAGACGTCGGGCCATCCGGACGTCACGTCATCCGGGCGGCGCGGTCGTCGGTGTGTCGTAGGTTCGTCCCATGGGGCGGTCGCTGTCGCAGCAGGAGGACACCAACCGCCGCATGCTGCGCGCCCGCGACGAGATGGACCGGCGCTACGCCGAGCCCCTCGACGTACCGACGCTCGCCGCGATCGCCCACCTCTCCGCGTCGCAGTTCGGCCGGGTGTTCAAGGACGTCTACGGCGAGACGCCGCACCGCTACCTGCAGCGTCGCCGTGTCGAGCGGGCCATGACCCTGCTGCGGCAGACCGACCGTCCCGTCACCGAGGTGGCCTGGGACGTCGGCTTCGCCAGCCTCGGCACGTTCAGCCGCACGTTCAGCAACATCGTCGGCTGCTCACCCACCGAGTTCCGCGCCCAGCACGCGCCGGTCGCGGTGCCGTCGTGCTTCATCGCCGCGTGGACCCGGCCGCGCGAGCACCCCGCGCCCACGGCGCCGCCCCGGACAGCGGTTTCGGAGAAGCGGGAGGAGGTCGACGCTGGCTAGCGTCCTCGTCATGACCACCAACCACATCACCAGCCTCCACCTCCGCAGCGTCCCGGTCCTCGACCAGGACGAGGCGCTCGACTTCTACACCACCCACCTGGGCTTCGAGGTCCGCGACGACATCGACCTCGGCTTCATGCGCTGGCTCACCGTCGGCGTGCCCGGCCAGGACACCGCGCTCCTTCTCGAGCTCGTCGGCGGGCCGCAGCACGACGAGTCCACGGCGAAGCAGGTGCGCGAGCTGGTCACCAAGGGTGCGCTGGGCGGGCTGTTCCTCATCAGCGACGACGTGCAGGCGACGTACGCCGCGCTGCGCGACGCCGGTGTCGAGATCACCCAGGAGCCGGTCGAGCAGCCCTACGGCACCGACTTCGGCATCCGCGACCCCTTCGGCAACCACGTCCGCATCAACCAGCCGAGCGGCGCTGCGGCGGGCGACGTGCAGGACGCCTACGACGCGGCGGGGGCCAGGTGAGCTACCCGCCGCCGATCTACCACGGCGACTCCGGGGAGGTCTCCGCCCGCGTGACGCCGGCGGACGTCGAGCCGGCGGTCGTCTACCCCAACGGCAACAAGGTGTTCTACCTCGCGCAGGGCACCGAGACCGCGGGGACGTTCGGCCTCTACCGCTGGGAGTTCGCCGGTCCGGCCAGCGGTCCAGGAGCCCACTTCCACCGGACGATCACCGAGTCGTTCTACGTCCTCGAGGGCACCGTGACCATCTTCGACGGCGGGGACTGGGTGAAGTGCCACGCCGGCGACTTCGCCCACGTCCCCGCCGGGGGGATCCACGGGTTCCGCAACGAGGACGGCGCCGCCACGATGCTCCTGCACTTCGCCCCGGGCGCGCCGCGTGAGGCCTACTTCGAGGGGCTCGCGGCGGGCATGGGCAACCTCGACGGCGACGCCTACGACCGCTTCATGCGCGGGCACGACAACACCTGGGTGTGATGGCCGTGGACCCGGTGTCGGCTGCCTTCGACGCGACTCCGCGGCGGGACTTCCTCCCGCCCGGGTTGCGCCGACGGGCGGCGTACGACGGCCCGTTGGAGATCGCGGCCGGGCAGACCAGCTCCCAGCCCCGCACCGTCGAGGACATGCTGCGGCTGCTCGACGTGCGGCCGGGGCAGCGAGTGCTCGACGTGGGCGCCGGGTCGGGCTGGACCACCGCGCTCCTCGCGCACCTCGTCGGGCCCACCGGCTCCGTGCTGGGGCTGGAGCTCGAGGAGGAGCTGGTGGCCTTCGGCGGCGCGAACCTCGCGCGCGCCGACCGGCCGTGGGCGGCCATCCGGCCGGCGGACCCGGGGGTGCTCGGCGACCCCGCCGGCGCGCCGTACGACCGGATCCTCGTCTCGGCAATGGCCGACGAGCTGCCCGCCGCGCTGGTGGCGCAGCTCGCCGACGACGGCGTGCTGGTGGTTCCCGTGGCCGGCACGATGCTGCGGGTCGCGAACCCCGGCCCGGTCGTCACCGAGCACGGGCGCTACCGGTTCGTGCCGCTGCGCTGAGCGCCGCTCAGGCGCCCGGGCGCTGCACCTGCGCGGCGAGGTGGGCGGGCGCCTGGATGCAGTAGGAGTCGGTGAGCAGCTCGGCGAGCTCGTCCCAGTCGGTGTCGTCGTCGAGGAGCATCCCGATCGCGTTGCCGCCCCACCCGGAGCGGAAGTAGGGCTCGCCCAGGTGCTCGAAGGCCGCGACCTCGTCGGGCTCGCCGCGGAACGTGATGCGGAACAGCTGGTCCTCGCCGCCGAAGACGTGCGCCACGGTCGCGCCCCCGACCCGCCACCGGGTGCCCGTCCAGGCCTGCTCCTGCGTGCAGCGAGGCAGCCGGCCGAGGATGGCGTCGATGCGCAGCACCCACTCCTCGGGCACGAGCGGACGGTCGGCGAGGGCCACGCGGCGATCCTGCCACCGGGCGCCGACAGTCGCCGCCGTCCCCTCGTCCGCCGCTGCGGTCCCGGCTTCGGCCGCTGCGTCATACGAACCCGCGGCTATACGTTCCGATCGGCATGACGCAGCCCGCTCACGGCCCCCTCTTCCGCCGCTACGTCATACGAACCCGCGCCTATACGTTCCGATCGGCATGACGCAGCACCGGGCTCACGCCGCCGGCGGGCTTGTCGGGCATCGACCCACGAGGGGACGTCACGCCTCCACCACCGCCTTCATCCGCGCCAGCGTCGTGCGCATGCCGCGCTGGTTGGTACGCCGCCGCAGTGGCCCGAGGACCAGCCAGTAGAGCCGCGTCGGAAGGTTCGGGTCGAGACGGAAGTACTCCGTCACCAGGGTGCCGCCGTCCTGCGGTTCGAGGCGGTAGCCCCAGTTGTTGACCGTGACGGCGTCGGTCCCGACGGAGAACTCGAAGACGCGCTCGGGCTCACACCGCGTGACCCGGCAGCCCGACCAGTAGGTCGGCCCGACGCCGTTGCGCTTGACGTGGCCCTTGAAGTACGCGCCCACCTCGGGCCCGGTCGATCCCCGCGTCCACCGCGCCTCGAACGTCTCCGGGCTGAACTCGCCGATGCGCGTGACGTCGCTGACGAGGTCCCACACCTCGGCCGGCGAGGCGTCCATCCAGAGGGAGACCTCGTCACCGAGCGACGGAAGCGTGATCACCCTCGTCCCCCATGTGACCGCTGGCTCGACGTCGCCCGGGCGTCCGCAGGCCGGCAGGGGCGTCCGCGCCGCGCGACCACGCGCTCCGCGACGGGGCGACGAGGTCGACGGGGAGCTGCTCGACCGGCGCGTCGAGGCCGTGCGCCCGCAAGGACCAGGTGTACGGATGCGCCCACAGGGGGCGCCGGGGCGGACTCGGGTGCCGGGGTCACCGCGCCAGCCTGACGGCGTACGGACGAAAGTCAAGCCTGACCCCTCCTCGGACGGCTGGGTTTGCGGGGCTCGACGCGGGGCAGGTAGGGCTCGACCGCCCGACCCACGCCTCCCGAGGAGACCGCATGTCCCAGCCCGGTGACCACCAGCAGCAGCCCTACGGCCAGCCGACCGCCCCGTACGGCCAGCCGCCCGCCGGTGGCTCGTACGGCGGCGGAGGTTCGTACGGCGGGGGCGGCTCCTACGGGGGCGGCGGCTCGTACGGCGGGGGCTCCTACGGTGGCGGCCCGGTGGGCAACCAGCTCGCCGGCAAGGGGTTCGTTGGCGCGCTGTTCGACCTGAGCTTCACGACGTTCGTGACCCCGATGATCATCAAGGTCGTCTACGTGATCGGGCTCGTGCTGATCGGCCTGGCCACGCTGTTCTTCGCGTTCAGCGGCTTCGCCGGCGACAACGCGGCGCTCGGGATCGTCACGCTCGTCGTCAGCCCGCTGGTCGGCCTCCTCTACCTCTGCTTCTTCCGGATGATGTGCGAGTTCTACCTCGCCGTCACGAGGATGAGCGAGGACATCAACCGGCGCCTGCCCCGCGTCTGAGCCGGCTGCCGCCGCGACCTCCTGACCCTTCTGTGAACTTCCGGGGGCGTGCAGGCCCCCGGAAGTTCGCAATCCCCCGCTTGAGCGGGGGATTCGAGATCACACCGCCGCGACCGTCAGCACGACGCGAGCCCGTTCGTCGCCGGTCAGCCAGCGACGCCGCGCCCGCAGGAACCGGCCGCCCGACCAAACCAGGAACGGCAGGGCGAGGACCGCGGGCGCCCACACCCAGGGCAGGGCCGCCGCACCGGTGAAGAGCATCGCGGTGAGGGTCGTGACCAGCGAGAGCCGGCCGGCGTAGCCCGCCATCGCGGCGTGCGGGGCAGGCGTGGCGCGCGGCGACGAGAGGTCGACGGCGTAGGGCGAGCGGATCGACCACGTCATCGTTATCGCGAGCACCTGCACGACCACGACGAGCCAGCACGCCGCCACCGCGATGCCGGTGACCAGCGGCGGGGGCCCGTTGCGGAGCAGCGCCAGGACGACGGTGACGCCCGAGACGAGCGCCATGCACTCCGCGACGACCTGGGCGCGTACGTCGAACACGTCGCCGGCCGAGACCGGGAGGGTCTCGCGCCACACCATCCCCCGACCGTCGAGGCAGAAGGCGTTCACCCCGAAGAGCAGCGCCGCGCCGCTCGCGGTGAGCCCGGGCAGCAGCATCACCGAGCGCCACTCGAGCCCGGCCACGAGCGCCACCACCCCCGGCCCGAGGCCCAGGACGAGGAGGCCGCGTCGCATGCCGACCGACCGCCATACGGAGCCGCGGTCGAGGCGGCGCAGCAGGGCGCGGTCCGGCGATCCCCGGCGCGGCGTCGGCACGGGACGCGCCTCGTGGACGCCGGACTGCACCCGCAGCTCCTCGCGGGGTGGCAGGCGGAGCGCCCAGGCGGCCGGCCCGGCGCCGGCGACCACCCCGGCAACGGCGACCGCGAGCAGGAGCAGGACGACGACGGGCCACCCGGCGGTCTGCCCCGTCGCGGCGACCCACGTCGTGGGCAGCGACCGCACGAGCGGCAGCAGCACCCCGGCCAGGTGGAGGCCGGCCAGGGCGGCGGCGGCCAGGACGGCGGCGAGCCGGACGACGAGGACGCCGTGCGCGGTTCGGCGTACCCCCTCCACCACCCAGCCGACCACCTGACCCCAGGCGGTGGCCGCGAGCACCCAGGCGAGCACCACGAGCTGCGCGCCCAGCAGGCGCCCGTCCGGCGCGACGAGGGCGGTGACCGCCAGGAGGGCCCAGGCCTGCACCAGCCAGGCGAGGTTGACCGGCGCGAGCAGGAGGGCGCCCAGGTGCTCGGTCACGGGGCTGATCGGGTGGACGGCCGACTCGGTGCGCGACAGCAGCTCCCGTCCGCCGCCGCTCGCCACCGCCGAGCTCACGGCCAGCAGCACGAAGCCGGCGAGCGCGGCACCGAGGTTGTCCTGCAGGGCGCCGAGGGCGCGCTCCAGGGCCGGCTGGTCGACGGATCCGACGTCCACCGCACGGGGCCCGAGCGCGAAGATCGCGGTGAGGCCGAGCACGACCGCGAGGCCGAGGGCGCTCGCGCGGCGGCGTCGTACGGTCCGGGCGCGGAAGGCCACCAGGTGGCCGGTGTCGCGCACCGCGTCCCACCAGGCGCCGGGCCCCGCCTCAGTCGAGGAGCGCACGGTAGGTCTCGCCCGTCAGCTCGGCGGCCTGCATCGCGGCCACCCGGTTGCCGCCGCGCAGCACGACCGCCTCGCCGCAGGCCTCCAGGGCGAGGTCGCGCAGGTGGGTGGAGAGCAGCACGCACGCGCCCCGGGCCCGCGCGTCGGCCACCACCTCGAGGGTCGCCTCGACCCCGATCGGGTCGACGCCGTCGAAGGGCTCGTCGAGCAGCAGCACCGCCGGCTCGTGCAGTGCAGCCAGGACGACGCTGAGCCGGCGGCTCATGCCGTGGCTGAAGCCGCCCACCACGCGGTGCGCGACGTCGCCGAGCCCGAAGCGCTCCAGCAGGTCACGCCCGCGCTGCTCCCAGTCGTCCATCCGGCGCAGCCGGGCGCTCAGCTGGAGGTGCTCCCAGGGGGTGGCGCGCGGCACCAGGCCACCGACGTCCGGGCAGTAGCCGACGGCGCGCTTGACCCCCAGCGCGTCGGTGGCGGCGTCGTGTCCGGCCACGATGACCTCGCCGGCGGTGGGTGGCACCACGCCCGCCAGCACCTTCATGGTCGTCGACTTGCCGGCGCCGTTGCGGCCCAGCAGCGCGGTCGCGCGGCCGCTCGCTGCCGTCAGGTCGACGCCCGACACGGCCTCGACGTCACCGAACCGGACGTGCAGGTCGCGGACGACGACGGCGGGCGCTCGACTCACCCGTCCATCCTCCCCGAGTCGGCGCTTGTGCGCCCCCGAAACGCCTCGAGTCGGCGCTCGGGGACTTCCCAGGGGCGCCGAGTCGGCGCTGGGGCACTCCGTGGAGGAGTCGAGTCGGCGCCGAGGTCCCCGAACGCGGGACCGAAGCGCCGAGTCGGCGGCCGAACGCGGGACCGAAGCGCCGACTCGGCACCCGAACGCGGGACCGAAGCGCCGACTCGGCACCCGAACGCGGGACCGAAGCGCCGACTCGGCTCAGGCGGGGAAGGACCCGCCCGTCGCGGCCAGCTCGCGGAGGTACGCCGTCGGCCGGAAGCGCTCGCCGTAGGCCTCGGCCAGCTCGTCGGCGCGGTCGAGGAACGCCTGCAGCCCCACCGGCCCGACACCCCGGCCCGTCTCGTCGAGCGCCTGCCACCCGGTCATGAACTGCGCGGCGCCACCGGTCATCGCCGGGAAGCCGATGCCCATGATGGAGCCGATGTTGGCCGCGGCGGCCGAGGTCACCACGCCCTCCTCGAAGCACTTCGCGGTCTCGAGCGCCTCGATGAACAGCATCCGGTCGCGGACGTCGCGGATCGGGACCTGCTGCTCGGCCACCGGGAACGTCTCCGCGAGGCCGGGCCACAGCGTCGTGCGCCGCCCGTCCGCGTCGTAGTCGTAGAACCCGGCGCCCCGCAGCCGCGAGGGCCGGCCCAGCGCGATCATCGTGCTGATGACCTCGCCCGCGGGGTCGGGACCGAGGTCGACGCCCTCGCGTGCGGCCGCGTCGGCGGTCGCCTTGCGGATCTTCGCCATCAGCTCCATGTTGAGCTCGTCGCTGATCTGCAGCGGACCGACGGGGAAGCCCGCCGAGGTCGCCGCCCGCTCGAGGGAGACCGGGTGCACGCCCTCGGCGAGCATGGTGAGGCCCTCGTTGATCTGGGTGCCGATGACGCGCGAGGTGTAGAAGCCGCGGGAGTCGTTGACCACGATCGGCGTCTTGCGGATCTGCTGGACGACGTCGTACGCCCTGGCCAGCGCCGCGTCGGACGTCTCGGCACCGCGGATGATCTCGACCAGCGGCATCTTGTCGACGGGGCTGAAGAAGTGCAGGCCGATGAAGTCGGCCGGACGGTCGACACCCGTGGCGAGCTCGGTGATCGGCAGCGTCGAGGTGTTGGAGCACAGCAGCGCGTCGGCGTCGACGTGGGGCGCCACCTCCGCGAACACCTGCGCCTTGAGCGTCGGGTCCTCGAAGACGGCCTCGATGACGAGGTCGCAGCCGGCGAGGTCGGCGGCGTCGGCCGTCGCGGTGATCCGGCCGAGCAGCTCGTCGGCCTTCTCCTGCGTGATCTTGCCGCGCGCGACGCCCTTGGCGTTGAGCTTCTCGGTGTACGCCTTGCCCTTCTCCGCCGCCTCGGTCGAGACGTCCTTGAGCACGACCTGCATGCCGGCGCGGGCGCAGGAGTACGCGATCCCGGCGCCCATCATCCCGGCACCGAGCACGCCGACCTTGGTGGCGGTCCACCTCTCGAAGCCCTGGGGTCGCAGCGAGCCGGAGTTGATCGCCTGCAGGTCGAAGAAGAACGCCTGGATCATGTTCTTGGCCTGCTGGCTGACCACCAGGCTGGTGAAGTAGCGGCTCTCGATGCGCGAGGCGGTGTCGAAGTCGACCTGCGCACCCTCGACGGCAGCGCTCATGATCGCGCGGGGAGCGGCGTAGACCGCACCCTTGGTCTGCTTGCGCAGCAGCGCGGGGAACGCGGGCAGGAACTGCGCGAGCGCGGGCGTCCTCGGCGTGCCGCCCGGCATCTTGTAGCCGGCGCGGTCCCACGGGTTCTTCGCCGCCTCCTCGTCGTCGCGGTGCTCGAGGATCCACGCCCTCGCCGCCGGCAGCAGGTCCTCGCGGGTCGCCACAAGCGCGTCGACAAGGCCCTTGGCGAGCGCGCCCTGCGGGTCGAACTGGGTGCCCGGCATCAGCACGTCCATCAGCGCCGTCTGCAGCCCCAGCATCCGGACTACGCGGGTCACGCCGCCCCCGCCGGGCAGCAGGCCGAGCGTCGACTCCGGCAGGCCGATCCTGACCGACCGGTCGTCGACCGCGATGCGGTGGTTGGCGGCGAGGGCGATCTCGAGGCCGCCGCCGAGCGCAGCGCCGTTGATCGCCGCGACGACCGGACGCGGATAGGTCTCGAGGGCGCGCAGGCTCGCCTTGACGGCCTCGCCCATCGCGAAGATCGCCTCGGCGTCGTCGGGGGTCGCCCTGATCATGCTCTTGAGGTCGCCGCCGGCGAAGAAGGTCTTCTTCGCGCTCGTGACGACCACGCCGGTCACCTCGTCCTGCTCGTCGCGCAGGCGCCGGACGGCCGCCTCCATCGACGACTGGTAGAGCTCGTTCATCGTGTTGGCGCTGGACGTCGGGTCGTCCAGCGTCAGGGTCACGATGCCGTCGGCGTCGCGGTCGTAGCGCACGGCGCCCGGCTCGTCGGTGCCTGCGGTCCCGGTGCCTGCGGCCTCGGTGCCTGCGGTCTCGGTGCGTGCGGTCTCGGTGGTGCTCATGGTGTCCAGTCCTCCTCAGACCAGCTCGACGATCGTGGCGATGCCCATGCCGCCGCCGACGCACAGCGTGGCCAGGCCCCGCTTCTGGTCGCGGCGGGCGAGCTCGTCGATCAGGGTGCCGAGGATCATCGCGCCCGTGGCGCCGAGCGGGTGGCCCATGGCGATGGCGCCGCCGTTGACGTTGGTGACGTCGTGGCCGATGCCCATGTCGCGCATGAAGCGCATGGCGACGGCCGCGAAGGCCTCGTTGATCTCCCACAGGTCGATGTCGTCGACCTCGAGACCGGCGCGGGCGAGCGCCTTGCGGGCGGCCGGGGCGGGCCCGGTCAGCATGATCGTGGGGTCGGCGCCGGACACGGCGGTGGAGACGATGCGGGCGCGAGGCGTGAGGCCGAGCGACGTACCGACCTCCTCCGTGCCGATCGCCACCACGGCGGCACCGTCGACGATGCCGGAGGAGTTGCCCGCGTGGTGGACGTGGTCGATGGCGGGGATCCAGTGGTACTTCTCCAGCGCCACGTCGTCGAACCCGGCGTCGCGGCCGATCTGCGCGAACGACGGCTTGAGGCCGGCGAGTCCCTCGACGGACGTGTCGGGACGGACCGTCTCGTCCCGGTCGAGCACCGTCACGCCGCTGAGGTCCTTGACCGGGACGACGGCGGCGTCGAAGTAGCCGTTCGCCCAGGCCTTGGCCGCGCGGTGGTGGGACTCGGCGGCGTAGGCGTCGACGTCCTCGCGGCTCCAGCCCTCGATCGTGGCGATGAGGTCCGCGCCGATGCCCTGCGGCACGAAGCCCGTCTGCAGCGCGGTGGCCGGGTCCATCGCCCAGGCGCCGCCGTCGCTGCCCATCGGCACCCGGCTCATCGACTCCACGCCGCCGGCGACGACGAGGTCCTCGAAGCCCGAGCGCACCCGCTGGGCGGCCTGGTTGACCGCCTCGAGCCCGGAGGCGCAGAAGCGGTTGAGCTGCACCCCGGCGACGGTCTCGGGATAGCCGGCCTTGAGCGCGGCGGTCTTGGCGATGTCGCCACCCTGGTCGCCGATCGGGGTCACGACGCCCAGCACGACGTCGTCGACGCGGGCCGGGTCGAGGGTGGGGTTGCGGGTGCGCAGCTCGTCGAGGAGCCCGACGACCAGGTCCACCGGCTTCACCTCGTGCAGGGAGCCGACGGCCTTGCCGCGGCCGCGCGGCGTGCGGAGGTGGTCGTAGACGAATGCTTCAGCCATGCGCATGATTGTGACACCATCACTGTCACAGTCCAACAGGTGTGGCGCGGGTCACCACGGCGGGCCGCTCGCGCGCCCCCCACCCGCGACGAGAGGATGGGCGCGTGGAGACGGAGTCGGACGAGGCCGGGCTGCTCACGCTCGACGAGCTGACCGAGCGCACCGGCGTGAGCGCGCGCAACGTGCGCTTCTACACCTCCCGCGGCCTCGTCCCGTCGCCGATCCGCCGCGGCCGGTCGGGCTACTACGGCCCCGACCACGTCGCGCGCCTGGAGCTGGTCCGCGAGCTGCAGGGCCACGGCTTCACGCTGTCGGCCATCGAGAGGTACGTCGAGCAGATCCCCGCCTCGGCCACCCCGTCCGACATCGCGCGGCACCTGTCGCTGCTCGCGCCCGTCACCGCCGACAGGGACGTCGACGTGTCGGGCGACCTGTCGGGGATGGGCATCTCGCCCGAGGCCGCGGAGGCGGTCGCCGAGGTCTACGCCGAGCACGGGCGGCAGGTGGCCCAGGAGCTGTCGGAGATCGTCCGGACCATGGTGTGGCCCCAGTTCCGCGAGGCCGGCTACACCGCCGAGCAGCTGCGGGAGTTCATCCACCGCCTCAAGCCCCTCACCATCGCCGGGCTGGTGACGGCCTACGAGCAGGCGATCGACGAGAGCCAGGCGTCGTACGACGGCCGGCGGGCGCGCTGACCGCCCGTCGGGGTGTTCGGTGGCCGCCCGGCCGCTGGGAGGCTGGGGACGTGCCTGACGACGCGACGCCGCCCGGGATCCGGACGCGATGACCGACGCCACGGTCTACCTCCTCCTCGGACTGTCGCTGCTCCTGGCGACGGTCCTCCCCCACGCGACCCGGCGCATCGCGCTGTCGCCGCCGATGGTGCTGGTGGGCGTCGGCATGGCCTTCGGCATGCTGCCCCTGGTCGACGAGGTGAGCCTCGACCCCGAGGAGCACCGCGACCTCATCACGCACGTCACGGAGTTCACCGTCCTGGTGTCGCTGATGGGCGTGGGACTGGCGATCGACCGCGCCCTCGAGGCGCGCTCGTGGCGGTCGTGGCGGTCGTGGTCGCCGGTGTGGCGGCTGCTCCTGGTGACCATGCCGCTCACCATCGGCGGCGTGCTGCTGCTCGGGTGGTGGGTGGCCGGGCTCGCGCCAGCGGTCGCGCTGCTGCTGGGCGCGGTGCTCGCGCCCACCGACCCGGTGCTGGCCTCCGACGTGCAGGTCGGCGAGCCGATGACCGAGGACGTGGACCGGCCCGAGGGTGAGGACCCCGAGGGGACCGAGGAGGACGACGACATCCGGTTCTCGCTCACCGCCGAGGCGGGACTGAACGACGGCCTGGCCTTCCCCTTCGTGCACCTCGCCCTGCTGCTGCTCGCCGGCGGGTTCGGCCTGGCCGACGCGGCCGAGTGGGTCGGCTGGTACGTCGTGGGCAAGATCGCGGTCGGCGTCGCCGTCGGCGTGGCGATCGGCTGGCTGCTCGGCCGCCAGGCGTTCCACGCGCGCGCCGACACGCTGCGCCTCGCCGAGGTGGGCGAGCCCCTCCTCGCCCTGGCGGCGCTGCTGGCGTCGTACGGCGCCGCCGAGCTGATCGGGGGCTACGGGTTCCTCGCGGTCTTCGTGTGCGCCATGCGGCTGCGCGCCTCGGAGCGCGACCACTCCTACCAGCGCGCCATGCACGGGCTCGTGGAGCGGCTGGAACGGCTGATGACCCTGCTGGTGCTGCTCGTGCTCGGCATGGCGATGACGCAGGGCCTGCTCGACCACCTCGACTGGCGCGGCATCGTCGTGGCGCTGGCCCTGGTCCTGGTCGTGCGACCGGTCGCCGGCTACGTCGCGCTCGCGGTCCTGCCTCGCGGCGAGCAGCACGACGGCGGGCTGGACCGCGGCGAGAAGCTCGCCGTGTCGTTCTTCGGCGTCCGCGGCGTCGGCTCGCTGTTCTACCTGGGCTACGCCACCAGCCACGAGCACGTGCCGGACGAGCCGTGGCTGTGGTCCACCGTCGCGTTCACGATCATCGTCTCGGTGCTGCTGCACGGGGTCACCGCGACGCCCGCCATGGCGCGCATCGACGCCCGCCGCGGTCGCGAGCCGGCGACGGCCTGAGGCGCGGGTGCACAGGGTTCGGGTCGGGCTGGGAGAGTGGACGCCATGGCCACCGTCCTCGTGACCGGCGCGACCGGCTTCATCGGCCGCCGGCTCGTCCCCGCTCTCCTCGACGCCGGGCACGACGTCCGTGCGATGACCCGTCGCCCCGAGTCGTACGACGGTCCGGGCGAGCCCGTCGGCGCCGACGTGATGGACGCCGAGTCGCTGGCGCCCGCGCTGCGGGACGTCGACGTCGCGGTCTACCTGGTCCATTCCCTCGACGACCCCGACTTCGAGCGCAAGGACGCCGAGGCGGCCCGCCACTTCAGCGCCGCGGCCGCCCGGGCCGGCGTGCGGCAGATCGTCTACATGGGCGGCCTCGGCGACGAGGACCACGACCTGTCGGCCCACCTGCGCTCGCGGCGCGAGGTCGAGCGGCTGCTCGGCGGGGACGGGGTGCCGGTCACGGTGCTGCGCGCCGCGATCGTCGTCGGGCACGGAGGGATCTCGTGGGAGATCACCCGCCAGCTGGTGAAGAACCTCCCCGCGATGGTGGTCCCCCGCTGGGTCGGCACGCGGACCCAGCCGATCGCGATCGACGACGTGGTCCGCTACCTCGCCGGGGTCGTCGACCACCCCGACGCGATCGGGCGGGTGTTCGAGGTCGGTGGCTCCGAGCAGCTGACCTACAAGACGATGCTGGAGGTCGCCAACGAGGTCGCCGGCGGCCGGGCGTTCCCGATCGTCGTGGTGCCGATGCTCACCCCCCGGCTCTCGTCGTACTGGCTGGCGCTGGTCACCGACGTGGACGTCACGACCGGTCGCAACCTCATCGACTCGATGTCCACCGAGGTCGTCGTGCGCGACACGTCGATCCGCGAGGTGGTCCCGGGCGAGCCGCTGTCCTACCGCGAGGCCGTGCGTCGGGCGCTGGCCGAGCAGGACGCCGCCGGCTCAGAACAGCAGCGGTAGCAGGAACAGCATCGACAGCGACCAGGTGATGTGGGTGAGGATCGGCGCGAGCACCCCGCCGCTCGCCCGCCGCTCGAGGCCGCAGACGGTGCCGAGCAGGATCGCCGCGAAGGCCAGCATCACGTTGCCGGTGGCGAGCGTGGCCACCACGTAGGCGATGGTGGTCCACAGCACCGGGTGGTGCGGGATCGCGGCGTACATCGCGCCGCGGAAGAACAGCTCCTCGGCGATGCCGTTGACGAAGGTGATGGCCGCCAGCAGGGTGAGCGAGCCCTCGTCGGCGTACTCCAGGACGGAGGCGACGTAGGTGGCCAACGGCTCGATCTCGCGCACCACCAGCGCCCCGAGGACGAAGACGCCGACGATCAGCAGGCCGAGCAGGACGGGCGCGAGGATCGGGCGGATGAAGACCTCACCGTCGCCGGCGATGCGCCCGAGGTGCAGGCGCCCGGACAGGAACGCTCCGGCGGCCCAGACGCCGGCCAGCACCACAGCGGCGACGTAGAAGGTGTTGCCCCCGGGCTCGAGGCGCAGCGACCAGCCGAGGACGGTGGCACCGACGAGGACGACCGCCGCCGCCACCACCTGCCGTCGGCGCAGCGCCTCGGCGGTGTCGCGCTGGTCGCGGGGGACGACGTCCCACAACGACCGCTTGATCCAGGTGCGCATGCGGCCAGCCTAGGAAACGCTCACTCGTCGACCGTGAGGCGGCTCAGCGCGACGACGGCCTGGGCCAGGGCGTCCTCGTCGTCCGGGTCGAGGCCGTCGAGGAGCTCGCGCTGCCGCTGTGCGCCCGTGCCCCCGGCGAGCAGGCGCTCGAGGCCGTGCGACACGTGGTCGTGGTCGCCGGCGTCGCGCAGGGCGTCGCCGACGTGGTCCAGCAGCGCGCCCAGCACGTCGGCGGCCGGGCGCGACGTGCCCGTGGGCGGGTGGACGAGCTCGGCGGTGAGGCCGTGGCGTCCGGCCTTCCACCCGGCCAGCCGGACGAGCGGGGCCGGCACGTCGGGCGCCGGCACCCCCTCGGCCCACTCCCTGGCAGCGGTCTCGACAAGGGCGCGGGCGAGCGCGGCCACCAGCACCGTGTCGCGCACGTCGAGGCACACGTCGGCGGTGCGGATCTCGAGCGTCGGGTGGTGCGCCGAGAGTCGGGCGTCGGTGTAGACCATCCCCTCGTCGAGGGGCACCCCGGTGGCGAGCATCGCGTCGACGTAGCCGCGGTAGGCCTCGAGCGAACCGAGGACCGGCATCGGGCCCGCGCTCGGCCACCGCATCTGCATCTGCCAGCGGTAGCTCTCGTAGGCGGTGTCGACGGACTGCGACCACGGCGAGTTGGCGCTCACGGCGAGCAGGAGCGGCAGCCAGGTCCGGATCCGGTCGAGGACGCCGACGCCCTCCTCGGGCCCCGACACGTCGACGTGCACGTGGCAGCCGCACACCAGCTGCTCGGCGATCATCAGCCCGTAGCGCTGGGCCATCGCGTCGTAGCGCGGACTGCGCTCCATCTTGGTGTCACCGGCGAGGGGCGAGGTGCCCGAGGCCAGGACCCGGGCGCCGACCTGCAACGCGGCCGTGCGCACCCGCTCCCGCCAGGCACGCAAGGCGTGGTCGAGGGCCGGGAGGGACTCGAGCGGGGGTGTGTCGGTCTCCACCTGGGTCTGATGGAGCTCGTGCCCGAGCGAACCCCCGTGCTCGTCGCTCGGCGCCGGGTTGCGCGCGTCACGTGCCGCTGCCGCCCGGATCACCTCGGCGGCGACGTTGCGCGGTCGGCCCGAACGCGCGTCGACCAGCAGCAGCTCCTCCTCCACGCCCATCGATCGCATGGCACGATCCAAGCAGTGGCAGCGGGGCGCCGCTCCATCCCTTCGGACCTCCGGCAGGTCAGCCCGCCGCGAGCAGCCGGCGCACGCGCGGGATCACTTCCTCGCCGTACAGCCGGATCGACTCCATCCGCTGCTCGTGGGGCAGCGAGCCGACGGAGTACTTCAGCTGGAACCGCGAGAGGCCGAGCGTCTGCACGGCCCAGGCGATCTTCCGGGCCACGGTGTCCGGCGAGCCGACGAACAGCGCCCCCTGTGGCGAGGCCCCCTGCTCGAACGCGATCCGGCTGTAGGGGCCCCACCCGCGCTCGCGTCCGATGCGGGTGACGAGCTCGGCCTGGTGGGGGTAGAGCTGCTCGCGCGCCAGCTCGTCGGTCGCCGCGACGTGGCCGGGCGAGTGCATGCCGATCGGCAGGTCGGGGCGCCCGTACTCCACCAGGGAGCGCCGGTAGAGGTCTGCGAGCGGCACGAACTGGGCGGGTGAGCCGCCGATGACGGCGAGCATCAGCGGCAGGCCGTGGTGGGCGGCGCGCACGACCGACTGCGGCGTGCCCCCGACGCCGATCCACGCCGGCAGCATGCCCGCGGCCGTCGTCGGGTAGACCCGCTGGTCGACCAGCGGCGGGCGGACCGTGCCCTCCCACGTCACGGGCTGCTCGGACTGCAGCGCGACGAAGAGGTCGAGCTTCTCGGCGAAGAGCCGGTCGTAGTCGGACAGCTCGAGGCCGAAGAGGCCGAAGGACTCGACGAAGGAGCCGCGACCCAGCTGCACCTCGGCGCGGCCACCCGAGACCGCGTCGAGGGTGGCGAAGCGCTGGTAGACCCGGATGGGGTCATCGGAGGACAGCACGGTGACGCCGGTGCCGAGCCGGATCCGCTCGGTCTGCCCGGCGATCGCGGCGAGGACGACGTCGGGCGCCGAGATCGCGTAGTCGGGACGGTGGTGCTCGCCCAGGCCGACGTAGTCGACGCCGACCCGGTCGGCCAGCGCTGCCTCGGCGACGACCTCCCGGATGGCCGCGGGGTGGTTGTCCGGTGCGCCGTCGAGCGGCGCGTCGCCGAAGGTGTCCAGGCCCAAGGTAGGGTGCTCGCGGGTGCCGAGCACCGCGTAGTCGAAGCTCGTGTCCGGATCAGCCATCACGCTCGTCCTCCGCCTTCGTCGGTCGGAGGATGAACGCCGGCGCCCGCGCACGGATTCCCGTGCAGCCTCGCCAGGGATCCCCGGGCCGGCCGGGGATCCCTCACGGGCCGGTTCAGCGGCCGCGGCTGAACGACGTGGCGCTGTGCCCGCCGGAGCTGCGCTGGCCCTGTCCGGACGCGTTGGCCGGACCGCCCTGGCCGCCGCGACGGCGGCGGCTGCCACCGCCGCCCTGGCCGTTCTGGCCGCCCTGGCCGCCCTGGCCGCCGCCGGAGCGACGGCGCTGGCCGCCGGTGGAGCCGCCGGCGCTGGGGCCGCTGCCGGCGGAGCCGCCGGTCGGGTTGCCGCGTCGCGACTGGCCGTTGGTCTGGCCGGCGCTGCGGGCCCGCTTGCGCTGGGCGTTGGCGCCGGTGGAGCGGCCGCCGCCGGTGGACGACGGCACGTCGACGACGAGGCCACCGGGGACGAGCGTGCGCTCGCCCGGGGCGAGCTGGACGAGCACCGGGTGGCCGGGGCCGTCGACCTTCGTCGTGACCGGCTTGATGCCCGCCTGGCGGGTCAGGTCGCGCACGTCGCGCACCTGCTCGTCGGTCATGAGCGTGATGACGGTGCCCTCGTTGCCCGCGCGCGCCGTACGGCCGGAGCGGTGCAGGTAGGCCTTGTGCTCGACCGGCGGGTCGGCGTGCACGACCAAGGCGACGTCGTCGACGTGGATGCCGCGGGCGGCGATGTCGGTGGCGACCAGCGTCGTGGCGGTGCCCGAGTGGAACGCCTCCATGTTGCGGGTGCGCGCGTTCTGCGACAGGTTGCCGTGCAGCTCGACGCTCGGCACGCCCGACTTGTTGAGCTGGCGGGCCAGCGCCTTGGCGCCGTACTTGGTGCGGGTGAAGACGACCGTGCGGCCCGGCGCGCTGGTGAGGTCGACCAGCACCGGGACCCGCTGCTCGCGCGCGAGGTGCAGCACGTGGTGCGACATGGTCGCGACCGGCGACTGCGCCGAGTCGGCCTCGTGGGTGACCGGGTCGGTCAGGAACCGCTTGACCAGGACGTCGATCGCCTTGTCGAGCGTCGCCGAGAACAGCAGGCGCTGGCCCGACCGCGGGGTCTTGTCCATGATGCGGCGCACGCCGGGCAGGAACCCGAGGTCGGCCATGTGGTCGGCCTCGTCGAGCACGGTGATCTCGACGGCGGACAGGTCGGCGTGGCCCTGGCCCATGAGGTCCTCGAGGCGCCCCGGGCAGGCGATGACGATGTCGACGCCCTTCCTCAGCGCGGTGACCTGCGGGTTCTGGCCGACGCCGCCGTAGACGACGACGGTCGACAGGCCGGCGGCCTTGGCGAGCGGTGCGAGCGAGGCGTGGATCTGGCCCACGAGCTCGCGCGTCGGCGCGAGAACGAGGGCGCGGGGCTTGCGCGGCATGGCCGGCAACTTGGACGCGTCGAGGCGGGCGACCAGCGGCAGGAGGAAGCCGTACGTCTTGCCCGAGCCGGTGCGGCCGCGGCCGAGCACGTCACGGCCGGCGAGGCTGTCGGGCAGCGTCGCGGCCTGGATGGGGGTGGGAGTGGTGATGCCCTGCTGCTCGAGGATCTGGACGAGCGAGGACGGCACGCCGAGGTCGGCGAAGGTCATGTGTTGTGCTTTCGGTTGGCGTCTCGCCACCGTGAGCCGCGAGCCATCGCGGCGTACGTGCCTCAGAGTGAGGGAGGGTGTCGCGCTCGCGACACCTGCGCCCGGGGCAAGACCGGCCGGGCGGCTGTGGTGGGAACGCTAGTGGGACCGGGGGTGTTCCCGTGAATCGGTGGCGGTGTGATGCGCGCCCGGCAGGCAGCTCGCGGTCCGTCTCGCCGCTCGCGCGCTCGAGGACGGGGCCGGACCGGCGAGCTGCCATCGAGGTGCACGTCAGGCGCAGCACACAGCGGGCTCGGCCGGCTCGGCCGGCGTGTCGTCGGTGACCGTGTAGACCTCCCACCGCTCGCCGTCGGGCGCGCCACCCACCCAGAACTTCTCCTGCCGGGCATGGCAGCAGACGGTGTCGCGCTCCTCGCTCGTCGCCAGGCCCGCCCCGGCCAGCCGGGCCTGCTCGGCGTCGACGGTGGCGACGTCCCCGACCTCGATGCCGAGGTGGTTGATGCCGCCGCCGCGGCCGGGGCTCTCGACCAGCACCAGCTTGAGCGGGGGCTCGGCGACGGCGAAGTTGGCGTAGCCCGGACGGACCTTGTGGGGCGCCGTGCCGAGCAGCGCGGAGTAGAAGGCGATGGACGCGTCGAGGTCGTCGACGTCGAGGGCGAGCTGCAGTCGGGACATCAGGTGCTCCTGTCATATAGATGGATATCGATGTTGTGGCAGCAGGTTGCACCCTCATATCGACATCTGTCAATATCGACCCATGTCGAAGTCCCAGCTGACCCTCACGCCGGTCGAGACCGTCGCGTGCTGCTCGCCGCTCGTGCGCGAGCCGCTCTCCGCCGAGCGGGCCGAGCGGGTCACGCCGCTGCTCAAGGCCCTGGCCGACCCCGTCCGGCTGCGCCTGGTCTCCATCGTCGCGGCGAGCGAGGGCGGCGAGGCGTGCGTGTGCGACCTCAACGACGCCTTCGACCTGTCGCAGCCGACGATCAGCCACCACCTCAAGGTGCTCCACGACGCCGGCCTGCTCGACCGGACCAAGCGCGGCGTGTGGGTCTACTACGCCGTACGCCGCGACGTGCTGGCCGACGTCGCCGCCCTCATCGGCGGGGGCGCGTGAGCCCGTCGCTGGCCGCGCGGGCCACGGCGGAGCTGGTCGGCACGGCGCTGCTCGTCGCCACCGTCGTCGGCTCGGGCGTGATGGCGACGCGGCTCACGCACGACGTCGCCGTGCAGCTGCTCGCCAACTCGCTGGCGACCGGCGCGGTCCTCGTCGCCCTCATCGTGTCCCTCCAGCCGGTCTCGGCCGCGTTCAACCCCGTCGTCACGCTCGCCGAGGTCGTCCTGCGGGTGCTGGCGCCGCGCGCGGCCGTGGCGCTCGTCGTCGCGCAGCTCCTCGGCGGGGCGATCGGCGCCGTGCTCGCCAACGTCATGTTCGACCTCGACGCGGTCAGCATCGCGACCCGCGACCGCACCGGCGCAGGCGTCTGGACCGGCGAGGTCGTCGCGACCCTCGGACTGCTGCTGGTCGTGCTCGGCTGCGCTCGCGCGAGGCGTCCGGACGCGATCCCGTGGGCCGTGGCCGGTTGGATCGTCGCCGCCTACTGGGCCACCTCCTCCACCAGCTTCGCCAATCCGGCCGTGACCGTCGCCCGCACCCTGTCCGACTCCTTCGCAGGGATCAGCCCCGCGTCCGTGCCGATGTTCGTGCTGATGCAGCTGCTGGGCGGCGCCGTCGCCTTGGGCGTTATGCGGCTGCTGCACCCGAGCCCCCCGAGCCCCCTGGAGGCCACCGATGGCTGAGACCACCGTCCTGTTCGTGTGCGTGCACAACGCCGGCCGCTCCCAGATGGCCGCCGGCTGGCTGCGCCACCTCGCCGGCGACCGCGTCCGGGTGCTGTCCGCAGGCTCCGCACCGGCCGACGGCGTCAACCCCGTCGCGGTCGCGGCGATGGCCGAGGTCGGCATCGACATCGCGGGGCGGCAGCCCGAGCTGCTCAGCGACGCGGCCGTGCAGGAGTCCGACGTCGTGATCACGATGGGTTGCGGCGACGCCTGCCCCTTCCACCCGGGCAAGCGCTACGAGGACTGGGCGCTCGACGACCCCGCCGGCCAGGGCATCGAGACCGTCCGGCCGATCCGCGACGAGATCCGGCGGCGGGTCGAGGAGCTCATCGCCTCGCTGGACTGACGGCGCTCAGGCGCTCTGCCGGTGCACCGGCGTCGGCGGGATGACGGGCGTCACAGGTCACGCCCAGCGCAGCACGCCGTCGTCGAGCCGGGCGGTGCGCAGCGCCACGGCGTCGTGCAGGTAGCTCTGCTTGAGCGTCCACGGCGCGGCCGTCCCCTGGCGGGGCAGGGTGTGCACCGCCCGCTGGACGTAGCCGGCGTCGAAGTCCATCAGCGGCACCTCGGCCATCGACTCGTCGCGCACCGGGACGACCGAGCGCGCGCCGGTGGACCGCATGCGCTGCAGCAGCCGGACGACGTACTCGGCGACGAGGTCGGCCTTCAGCGTCCAGGAGGCGTTGGTGTAGCCGATGGTGAAGGCGAAGTTGGGCACGCCCGAGAGCATCATCGCCCGGTAGGCCATGGTCTCGTGCAGCTTGACGGCCTCGCCGTCGACGCTGAGCTCGGCGCCGCCGAAGACCTGGAGGTTCAGGCCGGTGGCCGTCACGACCACGTCGGCCTCGAGCCGCTCGCCCGAGGTCAGCTCGAGACCGGTCTCGGTGAAGGTCTGGATGCGGTCGGTGACCACCGAGGCGGCACCCGACCGGATGGCCCTGAAGAGGTCACCGTCCGGCACCAGGCACAGCCGCTGGTCCCACGGGTCGTAGGACGGCTTGAAGTGGGTGTCGACGGCGTACCCGGGCGGCAGCTGTGCGACGTTGGCCTTGCGCACGATCCTGCGCACGAGGTCCGGTCGCGAGCGGCTGAGCTTGTAGAGCGCGGACTGGACCGCGATGTTCTTCCACCGCGTGACGGCGTACGACGCGCCCTCGCCCAGGATCGGCGTCAGCCGGGCCTTGACCGCGTCCTCGGCGGGCACGGACAGGACGTAGGTCGGCGAGCGCTGCAGCATCGTCACGTGCGCCGCGCCCCGCGCCGCGATCGCCGGCACCAGCGTCACCGCGGTCGCGCCGGAGCCGATGACGACGACCCGCTTGTCCGCGAGGTCGAGGTCCCCGGGCCAGTGCTGCGGGTGGACGAGCCGACCCCCGAAGCGCTCCCGGCCCGCGAAGTGCGGCGCGTGGCCCTGGTCGTAGTCGTAGTAGCCGCTGCACGCCCACAGGAAGTTCGCGGTCGTCGTGCGCGGCTCGCCGTCGACCACGGCCGTCACCGTCCAGCGCGCGGTGGCCGAGTCCCAGGCGGCGGAGGTGACGTGGTGGCCGTAGCGGATGTGCCGGTCGACGCCGTACTCCCGTGCGGTGTCGCGCACGTAGCGCAGGATCGAGGCGCCGTCGGCCAGCGAGGTCTCGCCGCGCCACGGCCGGAAGCGGTAGCCGAGGGTGTGCATGTCGGAGTCGGAGCGGATCCCCGGGTAACGGAACAGGTCCCACGTCCCGCCGCTGGCCGCGCGACGCTCCAGCACGGCGTACGACGTCCCCGGCAGGTCCTTGGCGAGGTGGGCCGCCGCGCCGATGCCCGAGAGGCCCGCTCCGATGATCAGCACGTCCACGTGCTCGACAGCAGTCACGCCCCGAGCCTAGGCGACGCGGACGACGATCCGTAACTGCGAGTTACACCTGCCGGAGGTCGCGCGCCATCGCGACCAGCCCGAGCACGGGGCCGGGGAGCAGGAGCCACGAGACGTGGGCGCCGAGGTCGCCGACGAGCGCCGTGCCGAGCGCGATGGCGCCGATGGTGAGCCCGAACCCCAGGCCGTTCTGGATGGCGAGCGCGCTGCCCACGAGGTGCGGGGGGCAGGCCCGGGCCGACAGCGCGGAGAACTGCGCCGAGTCGGCGACGACGGCGACACCCCACACGAGCAGCAGCGCGAGCACGACGGCCGTCGGCGCGGGTGCTGCGAGGGGGAAGACCAGGCAGCAGACGCCCGAGACCGTCAGCGCCGTGGCCGCGACGCGGACACCGCCGACGCGGCGGCTCCACAGCCCGCCGGCGACGGACCCGGCGGCGCCGATCCCGATGACGGCGAAGGACCAGCCGCTGACGCGGGCACCCCCGTCGTCGAGCACGCCCGCCAGGAGCAGCGGCACGAGGGTCCAGAAGGCGTACAGCTCCCACATGTGGCCGAAGTAGCCGAGCGCGGCGCCCCGGTAGGCCGGCAGGCGGAACGCTCCGAGCACGGCGCCGGGTCGCCACCCGCTCCGCCTGCCCCGGGGCAGGTGCGGGCCGTCGCCGAGGGACAGGACCACCGCCCCGGCGAGGAGGGCGAGCACCGAGGACGCGAGCACGGTCCCCTCCCAGGGCCACCCCACGCCGACCGACGTCACCAGGTGGGGCAGGGCGGTGCCCAGCGTCAGCATGCCGACGAGCCAGCCCAGCGCCTCGCCGGACCGTGCCGGAGCCCACGACACGACCAGCTTCATGCCGAGGGGGTAGATGCCGGCCAGGCTCAGGCCGGTGACGAACCGCCACGCCGTCCCGGCGCCCGTGCCGTCGGCCAGCAGCGCGAACCCCGCGTTGCTCGCGGCGCCCAGCACGCACGCGGCCGCGAAGATCCGGCTGGCCGGGAAGCGGTCGGCCAGGCTGGTCACCGCCGCCAGGACCGTGCCCAGCGCGAAGCCGGACTGCACGGCGATGGTGAGCCGGCCGAGGTCGTCGTCGGTGAGCGCCCACACCTCCCGGAGGTCGGCGGCAGCGGCATTGGCGCTGAACCACAGCGACGTGCCGAGCAGCTGCGCGACCACGACGAGCGGCACGGCGAGGCGGGCCCTCCACGCTCCGCGCGCTCCCCCGGCTGCCTCGTGCCGCTCGTCCGGCGACGGCCTCATGCCTGGGTCGCGGCGCCCGAGGCGAGCAGCGCGTCGACGTCGGCCACGCCCCAGGCCGCGAGCGCCTCGCGGGTGTGCTCGCCCGGGAGCGGTGGCGGCGCGCCCAGGGTGGCGCGGGTGCGCGAGAACCGCGGGGCGGGCGCCGGCTGCACCACCCCGTCCGGGGCCACGAAGGTGCCGCGGGCCGCCAGGTGCGGGTGGTGCGGCGCGTCCGCGAGGCGTACGACCGGCGTGACGCAGGCGTCGGTGCCGTCGAACGTCGCGGCCCACTCGGCCTGCGTGCGCTCCTTGAAGCGCGCGGCCAGCGCTGCCCGGATCGCGGCGTGGTTGGCCGGGTCGTCGCGGTCGGGGAGGTCGGCCCCGACGCGCTCCACGAAGGCCGCCCAGAACTGCGGCTCGAGCGCCGCGAGGCTGACGTGCTCGCCGTCGGCCGTCTCGTAGAGGTCGTACCACGGGACCCCGCCGTCGAGCAGCCCGGCAGCGCGCCTGCCGGTGGCCATCCCGGCGGCCGCGAAGGCCCATGCGATGGCGTTGAGGTGGGCGGTGCCGTCCACGATCGCCGCGTCGACGACCTGGCCCGTGCCACTGGTGCGCGCCTCGAGGAGGGCGGCGAGGATGCCGATCACGAGGTACGTCGAGCCGCCGCCGAAGTCGCCGAGCAGGTTGCCCGGGAAGTGCGGGCGGTCCGGGTCCTGGCCGAGCCCGTGGAGCGCGCCGGTGACCGCGACGTAGTTCATGTCGTGGCCCGCCGCAGAGGCCCACGGGCCGTCCTGGCCCCAGCCGGTCATCCGCCCGACGACGAGGCGCGGGTTGCGCGCCCAGCAGTCCTCGGGGCCGAGGCCCATCCGCTCGGCGGTGCCGGGCCGCATGCCCTCGACGAGCACGTCGGCCTCCGCGACGAGGTCGAGCACCGTCGCCACCGCCTCGGGGTGCTTGAGGTCGAGCGCGACGCTGGGCCGACCTCGGTTGAGCAGGTCCGAGCGGCCGCTGGAGAACATGCCGCCGCCCGGGCGGTCGACGCGGATCACGTCGGCGCCGAGGTCGGCGAGGAGCATGCACGCGTGGGGTCCCGGCCCGATGCCGGCCAGCTCGACCACCTTGACGCCCCGCAGCGGACCGGTGCCGTGACCCAGCTCGTACGCCATGCGGACGATCATGACACCGGCGCTGTCAGGGTCGCGAGCGCCGTCGTCGCCGACCACGCCGCGAGCGAAGGCTTGCAACTCGTTGCATAGGTGAGCCACACTGCCCGGCATGCCCCTCGAGCACGCCCTCCTCGTCGCGCTCAGCGAGCGCCCCGCGAGCGGGCTCGAGCTCACCCGGCGTTTCGAGAAGTCGCTGGGCTTCTTCTGGCACGCCACCCACCAGCAGATCTACCGCGTCCTGGGACGGATGGAGGCCGACGGCTGGGTGAGCGTGGAGGTCGTCGAGCAGGAGGGCCGCCCCGACAAGCGGGTCCACACGCCGTCGCCGGAGGGCCGCCGGGTGCTCGCCGAGTGGCTGGCCACGCCGATCCCGCCGGAGACCTTCCGCAGTGAGCTCGCCGTGAAGCTGCGCGGAGCGTCGTACGGCGACCGCGCGACGCTCGCCGCGCACCTCGTGGAGGTCCGCGCCGACCACGCGGCCCGGCTCGCGCACTACGAGACGCTCGAGCGCGAGCAGTTCCCCGACCCCGGGTCGCTCGCCGGGCCCGGGCTCGACCAGTGGCTGGTGCTGCGCGGCGGCATCCGGCTCGAGCGGTTCTGGGTCGAGTGGATCACCGAGTACCTGCAGGCCCACGAAGGAGCCACATGACGCACCCCCGCTACCCCCACCTGCTCGAGCCGCTGACCCTCGGGGCCGGTCCGGACGCGCTGACGCTGCGCAACCGGGTGGTCATGGGGTCGATGCACACCGGGCTCGAGGACCGCCCGTGGGACATCGACAGGCTCGGCGCGTTCTTCGCCGAGCGGGCGCGCGGCGGCGTCGGCCTCATCGTCACCGGCGGGTACGCCCCGACCAAGCGCGGCTGGCTCAAGCCGTTCGCCTCCGAGATGACCAACCGTCTGCACGCGATGCGCCACGAGCGGATCACCGGGGCGGTGCACGACGCCGGCGGCGCGGTCGCGCTGCAGGTGCTGCACGCGGGCCGCTACGGCTACCACCCGCTCTCCCAGAGCGCGTCGGCCCGCAAGTCGCCGATCACGCCGTTCACGCCGAGTGCCATGTCGAGCCGGGAGGTCGACCGCACGGCCACGGCCTTCGCCCGGAGCGTCGCGCTGGCGCGCAAGGCCGGCTACGACGCCGTCGAGGTCATGGGCTCGGAGGGCTACCTCCTCAACCAGTTCCTCGCCGCGCGCACCAACGACCGCGACGACGAGTGGGGCGGCTCTCCCGCGCGCCGGATGCGCTTCGCCGTCGAGGTCGTCCGCCGCTCGCGCGAGCTGGTCGGCGGGGACTTCCCGATCGTCTACCGGATCTCGCTGCTCGACCTCGTCGAGGGCGGCCAGACGTGGGAGGAGACCGCCGAGCTCGCGCTGCGCCTGCAGGACGCCGGCGTCACCGTGTTCAACACCGGCATCGGCTGGCACGAGGCGCGGGTGCCCACGATCATCACGCAGGTCCCGCGCGGGGCGTGGCGCTCGTGCACCGCCCGGCTCAAGCAGGTCGTCGACGTCCCGGTCTGCGCGTCCAACCGGATCAACACGCCCGAGCTCGCCGAGGACATCCTGGCCTCGGGGGAGGCCGACCTGGTGTCGATGGCCCGCCCGCTGCTCGCCGACCCGGCCTTCGTGGCCAAGGCGATGGACGAGCGTGCCGACGAGATCAACACCTGCATCGCCTGCAACCAGGCGTGCCTCGACCACGTGTTCAGCAACGAGCGGGCGTCCTGCCTGGTCAACCCGCGCGCGTGCCGGGAGACCGAGCTGGTGCTGCTGCCGGTCCCGTCGGTGCGCGCGCCGGCCCCCTCCGCTGCGTCATCCGAGGCCGCGCCCATGGGTGCGGGTCCGCATGACGTCGCGCGGCGGCCCACCCTCGCGGTCGTCGGTGCGGGACCGGCCGGCCTGGCGGCCGCGACGGCCGCGGCGGAGCGGGGCTTCGAGGTGACGCTGTTCGAGAGGTCGCCCGAGATCGGCGGGCAGTTCCGCCTCGCGATGGAGGTCCCCGGCAAGGAGGACTTCGCCGACACGCTGCGCTACTTCGGTCGCCGGCTCGAGGTGCTCGGGGTGGACGTACGCCTCGGCGTGGAGGCGACGGCCGACGACGTCGCCGGCTTCGACGATGTCGTCGTCGCGACCGGCGTGGAGCCGCGGATGCCGGCCATCCCGGGCATCGAGCACCCCCGCGTCGCGTCGTACGCCGACGTGCTGAGCGGCGCGGTCGTCCCGGGTCGCCGCGTGGTCGTGATCGGCGCCGGCGGCATCGGCGTCGACGTGAGCGTCTTCCTCACGCACGAGGAGGAGGACCTGGAGGACTGGATGGCCCACTGGGGCGTCGGCGACCCCGCGCTCCACGAGGGCGGGCTGACCGAGCCCAAGCCACGCAGCGCTGCCCGCGAGGTGACGCTCGTGCAGCGCAAGACCACGCCGATCGGCATCGGCCTCGGCCGGACGTCGGGCTGGGCGCACCGGGCGGTGCTCAGGCAGTCCCAGGTCACCCAGGTCAGCGGCGCGACGTACGACCGCATCGACGACGACGGCCTGCACGTCACCGTCGACGGCGTCGCGCGCGTCATCGAGGCCGACACCATCGTGGTCTGCGCCGGCCAGGACTCCGTGCGCTCCCTCTACGACGCGCTGGACCGCGAGGCGCACCTGGTCGGCGGCGCCGACCTGGCGGCCGAGCTCGACGCGAAGCGCGCCATCAGGCAGGGCACCGAGGTCGTCGCGGCGCTCTGAAGCCTCGGGCGCGTGTCGGACTCGCCGACCCGAGCGCTGCCCGGGTGCACCGGCGGCACCGGCGGGCCGCACCTGACGATCCGGCCCGCCGGGCAACCCCTGCCGATGTGGTCGTACCACTGTTCACGGATCCCGGTCGCCGCGCAGGTCGAGCCTGCGGAGCCCGGCCCCAGGGGTGAGGCGAGGACTCGAGTCCAGGCGGGCCGTCGGGCGGCACGAGGGCGTCATCGTTCGGCGGCTGAGCGGATCGGCCGCGCCGCGGGCTCAGGCCAGCGGCGGGAGCGTCACGACCTGGCCGGCGTAGCTCAGGCCGGCGCCGAACGCGATCAGCAGCGCGGTGTCGCCGGCCGACGCCTCGTCCTGGCGGAGCATCGCCTCCATGGCGAGCGGCACCGACGCGGCCGAGGTGTTGCCGGCGTCGATGACGTCGGTCGCGACCGCGACCGAGTCGGGCAGGTCGATCTTCTTCGCGAGGGTCTGCGTGATGCGCAGGTTGGCCTGGTGCGGGATGAAGGCGTCGAGCTCGTCGACCGAGACGCCGGCCAGGCGCAGCGCCTCGTGGGCGACGTCCGCCATCGCGAACGGCGCCCACCGGAACACCGCGGTCCCCTCCATCTGCACGACCGGGTGGCCCGTCGACCCGTGCCCGCCGAGGCAGCTGGGCGACTGGGTGATGACGTGCGCCTGCGACCCGTCCGAGCCCCACGCGGTCGGGCCGATGCCCGGGGCGTCGGACGGTCCCACGACCACGGCGCCCGCGCCGTCGGCGAAGATGAAGGCGGTGCCGCGGTCCGTCGGGTCCATGAACCGGCTGAGCTGCTCCACGCCGACCACGAGGACGTACGTCTCGGCGCCGGCGCGCACCATGGAGGCGGCGAGGTTCAGCGCGTGGCAGAAGCCCGCACACCCGGCCGAGATGTCGAAGGCCGCAGCGGTGATGCCGAGGTTGGTCGCGACCTGCGGCGCCGCGGCCGGGGTGTGCTCCGGATGGGTGGAGGTCGCGACGATGACGCACCCGAGCTGGGCGGCGTCCACGCCGGCGGCCGCGAGGGCGCGCTCCGCGGCGGCGGTCGACATGCCGATGAGCGTCTCGTCCTCGCCCGCGAAGCGCCGCGTGCGGATGCCCGAGCGCGTCTGGATCCACTCGTCGGAGGAGTCCAGGACCTCGCAGATCTCGTCGTTGGTGACGACCCGCTCCGGGCGGAACACGCCCAGGCCGAGCATCGCGGCGTGGGTGAGGTCGGTGGACTGCTGGATCGTCATGGCGCGAGCATAGGCAGGGGCACGGGCAGCGGTACGAATCGGCCAGCCGGCTAGCGCGGACCGTCCGGCTGCGTCTCCGGAATCGGCGAGTCGGGCACCTGACCCGGGTCGATCGGGCTGACGTCGGGGTCGCCGGAGGGCACGACCGTGGGCTCGACCTCGGGCTCGCTCGGTGTGGTGGTCATCCGTCAGTGGTACGCCGCCGGCAGCGCTCGCGCAACGGCCGGTCACCCCTTGTGATGGGCCGAGCCCGCGCCGAGCCGCCCCGCGCGGAGCCGCCCCCGAGCCGCCCCCGCGCGGGTAACGCCGCCAAGACGGCACTCCCGCCCCCACCGGTGGGGGCGGGAGTGCACGTCTCGAGGCGTTACCCGAAGGAGGGGGACCACGGCGGACGTCCGGCAGCGCCAGAGGGACGCGCGGGCGGCGTCGCCGGGCTGCTCGCACGCGGCGCGACCCGTCCGCGCGAGCAGCCGCCATGAACGGCGCTCGCCCGCCCGAGGGCGACGAGCTCTGCAGGCTCTGCCGGACCGAGGCCCCTGGTCGGGCCCCGAGCGGATCAGCGCGGCCTGCGGCGCTCCTGCACCTTCTGCATGGCCGCCCTGATCTTGGCCTGGTTGTGCGGCTTGCGCGCCTCGTCGTAGACCTTCTTCGCGATGCCGAGCGCCGCGATCTTCTTCGCCATACCCATGCCCCGACCGTACCCAGCAGCGGCAAGGGTGATCCCCACCCATCCGTGACGCGGGCCACTCCGAAGCACCGGCGAGCCGCCGGTCCGGGCGGCCCCGCCGACGAAGGGTCACACGCACATGCGCCTCCCCGCTCTCCGCCGCCCGTCCCCCTCCATGGCCGTCTCGGTCATGGCGCTGGTCGTGGCCTCCACCGGGACCTCGTACGCCACCGGTCTGATCGGCTCCGCCGACATCCGCAACGACTCCGTCCAGTCGCGAGACGTCAAGGACCGGACCCTCAAGGGCCGCGACCTGAAGAACGGCGTCATCGGCTCGAACAAGGTCCGCAACGGGTCACTGAAGTCGAAGGACTTCTCGGCCGGCCAGCTCCCCGCCGGTCCCCAGGGCCCGGCCGGCGTCGGACGCTGGGCGCTGGTCGACGCGACCGGGGCGATCGTGGCGCAGTCGGGCGGGTTCTCGGTGACCGCCGCCTACCCGACCCTCGCGCCGTCCGGCGCCGACACCGCGGGGCTCCGCGCCAACGGCAATGTCTACATCAACGCGGGCGAGAACCTGGCCGACAACGGCATCCTCGCCGTCGTCGCGCTGCAGAACACGGTGGACCAGAACGGCGACTCGATCACCAACGGCCGCGCCGCGGGCGCGGACGCGAACCCGGAGTTCTCCGGCGAGATCACCGCGGCGATGTGCCAGCCCGGCGTGGTCAACTGCGCGCCCCCCGGCACCGGCAACGCCAACCACCTCGTGGTGAGCCCGCGGAACAGCGACGGCAGCGTCACCACCGACGGCACCCGGAAGCGGTTCTACGTCGTGGTGACCGGGAACTCCGCCGACCGCGGCTGAGCCCCAGCCGGTGGAGCGGTAGACATGGACCGTGCGGCTGCTCGAGGCCACGATCACCTGGCTGCGCGTCGCGCTCGCCCGGTGGGCGGGGCCCGGGCGGCCGCCGGTCGTCGCCGGTCCGGCACCGCTCGGCGCGGGCCGGCGCGTGGTGGTGGCAGGACTCGTCCAGCCCGACCGGACCACCTGCGGCTCCGCGTGCCTCGTCGTGGCGCGGATGCTCGGCGACCCGTCGTACGCCCGGTGGCTGGCGACGGGTGAGGCCGGCGGGAGCCGGCGCGACGTGCGCGCGCCGGAGCGCCGCTTCGCCGACGAGGCCCTGGCCGCTCACGCGCGCACGAGCCACTGGGCGGACGCCGACGGCCACCTCCAGGTCCCGTGGCCGCGCCGGTACGGCACCGCGCCGTGGTCGCTGGCCCGCGAGCTGAGCCTGGTTGGTGGGACGACGCCGCCCGGGACCAGGCACCGCGTCCGGACGATCTCACCCCGCCGGCGCGGAGAGGCGTTCGACGAGGTCGCCGTGAGCGTCGGCACCGGTCACGCCGTCCCGCTCTTCGTCGGCAACCGGCTGCTGCCCCGCCACGTCGTGCTGGTCGTCGGTGCGAGCGCCGACCGCCTCACCGCCTACGACCCGGCCACGGGCCGGCGCGTCGTCCTCCCCCGCGACGCCTTCGTCACCGGGACGCTGCGGGTCTCGGGCTGGTCCGAGCCGTGGTTCGCGGTGCTGCCCGAGCCGCCGCAGGCCGACGGGTGAGAGCCGGCCGCAGAGCGCTCACCGCCCAGGTTCGGTAGGTGCGCCCGGAGTTCACCTCCCGGCCGGCCACGTGCGGCAGACTGAACGCCGTGACCACGAAGATCTCCGTCGCCGGCCTCGGCTACGTCGGCCTCTCCATGGCGGTGCTGCTCGCCCGGCACAACATCGTCGTGGGCCTCGACCTCGACGCCGCCCGGATCGAGAGGCTCAAGGCCGGCCAGAGCCCGATCCACGACGAGGACATCTCGCGGTTCCTGGCCGAGGAGGACCTCGACCTCACCTTCACCACCGACCCGGAGGAGGCGCACGCCGGCGCCGACTTCGTCATCATCGCCACGCCGACCAACTACGACCCGGTCACCAACTACTTCGACACCTCCTCGATCGAGGCGGTCATGCGCGACGTGCACCGCATCAACCCGCACGCGACGATGGTCGTGAAGTCCACGGTGCCGGTCGGCTACATCGAGGACGTCCGCGTCCGGCTGGGCATCCCCGACGTCATCTTCTCGCCCGAGTTCCTGCGCGAGGGGCGGGCGCTGCACGACAACCTCCACCCGGCGCGGATCGTCGTGGGCGAGGACTCCGAGCGCGCCCGGGCCTTCGCCGAGCTCCTCGTCAAGGGCGCGGACGCCGACGACGTGCCCGTGCTCTTCACCGAGCCCACGGAGGCCGAGGCGATCAAGCTCTTCGCCAACACCTACCTCGCGATGCGGGTCGCGTACTTCAACGAGCTGGACTCCTTCGCGCTGTCCCGCGGGCTCGACACCCGCCAGATCATCGACGGCGTCGGGCTCGACCCGCGGATCGGCACGCACTACAACAACCCGTCGTTCGGCTACGGCGGCTACTGCCTGCCCAAGGACACCAAGCAGCTGCTCGCCAACTACTCCGACGTCCCGCAGACGCTGATCTCGGCGGTCGTCGACGCCAACACGACCCGCAAGGACTTCATCGCCTTCGACATCCTCGACCGCAACCCGGAGGTCGTCGGCATCCACCGGCTGATCATGAAGGCAGGCTCGGACAACTTCCGCGAGTCCTCGGTGCAGGGGATCATGAAGCGGCTCAAGGCCAAGGGCGTCGAGGTCGTGGTCTACGAGCCCGAGCTCGGCGAGGACACGTGGTTCGGCTCGGAGGTCGTCGACGACCTCGACGGCTTCAAGGAGCGGGCGGACCTCATCGTCGCCAATCGCATGGTCGAGGAGCTCCACGACGTGCGCGAGAAGGTCTACACGCGCGACCTGTTCGGCGGCGACTGACCGGCGAACGGCGGTGTCCGACGGGTCGGCTGGTCCGGCGACGCGTCAGCGGCGGCGGCCGAACAGGCCCCGCTTGTGCTCGCCGTCGGCGGGCGGCTCGGTCGGCAGCGCGGGGGCGGCCTCGTCGGCCTTGCGCAGCGCCTTGCGCAGCCGGTTCTCCGACTTGTCCGGGTCCATCGGCGGACGGGCCCCGAGGGTGAACCGCTCGACGACGCGCTGGTCGGCGGGGACCCAGCCCACGTCCGTCGCCGGGTAGGTCTTGACCCCGAACGACTCCTCGAGCAGCGCCTCGCGGTCGTCGCCCGGGCCGGCCAGGCGCGCCACCCGCGCCGACGCCGACGTGCGCTCGAGACGCGCGAGCGCGCCGTCGGCGTACGACAGCAGGCGGGCGCCGTGGTGGGTGCGCTCGAGGTCGTCGAGCAGGGCTCCCAGCGCCGCGGGGAGCGGCGCGAGCGAGACGTCCGGCAGGTGCATCACGAACTCCGCGTCGGACACCGCGGGTGCCTCGACGAGCCGGACGCGCGGCTCGTGGAGGTACGAGCGGTGCACGAGCCGCGTCTCGAGCACCGGGTCCTCCACGGGCTGGACCCGGTCGTCGTGGACCGAGGACCACGGCCCGACCACCGTCACCCGCAGGTCGGGGACGTCGCCGTCGAGCAGCGAGTCGACGACCCGGATGGTCTGGTCGGCGGGTCCGGCCTCGAGGACCACCTCGAGGTAGGGCACCTGGTAGGCCCGGCCCCGCTTGTTGCGCTTGGGCCGCATGGTCGGCACGAGGTCGGCGAGGTAGGGGTCGTTGAAGCGGTTGACCTGCTCGGCCCGTCGGAGCACCTGGGAGCGACCGAGGTGCCAGCTGCGGGCCTCCCGGTCGACGACGAAGACGCCGCCGGCCTGGGCGAGCGCGTGGCCGAGGTGCATGTCCTCGCCGAGGCGCAGCGTGCGGTCGAAGCCCTCGGAGTCGAGGTAGAGCGCCTTGGTCACCGAGCCCGTCATGCCGATGTGGTAGCGCTGCGCCCGCGGACCGGCGGTGCGGAGGTCGTCGGTCTTCGCCCAGTAGTCCTCCACCCATTGGTGCGGCTCGTGCTCCAGCCCGGGGAACAGGTCGCCGGCCCCGCCCGCGGCGACGCGGTCGCGGACGGTCGCGGGGTCCAGCTCAAGCAGGGACGTCGGGTCGACGAACAGCTTGTGGCCCCCGGGGACGGCGTAGTCGACCAGGTGGTGCCAGCGGGCGTGCGCCTCGACCTCCTCGCGGTAGGCCAGCATGTCGGCGTCGTACCAGTGCAGGACGTCGCCGCCGGCGGCGAGCGCACCGAGGTGGCAGGCGTTGGCACGGCCCCAGCCCTCCTCGACGCGCACCAGCGTGGTGTTCTCCGGCCGCACCTCGGGCAGCTCCTGCGGAGGTGAGCTCTGGTCGTCGACGACGACGACCTCGAGCAGGTGCGCGGGGTAGGACTGGGCGGCGAGGCCGGCCAGGACGTAGGGCAGGGTGCGCTGGTAGTTGAACGTCGGCACGACGACGCTCACCGCCAGCCGCGGCTCCCAGTCGCCGAGGGCGGGCGGCGTCAGGCTGCCCCAGTCGTTGTGGCGCACCACAGGCTGCCGCGGCACCGACTCACCCCCCATCCGTCGTGACCGACACCGGTCGGTCGAGCGGGTCGGCCTCCAGCGCCCGGCTCGGCCGGAACCCCTCCCACTCGGAGGCCACGATGTCAGGTCGGCGGAACTCCTCGTCGTCACGGACCCAGGTGTGTCCCTCGCCGGTGCGGCGCAGCACGTAGCCCAGTCCGTGGGTGCGGTAGATCCGTCCGCCCGCCGCCTCCACCCCGGAGAGCAGCTGGGCGTCGACGAACCTGCGCACGCGCCGGAAGTCGCCGAGCGAGCGGAGCAGGCCGCGCTCGAGCAGGAGGGTGCCGCCGGCCACGAACCGCGCGAAGACCTCCGAGGGGTGCCTGCGTCGCACGGTGAGGTCGCCGCGGTGCAGGTAGACGAACTCCGAGGGCATCCCGACGACGTCGGCGCCGGAGAAGCGCCGCGCCATCAGCAGGTCGTGGACGGCGTCGGGCGAGTACCAGTCGTCGTCGTCGACCTTGAGCAGCACCTCGCTCGACGCGGCGCGCGAGGCAGCGGTGAGCACGTCGCCGAAGAACGCCGACGCGTCGAAGGTGAGGACCTGGTGCGGTCGGTCGCCGAGCGCGCGGCGCACGGCGTCGCGGTCGGGCTCGAACCCGTGCGCGGCCAGCACCAGCTCGACCTCCGCGCCCCGCTGGCGCGCGACCTGTCGCAGCGCGAAGTCGAGCATCTCCGGGCGCCGGGTCGCCAGCAGCGCGCTGACCGGCGGGAGGGCGACGTGGCGCACCCCGGCGCGCGAGGCGAGGGCGGAGCGCCAGGCCAGCGTGGAGTGGTGGTCGAAGGCGGCGCGCCGCACGGCGAGGCTGTGCTCCTCGCGACGCAGGGGGTCGTCGAGGTCGACGTCGGCGTCGAGCGCCTCGGCCAGCGGCGGGGCGACGTCGAGGACGCCCGAGGTGACCAGGGGGACCCCGGCGCTCGCGAGCGCGAGGAGGTCGGCGGTGCGGGTGTCGGTCGGGAGGCGTACGGCCTGGAAGGCGCGGGCGGCCGCCACGACGTCCTCGGTGACCGGTCCGCGTCCCGAGCCGGTGACGAGCCGGGCGAGGTCGACGACGGGGTGGTCCCAGTCCTTGCGGAAGCCGACGGGGTTGAACACCAGCTCGTCGACGGGCTCCGGGCCGGGGTCGGTCACGACGGTCGGGGCTCGGTCGATCACGTGGTGCTCGGCCACCTCGCCACCGCGGCTGGCGACGACCACGTCGGGCGGGACGTCGCGCGCGCCGTCGCCGGCGTCGGCGACGTCGGCCAGCAGGACCGAGCGGGCGTCGAGCCCGGGCGCGGCGGGTCGGCCGGCGTAGGACACGACGAGTCCGCCGTGGGTGGTCTCGCCGGGCCCGGCGGCCTGCCGGGCCATCTCCATCACCACGAGCTGGGCCCGCGCCCCCGACGCGAAGCGGGCGACGGTGAGCACGCCGCGGTCGCCGGCCTCGCGGGCGGCGAGGTGCACCAGCCGCGGCCACTCCGGGCGCGGCACGAGCACCCACGGCGTGGGGGCGTCGGTGAGCCAGCACGCGACGGCCTTGCACTGGCCGAGCAGCGGCACGGCGCTCGCCATCCGGCGCAGCCGAGCGCGGTCGGCGGCGACGACCAGCACCGAGCCCCAGCCCTTGAGCGGCCCGTCGAGGGAGGACAGCGTGACGACGCGCGGCTCGATGCCCGGGACGTCCTCGACGCCGCGCAGCGCGTCGAGGGCGAGGCCGTCGGAGTCGTCGACGAGGACCAGCGTCGGGCCGGGGAGCCGGAGGTCGTGGAGGGGGTGCTGGGCGGGCGGGTTCACGGTCGCGCGCGCTCCTTGAGCGAGGCCGGCAGTGAGTGCTGGACGAGCGGACGCGGCTGGCGCCAGAGCCAGTCGCGGCTGACGTGGTCGATGATGTGGACGCCCTCGGGTGCGGTGACCTTCACCAGTCCGCCGAGCGCCTCCGGGTCGCCCGTGCGGATCGCCTCGTCGACCTCGAACTCGCGCAGCTTGCGGTAGAGCCGGGTGTTGGTGAAGTCCACGCCGTCGCGTCGCCAGTGGGCGTACTCGTCGGCGTCGAGCCACTTGACCTCGAGCACCAGCCCCTGCTGCAGCACGATCCGCTCGACGCCGGGCGGGAACTCCCGCAGCTCCCAGTCGAAGGCCTTGACGAAGGTGAACTCCGGACCCATCGGGTAGACCCACGGCTCGAGGAAGCGCAGCGAGAGGTCGAGCCAGCCGGTGCGCTCGTCGACGACGGTGAGCGGGTGGCGCGGGATCGCGACGATCGCGCGCGTCGCCTGCAGCTGCCACGACAGGTCGCGCAGGATGCCGGTGCCCTCCGGGGTGAGCACCATGTCGCCGTCCCACTTCATCGAGTAGGTCGTGCGGACGTGCGAGAAGCACCAGTTGTAGAAGTGCGTCAGCGAGTGCACGCTCGTGGCCGGCGTGGCCAGGTGCTCGCTGCCGGCGCGCGCGACCCGGTGCGGGTAGTCCAGCACGGTGAGCCGGTCCACGGCGCCGCACCGCTCGGCGACCTCGCGGGCGACGTCGGCGGTGCCGTCGTCGGAGCCGTTGTCGACGAGCAGCACCTGCTGCACGGCGGCGAGGATCGGGGGCAGCACCCACGGCAGGTTGCGGGCCTCGTTGCGCACCCGGAACACGCAGGTCAGCCCCGGCGCCAGCGGCTCGCCGGAGGTCCACGGCCACGTGACGTCGTACGCCGGGTCTCCCTCGAGGGAGACGATGTCGGGCATCAGGCCTGGCCCCGGGGGCGCTCCCGGCCCACGGCCCTCCGCAGCCTTCGCCGGGCGGCTGGCGGCACCATGGCGCGGACGGCGTGGGGCACCCGGTCGGCGACGCTGCGCGCGGCACCCTGCCGCTCCGCCGGACCTCGTGCCGCCTCGGTCGCCGCCGCCCGCCGCTGCGCGACGACGGTCGAGTGCGCGAACGCCTCCGCCTCGGCGTACTGCTCGGCGTAGGCCGCCCGCAGCTGGTCGCAGGTCTGCTGCAGCTCGGCCGAGTCGTCGGCGGCGAGGGCGTCGAGGGCGTGCCAGGTCTCGTCGGCGAGCTCGCGCAGCCGGTCGGGCACGGGGACGTCGTCCCACGTCATCGTGACGCGTCGCAGCGAGGGGTCGATGAAGCGGTGCACCTCGGCGATGTCCACGGCCATGGCCGTCTTCACCGCCGCGAGGTCGAACGCCTCGCCCAGCGCGAACACCGGCCGCGTCCAGTCGTCGAGGAGGTCGGCGTAGTGGACGAACGCGCGCTGCTGGCCGCGGGTCGCGCGCTCGGTGTGCAGCATCATGTTGACCCAGGCGGCGGTGCGGGTGACCGCGCCCCGGTCGGAGCCGGCGCCCATGCGGCCGTAGTAGGTCTGCTTGGAGCCGACCACCTCGGTGACCGGCCGGAGCATGGTGACGTACGACGACGTGGCGCCGCAGCGGTCGGCCGCCGCCCGCCACAGCCCGAGGAACCAGGCGGCGCGCGGGTCCTTGATGACGAGCTCGTTGCCGACGGCGAGCTGCTCCTCCAGCCAGGCGGTCACCCGGGCGCGGGTGGCGTGGTCGCCGCTGGTGGTGCCGGTGTCGAGCCAGGCCCGCGGGCGGGCGTCGGAGACCTGGACGTTGCTGCGCGCCAGCAGCTCGGCGTGGAGGTCGACGACCCAGCGCGGCTCGCCGAACCCCTTGGGGTTGGTGGCGTCGGCGACGACCTCGGGCTGGGGCACGTGCAGCCCCAGCGTGCGCAGGGTGCCGGCCATCGTGCTCGTGCCGCTGCGTCCCGAGCCGACGACGAACACGACCCGTCGGCTGGTCGGCTCCGTCATGCGTCAGAGACTATCGGTGGGGACGACCGCCACTGACCCGCCCGGGGGCGGGGCCGGTCCCCGGATCCCCCGCTTGAGCGGGGGATTGCGAACTTCCCGTGGCATGCAGACCCCCGGAAGCTCACGGAACCCTCGCGAGGTCCGGCGCTCCGGAGGCAGCCGGCTACAGGTGCTGGGGCTGCGCCTTGATGAGGTCGGCGTACCACTGGAACGACGCCTTCCTGGTGCGCGCCTGGGTCTCGAAGTCGACGTGGACGAGGCCGAAGCGCTGGGTGTGGCCCTCGGCCCACTCGAAGTCGTCCATCAAGGACCAGCAGTAGTAGCCGCGGACGTCGACGCCGCGCGTGACGGCCTCGGACACCGCGTTGACGTGGGCCCGGAGGTAGTCGATGCGCGCCTGGTCGTCGACGACGCCGTCCTCGCCGGGACCCGTGTTGTAGCTGCAGCCGGACTCGGTGATCACGATGGGCGGCAGCGCCGCGCGGAAGCGCGCGCGGAACATGACCAGCCACTCGCGCAGGGCGTCGGGCACGACCGGCCACCCCGCGTCGGTGGTGGGGTAGCCGACGATCTCGCGCAGCTCGAAGGGCACCTCCGCGTCCTCGTCGGCGGCGGCGACCTTCATCGGGTTGTCGTAGTTCACGCCGTAGAAGTCGAGCGGCTGGCGGATGGTGGCCAGGTCGCCGTCGGCGGCCACGCCCTCGAAGAGCGGCACGAGGTCGACCGGGTAGCGCCCGAGCAGCATCGGCTCGAGGAACATGCCGTTCCACAGGGCGTCGAAGATCTTGCTCATCCCGACGTCGGCGTCGTCGTCGCTGGCCGGCCAGATCGGCGCGTGGTTGTTGGCGCAGCCGACGGACGTCGCGCCCGCCCGGCGCAGCTCGATCGCGGCCCGTCCGTGCGCCAGGAGCAGGTGGTGGGCCGCGGGCAGGCAGTCGAAGAGCAGCGCCTTGCCGGGCGCGTGCTTGCCGAGGCCGTAGCCGAGGAGCGAGGCCACGTTGGGCTCGTTGACCGGGATCCAGTGCTCGACCCGGTCGGCGAGGCGCGCGCCCACGATGGCGGCGTACTCCGCGAAGCGCTCGACAGTGCCGCGGTTGAGCCACCCGCCGTCGTCCTCGAGCGCCTGGGGCAGGTCCCAGTGGTAGAGCGTGACCATCGGCTGCTGGCCGTGGGCGAGCAGCGTGTCGACCAGCCGGTCGTAGAACGCCAGGCCCTTCTCGTTCACGGGCCCCCGGCCGGTGGGCTGGACCCGCGGCCACGCGACCGAGAAGCGGTAGCCGCCCGTGCCGAGCTCCCCCATCAGCGCGACGTCCTCGTCCACCCGGTGGTAGTGGTCGCAGGCGACCTCGCCGCTCGTGCCGTCTGCCACCCGCCCCGGCTCGGCGGTGAACGTGTCCCAGATGCTCGGCCCGCGTCCGTCCTCGGCCACCGCGCCCTCGACCTGGTAGCTCGCGGTGCTGGTCCCGAACCGGAAGCCCGGTGGGAGCAGGGGGAAGTCATGCGGGGGCACTGAGCGAAGATATCGGCATGGCAGTCGCCCTGTACGCCGGTTCGCGGAGGTCGTCCTCCGCCGGAGCGGGGCGGCTGACCCGGCACTCCTTCTCCTTCGGCCCGCACTACGACCCCGCGAACCTCGGGTTCGGCCCGCTGGTGTGCCACAACGACGACCTGCTCGACCCGGGCGCCGGCTACGGCGAGCACCCGCACTCCGAGCTGGAGATCGTCACCTGGGTGCTCGAGGGGTCGCTGGTGCACACCGACTCGACGGGCGCCCGCCACGTGGTGGACGCGGGCCGGGCCCAGGTCCTCTCGGCGGGCGCCGGCATCCGGCACAGCGAGGTGGCCGACGCCGGGTCGGGACGCTGCCGCTTCGTGCAGGCGTGGCTGCGGCCCAGCGAGCCGGGCGGGCAGCCGTCGTACGTCGTGGGCGAGGCGCCGACGCCCGGCTCCGGCGGCCTGACCGAGGTGGTCGGCGGCGACGGCCTCCCCATCGGGGCGTCGGGCGCGCGACTGCTCGTGGCACGGCTCGCGGCCGGTCAGTCGGTGACGCTGCCCGAGGACCCGCGCCAGCACGTCTTCGCCGCGACGGGATCCGTCGACCTCGCCGGCACCTCGCTCGGCGACGGCGACGCGTTCCGGATCGAGGGCGAGCCCGGGCGGGTGGTCACCGCGAGCGCGGCGGCCGAGCTGCTGGTCTGGTCGTTCTCGGCCTGACCGGCCGCGGCCGCTGGTCGAGGAGGGCGACCTCCTCGACCAGCGGACCGCATGGACTACCTCCGCCGCTGGACGACCTTCAGGCGGAGCGTCCTGCTGGTGGCTGCGGCGTGCTGCTCGCCCGCGACCACCTGGAGCCGGATCTTGTGCTTGCCGGCCTTCAGCCGGGGCAGGGTGATCGTGCTCCGGCCGGTCACCGACCGGGTGCGGACCACCTCGGCGCCGACGTGGACCAGGACGGTCGAGGCGCCGACGCCGCCGACCGCGACCCGGACCTTCGCCTTGGTGCCGACCTTGATCCTCGACTTCACGAGCGCGGCGGTGATGCTCGGTGCCGCCCTGTCCACCTTGAGCGTCGCGGTCGCGGCGCTCGGCGCCACCGTCGGCGAGCCGGCGTACGACGCGGTGACGAGGTGGGTGCCCACCGGCGTGCCGGCCGGCAGGGTGACGGTTGCCGTGCCGCCGGCGAGGGTGCCGGTGACGCTCGTGCCGGCGACCTCGACGGAGACCGAGCCGGTGGCCGCGGGGTCGGCCGCGACGGTGACGGTGGCCGTGGTGGCGGTGCCGTACGCCGTCGCGGTGGAGGCGAGGCGCACCGAGGTGGTCGACGCCGCCGGACCGCTCCAGGCGAGGGCCGGGGCGAAGTCGGTGCGCACCGCGGCCTTCGCCTGCTGCTCGACGGCGTACGCGTAGCCGAGCACCGCGGCGTCGTCCCAGGCCCGGCCGACGATCTGCACGCTGTTGGACTGGCCCTCGTCGTTGGCGCCGACCGGCAGGATCGCGGTCGGCAGGCCGATGCCCTGGGTGATCACTCCCGAGGCGCGGTCGGAGCTCATGATCGCCGACGCGGCGTCGTTGTTGCCGACGCTCGAGAGGAAGCCCGGGTAGACCACCGCGTCGACCGACCGGCCGAACGCGGTGTCCATCCACGCGTCGGCGTTGACCTTGTACGCGTCGCGCCGGGCCAGCAGGTTGGCGACGCTGGTGTCGTCCATCGGGCTGTAGGTGTAGTTGCTGGAGACGTTGTAGGGCAGGTTGGCCTGGTTCTCCAGCAGCTGCTCGGCGGTCATCGGGAAGGTCGCCGGACGCTCCTCGGCGATGTAGCGCTCCCAGCCCTCCGAGCCGGCGCTGCCCGAGGTCGGGCCGACGGCCGGCGGGTTGGTGGGCGCCGTCGCGGCACCTGCGGGCAGCGCCACGAGGGTGCCGCCGGCGGCCTCGATGGCGGCCCGGGCGTCCGCGAGCGCGACCGCGCCGGCGTTGTCGTCGACGATCGCGGTCGAGGCGAAGGCGGTGGGCACGTAGCCGATGACCTTGCCCTGCAGCGCACCCGCCTCGAGCGAGGACTTCCACTCGACCGGCCGCAGGCTGTTGTCCACGCGGCTGGTGAGCAGGTCGTCGGGGTTGTTGCCGGTCGCCTGCGTCGAGGTGGCGTCCAGCAGCGACGCCACGTCGGTGACCGACTTGGCCATCGGGCCGGCGTAGTCGGTCGCCCACGTGAGCGGCATGACGCCGTTGGTGCTGGCGAGGCCGTCGGTGCCGCGGAAGGTCGTCAGACCGGCACCGGTCGACGGCGCGTAGAGCGAGACGCCGGTCTGGGTGCCCATCGCCGCGGCCGCGAGGTCGGCGGCGACCGCGGTGGCCGAGCCGCCGCTGGAGCCGAACGACGTCTTGGACGGGTAGAGGGCGTTCCAGACCTGCTTGAAGCCGCTCTCGCTGAAGGACCCGGAGTTGGCGAACTCCGAGAGCACGGTCTTGCCGATGATGACGGCGCCGGCCTCGCGCAGCCTCGCCACCTGCCAGGCGTCCTTCTTCGGCTCCCAGTCCTTGAGCGCGAGGGTGCCGCCGGAGGTCGGCATGTCCTTGGTGTCGTAGATGTCCTTGAGCGCGATCGGGATGCCGAGCAGGTCGCCGGTGCGACCGCCGCGGCGTGCCTCGTCCGCGGCGAGCGCCTGGGCGACGGCGTCCTTGGCGACGGTGATGAAGGAGTGGAACCCGAGGGCCCCGTCGTCGTACGCCTCGATCCGGTCGAGGTAGGCCTTGGTGACCTGCACGGAGGTGACCCGTCCCGCGACCATGTCGGCCTGGAGCTCGGCGATGGTCTTGCCGGTGACGTCGTAGGCCACGTCGGTGGTGTGCTCGACCTCGACGTCGGCGGCCGGCAGCTGCAGCGGCTCCGCGCCGGCGCAGGCCGCGGCGTACGCCGCGAGGTCGACGTTCTGCAGGGTGCAGATCTCGTCGATGGTGAGCGTCGAGAGGTCCGGGGTGGCCGCCAGCGCCGCCGTGTCGGCGGTGATCTGGGTGGTGTCGGCGAGGGCGCCCACGACGACGTACTGCATGAGGGACTCGGTGGCGCCGGGCTCGATGGTGAGCGTCCGGACGAAGCCCAGGTCGTTGGCGCGGCTGCCGGTCGGCACGTACGCCGTCTCGAACGGGTTCGACTGCTGGTCGCCCAGCTGCGTCACCCCGGTCCCGACGACGACGCCGGTCGGGCGGGTGTTGCCCGGGGTGGTCGCGGTGACCCAGGTGTCGGCTGGACCCACGACAGCGTCGCCGCTGCTCGAGGCGCTGATGGTGGCCTTGTTGGGACTGGTCGTGGACGTCAGGCCCGAGCCCAGCGAGCCACCGAAGGACACGTCGAGGGTGACCGGCTCGGTCGAGGTGTTGGTGAAGGTGTCGAAGAAGCTCGTGGTGCTGCGCGCCGTGGCCACCTGCACCTTCCGGGTCATCAGCACGTCCCCGAGGCGCACCGACCTCGTGGAGGCGTACGAGCCGGGCGTGGTGGCGGTCAGGCCGAAGCCGCGCATCATCTGGTCGTTCATCCGCGGCTCCTCGCCGGCGGGCGCGTCGACGTGGACGAAGATGTTGCCGAAGCCCTCCAGGCGCGACCCGCTCACGTTGCGGATCGAGCCGGTGTCCAGGCCGGGGCGGCGGGCGTCGTTGATGTTGACGGTCGCACCGTTGGCGGTGGCGACGCTGGTCAGCGCCTGGGAGGCGGGCGTGACGGCGAGGGTGCCGACGGCGACCGTCGTGATCGCCGGGAGGGCGACCAGGCGGGCGGCGCGGCGCCCGGGTGTGCAGAAGGACATGTGGGATCGAGCGCCTCTCGGGGACGGGGGATGAAGGCGCTGCCTGTCTATGAGCCGCACGTGACGGCCGTCGACGGCATCCGTTTCGCCCATGTAACGTTTCAACCCGCGTCGGCGTCATACCGATCCGCAGCTGTACGTGCCGGTCCGCATGACGCAGGCGGGTCCGCGTCGGAGGGCCGCGGGTGGCCGCCGGGGTCCGCCGGGGTCCCGCTGAGGATCGTGCGGGTGGGAGCAGCGGCTAGGGGACCAGCACCCCGGGGTTGAGGATCCCCTCCGGGTCGACCTCGGCCTTCACCGCACGCAGCAGCCGGACCCCCACCTCGCCGACCTCGGCGGCGAGCCACGGCAGGTGGTCGGTGCCGACCGCGTGGTGGTGGGTGATGGTGGCGCCGGCGGCGACGATCGCGTCGCTCGCTGCCGCCTTCGCGGCCCGCCACTGCGCGACGGGGTCCTCGCCCTGGCGGGCGGCGACGGTGAAGTAGAGCGAGCACCCGGTCTCGTAGACGTGCGAGACGTGGCAGAGCACGAGCGAACCCTCGCCGAGCGCGGCGGTCAAGGCCCGCTTCACCTCGGCGTACAGCCGCTCGCGGCCGGACCAGAAGGTGGCGGTCTCGAGGGTCTCTACGAGCACGCCGTGGTCGAGGAGCGCGTCCCTCAGGTACGGCGCCGCGAACCGGCCCTGCGCCCACCTCTCCCCCGGCTCCGGGCCGAGCGGCGCGCCGCCGAGGCCCTCCAGGGCGGCCGCGACCGCGGCCCGTCTCGTGCGCACCTGCTCGGGGGTGCCCTCGTAGCCGGCGACCATCAGGCAGCCGGGGTCCTCGGCGCCGCCGATCGAGGACGGGTCGGCGAGGTTGATCGCCGTCTCGGCCTCGTCGGAGAGGCGCAGGACCGTCGGCAGCAGTCCCGCCTGGGCCAGCACGCGCATCGCCTCGGACCCGGCGCCGAACGACGGCCAGCGCCACCCCTCGTACGCCGTCTCCTCCGGCGCGCGACGGACGCGCACCCGGACGGAGGTGATCACGCCGAAGGCGCCCTCCGAGCCCAGCAGCAGCTGGCGCAGGTCCGGGCCGGCGGCGCTGGTCGGCGCCGCGCCGAGGTCGAGCGAGCCGGTCGGCGTGGCCGCCGTGAGCCCGACGACCATCGCGTCGAACCGGCCGTAGCCGGCGCTGGACTGGCCGCTCGACCGGGTGGCGGCGAAGCCACCGATCGTCGCGTGCTCGAAGGACTGCGGGTGGTGGCCCAGCGTGAGGCCGTGCCGGCCGAGCAGCGCCTCGGCCTCGGGTCCGCGCAGGCCCGGCTCCAGCGTCGCGGTCATCGACACCTCGTCGACGGCGAGCAGGCGCCTCATCCGGGCCAGGTCGAGGCTGACCAGCCCCGCGAAGCCGTCGCGGCGCGCGGCCAGCCCGCCCGTCACGGAGGTCCCCCCACCGAAGGGCACGACCGCGACGCGGTGCTCGTGGGCCCACCGCAGGACCGCCTCGACCTCGCCGTGGCCGTCGGGCCGGACGACGGCGTCGGGCGCGTCGGACAGGTCGCCCGCGCGGGCGCGCAGCAGGTCGGGCGTCGACTTGCCCCGGGTGCGCCGGGCGCGCGTCGCGTCGTCGACCAGCACGTGCTCGCGGCCGACGAGAGCCCGCAGCTCCTCGAGCAGCTCCGCGCCGAGGGCGGGCGGCGGCGGCGTCGCCGGCGCGGGTGAGCCGAGCCGCTGCAGCCCGAACGCCAGGTCGACCAGCTCCAGCGCGGGGGCGGGCAGGCCGACGGCGGCGGCCGGGTCGCCCCAGCGCTGCGGGTGCATCTCGACGGCGAACGGCACGGTGCTCATGCGTTACAGTGTGACATATGTCGTCACTTCGTCACAGGGCCGACCCGCGGCTCGACGCGTACCTCGACTCCGCACGCGACTGCATCCTCGACCTCGGGTGGCGCCGCACGACGCTCACCGAGGTCGCCCGGCGCGCCGGGGTCTCCCGGATGACGATCTACCGCGCGTGGCCCGACATGGGCTCCCTCCTCGGCGACCTGATGACCCGCGAGTGGGTCGCCGTCGCGGCAGCGACGCGCGTCGCGGCGGACGACACGACGAGTCCGGCGGGCATCGCCGCCGCAGCGCTCAGCACCGTGCGAGCGCTGCGCGACAACGAGCTCTTCGTCCGCATCGTCGAGCTCGACCCCGACCTGATGCTTCCCTACCTGCTGCACCGCCGTGGCCGGTCGCAGGAGGCGCTGATCGAGATCCTCGCCTCCGAGATCGCGAGCGGGCAGGCCGCCGGCGCGATCCGGCCGGGCGACCCCGTGCTGCTGGCGCGGACCCTGACGCTCGCCGGGCACGGCTTCGTGTTCTCCGCGATGACGATGACCGACGACCGGATCGGTCTCACCGAGCTCGACGCGGAGTACGCCCGGCTCATCACCCGGACCCTGGAGCCCTGAATGCCGCCGGGCCGCGCGATCACCCCGGGGCTCGCCGGGATCCGGGACGAGGTGGACGTGGTGGTCGTCGGCCTCGGCATCACCGGCGCCGGCCTCGCGCTCGACGCGGCGGCCCGCGGGCTGACGGTGCTCGCGCTCGACGCCCACGACCTCGCGTTCGGGACCTCGCGGTGGTCGTCCAAGCTCGTGCACGGCGGCTTGCGCTACCTCGCCCGGGGACACCTCGCGATCGCCCACGAGAGCGCCGTCGAGCGCGGCATCCTGATGGACGTCACCGCTCCGCACCTCGTGCACCCGCTGCCGATGCTCACCCCGGTCGGCCACGACCTGACCCGGGCCCGCGCCGCGATGACGTGGGCCGGGCTCCACGCCGGCGACGTGCTCAGGCGCACGGCCCGCACGAGCGCGCGCACGCTCCCCCGGCCGCGCCTGCTCAACGCGACCGAGGCCCTGCGCCTCGCCCCGTCGCTGCGCGCGGACGCCCTCCGCGGCGGCCTGCTCGCGTGGGACGGGCAGCTCGAGGACGACGCCCGCCTCGTCGTGACGGTCGCCCGCACCGCGGCGTCCCTCGGGGCCGACCTGCGCACCCGCGCCCGCGTCACCGCGGCGACCGGCACCCGCGTCGCGGTGCGCGACGAGCTCACCGGGGTGGCGTACGACGTGCGCGCCAGGGCGGTCGTCAACGCGACCGGCGTGTGGGCCGGCGGCCTCGACGAGGAGGTGCGGCTGCGTCCGAGCCGCGGCACCCACCTGGTGCTGCGCGCGTCCACCCTCCCCCACACGCGCGTCGCCGTGATGGTGCCGATCCCCCGGACGAGCGCGCGCTTCGCGATGGTGCTGCCGCAGCCGGACGGCACGATCTACGTCGGCCTGACCGACGAGGCGGTGACCGGACCGGTGCCCGACGTCCCGGTGCCCAGCGAGGCCGAGGTCGACTTCCTGCTCGACGTGGTGGCGTCCGCCTTCGCCAGCCCGCCGACGCGTGCCGACGTCGTCGGGGCGTACGCCGGGCTGCGGCCGCTGCTGGAGGTGCCCGGCAGCAGGGCGACGTCGGACCTGTCGCGCCGCCACGCGGTCCTCACCTCCGACACCGGCCTCACCACGGTGGTCGGCGGCAAGCTCACGACCTACCGCCGCATGGCCCAGGACACGCTCGACGCGCTCGTGGCCGACGGACGCCTCGACGCCGGTCCGTGCCGCACCGCCTCGCTGCCGCTCCTCGGCGCAGCGCCCCCCGACGAGCTGCGGCGCCTCGACGCCGACGCCCGGCTCGTACGTCGCTTCGGCACCGACGCGGAGCTGGTGCTGTCCACGGCCCGCGGGGTGACCGGGCTCCCCGACGACGACCTCCTCGCGCCGGCCTCCGACGACGTGCCGGTGACCCTCGCCGAGCTGGTGTTCGCCGTCACCGACGAGGGCGCGCACGACGTCGGCGACCTGCTCGACCGGCGCACCCGGGTCGGGCTGGTCGCCGCCGACCGGGTCGTCGCGGAGCCGCTCGCCAGGCGGGCGCTGGAGCTGGTCCGCGCTGCGCCGCAGGGCGCCCGTGACCCGCGCCTGCACCGCACGTGACGCCGGCCACACCGGAATCCGTGGCGAGTTCGGAGGAATCCCGGACAGGACGGGAGCCGGGTGGGAAGGTTCTCTCCGGCGCGCCCCTTGCCGACCCCATGCGGCAAGGGGCGGCCAGTCCATCCCGGGCCCGGAGCGACGCCCCGGGGCTCACTCGACGGTGACCGACTTGGCGAGGTTGCGGGGCTTGTCGATGTCGTGACCGAGATGCAGCGCCGCGTGGTAGGCGAGCAGCTGCAGCGGGATCGTCAGCAGGATCGGGTCGAGCTCGGGCTCGTTGCGGGGAACGACGATCCGGCGGGCGCCGATCTCACCGAGGTCGACGTCCTCGTGGGTGACCACGACGAGGGGGCCCCTCCGCGCGGCGATCTCGTGCAGGGCCCCGACGTTGCGCTCGGTCAGCTCGTCCTGGGGCACTAGCGCGACCGTCGGCACCTCCGGGTCGATGAGGGCGAGCGGACCGTGCTTGAGCTCGGACGTCTGGTAGGCCTCGGCGTGGCGGTAGCTGATCTCCTTGAACTTCTGCGCGCCCTCCCGGGCCACCGGGAAGCCCCGCACGCGGCCGATGAAGAACAGGCTGCGCGCGTCGGCGAGCTCGTGGGCGACGTCCACGAGGTCGGCCTCGCCGGCGAGGACCTCCTCGATCTGGCCCGGCAGCCGCTCCAGGCCGGCGACGAGCCGCTTGCCGTCGGCGATCGAGAGGTCGCGCACCCGGCCGAGCTGCAGCGCCAGCAGCGCGAAGCCGAGGAACATGTTGGTCAGGGCCTTGGTGCTCGCGACGGCCACCTCGGGCCCGGCGTGCAGGTAGATCCCGCCGTCGCACTCGCGCGCGATCGCGGAGCCGACGACGTTGACGAGGCCGACGCAGCGCCCGCCCTTGCGGCGTACCTCCTGCACCGCGAGCAGGGTGTCGATCGTCTCCCCGGACTGGCTGACCGCGACGTAGAGGGTGTCCGGCTCGATCACCGGGTCGCGGTAGCGGAACTCGCTGGCGGCCTCGGCGTCGGCGGGGATGCGCGCCAGCTCCTCGACGAGGGCGGCGCCCATCTGGCCGACGTAGTAGGCCGAGCCGCAGCCGAGGATCTTGACCCGGCGCACCGCCCGCAGGTCGCGCGCGTCCATCTCCAGGCCGCCGAGGTGCGCGGTGCCGAACCGCTCGTCGAGCCGACCTCGGAGCACCGCCTGCGCCGTGGTGGGCTGCTCGAGGATCTCCTTGCGCATGTAGGACTCGTGCTCCCCCGCCTCGTACGCCGCGGCGTCGATGTCGACCTGCGCGGCGGTCTTGCCGGTCGAGGCGAGGTCGCTGTGCCGCATCGTGCTGAAGCCCGCGGCGGTCACGGTGGCCATCTCGCCGTCGTCGAGCACCGCGACCGTGGTCGTGTGGCGCACGATCGCGGCGAGGTCCGAGGCGACGTACATCTCCTTGTCGCCCACCCCCACGACCAGCGGGCTGCCGTTGCGGGCGACGACGATGCGGTCGGGGAAGTCGGCGTGCAGCACGGCGAGGCCGTACGTCCCGACGACGGCCCGGAGGGCGTCGCGCACCTTGCCCTCGAGCGTGTCGGCGTCGCTGCGAGCGACCAGGTGCGCGAGCACCTCGGTGTCGGTGTCGCTGGCGAGCTCGACCCCGGCGCGGGTGAGCTCGGCGCGCAGGGCGGCCGAGTTGTCGATGATGCCGTTGTGCACGACCGCGACGCGTCCCGACTCGTCGGTGTGCGGGTGGGCGTTGACGTCGGTCGCGGGGCCGTGCGTGGCCCACCGGGTGTGGCCGACCGCCGTCGTGCCGGCGAGACGCCTGGGCAGCGCGGCGGTCAGGTCGCGCACCCGGCCGGCCTGCTTGGCGACCCGGATCCCGCGGCCGCCGAGCACGGCGACCCCCGCCGAGTCGTACCCGCGGTGCTCGAGGCGGGTGAGACCCTCGAGGACGACGGGAGCCGCGTCCTGGCGCCCGATGTAGCCGACGATTCCGCACATGGTTCCTGCTTCCTATCCGTAGACGATCCGGCGCAGCTGCCGCTCGGAGAGCTCCGGCGGCGCGACGACGCGGCTGCCGAGCTCCTCGGCGATGGCGGCGAAGATCTCGGGGTTCTTGGCGCCGTACGCCTTGAGGTGGGCGTGACGCATCCGGACGTAGTCCTCCACCGGCTGGGCGTGGAAGGCGATGACGTCCTCGATCACCCGGACCGCCTCTCCCGGCGTCAGCGACGTGGTGGCGACGACGTGGGAGACAAGAGCGGGGTCGGGCACTCCCCGAGCATGAGCCGATGCCCGTCGTCGTGCAACTTCCTGCCCGAATTCGGGCAAGAACAGGCTTGGTGGCGCCAGGTGCTCGACCGAGCCGCACCCCTGCTGCGCACGAGGTGGAGCACCGCGTGCCGCCAGCCGCAACTCCTGCCGGCCGAGTGGGGGATGCTCGCGATGTCGCGCGATCACGATGGTGCGTGGGTGGGGCTGTGGTACCTTGGGTGAACAGAAGGTGAACGGGAGGTGTCACATGAGCAAGCAGTCGATGACCGGAGCCCCGGCCTGCACCTGGGTGGCCGTGACGGATGCGTCGGGTCGCACCCGCATGGAGGCACGCTGGTCGACAGCCACCGCGGTCGCCGCGCAGGCCGCCTGACCTCGGTCCCGGAGACGAGCCACGCCCCACGGGGGCGTGGCTCGCCGGCATTTCGGCCCAGCGGCGACGCCCGGCCCGGGCGCGGCGGGAAAAATCCTCGGGTCGGGGAATGAAACTGGACCGCGGTCCGTTCCAGTGGTTGAATCTTCTACCAACACCCCGACCCAGGAGCTCTCATGACCACCGGTTTCGACGCCCCCACCACCGCCATCGACAACACCACCGGCGACTACACCATCGACGTCACGCACAGCCGCCTCGGCTTCGTCGCGCGCCACGCCATGGTGACCAAGGTCCGCGGCCAGTTCACCTCGTTCAGCGGCACCGCCCACGTCGACGAGGCCAACCCCAGCGCCTCCAAGGTCGAGCTCTCCATCGACGTCGCCTCGATCGAGACCGGCACCGCCGACCGCGACGGCCACCTCAAGTCCGGCGACTTCTTCGACGCCGAGACCTACCCCAACATCACCTTCTCCTCGACCGACGTGCAGCGCGACGGCACCACGTGGACGATCACCGGCGACCTCACCATCAAGGACGTCACCAAGCCCGTCACGATCGAGTTCGAGCAGACCGGCTCGGCCCGCGACCCCTTCGGGAACCTCCGCGTCGGCTTCGAGGGCGAGACCACCATCAACCGCAAGGAGTGGGGCCTCACCTGGAACGCCGCGCTCGAGACCGGCGGCGTCCTCGTCTCGGACAAGATCAAGCTCGAGTTCGACGTCTCGGCGATCCAGAACGCCTGACGCCACGGGCCTCCCGGCCCTGGAGTCCTCGAGGAGCCCCGCCTGCGACCCCCCGGTCGCGGCGGGGCTCCTCCGCGTTCGGACGTGGACGCGGTGCGTGGACCGACGTGCGGTCGCCGCGGGGGCACCGCTGCCGGGACGCCGGCTCAGTCGCGGGGGCGCTTGCCCTGGTAGCCGCCGCCCTTGCGGTGACCGGTCGGACGGCTGCGCGGCGGGCCGTCGTCGGCCTTGATCTCGATCAGCTTGCCGGAGATCCGGGTGCCGGCGAGCCGGTCGAGCGTGCCCGGGGGCAGGTCGGCGGGCAGCTCGACGAGGGAGAAGTCGGGCTTGATCGAGATGTAGCCGAAGTCCCCGCGCGACAGGCCGCCCTCGTTGGCGAGCGCCCCGACGATCTGGCGCGGCTCGACCTTGTGCCGCTTGCCGACCGCGAGGCGGTACGTCGCCATGGGCACGCCGCTGCGCGACTCGCGCGGGCCTCGGGAGGCCGACCGGTCGGCCTTGCCGCCGTGGCTGGCGCGCTCCTCGAACGTGCGTCCCCGCGGCTCGGGCTCGGGCTCGAGCAGCAGGGGCTGCTCCCCGTGCATCACGGCGGCGAGGGCGGCGGCCACGTCGACCTCGGCGACGCCGTACTCGCTGACGTAGTGCGAGACCACGTCGCGGAAGAACTCGATCCGCTCGGGCTCGGCCAGCGCCTGGGTGATCTGGTCGTCGAAGCGGGACAGGCGCGTGGCGTTGACGTCGTCCACGGTCGGCAGCTGCATCTGGGTCAGCGGCTGGCGCGTGGCCTTCTCGATCGCCCGCAGCAGGTGGCGCTCACGGGGGGTGACGAAGGCGATCGAGTCGCCGGTGCGCCCGGCGCGGCCCGTGCGGCCGATGCGGTGGACGTAGGACTCGGTGTCGGTCGGGATGTCGTAGTTGACCACGTGGCTGATGCGGTCGACGTCGAGCCCACGCGCGGCGACGTCGGTGGCCACGAGGATGTCGAGCTTGCCGGCCTTGAGCTGGTTCACCGTGCGCTCGCGCTGCACCTGGGCGACGTCGCCGTTGATCGCCATCGCCGAGAAGCCGCGGGCCCGGAGCTTCTCGGCCAGCGTCTCGGTCTCGTTCTTGGTGCGGACGAAGACGATCATCGCCTCGAAGTTCTCGACCTCGAGGATGCGGGTGAGCGCGTCGACCTTCTGCGGGTAGGACACGATCAGGTAGCGCTGGGTGATGTTGGCCGCGGTCGAGGTCTTGCCCTTGACGGAGATCTCCACCGGCTCGGTCAGGTAGTTCTCCGCGATGCGGCGGATGGCCTTGGGCATGGTCGCGGAGAACAGCGCCACGTCCTTGTCGGCCGGGGTGTCGGCGAGGATGGTCTCGACGTCCTCGGCGAAGCCCATGTTGAGCATCTCGTCGGCCTCGTCGAGGACGAGGAAGCGCAGCTCGCTCAGGTCGAGGGTGCCCTTGTCGAGGTGGTCCATGACGCGGCCGGGGGTGCCGACCACGACGTGCACGCCGCGGCGCAGCGCGGAGAGCTGGACGCCGTAGCCCTGGCCGCCGTAGATCGGCAGCACGCGCACGCCCGGGAGGTGGGCGGCGTAGCGCTCGAAGGCCTCCGACACCTGCAGCGCCAGCTCGCGGGTGGGCGCGAGGACGAGGGCCTGCGGGGTCTTCTGCTCCCGGTCGAGCCGCGAGAGGATCGGCAGCGCGAACGCGGCGGTCTTGCCGGTGCCGGTCTGCGCGAGACCGACGACGTCGCGGCCCTCCAGCAGCGGCGGGATGGTGCGCGCCTGGATCGGGGAGGGCGACTCGTAGCCGACGTCCGCCAGCGCCTTCAGCACCTCGGCGGAGAGTCCGAGGTCGGAGAAGGTCTGCTCGGGTGCTGCGGGCTGGTCGTCACTCACGCTCCAACGGTAGGGCCTCACGGGGGAACCACGCATTCCCCGGACGGCCGCTGCAGCCCCCATAAGCGCGCGACAGCGCAGCACGTGAGGCAGCACACTCCTCCCATGCCCCACCAGCCCTCCCGCCGGGCGCGCCCGCCCCTCCCCGCCGGCCTCGCCACCCGACCGCTCCGGACGTCTGATGCACGCGACGTGCACCTCCTCATCGCCGCGCAGGAGCAGGAGGACATCGGCGAGGTGGTCATCGAGGAGGCCGACATCGTCGGCGACTGGGCCAAGCCGAGCCACGACCTCGGCGCCCGCTCGGTCGGCGTCTGGGACGGCGAGACCCTCGTGGCGTACGCCGAGCTGATGGGCGTCGACCGCGCTGACACCGCGGTGCTGCCCAGCCACCGCGGTCGCGGGATCGGCACCTGGCTGGCGTACTGGCTCCAGGACCTCGGGCGCAGCCTCGGCTCCCCGGTCCTCGGCATGCCCGTCCCGCAGGGCTCGCCGGGCGACCGGCTCCTGGAGTCCCTCGGCTACCGCGTGCGGTGGACGAGCTGGGTGCTCCGGCTGCCCGAGGGCGCGGCGATCCCGGACCGGGAGCTGCCCGAGGGCTACGCCGTCCGCACAGCACGGCCCGAGGAGCTGCGGGCCGCCCACGACGTGCTCGAGGACGCCTTCCTCGAGTGGTCGGTGCGCGAGCGGGAGCCCTTCGAGGACTTCGAGGCCGCCACGCTGGGCCGGCCCGGCTTCGAGCCGTGGAACCTGCGCGTGGCGCTCGACCCCGAGGCACGGGTCGTCGGCGTCTCCCTGGTGCTGGTGGCCGATGACGGCCGGACCGGGTACGTCGACCGGCTCGCGGTCCGACGCGACCAGCGCAACCGCGGGCTCGCGCAGGCGCTGCTCGTCGACTCCTTCGCCGCGGCCCGCGCCCACGGCACCACCACCTCCGAGCTGAGCACGGACTCCCGCACCGGAGCCCTGAGCCTCTACGAGAAGGTCGGCATGGTGGCGGAGAGCGTCTGGGTCAACCGTGCCGTCGACTTGGTTTCCGCGGAAACCGCACCCTGACGCGTTCACGACAAAGGTTTCCGTCGATTCGCGCGGTCTAGACAGGAGTTCAGCCATGAGAACGCCTCTAGGCCTGGACCGTCTGTGGCATTAGCATCAAGCGACGCCGCTCGGGCGGCGACACGGCGGGGGCGTGGGGCCCTTGTCTCGTTTTTTCTGTGGGGGTTGTCGTGCAGGAACTTCATGCTCTGGTCGTCGAGGACGATCCGGACATCTCGTCAGCGCTGGTGGAGACCCTCGAGGGGGCGGGTTTCCGGGTGACGTCGGCACGGGACGGACGGGAGGCGGTCGGCGTCGCAGCCGCCGATCCGCCCGACCTGGTCACGCTCGACCTGACACTCCCGCACATGGACGGCATCGAGGTGTGCCGCCGCATCCGCGAGACGAGCGACTGCTACATCGTGATCGTCTCCGCCCGCTCCGACGAGGTCGACAAGCTGATCGGCCTGGAGGTAGGCGCCGACGACTTCGTGCTCAAGCCCTTCTCGCCGCGCGAGCTCCGGGCCCGGGTCGCAGCGCTGTTCCGGCGGCCCCGCTCCGGGGCGCCGGCGGACGAGCCGGCGCGCCCGGCACCGCACGTGCCCAGCCCGTCGCAGCCGGCGGACGAGCCGGCCACGATCTCCGCGGGGGCGGGGCTCGTGATCAACCCGGCTCGCCGTGAGGTGCAGATCGACGGCACGATCGTCGAGCTCACCCGCATCGAGTACGACGTCCTGGAGTACCTCGCCAGGCACCTCTCGCGCGTCTGCACCCGCGAGGAGATGGTGCTGGCGATCTGGAGCAGCGCGCTCACCCACGACCACCACCTCGTGGACGTGCACGTGGCCAACCTGCGCGGCAAGCTGCGGCGCCACTCGGACGCGACCTGGATCCACACGATCCGCGGCATCGGCTACCGGATGGACCGCGAGGACGGCGGCCAGCAGGACCGGCGCGCGGGCGGCGGGCCCTACCTCGTCGCCCGGATCGACTCCGAGGACTGGGCACGCGGCCTCGACTTCTGAGGACGACGCCTCCGAACGGCGGAACCGGGCGCCGAGCAGGGGGAGGCCGCCTACGATCGCGGGGCCGGCCTCGTGCACGGCGGCCGGGATTCCGCGTTTCGGCCCCGGCGGGACCGGGTAGGTGGTTGACTCCTCAACCGGGAGCACAGGTGATGATGGACGAACGTAGCGCCGTGGTCGTCGAGGACGACCCTGATCTCGGCGACGCCATCTCCCAGGTGCTGCAGCAGGCCGGGTTCCACACGGTCGTGGCGTCCACGGGCGCCGACGCCCTCGCACTGGTGCACGGCACTGCTCCCGACCTCGTCACGCTCGACCTCACGCTCCCTGACATCGACGGCGTCGAGGTCTGCCGCCAGATCCGCACCGTGAGCGACTGCTACGTGATCGTGATCAGCGGTCGCTCCGCGGAGGTCGACCGGCTCATCGGGCTCGAGGTGGGGGCGGACGACTACCTGGTCAAGCCGTTCTCGATGCGCGAGCTGCAGGCCCGCGTGGCGGCGCTCTTCCGTCGCCCACGAGGCACCGACCCGGCCGTGGCCGTGGCCGCCGCCGCCCCTCCGGCGAGGCGGGCTGAGCCGCCGGCGTGGACCCCCCCGCCCGGTTGCGACGACCTCGTCCTCGACGAGAGCGCTCGCGAGGTGCTCGTGAAGGGTGCGGAGGTCGACCTGACCCGCACGGAGTTCGACCTGCTCGCGCACCTGGTCAACCGACCGGGTGTCGTCATCGCGCGCGACGACCTGATGCGCGCGGTGTGGGCGAGCGACTACGTCCCCGACAGCACACACGTCGTCGACGTGCACCTGGCCAACGTGCGTCGCAAGCTGCGCCACGCGGCCGCCGGCAACCAGTGGATCCGCACGATCCGCGGCGTGGGCTTCCGCTACGACCCCTGCTGCACCTGAGCGCGGCCGGCAGGGCCCGGTGAGCCCGGTCGCCGGAAAACGGTTCACGGCCGCCGAACCGCAGTACGTTGAACACATGGTCATCCGGGTCGCGCTCGTGAACGACGACGAGGTCGTCGTGCGCGGCCTCGACGCGATGCTCCGCAGCTACGGCCACCGGGTCGAGGTGGTCGAGCTGGCCGCGTCCAAGCCGGTCGCCCACCCGGTCGACGTGGCGCTCTACGACACCTTCGGCATGGGTCAGGGCAACGGTTCGGCGGTGCGCGAGCTGGTCCAGAACCCTCAGGTGCGCACCGTCGCGGTGTACACGTGGAACTTCCAGCCGTGGCTGACCCGGGAGACCCTCGACCTGGGGGTGCGCGGCTATCTCGCGAAGAGCCTGCCCGCGGCGCGGCTCGTCGACGCGCTCGCCGCGATCTCCGCCGGCCAGCTGGTGGTCTCACCGTCGCGCGGACGCTCCTCCCTGGTCGGCGGCGACTGGCCCGGGCGCGAGGAGGGCCTCACCGCCCGCGAGGCGGAGGTGCTGTCGCTGATCACGATGGGACTGAGCAACCAGGAGATCGCCGAGCGCACGCTGCTCTCGCTCAACTCGATCAAGTCCTACATCCGCTCCGCGTACCGCAAGATCGACGTGGACTCGCGCTCCAAGGCGGTGCTGTGGGGCGTCGAGCACGGCATGCGGGCCGACCGGGTCCGGATCACCGGCTCGCCCGCCCGGGAGGCGTGACCGTCGGAGCCGGGGAGCCGGCGACCGCGGCGGTCGCGGCCCGTACCCTGCTCCGGTGACCCAGCCGGAACCCGTCGTCCTCGACAGCCCCGCCGGCGTCGACCCCGAGAAGCTGGCGGTCGCGCTCGACGTGCTGCGCCAGGTGTCCGCGCTGCCGCCGGACCACGACGACGTACGCACGGTGAAGCGCGCCGCGTCCTGGATGTACAAGCAGCTCAAGAAGCAGCGTCGCGCCGAGATCCGCCTCGAGCGGCAGCGCCACGACCAGCGGATCATCGAGCGCACCGCGACCGGCTCCCCGATGCGCATCGACGACGAGACCGCGGGCATCCCGCTGGTGCCAGGCACCACCGGCGCCTTCGCCGGAGAGCTGATCACCGCCCGCGGCTGCTACATCTGCAAGCAGGACTTCACGCTGGTCGACGCGTTCTACCACTGGCTGTGCCCCACGTGCGCGGCGATGAGCCACGCGAAGCGCGACCAGCGCACCGACCTCACCGGCCGGCGCGCGCTGCTCACCGGTGGGCGGGCGAAGATCGGGATGTACATCGCCCTGCGCCTGCTCCGCGACGGCGCGCACACCACCATCACCACCCGGTTCCCCAGGGACGCGGTGCGGCGCTTCTCCGCGCTGCCCGACTCGCACGAGTGGATCGACCGGCTCAAGGTCGTCGGCATCGACCTCCGCGACCCCACGCAGGTGCTGTCGCTGGCCGACGACGTCGCGGCCGCCGGACCGCTGGACATCCTCGTCAACAACGCCTGCCAGACCGTGCGTCGCACGCCCGGCGCCTACGCGCCGCTCGTCGACGGCGAGTCCCGTCCGCTGCCCGTAGGGGTCGCGCTGCCCGAGCTGGTCACCTTCGACCACGTCTCCGAGGCCCACCCCGCCGCCATCGCCGGGGCCCTGCGCGACACCGCCGTCGCGCACCACGAGGGCGAGTCGCGCGAGCACGCACGTGCCGCCCACAACGCCGCGACGCTCACCGCGCTGGCGCTGAAGGCCGGCCACGCCTCCCTCGACGCCCACCTCGCCGGCACCGCCGTCGACGCCGGCGGCCTGCTGCCGGACGTGCAGGTCAGCAACTCGTGGACCCAGACGGTCGGCGAGGTCGACCCGCTGGAGCTGCTCGAGGTGCAGCTGTGCAACTCGATCGCACCGTTCCTGCTGGTGTCCCGGCTGCGCCCGGCCCTGGCCGCAGCCGCGTCGGCGGCCGCGTCGGGGCGGTCGTACGTCGTCAACGTCTCGGCGATGGAAGGGCAGTTCAGCCGCCGCTACAAGGGCGCCGGGCACCCCCACACCAACATGGCGAAGGCCGCGCTCAACATGCTCACCCGGACCAGCTCGGGGGAGATGTTCGAGACCGACCGCATCCTCATGACGGCGGTCGACATCGGCTGGATCACCGATGAGCGCCCGCACCACGAGAAGCTCCGGATCGCCGCCGAGGGCTGGCACGCGCCGCTCGACCTCGTCGACGGGGCGGCCCGCGTCTACGACCCGATCGTGCTCGGCGAGGCGGGCACCGACCTGTTCGGCTGCTTCGTCAAGGACTACCAGCCCTCGCCGTGGTGAGCGCCGGCGCGGCGCCGCGGCATGGCCCGGCCACGGCTGGGTAACGACAGGCGGTGAGCCTCAGTCGCAGGTCCGTGCTGGTCGGCGGCGCGACGGTGTCGATGACCGCCACGCTCGGTGCCTGCGGCCGGGAGCCGGGGGTGGACGAGAGGAGCCCCGCGATGGACGCGTCGACCGCCGAGGTGCGGCGGGGCCGCCTGGCGTTCCGGCCGCCGGAGCAGCCCCGAGCCGCCACAGGACGAACGGGGACGTTCGCGATGTCGGGGGGCGGCGGGGCGCCGCCCGCGGAGCTCCACGTGCCTGCGCTCGACGGCCGGGAGCCGCTGCGCCTCGTGGTGATGCTCCACGGCGCCGGCGGTGTCGCGCGCAGTGCCCTCGACCGACTCCGTGGCGCGGCGGACGCGCACCGGCTGCTCGTGCTCGCCCCGAAGTCGACCTCCACCACGTGGGACGTCATCGGAGGCGGCTACGGTCCCGACGTCCGCAACCTGGACCGGCTGCTGGCCGAGGTCGCGGCCGCCTACCCGCTCCGCGGCTTCACCATCGGCGGGTTCTCGGACGGCGCGAGCTACGCCCTGTCGCTGGGGATCGGCAACGGTGACGTCTTCGACTCCGTCATCGCGTTCTCACCCGGGTTCCAGGCCGCCGGGACGATGAACGGTCGACCGGAGTTCTTCGTCTCGCACGGCACCGCGGACCGGGTGCTGCCCATCGATCGCTGCAGCCGCCGCATCGTCCCGGCGCTCGAGGAGGCCGGCTACGACGTGACGTACCACGAGTTCGACGGCGGCCACGTGGTGCCGGAGCCGGTCCGGGACGAGGCGGTCGCCTGGCTCGACGCGCGCTGACCGGCGGGCGGTTCGGCCTCCCCGCTCAGCCCGCCGGAGCGCCGGCGATGTTGACCATCCAGCTGATGCCGAACCGGTCCACGAACATCCCGAACTCGTCGCCCCAGGGCGCCGGCTCGAGCGGTTGACGCACGTCGCCGCCCTCGGAGAGGCCCGCGAACCACGCGCGCATCTCGTCGGCGTCCTCGGGGCCGCCCGACAGGCTGACCGAGACGTTGTCGCCGTAGGTCACCTGCACCATCTCCGCGGGCGCGTCGGCGCACATCAGCGTGAAGCCCGACGGCGTCTCCAGCTGCCCGTGCATGACCTGGTCGGCCAACGGGCCCCCGGTGCCCATGTCGCCGAAGGTCATCACGTCGAGCTCGCCGCCCAGCACGGACCGGTAGAACTCGATCGCCTCCCGAGCCCTGCCGTCGGGGAAGTTCAGGTAGGGGTTCAGCCTGGTGGTCACGGGACGCTCCTCGCACGCTCGGACGACGAGCACCACGCTAGCCAGCGGCGGCGCACGGCGGAAGGCTCAGCGGCCCATGTTCAGCAGCACCGTCAGCAGCACCGAGAGCACCACCGACACCAGGATCATCATCAGGCAGCCGATGCCGCCGCCCAGCGGGCGGATGCGCGCGGGGCTCATCGCTCCCCCACGTTCCCGCCGGCGCCCTCGCCCGTCGACCAGGAGTCGCCGGGCAGGTCCTCGCGGTTCTCGTGGCCGGTGCGCTGCGTGTAGTGCTCGGCGTGCAGGCCCCGCGACGTCTCGTCCCAGGTCCCCTCGTCGTAGTCCGGGGCGTCCTTGACCTGGTCCTTGCTGACGTTGACGATGATGCGGCGTCCCTCGTGGTCCATGCCCACCACGGTGCCGGCGGGGATCACCCGCTTCTTGCCGAAGATCCAGAAGCCCGTGTCGACGACGAGCCACGCGCCGTCGGTGTCGGCGGTCGCCTGGTCGACCGTGCCGAGCGAGCCGTCCTCGCCCTCGACGTCGTAGCCCACCAGGTCGCGGTCCTCGGCCCACTCGCTGTCGCGGTAGCTCCAGACGATGTCGCTCATGGTCTCCTCCAGGTTCGGCGGTGCGGTCCCTCCGACGCAACCATGCCGCCGCACCCGCCACCACCCGCGTCGGGGTGGGTGTCGCGGGGGACGTGAGCCGGGCCTGCGTCAGTCGGAGCCGGAGTGGCCGCGCAGCAGGTCGCCGAACGGCGTCACCTCGGCCTCGACCTGCGCGCCGGACGTACGCCGGGGGCGGGCCGCGAGGTCGGGGCCGAAGCCGCCGACGCCGTAGCCGTCGCGGCCCACCACCAGCGCGGCGAGCTCGGAGGCCGCGCGGGCGATCCGCTCGGACAGGCCGTGGCTGCCGAAGTCCTCGGTGGCGGCGAAGACGCCGGTCGGCACCACGACCGCGCGGAGGTAGGCGAACAGCGGCCGCATCGCGTGGTCGAGGACCAGCGAGTGGCGGGCCGTCCCGGCGGTGGCCGCGACCAGCACCGGCGTACCGGTCAGCGAGTCCTTGTCGAGGGCGTCGAAGAACATCTTGAACAGCCCGCTGTAGCTGCTGTTGAAGACGGGGGTCACGGCGATCAGGCCGTCGGCGGCGGCCACCTGCTCGCGCAGCTCGGTGAGCCGGGGGGTGGGGATGCCGCCGGTCACCATGAACTGCGCGAGCTCACCGGCGACCTCGCGCAGCTCCACGAACTGCACCTCCAGGGCCTCACCCCGTGCCGTCACCTGCGCCGAGGCGGCCTCGGCCAGCTGGTCGGCGAGCAGCCGGGTCGACGACGGGACGGTCAGTCCCGCCGTGACGACGACGACGCGCCGGCTCATGCGGTGGCCTCGGCGGCCTGCTCGGCCTGCAGCTTCTCCACGTGCGCGCGGGCGGGCTCGACGAGGTGGTGCGGGGCGTCCGCGCCGGCGGCGACGAGGGAGGCGTGGGTGGGCGGGTCGCTCGGCACGTGCGCCGGGCGGCGTCGCTCGAACTCGGCGCGCAGCACGGGGACGACCTCGGTGCCGAGCATCTCGACCTGCTCCAGCACCAGCGACTCGGGCAGGCCGGCGTGGTCGGCGAGGAACAGCTGCCGCTGGTAGTCGCCGACGTAGTCGGCGAAGCCGAGGGTGCGCTCGATGACCTGCTCGGGGGTGCCGACGGTCAGCGGCGTCATCTTCGTGTAGTCCTCCAGCGAGGGGCCGTGGCCGTAGACCGGGGCGTTGTCGAAGTAGGGACGGTAGACGCGCTTGGCCTCCGCCTCGCTCGAGGCCATGAAGACCTGCCCGCCGAGACCGACGACGGCCTGGTCGGCCGCGCCGTGGCCGTAGAACTCGAAGCGGCGCCGGTAGAGCCGCACCATCTGCTCGGTGTGCTCCTTGTTCCAGAAGATGTGGTTGTGGAAGAACCCGTCCCCGTAGTAGGCCGCCTGCTCGGCGATCTCCGTGCTGCGGATCGACCCGTGCCACACGAAGGGCGGCGTGCCGTCGAGCGGCGCCGGGGTCGAGGTGTACCCCTGCAGCGGCGTGCGGAACTGCCCCTGCCAGTTGACGACGGGCTCACGCCACAGCTTGCGCAGCAGGTGGTAGTTCTCGACCGCGAGCTTGATGCCGTCGCGGATGTCCTTGCCGAACCAGGGATAGACCGGGCCGGTGTTGCCGCGGCCCATCATGAGGTCGACACGCCCGCCCGACAGGTGCTGCAGGAAGGCGTAGTCCTCGGCGATCTTCACCGGGTCGTTGGTGGTGATCAACGTCGTGCTGGTGGAGAGCAGCAGCTTCTCGGTCTTGGCCGCGATGTAGCCGAGGTGCGTGGTCGGGGACGACACGACGAAGGGCGGGTTGTGGTGCTCACCGGTGGCGAAGACGTCCAGCCCGACCTCCTCGGCCTTGAGCGCGACCTTCGTCATCAGGTCGATGCGCTCGGCCTCCGACGCGGTGCGCCCCGTGGTCGGGTCCGTGGTGACGTCGCCGACGCTGAACATGCCGAACTGCATGATGTCCTCCGGTGGTGGTTGAAGATTGTACGACCTTCAACGGGCCTGGCGTGCCCAGTATTCCGCGCGTTCGGCTGCACGGCGGTCGGCGCCCACCTACGCTCGCGTCCCATGCGCTCCTCCCTGGCCTCGATCGCCGCCCTCGCGACCCTGGCGGCCCTCGCCCCCATGGGCCCAGCGGCGCATGCCGCAGCGCCGGGCGACTGGCGTACCGCCGCCTGTGCGGACGACAACCACGACGACCTCGCCCTCGGCGCCTACACGGTGACGCAGGCGAAGAGCCACCGCGTGCGGCAGATCCGCTCGCTCACCCTCACCGCCGAGCGACTCGTCTTCGCGAGCGGGACCCGGTGCGACCTGCTCAGCGTCGACGGCCGGGTGCGAGGTGGCCACGAGCTCACCGGCCACGGCTCGGACATGGCCTTGATGGGCGAGCTGGTCGTGGGCGGCGTGAGCCAGGGCGAGATGGAGGGCCACAGCTCGCAGACCGGCGCTGGTGGCACCGAGCCGATCCGTCACGCTCGGCACCGGGTGCTGGACGCGATGGTCTTCCGCGACGTGGAGAGCGGCACCGTGCCCGACTCCGCGGCCGTCCCGGAGGCCTGGCGCAACCAGCCCTACACCTTCACCCACACGAGGACGACCTTCACCGCGACGGTCACCGGCCGGGTGGCCCGGAGGAAGACCTTCACCGTCACGCCGGCCACGACGGCCGCCGCGGATCGCCGGCTCGCCGCAGCGCTCGCGGTCGCCGACTCCACCGCCGAGCGCAGGGCCGCGCGCAAGGTGCACCGGCTGGCACTGCGTGGGGTCCGGGTCGTCATGAGGAAGTTCCGCCACGACTGGAGCGACGAGCTGCCGCGTTGACGCCCACCCTCGCGGCGCCGCGCCCGAGGAATGCCTCCCGCGTCCCGGGCGTTGAGCGGGGCACCATCGATGTCATCGATGTGACCGACCCGCCACCGGGCCGTGCGAGAGGAGCGACGATGACCGACTTCACCCCCTTCGAGGACCTGCTGCGCGGGCACGCGGGCCTGCTCGAGGACACCACCCACGACCGCTGGGTCCGCGCGCAGACGCTCTTCGAGGAGCGCGCCTACCGCGAGGCCGCCGTGCTGCTGACGGAGCTGCTCGACGACCACGGTGAGGTCGTGCACGAGCTCACCGACGTACGCCTGCTGCTGGCGCGCTCGCTGTTCCACTCCGCCCAGCTCGAGGGCACCATCCGGGTCGCGACCGAGCTGCTCGAGCACGACCCCAACGAGCCCTACGCCCACCTGCTCCTGGGCCGGGCGATGCAGCGCCAGGGCCGCAAGGACGAGGCCCAGCCGCACCTGCGCCTGGCCGAGCTGCTGGGCGGCTACCGCAGCTGAGCGCGCCCGCGACGGCGCGTCCGGGAGCTGACGTACGACGCCTCCCGGACCTCCGCGCGAAGGCTGGGTGAACACTCGCCGCAGGGCGCCTCGCGGGCGCGACAGCGTCCTGCGAGCGGCCCATGCTGGGGACGTGACCAGCTACGGCGACCACACTGGACCGCTGGCCATCGCCCACCGCGGTGGCATGGCGCTCGCCCCCGAGAACACCCTGGCAGCCTTCGGGCGCGCCACCGCCCTCGGCCTCACCCACCTCGAGACCGACGTGCACACCACCCGCGACGGGCACGTGGTCTGCTTCCACGACGCGACGCTCAGGCGCGTCACCGGCCACCGCGGCCGGGTCGCCGACCTCGACCTCGCCGACCTCCGCCGGCTGCGGGTGCACGGGACCGACCAGGTGCCCACGCTGGTCGAGGCGATGGCGACCTTCCCGCACGCGCGCTTCGCGATCGACCTCAAGAGCGAGGCCTCGATCGGGGCGATGGCGCGGCTCCTGCGTGCGCACCCGGGGTGGGCGGAGCGCGTCTGCGTGGCCGGCGCGTGGAGCCGGTGGCTGCGCCGCCTCCAGGACGACGCGCCGGGCGTCACGACGGCGCTCGGCTGGCGGTCGTTGACGACGCTCATCGCCTGCTCGCGCGGCGGCGTACGACCGCCGGGGATCGGGCCGGCGGGCGGCGCCTTCGCGCACGTGCCGATGCGGCTGGGCCGGCTGCCGATCCACTCGGATCGGGTCATCGCGCGAGCCCACGAGCTCGGCATCCGCGTCGTCGTCTGGACCGTCGACGACCCGGCGACGATGCGCGGACTCCTCGACATGGGCGTCGACGGGATCATCACCGACCGGCCGGACGTGCTCCGCGAGGTGCTGATCGCGCGCGGCGAGTGGTCCCGGCCCGCGCCCGTGCGCCCCGCGGCCCCCGCGCCGCGGTAGCGCCCCCGACCCTCAGGCGGGGTCGCCCACGGACAGGTCGGCGAGCGCCTCGGCGCCGAGGCCGTGCGAGACGGCCCACAGCACCGCCTGGCTGCGGCTCTGCACCCCGGTCTTGCGGTAGGCGTTGCGGATGTAGGACTTCACCGAGTTGAGCGAGATCTGCATCTGCCGGGCGATCTCGTCGTTGCTCTTCCCGGTCGCGATGTGGGCGAGCGTCTCCCGCTCGCGCACCGTGAGCAGGTCGACCTGCGTGGTCGAGCGGAGCTCCTTGGTCGGCAGGACCGGCAGCAGCGGCGCCACGACCGTCTCCCCGAGGTGGATGCTCCGCAGGGCCCGCCCGAGCTGGGCGGCGTTCAGGCTCTTGGAGAGGTAGCCCGCGACACCGTGCGCGAGCGGCTCGTGCGACAACCCCGGTTGGTGGTTCCACGTGTAGACCGCCACGTGCCGGATGAAGGGGTCGGCGACCGCGCGCTGCAGCGTGGTGTCACCCCGGGGCGCTCCGAAGGTCTCGACCAGCGCGACGTCGACGGGCGTGCGTGCGCGGTCCTTGACCGACACCAGCTCGAAGCCGCCCAGCGTTTTGAGCATGCTGTCCAGACCGCGCCTGACGAGCTCGTCGCCGCCCAGCAGCGCGACACGGATGTCCATGAGGGGTCCCCAGTCGTCCAGGAGGCGTGGACCGTCCACTCCTCGACGACCCCCCAGCCGTCACAAGGACAGTAGACCGCGCCGGCCCGGTTCATGCGTCGCCGTCGACCGGCCCCCACGCGACTACACCCCCACGGGTGAGCCTGGCCGGTTTGGAACTGATACCCCCTAGGGGTATAGTCGACGGCATGAGCGAGCAGCACGGTCACCTCGAGGGCAACGCCGACGCGGTGCAGGCCCACCTGAAGCGACTCCGCCGGATCGAGGGCCAGGTCCGCGGCATCCAGCGGATGGTCGAGGAGGAGAAGTACTGCATCGACATCCTGACCCAGGTCTCGGCCGCGACCAAGGCGCTCCAGGCGCTGGCGCTCTCGCTGCTCGACGACCACATGGCGCACTGCCTCGTCGACGCCGCCCGCGAGGGAGGCGCTGAGCAGGAGCAGAAGCTCAAGGAGGCGTCCGAGGCCATCGCGCGCCTCGTGAGGTCCTGAGCCGCCAGGCTCCCCACCGCGCACTCCCGCCCGCACACCGTCCGACCAGCCCGACCCGCCTGACCCCATTCCACCGCCTGACCAGGAGCCCACCATGAGCCAGACCCAGACCTACGCCGTCACCGGCATGACCTGCGAGCACTGCGCCGCGTCGGTCACCGAGGAGATCTTCGAGATCGCCGGCGTCGAGGACGTCGACGTCGTCGTCGAGACCGGCGCCGTCACCGTGACCAGCACCGCCCCCCTCGACGAGTCGGCCGTCCGGGCCGCCGTCGAGGAGGCCGGCTACACGCTCGCCTGATGAGCACCCCCGTGCGCGTCGTCGCCTTCGTCACCGCCCTCGCCGCCGCCTTCGCGGTGGCGTGGGGCGGGGGCCGGCTCGTCGGCCCCCTGGACACCGAGCCCGTCGCCGCCCACGGCGGCATGGCCGGCGTGTCCGCCCACGACGAGCAGGCGGACGCGGCGGGTCGCGGTGCCGCGGACGGGCACGGCGTGCACGCAGCCGGCGTCGCCGCGGCTTCGGGGCTCACCGCCCGGGCGGACGGCCTCACCCTCGCCCTCGCGGACCGCTCCCTGCGCCCCGGTCGTCAGCGGCTGGACTTCCGGGTGCTGACGTCCAGCGGCCGGCCGCTGCTCGACTACACCCGCGAGCACGAGAAGAACCTCCACCTGATCGTCGTACGTCGCGACCTCACCGGGTTCCAGCACGTCCACCCGACGCTCGACCGGTCGACCGGCACGTGGTCGGCGCGGGTTCGCCTCACGCCGGGCGTGTGGCGGGTCGTGGCCGACTTCACCCCCGAGGACCGTGACGGCACCACGCTGGCCGACGACGTGGCCGTGGCCGGGACGTTCGCGCCGGCCGACTCCCCCGTCGACGACCGCACGGCGACGCTCCGGACCGACCAGGGCACCTACACGGTCACCCTCACCGGCGACACCGCTCCCGGCGCGCCCACGGTGCTGACCACCCGCATCGAGCTGGACGGCGAGCCGGTCACGGACCTCGAGCCCTACCTGGGCGCCCACGGACACCTCGTCGCGATCCGTGCCGGCGACCTCGGCTACCTGCACGTGCACCCCGAGGAGGGCGCGCCCGGACCGGGGATCGACTTCGCCACCGGGTTCCCCGAGCCCGCGACGTACCGCCTGTTCCTCGACTTCCGGCACCGCGGCACGGTCCGGACGGCCGCGTTCACCGTGGCCTCCGGCGCCGCGCGGGGCGACGCCACCACCGAGCACCCGACCCAGCACCCGAGCCAGCACCCGAGCCAGCACGAGGAGGACGACCATGACCACTGACACCTCCCCGGCCCAGCTCAGCGACGTCGAGCTCGCCATCACCGGCATGACCTGCGCCTCGTGCGCCAACCGGATCGAGCGCAAGCTCAACAAGCTCGACGGGGTCACCGCGAGCGTCAACTACGCCACCGAGAAGGCGAAGGTCTTCTACCCGCAGACGGTCTCGACCGACGACCTGCTGCGCACCGTCGAGGCGGCGGGGTACGCCGCCGCGCTGCCGGCAGCCCCCGACGCCGCGACGGCGACCACCGGGCCCGAGCGCGACCCCCTGCTGCAGCGGCTGCTGGTCAGCGCCGCGCTCAGCATCCCGGTCGTCGCGATGGCGATGGTGCCGGCGTGGCAGTTCACGTCCTGGCAGTGGGCCTCGCTCACCCTCGCCGCGCCGGTCGTCGTCTGGGGCGCGTGGCCCTTCCACCGCGCCGCGTGGACCAACCTGCGCCACGGCGCGACGACGATGGACACGCTCGTGTCGCTCGGCGTACTGGCCGCCTTCGGCTGGTCGCTGTGGGCGTTGTTCCTGGGCACCGCCGGCGAGCCCGGCATGACCCACCCGTTCCGGCTCTCGATCGACCGCACCGACGGCGCGGCCAACATCTACCTCGAGGCCGCGGCCGGGGTGACGACGTTCCTCCTCGCCGGCCGCTGGCTCGAGCACCGCTCCAAGCGGCAGGCCGGTGCCGCGCTCCGCGCCCTGCTCGAGCTCGGAGCGCGCGACGTCGGGGTGCTGCGCGACACCTCGTCCGGCGAGCGTCGAGAGACCCGCATCCCGGTCGACCAGCTGGTCGTGGGCGACGAGTTCGTCGTCCGCCCGGGCGAGAAGGTCGCCACCGACGGCGAGGTGGTCGAGGGCACCTCCGCGGTCGACGCGTCGATGCTCACCGGCGAGTCCGTGCCCGTGGAGGTGCGTCCGGGCGATGCCGTCGTCGGCGCCACCGTCAACGCCGGCGGGCGGCTCGTCGTCCGCGCGACCCGCGTGGGAGCCGACACGCAGCTCGCCCAGATGGCGCGCCTGGTGGAGGACGCGCAGAACGGCAAGGCGGAGGTCCAGCGCCTCGCCGACCGGATCTCCGGCGTCTTCGTGCCGATCGTGATCGGCCTGTCGGTCGCGACCCTCGGCTTCTGGCTCGGGGCGGGCGGCGGCGCGACGGCCGCCTTCACCGCGGCTGTCGCCGTCCTCATCATCGCCTGCCCGTGTGCGCTCGGCCTGGCCACGCCCACCGCGCTCATGGTGGGCACCGGCCGCGGCGCCCAGCTCGGCATCCTCATCAAGGGCCCGGAGGTCCTCGAGTCCACCCGCCGAGTCGACACCGTCGTGCTCGACAAGACGGGCACCGTGACCACGGGGGAGATGACGGTCCACGACGTGGTGGCCGCCGACGGCGAGTCCGTCGACGACGTACGCCGCCTCGCCGCCGCTCTCGAGCAGGCCTCCGAGCACCCGATCGGCCGGGCCATCGCCGGCACCGGCGACCGGCTGCCCCCGGTGGACGACTTCGTCAGCCGCGAGGGGCTCGGCGTGCAGGGCCTCGTCGAGGGCCACGCCGTCGTGGTCGGTCGCCCGCAATTGCTGGCCGAGTGGGCACAGCACCTCGACGACGACCTGCGCGCGGCCGTCGAGCAGGCCCAGGCCTCCGGTCGTACGCCCGTCGCGGTGGGCTGGGACGGGCGGGCGCGCGGCGTCGTGGTGGTGGGGGACACCGTGAAGCCGACGTCGGCCGAGGCCGTCGCGCGCCTGCGCGACCTCGGGCTGGAACCGGTCCTGCTCACCGGCGACAACGAGGCGGCGGCCCGCCACGTCGCCGAGCAGGTCGGCATCGAGACGGTCGTGGCCGACGTGCTGCCCGCCGACAAGGTCGCCGAGGTGCAGCGGCTCCAGGCCGCCGGCAAGGTCGTCGCGATGGTCGGCGACGGCGTCAACGACGCCGCGGCGCTCGCGCAGGCGGACCTCGGTCTCGCGATGGGCACCGGTACCGACGTCGCCATCGAGGCCGGCGACCTCACGCTCGTGCGCGGCGACCTGCTCGTGGCCGTCGACGCGATCCGCCTCGCCCGCAGGACGTTGTCGACGATCAAGGGCAACCTGTTCTGGGCGTTCTCCTACAACGTCGCCGCCCTGCCGCTGGCCGCGGCGGGGCTGCTCAACCCGATGCTCGCCGGTGCGGCGATGGCGTTCTCGAGCGTCTTCGTGGTGACCAACAGCCTCCGGCTGCGTGGGTTCCGCTCCTCGGTCTCGTGAGCGGTGCGTGAGGCAGGTTCTGCACCTCCGGAACCTGCCTCACCCACCGCTCGCCCGCCGCGTTTCTTCAGCGGTGCGTGACGCAGGTTTCGCGCTCCCGAAAGCTGCCTCACCCACCGCCCGCCACGCCGCCGCCTCTCCGGCGGTGCGTGACGCAGGTTCTGCGCTCCCGGAACCTGCCTCACCCACCGCTCGCCACGCCGCGTTCCCCCGGCGGTGCGTGACGCAGGTTCTGCGCTCCCGAAAGCTGCCTCACCCACCGCTCGCCACGCCGCGTTCCCCCGGCGGTGCGTGACGCAGGTTCTGCGCTCCCGGAACCTGCCTCACCCACCGCTCGCCACGCCGCGTTCCCCCGGCGGTGCGTGACGCAGGTTTCGCGCTCCCGGAACCTGCCTCACCCACCGCCCGCCACGCCGCCGCCTCTCCAGCGGTGCGTGAGGCAGGTTTCGCGCTCCCGGAACCTGCCTCCCCACCGCCCGCCACGCCGCGTTCCCACCGCCGCCGGGCAGAGGGTCGGCGCGGGGCAGCCCGCCGCGAGGCGTCTGGGACAATCGGCCCTCGTGGACGGACCCCTGCCCCTCGCGCTGCTCGTCGGCTCCCTGCTGTTCGCGGCGGTCGTGCTGGTCTACGTCGTGCTCGACCGCACGCCCGACTGGGGCCTGCTCGGCCTCGCCGGCGTGGTCGAGGCGGCGACGCTGGTGCTGCTGGTGGTCGCCGCAGTGCAGGTGGGCGGCGTGGATCTCTCCGGAGGCGCGGTCGTCACCCTGTTCGGGTACCTGCTGGCCGGTCTGGTGCTGCTGCCCATCGGCTTCGTGTGGTCGCTGGCCGAGCGGAGCCGCGGCGCGACCGCGGTGCTGCTGGTCGCGGGACTCGCGCAGGCCTTCGTCGTGCTGCGCGTCATGCAGGTCTGGCCGTCATGAGGACGAACCCTTCCACCCGCACAGGCGCCGGCCGCGCCCTCGTCGCCGTCTACGGCGTGTTCGCGCTCGCCGCGACCGCGCGCTCGCTCGTCCAGCTGCTCACCAAGGCCGACGAGGCGCCCCTGGCGTACGCGCTCTCGGCCGTCGCCGGGCTCGTGTACGTCGCGGCCACGATCGGCCTCGCCGAGCTCGGTCCCGACCCGCGCCGGCTGGCGTGGGCCGCGGTGGGCTTCGAGCTCGTCGGCGTGCTGACCGTCGGCACGCTCACGGTCCTGGACCCCGAGCTCTTCCCCGACCAGACGGTGTGGTCGGCGTACGGCGCCGGCTACGGCTGGCTGCCCCTGGTGCTCCCCTTCGCCGGCATCGCCTGGCTGTGGCACACGCGGCCGCGGCCCTGAGGCGGCGCCAGGCGCCGAACCGGATCCACTCCTCTCGGAGACCGCCTCGAGGGACCCGTCCACGACCCGGATCGCGGTCTGCTCGTCGATCGCGTACGCCGGTCCGCCGACCCGGCTGCCCACCGCTCCGCCTCGGACGGCGAGTTCTCCGGGAACGCGCCGAGGTGGGGGAGGACCGAGAAGTCGACGACGCTGAGGGTGCAGTCGTCCGGCGCCGCCGGCCGCCCGACCGCCGAGGTCAGTGGCTCTCCGGCGGCAGGTGCTTCTTCATGAGCCGCCGGACCCGCTTCTGCTTGCGGTCGGGGATCATCGAGCGCATCTCCTCCAGCTTGCCGAAGCACAGCAGCCGGTCCTCGCCCTCGAGCACGGTCTTGTTGCGGGGGTTCGGGATGACGTGGGTGCCGCGGTGCAGCGTCAGCACGGTGATGTCGCGCTCGTCGAGGCCGGACTCGCCGAGCCTCTTGCCGACCATCTCCGAGCCGGCGTGCACGACGATCTCGGCCACGCCGTAGCCGGTCGACACCGTCAGCCGCTGGCGTACGTCGATGTCGGGGAAGGCGACCTGGTTGGCCATGTAGTCGACGATCGCGCCGGCGACGTCGAGCCTGGTCGCGGTCTCGATGCCCTCGAGCCCGGGCGAGGAGTTCACCTCCATCACCTGCGGTCCCTTGCGGCCCTCGAGCATGTCGACGCCGGCGACCCGGAGCCCCATGATCTGCGCGGACCGCACGGCGACGCGCTCGAACTCCTCGTCGAGCTCGACCGCCTCCACGCTGCCGCCGCGGTGGACGTTGGAGCGGAACTCGTCTCCCTGTGCGACCCGGCGCATGGCCGCCACCACCCGGTCGCCGACCACCAGCGCGCGGATGTCACGGCCCTTGCTCTCCTTGACGAACCGCTGGATGAGCACGTTCTGCCGGGTGCTCTGCAGCGTCTCGATGATCGCCTCGGCGACCTTGAGGGTCGGCGCCAGGATCACGCCGATGCCCTGCGTACCCTCGAGCAGCTTGATCACCACCGGGGCGCCGCCGACCCGCTCGATCGCCGGGATCACGTCGGCGCGGTCCCGCACGAACGTCGTGGCCGGCATCGGGATCTTGTGGCGCGACAGGATCTGCGTGGCGCGTAGCTTGTCGCGGCTGTTGGCGATGCCGTAGCTGGTGTTGGGCGTGTAGACGTCCATCTGCTCGAACTGGCGCACCACGGCGGTGCCGAAGTAGGTGATCGAGTTGCCGATGCGCGGCAGCACGGCGTCGTACGTCGAGAGCTGCTTGCCGCGGAACAGCAGGTCGGGCTCGTCGCCGGACAGGTCGATGCCGAAGCGCAGCGTGTTGAGCACCTTCACGTCGTGGCCACGGTCGAGGGCCGCCGTCCGGAGCCGCTGGGTGCTGTACGAGCGCGGGGCGCGGGAGAGGATGGCGAGCTTCACGGGCGTCATACAAGCACGCCCCCTCCTGGTCCGGACCACCTGACAAGATGGGCCCGTGTCGTCCCCCGAGCCGCCCGAGCCGCCCGAGCAGCCGGCGCAGCCGCACGTCGTCGTCGGGTGGCGTGAGTGGGTGGCGCTGCCGCAGGCCGGCCTGCCGTGGGTGAAGGCCAAGATCGACACCGGGGCACGGTCGTCCTCCATCCACACCTTCGACCTCGAGTCGTTCGACCGCGACGGCGAGGAGTGGGTGCGCTTCTCGATCCACCCCTGGCAGCGCTCCGACGAGGACCACGTCGAGCTCGCCCTGCCCGTGCTCGACCGCCGGGAGGTGCGCTCCAGCAACGGCCAGGCGGAGGAGCGGTACGCCGTCGCGCTGGACGTGACGCTCGCCGGGCGCACCGTCACCACCGAGATGACGTTGAGCAACCGGGACGAGATGGGCTTCCGGATGCTGATCGGGCGCGCGGCGCTCGAGCGCGGGTTCCTCGTCGACGCGTCGCGCTCCTACGCCGGCGGCCGGCCGCGCCGGTCCGTGCGGCGGAAGAACTGGGGGAAGTAGTGGCGCGCGAGTCGTTCGCCATCGGGGGCGTGAGGATCCGCTCCGGGACCGCGCGCGCCCTCGAGCTGCCCATCACGCGGCTCGTCACCGGCGCCGACGTCACGCTGCCGGTCCGCGTGGTGCACGGACGGGAGGACGGGCCGAGCGTGTGGATCGACGCGGCGATCCACGGCGACGAGGTCGCCGGCGTCGAGGTGGTCCGGCAGGTGATGGCCGGCCTCGACCCCAAGGCCTTCCGCGGCACCCTGGTCGCGGTGCCGATCGTCAACGTCCTCGGGTTCATGACCGGCGACCGCTACCTGCCCGACCGGCGCGACCTCAACCGCTCCTTCCCCGGCTCCGCGCGGGGCTCGCTCGCGAGCCGCATCGCCCACCTGTTCATGCGCGAGATCGTCGCGGGCTGCGAGGTGGGCATCGACCTCCACACCGGCTCCGACCGGCGCAGCAACCTGCCGCAGGTCCGCGCCGACCTCGACGACCCGCGCACCCGCGAGCTCGCCGCCGCCTTCGGGGCGCCGGTCATGCTGCACGCCCGGATCCGCGACGGCTCGCTGCGCCATGCCGCCCGGGAGCAGGGCGCGAAGGTGCTGCTCTACGAGGCCGGCGAGCCGCTGCGGTTCGACGACTACGCCGTGCAGGCCGGCGTCGTCGGCGTACGCCGGGTGCTGGCGGCGCTGGGCATGACCGAGGCCGTCGACGAGCCCCCCGTCGAGCCGAGCCTGGAGTGCCGCGCCAGCGGCTGGGTGCGCGCGCGGCGCACCGGGATCCTCCACCTCGACGCTCAGCTGGGCCAGAAGGTCAGCGACGGGGAGCGCCTGGGCACGCTGTTCGACTCCTTCGGCAAGACGCTGCGGGCGGTGTACGCCAACCGCGACGGCATCGTGATCGGCCGCACCGAGGCGCCGCTCGTGAACTCCGGCGACGCCGTGGTGCACATCGCCGAGTGAGCGGTCCGGCGCGTCTGGTTGAGTGCGCGACATGGTCTTCGACGCTCCTGCCTTCGACGTGGCGGCCTTCCGCGCCGGGTTCCCGTCCCTCGACTCGGGCATCGCCCACTTCGACAACCCGGGCGGCACCCAGACACCACGCGTGGTCGGCGACGCGATCGCCCGGACCCTGACCGGGCCGCTCTCGCAGCGCGGCGCCGCGACGCTGAGCCAGCGCAACGCCGAGGACGCCGTCGCCGGGTTCCGCTCGGCGGTCGCCGACCTCGTCGGCGGCGACCCGCGCGGTGTGGTGCACGGTCGCAGCGCCACCGCGCTGACGTACGACGTCTCCCGCACGCTCGCGGCGACGTGGGCCGCCGGCGACGAGGTGGTCGTCAGCGAGCTGGACCACGACGCCAACGTGCGGCCGTGGGTGCAGGCGGCCGAGCGCGTCGGGGCGAGCGTCCGGTGGCTCCGGCTCGACCCCGCGACGGGCGAGCTCGATCTCTCCTCCCTCGACGTCATCGGCGAACGCACCCGGCTCGTCGCCCTGACGGCTGCCTCCAACCTGCTCGGCACGCGGCCGCCGGTGGCGACCGTCGCCGCCCGGGCGCACGAGGCGGGCGCGCTGGTCCACGTCGACGCGGTGCACCACGCCGCGCACGCGGCTCCGGACGTCGCCGTGATGGGGGCCGACCTGCTGGTCTGCTCGCCCTACAAGTTCTTCGGTCCGCACTGCGGCGCCCTCGTCGCCGACCCCGCGCTCCTCGAGACGCTGCGGCCGGACAAGCTGGTGCCGTCGAGCGACGCGGTCCCGGAGCGGTTCGAGCTCGGGACGCTGCCCTACGAGCTGCTCGCCGGGACGACCGCCGCGGTCGACCTCATAGCCTCCCTCGGCTCCGGTGCCTCCCGGCGGGAGCGGCTGGTCTCCGCAGCAGGCCTGGTCGCGGCGCACGAGCTGCGGCTGCGGGAGCGGATCGAGGAGGCGCTGGGCTCGCTCGGCGACCACCTGACCCTCCACTCGCGGGCGGCGGACCGGACGTCCACGCTGTTCCTCACCTTCCACGAGCGCCGGCCCGTGGACGCGTACGAGCACCTCGCGAAGCGCGACGTCCTCGTGCCGGCCGGCACGTTCTACGCCCACGAGACGTTCCGGGCGCTGCGGCTGCCGGTCGACGCCGGCCTGCGGATCGGGCTGGCGGCCTACAACGACGACGGCGACGTCGACCGGCTGATCGACGGGCTGACCGACTTCCTCGGGGCCTGAGTCGCCGGGGTCCGGCTCAGCCGTGCCGCCACCCGTACGTCCGGCTGCGGGCGCCCGCGCGGAACCCGATCCGGCGGTGGAGCCGCCCCGGCGCGGGATAGCCGTCGTCCCCGTCAGGGCCGGTCACGACGTGGTCCAGGCCGGGGTCGTGGGGCGCGAGCGTCATGAGCCGCTCGTACGCCGCGGCGGTGACCCGGAACGTGGCCGACCAGGCGGCGCGGTGGACCGCCGCCCAGCGCTCGTGCTCGCCGCGGCGCACCGCGAGCCCGGCGAAGACAGCCGTGACGCGAGCGCCTGCATCCGCCGCAGCGCCTGCTCGACGTCGAGCCGCTCGGGGGTCATGACCGCACCGTGGCACCGCGCGGGGTGGACGCGCGCAGGCTCTGCGCGCCGTCAGCCGTCGTGGACCTGCTCGGCCACCTCCTCGGAGGCGAGGCCCTGTTCGTGGGCGCGCGAGTCCACGCCGTCGGCGTCGACCATGTCGCCGACGGTCGCGTTGCCAGTGGGCTCGGCGTCGAGGGCGGCCTGGCGCTCCTCGTCGCTGACCCGCTCGCCGGCGGTCGGGAACGCCGACTCCTCGGGGTGCGGGGCGTAGGGGTCGGGCTCGGTGCGGTCGTCGCTGGTCATGGTCCGACCGTACGCCGCCGGCGCTCCTCCACAATGGACGGGTGGACGGCGAGGCTCACTGGGTGCTCCACGTCGACATGGACCAGTTCCTCGTCGCCGTGGAGCTGCTGCGCCGTCCCGAGCTCGTCGGCCTCCCGGTCGTGGTCGGCGGCCGCGGCGACCCGACCGAGCGCGCGGTGGTGTCGACGGCGTCCTACGAGGCCCGCGCGCGCGGCGTGCGCAGCGGCCTCGCGCTCAAGCTCGCGAAGCGGCGCTGCCCCGACGCGGTCTTCCTCCCGGTGGACTTCCCGGTCTACGAGGAGGCCTCGGCGCGCGTGATGGAGACGCTGCGGTCGCTCCCCGGCGCGGTGGTCGAGGTGCTCGGGTGGGACGAGGCGTTCGTCGGCATCGAGACCGACGACCCGCTCGCCACGGCCCGGGCGATCCAGGCGGCGGTGCTCGAGGCGACCGGGCTGCACTGCTCGGTCGGCATCGGCGACACGCTGGTGCGCGCCAAGATCGCCACCGACTTCGGCAAGCCGCAGGGCACCTTCCTGCTCACCCGCGACAACTGGATGGAGGTCATGGGCCACCGGCCGACGACCGCGCTGTGGGGGGTCGGCACCCGGATCGGGGCCCGCCTGCAGTCGATCGGGATACGCACGGTCGCCGACCTGGCCCGCGCCGACGAGGCCGCCCTCGTCGCGGAGTTCGGGCCGTCCAACGGACCGCACCTCGGTCGGCTCGGTCGCGGCGGCGGACGCGCGAAGCCCGACGACACGCCGTGGGTCGCGCGCGCCCACGGCCGCGAGACGACCTACCAGGCCGACCTCACCACGCCCGAGGAGGTCCGCGAGGCGCTGCGTGAGCTCGCCGAGCGGGTCGTCGACGACGTCCGCGCCGAGGAGCGCCCGGTGCAGCGGGTGCACCTCAAAATCCGCTTCGTCCCGTTCTTCACCGTCACCCGCATCCGCAAGCTGCCCGAGCCCACGTACGACGTCGAGGTGATCGCGCGGACGGCCTTCGAGCTGTTCCTCGCCCTCGACGACGCCCGGCCGGTGCGGCTGCTCGGCGTGCGCGGTGAGATGGTGCCGCCCGCCGGCGGCTACTGACGCCTAGCCGCCCGCCAGCGGCGACAGGCCGGCCGCAAGGGCGCGCCGCGCTCGCGTCCGGGGGTCGTGGGCCGTGAGCCGGGTCACGACCGGAGCCGTGGGCGCCGCCGCGGGTGCGGCCGCGCCGCCGGGCTACTCGGTCGCGATGGCGTCGAGCACCTTCATCCGCGAGGCGCGGACGGCCGGGACGATCGCCGCGAGCACGCCGAACACCACGGCGACGACCAGGAACATCACGAGGGAGCCGAACGGGATCGCCAGCACCGTGAGGTCCTCCGCGAGCGACTGGCGCAGCGCGACGCCGACCAGCAGCCCGACGACGAGCCCCAGCACGGCGCCGAGCACCGCGATGGCGATCGACTCCAGCGTGATCATCCGGCGCAGCCGGCGACGCGACAGTCCGACCGCGCGGAGCAGGCCCACCTCGCGCGTGCGCTCGATGACGCTCAGGCCGAGCGTGTTGACGATGCCGATGACCGCGATGATCACGGCCAGCGCGAGGAGCCCGTAGATCATGAACAGCAGCTGGTTGACCTGCTGCTTGATGAGCTCGGCGAAGCCCTCCTTGTCCTGCACCGTGACGATCGGGGTGTCCGCGACGACCTCGTCGAGGGCCTCGTGCACCTCGTCGACGTCCGCGGACTCGGTGACGTTGACGCTGAGCATGCTGTCGGTGCGGCGCAGTCCGGCCTCCTCCAGGACGCTGATGGGCAGCGTGACGCCGTTGGTGATCGGCGTGTCCTCGAAGATGCCGACGACCTCGAGGTCGACGACCTCGCCCCCGGGGAACGCGACCGGCACCTCGGAGCCCACCTCGGCGCCGAGCTCGGCGGCGCTGCTGGCGCTGAGGATCGTCTGCTCACCCGACATCTGCTGGGTCCCGCGGCGCATCTCGAGCTCGTAGATCTCCGCGAAGGCCTCGTCGACCCCCATCACGAAGCCCTGGTCCTGCTTCACCATCGCCACCGAGCCCTGCATCCGCGAGACGGTCTCGACGCCGTCGACCGCCGCGATCTCGTCGCCGATGGTGGTCGAGAACCCCTGGAAGGTCGGCGACTGCACCAGGAAGTCGCTGCGGAACTCCTTGTCGACGAGCTCGTCGTTGGTGGCGCTCAGCGAAGACGCCAGCACGCCGACGGCGGACACCACGGCGAGGCCGATCATCAGCGCGGAGGCGGTCGCGCCCGTACGACGGGGGTTGCGCAGCGCGTTCTCCCCGGCCAGCTTGCCGGTGGTGCCGAACACGCGGCCGAACACCGTCCGGCAGGCCAGCAGCACCGGGTGCCCCAGCACGGGGGCGAGCACCGCGACGGTGATCACCCAGATCACCGCGCCGGCGCCGATCCAGGCGGCGTCGGCACCCGGCGCACCCACCAAGCCGGCGCCGATGAGCGCGGCCCCCACGAGGAGCGCGAGGCTGCCCAGCACGATCCGTCGGCGGCCGAGCGCCTTCTCCTGCACGGTCAGGTCGTCGCGCAGGGCCGCCACCGGCGGGACCTTCGCCGCGCGGCGCGCGGGCACGAAGGCCGCCACCATGGTCACGCCGATCCCCACCGCGAAGGCGGCCACGACGGTCGAGGTCGTGAGCACCAGGACGTCGCCGGCGATGTCGAGGCCCTGGGCGCGGAAGATCGCGGCGAGGCCGCGCGAGAGGCCGAGACCGAGCAGCAGCCCGAGGGCGGAGCCCAGCAGGGCCATGAGGAACGCCTCGACGAGCACCGACCGCGTCACCTGGCGCCGGCTGGCGCCGAGCGCGCGCAGGAGGGCCGACTCGCGGACCCGCTGGGAGACCAGGATGGAGAAGGTGTTGAAGATGATGAAGGCACCGACGACGATCGCGATCACCGCGAAGGCGATGAGGAAGTAGCCGATGAGGTCGAGCAGCTGGCCGATCTGCTCGTCGGACTCGTCGATGACCTGCTGCCCCGTGACCGCGGTGAAGCCGTCGGGCAGGACCGTCCTCGCCGCGTCGGCGAGCTCGGTCTGCGAGACGCCGTCGGCGGCGGTCAGGGTGACCGTCGTGTAGGCGTCCGCGCCGTCGAGGAAGGCCTCTTGCGCCTGGCTCGTCTCCAGCAGCGCGAGGGTGGCGCCGGCGGTGCCGCCGCCGTTGAAGTTCGACGTGCCGACCAGCTCGAACGTGCGGCGCTGCTCACCGGTCGGCATCAGGAGGGTGACCTCGTCGCCGATCTCGTACCCCCCGCGCTCGGCGGAGGACACGTCGAGGTTGATCTCGCCGGGCCGCTCCGGCCAGGCCCCCTCCTCCAGGATCAGCACCGGCTCGCCCTGGACGTTGACGCTGTCGTAGTAGTTGAAGACCAGGGTCGGCGCACCCGTGCCGCCGACCAGCTTGCCGTCCTCGTCGAGGAGGTTGGCCCCGACGCCGTCGACGGAGCCGTCGGCCGCGGCGACCTCGGGCAGCTCCCGGAGCCGCTCGACGACCTCCGGCTCGACGAGGTTGGTGGTGCCGGCACCCGAGGCCTGGAAGGACACCTCGCCCTCGGTGCGCACGACCGCGTCGGAGGTGGAGCCCTCGATGATGTTGTCGAACGTCGCACCCAGGCCGTGGCTGAACGTGAGCACGCCGGCCAGGAACCCGATGCCCAGCACGATGGCCAGGGTGCTCATCACCAGCCGGACCTTGCGCGCGACCAGGTTGCGCCACGTGAGGCGGAGCACCGGCTCAGCCCGCCTTGCGCGCGGAGGCGTCGTGCAGGCGCCCCATGCGCTCGAGGATCGCGTCGCGGTCGGGGTCGCGCAGCTCGTCGACGATGCGGCCGTCGGCGAGGAAGAGCACGCGGTCGGTGTACGACGCCGCCACCGGGTCGTGGGTCACCATCACGACCGTCTGGCCGAACTCGTCGACGCTGCGGCGCAGGAAGCCGAGCACCTCCGCCGAGCTGGTGGAGTCGAGGTTGCCGGTCGGCTCGTCGGCGAAGACGATCGACGGCCGGCTGACCAGCGCGCGGGCGCAGGCCACCCGCTGCTGCTGGCCGCCCGACATCTCGCTGGGCCGGTGGCCCAGGCGAGGCCGGAGCCCCACCGCGTCGATGACCGCGTCGAACCACTCCTGGTCGGCCTTCCTCCCGGCCAGGTCGAGGGGCAGCAGGATGTTCTCCCGAGCGGTCAGGGTGGGCACGAGGTTGAAGGCCTGGAAGACGAACCCGATCCGGTCGCGGCGCAGGGTCGTCAGCGCCTTGTCCTTCAGGCTGCCGAGCGAGGTGCCCGCCACGACCGCCTCGCCCGAGGTCGGCGTGTCCAGCGCCGCCAGGCAGTGCATCAACGTCGACTTGCCGGAGCCCGACGGACCCATGATCGCGGTGAACTCGCCGCTCATCAGGTCGACCGTCACCCCGTCCAGCGCCCGTACCTCCGCCTCCTGCGACCCGTAGGTCTTCACCAGGTCCCGAGCGCTCGCCGCGACGCCGCGCGTCGCCTCCCCCGTCGCGTGTCCAGTCATGCGGCAAGTCTGGCAGCGGGCTCCGACGCCCTGCCATGGGATAAGACCCGCAGGCGACCCTGACATCTGTCAGGGGACACACCGGGGGCGCAGGTGGGCGTACCTGGGGCGGACCGCCGGTCGGGGCAGGGCCGGCGAGGCCCTAGGTTGTCGGGCGTGGGAGACGTCGCGGCCGGGCTGCTGACCGGCCTGTCCCTCATCGTGGCGATCGGGGCGCAGAACGCCTTCGTGCTGCGCCAGGGCCTGCGCCGCAGCCACGTCGGCCTGGTCGTCGCGGTCTGCGCGGTCTCCGACCTCGTGCTCATCCTGGCCGGCGTCACCGGCATCGGCGTGGTGGTGGACCGCGCGCCGTGGGCCGTCGAGGTCGTGCGCTGGCTCGGCGTCGCGTTCCTCACCGTCTACGGCGTCGGCTCGCTGCTGCGCGCCCGCCGGCCGCAGGTGCTCGCCGTCGGCGAGGGCGCCGTCGAGTCGCGGCGCGGCGTGCTCGCCCGGGCGGTCGCCCTGACCTGGCTCAACCCGCACGTCTACCTCGACACCGTGCTGCTGCTGGGCTCGATCGCGGGCACACACGGCGACCCCGGCCGCTGGTGGTTCGCGGTGGGCGCGGGCGTGGCGAGCATCCTGTGGTTCGCGGGGCTCGGGTACGGCGCGCGCCTGGCCGCACCGCGGCTCGCGAGCCCCCGGGCCTGGCAGGTGCTCGACGTGCTGATCGGCCTCGTGATGCTGGCGATCGCCGTACGCCTCGCGCTCGGCTGACCCCTCCCCTCCCCCTGGGTAGTCCACCGGGAAACGGTCGTCGGGGGCGCGTCGCGGCAGCCGTTCCCCGGTGGACTACCGCAGCTGGCGGCGGCGGGCCCGCGGCGGGCCGGCGGCGGTCATTCGCCGGCCATTCCGCGGGCCCCCGCGGGGTAGTCCACCGGGTAACGGTCGTCGGAGGCGCGTGGCGACAGCCGTTGCCCGGTGGACTACCGCAGCTGGCGGGGGGCCGGCGGCGCCCATTCGGCGGCCATTCCGCGGGCCCCGCGCGGGGTAGTCCACCGGCAAACGGTCGTCGGGGGCGCGTCGCGGCAGCCGTTGCCCGGTGGACTACCGCAGCTCGCGACGGCGGGCGGCGGCGGCGGGGCCGGCGGCGGCGGGGCGGCGGCCGCGGGCCGGCGGCGGGCCAGCGATGGGCGGCGGCCCGTCAGTCGGCGTCGGGGGCGGACGCGGCGTCGCGGGCGACGGCCTCCTCGTGGCGCCGGTGCAGCCGCTCGCGGATCTCCGCCGCGTCGTAGTGGCGGCGTACGCGCTCGTCGCGGGCGACGGCCGCGCCCGTGGCCACCCCGGCGAGGATCCCGGCGAGGCCGAGCCACTTCCATCCCTGCACGGGCCGAGCCTAGACGCGTCGTGCGGCAGACTGCCACGCATGGCAACGCCCCTGACCCTCGACGAGGCGGTCGACCTCACCCGCAGCGGCGACATCTGGTTGTTCCGGGGCCGCCGGGCGCCGGACCGCGCGATCCGGGCCGTCACGAACTCGCCGGTCAACCACGTCGGCATGGCCGTCGTCGTCGACGACCTGCCGCCCCTGATCTTCCACGCCGAGCTGGGCAAGAAGCAGGTGGACATGTGGACCGGGGCCAACCACCGCGGCGTGCAGCTGCACGACCTGCGCGAGGCGGTCGCGCGGTGGCAGGGGGAGTACGCCCAGGACGCGTGGTTCCGCCAGCTCGAGCCCGAGATCGGGCGGGACGAGGAGGACGGCATGCTGCGGGCCATCGCCCGGCTCGACGGCGTGTCGTTCCCGAGCCTTACCCGGCTCGGCGCGCGCTGGCTGCGCGGCCGGGACGCCTACGTGCCGCGGCGCAAGCGCGGCCACCGGGTCACGCCCGAGGCGGCGTTCTGCGCGGAGATCGTCGCGACCTGCTACATCGAGATGGGCATCCTGCGCGACGACCGGCGGGCCACCTGGTACGACCCCGGCACGTTCTGGAGCGGCGACTACCTGCCGATCTCCTCCGGCTGGAGCCTCGGCACGGAGGTCGCGGTCAGCCGCTGACGGCCCGGGCCAACCGGTCCGCGACCACCCGCACGGCGGCACGCAGCTCGTCGCCGCCCACCACCGTGAACGGGATCGGCACGTGCGCCAGCCACTCGCCGGCGTACGCCTCGGGGTTGCTGGTGCTGCCCACGAGCTCGCAGCGGCCGTCGGACAGCTCGCGCAGGTCGCCGAGCGTGGGGCGCACCCACGGCCGGACCTCCGCGAGGGGCGCGTCGAAGACCACGTGGGTGTCGTGCTCCCAGCCCTTGCCGAGGTTCGCCTCGAGCGCGGCCGCCGGGTCGAGGTCGGCCGGCACCTCGAAGACCCCGTCGAGCCGGGTGACCTCGGTGATGCGGTCGATCCGGAAGGTGCGCAGCGCGTCGGCGTGGTGCGAGTGGCACAGCAGGTACCACCGGCCGTAGCGCACCACGACCGACCACGGGTCGACCTCGAAGGTGCGCGCGTTGCCGGCCGCCGTGCGGTAGCCGACCCGCACCCGGCGCTGCGCCGCGACGGCGGCGACGAGCTCGCTGGTCACCTCAGGGTCGGGCCGGGCCGGGTGCCGCTGCGGCACCGCCCGGGCCGTCTCCCGCAGCGCGACCGCCTGCCGCGCGACGTTCGTCGGCAGCACCCGCAGGATCTTGCCGAGCGCCGAGCCGACCGGGTCCTCGGGGTCGGCCACCGCGTGCTGGGAGTCCAGCGCCGCCATCACCAGGCCGAGCGCCTCGGTCGCGGAGAAGACGAGCGGCGGCAGCCGCAAGCCGCGTCCGAGCGTGTAGCCGCCGTACGGACCGCGCGTGGACTCCACCGGGATGTCGGCCTCCCGCAGGATCGCCACGTAGCGGCGAGCCGCCCGCTCGGTCACCCCGAGGCGCTGGGCCAGCTCCGCGGCTGTGGTGCCGGGACGGCCCTGAAGCACGTCGAGGGCACGCAACGCCCTGGCTGTGGGGCTGGTCGGGCTCATGCACAGATCCTGCCACCGGTTCCGGACGCGGATCGTCCGGAATGCTCCCTAAGGTCGGTGTCGGGATCGGTGCTGCCGACCCCGCCATCCCATCACCACCGAAGGAGAACCCATGGACATCGTGCTCGTCGCCGGACTCTGGCTCGACGGATCGGCGTGGGACGCCGTGCTGCCCGAGCTCGAGCGGCTCGGCCACCGCGGCATCCCCCTGACGCTGCCCGGCCAGGGCGACGGCGCGACCTCGTCGACGTACGACGACCAGGCGGCGGCCGTGGCCGCGGCGGTCGACGCCGCCGACGGGTCGCCGCTCGTCGTGGGTCACTCCGCCGCGTGCACCCTCGCCTGGGTGGCGGCCGACCGGCGCCCGGAAGCCGTCACCGGCGCGGTGCTCATCGGCGGCTTCCCGGCCACCGAGGGCAGCACGTACGCCGACTTCTTCGAGCCGGCCGGCGAGAGCGTCCCCTTCCCCGGCTGGGAGCCGTTCGCCGGGCCCGACTCCGACGACATGTCACCCGAGCTCAAGGCCGAGGTCGCCGCCGGCGCCCATCCGGTCCCGGTCGGCGTCACCAAGGGCGTCGTGCACTGGACCGACGAGCGCCGCCACGGCGTGCCGCTCACGCTGGTCTGCCCGGAGTTCAGCCCGGCCCAGGCGCAGGAGTGGATCGCGTCCGGTGACGTGCCCGAGCTCGCCGCCGCGACCGCCCTGGAGCTCGTCGACATCGACTCGGGCCACTGGCCGATGTACACCCAGCCGGCCGCCCTCGCGTCACTGCTGGACGAGGCGACACGCCGCTGAGCCGCTGCTCAGTCGAGCAGCTCCTCGGGACCGGCCGCCATCGTCGGCATGTCGGCCGGCGCCCGGTCCGCGGGTCGGACCGCCTCGAGCGGCGTCGGCGGCGTCATAGGGGTGATCGGCAGGACGACGTACCCGCTCGGGACCCCGGCGGCCAGGTCGACGTCGAGGTCGACCAGCTCGGCCGGCGCCACGCCCAGCATCACCGCGACCGTGAGGGCGTTGTCGGGCCGGTCGGCGGGGTCCTTCTGCAGCAGCGCCGCCACGACCTCTCGCAGGTCCTCGGGCACGTCGTCGCCCAGCGGCGGCGGCGGCTCGTTGACGTGGCACATCGCCGTCGCGATCGGGGTGCCGCGGTCGAAGGGGCGCTGCCCGGTGAGCATCTCGTGCCCGACGACGCCGAGGGCGTAGAGGTCGCTGGCCCCCGTGGCGCGCTCGCCGACGGCCTGCTCGGGGCTGATGTAGTTGGGGGTGCCGAGCATCTCGCCCACCCGCGTGTGGCCGATGGCGTCGATCGCCCGGGCGATGCCGAAGTCGGTCAGCTTCACCAGTCCGTCCTCGCGCACCAGGATGTTCGCCGGCTTCACGTCGCGGTGGACCACTCCCGCCTCGTGGGCGGTGCCCAGCGCGAGGGCCGCCTGGCCGAGGATCGAGCGCACGGTGTCGGGCGGCATGGCCCCGTGCTCGCGGATCAGCGCGGAGAGCGGCAGGCCCGGCACGAGCTCCATCACCAGGTAGGAGAGGTGGTCGTCCTCGCCGTAGTCGAACACGGTGGTGATGTTGGCGTGCAGCAGCGCGGCCGAGTGGAGCGCCTCGTCGCGGAAGCGCTGGGCGAAGATCTCCTCGTTGTCCGGGTCGGGGCGCATCACCTTCACCGCGACGTCGCGCTGGAGCACGTCGTCGAGGGCGCGCCACACGTCGGCCATGCCGCCGGACGCGATGCGCTCCTGCAGCACGTAGCGGTCCCCGAGACGGAGTCCTTCCACGAGCCTGTGCATCGGGCTGTGCCCCACTTCCCTCGGAATCGGTGCAGATGACCGCACCAGCCGGTGATGCTACGCCGCCTCCTCGCCATCCCGCTCGTCGTACCCCCCTGCGGGTGACCGCTTGACAACGTACAACCACTCGGTTGTATGTTTGTCCTGTGAACGAGACGGACGAGGACCGGGCCGATGCCTGGTTCCACGCGCTCGCCGACCGGACCCGGCGCGACATCCTGCGTCGCGTGCTGGCCGGGGAGCACTCCGTCTCCACCTTGGCGCGGAGCTACGACATGAGCTTCGCCGCCGTCCAGAAGCACGTCGCCGTGCTGGAGCGGGCGGGCCTGCTGACCAAGCGTCGCCAGGGACGCGAGGCCCTGGCGAGCGGCGACGTGGAGGCGGTGCGGTCGGTGGGCGCCATGCTCACCGAGCTCGAGGCGCTCTGGCGCGGCCGCATCGCGCGGATGGACGAGCTCTTCGCCACGGACCCCGACCCCCAGCAGTAGCACCCACTCACCGGAGGATCACCGCCATGCCCGTCACCGACGTCCAGCACGACCTCGACGCCCTCACCCTGACCATCACCGCCGACTTCGCCGCGCCGGTCGAGCGGGTCTGGCAGGTGTACGCCGACCCGCGCCAGCTCGAGCGCGTCTGGGGCCCGCCCGGGTGGCCGGCCACCTTCGTCGACCACGACCTGTCGGAGGGCGGCCGGATGACCTACTACATGACCGGTCCCGAGGGGGAGAAGTACTACTCCTACTGGAACGTCGTCGAGGTCCACGAGCCGCACCGCTTCGACTTCAAGGACGGCTTCGCCCTCGACGAGACCTTCGCGCCCAACACCGAGATGCCCGAGTCGTTCAACACCTACAACTTCTCCGGCACCGCCGACGGCACCCGCGCGACGTTCATCGCGACCTACGGCTCGGCCGAGGCGCTGCAGCAGGTGCTCGACATGGGTGCCGTCGAGGGCTCGACGCAGGCCATCAACCAGATCGACGACCTCCTCGCCTCCTGACCACGCTCGTCCCCCACCTCTCCAGACCCCGACCCGGAAGGCTGCACCCATGCGACCCATCGTCGTGACCGAGTTCATCACCCTCGACGGCATCGTCGACTCCCCCGGCGGCGGGGACCACCCCCACGCCGGCTGGACGTTCAAGGACGTCCCCTTCGAGGAGGCGGCGTACGAGATCAAGGGCCGCGAGACCGACCAGGCCAGCGCGCTGCTGCTGGGCCGCCGCTCCTACGACGAGTTCGCGCCCGTGTGGCCCTCGATGGAGGAGTTCACGACCTACAACGCCATGCCGAAGTACGTCGTCTCCACGACGCTCGCCGGCGACACCGCTCCCTGGGGCGACGGCGAGGTCGCGGTGCTGCGCTCGATCGACGACGTCGCCGCCCTGCGGGAGACCGACGGCGGCGAGATCCACGTCCACGGCAGCGCCACGCTCGCGCAGGGCCTCGCCCGCGCCGGGCTCGTCGACCGCTACCACCTCCTGGTCTTCCCGCTCCTGCTCGGCGGCGGCAAGAAGCTCTTCGGGGAGGGCGACAAGACGTCGCTGCGGCTCACCGAGCACGCGACGTACGCCAACGGCATCACCCTCCAGGTCTACGAGGTCGCTCGCTAGGTCCCGCTGAGGATCCGCTGAGGTCCCCCGCCGCGAGGTCCCGCGCCGGCCGAGCCTCGGGTAACGCCACGGAACGTGCGCTACCGCCGCCACCGGTGGGGGCGGGAGTGCACGTTTCGTGGCGTTACCCGGGCGGCGGGTGGGACGGCGGGGCGCGGCGGAGGGACGGCCGGGCGCGTCCGGGACCGGCGGGACCGGCGGAGCGGGGACCTGCGTTCTGCCAGACTCGGCGGGTGGAGCTCGCCCTGCTGCTGGTCTCGATGGCGGCCGTCGTCCTGGCGGCCACCGCGGTCAGCGACCGCCTGCACGTCCCGGCGCCGCTCCTCCTGGTCGCGGTCGGCGCCGCGGTGGCGTACGTCCCGGGCGTGCCGACCATCCACCTCGAGGCCGAGGTCGTCCTGCTCGGCCTGCTGCCGCCCCTGCTGTACGCCGCTGCGATCCAGACCTCGCTCGTCGACTTCAACGCCAACCGCGGGACCATCCTGCGCCTGTCCGTCCTCCTCGTGGTCGTCACCGCGCTCGCGGTCGCGGTGGTCGTCCACTGGCTGGTGCCGAGCCTCGGCTGGGCCGCGGCCATCGCGATCGGCGCGGTCGTCGCGCCGCCGGACGCCGTCGCCGCCACCGCGGTGGCGCGACGGATCGGGCTGCCCCGCCGGGTCGTGACCATCCTCGAGGGCGAGTCGCTGCTCAACGACGCCACCGCGCTCGTCGCCCTGCGCACCGCGATCGCCGCGCTGTCGGGCGGTGTGGCGCTCGCCGAGGTGGGCATCGACTTCCTCCGCGCGGCCGGCGGCGGGCTCGTCATCGGCGTCGCCTGCTTCCTGCTCGTCGCGTGGCTCCGCAAGCGCGTCACCGACCCCCTGATGGACACCGCCATCTCCTTCCTGACCCCGTTCGCGGCGTTCGTCGCCGCGGAGGAGGTCCACGCCTCGGGAGTGATCTCGGTCGTCGTGGCGGGCCTGCTGCTCGGGCACAAGGCGCCGATCATCCAGACGGCCCAGTCGCGCATCACCGAGCGGATCACCTGGCGCACCGTCGCCTTCGTCCTGGAGAACGCCGTCTTCCTCCTCATCGGCCTGCAGCTCGACTGGATCCTCGAGGACGTCAGCGAGTCGACCCTCCCCGCCGGCCGGATCGTCCTGCTGTGCCTGGCCACCCTCGCCACGGTCGTCGTCGTCCGGGTCGTCTACATGCAGCTCACCTGGTACCTCCGGCGCTCCAACCCGATCCCGGCCAGCTGGACCTTCCTCCTCGGCTGGGCCGGGATGCGCGGCGTCGTCACGCTGGCCGCCGCCTTCGTCATCCCCGAGGACGCCCCGCACCGCGAGGTGCTGCTGCTCGTGGCGTTCAGCGTCGTGGCGGGGACGCTGTTCCTCCAGGGGCTCACGCTGCCGCTCCTCACCCGGCTGCTCCACGTCCCGCCCCCCGACCCGGCGGAGGACGCGCTGTCGCGCGCCGCCCTGCTCCAGCAGGCCGCGGACGCGGGCATGAAGAAGCTCGAGGAGCTGGAGTACGACGACCACCACGGCGTCGTCGACCAGATCCGGGCCCGCGTCGACCAGCGCACGTTCGCCGCCTGGGAGCAGCTCGCGACCGCGGACGGCGAGGAGACCCCGTCCGAGCTCTACGCGCGCATCCGCGGCGAGATGATCGACGCCGAGCGGGCCAAGGTGCTGCTGGTGCGCAGCCGGGGCAAGGTGCCCTCCGACGTCGTCAGCCAGGTCCTCGGGATGCTCGACATCGAGGAGTCGATGCTCGACGCCGGGGCCCAGGCGCGCGAGGGCGTCCGGTCCGGGTCGCTCGCCTTCACGGCCGGACGCTCCTGCGACGACCTCGCCGCGTTCCCCGCGACCGACACGGTGGCCGACCCCGCGTGCGCGACCTGCCTGGCCGACGGCACGAGGTGGGTCTCCCTGCGCCAGTGCCTGGAGTGCGGCCACGTCGGCTGCTGCGACTCCTCGGTCGGCAAGCACGCGACGGCGCACTTCCACGAGACGCTGCACCCCGTCATGCAGTCGGCGCAGCCCGACGAGTCGTGGCGCTGGTGCTACGTGCACAACCTCACCGGCTGAGCCGCACTAGGCTCCTCGGCATGGGCGCCCCTGCCATCGTCATCGCCACCGCGAACCACGCGACCGAGCTGGGCGAGGCCTTCGCCCGCTACGAGCGTGAGTACGACGTCCGCCTCGTCGGCGACGAGATCGCCGCCAAGGCCACCGCCAAGGAGCTGATCGGCTCGGGCCACCAGGTCGCGCTGTTCGTCGTCGACAGCGACCAGGACCAGGACGCGCTCTACCACCTGATCGGCGGCACCCGGCAGGCCGTGCCGACCGCGCGACGGCTGATCGTGACGCACGTGAGCCGGTTCCGCGACGACAACCAGACCTTCCGCCACGCCGTCGCGGCCGGGAAGGTCGACGCCCTCCTGCTGATGCCGCAGGGTCCGCGCGACGAGGAGTTCCACCTCGCGGTCGGCGAGCTGCTCAACGAGTGGAACGCCACCGTCGCCGCGCCCGTCGTGGAGAACGTCCGCATCATCACCCCGGAGAAGGACACGCTCGCCCGCGAGCTGCTCGACTACCTCGCCCGCGTCGGCATGCCCGCCGGCGTGCACCACCCCGACAGCGAGGTCGGGCGCGCGGTGATGGAGCAGTGCCCCGAGGAGCACGGCCGCTGGCCGGTCGTCTCCTCGCTCGCCGGCTGGTGCGGCCACTGCCCCGACGTGCGCGCGCTGGCCAACCAGCTCTACGGCCGGCCCGACGACATCGACGTCGACGAGGTGGTCGACCTCGTCGTCGTCGGGGCGGGCCCCGCGGGGCTCGCCGCCAGCGTGTACGCCTCGAGCGAGGGCCTCACGACGGTCTGCCTGGAGGCCGAGGCCATCGGCGGGCAGGCCGGCACCAGCTCGATGATCCGCAACTACCTCGGCTTCCCGCGCGGCATCTCCGGGATGCGGCTGGCCCAGCGCGCCCGCGGGCAGGCGCTGCGCTTCGGCACCCGCTTCTTCACCGGCTGGCCGGCGACCGGCATCTCACCGTGCGAGGACGGGGGCCACCACGTCGTGCACACCGACGGCGGCGACGTGCACACCCGGTCCGTGCTCGTCTCGACCGGCGTCGACTACCGCCGCCTCGGCGTGGAGTCGCTCGAGGAGCTCGTCGGCCGCGGCGTCTACTACGGCGCCGCGATGGCCGCGGCGCGCGAGCTCGCCGGCGACCACGTCGTGATCGTCGGCGGCGGCAACTCCGCCGGGCAGGCGGCGATCCACGCCGCCCGCTTCGCGCAGTCCGTGACGATCGTGGTGCGCCGCCCGGACCTCACGGCCACCATGTCGTCGTACCTCATCGACGAGATCGAGTGGAACCCGCGCATCGAGGTCCGCGGCTGCACCCGCGTCGTCGCCGGCGGCCCGGACGACGTCGGGCACCTGGCGTGGCTGACGGTGGAGGACGTCGGGTCGGGCGAGCAGGAGCGCGTCGAGGCGCGCGGCCTGTTCCTCCTGCTCGGCGCCGCCCCCGAGTGCGGCTGGCTGCCCGACGCGGTGCTGCGCGACGAGCGCGGCTTCGTGCTCACCGGTCGCGACATCCCGCCCGAGCGGTGGGCCGGGGACGTGCCGCCGGAGGACCTCGCCACGACGGTCCCGGGGATCTTCGCCGGCGGCGACATCCGCTCCGGCTCGATGAAGCGGGTCGCCTCGGCGACCGGCGAGGGCGCCTCCGTGGTGTCGTCGGTGCACGCCTTCCTGGGCCGCTGACCCGGAGCGCGCGCCTACCCCAAGGTGGGTGGTACGACGCTGCGCCGGGGACGCACAGTGGGGCGAGGCGGCAACCCGGCCGTGAGGATCGAGGGAGGTCCCCGTGGGACGACTGATCGGCATCCTTCTCGTGATCTGGCTCCTCGTCGGGGCGTTCGCCGCCTACCAGCGCGGCTACTTCGACGACACGCGGACGAACTGCTCCGAGGCCAGCGACATCGCGCTCAACGTCGTCGCCGGACCGCTCAACTACGCCGGCCTGAACCCGAAGGTGTCGTGCGCCGACGTGGACGTCGACACCCCCGAGCCCAGCCAGTAGTCACCACCGCACCCGGCGCCGCGTGAGCAGGGGCCACCACGCGGCGCCGGCTAGGCTCGTGCGGTGCCCGACCTGACCAGCGTCCCCACCGCTCCCCTGCTCGCCGGCGGCCTCGTCGGCGGGTTCACCCTCGCCCAGCGGACCGGCGTACGCCCCCTCGGCGGCGCCGCGATGCTCGCCGCGAACGCCGCCGCCGCCCCGCAGTGGTACGCCGTGGGCGGCGCGCCCCTGGCGGCTGGCCTCAGCGCGGCGTACTGGTCCGCGATGGGGGTCTCGCACCCGCTCGCCAGGAGGGTCGGCACCTGGCCGTCCGTCCTAGGCGTGGCAGCGGCCGCCTCGGGGGCGGCGTGGCTGCTCTCGGACCGTCGCCGCGCTCGCTGAGGACGCAGCTCACTCCTCGGGCAGGTCGGCGAAAACCTGCCTCATGTCGCGGTACCACCCGAGCGACTTCTTCGGGTGCCGCCACCGCTTCTTCATCTCCTCCCGCGCCGGCTGGTGGGCGACGTCCCCGTCCTTCTCGGCCTGCTTGAGGTGCTGGTCCTGGGCGTTGATCACGTCGTCGTGCGTCTCGCCGCGGTGCGCGAGGTCGCAGGGGCCGCCGAGCTGGCGGCAGGTCATGGTCTTCATCGCTGGCCTCCGTGGTGGGTGTGGTCGTGGTCGTTGCTGCCCTGCTGGTCCGACGGTCGGGCGGGGACCGATGTGACGGGGCGTCACCTCCGGGCGGCGCCGTCGCGACGCACCACCCGGGCGAGCACCGACGGGTCCGCACGGAAGGTGATGCGCCGGACGTGACCGTCGCGGACCTCGAAGTCGAAGACGACGGCGGCCGCGCCGCGGTGGAACCAGGCGGACCCCGGGCGGTCGCCGACGAAGACGGCCAGGGCGGCCTGCGCGCTGCCGTTGAAGAACGCGGCCACCTCGTCGCGGCCCTCGATGGCCGCCGGCGTCCCGACGAGGATCGCCGCCTCGTCGGCACCGACGACCGCGTCGGGCGCCAGGAGCTCGAGCAGCCGCTCGAGGTCGCCGCCCCGGGCGGCGGACATGAAGGCGTCGACGACCTCCCAGTCCGCCAGCGCGTCGTCCGTGGCCGGCTGCGCCACCTTGGCCCGGGCCCGGGACGCGAGCTTCCGCGCGGCCGCGGGCGTGGTGTCGAGGACCGCGGCGATGGTGGCGAACTCGAACCCGAAGCTGTCGTGGAGGACGAACGCCACCCGCTCGCGCGGCGAGAGCCGGTCGATCACGGCCTGGAGCGCCACGCCCACCATGTCGGCCAGGGCGACGTCGTCGGCCGGGTCGCTGGCCGGCCTCGCCCAGGCCCCGCCGGCGTCGAGCTCGAGGTCCTCCACCGGCACGGGCGTGCGGGCGCGCAGGCGGTCCAGGCACAGCCGGGTGGTGACGGTGGTCAACCAGGCGGGCAGGTTCTCGATGCCGGTGCCGTCGCCGGACGCCGCGCGGTCGAGCCGCAGCCACGCCTGCTGGACCACGTCCTCGGCCTCCGCGTGGTCGTCGAGCACCCGGCCCGCGAGGCGGAGCAGGCGCGGCCGCTCGGCCTCGAAGATCTCCGTCTGGTCCATGGCTCCCACCCTCTGTCGTCGGCATCATCGACCATCCGACGTGCGAGGCGGCGCGAGTGTGACACGCGCGCGGCGACCGGGCGTCCCGCACACTGGTGGACATGGCAGCCCAGCACCGACGTGCCGCCGGCCCGGTCGCGACCGTCACCGCTGCCCTCGTGCTGCTCGCCGGGTGCTCCGCGGCGTCGGGGCCCGGGTCCTCGGAGTCCTCCGGGTCCGGATCGTCGGAGTCGGCGCCCTCGGACCCGGCCGCGAGCGACCCCACCGACCAGCCGGCCGACGAGCCGACCGACCAGCCCACCGAGGAGCCGACCGAGGAGCCGACCGAGGAGCCCGAGCCGGCGCACCCGATCTCCGTCGCCGCCCTCGCCCGGGCCGACCTGACCGGGGGCGGTCTGCGGCTCGGCTCCGTGCGCGAGCGCACCGCGGCGTACACGTCGTACGACGTCACCTTCGCCTCCACCACGATGGGAGCCGGGACCGAGCCCCTGCGGATCAGCGGGGTGCTCAACGTGCCGGCGGGCCGCGGCCCCTTCCCCGCGGTGGTGCTCGCGCACGGCTACATCGACCCGGCGTACTACGTCCGCGGGCAGGGCATGACCCGCGAGCGCGGCTTCCTCGCCCAGCGGGGCTATGTCGCGCTGCACGTGGACTACCGCAACCACGCCGAGTCCACCGACGACCCCCGCGTCGAGCAGGCCGTCCGGCTCGGCTACGCCGCCGACACGATCGCCGCCCTGCACGCCCTGCGGAGGTCCCGGGACGTCCGCGTGGACCCCGAGCGGATCGCGCTGTTCGGACGTTCGATGGGTGGCGGGGTGATGATGAAGGCGCTGGCCGCGAAGCCCGGCCTCTTCGCCGCCGGCGTGGGCTGGGCGTCGGTCTCCAGCCTCGAGGCCGAGAACTTCGACCAGTTCCAGCGGCCGGACGCGCCGCTCGCCCAGCTCGAGGCGGGGTTCCGCGGCCGGCACGGCCTGCCGGGCGAGGACCCGGCGTTCTGGCGCGGCGTCTCCCCGCGACCCCTCTTCGGTGCGATCACCGAGCCGGTGCTGATGGTGCACGGCCGCTTCGACGACACCTGCCCGCCGGCGTGGGCCCGCGCGACCCATCGAGCCATGACGCGGGCCGGCGTCGACGCGACGCTCGAGTGGTACGACGACGGGCACGCGTTCGGACCGGCCTTCGTCGCGGCGATGGACCGGACCGTGCGGTTCCTCGACGCCCGGATGCCAGCCTGACGCCGCCCGGTCGACGGGAGGTCGCGGCTCAGTCGGTGGCGCCGCTCGTCTCGAGCTGCTGCGGCGGCGCCGCGGCGTACGCCGAGGAGAGCCGCCGGTAGGGAGCCGAGGCCAGCGCCAGCAGCACCGTCACGAACATGATCGCCCCGGCCGCGAGGAAGACGAGCGCGATGCCGCGCGCGTCGCCGTCGCCGAGCAGCCAGCGCCACGTGTCGCGGCCCTCCGCGGACTCCATGTAGGGGATGAGCGCGAACTCCGCGACCGGACCGATGAGGAACGCCGACAGCGGGCTCGCCGCCAGCTCGACGCTCTGCGCGAAGCCGAACACCCGGCCCTGCGTGCGGTAGGGCACGACCCGCTGCAGGATCGTCTGCTCCGCCGACTCGGCCATGGGGATGATCGCCATGAAGACGAAGATCCCCAGGACGTAGAGCCAGGCCCACTCCCGGAGCGTGAAGGTCATGCCCAGCACGGCGATGCCGAGGTTGACGAGCAGGAGGGTGCGCACCGGGTCGGAGCCCAGGCCGAGCTTGGCGACGAGGCCGCCGCCGACCACGAAGCCGAGGCCGGTGACACCCAGCACGATCCCCCACGCCTCGACGCTGAAGAGCGTCAGGCCGTAGGGGTCCATCAGGGCGATGTAGACGCCGTTGACGAGGTTGTTGAACGTCGTGAAGAGGATCAGCGCGACGAGGCCCGGGACGGCGGTGATGGCGCTGATCGCGCCCCGGACGTCGATGCGGGGCCCGCCCTCCTCGGGGTCCGGGTCGAGCTCGGGGATGGTGACCGGCACGAGGTGCAGCAGGGCGACGCCGGTGAGGACGATCGCGATCGCGAGGGTCCACCCCATGCCGAGGAGGCCGACGCTCAGTCCGCTGAAGACGCTGGTGATCATGAACGAGACGCCCTGGACGGTGCCGACCAAGCCGTTGGCCTTGTCGCGTCCGTCCTCGGGGACGAGCAGGGTCACGGTGGTGGACAGCGCGATGTTGCGCAGACTCTCGACCACGCCGCCGACGAGGATGACGCCGGTGAACAGCCAGAACCAGGCGCTCCCCCAGTCGGCCAGCCGCTCCTCGCCCAGCAGCAGCCACAGGCCGCCGGACGCCGCGTAGGCCAGGAGCGTGACGGTCGAGGAGGCGACCATGACCTGCTTCTTGCGGTGCCGGTCGACGAGGGTGCCGAAGAAGGTGCCGAGGACTGCGGTGAACAGCATGTAGCCGCCGCCGATGATCGCGGTGGCCATGACCGAGCGGGTCTCGAGGTAGGCCCAGAAGGTCAGGGCGAACCACAGGTAGCTCGAGGTCACGTTGGCGACGAGGGTGTTGGCGAGGACCTTCCGGAACGCGCGGAGCGTCCCCTCCCCCCGGGTCACGCCCGGTGGGAGGTGCGCCTCGACGTGCGGCGCCGAGGGGTCCGCCGGCACGGGGTCCGTCTCGTCGATGGGCACGTCCGGCACCCTAGGCGGCACCACCGACAGCGCGCCTCCGAGTTTCCGGGCCGTCGCGCTGGTGCGGGCGCTGCCTGTCCGGGCACTGGGTCGTCCGCGACCGCGTTGTGCGCGGGTCGTACGGTCGCACCGTGAGGACCCGCGTGCACGCGATCCACGTCGCGCCCGGACGGCGGCTGCCGACGAAGGCGGTCGCGCAGGTCGCGGCCGAGGCGGGCGCGGGGCTCGTCGGCGACCGCTACCACGGCACCAGGCACCGCCACGTGACGGTGCAGGCGCTCGACGACCTCGCCGCGGCGGCCGAGGTCCTCGGTCGCCCGGTCGATCCCGGCCTGACCCGCCGCAACGTCACCGTCGAGCACGGGCCGCTCCCGACCCGCCCCGGCGAGCGGCTGCGCATCGCGGACGTCGAGCTCGAGGTCGTCCGGATCGCCGCCCCGTGCCGCCTCCTCGACGACTGGCTGGGGGCGGGGGCGATGCAGGCGATGCGGTCGCCGCGCGGCGGGACCGTGTTCCGCCTGCTGTCGTCGGGCACGATCCGCCTCGGCGACGAGGTGGTCGGCGGCGACGACCTCGACGGCGCCCCGGCCCGGGACGTCATGGGAATCGACGGCCCTGGGCGGAGATCGCCATGACGTCCCGCGGTGGGCGCACGGCGGCGGTCCCGGCCGGGACGCGCGACGGCCCGGACCCCAGCGGGGTCCGGGCCGTCGTGGTCGTACGAGGCGTCAGCGCAGGTCGAACCGGTCGCTGTCCATGACCTTGACCCAGGCGGCGACGAAGTCGCGCACGAACTTCTCGCGGGCGTCGTCGCTGGCGTAGACCTCGGCCAGTGCGCGGAGCTGCGAGTTGGACCCGAAGATGAGGTCGACCGCGGTGGCGGTCCACTTCAGGTCGCCCGTCGCGGCGTCGCGGATGTCGTAGACGTTCTCCTCCGACTCCGAGGCCTTCCACTGCGCGCCGGGGGCGAGCAGGTTGACGAAGAAGTCGTTCGTGAGCACGCCGGGCCGGTCGGTGAGCACGCCGTGCTGCACGCCGCCGACGTTGCCGCCCAGTGCGCGCATGCCGCCGACCAGGACGGTCATCTCCGGGGCCGTCAGGTCGAGCATGTAGGCCCGCTCGACGAGCAGCTTCTCCGGCTGAAGCTTCTCACCGGCACGCAGGTAGTTGCGGAAGCCGTCGGCGCGCGGCTCGAGCACCCGGAAGGAGTCGACGTCGGTCTGCTCCTGCGAGGCGTCGGTGCGACCGGGGTGGAACGGCACGGTGACCTCGACGCCGGCGTCGCGGGCGGCCTTCTCGACCGCGGCCGATCCGGCGAGGACGATCACGTCCGCGAGCGACACCTGGGCACCGCCGCGGCCGTTGAACTCCGCGCGCACGCCCTCGAGGACCTCGAGGACGCGCTCGAGCTGCTCGGGCTGGTTGACCGTCCAGCTGCGCTGCGGCTCCAGGCGGATGCGGGCACCGTTGGCGCCACCACGCTTGTCGGTGGAGCGGAAGGACGCCGCGGACGCCCACGCGGTCGAGACCAGCTCGGCGACGGTCAGGCCCGAGTCGAGGACGGCGGCCTTGAGCGCGGCGACGTGGGCGTCACCGACGAGCTCGCCCTCGTGCGCCGGCACCGGGTCCTGCCAGAGCTGGGTCTCGGGCACCCACGGGCCGAGGTAGCGCGTGACGGGACCCATGTCGCGGTGCAGCAGCTTGTACCAGGCCTTCGCGAACGCCCGGGCGAACTCGTTGGGGTTCTCGAGGAAGCGGCGCGAGATCTTCTCGTACTCCGGGTCGAAGCGCAGGGCCAGGTCGCTGGTGAGCATCGTGGGCTTGCGCTTCGGCGAGTCCGGGGTCGGGCCCGGGACGATGTCGTCGGCGTCCTTCGCGACCCACTGCCAGGCGCCGGCCGGGCTCTTCACGAGCTCCCACTCGTACTGGAAGAGGAACTTGAAGTAGTCGTTGCTCCACCGGGTCGGGGTCGAGGTCCAGGTGACCTCGAGGCCGGAGGTGATGGCGTCCTTGCCCTTGCCGGAGCCGAACGAGCTCCGCCAGCCGAGGCCCTGCTCCTCCAGGGGAGCGGCCTCCGGCTCCGGGCCGACGAGGTCGGCGTCGCCGGCACCGTGGGTCTTGCCGAAGGTGTGACCGCCGGCGATGAGGGCGACGGTCTCCTCGTCGTTCATGGCCATGCGGGCGAACGTCGTGCGGATGTCGCGGGCCGAGGCCAGCGGGTCCGGGTTGCCGTTGGGGCCCTCGGGGTTGACGTAGATCAGGCCCATCTGGACCGCGCCGAGGGTCTCCTCGAGCTCGCGCTCGCCGGAGTACCGCTCGTCGCCCAGCCAGGTGTCCTCGGGACCCCAGATGATCTCCTCCGGCTCCCAGATGTCCTCGCGGCCGAAGCCGAAGCCGAAGGTCTGGAACCCCATGTCCTCCATGGCCACCGTGCCGGCGTACACCAGCAGGTCGGCCCACGAGATCTTCCGGCCGTGCTTCTGCTTGACCGGCCACAGCAGGCGACGGGCCTTGTCGAGGTTGGCGTTGTCGGGCCAGCTGTTGAGCGGGGCGAAGCGCTGCGAGCCCTCGCCGGCGCCGCCGCGGCCGTCGAAGATGCGGTAGGTGCCGGCCGCGTGCCAGCTCATCCGGATGAAGAGCCCGCCGTAGTGGCCGAAGTCGGCGGGCCACCAGTCCTGGGAGGTGTTGAGCACCTGGACGATGTCGCGACGCAGCTCGGCGAGGTCGAGCTTCTCGAACTCCTCCGAGTAGGAGTAGTCGGGGCCGAGCGGGTTGCTCTTCGAGGAGTGGGCGTGCAGCGGCGTCAGGTCGAGGGTGTTGGGCCACCAGTCCTGGTTGGTGCGGGGGCGGCGGTTCGTCGCCGGCGTGGGCGAGTCGATCGCCGGGTTCTCGCTCTCGCTGCCCTGGGCGGCGGCGGAGTCGTGCATCACCGGGCACCCGGCCTCGGCCTTGCGGTCCACCCCCTGCGGGCTCTCGGTCACGTTGTCCTGGCTGTCGGTCATGGCGTTCCTTCCGGATGCGGGGCGGGTGTCACGGGTGTGCGAGTGGCTCAGGGCGCGGCAGCGGCGGGGGCACGGTCCGCGGCGCAGGTGGGGCACAGCCCCCAGTAGGTGACCTCGGCCTCGTCGATCACGAAGCCGTGGGTGTCGGAGGCGTCGAGGCAGGGGCGTACGCCGACGGCGCAGTCGACGTCGGCCACCGTGCCGCAGGAGCGGCACACCACGTGGTGGTGGTTGTCGCCGACGCGCAGCTCGTATCGCGCGACCGAGCCGGCGGGCTGGATCCTGCGCACGAGGTCGGAGTCGGTCAGCGCGCCGAGCACGTCGTAGACCGCCTGGTGCGAGACCGACGGCTCCTCGACGCGCACCGCTGCGAGCAGCGTGGCGGTGTCGGCGTGCGGCTGGCGCCGGACGGCGCGCAGCACGGCGAGACGCGGGCGGGTGACCCTCAGGCCGGCGCTGCGGAGCAGGTGCTCGAACTCGCTGTCCTCCATCGGGTCAACCCTGCCCGGCTTTCTTGAACGAGTCAAGTTTTCCGGTCCGCTCCCGCCGGGCCGCTGCGTTCAGCTGGCGTCGAGCCGCTCCAGCTCGTCGGCGGTGAGCTCGAGCTCGGACGCGGCCGCCGAGTCGAGGATCGAAGAGGGGCGCTTGGCCCCGGGGATCGGGATCACGACCGGCGACTGGGCCAGCTCCCAGGCCAGCGCGACCTGCTGGGCGCTGACGCCCCGGTCGGCGGCGATCTCGGCGAAGGCGGGATGTCTGTCGGCCAGCTCCTTGGCGTCGGACAGGCCGCCGAGCGGGCTCCAGGGCAGGAACGCGAGGCCGAGCTCCTCGCACACGTCGATCTCCGGCCTGCTCGAGCGGAACTTCGGGCTGAACTCGTTCTGCACGCTGACCAGGGCGTCGCCGAGGACGGCGTGGGCGTCGCGGATCTGCTGCGGGTTCGCGTTGGAGAGCCCTACGTGGGCGACCTTGCCGCTGTCGGCGATCTCCTTGAGCGTGCCGATGACCTCGTCGTAGGGGACGTCGGGGTCGGGGCGGTGGTGCTGCCACAGCGACAGCTGCTCGACGCCCAGCCGCTGCAGGCTGGCGTCGACCGCCCTGTGGAGGTGGGCCGCGGAGCTGTCGGTGTCCCAGCCCCCGCCCTCGGTGCGCACGTGGCCGCCCTTCGTGGCCAGGAGGACGCGGTCGCGGGCACCGAGCTCGTCGAGGATCGAGGCGATCAGCCGCTCGTTCGCGCCCTGCGCGTCGGCCCCCAGCTCCTCCCCGGGCCCGTAGGCGTCGGCGGTGTCGAACAGGGTGACGCCGGCGTCCAGCGCGGCGGTGACGGTGTCGACGAGCTGCTGGCGGGGCTGGGTGCCGGTCTGGTCGAAGGTCATCAGGCCGAGGCCGATCGCGCCGACCTCCTGGCGTCCGAGGGTGCGAGTCTGCATGCCGTCGACCCTACGGCCCGGGGTGTCGCGGCCGTCGGGGGCGCCGGGAGCTCGGCCGGCCGGCCGTCGACGGCGCCACGTGCGCGCCGCGGTCGCACGGCTGGGGCCTCAGCCGGCCTCGGCCCGGAAGGTGTCCAGCAGCCTGAGTGCCGCGACGGCGTGGGCGCTGAGGTCCTCGGCTACCGACCGGCGAGCGAACTCGGTGACGTCCCGCAGCTCGTCGACCTCGCGGGCGGTGACGTTGCGGAAGCCCATCGACCACGTGGCGAACGCGCGGTCGTCGACGATCCGGCGGTCCACGACCTGCAGCTCGGTGTGGCGCGGGTCGTCGACGATGGCGCCGTACACCTCGTCGACCGCATCGGTCGTGCCCTCCAGCGTCTGGATCACGTTCCCGCCGCTGTAGAGCAGCAGGCCGGTGATGCCGAGCCGCTCGTTCTTCGGCCGGATCTGCTCGATCAGCTCGACCAGCTGCGGGACGTCCAGCAGGTCGGTCGCCGAGCTGGTGTAGGTCAGGGTCAGCAGCGGTGGGTCCGTGTCCATGGCGTGACCGAGACTAGCCCGGCGCGTCGCGGGCCCCCTCGGACGAGGTCCCGGCCCGCGGGTCGGCCCTCAGATCGTGACGGCGATCTTGCCGCCGGGGCTGCCCTCCTGGGAGAGCCGGTGGGCGTCCGCGATCCGCTCGAGGGGGAAGGTGTGGGCGACCCGCACGCGCAGACGCCCCGACTCGACGAGGTCCGCGAGGGCGTCGAGACCCGGGCGGTCGGGGCGTACGAAGACGTAGCGACCCCCCAGCCCGAGGACCGTCTCGGGCTCGATCACCGAGGCGATGCGTGCCGTGTCGCGCACCTGCCGGGGTGCATCGGCGAGCGCGGCGCCGCCCACCAGGTCGAGCACCGCGTCGACGGGGCCGCCGTGCGCGGCGAGCTGACCGCTCACCGGGCCGGCGCGGTGGTCGAGCACCGCGCTCGCGCCGAGGCCGCGCACGAGCTCGTGGTGGGCGGGCGAGGCGGTGCCGACGACCTCGGCGCCGAGGGCCACCGCGATCTGCACGGCCAGCTGACCGACGCCCCCGGACGCGGCGTGCACGAGCACCCGGTCACCCGTCCCGACGTCCAGCGCCTCGGTGAGCGCCTGGTAGGCCGTCAACCCGGCCAGGGGGACCGACGCCGCCTCCTCGAACGACAGCGACCCCGGCTTGTGCGCGACGGTGCGCTCGGGCGCCGGCACGAGCTCGGCCGCGGTGCCGTGGGCCACGTCGTCGCGACGCACGTAGCCCCAGACCTCGTCGCCCACCCGCAGGCCGGTGCGCACCGAGGGGCCCACCGCCTCGACCACTCCTGCCACGTCCCAGCCGGGGATGATCGGCAGGTGGTGCGGGTAGGCGCCGCGGAGGTGGCCCTCGCGGATCTTCCAGTCGACGGGGTTGACGCTGGTGGCGCGCGCCCGGACGAGCACGGTGTCGGGCCCGACCGGCGGGTCCGGCCGCTCGCCGATGGTGAGGACCTCCGGCCCTCCGTACGTGTCGTAGCTGGCTGCGCGCACCACTGTCTCCTCACCTCGTGTCGGCCCCGCGGGACGGCGGGCACCTCTCGCCAACACGGTCGGGGGCCGGCCTGTTCCGACGGCGTCGGGTGCGGCGCCTCAGTCGTCGTCGAGGTCGATGGTGCCCACCCAGCGCTCGCCGGGGTCGCCGCCCCAGGCGTCCCAGGCGACGCGGCCCGGCGAGGGGAAGCCGTCACCGCCCTGGGCGAACCCGTCGGCGTCCTTGTCGACCGTGTGGCGGGCGAAGTAGGCCTGCATCTTCTTCACGTCCTCGTCGCTCACGTCCTGGCCCTCGGCGAGCTGGTGCGCTCGGTGGCGTCCGACGTCGGTGAAGCCCTTGCCGGCCTTGCCGTCCTCGATCCAGCGGACGGCGCGCTGGGCGGCCTCCTGCACGTCCTTCGGGGGCTTGTGCGGCATGGCTCCTCCTCGGGTCGGTGGTCGCTCCACGCTAGGCACGTGGAGCGACGGTGCGCCTCACCCCCCGGACGGTGGTCGCGGCACCGGGGTCGGTCGAAGGCAAGCCTGTCCTGTCTGGACGGGCGGCGGTTCGAGGCGCATGGTCGGAGCATGACCACCATGAACCTCCCCATCGTCAGCTCGTGCAGCGTCGACGGCTGCTCCTACAACCACGACCACGACTGCCACGCCGGCGCGATCACCGTCACCGAGGCCGCCGGGCCCGCCTGCGGGACCTTCGTCGACGCCCACGACAAGGGCGGTGTCGACGCCAGCGGGCACGTCGGCGCGTGCCACCGGTCCGACTGCACCCACAACGACCACCTCGAGTGCACCGCTGCCGGGGTCGACGTGGGCGCCGGCGAGGACCGCGCCGACTGCCTCACCTTCGCGCCTGCCTGACGCGGCCCGCGTGCTCGCGTGGAGCCCGCCGGCGGAGCGACGCGTGGTCAGGAACGCTGCACGGGCTCGGCGAACCAGATGGTGCGGTGGCTCCAGTCGCCCGGGCCGCGCCGCGTGCCCGAGCACACCAGGATGGCGAGCCGGTGCCGTCCGGTGGAGGCGTAGTAGGCCGGCGCCGTCCGCTCGGCCCGCACGTCCAACCGCCTCGTGACCCGGTAGCACAGCCGGTCCCCGCCCCCACCGGCGACGACCAGCCGGTCGCCGCGGCTCAGGGTGGACAGCAGCCGGTTGCCCAGCGCCAGGCCGTGGCTGCCGTCGCGCGGATAGGTGTGCGCCGTGAGCCTCATGACACCTCGAGGCGCACCCGCCGCGACCTGGCGGTCCCAGCCCACCTGCCACTTGCCGCGGTCGGTCAGGGGCGGTGTCCGCGGCACACCGCCGCGGTCCCGGCCCAGCGCCAGCACCCTCGTCGCACCCACGACCTCCCGGATCGTCATCTGCCGGGGAGCGAAGGCGCGGTCGCCGGTCCCGCAGGCCGGGCTCGTGGGAGCCGGGGCGGCGGCTCGGACCGGCGCCCCGACCGCCAGGCCGGGACCCGCCCCGGGACCGGCCAGCGCGGTGCCGGACAGTGCGGTGCCGGACAGCGCCGCGCCCGCGAGCACGGTGGCTGCGACGCGCAGCGTCCATCGAGTCGTGGCGTCCATCCGGCGGTCCGCTCAGTCCCGGCGGGCGTTGCCGCGCCCGGCGGAGCGGAAGCCGGTCCCGGGCAGCGCCGGCGGCGCGGAGACCCTCACCCCGGCGACGTCCCGATTGTCCGCGGGCCGGGTGTCCCGACCGCCCCTGACGGTGGCGACGTTGACGGTGCGGCCCGTGGCCGCCGCGGTGGCGCGGGCGACGAGGACGACGGCGGGAGTCCTCGCGCCGGGGCGCAGCGCGCTCGTGCGCGTGCACGCGGCGCGGTCGGCGCCCCGGTCGACCTCGCACTCCCAGCCCCGGCCCTTCGCCGAGAGCAGCTCGAGCCCACGCGGGAGCCGGTCGCGGACGACGATCGGCCCGGCCGCGACCGCAGGTCCCTTGTTGGAGACGCGCAGCGTGTAGCGGATCCGGTCGCCCACCAGCACCTTGCGACCGGAGACCACACGCTTCGCGAGGGCCAGGTCGACGTCGGAGGCGGCGACCGGGTTCGAGGTGCAGTCGGACTGGCCGGCACGTGCCGTCGGCGGCGTGCTGCACGACGTCGGCGGTGCCTGGCCGGGGTCGACGAGGTGGTTGACCAGCCGGTCGTCGCCTCGCCGGCCGTCCGGTCCGACCTCGACGGTGTAGGTCACGGTCGCGGTCGTCCCGGCGGGGACGGTGCCGGTGACCGAGATCCGTCCCGCGACCGGCGCCCCGGCCGCCAGGCCGGGAGTCGACGCGGTCGGACCCGCGACGAGCGCGGCGTCGTCCAGCACGCCACTGAGGTCGTCGACCCGGTGGACGCGGACCGGACCGGTGCCGGAGCCCTGGAAGTGCAGCGTGTACGTCACCCTCTCGCCGGCACGCACCGCGGTCCCGGCCGACGGCGCCACGGTCTTCCAGTCCACCAGGTCGCCGACGGGGTGCCTGGTCGTGGCAGGCGGCACCGGCGTGCACCCGGAGACGGTGCAGCCGACCTGCGGGGTGTCGGGGGCCAGCACGTTGAGGAGCGAGTTGTCACCGTGCTGGCCGGCCGGCCTCACGAGCACGACGTAGGTGACGGCGACGGTCTCCCCCGGGGCGAGCGGCCCGGTGACGCGCAGGCGGTCGCCCGTGCGGGTCGCCGTCACGGCCGGGTCGGAGCTGGTCGGCTCCTGCACCACCTCGGCGTCGTCGAGGACTCCGGACAGGTCGTCGGTGCTGTCCACGGCACCGACCGCCCGGCCGTCGTTGCTCCACGTCAGCGTGTAGGTGACCCGGTCCCCCGGCTGGACGGGCTGGCCGCCCGCGGGCGTGGCCGACTTGCCCGGCACCACGTGCGGCAGCGGCGTCACCACGGGGTCGGGCGTGCACTCCGCGAGGGCGCACCCGCTGACGGAGGCGATGTTGACGAGCCGGTGGTCCCCGAGGTTCGTCACCACGACGGAGTAGGCGACGCGCGCCGTCTCGCCGTGGGCGAGGGCGCCGGTCCAGGTGAGCTCGGGCTCGGAGAACGTCACCGCACCGGTGGAGGCGCTCGCGTCGTCGGCCCAGGTCGCGTCGTCGAGCACGCCCGCGAGGTCGTCCACGACCTCGGCCGGGTCGGCGCTGGTCCAGTCGCCCGCGCCGTCGTTGCGCACGGTGAGGGTGTAGGTGACGCGGTCGCCGGTGTCGGGGGACGCCGGCGAGGTCTGCTCCTTGTGCAGGGTGAGGTGGCGCACCGGGTTGGACGTCGTGGCCGGCGCGCAGGGCGTCGGGTCGCCCGGCTCGCACGCCAGCGCGTTGGTGAGGACGTGGTCGCCCTGGCGATCGAACGGCTTCACCGTCACCCGGTAGGTCACCGTGCGGGTCGCGCCGGCGGGCACGGTGCCCGTGACGGCGATGGTGTCCGGTGCTTCGGCCGGGTCCGGCGTGGCGGTGAGCCCGGCGCCGGCGGTGACGGACGCCTCGTCGAGCGTGGCGTCGTCCACGACCCGGCGGAGGTCGTCGGTGGTGTCCACGACGGCGGCAGCGGCGCCGGCGGTGTTGTCGAAGGTGAGCGTGTAGGTGAGCGTGTCACCCACCTCGACCGCGGTGCCGGACGCGGGGTCGACGGTCTTGCGGTGCACGAGCCCCGAGCCCGGGACGGACGCGGTGTCGCACGCCGCCGCGGGGTCCTGCGCCTCGGCGGCCGGGACGCAGGCGGTGTTGTCGAGAACCCGGTCGCCGGTGCCCCGGTAGGTCACGGTGTAGGTGACCTCCGCGGCGTCGCCGGGCGCACCCAGCACGCCGGTCCACGACAGCTCGTCGCCGTCGAGGGTCGCCTCGCCCACCGTGGCGGTGGGTACGCCGACGGTCCCGTCGTCGGTGACGTCGGAGAGGTCGTCGGTGAACGTCGCCGGGTGCTCGGCGGTGTAGCCGCCCGGGCCGGCGTTGGCGACCCGCACCGTGTAGGTCACGGTCTGCCCGACGGCGGGCAGGTCGGCGCGGTCGGCCGACTTGTCGAGGGTGAGCTTGGGCAGGTCGAAGGACTCGGTGCTGCAGGGCACCGTCGCGGTGGCGCAGTCCGGGGTGGGCCCCGGGTCGCGCGGGTCGGCCGGCTGCCAGGCGACGTTGCGCACGACCCCGTCGCCGCCGCCCTTCAGCACCACCTCGTAGGTGACCCGGACCTCCGTGCCGGCCCGCAGCGGCCCGGACCAGCTGAGCCGGGGCGCGTCGTACGTCGGGGCGGGACCCTGGTTGACGTTCGCGACGCCGGCGAACGTGGCGTCGTCGAGCACACCGGTGAGGTCGTCGACCACGGTCGCCGGGGCCGCGGCGGTGTAGTCGCCGGCCCCGTCGTTGCGCAGCCGGACCGTGTAGGTGACGGTGTCGCCCGGCTTGCTGTCCGCGGTCGCGTCCGAGGTCTTGCCCACCACCAGGTGGCGCACCGGGTTCGACGTGGTCGTCGGGTCGCACGGCTGGGGGTCACCGGGCTGGCAGGCCAGCGCGTTGGTGACGACGTGGTCGCCCTGGTCGGCGAAGGCCCGGACGCGCACCCTGTAGGTGACGGTCAGCACCTCCCCGGTCGGGACGGAGCCGGTGATCGTCAGCGCCTCGCCGCCCGCGTCGGGCGTCACGACCAGGCCGGCGTCGGCGCTGATCGAGTCGACGAGGAGGTCGGCGTCGTCGACGACGCCGGACAGGTCGTCGACCGTGTCCACGGTCGCCGCGGCGGGGCCGACGTTCTCGAAGGTCAGCGTGTAGGTGAGCACCTGGCCCTCCACGACCGAGGTGCCGGTGCGGGGGTCGACCTTCTTGGTCTGGCGCAGGCCCGATCCGGGGGTGTGCACCGTGCGGCAGGGCTCGTCGGGGTCGAGTGCCTCGTTGAGCGGGATGCAGGCGCGGTTGTCCACGACGAGGTTGCCGGTCTCCTCGTAGGTCAGCGTGTAGGTCACCGTCGCCGACTGGCCGGCGGGGAGTGCCCCGCTCCAGTCGAGGGTGTTCCCCACGAGGGTGGCGGTACCGGTCGATGCCGCGATGGACCCGTCGTCGAAGGTGGCGTCGTCGAGGACGTCGGAGAGGTCGTCGGTGAAGCTCGCCGGGGCCGACGCCGTGTAGTCGCCCGGACCGCGGTTGGTGACGGTGACCGTGTAGGTGATCTTGTTGCCCGCCGCGGGGAGCTGTGCCCGGTTGGAGGTCTTCCTGATCGTCAGCTTGGGCAGGTCGAACGACTCGGCGGCGCAGGCGCGGGGGGCGCCGGTGCACACCTCGTTGTCGACCTCGCCGTCGCCGCCGCCGCTCAGCGTGACGGTGTACTCGACGGTGACGCTCGCGCCGGCGGCGAGCGCTCCGGTCCAGGTCAGCCGCGGCGCGGCGTACGACGTGCTGCCGGCGCTGGCGGTGGCGGTGCCGTCGAAGTCGGCGTCGTCGAGCACGTCGCCGAGGTCGTCGACCAGCGTGGCCGGGTCGGTGGCGGTGAAGTCGCCGGTGCCGTCGTTGGTGGCCGTGACGGTGTAGGTCACCTGGTCGCCGGGCCGGCTGTCGGCGGTGGCGTCGGAGGTCTTGGTGACGGCGAGGTGGCGCACCGGGTTGGTCGTGGTCTCCGGCGCGCAACCGGCCGGCTCCCCGGGCTCGCAGGCCAGCACGTTGGTCAGCACGTGGTCGCCCTGGTCGGCCCACGGGAGGACCTGCACCCGGTAGGTGACCTCGAGGGTCTGCCCGGGCGGCACGCTGCCGGTCACGGCGATCGCGTCGCCGGAGGCGCTCGGGGTGGCGACGAGACCGGCGTCCGCGGTGACGGACGTCGGGTCCAGGACGGCGTCGTCGACGACGCCGTCGAGGTCGTCGGTGGTGTCGACGGTGGCCGGCGTCGGCCCGACGTTCTCGAACGCCAGGGTGTACGTCAGGACCTGCCCGGCCTCGACCGGCGTGCCGGAGGCGGGATCGACGGACTTGTCGTGCCGCAGGCCCGAGCCCGGGACCGACACGGTGCGGCAGGCCTCGTCGGCGTCGGCAGCCTCGGCGGCCGGCACGCATGCGCTGTTGCGCAGCACCTGGTCGCCGGCGCCGGTGTAGGTCAGCGTGTAGGTGACCGTGGCGCTCTGGCCGGCCGCCAGGGTCCCGGTCCAGGCGAGGGTCGAGCCGGACACGGTCGCGGTGCCGCGACTGGCCGTGACGTCGGCCTGCGCCAGCGTGGCGTCGTCGAGGACCTCACTGAGGTCGTCGGCGAACGTCGCGGGGTGGTCCGCCGTGTAGGCGCCGAGACCGGCGTTCGTCACGGTGACCGTGTAGCTGACCTGCTGCCCGACCGCGGGGAGCTGGGTGCGGTTCGCGGTCTTGGTGATGCTGAGCCTGGGCAGCTCGGTGGTGGTCGTCGCGCAGGGCCGCGCGGTCTGCGCGCAGTCGGGCGTCGGCGGGTTCGGGTCGCCCGGCGGCGGCACGAAGGCGGTGTTGCGGACGTGGCCGTCTCCGCCGCCCTCGAGGTCGACCGCGTAGGTGATCACCACCGAGGCCCCCGCTGCGAGCGGGCCGGACCAGGAGACCCGCGGCTCGGCGTACGCCGGGGCGGCGACGGCGGTGCCGCCGACGGTGGCGGTCGCGCCGCCGGCGTACGTGGCGTCGTCGAGCACCGCGGACAGGTCGTCGACCACCCGCGCCGGGTTGGCGGCGGTGAACGCGCCGCTGCCGGTGTTCGTGAGCGTGACGGTGTAGGTGACGGTGTCGCCGGGACCGCTGTCGGCGGTGGCGTCGGAGGTCTTGGTGAGCGTCAGCGCCGGGTTGAGCACGGTCACGCGGTGGTCCTCCACCTCGCCGACGGGGCCTGCGCCGGTCGGCTGGGGGTCGGCGATCGCGCCGCGCAGCAGCCGGAACCGGACGTAGGTGTCCTGCGTGGTCGTCACCGCACCGAGGTCCACGGTGTACGTCGCCGTCCCGGAGCCGGCAGGCACGGGGACCATCACGCGCTCGTCGGCGTCGAACGTGCCGGAGCGGTCACGGTCGAGCCAGGCGGCCAGCGTGGCGGGGTCGGCGAGGTCGTTGGTCACGCTGACCTCGGCCGACGACGGCTCGCCGCGAGTCACCGAGATCGGTGCGGCGACGGCGTCCTCGTCGTCGTTGCGGTTGGTGTCGTCGCCGTCCGCGGCCGCGGTGGGCTGCCCGTCGGCGTCGAACTCCACGTCGGCGCCCATCTTGAGCGACTGGGACGCGAAGTTGCGGGCGCCGTCCCTCGCCAGGGTGGTGCCGTAGGTGTCGGGGGCGTCGCCGTAGTCGTCGCACGACGTGGGGACGGGGGTGTCGCCGTCGCCGTCCACCAGGAACCCGGAGCCGGCGAACCCGCGCCAGATCGCGCCGACGGCGCTCCTGTTCTTGAACCACACCTGATAGCGGCTGCGGGTGTCGTTGTTGCCGCTAACCGTGCCGCTGAAGACCAGACGGCCGCCCGAACGGCTCACCGCCACCATGCTGCCCGGGGTGAGCGCGTAGTCCTCGACCTGGGTGTCCGGGACGAAGTCCGTGCGCTCGGTGGCGTCCATGTCGTTGATGGTCCACACCGAGTTGAAGGCCACCGGTGTGCTGGTCCCGGTCCGGACGAAGCTGAAGGTCACCGCCGTGGCGGCACCGCTGCCGTTGAGGTTCCACGCCGCGTCGTCGCCGGCCACGAAGAAGCCGTTGGCGTTGATCGTGCTTCCGGGGTTGCCGGTTGTGGCCACCGCATCGACGACCTCGCCCCTGACGACCGCGACCCGTGGGTACCTCGCGGAGGTGCCCGGGGCGCCCGCGCCGCTCTTGTCGGTGACCGAGTTGAAGGTCATCGCGTAGTACGGCTCCGCCACAGGCGAGCACGCCGCCGGGACGATGAGCCGCTCGACGAGCACCCGGTAGTCCTCGACCTCGCCGTCGGGGGCGATCCCGACGGGTGAGTGGACGGCCGACGCGTCGGTGCTGTAGCGGACCCGCACCAAGGCCTCGATGTCCGGCGGGTTCACGCCCTCGGTGAAGGTGATGATGTTGGCCCCGGCCACGACGGGCGCCGCGTCGACCTCGCGCTCGCCGTCGTCGCCGAAGTCGCCGTCGCCGTTCAGGTCGACCCACACGCTGACGAAGCCGGCCGAGGAGGCCGTGACGTCGAGCGTGTTGACGACCGGGTCCAGGGTGATGGCGTCCGTGCCGGTGCGCAGCACGGGCGCGGCGTACCCGAGCGAGGTGTTGAAGGCAACGCCGTCCTCGTCGTCGACGCCGGCGTTGTCGTCGCCGTCCGCGGCCGGGCCGGGCGCGCCGTCGTCGTCGAGGTCGATCCGGTCGCCGAGCATCACCGGCGCGGTCGAGCGGGCCGCGTCGTGGTCGGGGACGAGGTGGCGCGCACCGTTGTCCGCCGCCGTGGTGCCGGCCGTGTCCGGTGCGTCGCCGTAGTCGGCGCGAGGCACGACGACCACCGCGTGGTCCTCGACCTCGCCGGCGGTGCTGACGCCGGTCGGGCCGGCTACGGCGGCGGCGTTCGGACCGATGCGCAGCCGCATGAACGTCGGACCGGTGTCGGGGCGAGCCGGCACGTCCCAGGTGAGGGCGACGCTGGAGCCGGTGCAGCTCGGCTGGTCGGACCGCTCGCTCGGCTCGAAGGTGCCGTTGCCGTTCCAGTCGACCCAGCCGCTGACCACACCCGGGCCGGTGCAGGCGACGTCGGGCAGGGTGTACGACGTGCCGGGAGTGGGGCGCAGGCGCACCGGAGCGGCGAGCGCGTCCTCGTCGGCGCCGTCCGCGCCGGCGGCCGGCCCGGCCTGGTGTGCGCCCTCGGAGTCCACGGTGGCGCCGAGCCGGGGCGCCGGTTGGGTCGGCGAGGCGAGGGGTCGGGCGAAGAGCGCTGTGGTGCCCTGCGGCACCGGGTCACCGGTGAATCCGGGCGAGTACAGCGCACCGGCGTCGCCATAGCTGGCCGGGGCGTCCCCGAAGTCGTTGAAGAGCATGACGCCCAGGGCGATCGCCGACGCCCCACCGCCCTGGATCACCACGTCGGCGGAGGTTGCGCCTTCCATGAAGGCCACACCCGTAGGCCCGGAGGGGCAGGCCTGGGCGTTGCCTGCAAGGCGCAGGGTCTGGCCGGTACGCACCACGGCGGTGTCGTTGGTGCAGCCCGCCGTCCGTCCGCGGTCGATGATCCGCCAGTCGGCGCCGGCCGGGATGGTGGCCTGGACGTACTCGTTGGTGATGCTCTGCTCGGCATCGGCCATGACGAGACCGGCCAGCGGGACGGGGACCCCGTCGAGGGTGACGTCGCACGAGAGGTGGAAGAGGACCGGCCCGCCGCCGATCCACAGGCCCGAGATGAGCTGGTTGGCGCTGCCGGACTGGGCGCCGATGCGGTACATGTCGTCCAGGCCGTCACCACCCCAGTGGCCCGGCCGGTAGGCGGACAGCTTGTTGCTCGCGCCCTGGGCCCGGTCGTCGATGTCGGAGAGGGTGCAGGTGGTCGCCAGGGTCCCGCCCGCCACGACCCGCGTGTTGGTCCTGGTCAGCCCTGCGGGCGGGATCTTCTCCAGGTGCGCACCCCACTCGAACCAGTCGATGGCGCCCAGGTAGGTGCCCGTGCCGTGGGTGGCGTACCTCGCCTCGGCCGGCGAGGCCGTCAGCAGCGTCACCGGGACGACCGCGAGGAGCGCGCCGAGGAGCGACGTGACGACCGCCGCCGTCGACATCCGACGTCGGCGTCCCCGACGAGCAGTGCGACCGGACCGAGATGTACCCGAGTGCTTCACGATGCCTCTTCCCCCGTGCACGGGGAACCGGCAGTCCCCCGACAGACTACGACGACGGTAGGGGCAGGTCCTCGCTCACGTCCGGAGAACGAGGAAATCGGGCGAGGGTCGCTCCGCGACGGGAGGACCGGCAGCGGCGCCGGTCAGCCCTGCGCCATGTCGACGAAGCGCGAGTAGTGGCCCTGGAACGCGACGGTCAGGTCGCGGGTGGGGCCGTTGCGGTGCTTGGCGACGATGAGGTCGGCCTCGCCGGGGCGGGTCGACTCCTTCTCGTAGACGTCGTCGCGGTGCAGCAGGATCACCATGTCGGCGTCCTGCTCCAGCGACCCGGACTCGCGCAGGTCGCTCATCATCGGGCGCTTGTCACCACGCTGCTCGGGACCGCGGTTGAGCTGGGAGAGGGCGATGATCGGCAGCTCGAGCTCCTTGGCGAGGAGCTTGATGTTGCGGGAGAACTCCGAGACCTCGAGCTGGCGCGACTCGACCTTGCGGCCCGAGCTCATCAGCTGCATGTAGTCGATGACGATGAGCTTGAGGTCGTGGCGCTGCTTGAGGCGGCGTGCCTTGGCCCGGATCTCCATCATCGTCATGTTCGGGCTGTCGTCGATGAACATCGGCGCCCCGGAGACCTGGCCCATCTTGCGGGCGAGCTTCTCCCAGTCGTCGTCGCGCATCGTGCCGTTGCGGATGTGGTTGAGCGGCACCTTCGCCTCGGCCGAGAGCAGGCGCATCATGATCTCCGAGCGCGTCATCTCCAGGCTGAAGAAGACGCTCGTGAGGTTGTTGTGGATCGACGCTGCGCGACAGAAGTCCAGGGCGAGCGTCGACTTCCCCATGGCGGGACGGGCCGCGACGATGATCATCTGGCCGGAGTGGAGGCCGTTGGTGAGGTCGTCGAGGTCGGCGAAACCGGTGGGCACGCCGTAGAGGCCGGCCTCCCGGTTGCCGATCATCTCGATCTCGTCGAGGACGCCGCTCATGATGTCGCTCAGCGGGGCGTAGTCGAGGGTCGCGCGCCGGTCGGTGACCTTGTAGACCTCGGCCTGCGCGCTGTCGACGACGTCGTCGATCTGTCCCTCGCCGGCGTAGCCGAGCGCGGCGATGCGGGTGCCGGCCTCCACGAGGCGGCGCAGCACCGCCTTGTCGCGCACGATCTCGGCGTAGTAGCCGGCGTTGGCCGCGATCGGCACGTTGGCCGACAGCGTGTGGAGGTAGGGCGCGCCACCGATGCGCTGCAGCTCGCCGCGCTTCTGCAGCTCGGCCGCGACCGTGATCGGGTCGGCCGGCTCGCCGCGGCCGTAGAGGTCGATGATCGCGTCGTGGATGACCTCGTGGGCCGGCCGGTAGTAGTCGACGCCCTTGATCACCTCGACGACGTCGGCGATCGCGTCCTTGGAGAGCAGCATCGAGCCGAGCACGCTCTGCTCGGCCGCGTTGTCCTGGGGCGGCGTGCGGTCGCCGGCCGAGCGCGGCGACTCCCCCGGCTCGTAGGCCGCGGGACCGTCGCCCCACGCCTCGTCGGTGTCTCCCCCGAAAGCGATGCTCACCGGCGCTCCTCCCCTGTCCACTGATCCTGTCCGCCGACCGCCTGCCACGACCCTGCCGACGACGGTAGGGACGACCACCGACACCGCCGACGGCCTTCGCACGCCCCGGGAGCCGGATCCCGGAGACCTCGTCCGCGCGAGACCGTACGTGCTCCGCGGCCGTGGGGGGAAGCCGGCGGCGCCGACTTGTCCACAGGCTCTGTGGACAAGCTGGGCACTCAGGTGGACGACACGCGCGCGGAGGTGCACACGCCGTGGAACCGGCTGTGGAGAAGCCGGGGCCGGTGCCGATGATGCGCCGTCTGACCTGCGCAAACTCGGTCCCCAGCCTGTGGATCGAAATTCCTTGGTCGGCTCGGTCGTTCACCTGTCCGACATCTGGGAGATGCCGGGCGCTGGGTCGCCACCGACGCGTGACGACCGACACCGGCGGCGTCATCCACACGGCCATTCACAGGTAGTCCGAAGAGACTATGGACACGTCCGGCCGGCCGACCGGCCGTCGCTGCACGCGGCCGGTGGCACGGTCCCTAGGCTGGGCCGCGTGAGGGCGGTCGACCGGGAGATCCTGCGCCTGGCCGTGCCCGCCTTCCTCGCGCTGGTCGCCGAGCCGCTGTTCCTGATCTCCGACGCCGCGATCGTCGGCCACCTCGGCACCCCCGAGCTGGCCGGGCTCGGCGTCGCGGCGGTGGTGCTCCAGACCGTGGTGGGCCTGTGCGTGTTCCTCGCCTACGGCACGACCGCCAGCGTCGCGCGCCACCTCGGTGCCGGCGACCTGCGCGCCGCCCTGGCGCAGGGCGTCGACGGCGTCTGGCTGGCGGTCGTCATCGGCACGATCGCCACCGTCGGCGGTGTCCTGGCGACCCCGGCTCTCGTGGGCGCCTTCCACACCGGCGCGGACGTCGCCGAGCACGCCGAGACCTACCTGGCCATCGCGTTCCTCGGCACCACGCCCCTGCTGGTCATGCTGGCCGCGACAGGCGTGCTCCGCGGCCTGCAGGACACCCGCACGCCGCTGCTGGTCGCTGTCGTCGGCAACGGCCTCAACATCGTCCTCAACGTCGTGCTGGTCCACGGCCTCGACATGGGGATCGCCGGGTCGGCCCTCGGCTCGGTCGCCGCACAGGTGATCAGTGCCGGCTGGTTCCTCGTCGTGGTCGTCCGCGCGGCGCGCGAGCACGGGGCGCCCCTGAGCCCGGACCGCGCCGGCATCCTGGCTGCCGCCCACGCCGCCGTGGCGCTCGTCGTCCGCACCGTCGCGCTGCGCGCCTGCCTGCTCGTGGGCACGTACGCCGTCACGCGCGTCGGCACGCAGGCCAGCGACGTCAACGTGGCCACGCACCAGGTCGCGATCACGCTGTGGAGCTTCCTCGCCTTCGCCCTCGACGCCATCGCCATCGCCGCGCAGGCGCTCACGGGGCGGGCGCTGGGCAGCGGCGACGTCGACGGCACTCGTCGACTCACCCGACGGATGGTCGCGTGGGGCTGGGGCAGCGGCATCGTCGCCGGGCTCGGTCTCGCAGCCGTCTCGCCCTTCATCGGCGCGCTGTTCACCAGCGACCCCGCGGTGCGCGACCTGCTCGTGCCCGTGCTGCTGGTCGCCGCGCTCGGGCAGCCGGTCGCCGGCGTGGTCTTCGTGCTCGACGGCGTCCTCATCGGCGCCGGCGACGGCACCTACCTGGCCTGGGCGGGCATCGTCGTGCTGGCGCTGTACGCCCCGGCGGCCCTGTGGGCGGCCACGCTCCCGCACGGGGTGGTGGCCGTCTGGGTGGCGATGACCGTCGTGTTCATGGGCGCCCGGTGGGTGCTGCTCTCCCGACGGGCACGGAGCGACCGCTGGCTCGTGACCGGAGCGAGCGTCGTTCGTTAGGCCGTGCAGTCCTCGCCGGAGGACTGAGTCGAGACGAGGGGGGACCATGGCAGGCCACAGGATCGCGGCCCGGCTGGGAGTGCTGGCGCTGCTCGCGGGGGCGCTCGTGCCGCTCGGCGCCGCGCCCGTGAGCGCCCAGCCCGGGTGCGTCGACGAGACCTCGCCCGGCATCCTGCAGAACGGCTGCGACGACAGCACCCCGCCCGAGACCACCCTCACCGCGTCCGCGACGCCGAACGCGGCCGGACTCGTCGCCGTGCCGTCGATGACCTTCGCCCTCGGCTGGCAGGTCTCCGACGGCGACGCCGGACCCTTCGGCCTCGAGTGCCGGCTCACCGGCGGCCCGCAGGCGCACGACTGGCGGGCGTGCACCAGCCCCGTGACGTACGCGGGCCTGCCGGACGCCCCGGCCGGCACGTACGTCTTCGCGGCGCGCGCCGTCGACCTCGGCGACCGGGCCCGCACCCCCGACGTCGCGCCGCTGCTGCCACCCGCCGTCGAGGACACGCCCGACGAGGACCCCACGCCCGCGACGCTGACGTGGGGCCAGGACACCACGGCGCCGTTCGTCTACGTGACCAGCACCTCCTACGACGAGGCGACGCCCACGCAGCCGGTGGTGACCGGCGCGAGCGTGCCGATCAGGATCAACACCAGCGAGCCCGGCTCGACGTTCGAGTGCACCGACAACGGCCGTGCCGTGGCCTGCGCGGGCGGCCGCTGGCAGCTCGAGCACCCGCGGTCGGGCCGTCACACCTTCGCCGCGCGGACGATCGACCGTGCCGGCAACGCCAGCGCGTGGTCGGCGCCCATCGAGTTCTTCGTCCCGCGCAACGTGACCCGGCAGCGGGGCTGGAGGAAGCTGCGCGACGCGGCCTGGTTCCGCGGGGACGCCGTCACGGCGTCGCGGCGTGGCGCCCGGCTGGTGATGCCGCGCGCCGACGTCGGCGAGCTGCGCCTGATCGCGCCGAGCGGCCCGCGCTACGGCAAGGTGCGGTTGCGCGTGGGCAAGCGTGACTGGCACGTGGTCGACCTCGCCGGCACGAAGGCGGCCCTGCGCCAGCACGTCGTCATCGACCGCTACTCGGGCATGCGGACCGGCCGGATCGTCATCGAGTCGCTGAGCGACAAGCGGGTCGTGATCGACGCGGTCGTCGCGCGCCCGAACCGGTTCCCCGCGGCGACCCGCCGCCACACCCGCTGAAAGCCCCCTGAAAGCCTTCCGGGGTTACGTCTCCGTTACGGAAGAAGTTCCAGGTCAGGAATTCGTTGACACCTGCCCCACCGGTGACTTCAGATACAGGGGCTCCACCACCCTCCGCCTGCACCGCTACGTGTCTCGTCCTCGGGGTCGCTTCGTGCTGCAGTCGGGCCATCCTGAGTCGAACGGGGAATACGCGTGATCCGTCGTACCATCGCGGCCGGCGCTGCCACCAGCGTCGCTGCCGCACTACTCGCGCCGTGGGGGGTGGCGGCCACCGCGGCCGACCTCGACCCCGGCCGGCTGACACCGGCGAAGGCGTCGCCGGCGAAGGCGCTGAAGAAGGGCACGGTGCTCGAGCTGGGCACCGGGACCGCGCCCGAGACGTACATCGTCCAGCTGGACGCGCCGGCCGTCCCGACGCGCGAGCAGGCCGAGGACCGCGGCCTCGCCGCCGCCGCCGACTCCGAGTCGGCCTACCGGAGGGGGCTCAAGGCCGAGCAGGCCGACCTGGTCTCCTCCATCTCCCGGGTGACCGGCCGCCCCGCCAAGGTGCTCCACCGCTACACCGAGGCGCTCAACGGCATCGCGGTGCAGCTCACCCGCGGCCAGGCGCAGAAGGTCGCCGGGATCGACGGCGTCTCCGCCGTGCAGGTCGACTTCGAGCGCCAGCTCACCACGGACAAGGGACCCGAGTGGATCGGCGCGCCGACCATCTGGGACGGCTCGAACGTGCCCGCCGGCTTCGAGGGCACGAAGGGCGAGGGCGTCGTCGTCGGCATCCTCGACTCCGGCATCAACCCCGCCAACCCGTCCTTCGCGGACGTGGTCCCGGCCGAGGACGGCGGTGACGGCTACGACCACACCAACCCGCTCGGCGCGGGCACGTACCTCGGCATGTGCGACCCGGCCAACGCCGCCCAGTACGTCGCGGACTGGGGCTGCAACGACAAGCTGATCGGCTACTACAACTTCGAGAACCCCGCCACCGGTGGCAACCCGTTCGACGACCCCTACGACGACGACGGCCACGGCAGCCACACCGCCAGCACCACCGCCGGCAACCAGGTCGAGGCCACGGCCTACTCGGCGAGGGGCACCGAGCACGAGTTCTCCGTTACGTCGACGATCAAGGGCGTCGCACCCCACGCCAACATCATCGGCTACGACGTGTGCGACGGCGGCTGCCAGGGCTACTCGATCCTGGCCTCGATCAACCAGGCGATCCTCGACGGGGTCGACGTCATCAACTACTCGATCGGGTCCAGCGCCCCGTCGAACCCGTGGACCGATGCCGACGCGGTGGGCTTCCTCAACGCCCGCGCCGCCGGCATCCACGTGGCGACCTCCGCCGGCAACGACGGGCCCGGCGAGGCCACGCTCGGCAGCCCCGGCGACGTCCCGTGGATGACGACGGTCGGCGCGACCACGCACGACCGGAAGTACGTCGCCTCGGTCACCGACATCAGCGCCACCGACGGAGCCACCCTGCCCGACATCGCCGGTGCCGGCCTGGCCGGCGCGACCGACGGCACCTTCCCGGTCGTGTACGCCGGTGCGGCGCCGTACAACAACCCGCAGTGCGGCCTGCCGCCGGACAGCACGCCGGCCGGCACCTTCCCGGCGGGGACGGACCTCAGCGGCCTCATCATCATCTGCGACCGCGGCGGCAACGGCCGGGTCGAGAAGGGCGAGAACGTCGAGTCCCTCGGCGCCGAGGGCATGATCCTGGCGAACGACCAGGCCAGCGGCACCTCGCTCAACGGTGACGCGCACGCCCTGCCGGCCGCGCACATCACCTACGCCGACGGGCAGGCGCTCAAGTCGTTCATCGCCGCCCACCCCGGCACCGAGGCCGCCCTGTCCGGCTCCGTGGCCGACGTCGCCGACGAGAACGGCGACATCATGGCCGCCTTCTCCAGCCGCGGTCCCAACCGCGCGCTGTCCTCGATCAGCCCGTCCGTGTCCGCGCCCGGCGTGGACATCCTCGCCGCCGCCGGCGCGGAGAACAGCGTCGAGTGGCACTTCATCTCGGGCACCTCGATGGCGAGCCCCCACACGGCTGGCGCCTTGGCGCTGCTGCGGGGCATGCAGCTCGACGACGAGGACGCGTGGACCCCCGCCGAGGCGCAGTCGGCGCTGATGACCACCGCGGAGCGCGACATCACCGACTCCGACGGCACGGCGGCCGACTGGTTCGACATGGGCTCGGGCCGCATCGAGCTCCGCCGCGCGGCCAAGGCCGGCCTCGTGCTCGACGAGGACCTCGCCGGCTACCAGGCCGCCGACCCCGCCAAGGGCGGCGACGTGCGCGACCTCAACACCGCCAGCATGGCCGACGACGAGTGCCTGCAGACCTGCGGCTGGACGCGTACGTTCACCGGCACCGCGACCGGTGCCGGCACGTGGACCGTGTCCGTGGAGGACCTCTCCGAGGGCATCACGCTCGACACCGACGTCGAGTCCATCGAGGTGACCGACGGCGGCACCGCCGACGTCACCGTCACCGCGACGGTCGACAACGGCGCGGCGACCGACGAGTGGCTGTTCGGCACCCTGGTGCTGACGCCCCCCGCCGGCTCCGAGGCACCGGTGGCCCACCTGCCCGTGGGCGTGCTGCCCTCGGCGGGCGTGCTGCCCACCTCGATCGACGTCACGACCCGTCGTGACGCCGGCTCGCAGCTCACCACGGACCTCGAGGCCATCGCGATCACCGACCTGCAGGTCGACGCGAGCGGCCTGGTCCCCGAGGACCGCACCGAGCTGTCCATCTTCGCGGACTCGACGAACACCGACCCGTACGACGGCAACGGCACGCACGTCGAGATGATCGACGTGCCTGCGGGCGCCACCAGCCTGATCGCGAGGCTGCAGGACCCGACGGCGCCCGACTTCGACCTCTACGTCGGTCGGGGCGAGGTCAGCGCCGCCAACGAGATCGCGATGAGCGCCAGCGCCGGCTCCGACGAGGCGATCACGATCGCCGACCCCGAGCCGGGCACCTACTGGGTCCTGGTGCAGAACTGGGAGGCCTCCACGGCCGGCGGGACCGACACCACCGACCTCGTCACCGCGGTGGTGGCCGGCGACCAGGGCAACCTGTGGGCCGAGGGTCCTGAGGGCCCCGTCCCTGCCGCCACCCCGTTCGACATCCGCACCTTCTGGGACGAGAACGAGATGGACGCCGGGGAGACCTGGCACGGCACGCTGACCCTCGGCACCTCGCCAGCGACCCCGGGCGACATCGGGGTCGTCCCGGTGACCGTGTCCCGGGTGGCCGACGACGTGACCAAGACGGCCGACACGACCGAGGCGGCACCGGGTGACACCATCACCTACACCGTCGACGTCGCGCCCAACGTCTCGCAGGAGGACCTGACCTACTCCATCACCGACGCGCTCCCCGAGGGCACGACGTACGTCGAGGGCTCCGCCACCGACGGCGCCACCTTCGCCGACGGCGTCGTGTCGTGGAGCGGTGTCCTCGACTCCACCTACGGCGAGGAGGGCAACTACACGCTGACCACCAGCGCGGACGACCCCGAGGCCTGCGAGCCGGGCTACCTCGACCTCGCGTCCCTGGGCATCCCCGCCCAGGACGCGGTGGTGGGCGACACCGAGACGTTCTCGGCCTTCGGCTCGGGCACCTTCGGGTTCTACGGCCAGGACCACAAGGGCCTGACGTTCTCCGACGACGGCTTCCTCGTCTACGGCGACGGCTACGCCGGCTCGCCGTGGGTCCCGCAGTCAGTTCCCAACGCCGCCGCGCCCAACGACGTGGCAGCCCTGCTCTGGCAGGACATGGAGATCCGCTACGACGCCGCCTCCGGCGCCGGGGTGACGCTGGCCAGCACGGCCGGCGCCAACGGGGTGCTCGACCCGGGCGAGATCGCGATCGTCGAGTACGACGACATGCGCCTCTACGACGACGACGCGGGCGCCGGTGGGCAGCTGGACATGCAGGTCATCGCGACGGCCGGCAGCAACGACCTCGTGTTCGTCTACGACAACGTGGACGCGGGAGCGATCCTCGACGACGTCACCATCGGCACCGAGAACGCCGACGGCACCGTGGGCGCGGCGCTCATCAACGCCGGCGACGCCTCCGCGGTGATCGAGGACGACCTCGCCGTCTGCGCGACGTACTCCGAGCCGGAGGCGGAGGGGGCCAGCTTCAGCTACCAGGTCACCGTCGACCCGACCGTGGGTGAGAAGGACCTGACCAACAAGGTCGTCCACACCACCGACGACCCCGGCGCGAAGCCCGTCACGGCCCGGCACACCGTGCGGATCACGGGCTCCGCCGTGCGCACCAACGTGGCGCTGTCGCTGGACCCGACCACCATCGAGACCGGAGGCACCACCACCGCCACCGCGCAGGTGTTCAGCACCGGCCCGAAGGCGCCGACGGGCACCGTGGAGTTCTGGGCGGGCACCCGCCTGGCCGGCACGGGCACCCTCGACGCCACCGGGAGGGCGACCGCCACCCTGTCGGGCTTCGCCACTGCCGGGACCGTCCCGGTGACGGCGAAGTACCTCGGTGACGCCGCCAGCGCGCCGGCCACCTCGGCACCGGTCAACCTGGCCGTCACCGCGAACGGTCCGGTCGACAAGGCCCGGGCCAAGATCGCCACCAAAGTGGTCAAGCCGGTCGAGGTCGGAACCCGGGTCAAGCTGCGGGTCACCGTGCGGGCACGGGACATCGTGCCGAGCGGCACGGTGAGGATCGTGGTCCGCGGAGCCGGCCAGGAGAAGACCTGGACCGAGACGTTGAACGACCGGGGCAGGACCAAGGTCGTGCTGCCGAAGTTCACGAGGACCGGGAAGGTCAAGGTCCGCGTCGTGTACGCCGGCGACGCCGCGACCGAGCCGGCCACGAAGGACATCCGGTTCCGGGTGGTCGACCGGCGCACCGTGCGCTGAGGTGGAGTGAGCTCCAACGAAGGGGCCGTCGGTGCGATGCACCGGCGGCCCCTTCGCCATGTCGGACCCTTCGCCATGTCGGACCCTTCGCCATGTCGGACCCTTCGCCATGTCGGACCCTTCGCCATGTCGGACCCTTCGCCATGTCGGTCATGCTGGTGACATGACGGTCGTCCGTGCCTGGGTCCTGGCGGCGGCGTGCTGCCTGGCCCTCGCGGGGTGCGCCGACGGTCCCGCTCAGCCGCCCGAGAAGGAGACCCCCGTGGACGAGCCGTCCTCCGCGCCCTCGACGGCGTCCCCGCCCCCCTCGGCGGTCCAGCAGTCCGTCGCGGACCTGGCTTCGAGCCTCGGCCTCCCCGCCGACGAGGTCGAGGTCGTGTCGGTCGAGGAGGTCACCTGGCGCAACGGGAGCCGCGGCTGCGCCCGTGCCGGCATGGCGTACACCCAGGCGCTGGTCGACGGCTCACGGATCGTCCTGCGCGCCGGCGGCCGGACGTACGAGTACCACGCGGGCGGGCGCCGACCACCGGAGCGGTGCGACGAGCCGACGGAGTGAGCGCGACGCACCCCGGGACGCCGAACGGCCCGCCGCCTCCGAGGAGGCAGCGGGCCGTCGGGTGCTGCGTGACGTCGGCGGTCAGGCCGGGACGACGTTGAGGGCCACCGTGGCGGACACCTCGTCGTGGAGCTTGACCGTCACCTCGTGGGCACCGAGCGACTTGATCGGGTTGGCCACGACGATCGTGCGGCGGTCCACCGTCTCGCCGGAGACGGCGGTGACCGCGTCGGCGATCTCGGCGGTGGTGACGGCGCCGAACAGGCGACCACCCTCACCGGCACGCACCTTCACGTTGACCGCGTTGGCCTCGAGCTTGCCCTTGATCTCCTGGGCGTGGCTCTCGTCGCGGGCCGCGCGGCTCGCGCGGGCGGACTTGATCGACTCGATGGTCTTCTCGCCACCGCGGGTCCAGCGGATGCCGAGGCCGCGGGGGACGAGGTAGTTGCGGCCGTAGCCGTCCTTGACCTCGACCACGTCGCCGGGGGCGCCGAGGCCGTCGACCTCCTGGGTCAGGATGAGCTTCATGTCCCGTGCTCCTCTCAGCGACCGGTGGACGTGTAGGGCAGCAGGGCCAGCTCGCGCGCGTTCTTGACGGCGATGGCCACGTCGCGCTGGTGCTGGACGCAGTTGCCGGTCACGCGGCGGGCGCGGATCTTGCCGCGGTCGGAGATGAACTTGCGGAGCAGCGTGGTGTCCTTGTAGTCGACACCGGTCGCCTTCTCCTTGCAGAACTGGCAGACCTTCTTCTTCGGCTTGCGCAGAATTGCCTTGGCCATTGTGGTGCTCCCTTTCAGTGAGCCCGGCCCTGAAGGCAATCAGGGACGGAATGGTGATGGATGAAAGTGTCCTCGGGCCCCAGGCAGCGTGCTGCATGTGGCCGAGGGGATCAGAAGGGCGGCTCGTCGTTCCCGCCGCTGACCCCGGGCGTGGCCCAGGGATCGTTGGTCGGAGCGGACTGGCCGCCACCCTGGGACTGACCGCCCCAGCCGCCGCCACCCTGGGAGGGAGCCGGGCTGGCCCACGGGTCGTCGGCCGGCGCGGACTGACCGCCGCCGCCCGAGTAGCCGCCGCCGGAGTAGCCGCCACCGCCGCCCTGCCGCGTCGTCTTGGTGACCTTGGCCGATGCGTTGCGCAGCGACGGGCCGACCTCCTCGACGTCGATCTCGAACACGGTGCGCTTCTCACCCTCGCGGGTCTCGTACTGACGCGACTTGAGGCGACCCTGGACGATCACGCGCATGCCCCGCTGGAGGGACTCGGCGACGTTCTCCGCTGCCTGCCGCCACACCGCGCAGGAGAGGAACAGCGTGTCGCCGTCCTTCCACTCGTTGCTCTGGCGGTCGAAGGTGCGCGGCGTCGAGGCGATCCGGAAGTTGGCGACGGGCGCCCCCGAGGGGGTGAACCGCAGCTCCGGGTCGTCGACGAGGTTGCCGATGACGGTGATCGTGGTCTCGCCTGCCATGTCAGGTCTCCTCAGAATGTCCTGCTGCTGATCCGGGGTCCGCCCCCGGCGATGCGCCCATCAAACAGGCACGCACCGACGGCGGGAAGGGTCTTTCCACAGACGCCCGTGGGCGGTCAGTGGGCGTCGGGACGCATGACCTTCGTGCGCAGGATCGACTCGTTCAGCGTGAGCTGGCGGTCGAACTCCTTGACCGTCGCGGGCTCGGCCGTCAGGTTGATGACGGCGTAGATGCCCTCGGCGTTCTTCTTGATCTCGTACGCCATCCGGCGACGACCCCACACGTCGAGCGACTCGATCGAGCCACCGTCCTTGCGGATCACGTTGAGGTACTTGTCGAGCGACGGCTCGATGGTGCGCTCGTCGAGACTCGGGTCGAGGATGACCATCACTTCGTAGGCACGCACAGCGTCTCCACCTCCTCTGGGCTAGAGCGGCCACGGGCTCTCCGTGGCAGGAGGACTCTGCGTTCGTGGCCGCGACACCGGTCGCACGCCACGGTCGCCCGAAGGCAACCGGGCAAGATTACCAGCGGCCGCGCGGCAGGCCCGCATCGCGGAGCGCCCGGCCGCCCGGTCCCGCCCGACCCGCCTCGCGCGCCCCTGTGGAGGGCGCGCCCGCGGCGGGGCGGCTCGGGGCTAGCGTCGAGCGGTGTCCAGGACCGCAACGCCCCGGTCCGCCATCGTGGTGGCGGGACGCTACCGCCTGCTCGACCAGGTCGGCACCGGGGGCATGGGCTCGGTGTGGCGCGCCCGCGACGAGCGCACGGGTCGCCTCGTCGCGGTGAAGGTGCTGGGCCGGCACGGCTCGGCGGTGCTCGCGCGGTTCGTCCGCGAGCAGGCCGTCCGCGTGCGCCACCCCCACGTCGTGGCACCGCACGGCTGGGCCGCCGAGGACGAGCTGGTGGTGCTCGCGATGGAGCTGGTCACGGGCGGGTCGGTCGCCGACCTGCTCCGCGAGCACGGCGCGCTCGACGCCGGCACCGCGGGGCTCCTGGTCGGGCAGCTGCTCAGCGGGCTCGCGGCCGTGCACGGTGCCGGACTGGTGCACCGCGACGTCAAGCCGGCCAACCTCCTGCTCGAGGCGACCGGCGACGGACCACCGCACCTGCGCCTCGGCGACTTCGGCGTCGCCGCCCCGGTGGCCGACCGGCGCTTCACCACCGTCCCCGGCGCCATCGGCACCGACGGCTACATGGCGCCGGAGCAGGCGCGTGGCGCCCCGCCCGACCCCGCCCAGGACCTCTACGCCACGGGTCGCGTCGCCCTCGAGCTGGTCACGGGGCTGCCTCCCGCCCTCCAGCGGGGGATCCCCTCCCACCCGCTGCGGCCCCTCGTCGAGCGGCTGGTCGTCGACGACCCGGAGCAGCGCATCGCCACCGCCGAGGCGGCGCTCCGCCTGCTCCGCCGGCTCCCCCTGCCGGCGCCCGACGGCCCGCCGGTGCCCGACCGCCTGGGTCCCCCGCCGCGCCGCCGCACGCCCTCGGCGTCGGTCCGCGGCGACGTCGACTGGGCCGGCTGGACGGCCGTCGCGGTCCTGGCCGGCGTGGTCGTGGCGTGCCTGTGCCTGCTCCTAGGCTGGACCGCATGAGCACCCAGCTTGCCGTCGGCGCCCACGTCGCGCAGGAGGACCCGGTCGGCGAGGCCGTCGCGCGCGACACCTCGCTCGTGCAGTTCTTCCTCGGTGACCCGCAGGGCTACAAGGGTCCCGAGGTCCGCTTCGACGGCGGGGCGGCCGCGCTGCGCGCCGCGGCGGAGGACGCCGGGGTCGACCTCTACGTGCACGCCCCCTACGTCGTCAACGTCGCCACGACCAACAACCGCATCAGGATCCCGAGCCGCAAGCTGCTCCAGCAGCACATGGTCGCGGCGGCGGAGATCGGCGCCAAGGGCCTCATCGTCCACGGCGGGCACGTCAACAAGGCCGACGACCCGGCCGTCGGCTTCGACAACTGGCGCAAGGCGATCGAGGCCACCGACATCCTGGTCCCCCTGCTGATCGAGAACACCGCGGGCGGCGAGAACGCGATGGCGCGCCACCTCGACCGGATCGCCGGCGTGTGGGACGCCATCTCCTCGGCCGACGGCGCCGAGCGTGTCGGCTTCTGCCTCGACACCTGCCACGCGTGGGCCGGCGGCATCGACCTCGGTGACGCCGTCGAGAAGGTCCGCGGCATCACCGGCCGCATCGACCTCGTCCACGCCAACGACTCGCGTGACGACTTCGGCTCGGGCGCCGACCGCCACGCCAACTTCGGCCGCGGCCGACTGCCCGCCGACGAGTTCGCGGCGGTGGTCCGCGAGGCCGGCGCGCCCGTCATCTGCGAGACGCCCGGCGGGGCGGCCGACCACCTCGCCGACTTCGCCTGGCTGCGCGAGCGCCTCTGACCGGGCTCAGCTCGTGGGGAGAGCGGTCACCACGACGTTGCTGAGGTAGGCGGTCCCGTCCCAGTCCTCGCAGGTGATCAGGACCAGCCGTGCGGGTCCGCCCCGGCCGAGGACGCGCTCGTTGCGGCGAGCCAGCTCGCCGCGGCCCAGCACCTCGACCGACGCGACGGCGTACGACGAGCGGCGGGTGCCGTCGAGCACCAGCACCTCGTCGCCGCGACGCAGGTCCTCGAGGTCGTCGAAGGCACCGCCCCCGCTGCTCACGGTGTGCCCGGTCAGGACCGTGGCGCCTGTGGCGGAACCGGGGCGGGCCCCATCCGCCCACCAGCCCACGCGACGAGGGTCCGCGGGAGGGGTCAGCACGCGGCGGACGGCCACGATCGGCGTCACCGCGGCGCGCACGCCGAGGGCGGGGACGACGACACGCCGCGGTCGCCGGGCCGGGACCGAGGACGCCGGCGGCGTGGCAGCCGTCGGCTCGGCCCGGTCGGCGCGGACGACGCCGGCGGTCTCGCGGGCCTGCTCGTCGACCGCCGGAGCCTCGCCGGGGCGCAGCCCGACGAGGACGCCGGCGACGACGAGCGCCGGCGCGGCGAGCACCGCCCCCAGGTGGAGGAGGCGCTCGCCGCGTCGAGAGGAGGTCGGCTCAGCCACGAGCCCGTCGGGTCCACGCGAGCCGTCCCGCGACGCCACCGAGCAGGACCAGCAAGAGGGCGAGCAGCGAGGTGCCGGCGACGGCGTCGGAGCTGCCTCGGGCGTCCACGCCGGCGTCTACCGCGGTGGGAAGCACGTCGTTCGACGCGCCCTGCTCGGTCGGGAGCGTGGCGTCCGACCCGAACGCCTGCTCCCCGAGGACCTCGGCGTCGGACGGCTCGAGGGACACGGGCGACTCCAGCGACTCCGACGGCTCGGTCGACGCGGGAGACGTCGGGGACGTCGGGTCGGACGTCTCGTCGTCCACGTCGGTCGACCCGGGCGTCGTCGACGTGGGGGTGCCCGGCGTCCCCGGCTCGGTCGGCGCCGACGACGTGCCGGGCGCGCACTGCTGCACCCAGAAGACCTTGGTCTTGGTGTCGTTGCCGTTGGAGCGCGGCGTGCTGATCGTCAGGCGCACGTGGTAGCCCTGCTTCGGGTGCGGTTCGCCGGTGAAGGAAAGAGTGTACGCCTGGCGCCCGTCCAGCCCGGTCTCCGTGCCGGCACCGGTGGCCGGGTCGCCCCCGACGAACACCTGCGCCGGTCCGTCGACCGTCATGCCGACGCCGGTCGTCGGCGCGTGCTCGGTGAACGTCACCGTCGAGATGATGTCGGCGCCCTGGTCGAAGCCGTACCACTCGACCTGGAAGGTGCATCCGGGGTGCGGGGTGTTGTTCGGGATGCGGTCGAGCTCGCCGAGGGGGGCGATCTTCACCGTGCCGTTGTTGCCCGCGGGATCGCCCTGACCGCTGCCGTTGCCGTTGCCGTTGCCCGGGTTGCCGTTGCCGTTGCCGGGGTTGGCGTTCCCGGAGCTCCCGTTCCCGTTGCCGGGGTTCGCGTTGCCGTTGCCCGCGTTGCCGTTGCCCGGGTTCCCCTGGTGGCCGTTGCCGTTGCCGCCGCCGTTGCCCTGGCCGTTGCCCTGGCCGTTGCCCTGGCCGTTGCCCTGGCCGTTGCCCTGGCCGTTGCCCTGGCCGTTCGCCTGGCCGTTGCCCCGGCCGCCGCCGTTGCCGTTGCCGTTGGCCTGGCCGTTGCCGTTGGCCTGGCCGTTGCCGTTCCCTTGGCCGTTGGCCTGGCCGTTGCCCTGCGGCGCCGGCGGCTGCTGGGCGGCCGGAGGGGCCGTCGGCGTCGCGGCCTGGGTCCCGCCGTTGCCGTTCGTGAGCCCGTGCGCGTTGCCGTTGCCGTTGCCGGGGTCGGCGACGGCGGGCGTTGCCGCGAGCCCGAGGCCCAGACCGGTGCTCGCGGTGAGGATGGCCGCAGCAGCGAGTCGGGCCTGCGACCGGATCCGGTGGCCGGTCGAGCGAGACGTGGGTGACATGTGTCGTGTTCCTCCTATAGTCCGGCGACGCTGCCGGAGACCTGTACGCGAGTCATCGGCTCAGCCGTCCCTCCCGAGCGGGCCGATGCGCCGTAGTACCCACCTCAACCACCCACCCACCGATGGGTTACGCCGAGCCACCCGGTCGGGTGGGGGTCTCCTCACCCGTTCGGGCCACGCGGGGCGAGCCGCCCGGGTCAGGGCTCGCCGGGAAGGGGGTCGCAGGAGCTCGGCACGGGCGTGCAACCGAACCGGCGGGCACTGCGTCTCTCCTCACGAAGGGACCAGACACGCACGGGGGTGGTGTCTGGTCCCTTGTAGCCTTTCCGGAGTGACGACCCCCCTGACGCTGCGCCCTGTCTCCGCGCCCGAGCACCGAGACTTCATCGCCGGCCGGTCGTCCGCCAGCTTCCTCCAGACGCCCGCCTGGGCGCAGGTGAAGGCCGAGTGGAAGGCCGAGTCCATCGGCTGGTTCCGCGGCGGCGAGCTGGTCGGTGCCGGTCTGGTCCTCTACCGCCAGCTGCCGAAGGTGAAGCGCTACCTCGCCTACCTCCCCGAGGGTCCGGTCATCGACTGGTCGGGCGACGACCTCGAGTCCTGGCTGCGCCCGATGGTCGCCCACCTCGCGCGCCAGGGCGCGTTCGCCGTGCGGATGGGTCCGCCCGTGGTGACCCGCCGCTGGTCCGCGGAACAGGTGAAGGCCGGGATCGCCGACGAGTCGGTGCGGCGGCTCGGCGACGTACCCCCTCTCGAACGCTGCCAGGACGGGGCGCGGGTGATCGCGCAGCTGCACGAGCTGGGCTGGCAGCGGCAGTCGGCGGAAGGCGGCTTCTCCGCCGGACAGCCGCAGTTCAACTTCCAGGTCCCCCTCGTCGACGAGGACGGCCGCCCGCGAGCGGAGTCCGACGTCCTGGCCGGGATGAACCAGCTGTGGCGCCGCAACATCAAGAAGGCCGACAAGGCGGGCGTGGAGGTCTCTCTCGGCGAGCGGGCGGACCTCAAGGCCTTCCACGACCTCTACGTGCACACCGCCGAGCGCGACGGCTTCACCCCGCGCCGCCTCGCGTACTTCCAGACGATGTACGACGCACTCGCCGCCGAGGACCCCGACCGGATCCAGCTCTGGCTGGCCCGCCACGAGGGCGACCTCGTCGCCGCGACGATCGCGATCCGGGTGGGGACCCATGCCTGGTACTCCTACGGCGCGTCCTCGACGGAGAAGCGCGAGGTGCGCGGCTCGAACGCCGTCCAGTGGGCGATGATCCGCCACGCGCTGGCGGCCGGCGCGCACGTCTACGACCTCCGGGGGATCACCGAGACCCTCGACGCCGACGACCCGCACGTCGGGCTGATCCAGTTCAAGGTCGGCACCGGCGGGCAGGCGGTCGAGCACGCGGGCGAGTGGGACCTGCCGGTCAACCGGGTCATCTACAAGGCGTTCCAGCTCTACCTGGCGCGCCGGGGGTGACGGGTCGATGAGCCTCACCCTGACCGTCGACGGCGAGCGCTGGCGCGCACACCTCCTGGCCACCGTCGCGCGCCACCCCGGCATCGTGCCGGTCGCCAAGGGCAACGGCTACGGGATGTCCGTCGGACGCCTCGCGCGCCGGGCGCAGTGGCTGGCCGACCACGCCGCCGAGACCGGCACCGACGTCGACCTGCTCGCGGTCGGCACCTACGACGAGGTCGAGGAGGCGGCCAGCCGCTACGCCGGCGACTTGCTCGTCCTCACGCCGTGGCGCCCGTTCGGCGCCGCCCTCGAGCTCGACGACCGGACGGCCCGCCGGGTCGTGCACACCGTCAGCCGGCCCGAGGACCTCGCCGCCCTGCGGGGGCGACACCCCGACGCCAGGTTCGTGCTCGAGCAGCTGACCTCCATGCTGCGGCACGGGATGACCCGTCGCGACCTCGCCGCCGTGGCCGAGGCGCTCGGCCCGGGTCGTGGCGGCCTCGGGGGCGTGGCCATGCACCTGCCGCTCAACACCACCTCGCACCTCGGCGAGGTCAGCCGGCTCGTCAACGACGTCGTCGCCTCGGGACTGCCCACGCGCACGGTGTTCGTCTCGCACCTCACCCACGCCGAGCTCGCCCAGCTGGCGGCGGCCTACCCCGACTTCACGGTGCGCCCGCGCATCGGCACCGACCTCTGGCTGGGCGACCGCGGTGCGCTGCGGGCCACGGCCACCGTGCTCGACGTGCACGAGGTGGAGCGCGGCGACACGTTCGGCTACCGCGGCCGCACCGTGCCCAAGCCCGGGCACATCGTCGTGGTCAGCGGCGGCACCGCGCACGGCATCGGCCTCGAGGCACCGACCGGGGACCAGTCGCTCAAGGCGCGCGCCGCGACCCTGGCGCGTGGCGGCCTCGACGCGGTCGGCTTCGTCCGGTCGCCGTTCTCCATCGACGGCAAGCAGCGGCTGTTCGCCGAGCCGCCCCACATGCAGGCGTCGATGCTGTTCGTCCCCTCAGGGGCGCGCGTCCCGAGCGTCGGCGAGGAGATCGACGTCCGCGTCCGCTTCACCGCCACCGACTTCGACCGCGTCGTCGTCGCCTGAGGCGTCCTTCAGCACCGCGACGACCAGCCACACCAGGCCCAGCACGCGCAGCACGACGGCCAGCCAGTAGGCCCTGCCGTCGTCCTGCAAAGTCGGCACGAGAGCCTGGCCGACGTACCACCCGGTGAGCACCCAGCTGACGAGGTGCAGCCCCTGCCAGACGAGCAGGTCGCGCCAGCGACGTACGGCGAGCGCGGCCAGCGGGAGCAGGAGCAGCGCGGTCTCCGGCGGCGCCGACGGCGCGACCACGAGGGCGGCGGCCAGCAGCACCAGGCCGGCACGCGCACTCGCCCGCGGGGTCGGGGGCCCGCCCCGGATCCCCCACCACGCAGCAACCGCGGCGACGGCGAGCACCACGAGCTGCGCGACGGCGCGGGCGGCGCCCGAGCTGCCGACCCCGAGCTGCTCGAGCAGCAGCCAGATCGAGCCGAGGTCGGGGTCCTCGCCCGTCGCCCGGCCGGGCAGGGTGACGACGACGTACGCCGCCGCTGCCGCGAGGATCGCGTCGACGCGGTCGCGCGTGCGGCCACCGACGGCCACCACGCCGAGGAGCGCCACGGCCACCGGCAGCGCGAACGCCGCACCGACACCGGCGCCGACGCCGGCGAGCCAGGCCCGCCCGGACGTCCAGCCCCAGAGCAGCACCGCGACACCCGCGGCCGCGACGAGCTCCCACGACAGCCAGTGGACGAGCAGGACCGGGCCGAGCGCCCACCCGGCGGCGGCCCACGGACGCCGGCGGTCGACACGCACGAGCAGCACCGTGGTGAGCAGCGCCAGGGCGGCGAGCAGGACGGCCAGCCCCGCTGTCGTCGACACCGTGCCCGAGCCCGGGTGGAGCGCCGCGAGGCGCTCGATCCAGGCCGCCACGCGCGGCGGGGTGCCCGCGTCGGCGGAGGCGCCCGCCAGCTCGGTCCAGCACAGCTCGGCGTAGGGCTGGTCGGGCTTGCTCCACCCCGAGGGCACGCATGCCGCCTTCGTCGCCATGCCGGCCGCCAGCACCACGGACGTCGCGCCCACGAGCGCCCGGGATGCGTTCCACCACCGGTGGCCGCCGGCGTGGTCCCCGACCGGTCCGCCGAGCACCTCCGACATCGCGGACGCCACCGGGTCGGTGCGCGTGGGCGCCTCGCGGTCGGGCCGCACGGTCAGGGTCGGGTGTCCGGCACGGCCCGGCGCGCGGCCGGCGACCACGGGGAGCGCGACGTCGGGGTGGGCGTCGGAGTGGGCGTCGGGGTGGCCGTGGGCGGCGGCGGGGGCGGCACCGGGGTGGTGGGCGGCGGCGGCACCGGGGTGGTCGGCGGCGGCGGCACCGGGGTCGTCGGTGGCGGCGGCACCGGGGTCGTCGGCGTCTCCGTCGGCGTCTCGGTCGGCGTCTCGGGCACCACGGTGGGCTCCCCGGTCGGGCTGGGGTTCCGCGTCGGCTGCTGGGTCTGCGACGGCGTGGTCGGCGGCGGGACGTACTCGTGCCCGTCGTCGGGCGCGTCACCGTCGACGAAGACCGGCTCCGGGAAGTCCTCGACGTCCTTGCCCTCCATCACGCGCTGCATGATCGAGGTCCAGGTCTTGGCCGGGTAGTTGCCGCCGAAGTAGCCCGACCGGCCGTCGGAGCTCGTCGGCAGCCAGAGGTCCGCGCCGTCGGGGCGCGGGACGTCGAGCCCCTCCCGGCCCTTGCCACGGACGTACATCACCGCGGTGGAGATCTGCGGGGTGAAGCCGACGAACCAGGACGACGACACGTCGCCGTCGTCGTTGGTCGCCGTGCCGGTCTTCGCGGCGGCGGGACGGGCCAGGCCCAGCGCCTCGGTGCCCGAGCCGCTCTCGACGACCTGCTGCAGCGCGTAGGTCACGTCGGCCGCGATGTCGGGGTCGACGGTCTCCTTGCTGCGCTGCTTCGCCTCGTAGAGGACTTCGCCGTCCTTGTCGACGACCTTCTGCAGCACGTGCACCTCGTTGCGGGTGCCGCCGTTGGCGAGCGTGGCGTAGGCGTTCGCCATGTTGATCGGGCTGACCTGCGCCGTGCCGAGCGTGACGCCGACGTTCTCCTGGAAGTCGATCGAGCGGCGCGGGATGCCCCAGCGCTCGCCCCCGTTGCCCGGGATGCCGAGGTCCTCGGCCGCCTGGATGACCTTCTGCGGGCCGTCCTCCATCGAGTCGACCATGTCGACGAAGGCGGTGTTCACCGAGTTCTCGGTCGCGGTGATCATCGAGACCGCCGACCCGTAGTCCTCGTCGCCCTGGTTCTCGAACTCGGTGCCGGCGATGTCGATGGGACTGTTGCCCTCGAAGGTGTCGTTGAGCGAGAAGCCGTCACGGATGGCGGCGACGTCGGTGGCGGCCTTCATCGTCGAGCCGGCCATGCCGCCGGAGACCGCCCAGTTGATCTGGGACTCGAGGTAGTCCTGACCACCGTAGAAGCCGAGCAGCTCGCCGGTCCGGGTGTCGACGGTCGCGGCCCCGACGTGCAGCTCCTTGTTGCCGGCCGGCCCGGGCATGCCGGCGTCGGGTCGCTGCTCCTCGACCGACTCCTGGACGTCGGCCATCACCTGGGGGTCGAACGTCGTGGTGATCCGCAGGCCGCCGCCGTCGATCTCGTCCTCGCTCGCGATGCCGCGGTCGAGGATCTCCTGCTTCACCAGCGAGAGCATGTGGCCGCGCTGGCCGCCGAACTGGCTCTGGGCCTTCACCTTGGGGAACTTCGGGAGGCGCTGGACCGCCTGGTCGCGCTCCTCGGTGGTGATCGTCCCCATCTCGGCCATGCCGTCGAGGACGTACTCGTAGCGGACCCTGAGGTCGTCCTTGGCCTCCTGGCCGTTCGCCGGGTCGTAGCGCGAGGGGTTGTTGAGCACGGTGGCGAGCACCGCGGACTCCCGGAGGCTGAGCTCGCTCGCGTCGTGGTCGAAGTAGGCCTTCGACGCCGCCTGGATGCCGTAGGCGCCGCGGCCGAAGTAGATGGTGTTGAGGTACCCCTCGAGGACCTCTTCCTTGCTCAGCTGCTGCTGGATCTTGAGGGAGACGATCGCCTCGCGGATCTTGCGCTTGTAGCTCTGCTCGCTGGTCAGGTAGAGGATCTTGACGTACTGCTGGGTGATCGTGGACGCACCCTGGCGGTCGTTGCCGCGGGCGTTGGAGAACAGCGCGCGCAGGATGCCCTTGGGGTCGATGCCCTTGTCGGTCCAGAACGTGCGGTTCTCGGCGGCGACGACCGCGTCCTGCATGGTCTGCGGCATCTCGCCCAGGGGGATCGACTCCCGGTTCTGGTCCTCGTAGTAGGTGCCGAGCTGCTGCTTGCCGTCGCGGTAGTACACGAAGGTGGTCTGCGCCTCGAAGGCGGAGTTGGGCGTCGGGATGCTGATCGCCTGGTAGAGCACCACCACGATCCCGCCCAGCACGAGGGCGCCGACGACGCCGAGGATCGAGAGGACCTTGACGACCTGGGCTGCTCGCTGCTTCCTCGTACGCCGCGGCTGGGGCCGCCGGGTCTGGGCCTTGCCGTCAGCCCTCCGCTTCTTCGCACTCACGCGGGCAAGCGTACGGTGACCGGCGCGGCAACCCGGATTCGTCACCGGCGGATATATCGCTACGATAGGTCACATGGCACGCCGTGGTGACACCATCGAGCTGGCAGTCCTCGGGCTGCTGCACGAGGGACCCATGCACGGCTACGAGCTGCGCAAGCGGCTCAACCTCATGCTCGGCTGGGGCCGTGTGCTGTCCTACGGCTCGCTGTACCCCGCCCTGAAGAAGATGCTGCGCGCCAACCTGATCCGCGAGGTCAGCGCCGCTGCCACGCCGACCAGCCGTCGGCCCCGCATCGTCTACGAGGTCACCCCCGCCGGCAACGAGGAGTTCCAGCGCCTGATGTCCGAGGTGGGCCCCACGGCGTGGGAGGACGACAACTTCGACATCCGGTTCGCGTTCTTCTCCTCCACCGACATGGAGATCCGGCTCAGGGTCCTGGAGGGTCGGCGCTCGCGGCTGCAGGAGCGACTGGCGCGCGTCCAGGCCGAGCTCGCGCGCACCCAGGCCGAGGTCGACCGCTACGCCGGCGAGCTCCAGCGCCACGGGGTGGAGTCGGTGGAGCGCGAGGTCCGCTGGCTCTCCGACCTGATCCGCGCCGAGCGGGGCGACTCCGAGGCGCCACCGACCCGGTCCGCCGGCACCGCCGGCGTCCCCACCCCGAGCGACTGACGGCAAGACCCGCACACAGACCCCCAACACAGACCCCAGCACAGAGCCAGGACAGAGAAGGAGAGCCCCATGGGTTCGGTACGAGTAGGCATCGTGGGAGTCGGCAACTGCGCCACCTCCCTCGTCCAGGGCGTGGAGTACTACAAGGACGCGGACCCCGCAGGGACCGTCCCGGGCCTCATGCACGTCGTGTTCGGTGACTACCACGTGCGCGACGTGCAGTTCGTCGCCGCGTTCGACGTCGACGACAAGAAGGTCGGCAAGGACCTCTCCGAGGCCATCAACGCCTCGCAGAACAACACGATCAAGATCGCCGACGTCCCGACCCTCGGCGTCGAGGTCCTGCGTGGGCCGACCCTCGACGGCCTCGGCAAGTACTACAGCCAGACCATCGAGGAGTCCGGCGCGGAGCCGGTCGACGTCGTGCAGGCGCTCAAGGACGCCGCGGTCGACGTGCTGGTGTCCTACCTGCCGGTGGGCTCGGAGGAGGCCGACAAGTTCTACGCCCAGTGCGCCATCGACGCGGGCGTGGGCTTCGTCAACGCGCTCCCCGTCTTCATCGCCTCCGACCCCGAGTGGGCCAAGAAGTTCGAGGACGCCGGCGTCCCGATCGTCGGCGACGACATCAAGAGCCAGGTCGGCGCGACCATCACCCACCGCGTGATGGCCAAGCTCTTCGAGGACCGCGGCGTGGCGCTGGACCGCACCTACCAGCTCAACGTCGGCGGCAACATGGACTTCAAGAACATGCTCGAGCGCGAGCGCCTGGAGTCCAAGAAGGTCTCCAAGACCCAGGCCGTGACCTCCAACCTCAAGGGCGAGCTCGCCGACAAGGTCAGCGACCGCAACGTCCACATCGGCCCGTCCGACTACGTCGAGTGGCTCGACGACCGCAAGTGGGCCTACGTCCGCCTCGAGGGCCGCGCGTTCGGCGACGTCCCGCTCAACCTGGAGTACAAGCTCGAGGTGTGGGACTCCCCCAACTCGGCCGGGATCATCATCGACGCCGTCCGCGCCGCGAAGATCGCCAAGGACCGCGGCATCGGCGGTCCCATCATCCCCGCGTCGACCTACCTGATGAAGTCGCCGCCGGTGCAGATGCCCGACGACCTCGGTCGCGCCGAGCTCGAGAAGTTCATCGCCGGGGAGTGATCTCCCCGCGTCGCACGACGCGCGCAGCAGCGGCCCCACAGGTCCACGTCCCGGACCTGCGGGGCCGCTGTCGTCCCCTGCCTATGGATAGAAGCGCTTCTCGTCGGGTACAACCGGACGAGGCCACCGGAGACACCGGTCGGGGAGGAGGACCCACATGCGAGGCGTACGACGGATCAGCGTGGCGGCCGCGGCGATGCTGCTGGCGGGGTGCGCGCAGGGCACCGGTGACTCGGAGGACACGTCCGACGCGACGTTCGACAGCGACGCGGAGCTGTCGGGCGAGGTGCAGGTGATGGGCTTCGGCGCCGGCGACGAGATCGCCACGGTGCGCCTGGACCGGGCCACGGAGGCCCTGGGCAGCGAGGCCGACGTCAAGCTGATCGAGGGCGACCTCGACATCCAGCAGTTCCTCTCCTCCGTGGCCTCGGGCGAGCCCCCGGCCCTCGTCTACGCCGAGCGGTCCCAGATCGGGACGTTCGCCTCGCGCGGTGCCGTCGTGCCCCTCACCGACTGCATCGAGGGCGAGGGCATCGACACCTCCGTCTTCCGCGAGTCGGCGCTCAACGAGGTGACCTTCGACGACGAGGTCTACGGCATCCCCGAGTTCAACGTCGTCCAGCTCACCCAGGCCAACGCCGACCTGCTCGAGCAGTCGGGGCACACCATCGAGGACGTCAACGGCTCGGACTGGGACGCCGTCTCCGCGGCCAACGAGGACCTGATGAAGATGGAGGGCGGCAACCTCGCCACCATCGGCTACGACAGCAAGCTCCCCGAGTTCCTGCCGCTGTGGGCCAAGGCCAACGGCGCCGACCTGATCTCCGAGGACGGCCGCACCGCGCAGCTCGACGACCCGGCGGTGGTCGAGGCGCTCGAGTGGGCGGTCTCGATCTACGACGCGCAGGGCGGCTTCGGGGAGGTCAAGGCGCTGCGCGACTCGGCCGACTTCTTCGGCGACGGCAACCAGTTCGCCACCGGTGTGCTGGGGGCGATGCCCATGGAGCAGTGGTACGTCAGCGTGCTCAACGACGTCTCCCCCGACGCGCCGATGGCCTTCGACACCGTCCGCGACCTGCAGGGCGAGCCGATCGCCTGGGCCTCCGGCTCGGCCTGGGCGATCCCGAAGGGCAGCCCCAACCCCGAGGCGGCCTGCCGGCTCGCCCGCGTGATGACCGAGACCGACTCGTGGATCGCGGCCGCCGAGGAGCGCGTGCGGCTCCGCGAGGAGAGCGGCGGGCTGTTCACCGGCATCCTCACCGCCAACGAGGCGGCCGACGAGGCCGTCCGCGAGATGGCGCCCACCGACGGCGACTCCGTGTGGTCGCAGGCCGTCGCCGCGATGTACGAGGCGAACGACCACACCTTCGCGATGCCGGCCAACCCGGCGGGCGACGAGTTCGAGCAGGCCTGGCAGGACGAGGTCAACAAGGTCCTGACCGACGGCAAGGAGCCGGCCGACGCGCTGGCCGACGCCCAGACCGCGGCGCAGGAGGCGCTCGACGAGGCCTGGGCGACCTGGGACGAGAAGTGAGCGTCGCCGCCCCTCCGGCCCGACGGGCTGCCGGAGGGCGGCGGCGGCGCGAGGGACGCGCCGCGCTGCTGTTCATCAGTCCGTGGCTGATCGGCTTCGCCGTCTTCATGGCCTACCCGGTCCTCTACACGATGTACCTCTCGCTGACCGACTACGACGTCATCAACGACCCGACCTTCGTCGGCCTGGAGAACTACCGCGAGCTCGTCTCGGACGAGAAGGTCACGCTGGCCCTGCGCAACACCTTCGTCTACACCGCCATGGCCGTGCCCGCCCAGCTGGTGCTGTCCCTCGCCCTGGCGCTGCTGCTCCAGCGGGCGGGGCGGGCGGCCGGGTTCTTCCGCACCGCGTTCTTCCTGCCCAAGATGACGCCGCCGGTCGCCGTCGGCGTGCTCCTGCTGATGCTGCTCAACGGCCAGAGCGGCCTGCTCAACGAGTTCCTCGGCTGGTTCGGCATCAACGGCCCGAACTGGACCACCGACCCGGACTGGGTCAAGCCCGGCCTGGTCGTCATGTCGCTGTGGACCGTGGGATCCTCGGTCATCATCCTGCTCGCGGCGCTGCAGGAGGTCCCCGACGAGCTGCTCGACGCCGCGCGCGTCGACGGTGCCGGGTGGTGGGGCCGGCTGCGGCACGTGGTCCTGCCCATCATCAGCCCGGCCATCTACTTCATCGTCGTGGTCGACACCATCGCCTCGCTGCAGTCGTTCACCGAGGCGTACACCGCCTTCTTCGGTGCCGGCAACACCACCTACAGCAACGACGCGGCGCTGTTCTACGCCATCTACCTCTTCCAGCAGGCCTTCGAGTTCCTGCACATGGGCTACGCGTCGGCGATGGCGGTGCTGCTCTTCGGCATCGTGATGGTCGTGACCGCCGTGCAGGTGATGCTGAGCCGGCGCTACGTCCACTACACGGGGGGCCCACGATGAGCTCACCCCACGTCGTTCTCCGACTCCTCCGCTTCGCTCCCCCGCCGAACAACGACGAGGGGACCCCGAAATGAGCACGCTCGACCGGGCCGGCGAGGTCGGCCCCACCACGGTTCCGCCCCTCGTCGAGGACGAGGCGCACACGCCCCCGGCCCCGACCGCCCCCCCGAGCCGGCGGCCGCGCGGGCTCGCCGCGCGCGTCTTCGTCACCGTGGCGCTCGTGGTCATGACGATCGCCTTCGTCTACCCGTTCGTCTGGCTGATCAGCGCCTCGCTCAAGCCGCGCAGCGACGTCTTCGACAACCGGCTGATCCCCGAGACGCTGACGTTCGACAACTACGTCGAGGTGTGGAACGCCGCCCCGATGGGGGCGTGGCTGCTCAACACGGCGTTCGTCACGGTCATGGCGACGCTCACCGTGACGCTGTCCAGCGCGCTGGTGGCGTGGGGGTTCGCGCGCTACCGGTTCCGCGGGCGCAACGTGCTCTTCGGGCTCGTCCTCGCCTCGATGATGATCCCGGGCGCCGCGACGATGATCCCGACGTACCTGATCTGGGACTCGCTCGGCATGGTCGGGACGCTCACGCCGCTGTGGGCGGGCAACCTGTTCGGCACGGCGTTCTACATCTTCCTGCTGCGGCAGTTCTTCCTCGGCCTGCCGCCCGAGCTCTTCGACGCCGCCGAGATGGACGGCGCCGGGCACTGGAAGGTGTTCTGGCACATCGCGCTGCCACTGACCCGCCCCGCGCTGGTCGTGGTCGCGCTGTTCGAGTTCCAGGCCGCGTGGACCGACCTCATGCGGGGCCTGATCTACCTGCGCGACCGCGAGGACTTCACCGTGCCGCGGGGGCTCAAGTCGATGCTCGACCAGTTCGGGTTCGGCGGCGAGTGGCACTGGGAGCTCGTCGTGGCGGCCAGCGTGATCGCGACGCTGCCGATGATCGTCGTGTTCTTCATCGGCCAGAAGCAGATCATTCAGGGAGTCGCCAGCACCGGCACGAAGGGCTGAGCACACCGGCCGCCCACGAGCGAGTAACTTCGCGACCACGACGTCGTTCTCAGGTCATCGACGCGCCCCCGACGCGTCCTACCACTGAGGAACCCGATGTCCCGATCCCGTCGGCTCGCGGCCACCACGGCCGTACGCGCCCTCGCCACGACCACCCTCCTCGCCGGGCTGCTGACCGCCACCACGGTCGCCACCGCCGGCTCCGCCACCGCCGCCGGCGCCCCCAGCGCCCCGGCCGCGTCCCCCACCGTCGTCTCGGAGGGGGTCGTGGGCGGCCTCGAGGTGGAGAACTCGTTCGTCTCCGCCGTCGGCTGGGTCAAGCCCGGCGAGACCTACCCCTCGCGCATCATCGTCCGCAACACCTCCGCACTCCCCGTCGTCGGGGCGAGCGTCGCCATCACCGCACCCACCGGCAGCCGCATCCTCAAGGCCGGCGCCACCGCGGTGGACGCCCGCAGCCACACCTGGCAGGTCGGCAGCCTCGCTGCCGGCGCGACCCGCACCCTCGTCCTCGAGAGCCGCGCCGACGACCTCGCCCAGCTGCCCACCGTCGTGTGGCGCGACCTGTCCACCACCGCCACCGTCACCGTCGCAGGCGCCAGCCGGGCCTTCACCAGCCACGGCCCCAAGGTGATCCCGCCCGGTTCCGAGTACGACACCGCGCGCTACGGCGACCGGCCGTTCCCCGTCGTCCCGGTCGCCTACACCGACCGCGGCTACGGTGAGCACGAGCGCTCCCTCGACACCGTCATCAACGACCCCTCCTTCGAGGGCTCGACGTTCAACCTGTTCCAGGAGATGAGCCTGGGCCAGCTCTACCCGGAGGGCACCGTCCCCTCCGCCGGCATCGAGTCCGCGGACTTCGCCTACGAGGGCAACACCGCGACCGGCGGCCAGAAGGCGTTCCCGTTCACCAAGGTGGTGCCGGGCCAGACCTGCCTCGGCGTGACGCACGCCGACGTGCCGCTGCCGACGAACCCGCTCTACACCCAGCGGATCCGCGACGGGGTCTACCAGCTCCCGGGCAGCACCGGCTACTACGGCTCCGACGGCAACGGCTCCGCCGTCGTCGGCTCGCTCGCCGGCGCCGCGGCGCTCATGCAGATCGACTCCGGCTGCGGACCCACCGGCAAGATCGTCGTCGACGCGGCCGCCATCGCCGACCCGGAGATCGACTACTCCGACTACGACACCGACAAGGACGGCGTGGTCGACTTCTTCATGGCCGTGTTCGCCGGGTGCGGCGGCAACGGGTCCTCGCAGCTCGGCCCCGCCGGCTGCGACCTGCCCAACCCGACGACCGGCACGCCGGACCTGCCCTACGACAACATCTGGCCCCACTCCTCGAGCCTGGAGTTCTACTACACCGACCCCGTCACGGGCCTGCCAGGCTTCACCACCGACGACCAGCTGAAGGACCTCGAGGGCCGGCCCCTCTGGTACACCGACGACAGCTACGACGAGATGACGACCACGCCGGGTCCCGACGCCCTCAAGGTGTTCGTGCGCGTGGGCCCCTACAACCTCAACCCGGAGACGGCCATCGACCACGCGTCGGTCATCTCCCACGAGTACGGCCACTCGCTCGGCCTGCCGGACTTCTACTCCCTCGGCGGGCGCGAGACCTACGGCGACTGGAGCCTGATGGCGACCGACAAGTCGCACCACATCGACGCCTTCGGGCGCCAGGAGCTCGGCTGGGTGGTCCCCGAGGTCCTCGACTCCTCGCGCACCGAGTCGGGGATCACCGACTCCAAGCAGGACACGAACACCATCACGTGGCAGACGCCCACGGGGACGGCGTACACCCTCACCGAGGGCCAAGGCGGCGTCGGCCGGGTGCAGAACTCCCAGATGTACGTCGCGAAGCTGCCCGGCCGCGTCCTCCTCGACCCGGCGAAGTTCGACACCGGTGACACCGCCACCGCCTCGCACACCTGGTGGTCGCGCTCCGGCAACGACTTCGGCTGCTCGACCGACGGCGGCGGGCACAACATCGACGTCGCCCTCCCCGAGGCGGCCGACCTGCCCGCCGGCACCACGCTCTCGCTCGATTTCAAGTCGATGTGGGACATCGAGTGGGACTACGACTACGGCTTCGTGCTGACCTCCGGCGACGGCCGGGACTACGTCTCCCACGCGTCCGCCGAGGGCTACACCACCTCCAACACCGACCTGCTCGCCGGCAACCCCAACCAGAACGGCTGCCAGGCGGCCTACGACAACGGGATCACCGGCACGTCCGGCTCCTACGCAGCCGGCACCGAGGCCACCGACCGCAAGCTGGGCGAGACCCCGGAGATGGTCTTCCTCGCCGACTCCTACGACATCTCCGACCTGGTCGGCACCGACGCCCCGGTGCTGCGGTTCAGCTACGCGACCGACCCCGGGCTGGCGCGCCCCGGCTGGTTCATCGACGACGTCACGGTGACCGCGACCCTGCCCGACGGCACCACGCGGGAGATCTACGCGACCGACTTCGAGACCAGCGGCTCGTCCGACGACCCGCGGATCTTCAACGGCGGCTGCCGGGCCGACGGCCCGGGCGGGGACTGCGGACAGGGGTGGCAGTACGTCGCCGCCGGCGCGGAGGGCCCGTCCGACCACGCGTACTACCTCGAGATGCGTGACCGGTCCGGGTTCGACCTCGACGGCAACGGCCAGGTCGACCGCGACCCGATCGCCTTCCAGTCCGGGTTCTACACCGCCTACACCGACGAGGCGCACGGCTACGGCAATGCCGGGACCGACGACCCGCCCGCCCAGTCGCCGCTCGACAGCCAGCCGGAGCCGGGCAGCAACACGCCCGACCTCGGCGACGCGGCCTGGACCGCGGCCGACGGCGACTCCCACTTCTCCGACGGCGGCGAGGGGTGGACCGACAACTACGCCGACCCGAGCAGCCCGTCGGGCAACTGGGAATTCCGCCACGACTGCCTCACCTTCGACGTCCTGCGCATGACCGGCAACGGCGACGGCACGGAGACCGGCGAGGGTCCGCAGCAGGCCGACGGCGACCTGACCGGCGACGTCCGGTTCACCCTCGGGAAGGGCTGCGGCACCTTCGACTACGGCTACGACGAGGAGCCCCTGCCGCCGGCCAACACCGCGCCCCAGGCGCGGGCGACCGCGACGCCGGCCACCGCCGCCGCGGGGACCGAGGTCACCCTCGACGCCTCCGGCAGCACCGACGCCGAGACACCCGGCAGCCTCACCTACTCGTGGGACCTCGGCAACGGCGGCACCACCAAGGACGCCGAGGGCCCGGTGGTGAAGCGCGTCTTCGGCAGGCCCGGGACGTACGACGTCACCGTGACCGTCTCCGACGCCGAGGGCCTGACCGGCACGGCGACGGTGCGGGTGACGATTACCGAGCGCGGCGGCCCGACCGGTCCCTCGCCCACCCCGGACCCCACGTCCACCCCGGACCCGGGTGCGGGCGGCGCGGGCCAGCCGACGGTCGCCGTGACCTCCCAGGCGCCCGACGGCCTCACGCGCCGGCACCCGTGCCAGGGGCGCTCGGTGGGCCACCTCGGGAGCTGGCGGGTGCTGCGGGGCGAGGCCCCCGGCGGTTCCTACTGCGACAACCGCGGTCGACGCCCGGGACGCGACGTGCTGCGCCTGACCTTCGAGGGCGACGCGGTGGACGTCGTCCTCGGGCGCGCGGCGCGGGGCGGCCGGGCCGTGCTGTTCGTCGACGGCGAGCGGATCGGAACGGTGTCCTTCGCGGGACGGCGGGCGCGTCCCCGCCTCGACCGGCACGCGGTGATCAGCGGCCTCCGCGGCGACCGCCCGCACCGGCTGCGGCTCGTGGTCACCCGCGGGACGGCGTACGTGGAGGGCTTCCGCACCGCGCGCTGACCGCCGCCCACGCGGTGCCCACACGGCACCCACACGCGACCCGCCCGGACCCGGTCCGGGCGGGTCGTGCCGTTCCGGCGCCGGTCACGGGTCGGCGGGTCAGCGGGTCGGCGGGTCAGCGGGTCGGCGGTTCCTGGTCCTGCCGCCCGGCCCACCAGGCGCGCAGCGCGGCCTCGGCCTGCTCGGGCGTCTGCGGGCCCTCGTCCATCCGCAGCTCGAGCAGGAACGCGTACGCCTGCCCCACCTCGCGACCGGGTCCGATGCCGAGGACCTCCATGATGCGGTTGCCGTCGAGGTCGGGCCGGATCGCGGCCAGCTCCTCCTCCTCCGACAGCCGGGCGATGCGCTCCTCGAGCGCGTCGTACGTCCGGCGCAGGCGGTCGGCCTTGCGCTGGTTGCGCGTGGTGCAGTCGGCCCGGGTGAGGATGTGCAGCCGCTCGAGCTGGTCGCCGGCGTCGCGGACGTAGCGCCGGACGGCGCTGTCGGTCCACTCGCCCGAACCGTAGCCGTGGAAGCGCAGGTGCAGCTCCACCAGCCGCGAGACCGCCTCGATGTCGTGGTTGGAGAAGCGCAGCGCCTGCATCCGCTTGCGGGTGAGCTTGGCACCGACGACGTCGTGGTGGTGGAAGGTCACCACCCCGCCGGCCTCGAAGCGGCGCGTCCTGGGCTTGCCGACGTCGTGCATGAGGGCGGCGAAGCGGCTGATGAAGTCGGGAGCAGCGTCGCGACCGCCGCCGAGGCGGTGCTCGAGGTCGATGGTCTGCTCGAGCACGGTCAGGGTGTGCTCGTAGACGTCCTTGTGCCGGTGGTGCTCGTCGCGCTCCAGCGCCAGCGCCGGCAGCTCCGGCAGCACGTGGGCCGCCAGCCCGGTCTCGACGAGGAGCGTCAGGCCGAGCCGCGGGTGCGGGGCGCACACCAGCTTGACGAGCTCGTCGCGCACCCGCTCGGCCGAGATGATCTCGATGCGCCCCGCCATCGCGGTCATCGCCTCGACGACCTCCGGGGCGACGGAGAACCCGAGCTGCGCGGCGAACCGGGCGGCGCGCATCATCCGCAGCGGGTCGTCGGAGAACGAGTCCTCAGGGGCACCCGGCGTGCGCAGGACCCGCTCGGCGAGGTCGACGATGCCGCCGAACGGGTCGACGAACTCGCGCCCGGGCACGCGGACGGCCATGGCGTTCACGCTGAAGTCGCGCCGCCCCAGGTCGCCCTCGAGGCTGTCGCCGAAGTCGACGTCGGGCTTGCGCGAGGCCGGGTCGTAAGTCTCGGAGCGGTAGGTCGTGATCTCGACCTGCCACGGGCCCTTGCGGCAGCCGATCGTGCCGAAGTCGCGACCCATGTCCCACACGGCGTCGGCCCACCCGGCGAGCAGTCGCTCGGTGACGTCGGGACGCGCGGAGGTGGTGAAGTCGAGGTCGTTCTGCAGCCGTCCGATCATCGCGTCGCGGACCGGGCCGCCGACCAGCGCCAGCTCCTCGCCCGCCGCGGTGAACCTCGCGCCCAGCTCGTCGATCACCGACCCGATGCGCGCGAGCTCGTCGGCGACGCGCGCCTGGATCTCCACGATCGTGAGCGGTTGCAGGGAGGCGTCGGACACGACAGGCCAGTCTACGTGCCGGCGCGGCTCGGCCCAGCAACTAGCATCGGTGCGTGCCCCGCCCGTCCGTGTTCCGTGCTGCCCTGGCGGGGCTCCTGACCTCCGCGGTCGCGGCCGCGGGCCTCGCGGCGCCGGCCGCCGGCGCCCCGGCACCCGCCGAGGCCAAGGACGCCGACCCGCTCGTGGTGCACCTCGACGCCATCAGCCCCGAGCTGCCGCGCTCGGGCGACGTCGAGATCACGGGCACGGTCACCAACGTCAGCGACGAGACCTTCACCCGGATCAACCTGCACGCGTTCTCCTCCCAGACGCCGATCCTCGACTCCGCCACGCTCGGCGTCTCGGCGACCATCGACCCGGCCGAGTACGTCGGCCAGCGGGTGACGGTCCCGGGCACGTTCGACACCGTGGACGAGCTCGCGCCCGGGCAGAGCGCCACGTTCTCCGACACCGTGCCCGTCGAGCTGCTCGAGACCTCCGGCCAGCCGGGCGTCTACTGGATCGGCATCCACGCCCTGGGCGACAGCTCGGTCCCGCGTGACGGCGTGGCCGACGGTCGCGCCCGCACGTTCATCCCGATGCGCCCGACCGGCCGCGACACCCAGGAGGTGTCGGTGGTGCTCCCGATCCGCGGCCGCGTCTGGTTCGACGAGGACGGCGCCGTCGCGGGCACCGAGCGCTGGGCCCGCCGACTCGCCGAGGGCGGCAGCCTCGACGGGGTGCTCGACATGGCCGACTCCGCCGGGTCGACGCCGTACAGCTGGCTCGTCGACCCGGCGGTGCTGCTGGCGGTCGCGCGGCTCTCGCACGGGAACGTCCCCCGAAGCCTGGGCCCGGACCCGAGCGTGCCGGACCAGCAGCCGACGCCGAGCGAGTCACCGAGCGACGACACGCAGGACCCGGAGTCCCTCGAGACGCTCACCCCGACCGAGTCGCAGCCCAGCGAGGAGCCGACCGAGGACCAGGCCGCCCTCGCCGTCGCCGCCGGGGCATGGCTGGCCCGCTTCCAGGACCTGGTCGGCGCCACGCCCGTGCTGACCCTGCCCTACGGCGACATCGACGTGTCGGCGGCCGTCCGCCACGACCGCACCCGCCTCGACCAGGCCGTGGCCCGCGGCGCGGAGGTGATGGCGGCCCTCTCGCTGCCGTCGCAGCCGGTGGTGGCGCCGACCAGCGACGTGCTCAGCCCCGAGGCCCTCGCGCAGGTGCCGGCCGGCACGCAGGTCCTGGTGGGCGACAACGCGTTCGCCGTCCCACCCGCCAGCCCCACCTCGATGGTCCGCGTCCTCGGCCACAAGGTGCTGGTGACGAGCACCGGCGCCGAGGCGGGAGGCCCCGGACCCACGGCCGCGAACGACCCGCTCGCCCTGCGGCAGCGGCTGCTCAGCGAGGCGGCCCTGCGGCTGAACGGCGACGACACTGCGCCACTGGTGGTCACGCTGCCGACGGTGTGGCGCGGCGAGGACGCGCAGAGCTTCTTCGACGATCTGGAGCAGTCGTGGCTCGAGGTCGTGCCGGTCGCCGACGTCACGTCCCGGCAGGCCTTCGGCGTGCCGGCCTCGAGCCTCGCCTACACCGACGAGGACCTCGCCGCCGAGCTCGACGCCGCGAGCTTCACCGCCGCCAGCCGCGCCACGCAGGCCGCCACCCTGCTGGAGCAGGTCCTGGCCCTGGTGACCCGGGTGGAGGCCCAGGTGCGCGACGAGGTGCTGGTGACCCTCTCCGAGCAGCACCGCGCCCAGCCCGGTCTGGCCCGTGCGGCGGCGGAGCGCGTGGAGGACGCGATGCGCGAGGACCTCGGCAAGATCGACATCGAGGCGCCGGCGGCCGTCACGCTGTCCAGCGACTCCGGACCGCTCGGCGCCACCGTCGTCAACGGCCTCGACCAGCCGGTCGAGGTGCGCATCGAGGCCCGGACGGACGGCGAGGTCACGCTCACCGGCGGCGGCGTGCGCGAGCTGGGGCCCCGGGCCCGCAGCTCGCTGCGCTTCGTGGCCACCACCCGCCAGCCCGGGGTCCACAACGTCCGGCTGAGCGTGCTCAGCGTCGACGGCGTACCGCTCGGCTCGTCGGACCAGCTCCCCATCCGCGCGGCCCGCGTCAGCGCGGTCATCTGGATCCTGATGGGCGTCGGCGCGCTCGTGCTGTTCGGGATGATCGGCTACCGGCTGCCCGGGCAGATCCGGGCCCGGCGCGCCGAGCTCGCGGCGGCCGAGCCACTGGCGGGTGCGCAGGAGCCCCCCGGTCGCGCCGAGCCGGCCGCCGAGCACCCCCCGGGCCCCACGACCCCGCTCTCCGGACGCCCATGAGCGACCAGCGGATCCTCGCCTCCTCGGCCGTGATGGCCGCCGGCACGGTGTTCTCGCGCGCGTCGGGCTTCATCCGCAGCGCCCTGCTCGTCGCCGCGCTCGGTGGCGTGCTGCGCGCGGACCTCTTCACGATCGCCAACACGCTGCCCAACATGGTCTACATCCTGCTGGCCGGCGGCATCTTCAACGCCGTCCTGGTGCCGCAGCTGGTGCGACGCATCACCGACGACCCCGACGGCGGCGACGCCTACGCCAGCCGGGTCATCACCTTGTCGGCGCTGTTCCTCGGCACCGTCACGGTCCTCCTGGTCGTGCTCGCACCGCTGTTGCTGCGGGTCTACCTCGACGGTCGCTTCCTCGAGCCCGACCGGGCCGCCCACCTCGAGTCGATCGTGGACCTGACGCGGTGGTGCCTGCCCCAGGTGTTCTTCTACGGCATGTACGTCCTGGTCGGCCAGGTGCTCAACGCGCGCGGACGCTTCGGACCGATGATGTGGGCACCGATCGCCAACAACCTCATCGCGGTCGCCATGCTGCTCACCTACCTCCTCGTCTGGGGTCCCGTCGGCGAGGGACCGCTGCGCGACCAGGCGTTCGACACCGGCCAGGAGGTCCTCCTCGGCCTCGGCTCAACGGTCGGGATCGTCGCGCAGTGCCTGGTGCTGGTGCCCTACCTGCGCGCCTCGGGCTTCACCTACCGCCCCCGCTTCGACTTCCGCGACCCCGAGCTGCGCAGGACGCTGTCGCTCGGGATGTGGACCGTGCTCTTCGTCGTCGTCACCCAGGCGGCGTACCTCGTCGTCGTGCGCCTCGCCTCCGGCGGCGCCGTGGCGGGCGGCACCGGCTACACGGTCTACTCCAGCAGCCTGCTGATCATGATGGTCCCGCACTCGATCGTCACAGTCTCGCTGGCGACCGCGATCCTCCCGCGGATCTCGGGCTTCGCCCACGAGGGCCGGCTCGCCGACCTCGGGAGCACCGTCGGCTCGACGCTGCGGACGGCGCTCGCGCTGGTGCTGCCGTTCGCCGTGCTGCTGCCCGTGGTCGCCGAGGACGTCGCCGGCTTCGCCTTCGGGTGGTCCGACCCCGACACGGCAGCCACCTTCGCCCCGACCCTGGCGCTCTTCGGCCCGGCGCTGGTCCTCTTCACCGTCCACTACTTCATGCTCCGCGGCTTCTACGCCATGGAGATGACCCGGCTGGTGTTCCTCATCCAGGTCGCGGTGTCGCTCACCAACGTGCTGGTGGCCACGGCGCTGGTGCCCTCGCGGCCGCCGGAGGAGACCGCCCCGATGCTCGTGGTCGCCTATCTCGCGTCGTACGCCGTGGGAGCGGTCGCGAGCTTCGCCCTGCTCCAGCGCACCGTGGGCGGGCTCGAGGCGCCGCAGCTGGTCCGGTTCCTGGTCCGGATGGCGGTGGTGCTCGCCGCGGCGGGCACGACCGCCTGGCTGGTCGAGCGCGGCCTGGCCGGCCTCGGCGAGCACCCCGGACCGGTCGTCGCCCTGCTCCGCGGCGGCGCGAGCGCCGGGGCCGGGCTGCTCGTCGTGCTCGTCGGCGCCCGCCTGCTGCGGGTGCGCGAGGTGATGGGGCTGGTCGACACCGTCGCGGCACGGCTGCGGCGCCGGTGAATCTGCCTAGAGTGGCCGCAACAACGGTGAGGCGGGTCGGGACCGACCGGCCGGACGCGGACGGGAGGTGAGCGGTGCCCACGTCGACGCAGGCCGGTGACGTGCTCGCGGAGCGCTACCGGCTCGACGACCTCCTCTCCGAGAACGGGTCCTGCCGGTTCTGGCGGGCCCACGACCTGGTGCTGCACCGTCCGGTCTCCGTCCACGTGATCCCGGCCGACGACGAGCGCGCGCAGCCGGTCCTCGACGCCGCCCGGCGCACCGGGCCCGTCATCGACCGGCGCCTGCTGCGAGTGCTCGACGCCGAGGCCGCGGGCGGGCTCTGCTACGTCGTCAACGAGTGGGGGCAGGGCGACTCGCTCGACGCGCTGCTCACCCGCGAGGGCCCGCTGGCCCCCCGGCGGGCCGCGTGGCTGGTCGCGGAGGTGGCCGACAGCCTCGCGGTGGCGCACGCCGCCGGTCTCGCGCACGGGCACCTCGCGCCGGAGAACGTGCTCGTCGACCAGAACGGGCACGTCCGGATCATCGGCTTCGGGGTCGAGGCGGCCCTGCGCGGACTGACCCCCGGCCGGCTCAACGTCGACGAGATCGACCTCGTCGGCCTGCTCTACTGCTCGCTCACCGGCAGGTGGGCCGGTGTGTCACGCTCCGCGGTGCCCCCGGCGCCGGAGGTGCACGGCGAGGTGCTGCGTCCGCGCCAGGTGCGCGCCGGGATCCCGCGCACCCTCGACGCGCTGTGCGACCAGGTGCTGAACCCCCGGCAGGGCCCCGCGACCACCCGCCCGTCGGCCCAGACCGTCCGCGACCTGCTCCGCGACTACGTCGGCGAGACGACCGGGACGCTCGTCACGGTCCCCGGCGGGCACGCACCTGCCACTCGGGCCTTCCCGCCGGTCGATCCGTCGTCGGTCCCCACCGCCGCGGTGCCGGTCGTGCCCGTCGACGACCCGGCAGCCCGGGCCGGCCGCCCGGAGGCCGCGGAGCCCGCAGAGCCCGCAGAGCCCGCGGAGCCAGCAGAGCCCGCAGAGCCCGCAGAGCCCGCAGAGCCCGAGCACGAGGACCCGGCGGGCCAGGCGGAGGTCGCGGCACCGCAGGACCCCGGTCCTGCGGCCGCGTCGACGGCGCCGCCCTCCAGCACGGACCTGCCCACGGAGGCGGGCATGCCGGTCTTCCACGAGGACGACGAGGTCGACTGGCTGCGCGCCCGCACCGAGAAGCCCACGCCCCCTCCACCGCTCACCGACCCCGATCCGAAGCCGCTCTTCGCCCCCGACCCGCCCGAGGGCCAGCCCGTCCGCCGGCCGCGCCCGGGCAGCCGCGCGCCGTCGGCCCCCGACTACTGGCCGTGGGACGCCTCCCAGGACTCCGGCCGGGACGCCGGCCCCGACTCCGGCACCGGAGCGGTGGGCCGCGACACCGGCTCGTGGGCCTCGGGTTCGTGGGGCACCGGCTCGTGGTCCGACGACCGGTGGGGCACCGGTCAGGGGCTCGACGACACGAACGACCAGGTGCCCGGGCGCAGCTGGATCCGCCTGGCGCTGATCGTCGCGGCGTGCCTGCTCGTCGGGGTTGCCGCCGTCGCCGCGTACCAGCTCGGCCTCAAGCCGCCCACCGTCGGGTCGGACGACGACCCCACGGCGACGGCCAGCCCGACGGCCGTGGAGCCGACCCCCCTCACCGACCTCGTGGCCGACGACTTCGACCCGCAGGGCACCGACGGCCGGCAGGAGAACCCCGAGACCGTCCCCAACGTCCTCGACGGTGACCCCGCGACCTCGTGGACCACCTCGACCTACGAGCAGAACTTCGGCCCGGCCGGCCTGAAGACCGGCGTCGGCCTGGTCGTCGACCTCGGCTCCACCCGGGCGGTGCGCCGCGTGGTCGTGTCGACTGAGGGCGGGCAGACCTCGCTGGCGGCGTACGTCACCTCAGACGCGCCGACCGGCGTCTCCGAGCTCACGCCCGTCGGGACGGCGTCGGGCACCGGCGAGCTCACGATCGACCTCGACGAGGCGGTGTCCGGCCAGTACGTGACGGTCTGGCTGACGCTGCTCCCGCCGGTGGACGGCGGCTTCCGCGGCACGATCACCGAGGTTCAGGTGCTCGGGTGAGCGACCGCTCCGACCAGGCACTGCTGCAGGCCCACGTCGACGGGGACACCGAGGCGTTCGGTGAGCTCTTCGCGCGGCACCGCGACCGGTTGTGGGCCGTCGCCCTCCGCACGATGGGCAACCCGGAGGACGCCGCCGACGGCTTCCAGGACGGCATGGTCGCCGCGTTCCGCCGGGCCGGGTCGTACCGTGGCGAGGCGGCCGTGACCACGTGGCTGCACCGGGTCGTCGTCAACGCCTGCCTGGACCGCCTCCGCGCCGCCAAGATCCGCCGCCTCGATGCGCTGCCCGACGACGTCGAGGACCGCGGCACCGTCGTCGCGAGCGCCGTGCGCGACGACCAGCCCGATGCCGTCGCCGAGGACACCGAGCGCCGGCAGCGGGTGCTCGCCGCGCTTGCGACCCTGCCTGCCGAGCAGCGCGCCGCGCTGGTGCTGGTCGACATGGAGGGCTACCCCGTCGCGGAGGTCGCCGCGATGCTCGGGTGCGCCGAGGGCACCGTGAAGTCCCGCTGCTCGCGCGGGCGCACCAAGCTCGCGGCGCTCCTCGCCGACCTGCAGCAGGAAGCCGGTGACCAGTCCGGCGGGAACCCCCCGCCCGACGGACCCGTCCAACCCACCGTGCGTCCGCGCGGGCCGCCCGCGTCCTGACCCCGTCCGCGCCCCGACCACGCTCACCACGCCCCGCACCCACGCTCCGCACCCGGCACCCACGCCCCGCACCCACCCCTCGAGGAGGTGACCCGCGATGACCGACGCCGGACTGACGCCCGAGCAGGAGGCCGTACGCCGCCTGCTCGCCGACGCCCGTCACGACGGGCCGCCCCCGCCCGAGGTCGTCGCGCGCCTCGAGCGGACGCTCGAGACCCTGGTCGCCGAGCGGGGGTCCACGCCCGACGCCGCACCCGACGCCCCGACCCACGCCCCGGGCCACGCCCCGGGCCACGACAGGCCCCACGACACGCCCCCGCGGGTCGTCGACCTCGGGTCCCGGCGCCGCCGCCTCGCCTCGGCAGGCGTGCTCGCGGCTGCGGCGGTCGTGGTCGCCGGCATCGCCGTGGGCCAGATCCTGCCGCAGGACGGCGGGGACGACGCCGGCGCCGGCTCGAGCGCCACGTCCGCGGACTCCACCTCCCCCGGGCTGGCCGACGGCCGCGGCGGGAACGGCGGCGCCCGCACCGAGGAGGGCGCCGGGGCCGACGCCGGGCTCGCGCCGGAGTCCCTGAAGAGCTCCGCGCCCTCGGCACCCGGGAGCTATCCGACGCTCTCCTCGACCGACGCCGAGCTGGCCCAGCAGCTGCTCGCCCTGCGGCCCGGCGCCGCCCGCCGCTCCTCGGCCACCACCCTGGAGGCCCTCAGCGGCTGCGACGGCCCTCGCCACGGCCCGGGTCGTCGCCTCGTGGCCGAGGTCGACGGGCAGCGCGGCGTCGTCGTGTTCCGTCGCCCGGACGCGGAGGCGCAGCGGGCCGAGGTCTACGTGTGCGGCACCCCGGACCCGGTGCGCACGCTGACGCTGCCCGCGCCCTGAGCGCTCGCGCCACCGGCGGAACAACGGTCGCCTACGATCGGTTGGACAGGCGTACGCCCCATCCGATCCCAGGAGTCACTGACCGCTCATGAGCACCAGCACCGCCACCACCGAGTCGACGCCGCGCAACGTCATCATCATCGGCTCGGGGCCCTCGGGGTACACCGCCGCCGTCTACGCGGCCCGCGCCTCCCTCGAGCCGCTCGTGTTCGAGGGGTCGGTGACCGCCGGCGGTGCGCTGATGAACACCACCGAGGTGGAGAACTTCCCCGGCTTCCGCGACGGCATCATGGGTCCGGCGCTGATGGACGAGATGCGCGCCCAGGCCGAGCGCTTCGGCGCCGAGCTGGTCGCCGACGACGTCGTCGAGGTGGACCTCACCGGTGACCTCAAGGTCGTCAGGACCGCCACCGACACCTACACCGCGCGGTCGGTGATCCTCGCGACCGGATCTGGCTACCGCAAGCTCGGGCTCCCGCGCGAGGACGAGCTCTCGGGGCGCGGCGTCTCCTGGTGTGCCACCTGTGACGGCTTCTTCTTCCGCGACCAGGCGATCGCCGTCATCGGCGGTGGCGACTCCGCGGTCGAGGAGGCGACGTTCCTGACCCGCTTCGCCTCGAAGGTCTACCTCGTGCACCGCCGCGGCGAGCTGCGCGCCTCCAAGATCATGCAGGAGCGCGCCTTCGCCGACCCCAAGCTCGAGATGGTGTGGAACGCCGAGGTCGCCTCGATCAACGGCACCGACAAGCTCGAGTCGGTCACGCTGCGCGACACCGGGACCGGCGAGGAGCGCCGGCTCGACGTCACCGGCCTGTTCATCGCGATCGGCCACGACCCGCGCTCGGAGCTGCTGACCGGCCAGGTCGACCTCGACGACGACGGCTACGTGCTCGTCGACCACCCCTCCACCAAGACCAACCTGCCGGGCGTGTTCGCGGCCGGCGACCTGGTCGACCACCACTACCGCCAGGCCATCACCGCGGCCGGCACCGGCTGCGCCGCCGCCCTCGACGCCGAGCGATTCATCGCCGCCCTCGACCACGAGGCGTCCACCGCCGGCGACGCGGCGGCCACCGTCGCGCTGATCGAGGAGCAGGTGGAGACCGCCCGCGCCTGAGCGCGGGCCGGCCGCCGACGGACGGCCGCGCCGGGTGCCGGACGGGAACAACCGTCGCGAGCCCGGTGTTGACCCAGACGTCGGTCGTTGGAGACCGTTCAACGACCCGGACCATCGAAGAGACCCACGAAAGGGGCAACCGCCGTGGCCAACATCGCCGCCGTGACCGACGCCGAGTTCGAGGCGCAGGTCCTCAAGTCCGACAAGCCCGTCCTGGTGGACTTCTGGGCCGAGTGGTGCGGCCCGTGCCGCCAGGTCGCCCCCATCCTCGACGAGCTCAACGCCGAGCACGGTGAGAAGCTCACCTTCCTCAAGATGAACGTCGACGAGAACCCGGTGACGCCGTCGTCCTACCGTGTCACCGGCATCCCCACCATCAACGTCTACCAGGGCGGCGAGGTCGTGAAGTCGATCGTCGGCGCCAAGCCCAAGGCCGCGCTCCTCAAGGAGCTCGAGGGCATCATCTGAGCGACGCGCAGTCGACGAGCACGCTCGTCAGTCGCGAGAGGCGACCCGCACCGATCCGATCGGGCGGGTCGCCTTCTGCGTGGGGCGCACGACGCCCCACACCCGCTCGAGAGCCAGCTCGACCTCGTCCTTCCAGCTCAGCGTGGTGCGGAGCTCCATCCGCATCCGCGGGGTCGTCGGGTGCGCCCGCTGGGTCGCGAAGCCGACGCTGCCGAGGAACTCCGCGGGGAGCACGCAGCCGTTCGGTCGGCCCCGCGTGTCGCCGTACGCCTCGATCGCCGTGTGCCTGCGCTCGACGAGGTCGGCCGCCATCGACTGCACGAGCAGCCGCCCCAACCCGCCGCGGCGGTGCCGCGGCTCGATCCAGGCCGTCGCCGCGAGCACGGCGTCGGGCGAGCCCGGCGCGGTGGGGAGCGCCGCGGCCCCGGGCAGCAGCGCCGCGGGGGCGTACACGATCAGCCCCACGGTGCGGCCGTCGACGCGGACGACCCGCCCACAGGAGCCCCAGTCGCGCAGCGTGCCCGCCAGCCACTCCTGCTTCGCCGCGGCCCGTTCCTGCTCGTCGAGGCGGGCACGCTCCACCGGTGGAAGCTCCCAGAACAGGCAGGAGCGCACCGGGTCACCCAGGTCGACGAGGTGGTCGACCGTCAGCGCTGCGGTCTTGCGGGACACGCAGTCGATGCTAGCCCCGGTGGGCGCCTGAGAGGATGCAGCGTGCGCCCGATCCGACAGAGCAAGAAGCTGCAAGGTGTCCGCTACGACGTGCGCGGGCCGATCCTCGTCGAGGCGCAGCGCCTCGAGGCCGAGGGCCACCGCATCCTCAAGCTCAACATCGGCAACACCGCTCCGTTCGGCTTCGACGCCCCCGAGCAGATCGTCGCCGACATGGTGCACCACCTGCCGCAGTCCCAGGGGTACGCCGACAGCCAGGGCATCTGGTCGGCCCGCACCGCGGTGATGCACTACTACCAGTCGCGAGGACTGCGCGACGTGGGCGTCGAGGACGTCTACATCGGCAACGGCGTCTCCGAGCTGATCTCGATGGTGCTCCAGGCGTTCGTCGACGACGGGAACGAGATCCTGGTGCCGGCACCGGACTACCCGCTGTGGACCGGCGCGGTGACGCTCGCGGGCGGGGTGCCGGTGCACTACCGGTGCGACGAGGAGGACGGCTGGAACCCCGACCTCGCCGACATCGAGTCCAAGATCACCGAGAACACCCACGCCATCGTCATCATCAACCCCAACAACCCCACGGGCGCGGTCTACAGCGAGGAGACCGTGAAGGGGCTGGTCGACATCGCGCGTCGCCACCAGCTCGTCGTGATGTCCGACGAGATCTACGAGAAGATCCTGTTCGAGGACGCCCAGCACCACCACGCGGCGACCTACGGCGGCAACGACGTGCTGTGCCTGACGTTCTCGGGCCTCTCCAAGGCCTACCGCGTGTGCGGCTACCGCGCCGGCTGGGTCATGGTGTCGGGCCCCAAGGAGATCGCCACGGACTTCCTCGAGGGCCTCACGCTCATCGCCAACATGCGCATGTGCGCGAACGTGCCGGCTCAGCACGCCATCCAGACCGCGCTGGGCGGCTACCAGTCGATCGAGGAGCTCGTCGGACCCGGCGGACGCTTCTACGAGCAGTCGATGCTCGCGCACCGCCTGCTCAACGAGATCCCCGGCGTCACGAACGTCAAGCCGCGCGGCGCTCTGTACTGCTTCCCCCGGCTCAACCCGGAGGTCTACGCGATCGACGACGACCAGGCACTCGTCATCGACCTGCTCCGGGCCAAGAAGATCCTCGTCACCCACGGCACCGGCTTCAACTGGCCGGCCCCCGACCACCTCCGGCTGGTGACCCTGCCCGAGGCGAGCGTCCTGGAGGAGGCGATCGGACGGATCGCCGACTTCCTGGCCACGCGTCGCTGACGACCTCGGTTCGCGGGCGGTCAGGGCGCGACCCTAGGCTCTCGTCATGCGCGACGTGACCTACCCGGCCATCATCGTCACCGCCAAGGCGGCGTTCCGGGCGCTGGGCCAGCGCATCCACCTCAGCGGCACCGAGCACGTGCCGCGGGAGGGCGGCGTGCTGCTGGCCTGCAACCACGTCAGCTACGTCGACTTCATCTACGGCGGGCTCGCGGCGAACCCGTCGGGCCGGCTGGTGCGCTTCATGGCCAAGCGTGAGGTCTTCGACCACCCGGTGGCCGGACCGGTCATGCGCTCGATGCACCACATCGACGTCGACCGGGACGACGGCGTCGCGAGCTTCCGCACCGCGGTCGACCGCCTCCGCGAGGGCGAGGCGGTCGGCATCTTCCCCGAGGCGACCATCTCGCGCGCGATGGAGCTCAAGGAGTTCAAGACCGGGGCGGTCCGCATCGCCGCGACGGCCGGCGTACCCGTCGTCCCGGTCATCCTGTGGGGCACCCAGCGGATGATGACGAAGGACCGCCCGCGTGACTTTTCCCGGGGCAGGTCGATCGTGATCAAGGTCGGCGAGCCGCTCCACCCCACCGGCGCGGACCCCGTCGCGGAGACGGCCACCCTGCACGCCCGCATGTCGCAGCTGCTCGGCGAGGCGGTCCGGGAGTACCCCGCCGATGAGCAGCCCCCCGGCTCCTGGTGGGTGCCCGCGTCGATGGGCGGCTCCGCCCCGACGCTCGAGGAGGCGGCCCGCCTCGACGCCGAGGAGATGCGTGCACGGGCCCGCAGGCGGGCGGAGCGGGCGGCGGCGAAGCGACAAGGCGGCAAGTAGATCCGTCGACAGGTCGACGTGTCTCTTCGGCGCTTTGTCCCTTTGTTTGTTTGTCGACATTACCGCGCGCGTAGTCGTCCCCCCTGAACCCCCGCTTAAGCGGGGGATTCGAAACTTCTAGAGGCATGCAGACCCCTCAAAGTTCACAATCCCCCGCTTAAGCGGGGGATTTGAGAGGGCCCGTACGCCGGGCGCGCGGGCGACGAGCCTTAGATCGGGCGGTCGTCGCGGTTGCGCGGGTCCATGATGTCGACGATGCGGCGGAGGTCGTCCAGGCTGGCGAACTCGACGGTGATCTTCCCCTTGGCCTTGCCGAGGTCGACCTTGACGCGCGTCTCGAGGCGGTCCGAGAGCCGGTCGGCGAGCTCGCTGAGGCCGGGGGCGACGGGCTTGCGCCGCATCACGCGCGGAGCAGCTTCCTCCTCCACACCGAGGGACACGATCTCTTCGAGCCCACGTACGGAGATGCCTTCGGCCGTGACCCTGGCGGCGAGCTTGTCCTGGAGAGCCGGGTCCTCGACCGACAGCAGGGCGCGGGCGTGACCGGCAGACAGCACGCCCGCCGCAACACGGCGCTGGACCGCGGGCGAGAGCCGGAGCAGGCGCAGCGTGTTGGAGATCTGGGGCCGCGACCGGCCGATGCGCTGGGCCAGCTCCTCATGGGTGCACCCGAAGTCCTCGAGCAGCTGGCCGTAGGCCGCGGCCTCCTCGAGCGGGTTGAGCTGCGAGCGGTGCAGGTTCTCCAGCAGCGCGTCGCGCAGCATGTCGTCGTCGTCGGTCTCCCGGACGATCGCCGGGATCGTGTCGCGACCTGCCTGCTGCGACGCCCGCCAGCGCCGCTCCCCCATGATCAACTCGTAGGAGTCCTCATCGGTCCTGCGCACCACGACGGGCTGCAGGAGGCCCACCTCGCGGATCGAGTGCACCAGCTCGGCGAGGGCCTCCTCCTCAAAGACCTGTCGCGGCTGCCGGTGGTTCGGGCGCACCTGCGCGATGGGCAGCTCGGCGAAGTAGGCGCCCGCCACGGTGCCGGCCGTCCCGGCCTGGCTGGTCGGCGCCGGGGCGGACGCCGTGCCTGCGGCGGGTCCGGTGCCGGTGGTGCCTGTCCGCGGCGCGGTCGCGGTGGTGCCGGACCCGCCGTCCGCCGGGCTGCTCGGGGCGGTCGGGATGAGCGAGCCGAGGCCGCGTCCGAGGCCGCGACGGGGCGGGGTGGCGTTCATGCGCGTGGGGCTCCCTTGCTGGCGATCTCTCGGGCGGCCTCGAGGTAGGAGAGTGCTCCGGCCGACGCCGGATCGTAGGTCATCACGGTCTGCCCGTACGACGGTGCCTCCGAGACCCGCACGGAGCGGGGCACCGCGGTCTTGAGCACCTGGTCGCCGAAGTGCCCGCGGACCTCCTCCGCGACCCCCGCGGCGAGCCGCGTGCGCGCGTCGTACATGGTCAGCAGGATCGTCGAGATCGTGAGTCGCGGGTTGAGGTGCTGGCGCACCATCTCGACGGTCTCGAGCAGCATGCCGAGGCCCTCCAGCGCGTAGTACTCCGCTTGGATCGGGATGAACATCTCTCGTCCCGCGACCAGGGCGTTCAGCGTCAGCAGGCCCAGCGACGGCGGGCAGTCCACCAGGACGTAGTCGAACCGGTCGTCGCCCACCTCGACCGCCGTCCCCACCAAGGGGTGCGCCGCGATCGCCCGGGCGAGGCGCTGCTCGCGCGCGACGACGCTCACCAGCTCGATCTCGGCGCCCGCGAGGTCGATGGTGGCCGGGACGACCCAGAGGCCGGGGAGGTCGGCACACTCGGTCATCACCTCGGCCAGGGGCCGGCCCTCCACGAGCATGTCGTACGTCGAGGGGACGCCGCGGTGGTGGTCGACGCCGAGCGCGGTGGAGGCGTTGCCCTGTGGGTCAAGGTCGATCACGAGGACCTTCTGACCGAGCTGCGCCAGACCGGCTGCCACGTTCACGGTCGACGTCGTCTTGCCGACGCCACCCTTCTGGTTCGCGACGACGAGCACCCGGGTGGCCGCGGGGCGCTCCACTCCCTGGCGCCGGAGCCCACCGGAGCGGGCCAGCACGGAGTGCTGGGCGGCTTGGGCGAGCGGCGTCCCGGGGTCCGTGAACTCGCTGTCCTGGGCCGCGATCTCCGCGGCCGTGCGTACGTGCCGCAGCGGGTTGGTTTCACGTGAAACGCCGGCGTGGCCGGCAGATCCGGACGCATCGGATGCTGTTTCACGTGAAACGTCGCTGTCCACGCCCTGTGGATGAATCGCGACGTCCTGTGGACGGCCGCGCTCAGCCGGGCGGTCTGAGCCGGTGGAAAACGGGTACGGCGCGCCCTCGACGGCGCGCCACCCGGCGTCCTCGGTAGGACCCTCGCTCAACTCAACTCACCTCTCGGCTCGCTCGGCGGTCGCGGCGCGACGAGCGCCGCGGGGACCGCTTCTTCTCCGTCCGCGGAAGGGGCCAACCTATCCGGCCGGGGTCCGCCCAGGGCACCCGCACCACGGTGGTCGCGGGATCGACCACGCCGACCCCGACCTCGAACACCTCGGGCTCACCACAGCGCCACTCGCTCAGGAACGCGCGCGCCTCGGCGATCTCGTCGCGCACGCCCCGGCCCTTCATCGCCACGAGGGCTCCCGTCGGCGCCACGAGCGGCATCGACCAGCCGAGCAGACGCTTGAGCGGGGCGACGGCGCGCGAGGTGACCACGTCGAACGTCGCCCGCCCGTGCAGGTCCTCGGCCCGTCCCCGGACCACGGTGACGTGGGCCAGCTCGAGCTCGGCCACCACCTCGTCGAGGAACGTCGTCCGCCGCAGCAGGGGCTCGACGAGCGTCACGTCGAGGTCGGGGCGGGCGATCGCCAGCACCACGCCTGGCAAGCCGGCGCCGGTCCCGATGTCACAGACGGATGCCTCGGCCGGAGCCGCGTCGCTGAGCACCGCCGAGTTGAGGACGTGGCGCTCCCAGAGGCGCGGCGCCTCCCGGGGACCGATCAGCCCACGGACGACGCCCTCGGTCGCCAGCAGCTCGGTGTAGCGCTCGGCGAGCGGGAGCCGGTCGGACGCGAACACCCTCCGCGCCTCGGGAGGCACGGAGGGTGTTCCACGTGAAACGTCCTCGCTCACGCGGGCAGGATCACCACGTGGCGCCTCGGCTCCGCGCCCTCGGACTCGGAGGTCAGGCCGGCGGCGGCCACGACGTCGTGCACCACCTTCCGCTCGAACGCGCTCATGGGCTCGAGGGAAACCGCCTCGCCCGTCTCCCTCACCTGCGCGATCGACGTCTCCGCCAGGGCGACGAGACGGGTGCGCTGCTGCGCCCGGTGGCCACTGATGTCGAGCATCAGGCGCGACCGCTCGCCGGTCTCGCGGTACACCGCGAGCCGCGTGAGCTCCTGAAGCGCCTCGAGCACCTCGCCGTTGCGCCCCACGAGGAGGCTCAGGTCCGCGCCGCCGATCTGCACGCTCGCCCGGTCGCCCTCGACGTCCATGTCGAGGTCGCCGTCCAGGTCGGCGATGTCGAGGAGCTCCTCGAGGTAGTCCGCGGCGATGTCGCCCTCGTGCTCGAGGCGCTCCACCTTCGACGGGCGGGCCTTGCCCGTGGCGGCGTCCTCGGAGGCGGACGCATCGGCGTCGGTGCTCTCGACGGACTCGCCGTCGGTCAGCTGCTCAGTCACGTGTGTCTCCTGCTTCTCGATCAGGTACGACGGCAGCCACGCGGGCGCCGTCGCGGGATGTCTGGGTCAGCGCTTCTTCTTGCTCTTGGTGCGCTGTGCCTTCGTCTGGCGCTGCGGCTGCTGACGGATCTGCGCCTTCTCCTCGCGCCGCGCCTCCGCCTCGGCCGCGAGCCGCTCCTCCTCGAGCTGCGCCGGCGTCTTCAGACCCTTGCGCGCGGCCTTGGCACGGTCGCGCTCCTCCTTGGCATCGGCCGCCGGGGTTCCCGGAGCGGGGTTGTTCCGGATGACGTAGAACTGCTGGCCCATGGTCCACAGGTTCGAGGTCGTCCAGTAGAAGAGGACGCCCACGGGGAAGGCGATGCCGCCTACCGCGAAGACGATGGGCAGGACGTAGAGCAGCATCTTCTGCTGCTGGGCGTAGGGACCCGAGAGCGCGTCGGCGGGCATGTTCTTGCTCATCAGCTGTCGCTGCGTCAGGAACGTCGTCGCGGTCATGGCCAGCACCAGGACGGCGGCGAGCACCCGGACCTCGACGCCGTCGGCGTTGAGGAACGTGTCGGAGATCTTGCCGCCGGCGAACACCGCCGAGCGGAGCTGCTCGTTCAGCTCGGGCGTCATCAGGCCGCGCTTGTCCTGGGGGTTGCGCGCAGCCTGGTCGAGGATGCGGAACAGCGCGAGGAAGATCGGCATCTGCAGCAGGATCGGCAGGCAGGAGGCGAACGGGTTCGTCCCGGAGTCCCGGTACAGCTTCATCGTCTCCTGCGCGAGACGCTCCCGGTCGTGCCCGTACTTCTTCTGCAGCTCGCGGACCTTGGGCTGGATCAGCTGCATGTTCCGGCTGGACTTGATCTGCTTGACGAACAGCGGGATCAGGGCCGCCCGCACCACGAGCGTGAGTCCGATGATCGACAGCACCCACGCGAGTCCGGAGGTCGGGCCGAAGAGACCGCCGAACACGTTGTGGAAGCCCACCAGCACGAAGGAGATCGCGTAGTAGAGCGGCGTCATGATGGCGCTGCCGATCGCGCCGAAGAAGTCGAGCACTCATGCTCCTCGAGTTGCAGGGGACTCCGCGGCCTGGGCGGCACGGGAGGGAACGGGGTCGTAGCCGCCAGCGGCCCAGGGGTGGCACCGGCACAGGCGACGTACGGTGAGCCAGGAACCGCGCACCGACCCGTGCTGCGTGACGGCCTCGAGGGCGTACGCCGAGCAGCTCGGGTGGTAGCGGCACACCTGGCCGTAGAGCGGGCTGATGGCGAAGCGCCACGCACGGATCAGGCCGATGAGCAGGTGCTTCATGTGGCGCTCACCCTGCCCAAGGTACGGGCCAGGTCGGTACCGAGGGCGGCGTACGGGGCCTGCGCCGCGGCGGGGAGCGCCCGCACCACGAGCACAGCACGACCCGGGAGCTCCTCCAGTGCAGGGAGGTGCTCCCGGGTCAGGTGCCGGAGTCGTCTCTTCACACGGTTGCGGGTGGCGGCGTTGCCCACGGCCTTGCTGACCGTGAACCCCACCCGCACCGGGCCGGGCGCGGCGGCCGGGTCGGTCCACAGGTGGACGACCACGGTCGAGCAGCCCGAGCGACGCCCGCTCCGGACCGCGCGACGGAAACCGTCGCTGTCGGTCAGGCGGTTGACGGCGGAGAGCACGGCGGGCGCCGTGAGCCCGGGGCCGTCAGACGGCCAGGCTCTTGCGGCCCTTGCGGCGACGGCTCGACAGGATCGCGCGGCCGGCACGGGTCCGCATGCGCAGGCGGAAGCCGTGCACCTTGTGACGGCGACGGTTGTTCGGCTGGTAGGTACGCTTGCTCACGGCTATTTCTCCGAAGGTTTCGAGGGATGTCCACTCCACGCGAGTCGGTGCTCGGCCCGGGTCAGGGCTTTCGGCCGGCACCGCCCACCCACGCGGCCGCCAGGTGGCGGATCGTGGACATGCGGCACCCGTCGACACGGAGCGACCGGCCAACGGTACGCGGTCGGGAAACAGAGGGTCAAACCCACGACGGCGGCCTCCCGCCGGCCTGTGGATGACGTCTTGCCCGCGCGCGGACCCGGTTGTTACGTTCCCCTTCTCCGAGGTCTGTGGAAATCGCGGTCTCGTCAGGTTCACCGAGGTGCTGTGAGCCGGGTCACGCGCACGCGCAACCCGGTCCTGACCTGCGGGAACATCGACGGGACGCGCTTGCGCGGCATCGCGGGTGGTCCGATCCCGACGATCGGTCCGATGAGTTCACAGCTTGTGGACAACTCTGTGGACTCGGTGGGCAGGCGCCAGCCGCGACCTGGGCCCCAGACAACTCACGGTGGAAGCGAAGGCGAGTCCGGTGGACGACCAGGTAGATCTCGGAACGGTGTGGCAGCAGATCGTCGCGGACCTGCAGCCCAACCAGCGCGCCTGGCTGCGCCCCAGCGTGCCGATGACCCTGCATGAGAACACCGCGATCATCGCCGTCCCCAACGACTTCACCCGCAACCAGCTCGAGGGCCGCCTGCGCAGCCACATCGAGGACGCGCTCACCGAGCGCTTCGGTCGGGAGATCCGGATGCTGGTGACCGTCAACCCCGCCCTCGAGGACGCGGAGCCCGCGCACGCCGCCGTCGACGAATCGCCAGATCGATCTGTCGGTATGTCGACAATGGAGCCGAGCTACGAGCCCGCCGCGCCGATGGCGGCCGAGCAGCACGAGCCGTCCGCGACCGCCACCGAGCGTCGCCCGTCGGCGCTCGAGACCCGGCTGAACCCCAAGTACACCTTCGAGACCTTCGTCATCGGCTCCTCGAACCGCTTCCCGCACGCGGCGGCGGTGGCGGTGGCCGAGGCGCCCGGCAAGGCCTACAACCCGCTCCTGGTCTACGGGGAGTCCGGGCTGGGCAAGACCCACCTGCTGCACGCGATCGGCCACTACGTCCGCAGCCTCTACAGCAACGCCAAGGTCCGCTACGTCTCGAGCGAGGAGTTCACCAACGAGTTCATCAACGCCATCCGTGACGACCGTCAGGACCGGTTCAAGCGGCGCTACCGCGACGTCGACGTCCTGCTCATCGACGACATCCAGTTCCTCGAGGGCAAGACCCAGACGCAGGAGGAGTTCTTCCACACCTTCAACACGCTCCACAACGCGAACAAGCAGATCGTCCTGACCTCCGACCGGGCGCCGAAGCGGCTCGAGGCCCTCGAGGACCGCTTGCGCAACCGCTTCGAGTGGGGGTTGATCACCGACGTCCAGCCGCCTGACCTCGAGACCCGCATCGCGATCCTGCGCAAGAAGGCGGCAATGGACCGCCTCACCGCGCCGCCGGACGTCCTGGAGTTCATCGCCTCGAAGATCCAGACCAACATCCGCGAGCTCGAGGGGGCCCTCATCCGGGTGACGGCCTTCGCGAACCTCAACCGCCAGGAGGTCGACATGACCCTGGCCGAGATCGTGCTCAAGGACCTGATCCCCGAGGGCGGCGAGCCGGAGATCACGCACGCACTGATCATCGCGCAGACCGCGGCCTACTTCGGCGTCTCCCTCGAGGACCTCACCGGTCCCTCGCGCGGCCGGCACCTCGTCATGGCCCGGCAGATCGGCATGTACCTCTGCCGCGAGCTCACCTCGATGTCGCTCCCGCAGATCGGCCGCGAGTTCGGCGGCCGCGACCACACCACGGTGATGTACGCCGACCGCAAGATCCGCCAGCTGCTCGCCGAGCGCCGCGCGGTGTTCAACCAGGTCAGCGAGCTCACCAACCGCGTGAAGATGCAGGCACGCCAGGGCTGACCCGTCCCGCACGGACCGGACGGACCCGACGGACCGGACCGGACGGCTCCCGGGGCGTCCGGCGAGGTGCCGCGTGTGGAGAAGTTGTGATGCGCCCCGACGTGTCGTCCCCAGACCCTGTGGACACCGGGGGACGAACCACACGACGGCGGCGCCCGTCCACACGGGCCGCAGGTCCGCCGAAGCGCGTCCACATCCGTCGTCCACAGGGCGCCACCGCCCTGACCTGCGCAGATCGTGGCCGTCCACAGTTTCCACGGACCCTATGACGACTGTGAACCTCAAGACTGGTCCCATCTCCCACGAACACCGGACCGACCTCCCTCTGGGGAGAACCCTGCCGCCGGCGCGACGGCGCGTGGCAGGATGCACTTCCCACGTGCACGCGTGTGGTTCCCGCCTGCGTGCAGCCGCTCGTTGCCCGCACCACCTCTCGTCGAGGAGATCCCCGTGAAGTTCCGCGTCGAACGCGACGTCTTCGCCGATGCCGTCGCCTGGGCTGCCCGCAGCCTGCCGGTCCGTCCCAGCTCGCCGGTGCTCGCCGGCCTGCTGATCGAGGCGAGCGACGCCGGCCTGGTGCTCTCCACCTTCGACTACGAGACGTCGGCGCGCGCCACCCTCTCCGCGGAGGTCAACGACGAGGGCCGGGCGCTCGTCAGCGGCCGCCTCCTGGCCGACATCTGCCGCAGCCTGCCGGCCAAGCCCGTCGAGCTGACGCTCGAGGGCCCGCGCGTCTCGCTGACCTGCGGCTCGGCACGCTTCAGCCTCCAGACGATGCCGGTCGAGGACTACCCGACCCTGCCGGAGATGCCGTCGGCCACCGGCACCGTCTCCAGCGCCGACTTCGCGCACGCGGTCGCCCAGGCGGTCACCGCCGCGGGCCGCGACGACATGCTCCCCGTGCTCACCGGCGTCAGGATCGAGATCGACGGCTCGACCATGGCGCTGCTGGCCACCGACCGCTTCCGGCTCTCGCACCGTGAGCTGACCTGGAACCCCCAGTCCCCCGACGAGTCCGTCGCCGCCCTCGTCCCGGCCAAGGTGCTCGGCGACACCGCCAAGTCCCTCACCTCCGGCGCGGAGGTCACGATCGCGCTGAGCGCGAGCGGTGCCGGCGAGGGCCTGATCGGCTTCGAGGGCACCGGCCTGGGCGGCGTACGCCGCACCACCACCCGGCTGCTCGACGGCGAGTTCCCCAAGGTCCGCTCGCTCTTCCCGGCCGAGCACCTCACGGTCGCGAAGGTCAACAAGGCCGAGCTCATCGAGACCGTCAAGCGCGTCGCGCTCGTGGCCGAGCGCAACACGGCGGTGCAGATGAAGTTCGCCGACAACCAGATCGTGCTCGACGCCGGCTCGGGCGACGAGGCCATGGCCACCGAGGCGGTCGACGCCGACATCACCGGCGACGACCTCACGACCGGCTTCAACCCCCAGTTCCTGCTCGACGGGCTGACCGCCATCGACGGCGAGCACGTCGACCTCGCCTTCACCCAGGCGACCAAGCCGGTCGTCATCTCGGGCACCGACGCCGACGACGACACCAGCTCCTTCCGCTACCTGCTGATGCCTCGGCGACTGCTCAGCTGAGCACCCGCGCGAGCGCTCGTCCCCGCTGGGCCGCTCGCGCGGCGAGGCGGGGAGGCTAGGCTCCGAGCATGGACATCGGACTCGTCGGACTCGGCAAGATGGGCGGCAACATGCGCGAGCGCATGCGCCGCGCGGGACTCACCGTCGTGGGCTACGACCGCAACCCCGACGTGAGCGACGTGGACTCGCTGTCCGCGCTGGTGGAGGCCCTGCCCAGTCCCAAGGTCGTGTGGGTGATGGTGCCCGCCGGTGACCCCACGCGCGCCACGGTCGAGGAGCTCGCCGGGCTGCTCGGCGAGGGCGACGTGGTGGTCGACGGCGGGAACTCGCGCTGGACCGACGACCTCGTCAACGCCGAGCTGCTGGCGGAGAAGGGCATCGGCTACGTCGACTGCGGCGTCTCCGGCGGCGTGTGGGGTCTCGAGAACGGCTACGCCCTGATGTACGGCGGCGACGAGGCCGACATCGCCAAGGTGCAGCCGGCGTTCGACGCCCTCGCCCCCGAGGGCGACTTCGGCTCGGTCCACGCGGGCAAGGTCGGAGCGGGCCACTTCTCCAAGATGGTCCACAACGGCATCGAGTACGCGATCATGCAGTCCTACGCCGAGGGCTGGGAGCTGCTCGAGGCGGCCGACGTGGTCGACAACGTGACCGAGGTGTTCCGCTCGTGGCGTGAGGGCACCGTCATCCGCTCCTGGCTGCTCGACCTCATGGTCGCCGCACTCGACGAGGACCCCGGCCTGAGCAAGATCGCCGGCTACGCCGAGGACTCCGGCGAGGGCCGCTGGACGGTGGAGGCCGGCATCCAGCACGCCGTCGCCACGCCTGCGATCACCGCGGCGCTCTACGCACGCTTCGTCTCCCGGCAGGACGACAGCCCCGCGATGAAGGCCGTCGCGGCGATGCGCAACCAGTTCGGCGGGCACGCCGTGCGCACGCCCGCACCGAAGGGCGGCGACGTCGAGGACGGCGGCACGGCCGCCCAGACCGAGACCGCGCAGCAGGCCGGTGCCGGCACCGATCAGGAGCCCAGCGAGAGCTGACGGCCCGTGCACGTCGCGCACCTGTCCCTCCACGACTTCCGCTCCTACGTCGACGTCGACGTCGCGCTGGAGCCGGGAGCCACCGCGTTCATCGGGCGCAACGGCCAGGGCAAGACGAACCTCGTCGAGGCGATCGACTACCTCTCGCGGCTGTCGTCGCACCGGGTGGCGACCGACGCCCCGCTGGTCCGCGCCGGCGCGGACCAGGCGGTCGTCCGGGCTTCGGTGGTGAAGGAGGGGCGCACCGCCCTCCTCGAGGTCGAGCTGAACCCGGGTCGCGCCAACCGCGCCCGCATCAACCGCTCCCCGCTGCCGCGCCCGCGCGAGATCATCGGGCTGGTGCGGACGGTGGTGTTCGCGCCGGACGACCTGACCCTCGTCAAGGGTGACCCGTCGGACCGGCGGAAGTTCCTCGACGACCTGCTGGTCCTGCGTGCTCCCCGGCTCGCCGGTGTGCGCTCGGACTACGACCGCATCCTCAAGCAGCGCAACAGCCTGCTGAAGACCGCCGGCATCGCCCGCGGGTCGTCGCGCGACGCCGCGCTGTCGACGCTCGAGATCTGGGACGACAACCTGGCGCGCACCGGCGCCGAGCTGCTCGGCGCGCGGCTGGCGCTGGTGGAGGACCTGCGGCCCTACCTCGGCAAGGCCTACGAGGCGGTCGCCCGGGGGGCCAGCCGCGACGACGCCGACCTGGAGTACCGCGCCAGCGTGGACCTCGGCTCCGTGGGCCCGCAGCAGGAGGCGCTGCAGCAGGGGCTGCAGGAGGTGCTGCTGGGCGCGATCGCGTCGAGGCGCAAGGAGGAGCTCGACCGCGGCATCTCGCTCGTCGGACCGCACCGCGACGAGCTGCTGCTCACCCTCGGCGACCCCGAGCTCCGGCTCCCGGTCAAGGGGTACGCCTCGCACGGGGAGTCCTGGTCGTTCGCGCTCGCCCTGCGGCTGGCGTCCTACGACCTGCTCCGAGCCGACGGCGACGACCCGATCCTCGTCCTCGACGACGTCTTCGCCGAGCTCGACGCCGAGCGGCGCAACCAGCTCGCCCAGCTCGTGGCCGGCGCCGAGCAGGTGCTGGTCACCGCCGCCGTGGCAGCGGACGTGCCTCCGTCGCTGCAGGGGGTTCGGTTCCTGGTCGCGGACGGGACGGTCACCCGTGACGAGTGAGGAGACGCCCGGTCCGGGCGGCGAGGCCCACGAGGACGCCGGCGTCGGCACGCCGGCTCCGGAGCACCACCCCGACGGTCTCGACCTCGCGCGCGCAGCCGCGCGCGCCGCGGCCACCGGTCCCGGCGCCCCGCCCGCCCGCCGCGGGTCCTCCGCCGCGCGTCGGCGTACGACCGGACGCGTGAGGAGCAGGGCGTCCGGGGCCAGGCCCGACGACCGCGACCCGCAGTTGCTCGAGGAGGCGATCGGTCGCCTCGTCGCCAGCCACGGCTGGGAGGTCGACCTCAAGGTGCAGGGCGTGTTCGGCCGGTGGGTCGAGCTGGTGGGGACCGAGGTGGCCGACCATTGCACGCCGGAGTCCTTCGACGACGGGCGGCTCGTCGTGCGCACCGACTCCACCGCCTGGGCGACCCAGCTCAAGCTGCTCGCGCCCACCGTCGTACGCCGGCTCAACGAGGAGCTGGGGCACGGCACCGTGACGGTGATCGACGTGCTCGGTCCGCACCTGCCGAGCTGGAGCAAGGGCCGGTTCTCCAGCCGCGACGGTCGCGGCCCGCGCGACACCTACGGCTGAGGCGTCGGGACGCGCGGGCCCCGGAGGCCCGCTCTGCCGATCTGGGAGGTCGTCGACCGCATGGGGGCCCACCAACCCCCCTGTTCGTCCGGCTGACAGGCCCTCACGGGGCCGCCAGGGGCACTTTTTCCGCCGGATCCATCCCCAACCCCGGGTCGGTCCTTCGGTCCAGGAGCGCTGGCGGGTAGTATGGGCTCACGAGTCGCACGTCGTGTTGCCGTCGCAACCGCCGCGACTCGACTCATGTCGAGCGTGCCCGGCGAAGGCCGGGCGCGATGAGCAGAAGGCCGTGCCTTGAGCGAAGAGAATCACGAGTCCACCGCAGGTCCGACCCCCGATTCCGCTCCTGACCCGCAGCCCGCCGAGGCCTCCTTCACCGAGGCCGAGCGCGCGGCGGCGCTGGCCGACGCCGTCGAGGCCGCGGGCGACCCGGCCGCCGACCCGGCATCCGGTGCGGTCGCGGAGCGCCGCTCGAACACCGCCGTGGACTCCGGCGTCGAGTACGACGCCTCGGCCATCCAGGTCCTCGAGGGGCTCGAGGCCGTGCGCAAGCGACCCGGCATGTACATCGGCTCGACCGGGGAGCGCGGCCTGCACCACCTGATCTGGGAGATCGTGGACAACGGCGTCGACGAGGCCCTCGCCGGCTTCGCGACCCGCATCTGCCTGACGCTGCAGGCCGACGGCGGCGTGCGCGTGGAGGACGACGGCCGCGGCATCCCGACCGACACGGCGCCCGGCCAGGAGATGCCCGCCCTCACGATGGCGCTGACGATGCTGCACGCCGGCGGCAAGTTCGGCGGCGGTGGCTACAAGGTCTCCGGCGGCCTGCACGGCGTCGGCGTCTCGGTCGTCAACGCGCTCTCGACGCGGCTCGTGGCGGAGGTCAGGAACCGCGGCCACCTCTGGCGCCAGTCGTTCCAGCTCGGCGTGCCCGACGCCGACCTCGAGCAGGTGCGCCCGATGGAGCCCGGCGAGAGCACCGGCACGACCGTGACCTGGTACGCCTCGGAGGACATCTTCGAGAGCCTGCACTACAACCTCGAGACGATCACCTCCCGGCTGCGCGAGATGGCGTTCCTCAACAAGGGCGTCGAGTTCGTCGTCCGCGACGAGCGACCGCAGGCCGACGCGATCATCGACGCCGTCGAGGACGACACCATCGCCAACGACGTCGACAGCGCCGGGCACGACGCGATCAAGCGCGGCGAGTCCGGGGGCCTGGAGCAGGTGTTCAAGTACGACCGCGGCCTCGTCGACTACGTCGAGCACCTCAACCGCCGCAAGGCCACGGCCAACCCGACGGTCATCTCCTTCGAGGCCGAGACCGCCGAGGGCGCCACGGGGCAGCACATGAGCCTCGAGATCGCGATGCAGTGGAACACCAGCTACACCGAGTCGGTCCACACCTTCGCCAACAACATCAACACCCACGAGGGCGGCACCCACGAGGAGGGCTTCCGCGCCGCGCTGACGTCCCTGGTCAACAACTGGGGCGAGGAGTGGGGCCTGATCAAGAAGCGCGAGGACCGCGTCTCCGGCGACGACATCCGCGAGGGCCTCACGGCGATCATCTCCATCAAGCTCAGCGAGCCGCAGTTCGAGGGGCAGACGAAGACCAAGCTCGGCAACACCGAGGCCAAGGGCTTCACCCAGCGCGTCGTCAACGACCAGCTCGGCGCCTGGCTGGAGCAGAACCCCGCCGAGGGCCGCGACATCATCCGCAAGGCGCAGGCCGCCGCCACCGCGCGCATCGCCGCGCGGAAGGCGCGCGAGCTGGCGCGCAGCCGCAAGGGCCTGCTCGGCGGCGGTGGCCTGCCCGGCAAGCTGAGCGACTGCCAGTCGACCAACCCCGCCGAGTGCGAGGTCTTCATCGTCGAGGGCGACTCCGCCGGCGGCTCGGCGCGGCAGGGCCGCGACCCGCGCATCCAGGCGATCCTCCCGATCCGGGGCAAGATCCTCAACGTCGAGAAGGCCCGCATCGACAAGGTGCTGGCCAACACCGAGGTCCAGGCGATCATCTCCGCGCTGGGCACCGGCATCCAGGAGGAGTTCGACCTCGAGAAGCTGCGCTACCACAAGATCGTGCTGATGGCCGACGCCGACGTCGACGGCCACCACATCAACACGCTGCTCCTCACGTTGCTCTTCCGCTTCATGAAGCCGCTGATCGAGCACGGCTACGTCTTCATGGCGCAGCCGCCGCTCTACCGCCTGCGGTGGAACAAGCCGGCCGAGCACGAGTTCGTCTTCTCCGACGCCGAGCGCGATGCGCTGATGCGCGACGGCCTCGCCCAGGGAAAGAAGCTGCCCAAGGAGAACCCGGTGCAGCGCTACAAGGGTCTCGGCGAGATGAACGCCGACGAGCTGTGGGAGACCACCATGGACCCCTCGGCCCGCCTGATGAAGCAGGTGACGCTCGAGGACGCCGCCCACGCCGACGAGATCTTCTCGATCCTCATGGGGGAGGACGTCGAGCAGCGCCGGTCCTTCATCCAGCGCAACGCCAAGGACGTCAGGTTCCTCGATATCTAGGTCGCTAGTCCCCTCTACGACCAGCCCTAGACATCGTCAGACAGCAGGAGAGAACCCATGACCGAGATCCCGACCGACCTCACCGCCGGAGCCGGCGACGGCGGTGGCGACGAGCGCGTCGAGCAGGTCGAGCTGCAGCAGGTGATGCAGCAGTCCTACATCGACTACGCGATGACCGTCATCGTCGGTCGCGCGCTGCCCGACGTACGTGACGGGCTCAAGCCCGTGCACCGGCGCATCCTCTACGCGATGTACGACGGCGGCTACCGGCCCGACCGCGGCTTCTCGAAGTGCTCGCGCGTCGTCGGCGACGTGATGGGTCAGTACCACCCGCACGGCGACTCGGCGATCTACGACACCATGGTCCGCCTCGCCCAGCCGTGGGTGCTGCGCGCGCCGCTGATCAACGGGCAGGGCAACTTCGGCTCGCCGGGCAACGACTCCGCCGCCGCCATGCGGTACACCGAGTGCCGGATGGCGCCGCTGGCCATGGAGATGGTCCGCGACATCGACGAGGACACCGTCGACTTCCAGCCCAACTACGACGGTCGCTCGCAGGAGCCGACCATCCTGCCCAGCCGGTTCCCGAACCTGCTGGTCAACGGCTCGGCCGGCATCGCGGTCGGCATGGCCACCAGCATCCCGCCGCACAACCTCGTCGAGGTCGCCGAGGGCGCGCGGTGGGCGCTCGAGCACCCCGACGCGACGAAGGAGGAGCTGCAGGACGCGCTCGTCGAGCGCATCAAGGGCCCCGACTTCCCCAACGGTGCGCTGATCGTCGGCCGCCAGGGCATCGAGCAGGCCTACCGCACCGGCCGCGGGTCGATCACCCAGCGCGCGGTGGTGGAGATCGACGAGGACAGCAAGGGCCGCACGATGCTCGTCATCAGCGAGCTGCCCTACCTGGTCAACCCCGACAACCTCGCGCTCAAGATCGCCGAGCTCGCCGACTCGGGTCGGGTGCAGGGCATCTCCGACGTCCGCGACGACACGTCCTCGCGCACCGGCCAGCGGCTGGTCGTCGTGCTCAAGCGCGACGCCGTCGCCCGCGTCGTGCTCAACAACCTGTTCAAGCACACCGAGCTGCAGACCAACTTCTCGGCCAACATGCTGGCGCTGGTCGACGGCGTGCCGCGCACGCTCAGCATCGACGCCTTCATCAGCCACTGGGTCACCCACCAGATCGAGGTCATCCAGCGGCGCACCCGCTTCCGCCTCGCCGAGGCCGAGCGCCAGGCCCACGTCTACCGCGGCCTGGTCAAGGCGCTCGACGCCCTCGACGAGGTCATCGCGCTCATCCGCCGCAGCCCCGACGTCGAGGAGGCGCGCACCGGGCTGATGGGGCTGCTCGAGATCGACGAGATCCAGGCCAACGCCATCCTCGAGATGCAGCTGCGCCGGCTCGCCGCCCTGGAGCGCCAGAAGATCCTCGACCGCCTCGCCGAGCTCGAGCGGGTCATCGCCGACCTCGAGGACATCCTCGCCAACGAGGCACGGCAGCGGCAGATCGTCTCCGACGAGCTCACCGAGATCGTCGACAAGTACGGCAACGAGCGGCGTACGCAGATCATCGCGGCCGACGGCGACCTCTCGATGGAGGACCTGATCCCCGACGAGGACCTCGTCGTGTCGATCACCCGCGGCGGCTACGCCAAGCGCACCCGCGCCGACCAGTACCGCCTGCAGAAGCGCGGCGGCAAGGGCGTGCGCGGCGCGACGCTGCGCGGCGACGACGTCGTGCAGCACTTCATCGCGACCACCAACCACCACTGGCTGCTGTTCTTCACCACGGCCGGCCGGGTCTACCGCACCAAGGCCTACAACCTGCCGGAGGCCGCGCGCGACGCGAAGGGCGGACACGTGGCGGGGCTGCTGAGCTTCCAGCCCGACGAGGACATCGCCCAGGTGCTCGCGATCCGCGACTACGACCAGGCGCCCTACCTCGTGCTCGCCACCCGCACCGGACTCGTGAAGAAGACCAGGCTCGCCGACTACAACAGCCCGCGGCAGGCGGGCGTCATCGCGATCAACTTCCGCGAGGACGACGACGAGCTGATCGGCGCCGAGCTGGTCAACGGCGACGACGACATCCTGCTCGTCTCGCGCAAGGGCCAGTCGATCCGCTTCAAGGCCGACGACGAGCAGCTGCGCCCGATGGGCCGGGCCACGGGCGGGGTGCGCGGCATGAAGTTCCGCGACGGCGACTCGTTGCTGTCCATGTCGGTGATCCGCGCCGCACAGATCGAGGCGGAGGAGGCCGTCGAGGGCGACGCCGCGGACTCCGACGAGGTGAAGGAGCAGTACGTCTTCACGATCACCGACGGCGGGTTCGCCAAGCGCAGCCGCATCAGCGAGTACCGGCTGCAGACCCGCGGCGGCCTGGGGATCAAGGCGATGTCGCTGTCCAACGAGGACCGCGGCGGGCTCGTCGGTGCCTTCATCGTGGAGGAGGGCGACGAGGTCCTGTCGATCACCAGCGGTGGTCAGGTCGTGCGCAGCCCCATCGACGAGAACTTCCGGCCCACCGGCCGCTCGACCATGGGCGTGAAGTTCGTGTCGCCCAAGTCCGGGGACTCCGTCGCCGTGGTCGCCCGCTCGGTCGAGGCCAAGGTCGCCGAGGAGGTGGAGGAGCAGGTCGCGGAGAGCGCCGCCGCCGTGGACGCGGAGGCGCGCGAGTCCGCAGCCGTTTCGCCGGACGTGGTCGACGATGCAACAATCGAGGGTCAGGACGCTGTCGAAGCACCTGCCGACGCCCCCGACGAGCACCCCGAGGATGAGTGAGCCATGTCGGAACGCACCGCGACTCCCCGACGTACGTCCGGGAACGAGCCGGAGAAGCGGTCCCTGACGGGGCGGCTCCAGGACACCCTGTCCAACGCGGCCGAGGAGCACCGCGCGAACGCCACGCCGCGTGACGCCCGGGGCAACCGCGTGCGTCGTACGCCGGGGCGCCAGCCCCGGCGCGCCCGCCTGCGGCTGACCCGCATCGACCCGTGGTCGGTGATGAAGACGTCGTTCCTGCTCTCGGTCGCCTTCGGTGTCGTCACCTTCGTCGCCATCTTCATGGTGTGGTCGGTGCTCGGCGCGGCCGGCGTGTGGGACTCCATCAACTCCGCCGTGGCCAGCATCGTCGAGGGCGACAGCGGCAACTCCTCCTTCGACGTCACCGACTACGTCGGCATGTCGCGGGTGCTGGGCTTCACCCTCCTGGTGTCGGTGCTCGACGTCGTGCTGATCACCGCGATCGCGACGCTGACGGCCTTCCTCTACAACCTCGCGGCCGCCCTGCTCGGCGGCATCGAGGTCACCCTCGCCGAGGACGAGAAGTGAGCCGGAGCCGAGCGGTGCTCCTGGGGCGACCCTCGATTGGCACCGCCTGACCGCGGTCAGGTAACCTTCGGCGTCGCCGCTTGCGGCGCATGCGGGCCTATAGCTCAGACGGTTAGAGCGCTTCCCTGATAAGGAAGAGGTCACAGGTTCAAGTCCTGTTAGGCCCACTCCCGTTCGTCGTCCGATCCCGAGGAGAGTGGCGTGAAGAAGCTCCTGCTGGTCGCCCTCGCCGCCGCCGGCGCGGCGTTCGCGAAGCGGAAGATGGACGAGGGCAGGAACGAGCAGGCCCTGTGGGCCGAGGCCACCGACCCCGTCGACAAGGCCTGAGCCCGATCCACCCGGCGCCGCAGGCGCTGCGGGGCCTTGGCGCAATTGGTAGCGCACCTGCTTTGCAAGCAGGGGGTTAGGGGTTCGAGTCCCCTAGGCTCCACCGACAGGCCGACGGCGTGCGTCGGCCCATCCCGAAGCGGCCGCATCCTGCCGAGCGGTCAGCAGACGCGGAGGCGGAAGGTCCGCCGTGTCGACACGTCCGACCCGACGAGGGTCACCTGGACGTCGAACCGACCGCGCCGCCGGGCCGCTCCCACGACGACGATCCGCCCACCGCGCCGGCGCGCCTCGAGGCCGGGCGCCAGGCCGCGGATCCTGGCTGTCACGGCAGTACCGGTGAACTCGATGACCCCGCGGTAACGCTCCTTCCGCGTCGCCCGTGGCAGACGAGGGTCCGTGGTGAACGTCGGCGGCCGTGCGACGACAGTCGTGGACACGGAGGTCGCGGAGCCGGTCGGAGCGGCCCCGGGGGTGGGGCCTGGGGTGGGCACCAGGGTCGGCGTCGGGGTGGGCGTCGGGGTGGGCTCCGGCTGCGTGGTGTCGCTGCTCGCGTGCAGGACCACCTGGTAGGCGCCGAGCGACCCGTAGTCGTCGTAGCCGCCCGGCGCGAGTGGGTCGCCGAAGCCGGTGCCGTCCACCAGGGCGACGTACGTCCTGGGGGTGTCGGGCAGCGTCACGTTCCACGTCGCGTGCAGGGAGGCGTCGTTCGCCGTGTCGCTCGTCGGGTTGACGGTGGCCACGCGGGCGCCCGCCTCGTCCAGGACGGTGAGCGCGATGTCGCTGTCCGACACCCCCTGGCCTCCTGCGACCGAGAGCTGCGTCGCGCCTGACGCGACGAAGGCGAAGGCGTCCACGTCGGTGCGCGAGCCGATGATCCCGCCGACGGGGACGTCTGCGACGAGACGGGTGGCGCCGGCGGAGGTGGCGCCGTGGTCGTCGACCCGCAACGGCGCCGCACCGGCGACGATCGCGATGTCGTCCTCCTTGTTGGTGGCGCCGGCGTACCGCCCGTTCGACCACTGGGACAGACGCTTGTTGTACGACGCCCCCATGAGCGGCGCCCAGCCGTTGGCACCGGCGTAGTACGCCGAATTCGACGTCCCGTCGTGGTGGAGGCCGAAGTTGTGGCCGACCTCGTGGGAGATGGCCTGGGCGACGTTGTACCCGTTGAGGCCCGTGCCATCGGTGAAGACCCACGCCGGTTGGTAGTAGCCGCCACCCACGCTGTCGAAGACGTCGATGTAGGCGACGCCGCCGCAGCTGCAGCGCTCGCGCACAGCGTTGGTGGGGGTGATGACCACACGTGTGCCGTACGTCGTGTCCGAGGGCGAGGACCTCACGATCGCCGCGGGGTCGGGTTCACGCGTCGTGACGTTGACGTCGAACGCGGCGAAGTCCTCGGCGACCGTGCGCCAGGCCAGGTGGATCGCAGCGCGCTCGGCGTCGTCGAACCTCGCATCGACCGGGGCGTTCAGGGAGTATGCGGGCGAGGTGATGGTGGTGCCGTACGTCTGGTTCCACGCGGTGCCGGTGGTGGTGTCGCCGGTGAAGTCGAGATAGATGGTGCGCGCCGACCCAGGCAGCGACGAGAGGTCCAGCACGTCGGACGGCACCGCCGCACCGGCGGTCGCGGGGGCGGCGCTGCTGGGCGCACCCTCCCCGGCGTGCTCGTCGTGACCGCGGGCGGGCTCGGTGTAGAACACCGCGCCGCAGCGGTCGACCCAGGCGCGGGGGTCCGCGACCACCGTGGACAGACCCGTGGCGGTGAGGTCGTTGCGCTCGCGCACGGCGGCGAGGTCGGCGTGCCGCACCTTGCTGGCGCGCACCGGCTCAGCGAAGGCGTCCGTGGAGCATCCGGCAGCCCCGCCCCGGGGCTGCGACGCCTGCCCGGCCGAGACCGGAGGGGCGGCCGTCACCACAACGGACACGACGGCGGCGAGCACGAGGAGGGCGGAGCACGAGCGGAGCATGCCCCCATTCCATCGGTAACAAGACATCCACAAACGAGTAACAGAACAGGATGGTCAGAACGGACCATGCCGGACCCCCGGGTGGGTCGCGCGCCGCAGCACCACGCCGGGGCGAGCGCGGAGCATCCGGGTCACCCGGTGGCACTGATCCTCCACGATGTCGCATGACGTCGGGCCGCCCGGCGTCCGACCGCGGCGACCCGGCTGACCGGCACCGCCGAGATGGCGTACCTCACGCGCAGGAGGCACGAGCTCGCGGCCGCCGGGGGTTGCTGACCGGCCGGCTGGGACAATCGGCGGCGTGACCGCACCCCGCCGACCCGGCCTGCTGACCGACCTGGGCGCGGCGGCCCTGGCGCTGGTGCTCGTGGTGATCGCGGGCCTGCTCGGCAAGTGGCAGTACGACGCGTGGCAGGCGCACCGGGACGCCGAGGCGCGTGACCTGACGGGCCTGGCCCCCGTGCCGATGACCGACGTCCTCGACAGCGACGACCCCTTCCCCGCACCCGACGTCGGCCGGCCGGTCGAGGTCGCCGGCGAGTGGCTCGACGGCGGCTTCTGGGTGGCCGACCGCGAGCACGACGGGGTCCCCGGCTACTGGGCCGTCGCCCCGCTCGACATCGGCGACGCCGCGGTGCTCGTCGTACGCGGCTGGGCGCCGCAGCCGGACGACGACCTGCTCCTCGCGACCGGCGAGGCCGACGTCAGCGGGTGGCTGCAGCCGCCGGAGGGCAGCCTGGTGACCGACGACGACCCGAACGACGACGTCTTCCCCGAGATCCGCGTCGCGGACGCCGTGCAGCGCGTGGACGTCGACCTCTACTCGGCCTACGTCATCAGCCAGGAGCCGGCCGGGGGGCTGGAGGACGCCGAGCTCGAGGCGCTGCCCAACCCCAGCCGCTTCACCGGCGTCCGCAACCTGCTCTACGCCTTCGAGTGGTGGGTCTTCGGCGCGTTCGCGGGCTACATCTGGTGGCGCTGGCGGCGCGACGCCACCGCTGCGGAGGTCGCCTCGCCGACGGTCCGGTAGGCGCTGCCCGATACGTTGGGCGCCGTGTCACGCAACCTCACCGCCTACCGCGTCATGGCCGCCGTCGTGGGCGTCCTGCTCGTGGTGCTCTGCCTGATCGGCGTGCCGCTGGCCAACTTCGACGGCTCCCCCATGTGGGGCGTCTTCGACAGCACGCCGGCTTGGTTCGCGACGGGATCCGACGCCCAGCACGCGGGCGACCTCATCACGACGTACCTCGGTGTCGCGCACGGCTGGCTCTACATGATCTTCCTGTTCAGCGCCTTCCTGCTCTCGCGGCGGGCCGGGTGGGACCTGCCCTTCACGTTGGTGACGCTCGCCTGCGGCACCGTCCCGGTCCTGTCCTTCTGGGCCGAGCGCCGCGCGACCAGGCGGGTGCGCGCCGAGCACCCCGAGCTGGCCTGACCTTCACTACGCTCGGGCCATGACCACCGCGTTCGTGCTGGGGGGCGGGGGAGTCCTCGGCGCCGTGGAGGTCGGCATGCTGCGCGCCCTGCTGCAGCGCGGCATCGTGCCCGACCTCGTCCTCGGCACCAGCGTGGGCGCGCTCAACGGCGCGATGGTCGCGCGCCAGCCCGACGTCGGAGTCGTCGAGCGGCTCACCAGCCTGTGGGCGGCGACCGCCGAGAGCCGCGAGGTGTACGGCGACCGGCCGCTGCGCACCGTCCGGCGCGTCGTGTCGACCGGCACCCACATCTACTCCGCCACCCCGCTGCGCCGCCGGCTCGAGGAGGAGCTCGGCGACGCCCGCTTCGAGGACCTCCCCGTGCACCTGGAGGTGTGCGCGGCCAGCATCGAGCGCGCCGCTGAGCACTGGTTCACGAGCGGACCGCTCGTGCCGGCCATCCTGGCCAGCGCCGCCGTCCCGGGGCTCCTGCCGCCCGCCGAGGTCGACGGCGAGCACTTCCTCGACGGCGGACTGGTGAACTCCATCCCGGTCGGCCGCGCGGTCGAGCTCGGCGCCACCCGCGTCTTCGTGCTGCAGGTCGGCCGCATCGACCGGCCGCTCAAGCCGCCGACCCGGCCGTGGGAGGTCGCGCGGGTCAGCTTCGAGGTGGCCCGGCGGCACCGGTTCATGCGCGACATGGCCACGATCCCCGACGGCGTCGAGGTGCACGTGCTCCCGGCCGCCGGCACGTCCGCGCGGGACGACTCGCTGTGGGCCCACCGCGACTTCCGCGGGGTGCAGGAGCGGATCGACGCGACGTACGCCGCCTCGCGGGCCTACCTGGACGAGCGGCTCGGCCGCTCGTGAGCCGCCTGCTCGTCCGAGCCCTCCGTCGGCTGGTGGGCGCGCCCGCCGTGGTCCTCGTCACGGTGGCGATGTGGGTGACCCTGCCGCTGTGGCTGCTCGCCACGGCGGCGCTCTCCCCGATCCTGCCCGGACGGTGGCGCGCCCTGCGCCTGCTGTGGCTGGTGGTGGTCTACCTGACCTTCGAGACGCTGCTGCTCCTGGTGCTGCTGGGGCTGTGGCTGGCGAGCGGCTTCGGGTGGCGGATCCGGTCGCCGTACTTCACCGGGATCCACTACGACCTGGTGCAGGGCACGCTCATCGTGTTCTTCCGCGAGGCCCGCCGCGTGCTGGCGCTGCGGATCCGCACCGACGGCCCCCACCCCTCGCGCGTGCCCGACGAGCCAGTGCTGGTGATGTGCCGGCACGCGGGACCGGGCGACTCGTTCATCCTGATGTACGCCCTGCTCCACTGGTACGCCCGCGAGCCGCGGGTGGTCCTGAAGAACACGCTGGCCTGGGACCCCGCCATCGACGTCATCCTCAACCGGATCCCGGCCCGCTTCATCTCCCCGAACCCCGCGGCCGGCGAGGACCTGGAGTCGCAGATCGCGGCCCTGGCGACCGGGCTGGACGTCAACGACGCGTTCGTGATCTTCCCCGAGGGCGGCAACTTCACCCCCGTGCGCCGCGACCGTGCGATCGCCCGGCTCCGGCGGCTGGGCCTGGAGCGGATGGCGGTGCGCGCGGAGGAGATGACGCACGTGCTCGCCCCGCGACCCGGCGGCGTGCTCGCCGCCCTCGAGGCGGCGCCCGGGGCCGACGTCCTCATGGTCGCGCACACCGGGCTGGACCACCTGCTCACGGTGGCCGACCTGTGGCGCGAGCTGCCGATGGACAAGCAGATCACCATGCGGTGGTGGCAGGTGCCGCGGGAGGACATCCCCGCGGACCGGGAGGCGCGGATCGACTGGCTCTACGCGTGGTGGGAGCGGATCGACGACTGGATCGAGGAGAACCGGGTCCCCGCGCCCTGAGACGGCGCGAGCGGCGCGCCGGCCACCGGCCCGCGGACGGGAAGTGGCCGGCACGCCGCTCGGGCGTGCCGCGGGTGCTGCCCGCTACGACCGCTTGGTCGCGTCGTCGATGTCGATGACGTCGGCGGGGTCGTCGGGCGTGGTGGACTCGTGCGGGTCCTCCACCGCGTCGCTGATCGCCTCGCCGGGCGCGCCGCCGCCGGCGTCATCGGTCGCCGGCGGGTCGACGGTCACCACGTCGTCGGCAGTGACCTCCTCGGCGGTGACGTCGGGCAGCGGGTCGGTGAGCGGGTCGCTGAGCTGGTCGGTGAGCGGGTCGGTGAGCGGGTCGCCGACCGGCGCTGCCGGCGCGGCCGCTGCCGCCGACGTGGTGGCGGGCGAGGCCGGCGTGGGGGGCGGCGTCGGCGCGGTGGGCGCCGGCGGGGCCGGAGGCACGTAGGTGGACTGCCAGTTCGCGTCCGCGTCCTGCTTCCCGCGGAGCTTGCTGAACACGACCCCGCCGATGGCGAGCAGGCCGCCGAGCAGCAGCAGCCGCTTGAGCCGGCTGCCCCGGGGCTCGGGCTCGACGCCGCGCAGCTCGTTGATCCTGGTGGCCGCCACCTCGCGGGCCTCGGCGGCCCGCTCGGCGGCGAGCGCCGCGGCGACGGCCGCCTTGTCGGCCCCGGCGGCACGAGCCTCGGCAAGGATGGGGGCGGCCTTCTCGCGGACCTCGGCGGTCTTCAGCGCGGCCAGCGCGGCGCCGGCGGTCGCCGCCTCAGCCGCGCGCACGCGACCCTCCTCGATGAGCGGCGTGGCCTTCTCACGTGCATCGGAGATGGCGGGTGCGGCCTTCTCCACGGCCTGCTCCCACGCCGACTCCAACTGGGGGATGACGGTCTCGGTGACGGTGTCCGACAGCTGCTCGACGTAGTCGTGGGCCCGGTCCATGAGGGACTTCCTGCGGCCGAAAGGCATGCGTGACCTCCTCAGTCAGTGTGTCTCCATCTCACCATGCACACCCTGACGCGACCAGCCCCGTCCGGACCGGCGCGGAGGTGAACCCGGGTGGGCAGCCGCGGCGGCGCCGGCGTACGACGGCGTACGACGGCGGGGCGAGGCCTGCGTGCGCCCCGTGTGGGCGGTGCGTGGCAGGATCGAGTCGCACACGCGATCGAGACCCACAGCTGAGAGGCACTTCCATGGCCGACCCCAAGGCGACCTTCAAGACCAACCGGGGCGACATCGTCGTCAACCTGTTCCCGAACCACGCCCCCGAGACGGTCGACAACTTCGTCGGCCTGGCCGAGGGCACCAAGGACTACCGCGACGACGCCGGACGCTCGGGCGAGAAGTACTACGACGGTCTCGGCTTCCACCGGGTCATCGACGGCTTCATGATCCAGGGCGGCTGCCCGCTCGGCACCGGCACCGGCGGACCGGGCTACACGTTCAAGGACGAGATCCACCCCGAGCTGGTCTTCGACAAGCCCTACCTCCTCGCGATGGCCAACGCCGGCCCGGGCACCAACGGCTCGCAGTTCTTCATCACCGTCGGCGCCACCCCGTGGCTCAACCGCAAGCACACGATCTTCGGCGAGGTCGCCGACCAGTCCAGCCGCGACGTGGTCGACGCGATCGCCACCACGCCCACCGGCGCGATGGACCGTCCCGTCGAGCCCGTCGTCATCGAGTCGGTCACGATCGAGCGCTGAGCCGGTCCGCGACCGGTCCACGGACCGACCGATCGACCGACTGATCGACTGATCGAGCCACCCATGACCCAGCCGCCCGAGGGGCCGACTGCGGACACGACCGCGGCCGGGGTGCCGACCTGCTACCGGCACCCCGACCGCGAGACGTGGATCCGCTGCCAGCGTTGCGACCGTCCCATCTGCCCCGACTGCATGCGCGACGCCGCTGTCGGGTTCCAGTGCCCCGACTGCGTCAAGCAGGCCAACAAGGGCTCGCGCCAGAACCGCGCGATGTACGGCGGCGAGCGCAGTGCCGACCCGCGGCTGACGTCGTACGTCCTCATCGCCCTGAACGCGCTGGTGTGGCTGGCGATCACCGCGACGGGCGGCCGCCTGTCGCGCGTCGTGGAGCTGCTGGCGCTGGCCCCGACCGGGCTCTGCGGGTCGGCGTCCACCCCCAATCAGTACTACCCGGCCATCACGGATTCCCGGATCTGCGAGACCTTCACCTCCGGTGACGGGGTGTGGCGTGCCGGTGTCGCCGACGGCGCCTGGTGGCAGCTGGTCACCAGCGCCTTCACCCACGTCGAGATCTGGCACGTCGTGATGAACATGTTCGCGCTGTTCGTCTTCGGGCCGGCCCTCGAGGGCATCCTGGGGCGGGCGCGCTTCCTCGCGGTGTACCTCATCGGCGCGCTGGGCTCGTCGGTGCTGGTCCTTTACCTCGCCGACGCCGACTCCAGCACGGTGGGCGCGTCCGGTGCCCTCTTCGCCCTGCTCGGCGCGCTGCTCGTCACCGCCCGCAAGGCCCGGCTCAACTCCCAGTGGCTCGTGCAGAACCTCGTGCTCGGCGTCGTGATCACGGTCGTGGGCTGGCGGATGATCTCCTGGCAGGGACACCTCGGCGGCTTCCTCGCCGGAGTGGCTGCCGCCGCCGTCATCGCGTACGCCCCGAAGTCGCGCCGCTCCCTCGTCCAGTGGGCGGGGCTGGGCGCGCTCGCCGTCGTGCTGCTCGTGCTGGCCGTGGTGCGCGCCGGCGCGCTGTCCTGACGCCGGGTCCCGCTGCGCGGCCTGACGCGGCGCTCCGCCCAATTTCTGCCCGGCCGGCGTCATACGAACCGGCACATATGGGTACGCCTTCGTCTGACGCAGGCAGCACCGGCCGCGTCGGCCCAGTGAACCCACAGGTGTGCACATTGCTGTGGACAACTACACGGGTGTAATTCTCCACAGCGGTTTTCCACAGTGTGGAGAACCGAGCGGACGTTCGACCGCTGACCGGCGGCTAGGTAGGCGCTCGACATGCGGCTGGCCGGCGCTGGCTCCGCGTCCTGGGTGGGCCGCGAGCCGACGCGAGCCGGCCGGCGGCGTTGGGCGCGCTGGGCGGCGTACGAACCTCCGCCGCGCCGAAGCCCCGTGCCCCGAGCCGGACTTCCCGGGGGTTGTGCGAACTTCTCGGGGTCTGCACGCCACTGGAAGTTCGCAATCCCCCGCTTAGGCGGGGGATTCGAAGTGCCGGCCAGTCCCGGAAAAGCGGCTCGAGCGGTGAGAGAGACGCCTCCCCTTCCCCAGGAAGGCGCCTCACTCACCGCTCGAGACGACGAGTGCCCCGCTCAGCGGGACGAGGGAGAACCTACTCCCACTTGGTGGCGAAGCTGAACCCCACCGCCATGAAGGCGATGCCGACGACGAGGTTCCACTGGCCGAGGTCGTTGAGGACCCACAGGCTCGAGAGGTCGTCGGAGAAGACGTAGAACGTGCAGATCCACAGCAGGCCGATCAGGAAGCACGCCAGCATGCCCGCCACGACGCCGCGGCCGCGGCCGAGCGGGGTGGAGCGGTGCGCGGAGACGACGAGGCCGAGCATGAGCAGGCCGAACCCGATGACGTAGTTCCACCGGCCCAGGTCGGCCACGGCCTTGGGGCTGCCGGCGACCGGGGGGACCGCCGTCGGGTTGCCGCGGCCCTGGACGTAGTAGAAGACGATCCAGGCGATGCCGGCGACGATCAGCAGCAGGGCGATCAGGAACCTGGCGGTGAAGAGCGAGGTCTTCTCCTCGGTGGCGATCGTCTTGGACTTGGACACTGCTGCTCCTGGGGTTGGGCTGGACGGGTCGCGGCGGGTCAGGGCGCGCCGGTCACGGGGCCTCGGCGCCCGACGGGGGGTTAGCGTAGTCGCCATGCCGTCGCCGTCACACTCGTCCCCCGGGCGCCGCCGCGCCTGGCGGGCCGCGACGCCCGTGGTCGTGCTGCTCAGCGGAGCGCTCTTCGCCGTGAGCGCCGAGCAGAGCGACGGCTTCGACCTCCGGGGCGGACGCCTCACCGACCTGGCGTCGGTCGTGCGTGCCGAGCGCGACGAGGCGGGCGACCTGACGACGCAGGTCGCGGCCCTCAACGCCGAGGTCGAGGCGCTCAGCACGAGTCTCGGCGACCGCTCGGTCGGGCGGGTGCAGGACGAGATCGCCACCCTCGTCGACCCGGCCGGACTCACGGAGAAGTCGGGTCCCGCGGTGCAGGTGACCCTCGACGACGCGTCGATGGAGGCGCGGCTGGCCTACGAGGGCGACCCCGGGGACCTCGTCGTCCACCAGCAGGACATCCAGGCCGTGGCCAACGCGATGTGGAACGCCGGCGCGGTGGCGGTGACCATCCAGGGCCAGCGCCTCATCTCCACGACCGGCATTAAGTGCGAGGGCAACCAGGTCACCCTCCACGGCCTGCCCTACTCGCCGCCCTACGTGATCGTGGGGATCGGCGACCCCGCCCGCCTCGAGGCCGAGCTCGGCACCGACCCGATCCTGGCGACCTACCGCGACTACACCGACATCCCCGGTGGCGGCGTCTCGTGGGAGATGACCCCGCTGGAGTCCGCGGTCGCCCCGGCGTACGACGGCCTGCTCGACCTCACCTACGCGACACCGATGACCGACTGAGCGGCGCTGGTCGTCCGCGGCCGTCGTCGGCGGCGCGACCGAGCCGTCGGAGCCCTCAGGGCCGCCGCGGTGCGGTCGTCGGGGTCTCGGTGGGCGTCTCGGTGGGGACCTCCGTCGGCGTCTCGGTCGGGGTCTCCGTGGGGGTCTCGGTCGGCGGCTCGGTCGGCGGCTCGGGCTCCTCGAACACCGAGACGAAGATCGTGACGGTGCTGCCCTGGTCGGCGGTGCCGCCGACAGGGATCTGGTCCACGACGGTGCCCTTCGGCTCGGTCGACGCAGGGTCGGTGCGCACGTCCGGCACGAAGCCCACGGCGCGGATCGCGCGCTCGGCCTCGCGCTGCGTCAACCCGCGGACGTCGGGCACCTGCTCGGGACCGTCGGAGAAGACGATCGTGACCAACGTGCCCTCGGCGAGCGGCGTGCCGGCCGGGGGGTTGGTGCTGAGCACCTGGTTGCGCGGTGCGTCGGCGTCCTCCTGCTGGAACCGGACCCGGAGGTTCTGCTCGAGCATCGCGGCCCGGGCGTCCTTGCGCATCGTGCCCACCACGTAGGGCACCTCGACCTCGGGGCGGCCGAGCGACAGCACGAAGTCGATCGCGCTGCCCGGCTCGGCGAACACGTCACGGTTGGGGTCCTGCTCGATCACCGTGTCGGCCTCGACGGTCTCGGAGGTCTCCCGGTCGACGCGGCCCACCCGGAAGCCGGCGTCGACGATCGCGAGCCTCGCGTCGTCCTCGGTCATGCCGACGACGTTGGGCACGGGGTCGCGCTGCGGAGCCTCCTCGAACAGCACCCCGTTGAGGACGTACGCGCCACCCGCGAGCAGCGCGACCACGAGGATGCCGGCCAGCACCCACCAGGCGGTGCGGCGTCGCGACGGCTCGTCGCGGTGCGGCGGCGGGGCCGCGCCCAGGGCGCTCGTCGCGTCCGGCGGCAGCACGGGCGGCACGTACTGCGTGTCGGCCGGCGGCGGCACCACGGCCGGAGCCTGGATCGGGTGACCGGCAAGGTAGCGCTCGATGTCGGCCTTCATCGCCGCGGCGCTCTGGTAGCGGTCCTCCACGCGCTTGGCGAGGGACTTCATCACGATCGCGTCGATCTCGGCGTCGAGCTCGTCGTCGAGGTCCGACGGCGGCGCCGCCGGCTCACGGACGTGCTGGTACGCCACCGCGACGGGGCTGTCCCCGACGAAGGGCGGCCGCCCGGTGAGGAGCTCGTAGAGCAGGCAGCCGGTCGAGTAGACGTCGGACCGCGAGTCCACGGTCTCGCCCCGGGCCTGCTCCGGGGACAGGTACTGCGCCGTGCCCACGACGGCGGCGGTCTGGGTCATCGTCGAGGAGGCGTCGGAGATCGCCCGCGCGATGCCGAAGTCCATGACCTTGACGTCGCCCGACGGCGTCAGCATGACGTTGCCCGGCTTGATGTCGCGGTGGATGATGCCGGCGCGGTGGCTGTAGTCGAGCGCCGAGAGCACGCCCGCGGTGATCTCCAGGGCCCGCTCGGGCAGGATCTTGCGGCCCTCGCGCAGGATGTCGCGCAGGGTGCGTCCCTCGACGCACTCCATCACGATGTAGGGCTGGGCGACGCCCGTCCCGTCGGTCGCCATCTCCTCGCCGGTGTCGTACGTCGACACGATCGCCGGGTGGTTCAGCGACGCCGACGACTGGGCCTCGCGGCGGAACCGGGCCTGGAAGGTCGCGTCGCTGGCGAGGTCGGTGCGCAGGCGCTTGACGGCGACGGTCCTGCCGAGCCGCAGGTCCTTGCCCTTGCGCACCTCGGCCATGCCGCCCCGGCCCAGCAGCTCCCCGAGCTGGTAGCGGCCCCCGATCAGGGTCGGGTCCGACTGCGTCATCCCTCGCTGCCCTCCTCGTTGCCGTCCCCCGCGTCCACGCCCTCCACGCCCTCCACGCCCTCAACGTCCCCCGCGCCGTCCGAGCGGCCGGGCGCCCCCTGGCCGTCGGGTCCCTGCCCGTTGCCGACGCCCTCCCCGTTGCCGAGACCGTTGCCCACGCCGTTGCCCTGGCCGTTGCCCTGGCCGTTGCCCTGGCCCTCGCCGCCGGGCTGCTTGCCGGCGTAGGTCACCACGACGGTCTCGCCGACGGGCACGCTGCCGCTCGGGTCGACCGAGGTCACCAGCCCCTCGCCGACGTCACCCGCGTTCTCGACCTCCTGCTCGGTGACGGTGAGCCCCAGCTCCTCCAGCTCGCGGGTCACGTCCTTGTGGTCACGCCCGACGTAGGCCGCCGGGTCGACCTCGACGGTCTCCGGCTCGGTCTCGGTCGGCGTCTCAGTGGGGGTCTCGGTGGGGGTCTGCGTGGGCGCCTCGGTCGGCGTCGGGCTGCTCGGGTCCTGCGTCGGGGTGTCGGTCGGCGACGGCGACCGGTCCTGCGTCGTGCTCGGATCGGCGGTCCCCGACCCGGTGGGCGCGTCGTCGCGGGTGCCCAGCCAGAACGCCAGCAGCACGGCGGCGAGCACCGCGACCAGCCCGATGAGCAGGGGCCAGGGGGTCGTCCGCCGGCTCTCGCGGCGCTCCGGTGCCGGCGTCGGGCGCGCGGGCGGCGGGGCGGGCGCGGCGGCCGGCACAGGCGCGGCGGCGGGCATGACCTGCGTCGTGGACCCGCCCGGAGCGGCCGCCGGTGCCACGACGGTGGACTCGCCCGCCGGACCGGCCGTCGCGGGGTCCCGCAGGGCCGCCGCGAACGCGGCCCCGTCGCGGAACCGGTCGTCGGGGGACTTCGCCAGGGCTCGGCGGACGACCGCGGCCAGGTCGGGGGGCACCGTGCCGGGGAGCTCGGGGACCGGGTCGCGCAGGTGCGCGACGGCGGTGGCGACCGGGGTGTCGGCGGCGAAGGGCTTGCGGCCGGCCAGGCACTCGAAGGCGACGACACCGAGGGAGTAGACGTCGGACGCCGGGGTGGCAGTGCGGCCCTCGGCCTGCTCCGGTGAGATGTACGCGGGCGTGCCGAGCACCTGTCCGGTCTCGGTGAGCGCCATCCCCTCGGCGGCCCGGGCGATGCCGAAGTCGGTGACCTTCACCTGCCGGTCGGGGGTCACGAGCAGGTTCGCCGGCTTCACGTCGCGGTGCACGATGCCGGCCGCGTGCGCGACGCCCAGCGCGTCGGCCGCCTGGGCGAGCAGCAGCTGGGCGGCGGCCGGGTCGAGCGGCGCACCCGGGCGCAGCAGCGCGGAGAGCGGCTGCCCCTCGACGAGCTCCATGACCAGGTAGGGACGCGGGGCCGACGAGCCGTCGTCGGCGGTGCTCTGGCCGTAGTCGAAGACCGCGGCGATACCGGGGTGGTGCAGGGCGGCGGCGTGCCGCGCCTCGGTCTCGAAGCGGCTGCGGAAGAGCGCGTCGTCGGCGTACTCCGGCTTGAGCACCTTGACCGCGACCGGCCGGTCGAGCACGGTGTCGCGCGCCGCCCACACCTCGCCCATGCCGCCGGTGGCGATGCGGGCCTCGAGGACGTAGCGGCGGGCGTCGTCGACGGGATTGCCCGGGGCGAGCGCGCTCACGGGTTGATCACCGCCTCCATGACCGCCTTGGCGATCGGACCGCCGAGGAGGCCGCCGGCGATCTCGTCGCGCGAGGTGTCGCTGGACTGCACGAGGACGGCGACGGCGACCTTCGGGTCGTCGGCCGGTGCGAAGGAGACGAACCACGCGTACGGCGGGCGGTCGGCGGTGGACTGCGCGGTGCCGGTCTTGCCCGCCACCTCGACACCCGGGATCTGGGCGGGCGTCGCGGTTCCGGTCTCGACGGTGGCCACGAGCATCTTGGTGAGCTCGTCGGCGGTGGTGCTCGACATCGCCTTGCTGATGCTCTGGGGGTCGGTGCGGTCGAGCACCGACAGGTTGGGTGCGCGGACCTCGTCGACGACGTAGGGGCGCATGACGTCGCCGTCGTTGGCGATCGCCGCGGCGACCATGGCCATCTGCAGCGGCGTGGCGGTGACGTTGGACTGGCCGATCCCGGACATCGCGGTCTGCGGCGCGTCCATGTCGCGGGGGTAGAGCGACTCCGCCTGCCCGCCGAGGTCCTCGAGCGAGGTGTCGTTGAAGCCGAACGCCTCGGCCTGGTCGGCCATCGCCTCGGTGCCGAGCTCGTTGGCCAGGGTGAGGAAGGTGACGTTGCACGAGACCTCCATCGCCTGGGTCATCGTGATGCGCCGCCCGCCGCAGTCGCCGCCGTCGTGGTTGCCGATCGTGGTGCTGGACTGCGGCAGCTTGTACCGGAAGCCGCCGGGGACCATCGAGTCCGCGTCGTAGTTGCCCGACTCGATGGCGGCGGCCGCGGTGACCAGCTTGAAGGTCGAGCCGGGCGGCAGCGTCGTGCCGATCGCACGGTTGACGAGCGGCTGGCGCGGGTCCGCGTTGAGCTGCTCGCTGAGGTCGGCCACCGCGCCGAAGTCGTGGGAGGCGAGGTTGTTGGGGTCGAAGGTCGGCGTCGAGGCCATCGCCAGAACCCGGCCGGTCGTGGGCTCCAGCGCGACGACCGCGCCCTGGGCGTCGCCGGGGAGGTTCTCCAGCCCCGCCCACGCGGCGTCCTGCGCGGCTGCGTCGAGGGTCAGCTGGACGTTGCCGCCCTTGGGGTCGCCGTTGCTGAGCATGTCGACGAGCCGGGTGACGAACAGCCGGGAGTCGTCGCCGGCGAGCACGGAGTTCTGCGAGCGCTCCACCCCGGTCTGGCTGAAGAACGCGAAGTAGCCGGTCACGGGGGCGTACTTGAACGGCTCGGAGTAGGTGCGCTGGAACTTGTACCTGTCGTCGGAGGGGACGCTGCGCGCGATCGCCTCCTTGCCGACCAGGATCGCGCCCCGCTCGCGGGAGTACGTCGCGGTGATCACGCGCCGGTTGCGCGGGTCGTCGGACAGGTCGTCGGCGCGGACGTACATCAGGTAGGTGGCGTTGACGAGCAGCGCGAGGAAGAGGACCAGGCAGAACACCGAGACGACGCGGATGGGCTTGTTCACCGGAGCTTCACCACCTGGGTGCTCTCGCTGTCGGCGACGGAGTCGTCCACCGGGTCCAGCCGCGGCGCAGGACGGCGCGCCTGGTCGGAGATGCGCAGCAGCAGCGCGACGACCACCCAGTTGGCCACGAGCGACGAGCCGCCGTAGGAGAGGAAGGGAGTGGTGAGGCCGGTCAGGGGGATGAGCCCGGTGACGCCGCCGATGACGACGAAGACCTGCAGCGCGATGATCGCCGCGAGGCCGACGGCCATGAGCTTGCCGAAGCCGTCGCGCGAGATGAGCGCGATCCGCAGCGCGCGCTCCACGATCAGGCCGTAGCACAGGACGATCGCCATCACGGCGGTCAGGCCGAGCTCCTCGCCGATGGTGGACAGGATGAAGTCGGAGTAGGCGAACGGCACCCGCTCGGGGAAGCCGTTGCCGAGGCCGCGGCCGATCAGGCCGCCCCACCCCATCCCGAAGAGCGCCTCGACCAGCTGTCCGCTGCCGGGGCTGGCCTCGTAGTACTCGAAGGGGTGCAGCCAGAAGTTGAAGCGGTTCTGCACGTTGCCGACGAAGGTGTACGCCGCGAGCGCGCCGCCGGTGAAGAGCAGCCCGCCCACGACCAGCCAGCCGGCGCGCTCGGTGGCGACGTAGAGCATCACCAGGAACAGGCCGAAGAACAGGAGCGAGGACCCGAGGTCGTTCTGCGCGACGAGGATCATCATCGAGATGCCGAACATGGCCAGGATCGGCCCGAGGTCGCGCCCGCGCGGGAGGTCGACGAAGAGCACCCGTCGGCCCGCGAGCGCGAGGGCGTCGCGGTGCAGGACGAGGTAGCCGGCGAACGCGATCACCAGCAGGACCTTGGCCACCTCGCCGGGCTGGAAGCTGAAGCCGGCGACGTAGATCCAGATCTTCGCGCCGTTCTTCGCGCTGCCGATGACCGGCAGGAACGGCAGGACCAGCAGCACGATGCCGGCCAGGCCGGAGGTGTAGGTCAGCCGCTGCAGCGAGCGGTGGTCGCGCAGCAGGAAGAGCGTGGCGACGAAGAGGATCACGCCGAGCGTCATCCAGGTCAGCTGCTGGCGCGCGAAGGTGTGCTGGTCGAAGCCGTTGGCCTCGTAGGTGAGGTCGAGCCGGCGCAGGATCGCCAGCCCGAGGCCGTTGAGCGCGGCGACGAGCGGCAGCAGGACGGGGTCGGCGTACGGCGCGACGAGGCGGACGGTGACGTGGGCGGCGACGATCAGCGCGGTCAGCCAGCCGCCGTAGCCGACGAGGTCCGCCGGCACGACGCCCTCGACGCCGAGGCCGACGGCGGCGTAGGCACCGATGCCGACCACCAGCGCCAGCACGAGCAGGAACAGCTCCGCACCCCGGCGGCGCCGGTGCACGAAGCCCATGAGGGTCCCGGTCTGACTCATCGAGGGCCCGTCAGTCGACTTCCTGCCACGCGGCGTAGTTGTCCACCGTCAGCCGTGCGTCGTCGAGGTCGTCGGCCTCGATGCCCTCGCGCACCGTCTCGGCGTCGATGTCGCTGAGCTGGGTCAGCTCGACGTCGGTCACCTCGAAGGGGTGGGACAGGGAGATCCCGGGCAGCGAGGCGTCGATGCCACGGAAGATCGCGACCTTGCCGTCGTGCTCGGCGACGTAGAACTGCTGCTGGCTCCACGACCAGCCGGCGGCCAGCACGACCCAGGCCAGCCCGAGCACCACGACGGCGGCCAGCAGCCGGCGCAGCCAGGCGTGGCGGCCGGGGTCGCGCGGGGCGTAGCGCACCGTCTCCGGGTCGATCGGGTCGGCGACGTAGGCGCCGGGAGGCAGGTCGTCGGGCACCGGCGCGATCTCGCCGGTGTCGCCGGACCGGTGACCGCGGAACAGCCCGCCGACGGCGCCGCTCAGCGGCATCCGCCGCGGCAGGTCGGCCGCCGCGCCGACGAGGAGCGGGGCCAGCTCCTCCGGTGGCGGCTCCTCGAGGACGTCGGCGACGACGCAGGTGACGTTGTCGGTGCTGCCGGCCTCGAGGCTCGCGCGGACGAGCTCCACCGCGGCGAAGTCGGGGGTGCCGCTGCCGAGGATGTCGGCCATGCGCTCGTGGCTCAGCGTGCCGCAGGCGCCGTCGCTGCAGATGAAGATGCGGTCCCCGGGCTCGGCGGGCAGCTCGAAGAGGTCGGGCTCCTCGTGGCGCACGCCGTCGAGGGCCTTGAGGATGAGGTTGCGGTGCGGGTGGGTCCGCGACTGCTCCTCGGTGATGCGCCCCTCGTCGATCAGCGACTGGACGAACGTGTGGTCGTGGGTGAGCTGGCGCAGCTCGCCGCGGCGGTAGAGGTAGGCGCGGCTGTCGCCGATGTGGCCGATGCCGAAGCGGCTCCCGTCGAAGAGGGCGACGGTCGCGGTGGTCGAGGTGCCGTTGAGGTCGGGGTCCTCCTCCACGAGCTCGGCGATCCGGTCGTCGGCGCGGTGCACGGCGCCGGCCACCTGCCCGAGGAGGTCCTCGTCGGGCTGCTGGTCGAGCTTGCGCAGCGCCTGCACGGCCGTGCTCGAGGCGAGGTCGCCGCGCACGGCGCCGCCCACGCCGTCGCACACGGTGAGCAGCCAGGGCCCGGCGTACCCGCTGTCCTGGTTCTCGCGCCGCACGCGTCCGACGTCGGAGATCGCGGAGTAGTGGAGGTACATCACTTCCGCAGCTCCAGGATCGTCTTGCCGACGCGGACCTGGACGCCGAGGCCGATGGTGGTGGGCTGGGTGATCCGGACGGGGCCGACGTAGGTGCCGTTGGTGGAGCCGAGGTCCTCCACGAACCACTCGTCGCCGGAGGCGGCGACCCGGGCGTGGCGGGTGGAGACGTAGTCGTCGTCGAGCTTGATCGCCGCGTCGCTGCCGCGGCCGATGAGCAGCGGTGCGTCGGCGAGCTCCGCACGGACGCCGGAGTTCTCGCCCTCGACCACGAGCAGGTGGGTCGGCGCGCCGCGGCGCGGCTTGCGGGGCTTGCCGTTGCCCTTGCGGCTCGTCGGCGCCGGGGCGCCGCCGCGGGCGGTCTCCGGGACGCGCGCGCCGAACATGTCGGAGCGGATCACCGAGATCGCCGAGAGCACGAAGATCCAGAGGATCGCGAGGAAGGCCACGCGGATCAGGAAGAGGGTCAGCTCAGACATTCCAGCCCCCGGCCTCGTCGCGACCGCCGTCGATGCGGACCGTCATGTCGGTGTGCCCGATGCGGATGGTGGACCCGTCGCGCAGCCGGGCCCGCGTGACCTTCGTGCCGTCGACCAGGATGCCGTTGGTCGAGCCGAGGTCGACCGCCTCGACGCCGTCGATGCTCACCTCGAGCTCGAGGTGGCGCCGGCTGACACCGGGGTCGTTGATGCGCAGGTCGGCCTCGGTGCCGCGGCCGATCACCAGGCCCGGCGGCCGGAGCGGGTGGCGGGTGCCGTTGACCTCGAGCGTGGCGTGGGAGGAGCGGGTCCGCGTGCGGTGGTCGTTGTCGGTGACGCTGGCCTGGGCCTTGCTGCGGATCCGGAAGCGGCCGGTGGTGAGGTCGTCGGCGGACTCGAAGGCGATCGAGATCGGGCCGGTGAACACGTAGCCCTGCGCGTCGGCGTGGTCCTGCAGCTGGTCGACGAGGTCCTGCTCGAGCGCGCGACCGAGGCCGACGATGCGGTCGAGGTCGGTGGCCGACAGCTCGACGTGGAAGTCGTTGGGCACCAGTCGGCGCTGGCGGCTGAGCACCTGCGCGTTGTTGTCGCACTCGCGCTGGAGCGCCGCGGCGATCTCCACGGGCTGCACGGCGCTGCGGAAGGCTCGTGCGAAGACCCCGGAGATGACGGTCTCGAGCCGCTGCTCGAAGCGTTGCAGGGGGTTCATCGTCAGGCCTCCTCTCGTCGCGCTCGGGTCGCACCGTCGTGGTGGGCAGGCTTCACGGACCGCCCGGCCGGTGCCGCCGAGCGTACCGGCCGGGCGCGATGGCGCGACGGTGCCGCCCCGCCGAAGGGGTGGCGTCGCCCGATTGGGAGCGCGCCTCGCGGGTGGGGTAGCCTGAGCCCGCTTCTGGCGCGAGTGGCGGAATAGGCAGACGCGCACGGTTCAGGTCCGTGTGTCCGAAAGGACGTGGGGGTTCAACTCCCCCCTCGCGCACCACCAGAGCACGAAGGCCCCGGATGACCTCCGGGGCCTTCGTGGTCTCGCCGGACTCACCGCAGGTAGCGCCGCGCCACCACGTCCGGCTGGTCGACGGGGGTGCCGCGCTGGATCGTCCAGGCCAGCCGCACCAGCCCGGCGTGCGACCAGGTCAGCGGGGTCGCGGCCCGCGTGCCCTCGCCGAGCGGGCAGCACGCCTCGCCGGTGGGCGGGCGGCCGTCCCAGACCTGCTCGGAGATCATGTCGCTGCTGCCGGCGGCCGCGGCCATGGCGGCGAGGAACGGCGTCGCGTCCTGGCCGGCGGTGACGGCGTACTCGCCGCGCTCGCCGGTCAGCAGCGGCCACGCGCGCCCGAGCGTGGTGCCGGTGTCGTCCTCGGTGATCTCCCACTGTCCGCCGTCGCGGGTCTCGCCGTAGCCGTCGAAGCTGAAGCGGTGCCAGAACGGCCCGTTGGGCGTCTCGACGCGAAGGTCCTCGTCGACCACGGCGAGGGTCGAGACGACGTCCGCGTCGTCGGCCGGGAGCAGGCCGAGGCGGACGAGGTCGAGGAAGCTCGGGTCCACGACCCGCCGCTGGTCGACCTCGGAGGGGCCGCCGTCCCCGATGGCGTACTCGGTGCCCCGGTCGGGGCGGCCGTCCTTGGTGATGCGCAGGAAGTAGGGCGCCTCGGACAGCGGCCCGGTGGTGGTGACCGTCCAGTCCTTGACCCGGGACTGCCACCGGTCGGCGACCCGCAGCCAGCGGCGCGCCGAGCGGCGGTCGCCGTTCTTGCGGGCGATGTCGGCGGCGCAGACCAGGCCGGCCACCTGGGTCGCGATCGAGTTGGGCGAGTAGCCCGCCTGGTTCTCCCAGCGCTCCTGGGGCGAGTACGGCGCGCGGCGGCCGGTCTCCTCGTCGCGGAACCGCACGAGGAAGTCGGCCGCCCGGCGCACGCCCCGCCACGTCCGGGCCCCGTCGCGGCCGACGAGGTGCGCCAGCACGATGGGCAGCGCCACCTCGTCGAGCTGCAGCTCCGACCACACGGGCGTGCCCTCCACGTCGGAGTTCTGCGGGAACGACCCGTCGGGCTTCTGCTGCACCTCGAACAGCCAGTCCACGGACCGCCGCGCCGCGGCCCTGTCGCCCATCGCCCAGAGCGCGGTGCCGAACTGGTAGGAGTCGCGCGACCACACCAGGTGGTAGGCGCCCGAGGGCGAGGACAGGTCCTTCACCTCGTCGCCCCACACCCACGGCGCCGAGGGGGAGGCGACCAGCGCGCCGGGGTTGAGCTTGTCCTCGGCGGCCGCCAGGACGAGCGCGGAGGCGAGGTACTGGCGACGTACGCCGTGCGCGCTGGCGGGCACCGCCTCGAGGCTGCGCAGGTAGCGGTGCCAGCCGCGGTCGTAGCGGGCGGCCGTGGTGCGCGCCCCGGTGCGGACCGCGGCCGACGCCGCCCTGGCCGCCGCGCGACCGGTCCGGCCGTAGCCCAGCACGAGCGTCGCGCGCTGCTTGCCCGGGCGGCCTGTCACGCCTGCGACCCGGCCCGTCTGGACCACGTTGCCCGGACCTGCCGCGCGCCTGCCGTCGTCGAGGCGGTGGTCGGCATCGAGGTCGGTCCACCCGTCGTCGCGGCCCAGGACCCCGGTGCGCGTGCGGTCGAAGCGCGGCCGGGCGACGAGCGCGGACGCGACCGGCTCGGTCCCGTCCGTCGCCACCAGCGCGCGCCCCGTGCTGCGGCCGGAGTCGTCCATCCCGGAGTTGGCCAGGGCCGGGTCGTGCACGGCGTACAGCCGGTAGCGCCCGCCGTCGAGCGACTCGAGGCGCACCCGGACCACGAGGGCGTCACGACGGGGGTCGGTGACGAAGGTCTTGGTGATGCGGTACCTCCCGGACGCCGCGGTGCCGACCTGCCGGAAGCGCAGGCTGCGCGCGTCCGGGCGCGTGGTGACCACGTCGACGTCGCGGCTCTCGCGGTCGGTGAAGCTCGAGCCGTCGGTGACGGCGAGCTCGAGGGCACGGGTGCTCGGCGTCGAGAGGTCGGGGTGGAACACCTCGCTGACCCGGCCGTCCTGCAGCGTGAACCAGACGTTGCTCCGGCGGGTGCGGGCGGTGCCGAACCCGGTCTTGTCGGCCTCGGTCCAGGTGCTCTTCGCGCCGCGCTCCGGCACGAGCCGCTCCGCGGGGGCGCCGGCTGCCGGGAGCGAGGGCGCGGTGGCGGTGACCGCGAGCGCGAGGACGGTCGGTCCGACGAGGGTGCGCAGTGCCATGGGTGCCTCCGTGGTCGACTCCTTCCCGTCGTACTCCTCCGGGTGGGCGGCAGCCACACCCCGGCGGGTGCACGAGGCGGCGCGCCGGCCGGTCACACTGGGCCGGTGGCCCAGCCCGACGGATCGCCCGACGGATCGCCGGTCGCGCCGGACGACGCGCCGGACGACGAGAGGTGGCTCGTCGTCGACGGCCGCCGGTCGCGGCGCACGGACCCCGCCATCCCGGCCGCCGAGCTCGCCCGCCTGAAGTCGCACCTCGGCCGCGGCCGCTCCGGGGTCCGCACGGCGCGCGACGACGTGGAGCTCGCGGCGACCCGGCACCGGACGCAGCTCGCGAAGGTCGGGCTCGGGGAGCGTGGCACCCCGTGGTGGGAGCAGACCGACTCCCAGCGCCGGGAGCGCTGGGAGTCGGCGTTGGCCGAGCTCGACGCCCTGGACGACTAGCCGAACCCGTCGACTGGGCGGACCTCGACGTCCGCCCACCACGACACCGGCTGCAGGGCCATCCTCCGCGCTCGGCATACTCGCCCGATGACCGACCGCGCTCCCCAGCACACCGCCGAGAGCCTCGCCGAGCCGATGCGGTCCCGCTGGAGCACGAGCGTGTACGACGACGCGCACCGGCTGGCCGACCACGAGATCGAGACCCTGCTGCGGGCGGCACAGTGGGCGCCGAGCAAGGGCAACACCCAGCCGTGGCTGTTCTTCGTGTGCGTGCGCGGCACGGCCAACCACGACCGGCTGCTCCCCACCCTGAGCCGCGGCAACTCCGGATGGGTGCCACGGGCCTCGGTCGTCTTCGTCACCGCCGCCCACGTGCGCACGGGTGCCGAGCCGGACGCGCCGGCGTACAGCGACCACGCGCTCTACGACGTGGGCCAGGCCGCCGCCCACCTCACGCTGCAGGCCCATGCGATGGGGCTGCTCGCCCACCAGTTCGCCGGCTTCGACCACGACGCCCTCGCCGCCGCGCTGGTCGTGCCGCCCACCCACCGGGTGCTGACGGGCATCGCCGTCGGAGTGCCCGGGGACCCGGCGCAGGTGGACGAGCGCACCGCCGCGCGCGACCACCGCGAGCGCGTGCGCAGACCGCTGGAGGAGTGGGCGTTCGGCGGGCGGTTCGGCGAGCCGTGGGTGGCAGACTCGCCGTCATGACATCGCTCACCGACTTCTCGGCGGTCGCCATCGACGGCACCGACACCGACCTGTCCGCCTACGACGGCAAGGTCGTGCTGGTCGTCAACACCGCCTCGCAGTGCGGCTTCACCGGCCAGTACAAGGGGCTGCAGCAGCTGCAGGACGCCTACGGCGACCGGGGGCTCGTCGTGCTCGGCTTCCCGTGCGACCAGTTCGGCGGCCAGGAGCCGGGGGACGAGGCGGAGATCTCGGAGTTCTGCGAGCGCACCTTCGGCGTGACGTTCCCGCTGTTCGCCAAGGTCGAGGTCAACGGGAAGGGCGAGCACCCGCTCTACACCTGGCTCAAGGAGTCGAGGGGCGGCATGCTCGGCAGCACCATCAAGTGGAACTTCACCAAGTTCCTCATCGGCCGCGACGGGCAGGTCATCGACCGCTACGCCCCCACCACGGAGCCGGACAAGATCGCCGGCGACATCGAGAAGGCGTTGTGACCCGCGAGCCGGTCGAGCAGCGACCCGGCGTGCACTGACCTGAGGGCATCGACCGGAGTGCGGTGACGCCTCAGGACACGGTGGGCGCGTCCGGCCCGACGCGCTCGGCCAGCCACTGCGCCACCTGCGCCTCGGACGGCGCGAGGCCGTCGCTGATCACGTGCGGCGCGACGCGGGAGAAGTAGTCGGTCACCATCCCGTCGGACTCGCGCACCAGCATCCCGGCCGCCTCGCCGTCGACGATCCACGACCCGAGCACCACGCGGTTGCCCTCGAAGCTCGGGAGGTCGGTGTAGGCCTGGTAGACCCAGCCCTCCGCGCCGTAGCCGCCCGGCATGACGACGTCCTCGAGCATGTCGTCGAGGTGGATCCGGATGTTGTCGCCCTCCCGCCCGTGCAGGGGCTTGGCGACCCAGCGCTCGAGCTCGCGCGGCTCGTCGAAGTACGCCGGCAGCAGCAGGCGGTGGCGCGGGAACAGCTCCCACAGCACCGGGAGCAGCGCCTTGGTGCTGAGGAGCACCTTCCACGCCGGCTCGATCCACTTCGTCGGCCGCGACTCCAGCTGGTCGACGACGTAGCGGCCGAACGGCTCGGCGAGCATCTCCTCCCACGCGTAGAGCTTGAAGGCGTTGCGCAGCGGCTCGTCGTGGACGTCCCGGTAGTCGCGGGTGTCGGGGTTCCACCCGACCTCCGCCATGGGGTGGGCGAGGGCGATCCACCCGGCCTGGATGGCGGTGTCCATCAGGTAGTGGACGGTCATCTCCATCTCGCCGCCGTCGTAGGAGTCCTCCTCGCCGAGGTCGTAGAGGAAGTGCAGGCGGTCGCCGTCGAAGTGCCCGGAGCGGCGCAGCTTGCGCCAGCCGGCGATCAGCCGGTCGTGGACGGAGTTCCACTGGTCCATCTCCGGCATGACGTCCTCCATCCAGTTCCACTGGATGATCCCGGTCTCGACGAGCCCGGTGGGGGTGTCGCCGTTGATCTCGAGCATCTTGATGGACCCGTCGGCGCCGTAGGCCAGGTCGAAGCGCGCGTAGAGCGCAGGGTCGCCGGCCTCGATGGACCGGCGCACGACCGCCAGCGAGCCGGGCGGGAGCCCGAGCCGCTCGTCGGTCATCGTCGTGGCCATGTGGGTCACGGCCTGCAGGCACATCGCCCACAGCTCCTCGGTGGCGGCCTCGAGGGCCTCCACCTCCTCCATGGTCACCTCGTACCAGGCGTCCTCGTTCCAGTACGGGAGCTCCGAGCCGTCGGGCATCTTCGTGACCGGGAAGACCAGTCCCTGCTCCACGACGGTGTCGCGCCAGCCCTCACGCGCCCGCGACCGGTGCCGCCACATGTCCGATCCTCCCGCTCGTCCGGGCCGTCAGGCGATGCTGGCGCAGACGATGGCGCCGACCGAGAGGGCGACGGCGGCCGCGACGTGGGCCAGTGGGCGCACGGGGCCGGGCTCGGTCACGATCTGGCGCAGGTTGCCCGGGGTGATCGCCTCGACGGCGAAGAACATGGCGGTGTTGAGGGCGATGCCGAGAGCCCCGAAGCACACGGTCCACACCAGCGCCCAACCCAGCGACGTCTCCCCGTTGGTCCAGATGGCGGTGAAGAGCACCGCTGCGTTGGACAGGAGCCAGGCCGAGGTGACCACGCCCGCGCCGCGCGAGTGCGCGTGCACCGACTCGTTGCCGTTCTCGTCCACGCCACGCAGGTGCGTGCCTAGGTGGCCCGGCGTCGCCAGGTCGAGGACGTAGTAGGCCGCGACGAGCATCGCGCCGCCGACGAGGGCGTACGCGACGGCGTGGAGGAGGGCGTTGATCAGGTCGGTCACGGGTGTCTCCTGGGAGGCAGGCGGGAGTCGGGACGAGAGGGCGAGCCGGGCGGGGTCCCGGGGGATCGGGCGACGCGGCAGTGCTCAGCCGAAGCCGCGGGAGCTGCCGCCGAACCCGCCCTTGGTGGTGGCGGACTTGACGGTGGATCCCCCGGTGGTCGGCAGGCCGCCGCGCTGCACCGAGCCGTTGAGGGTGCTGCCGCGGAACGTGCCGCCCGTGGCCGGTTGGCCGATCGCGGGGATCCGCGAGCTGGCGCCGAGGTAGTACCAGAAGAAGCCGCCGCCCACGCCGTTGTAGTCGGAGTCGTCGTCGCACTGGTCGTCGTCGACGCGCTCCTGGGTCTCGGGGTCGACGCAGACCGCGGCGTAGTCGGCGCTCGACGAGCACCCGGTCAGGCTGCTGGCCATGAGCGCGGTGATGCCCAGCGAGATGCTGGTGGACCGCATGCGGCGGCGGGTGGGCGTGGTCATCGGGTGCCTCCGGGCGGGTCCTGGACGTCGAACTTCGGCTTGAACATCGCGAGCATCCGCTCGGCGACGTCGGTCGTGGCTGCGTCGGCCGCCTCGTGCTCGGCGAGCCGCTGCTCGAGCCACTCGCGACCGTGCTGCGCCTCGAGCGAGGCGAGCGTGAGGTGCTCGAGCCGGTCGATGCGCTCGTGGACGTCCTCGAGGACCGTCGCGACGGCGAGGGACTCCTTGTCGAAGACGAGGTTGGCGATCACGTGCCCGATGGCGATCGGGACGAGCACGAGCATCGACACGATCAGGATCGCGCCGACCGCGCGGCCGGCGGTGGTGGAGGGGTAGAAGTCGCCGTAGCCGACAGTCGAGCCGGTGACGATGCCCCACCAGAGGCTCTCGATCGGGCCCTTGTCCTCGAGCAGGGCGTACACGAACGAGCACGCCACCCAGGTGCCGAGGACGACCAGCACCAGCAGGTGCGGCGCGTTGACGAGGGTGCGGACGGGTCGGGTGATGAAGCCGAGCCGTCGGGCCAGGCTCGCATCGGCCTGCTCGACGTCGGTGGCCACCTCGGCCATGCACGCACCCCCGTTCCCCCGCGCTGTCGCGGCGACTATAGGTCTTCCCGCGGGGCCGCCCGTCAAACGTACGCCAGCCGGCGGCTAGCCGGCGACGAGGTCGGCGTACTCCGGGTGCTTCTCGACGTACGACGCGACGTAGGTGCAGGAGGGCACGACCCTCAGCCCGCGCGCGCGGGCGTCGTCGAGCGCCGACGAGGCGAGCGTGGCGGCGTGGCCCTCGCCGGAGAAGGCCTCCGGCACCTCGGTGTGCGCCAGGTCGATGACGTCGCCCTCCAGCCGGTAGGCGAGGAGGCCGACGAGCTCGTCGCCGGAGCGGAGCTCGTAGCGGTGCTTCTCCGGGTTGTCCACGAAGTCGGTGTCCACACCATGAGCCTAGACCGACCCGACTTGCCCGTAACCCTCGCCGGGGGAGAGGGTCGGGGCATGGCAGCAACCGCGTCGTCCTACTCGATCACCATGCGGTTGTACACCGCCCCGGACCACAGCGTCGTCGGCGCCGTCGCGACCACGATCGCGCACAACGGCGGCGTGGTGACCGCCATCGACGTGACGGAGTCGCGCCACGACCGGCTGACCGTCGACGTGACGTGCTCGGCGGCCGACGCCGGCCACTCGCAGGAGCTCGTGGCGGCGGTGTCCGAGGTCGAGGGCGTGACGGTCCACAAGGTCAGCGACCGGACGTTCCTGCTCCACCTCGGCGGCAAGATCGAGGTCACGTCCAAGGTGCCGCTGCGCACCCGCGACGACCTGTCGATGGCCTACACGCCGGGCGTGGGCCGGGTGTCGATGGCGATCCACGACAACCCCGAGGACGTCCGCAAGCTCACGATCAAGGGCAACTCCGTCGCCGTCGTCACCGACGGCTCGGCGGTCCTGGGCCTGGGCAACATCGGCCCCGGAGCGGCGATGCCGGTGATGGAGGGCAAGGCCGCGCTGTTCAAGCGGTTCGCCGACATCGACGCCTGGCCGATCTGCCTGGCCAGCCAGGACACCGACGAGATCGTGAAGGCCGTCGAGATGATCGCGCCCGGCTTCGGGGGCATCAACCTGGAGGACATCGCAGCGCCGCGCTGCTTCGAGATCGAGGCGCGGCTGCGTGAGTCGCTCGACATCCCGGTCTTCCACGACGACCAGCACGGCACCGCGATCGTGGTGCTGGCCGCCCTGACCAACGCGCTGCGCTGCGTGGAGAAGCAGCTGACCGACGTGCGCATCGTGGTGTCCGGCGCCGGCGCCGCCGGCACGGCCATCGTCACCCTGCTGCTCGCCGCCGGTGCCCGCGACGTGGTGGTGGTCGACCGCGAGGGTGCGCTCGCCGCCGGCGACGGGTCGCTGTCGGTCGCCCACACCGAGCTCGCGGCCGCCACCAACCCGCGGCGCGCGACCGGGTCGCTGCAGGAGGTGCTCGTCGACGCCGACGTCTTCATCGGCGTCTCCGCGCCGCGCATCCTCGACCCGCAGTGGATCCCGACGATGGCCCCCAAGCCGGTCGTGTTCGCGCTGGCGAACCCCGACCCGGAGGTCGACCCGGCCGAGGCCGACAAGTACGCCGCCGTCGTCGCGTCTGGCCGCTCGGACTACCCCAACCAGATCAACAACGTGCTGGCCTTCCCCGGCGTCTTCCGCGGCCTGCTCGACGCCGGCGCCGACGAGGTCACCGTCGACATGCTGCTGCGCGCGGCCAAGGCGATCGCCGACACGGTGAGCGCCGAGGAGCTGCACCCGGCGTTCATCATCCCGAGCGTCTTCCACCCCGACGTCACCAAGCGGGTGGCCTCGGCGATCAGCGGTCGCGAGGGCTGAGCTCCGGCGCTGCGGACGCGGGGGTGGCGCGGCGGCCGGGCGGCGGCCGGGCGACGGGACGGGGCCGGACTTCGAGGGGTCTTCGTGAACTTCCGGGGGTCTGCACGCCACCGGAAGTTCACGATCCCCCGCTTGAGCGGGGGATCCGCGCGTCGCCCGCCTCAGCCCCCGGCAGGCCTCACCCGCCGCGGCCACCAGAACCGCTCCCCGAGCGTCAGCGCGAGCGCCGGGACGAGCACCGTGCGGACGACGAGGGTGTCGAGCAGGACGCCGACGAAGATGATCGCGCCGAGCTGCGCCAGCACCACCAGCGGCAGCACGCCCAGCACGGCGAAGACCGCCGCGAGCAGGATGCCCGCGCTGGTGATGACGCCGCCGGTGGCGGTCAGCGCGCGCAGCATCCCCGTGCGGGTCCCGTGCTCGGCGGCCTCCTCGCGGGCGCGGGTGACGAGGAAGATGTTGTAGTCCACGCCCAGGGCGACCAGGAACAGGAAGGCCAGCAACGGCACGCCGCTGTCCATCGCGGCGAAGTCGAAGACGCCGCGGAACAGCCACCACGAGGCGCCCATGCTGGCGGCGTACGTCGCCACGACCGTCGCCACGAGCAGGACCGGTGCCAGCACCGACCGCAGCAGCAGCACGAGGGCACCCAGCACGAGCAGCAGGATCAGCGGCAGGATCAGCAGCCGGTCGTCGGCGGCGTAGGCCTGCTCGTCGAGGGCCTCGGCGTCCCCGCCGCCGACGTGGGTGTCGTCGAGGTCGGCGACCGCGGAGCGGATGTCCGCCACGACCGCCTCGGCGGCGTCGCTGCCGGGCTCCGCGTCCGGTACGACGTCGACCTGGGCGACGCCGTCGCCGCGCGAGGTGATCCGCGCAGAGGTCGTGCCCTCGACGCCCTCGACGGCGGCGAGCACCTGCTCGGGGTCGGCGCGGGTGACGACCTGGACCGGGTCGGTCGTGCCGGCGGGGAACGACTCGGCGAGCCGCTTCGCCGCCGTGATCGCCTCGGGCTCCTGCAGGAACTGGTCGGCCGGGTCGAGGCCGGTGGAGATCGAGAGGGTGCCGGTCGCGAGGACGGCCAGGCCGGCCACGGTGGCGACGACGAAGGTGCGCGGGCGCCCGGCGACGGCGTCGCCGACGCGGCGCCACAGCGACCGGGAATCGACCAGCACGGCGTCGCCGACGCGCGGGACGCGCGGCCAGAACACCCAGCGGCCGAAGAGCACCAGCGCGGCCGGGAGCACGACGAGGGCGAACGTCGCCGCGACGACCACACCCACCGCACAGGCGACGCCGAGCCCGCGCGTCGTGGGGATCGCGGAGAGGAGCAGCGTCAGCAGGCCCAGCACGACGGTGGTCGCGCTGGAGAGGACGGCCTCGGTGGTGCGGGCGAGGGCGTGCGCCATCGCCTCGTGGCGCGAGTCGGTGGTCTTCAGCTCGTCGCGGTAGCGCGAGATCAGCAGGAGCGCGTAGTCGGTGCCCGCTCCGAACACCAGCACGCTCAGGATGCCGACGGTCGACTCGTCCCAGGCCAGTCCGGCCAGCTCGAGGACGTTGGTGGCGGCGATGGCGGAGAACCGGTCGGCGATGCCGACGACGGCCAGGGGGACCAGCCAGAGCACCGGGCCCCGGTAGGTGATGATCAGCAGGACGGCGACCACCGCCGCGGTCGCACCCAGCAGCCGGATGTCGGCGCCGTCGAAGACCTGGCCGATGTCGGCCTGGATCGCGGCCGGGCCGGTGACCTGCACCGCGAGCTCGTCCGGCACGTCCTCGCGCAGCCGGTCGCGCAGCTCCTCCACCTGGTCGATGTTGTCGGTGTTGGAGGACGAGGCCACGGGCACGACCGCGAGCGCCGCGGTGCCGTCGTCGGCGACCACCAGCGGGGGACCCTGAGGCTGCCCCCCGTCCCGGCCCGCGTCCGGGCCCGCGTCCTGACCCGCGTCCTGGTCGTCTGCGGGCACCAGCGCGGTGGCCTGGCCGGTCACCGCCTCGACGTCCGCCTCCGACAGCTCGCCGTCGGCGGTCCACAGCACCAGCGCGACCTGTCCCTCGTCGTCGGGCAGCTGCCCGGCCAGCTCGACCGCCGCCGTGCTGTCGGCTCCCGCAGGGAGGGTGTCGCTCGCCCGTGCCTCGTGCTCGCCCTCGGGCACGAGGAGGATCGCCGCCAGGGCGAGGAGCAGGGGCACGAGCGCGACGACCCACGCCGTACGGCAGCCGGCGACGAGCCGGGCGGGAGCGGGCGGGTGGAGACCGGGCACGGGCATCCTTAGGATCAGGTCGCTAGCGAAGCAGGTTGCTAAGCAAGTTAGCGACCGAGGCCCCGTCGTCGCAAGTGCAGGAGGTGCCGTGGCCGATCCGTCCGGACCGCCCGAGGGCTGGCATGCGTCGGCGACCCTCGAGGCCCTGCGCGAGCTGGTCGCCATCGGCGCGCGGGTCAACCACGTCGTGGCGCGTCGCGCGGGGATCAGCGACACCGAGCTGGTGACCCTGGAGCACCTCAGCCGCGAGCAGATCGGACCGGCGGAGGTCGCCCGGCGGCTGGAGGTGTCGACGGCGGCGGCGACGGGCATCGTCGACCGGCTGGTCGCGCGGGGGCACGTCGAGCGCCGGCCGCACGCCGCCGACCGACGGCGTACGCAGCTGGTCCTCACCGACTCCGGTCGTCGGGAGGTGGTCAGGCACCTGCTGCCGATGTTCGTCGCGCTCGACCGGCTCGACCGCGACTTCACCGATGGCGAGCGGGAGGTCGTGGAGCGCTACCTGCGCGGAGCGGCTGCGGCGTTCGAGCGGGTGCTGGAGACCGGCGTCGCAGACGACGACGGGCGGCCCCGGGCCTGAGCCCGGGACCGCCCGATCATCGGGTCGGTCAGCGGCGCACCCGGATGGTGCGCTTCACCGTCGTCCGCTCGAAGGACTCGCTCGCCACGAGCACCGCCTTGACCCGGTGCTTCCCGGCGCTGAGCTTCGGCAGCGTGACCCTGACGGTCCCGTCCGCCCGCAGCTGCACCGCGCGGAGGGTCCGGCCGTCCACCTTGACCACGACGGTCCCGGTCGGGACCGTGCCCGGCGCGGTGAAGGCGACGGTCGCGGTGGCCCGCTTGGCGGCCTTCGCCTTGGTCACCTTCATCGTCGCGGCGGCCCGCGCCCTGCCGACCACCGACTCGGCCGACGTGGCGGCGACGGGCTCGCGGCCCGTCACCCGGGCGGTGACCCGGACGGCGATGCGCGCGCCGGAGTCGGCCCCGGTGAGGGTGTACTCGCCCCCGGTGGCGCCCTGGATGGGCACCCCGTCGCGCAGCCACTGGACCTCGAACGTGGCCCGGTCGGCGTTGGTCCACCGGCCCTGGTCGGCGGTGACGAGCGAGCCGACCGCGAGGGTGCCGTTGACGGCCGGCCTGGCGGTGTTCACCGGCGCGGGCGCCGGCTGGACCGTCACCTCGCGGGTCGCGACGGACTGGTTGCCGGCCGCGTCGCTGACCAGGTAGACGAGCTGGTAGCGCCCGGCCACGGAGGTGTCGACCTCACCGAGGACGGAGACCCGGTCGGTGAGGTCGCCGTCGCGGTCGTCGGTGACCGAGACCCCGGCCAGCGGGTCGAACGCGGCGCCGTGGGCGACGACGTCCGCCGCGCCCAGGGTGATCACCGGCGCGTCGACGTCGGCGACGCCGTCGGCGGTCGCGGTGAACAGCGCCAACTGCGAGACCTGGCCGGGCAGCTCCTCGCCGCTGGCGGCGTCACGGCTGACGGCCTGCCAGGCGTACGTCTCGCCGATGGTCAGCCCGTCCCAGGTGACGGAGGCGGGCCAGCCGGACCGCGCGGTGTCGGTGCCGATGACCTCCTCGGTCGGGTCGAGCACCACGAGCGAGTCGGTGGCGAAGCTGGTCGCCCGGTGCTGGAGCTGGATCGGCATCTTGAAGTCGTCCTCCGTGCCGTTGTAGCGGTTGCGGTCGTCGTACTCCGTCGCCCCGAAGTTGTCGAGGAACGGGGAGTAGGTGTCCACGCTCATCTCCGACCGGTCGACGTCGACCTGCAGGAGCCGGAAGAACGACGACCCCATCTGCAGCAGCGTGTCCGGGGTCAGGGTGCCGGTGCCGCCCAGCCCCACCTCGCCCGCGCGGACCTTGTAGAACTGGTAGTCGGCGAGCAGCTCGACCACGTGGTTGCCCGGGCGGCCGAGGTCCTTGCGCACCTCGATGTTGACCCCGTGCTCGTGCCCGGAGAGGACCAGGAACACGTTCGGGTTCTCCTTCACGACCGAGCTGCGCACGCTCATGCCGTCGTAGGACATGCCCCCGCCGCGACCGTCCGGGTTGGAGCTCGGCGTGGTGTAGGCGTGGGTCAGCACGATCGCGTTGCGGTCGGCGTACTGCTCGAGGATCGCGTCGGCCCAGGCCGCCTCCTCGGCGGTGACCCCGAAGCCCAGGCTGACCACGACGAAGTCGAGGCCGCCGGCGCTGAACAGCACGTAGTTGTTGGCGTTGTCGCCCGGCTTCCACGGCTGGTACGACGCCCGCTCGCCCGCCCACCGCGGGTGCTGCGAGAGCGCGGCGTAGCGCTCCGGCCCGAAGTAGTCGTTGTAGAGCGCGTCCGGACCGTTGTCCTGGCCGTACTGGTTGTCGTGGTTGCCCGGGAGCACCGTGTTGACCAGGCCGGCGTCGTCGAGGATCTTCTGCGCGGCCGAGGCCACCTCGTACTCCCGCACCGCCTTGGCGCGGTTGTCGGTGAGGTTGTGCCAGTTCTCCATGATGTCGCCGGTGTGCGCGGTGAAGGCGATCTTGCGCGACTCGGAGTTGGCGACGATCCACTCGGTGATGTCGGTGTACGCACGGCGCCAGGTGTCGCGCTCGGCCTGCGTCGGCGGCTCGTCGGCACCCTCGGAGAGGTACTGGGTGTCGGTGAGGTGGGCGAGCGAGAAGTCGTACGCGGACGGGTCCTCGAAGGCCGGCCGCACCTCGTTGGGGATGTCGTCGGCGAACGGGTCCTCGCCGGTCACCATGATCGGCACGACGCCGTCGTGGTGGTGGCGGGGACGGACGTCGCCGGTGAGCGCGACGGAGCCCTCGGCGAGCCCGCGGGCGGTGTCGAGCGCCTCCCAGGCCTCGCCGTTCCAGGCGCGCAGGGTGACGCTGCGGGTCGGGTCGACGGTGCCCGACCAGCTGATGCGCTGACCCTCGGCCGCGCTCACCGCGACGTCGTGGCGCTGGAAGGAGATGCCGGTCGCGGAGGGGCTCGTGACGAGCGCGTCGTCACCGGGCTGGAGGGGCCCGGTGAGGTCCTCGGCCTGCTCGTGCTCGAACTCCCGCGTGGTGGGCAGCTCGGCGAAGGAGCCCTGGAAGCCGTCCTCGGCCACCTTGGCCTCGGCTCGGACGAACGTCGTCGTGACGTCGCCGCCGCTCGGGTTGGTGGCCACCGACGAGAGGGTGACCGAGCCGCCGGCCTGCCCCGTCCGGGTGCCGCCGCCGACCGGGATGTTGCCGGACCGGAAGGTCACGGACTGGTCGATCGGACGGCCGAAGACGTCGCTGCCGCGGAGCGTGAGGGCGTGCTCGCCGGCGCGGAGGCCCGGGCCGACCTCGTCGCCGGGCCGGACGAGCGCGCCGTCGATGCGGTACTCGGCCGTGCGGCCCACCGCCTGCGGCATGGAGCTCTCGACCGACAGGGTGGTGGGACCGGTGATGCGGCTGCCGGCCGCCGGGGTGGAGCCGGTGATGGTGACGGGCGCGGTGGCGAGGCCGTCGGCCAGGACGTCGCGGCGCAGGGCGAGGACGTCGGTGCGGTCCACGGGCTCGGAGAAGAGCCGGGCGGTGGCGACGGTGGCGGGCGCGAGGAAACTCGCCCGGTTGTTGGTGCTGGCGTCGCCGCCGACCACGAGGTTGCGGGCGGTCGCGTTCGGGGGCACGGTCAGCGCGCCCGCGGCCGGTGCCTGCTTGGCCAGCACGCCGTCGACGTACAGGCTGGCCACCTGGCCGTCCCAGGTGCCGACCACGTGGTACCACCGGTCGGCCACCACCGGCACGTTGAGGTTGCGGTAGCTGCCGCCGATGTGGGGGTTGAACGACAGGTTCGGTCCGTAGAGCGTGATCGAGAAGCCGCCGGCCTCCTTGGCGCCGCAGATGTTGCCGCGCTCCTCACCGCTGGCGGCGAGGTCGGCGTCGTACTTGAACGTGCACTCGACCGCGAAGCCGTCGACGAGCGCGTCGTAGTCGTCGGCGAGGGGGTAGAGGTAGGCCGAGCTGCCGTCGAACGCGCCGACGTTGCGGCCCAGGGGCACGTCGGGACGGACGACCGGCTCGTTCCACTCGGTCACGGGAAGGCCCTGCGCCCGGTCGGTGGGGGTGCCGTCGGCGAAGTCGACGTCGAGGACGTCGGCGGTCGGGGCGACCGGCTCGGCGACGGCGGCCGCGGCCAGCGCGGCGGCGTCGCCGGCCGTCAGGGCCGACGAGTACACCCGGGCGGTGTCGATGGTGGTGGCGGCGAAGAACCCGACGCCGTTGCTCGGCTGGGCGTCGGCGCCGAGGGCGAAGTTCTGCGCGCCCACGGACGGGGCCTTGAACACGCCCGACGCGGCGGTCTGTGCGACCTGCTCGCCGTCGACGTACAGCACGAGCGTGGAGCCGTTCCAGACGACGAGCGTGTGGTACCACTCGCCCGCCTCCATCGGGAAGCGCACGTTCTTGTAGCCACCGCCGATGTGGGCCATGAAGCCGCCGCGACCTCCGCTGACGTACGTCGCGAAGCCGCCGGCCTCCTTGGCGCCGCAGAAGTCCTGCTCGCCGCCGGCGAGGTCGCTGCCGTCGTAGCGGAAGCTGCACTCGACCGAGAAGCCCGACGCCATGGCGTCGTACTGGCCGGCGAGCGGGTAGAGCGCCGCGTCGTCGCCGTCGAGGGCGTACGCCGTCCGGGCGCGCGCCGCGTCGGAGACGATCTCCGGGTCGCCGAACAGCGTCGGCGTGAGGTCGCGGGCGCGGTCGTCGGCGGTGCCGTCGGCGAAGTCGATGTCGAGGATGTCGGCGACGGGCAGCTCGGCCGCCGTCGCTGGGGAGGCGGTGCCGGGCACGATCGCGAGGAGCGAGCCAGTGACGGCGACCGCGCCGGCCGTGGCCAGCATCGAGCGCCAGCGGTTGCTGTGGCGTTTCACAGAGGGATTCCTGTTCGGTTCGATCCGATGGGGACCCGAACAGGTTTCCGGCGCGGGATGACCGGAAGGTGGCAGCGGTGCGGACGCGGGGTGGACCGGCGTTGGCCGGTTGCTCGGCGGACGCCCGGGGCGTCCGCCTGAAGTCGCACCTCAGCCCTCGGTGCCCGCCTTGCGGTGCGCGACGAGGGCGGCGCCGACGATGCCGGCGCGGTTCTGCAGGGTCGCGGGCACCATCTCGGTCTCGACCTTGATGAGGTGGCCGAAGCTGTCCCACGACTTGCTGACGCCGCCGCCGATCACGAAGAGGTCGGGGGTGAAGAGGCGCTCGAGGTGCCGGAAGTAGGTGGTGAGCCGCTCGGCCCAGGCCTCCCACGACAGGCCCTCGCGCTCGCGGGCGCTCGTCGCGGCCCGCGACTCGGCGACGGCGCCGTCGATCTCGAGGTGGCCCATCTCGGAGTTGGGGACGAGCCGGCCGTCGTGGATCAGCGCCGAGCCGATGCCGGTGCCGAGCGTGATGACCATGACCAGTCCGCGGCGGCCCTGCGCCGCGCCGTACTCGGCCTCTGCCAGGCCGGCGGCGTCGGCGTCGTTGACGACGTGCACCTCGCGCCCGAGCGCCTCGGTGAAGATCGCGTCGGCGTCCTCGTTGATCCACGACTTGTCGATGTTGGCCGCGGACAGCACGACCCCGCGCCGGACGATGCCGGGCACGGTCACGCCGACCGGCGTCGTCGAGGCCGGGAAGGAGTCGACGATCTGCTGGAAGACGTCGGCGACGGCCTGCGGGGTCGCCGGCTTGGGGGTGTCGATGCGGACCCGGGCGTGGGCGAAGTCGCCGACCTCGAGGTCGACGGGCGCACCCTTGATGCCGGTGCCACCGAAGTCGATGCCGAAGGGGTGATCCATGCGCACAACCTAGCGTCCGTCCTCGCGAGGTGTGACGGGGGCAACACGGTGTGGGACGGCGCCTCGCCGGTCCTGCTCCGCCCACGGGGCGAGGCGTCTCGAATCCCCCGCTTAAGCGGGGGATCGCGAACATCCAGTGGCATGCATGCCCCGAGAAGTTCGCAGTCCCCCGCTTAAGCGGGGATTCGTGGGGCGGTGAGCGGTTGACAAAGGGGTGCCTCTTGTCAAACCCGCTTTACAGAACCTACAGTCGTGTACACCCACGGCAGGAGGTCAGGACATGCCCGGCTACCCCACTCGACTCGCCCCTAGCGGCACGGTCCCCGACGGCACGACCGAGCTGTGGAGGGACCGCAAGCGCTACCTGTGGCTGATCGGCCTGGTCGTCCCGAGCCTGGCCTTCGTCGCGTTCGGGGGCTACCTCGCGACCGGGTGGAGCGTGTGGTTCTGGGTCGGTCCGATCGTGGTCCTCGGCATCGTGCCCGCCATCGACCTGCTCGCCGGCCTCGACCGCTCCAACCCGCCGGACGACGTCATCGAGGCGCTGGAGCAGGACAGGTACTACCGGTGGATCACCTACCTGTTCCTGCCGATCCAGTACGCCGGCTTCCTGGCCGCGATGGCGGTCGTCGGCGGCTGGGACGCCTTCGGCCTGCTCGCCGAGATGCCGCTCTCGACGCTCGACAAGGTGGGCCTCGCCGTCTCGATCGGCTGCATCGGCGGCATCGGCATCAACACCGCCCACGAGCTCGGCCACAAGAAGGAGGCCAACGAGCGCTGGCTGTCCAAGGTCGCGCTCGCGCAGGTCTTCTACGGCCACTTCTACATCGAGCACAACCGGGGGCACCACGTACGGGTGGCGACCCCGGAGGACCCGGCGAGCGCACGGCTGGGGGAGAGCTTCTACCGGTTCTGGCCCCGCACGGTCGGCGGCTCCCTGAGGTCCGCGTGGCGCCTGGAGAAGCGCCGGCTCGCTCGTCGCAAGCAGAGCCCGTGGCGCCTCGACAACGACGTCCTCAACGCGTGGCTCATGTCCGTCGCACTGTGGGCCGTGGTCGTCGCGGCGTTCGGCGTCGAGGTGCTGCCGTTCCTCCTCGTCCAGGCCGTCGTCGGCTTCTCGCTCCTCGAGGTCGTCAACTACATGGAGCACTACGGAATGCTGCGGCAGAAGGTCGGCGAGGGCGACCGGCAGCGGTACGAGCGGGTGCTGCCCAGTCACTCCTGGAACTCCAACAACATCGCCACCAACGTCCTGCTCTACCACCTGCAGCGGCACAGCGACCACCACGCGAACCCCACCCGGCGCTACCAGACGCTGCGCGACTTCGAGGAGAGCCCGGTGCTCCCGACGGGGTACGCCGGCATGATCGTGCTCGCGATCGTCCCTCCCCTCTGGCGACGCGTCATGGACGAGCGGGTGGTCGACCACTTCGGCGGCGACGTCACCCTGGCCAACATCAGCCCGCGCAAGCGCGAGACGTACCTGCGCCGGTACGACGCCGCCGGGCGCGCCGCGGCCGCCGAGGCAGCCCGCCGGGCGCGCGAGGAGCTGCCGGGCGCCACCGCCGAGGTGCTGGCGGCGCGCTGCCCGAGCTGCGAGTACGTCTACGAGGTCGCGGCGGGCGACGAGCACGAGGGCTTCGCGGCCGGCACCGCCTGGGCCGACATCCCGGACGACTGGTGCTGCCCGGACTGCGGCGTGCGCGAGAAGGTCGACTTCGTGCCGCTGGAGCCGACCGCGCGCTGAGCGGTGCGTGAGGCAGCTTCTCGTGAGCGGAAACCTGCCTCACGCACCGCTCGGGGGCCGACGGGCGGGCCGATCGGGCCAGAACCTGCCCCACGCACCGCTCGGGGGCCGACGGGCGGGCCGATCGGGCCAGAACCTGCCCCACGCACCGCTCGGCAGCCGCGAGCTCAGCGCACGACCTCGCGCCGGTCGTCGGCCAGCCGCCGGGTGCGTCCCGCGCGGTCGAGGTGGTCGAGCAGCGGCAGCGCCACCCGGCGCGTGGTCGCCAGCCGCTCGCGCGCGGCGCTGGTCGTGAACGGCTGCTCGAGGCCGCGCAGCAGCTCGACGGCGCGGTCGACCGCGTCGGGCGCCAGCACGATGCCGGGTCCGAGCCGACGGAGCAGGCCGCTGCGCTCCGCTGCCCCGAGCGCACGCTCGTCGAGGCGGAGCTCGCGCAGCCGGTCGGCGGTGGGCGCGGCGAACGGGGCGTCGGCGAGGCCGCGCAGGACCTCGTCGACCGACGCGCGGACCGGCGCCGGGAGCCCGGGGGAGCCGGGACCCAGCACCCGGCCGTCGACGACGCGGAGCGGCGGCCGCACCAGCGCGCGCACGAGGTCGGGGGTGGGCAGCCGCAGCCGCCCGGCGAGCACGGACAGCGGCACCGCCGGGTCCAGCGGGTGGCTGCGCGCGTGCTGCTCGACGAGGCCCGGGAGCCGGTCGGCCAGCGCCCGGGCGACGGCGGGATCCACGAGCCAAAGACCGGCCGCGAGGTGGTCGCCGTCGGTGAGCGGTACGCCGAGCTGCTGGAGGCGGTCGGCACGCGCGATGCCCCGGCGCGCGAGCTCGTCGGCGAGACGGGGGGTGCCGTCGGCACCGGCCAGCTGCCCGGCGCGGCGGGCGGCTGCACCGCGACGACGCAGCCGGGGCGGGTCGGGGTCGAGCACGTCGACGCGCCACACCTGCCGCCGCCCGGGGTCGCGCAGCAGGGCCCGGTCGCCGATCCGCAGGGGCAGGGGACGCTCGAGCGAGAGCCGCGCCAGCCCCGCGCCGAGCGGCCGGAAGCGCACCGGCAGGTCGGCAGCACCGACGTGCAGCACGGGCGCGGTGGGCGGCTCACCGGTCCCGGACCACCGGACGTCGACGACGCTGGTGTGGTGCCAGGCGCCGGGGGTGACCAGCACGCTGCCCCGGGCGAGGTCGTCGGTTCGGCCGGTCACGTTCAGCGCGACGCGAGCCACGCCGCTCACCTCGTCGCGGTCGCGGCCGAGCGCCTGCACCTCGCGGACCCGCAGGACCGTGTCGCCGAGCGCGAGCCCGTCGCCGCGTCGCACGGTGCCCGCCGCGAGGGTGCCGGTGACGACGGTGCCGGCCCCGCGGACCGTGAAGCGCCGGTCCACCCAGAGCCGGACGTCGGCGGCGGGGTCGGGCCGCGGCAGCGCGGTGACCATCGCCGAGAGCGCGGCGCGCAGCGCGTCGATGCCCGCGCCGGTCCGGGCGCTCACCGGGAGCACGGGGGCGCCGGCCAACCCGGTCGCGGCCACCTCCGCCGTGGCCCGCGCGACGGCCGGGGCGGGGTCGGCCAGGTCGGCGCGCGACACCGCCACGACCGCGTGGCGTACGCCGATCGCGTCGAGGGCGGCGAGGTGCTCGGCCGCCTGCGGCATCCACGGGTCGTCGGCCGCGACGACGAGCAGCGCCGCGGGCACCGGGCCGATCCCGGCGAGCATCGTGGTGAGGAACCGCTCGTGGCCCGGCACGTCGACGAAGGCGACCTCGCCGGCCTCGGGCCACTCGGTCCAGCAGTAGCCGAGCTCGATCGTCAGTCCCCGGCGCCGCTCCTCGGCGAGCCGGTCGGGGTGGGTCCCGGTCAGGGCCTCCACGAGGGCCGACTTGCCGTGGTCGACGTGACCGGCCGTGGCCACGACGTGCATCAGCCCGGCTCCGCCACGCGTCGTACGGCGGCGACGAGGACCGCGTCCTCGGCGGGGTCGACCGCGAGCAGGTCGAGCAGCAGGCGCCCGCGCTCGAGCCGGCCGACCACCGGCAGGTCCAGCGCCCGCAGCGGCTCGGCGTACGACTCCGGCAGCGCCACCGCGGCGCTCGGGATCACGACGTCGGGGGCGCCGCCCCCACCGACGGCCCCGTCGGAGTCCACGACGCTCGCCCCGAGGTCGTCGGGCAGGGCGGCGACGACGGCCGCTGCGCGGGCGCGCAGGTCGTGGACCGAACGGGACAGCGCCGCGGCGACGGGCGGGACCGGGCCGGCGAGCGTCGCCTCGAGCGCGGCGAGAGTGAGCTTGTCGACCCGCAGGGCGCGGGCGAAGGGGTCGCGCCGCAGCCGCTCGAGGAGCGCGGCGCGGCCGAGCAGCAGTCCGCACTGCGGCCCGCCGAGCAGCTTGTCGCCCGAGGCGGTGACCAGGTCGGCACCCGCGCGGAGGGTGGTGGCGGCGTCGGGCTCGTCGGGCAGGCGCGGGTGCGGCGCGAGCAGGCCGGAGCCGATGTCGACGACCAGCGGTGCGCCGAGGGTGGCGAGGTCGGCCACCGGGACCGAGGAGGTGAACCCCCGGACGCTGAAGTTGGACGGGTGCACCTTGAGGACGAAGGCCGTCGTGCCGTCGACCGCCGCCGCGTAGTCCTCGAGCCGCACCCGGTTCGTCGTGCCGACCTCGCGCAGCCGGGCCCCGACCGACTCCATCAGCTCGGGGATGCGGAAGCCGTCACCGATCTCGACGAGCTCGCCGCGCGCGATCACCACCGAGCCGCCGCCGCGCGCCAGGACGCGCGTCACGAGGGCGAGCGCGGCCGCGCCGTTGTTGACGACGTGCACCGCCTCCGCGTCCGGCACCGCGGCGGCGAGCGCCTCCAGGGTGCCCCTGCCCCGGCGGCCGCGGCGCGCGGTGGTGAGGTCGAGCTCGACGTCGGTGGCACCCGCGGCCGTGCGCAGCGCCTCGACCGCCGCGGCGGACAGGGGCGCGCGGCCGAGGTTGGTGTGCACCACGACCCCCGTGGCGTTCACGACCCGGCGCAGCGTCGTCGCTGCCGGGGGCAGCGCGGCGACCGCCTCGTCGGCGACCGCGGCCGGCGCCAGCGCGCCGTCGCGGCAGCGCTGCTGGGCGGCGGCGACGGCCCGCTTGACCAGCACCGGGCCGAGCCGGTCGGCCGCCTCCCGCAGCCGCGGGTCGGCGAGGAGCTGGTCGGTGCGCGGGACGGCCCGTCGCGGATCCGGCACGCACCCTCCTGCGGTCACGAGTGGCGGAGGCGGACGGGAATCGAACCCGCCTGGCCCAGGTGCTGGGCCACAACGGTTTTGAGGACCGCGTCCGTCACCAGACGAGAACCGCCTCCGTCGTCAGCGTAGCCACAGCCGTCCTAGGTTGGGGCCATGACGTCACCCCTCCGGCTGACCCAGTACGCCGCCGGCGGCGGCTGCGCCTGCAAGGTCCCCCCGGGCGAGCTCGAGCGGGTCCTGGGCGACCTGCCCGGCGGCCGCGCGGGCGGCGACGGGACAGGGGACCTCGTCGTCGGGGTGGAGCACGGCGACGACGCCGCGGCGGTGCGGATCCATCCGGCCGCCGACGGCACCGACCGGGTGGTCATCCTCACCACCGACTTCTTCACCCCGGTCGTCGACGACCCCCGCGACTGGGGCCGCATCGCCGCGACCAACGCGCTCTCCGACGTCTACGCCATGGGCGGCACGCCCGTCGTGGGGGTCAACCTGCTCGGCTGGCCGCGCGAGAAGCTGCCCTTCGAGATCGCCGCCGAGGTGATGCGCGGGGGCGCCGAGGCCTGCGCGGCCGCCGGTGCGCACCTCGCCGGCGGCCACAGCATCGACGACCCGGAGCCGAAGTACGGGCTGGCGGTCACCGGCCTCGCCGACGCCGACCGGCTGCTGCGCAACGACGCCGCGGCGCCGGGACTGCCCCTCACCCTCACCAAGCCTCTCGGCCTCGGCATCCTCAACAACCGCCACAAGGCCACGGGTGAGCGCTTCGAGGAGGCCGTGGCGGTCATGACCACGCTCAACCGGGACCCCTCCGCGGCCGCGGTGTCGGCCGGCCTGCGGGCCGCGACCGACGTCACCGGCTTCGGGCTGCTCGGCCACCTGATGAAGATGATGCGCGCCAGTGGCACGTCCGCGGTGGTCGACGCCGCCGCCGTGCCGTACGTCGACGGGGCTCGGCAGTCGCTGGCCGACGGGTTCGTGCCCGGTGGCAGCCGGCGCAACCTCGACTGGGTGCGAATCCACCTCGAGGCGTCGGTCGGCGACGACGAGCTGCTGCTGCTCGCCGACGCACAGACCTCCGGCGGGCTGCTCGTGGTGGGCGAGCTGCCCGGCCACCCGGTGGTCGGCGAGGTCGTCGCGGGCGGTGGCGCGCTGCTCACCGTCCGCTGACCCACCCCGGCGGGCGGTGGACCGGCGGCCCGGCCCGTCGTAGGTTCGGGGGCAACGGTGACGAAGGAGGCTCGGGTGACGGAGACGCCGGCACGGACGAAGCGCTCCCTCCTGCCCTGGCCGGTGCTGCGCCAGCTCGCCGACGGCGACGTGCTGGGTCGCGGCCGGTCGGTCCGCTCGAAGCGCACCGACGAGATCGAGCCGCGCACCGCGACCGCCGACCGCGTCGCCAGGAGCGTGTGTCCCTACTGCGCCGTGGGCTGCGCCCAGAAGATCTTCGTCAAGGACGAGAAGGTCGTGCAGATTGAGGGCGACCCCGAGAGCCCGGTCAACCGGGGACGGCTCTGCCCCAAGGGCTCGGCGAGCAAGAACCTCGTCACCAGCCCGCTGCGCCAGACCGCGGTCAAGTACCGCCGTCCCTACGGCACGGAGTGGGAGGAGCTCGACCTCCACACGGCGATGGAGATGGTCGCCGACCGGGTGCTGCGGGCGCGGCGCGACAGCTGGCAGGACCTCGACGAGCACGGCCGCAAGGTCCGGCGCACGATGGGCATCGCCAGCCTCGGCGGCGCCACGCTGGACAACGAGGAGAACTACCTCATCAAGAAGCTGTTCACAGCGATGGGGGCCATCCAGATCGAGAACCAGGCACGTATTTGACACTCCGCCACCGTCCCCGGTCTGGGGACCAGCTTCGGACGCGGCGGCGCCACCGGGTTCCAGCAGGACCTGGCCAACGCTGACTGCATCGTGATCCAGGGCTCGAACATGGCCGAGGCCCACCCGGTGGGCTTCCAGTGGGTCGTGGAGGCGAAGAAGCGCGGCGCGCGGATCATCCACGTCGACCCCCGGTTCACCCGCACGAGCGCGCTGGCCCACCAGCACGTGCCGATCCGCGTCGGCAGCGACATCGCGTTCCTGGGCGGGATCATCAACTACGTCCTGCAGAACGAGCTCGACTTCCGCGAGTACGTCGTCAACTACACCAACGCGGCCAACATCGTCAGCGAGGACTTTCAGGACGCCGACGACCTGGACGGCCTGTTCTCCGGGTTCGACACCGAGACCAGGACCTACGACCCGACCAGCTGGCAGTTCGCCCAGGAGGACGACCAGGGCGACCTCGGCCCGGCGCAGGCCGACGACGCGGGCGACAGCGCGGAGCAGCGCAACACCGCCAGCGGCCTGCAGAACGAGGCGCACGGCATGCAGGTCGGGAGCCGCCCGCCCCGCGACGAGACCCTCCAGCACCCCCGGTGCGTCTACCAGGTGCTCAAGCGCCACTACGCGCGCTACACGCCCGAGGTGGTGGAGCAGGTCTGCGGCGTCTCGCAGGAGGACTTCCTGGAGGTCTGCCGGGCGTGGACCGAGAACTCCGGTCGTGAGCGCACCACGGCGCTGGTCTACAGCGTCGGCTGGACCCAGCACAGCGTGGGCGTGCAGTACATCCGCGCGGGCGCCATCCTGCAGCTGCTCACCGGCAACGTGGGCCGGCCGGGCGGCGGGATCATGGCGCTGCGCGGCCACGCCAGCATCCAGGGCTCCACCGACATCCCGACGCTGTTCAACATCCTCCCGGGCTACCTGCCGATGCCCAACGCGGAGAAGCACCAGACGCTGACGGAGTGGATCGACGCCGTCCGCAACCCCGGCAGCAAGGGCTTCTGGGCCAACGCCGGGGCGTACGGCATCAACCTGCTCAAGGCCTACTGGGGCGACGCCGCCACCCCCGACAACGACTTCTGCTTCGACTACATGCCGCGGATCACCGGCGACCACGGCACCTACCGGACCGTGCTCGACATGATCGACGGCAAGGTCAAGGGCTACTTCCTGCTCGGGCAGAACCCGGCCGTCGGCTCCGCCCACGGCCGTGCGCAGCGCCTCGGGATGGCCAACCTCGACTGGGTGGTGGTGCGCGACCTGTTCGAGATCGAGAGCGCCACCTTCTGGAAGGACTCGCCCGAGGTGGCGACCGGCGAGATCGTCCCGGAGGAGTGCCGCACGGAGGTGTTCCTCTTCCCCGCCGCCTCGCACGTGGAGAAGGAGGGGACCTTCACCCAGACGCAGCGGATGCTGCAGTGGCGGGAGAAGGCCGTGGAGCCGCCGGGCGACGCCCGCTCGGAGCTGTGGTTCTTCTACCACCTCGGCCGGATGCTGCGGGAGCGGCTGGCGGGGTCGGACGACGAGCGCGACCGCCCGCTGCTCGACCTGGCCTGGGACTACCCCATGCACGGCGACCCCGAGCAGGTGTCGTCCGGCTGGGGCGAGCCCAGCGCCGAGGCGGTGCTGAAGGAGATCAACGGCTACGAGGTCGCGACCGGCCGTCCCCTCTCCGGGTTCCTGGAGATGAAGGACGACGGCTCGACGCTCGGCGGCTGCTGGATCTACAGCGGTGTGTACGCCGACGGGGTCAACCAGGCCGCGCGCCGCAAGTCCCGCCACGACCAGTCGTTCGTCGCCTCCGAGTGGGGCTGGGCGTGGCCGATGAACCGCCGCATCCTCTACAACCGCGCGTCCGCCGACCCGGAGGGGCGGCCGTGGAGCGAGCGCAAGGCCTACGTGTGGTGGGACGAGGACAAGCAGGAGTGGACGGGCGACGACGTGCCCGACTTCGAGAAGACCAAGCCGCCGTCCTACCGGGCGCCCGAGGGCTCCGACGGCGTCGCGGCCATCGAGGGCGTCGACCCGTTCATCATGCAGGGCGACGGGAAGGGTGCCCTCTACGCGCCGCAGGGGCTCATCGACGGCCCGCTGCCGACCCACTACGAGCCGGTGGAGTCGCCGTTCCGCAACCTGCTGCACGGCCAGCAGGCGAACCCGACGCGCAAGGAGTACCGCCGCGCGGACAACCCGATGAACCCCGACCCGCGCTCGCCCGGGGCGGCGGAGGTGTTCCCGTTCGTGTTCACCACGAGCCGCCTCACCGAGCACCACACGGCCGGCGGGATGAGCCGCTTCGTCGAGCACCTCGCCGAGCTGCAGCCCGAGATGTTCGTCGAGGTCTCCCCGGCGCTCGCGGCGGAGCGCGGCCTCGAGCACATGGGCTGGTGCCACGTCATCACCGCCCGGTCGGCGGTCGAGGGACGCGTCCTGGTCACCGAGCGGCTGCGCCCGCTGCGCGTCGAGGGCCGGACCGTCCACCAGGTGTGGATGCCCTACCACTGGGGGCAGGGCGGGCTGGTGGCCGGTGACTCGGCCAACGACCTCATCGGGATCTCCCTCGACCCCAACGTGCTGATCCAGGAGAGCAAGGTCGGCACCTGCGACGTCCGGCCGGGCCGCCGGCCCACCGGCCCGGCCCTGCGCGAGTACGTCGAGGGGTACGCCCGCCGCGCCGGCGTGCTCGACGGCAGCGAGGGGCCCGTGGTGACGGCCTCGGCCGCTGCCCAGCGGGAGTCCGCCGCCGCCCAGGCCGGCGACGACCAGCACGCCCCTCACCAGCGGGAGGACCAGTGATCGGCCGCAACAGCCTCTTCGGCCCGCTCGACCCGGCGCCCGACGCCGGCTACGCCGACGCCCCGCCCCGCAAGGGGTTCTTCACCGACACCAGCGTGTGCATCGGCTGCAAGGCCTGCGAGGTGGCGTGCAAGGAGTGGAACGACGTCCCGGAGAACCTCTTCCAGATGCTCGGCACCTCCTACGACAACAGCCACTCGCTCAACGCCAACCAGTGGCGCCACGTGGCCTTCATCGAGCGGCCCGGCCGGGCGCCCGCGCCGGACCAGCCGGCGGTGCCCACCACGCCGCCCGTCGACATCGGGATGCCGACGGTGGGTGCCCCGCCCAGCGACGTGCCGGACGAGGCCAAGCCCGACTTCCAGTGGCTGATGTCGTCCGACGTGTGCAAGCACTGCACGCACGCCGCCTGCCTCGACGTGTGCCCGACGGGCTCGCTGTTCCGCTCCGAGTTCGGCACCGTCGTGGTGCAGGACGACATCTGCAACGGGTGCGGATACTGCGTCGCGGCCTGCCCCTACGGGGTGATCGACCGGCGCAAGGGACCCGACGGCGACCCTCGCGTCGGCATCGCGCAGAAGTGCACGCTCTGCTACGACCGGCTGACCGACAACCAGCGCCCTGCCTGCGCGCAGGCGTGCCCGACGGAGTCGATCCAGTTCGGCGACGTCGAGGAGCTGCGCGAGCGCGCCAGCGCGCGGGTCGCGACGCTGCACGAGCAGGGCGTCATGGACGCCCGGCTCTACGGCAACGACCCGGAGGACGGCGTCGGCGGCACCGGCGCCTTCTTCCTGCTGCTCGACGAGCCGGAGGTCTACGGGCTGCCGCCCGACCCGGTCGTCACGACCAAGGACCTCCCGCGCATGTACCAGCGGGCCGCGATGGCCGCCGCGGCGATGCTCGCCGGCGCCGCCGTGTCGTTCGTGAGGAGGAAGCCGTGACGGAGGTGTCGCACCAGCACGGCGGCAGCCCGTCGCGGCAGCGCGGCCAGCGTGGCGGCGGCGACCGCGTGATGGTCCCCGAGGCCGACTTCACCTCCTACTACGGCCGGGCGATCGTCAAGCCGGCCCCGTGGGAGAAGGACATCGCCTTCTACCTCTTCACCGGTGGGGTCGCGGCGGGCAGCTCGCTGCTCGCCGCCGGGGCGGACCTGACCGGCCGTCCCGGCCTGCGCCGCGTCGCCCGCCTCGGCTCGCTCGGCAGCCTCGGGCTCAGCGTCGGCTTCCTCGTCCACGACCTGGGCCGGCCGAGCCGCTTCCTCAACATGCTGCGGGTCGCCAAGCTGACCTCGCCGATGTCGGTCGGCACCTGGATCCTCAGCCTGCACGGCCCCTTCGCGGCCCTGGCGTCGGGCGCCGAGATCGTCTCCATGCTGCCGGCGTCGTGGCAGCGCGGGCCGCTGCGGCTCGTCGCCGTGCTGGGCCGCCCGGCCGGCCTCGTCGGCGCCCTCACCGCGACGCCCGTCGCGGCGTACACCGCGGTGCTGCTGGCCGACACCGCCACCCCTGCGTGGCACACCGCCCACGAGGAGCTGCCGTTCGTCTTCTGCGGCTCGGCGGCCGCCGCCTCCGGCGGGCTCGGCCTGCTGGGCGCGCCGGTCGCCCAGACCGGCCCGGCGCGTGCCTTCGCCGTGGGCGGCGCGGTGGTGGAGCTCGCGGCCGAGAGGCGCATGGAGCGGTCGATGGGGATCTCGGCGGAGACGCTGCACCACGACACGGCGGGCCGCTGGATGCGCGCGAGCACCCTGCTCACCGCGGCCGGCGCGCTCGGCGCGCTCGTCGGACGGCGCAGCCGGCTCCTGTCCGCGGTGTCCGGCGCGGCGCTCATGGCGGGCTCGCTGTGCACCCGGATGGGCGTCTACGAGGCGGGGCTCGCCTCGGCCAAGGACCCGAAGTACACCGTCGTGCCGCAGCGTGAACGAGTCGACCGAGGGGTACCGGTGCGCCACCGCCAGTGAGCCGGCGTCCACCAGCCAGGGGCGCCGTCGCGGCGCTCGGACCGGAGGAGGACACATGAGCCAGACCAGCGACACCACCACCCGAGACACGGGCACCTCGCCCGGTGGCTCCCGCTGGCTGCTGGTTGCCGCGGGGCTGCTGCTGCAGTTCTCGATCGGCGCGGTCTACGCGTGGTCGGTCTTCGGCGGCGCCCTGGAGAAGGCCGAGCCGTGGCAGCTGAGCAAGCTGCAGGCGTCGCTGCCGTTCACCGTCACGATCGGCATGATCTTCATCGGCAGCTACGTCGGCGGCCGGCTGCAGGACGCCCGCGGGCCGCGCCTGGTCGCCCTGGTCGGCGGGGTCGTCTACGCCGTGGGCATCCTGCTCGCGTCGTTCACCAACGGCGAGGAGGACTACTGGCTGCTCATCCTCGGCTACGGCGTCATCAGCGGCTTCGGCCTCGGAGCGGCGTACATCGTGCCGATCGCGATGCTGCAGAAGTGGTTCCCGGACAAGAAGGGCCTCATCACGGGCCTCGCCGTCGGTGGCTTCGGCTTCGGCGCCGTGCTCACCTCGCCGGTCGCGCAGTGGCTGATCGACCGCGACCCCGACGACCCGACCGGCGCGTTCCTGCCGCTCGGCATCGCCTACCTGGTGATGTCGCTGGCCGGCGCGGCGTTCTTCCGCAACCCGCCCCAGGGCTACACCGTGCCCGGTTTCGAGCCGGTGGCCGAGGCCGGCGGCGCCCCGGAGGCCGGGCACGACTACACGCAGGGTGAGGCCCTGCGCACCAAGCAGTGGTACCTGCTGACCGCGATCCTCGCGCTGAGCGTGAGCGCGGGCATCTCGCTGATCTCGCAGGCCAAGACCAGCGCCACCGACATCGCCGGCTACAGCGTCGGCGGGGCGGCCGCGCTCGTCGGCGTGCTGGCGATCTTCAACGGCGGCGGGCGGATCGTGTGGGCCGCGATCTCGGACTACATCGGCCGGATGCGCACCTTCGCCGCGATCCTCGTCCTCCAGGGCGTCTGCCTCATCCTGCTGCCCCACGCCGACAACGTGGCGTTCTTCGCGATCCTCGCGGCGATCGTCTACCTCTGCTACGGCGGCACCTTCGGCACCATGCCGGCCACCGCCGGCGACTTCTTCGGCGTCCGCAACGCCGGCGCGATCTACGGCCTCATGCTCATCGGGTGGAGCGTCGGCGGGATCATCGGCCCGGTCATCGCCTCGGCGCTGATCGGCGAGGACAAGGCGTACACCCTCGCGTACACGACCATCGGGATCATCGCGCTCGCCTCGGTGCTGCTCACGGTCCTCACCAAGGTGCCTGCGGGCCGGCGGGCCGCCGACGGCTGAGGACTGCCAGACTCGCCCCATGGCGACGACCACCCGCAAGCGCATCGTCGCCGCGGCCGTCGAGATGACCACCGCGTCCGGATGGGCGTCGGTGACGATGGCGCGGCTCGCGAAGGCCGCCGGGGTGAGCCGGCAGACCGTCTACAACGAGGTCGGGTCCAAGCCGGCACTCGCGGAGGCGATGATCCTCGACGAGCTGGCCCGGTTCCTCGGCGTCGTCGAGCAGGCCTTCGACGCCGAGCCCGACGACCTCACCCGCGGCATCGAGCGGGCGGTCTCCGACGTGCTGACCTACGCCCACGCGAACCCGTTGCTGCACGCGGTCGTCAGTGCCACCCACGGCGCCGACACCGAGCTGCTGCCGCTGCTCACCACCAACGCCGCCGGGTTGCTGGGCGTCGCCAAGGAGGTCATCAGCGCCCGGGTGACGCCGTACGAGCCCGGCATCGACCCCGACCGCCTCGGCCCGGCGATCGACATGGTCGTCCGGGTCGTGCTGAGCCACGTCATGCAGCCCTCGGGGACGCCGGAGCAGACCGCAGCCGACATCGCGTGGCTCGCCGGGCGGGTGCTCGGCGGCCGACCGGCCGGCTGAGCCCCCCGCTCGGCGGGCGCCGGGCGGGGCTGCCCCTAGCCTTGCCCCGTGAGCGGAGTGGCTTGGGGTACGCCGGCGGCGCGGGGCATCGTGGCCGCGGCCACCCTCGGCTCGGGGCTGACGCTGCTGGACGGCACGGTCGTCAACGTGGCCCTGCGCTCGATGGGCGACGACCTCGGCGCCTCCCTGGAGCAGCTCCAGTGGATCACCAACGGCTACTTCCTCTCCCTCGCCTCCCTCATCCTGTTCGGCGGCTCGCTGGGCGACCGGCTCGGCCGGCGGCGCGTCTTCGTCGTCGGCACGGTGTGGTTCGCGCTGGCGTCGCTGGTGTGCGGCATCGCGCCGAACGCCGAGGTCCTCATCGCCGCCCGGGTGCTGCAGGGCATCGGCGGCGCGCTCCTCACGCCCGGCAGCCTGGCGATGATCCAGGGGGCGTTCCGCGCCGAGGACCGCAGCCGCGCGATCGGCGCCTGGTCGGGAATGGGTGGGATCGCCGCCGCGCTCGGACCGCTGGTGGGCGGGCTGCTCGTCGACCACGCCTCGTGGCGGTGGATCTTCCTCATCAACCTGCCGCTCGCGGCGCTCACCGTCTGGCTGGCGCAGCGCTGGGTGCCCGAGACGCGCGACTCACGCGGGCGGTCCCGCTTCGACCTCCCCGGTGCCGCACTGGCCTCGCTGGCGCTGGCCGGGACCACGTGGGCGCTCACCGACGCCGGCGGACGGGCGACGTGGTGGGCGGCCGGCGCCGGCCTGGCCGCGGCCGTCGCCTTCGTCGTCGTCGAGCGGCGCTCGCGAGGACCGATGGTGCCGCTCGGCCTCTTCGCCGACCGCACCTTCAGCGCCGCCAACCTCATGACGCTGCTGGTCTACGCCGCGCTGGGCGCGATCCTGTTCTTCCTCGTGCTCCAGCTGCAGACGGTGGGCGGCTACAACGCTCTCCAGGCGGGGCTCGCGACCCTGCCGGTCACCGCCTGCATGCTCCTCCTGGCGGCGCGCGGCGGCGCCCTCGGCGATCGCATCGGGCCGCGCCTGCCGATGACGCTGGGGCCGCTCGTCATGGCTGCCGGCACCGTCTGGCTGCTGGCGGTCGGTCCGGGGGTGAGCTGGTGGCGCGACGTCGCACCCGGGCTGACGGTCTTCGGGCTGGGGCTCGCCCTCATGGTCGCGCCGCTCACCTCGACCGTGCTGGCGGCTGCGCCCGACGAGGTCGCGGGCATCGCGAGCGGCATCAACAACGCCGTCGCACGTGCCGGGTCGCTGCTGGCGGTCGCCGCGCTGCCCATGGCCGTCGGCATCGCCGGCGACGACTACCGGGACCCGGCGCGGTTCGACACGGCGTACGGCACCGCGATGCTCGCCTGCGCGGGGCTGCTCGCCGTGGGCGGCCTGGTGTCCTGGTTCACCATCCCGCACCGCGTCCGCACCTCGGATGCCTAGGCTTGGCGCCATGCGCGCACGACGTGGGGCCGGCCTGGTGGCGACGGCCGCCCTGCTCGCCCTCCTCGGCGCGTGCAGCGACCCCGCCGACCCCGCGGTGGGCGATCCCGCACCGGCCGCGTCCGGCACCGAGCCCACCTCGCCGGACCCGAGCCCCGGCGAGGACCCGACCGGGAGTCCGCCGGCGACACCGGCCGCCCCCGTCGCCGACCCCGCGCACGCGGTCGACCCGCCCGGGGAGCGCGACGGCCGGCTCTGGAGCGCCGACATCCTCGTGCAGTGGGACCGGCCCATCGACGACGAGCTCCTGCAGCGGATCGAGGACCTCGAGGGCGTCGCCCACACCGAGCGCATCGGCCTGGGCCAGGTCAGCCTGGAGAACCGGGTGCTCACCGTCGCGGCGGTGGACCCCCGCGGCTACCGGCACTTCACGCGGGCCGAGGTCGCCGACTTCCAGGCGGCGTGGGACCGCGTCGCCGGCGGCGAGCTCGCGATCGACAGGACGGTCGCCAAGCGCCTCGCCGACGAGGACGGGATGATCCGCCTCGGCACCGACGACGGCGCACCGACCCTGCACGTCGGCGCGTACACCCCCCAGGTCCCGACGATCGACATGGTCGTGAACACCGCGTGGGCCCCGGACATCGAGATGGCCACCGACAACGGGCTGCTGATCTCGACCGACAACGCCACGCCGTCGAGCATCCGCGAGCCGCTGGAGCGGATGGTCGGCGAGGACGCGTCGGTCCAGATGCTCGACGTCGCGTCCCGCATCGGCCTGGACCCCGAGGCCAAGCTCACCGCCATCCCGACGGGCGGCACCCTCGGCAGCGTGGTCGGCACGTACCGCTACCGCGTCCTCGGAGGCGGCCGGATCGCGCCCGACCCGGCGTGGGTCGCGGCGAACATCCGCACCGAGGCCGTGCCGATCCTGGGCAGCGTCACCTGCCACAAGGACCTCTTCCCCCAGCTGCGGGCGGCCCTGCTGGAGGTGCAGCAGCGCGGGCTGGCCGACGAGATCGACCCGGACGAGTACGCCGGGTGCTACTACCCGCGCTTCATCGCCGACACCACGACGCTGTCCAACCACTCGTTCGGCCTGGCCCTCGACCTCAACGTCCCCGGCAACCAGCGCGGCACCGTCGGCGACATCGACCGCGACGTCGTGGCGATCTTCAAGACCTGGGGCTTCGCCTGGGGCGGCGACTGGCGCTGGACCGACCCCATGCACTTCGAGCTGGCCGAGGTGAAGGCGGTCGGCTGACCAGCGGCCCCCGGGGTAGTCCACCGGGAAGTGGCTGCCCTGAGGCGGTCCTGACGACCATTTCCCGGTGGACTACCCGCCCCGCCGGCCCGGGTAGTCCACCGGGAAGTGGCTGTCCGGGGGCGGTCCTGTCGACCATTTCCCGGTGGACTACCTAGGGTCGGGCGCATGAAGGCAGTGCAGGTCGTCACCCTCACCGGCCCCGCCGACGTCGAGGTCCGCGAGGTCGACCCTCCAACCCCGGGCCCGCACGACGTGCTCGTGGAGGTGCACAGCGTCGGTGTCGCGTTCCCCGACCTCCTGCTCAGCCGCGGCGAGTACCAGTTCCGGCCCGAGCCGCCGTTCACGCTCGGCGTCGACTTCGCGGGCGTGGTCCTCGACCCCGGCTCGCCGGAGTCGAGCGGGTTCACCGTCGGGCAGCGGGTCGCCGGCGTGAACCTGCACGGCGGGGCGGCCGAGGTGGTGGCCAACCCGGCGATCTTCACCTTCGCCCTCCCCGACGCGCTGTCGTACGACGAGGGGGCGGCGCTGCCCATGAACTACCTCACCGCGCTGTTCGCACTGGAGGAGCGCGGCGGCCTGCGTGAGCGCGAGACGGTCCTCATCCACGGCGCGGCCGGGGGCGTCGGCACCGCGAGCCTGCAGGTGGCGCGCGGGCTGGGTGCGCGGACGATCGCGGTCGTCAGCACCGAGGAGAAGGCGGCGTTCGCCCGGGCGGCCGGCGCCGACGAGGTGGTGGTCGGTCCGGACTTCCGGGACGCCGTCAAGGACCTCACCGGCGGCCGGGGCGTCGACGTGGTGGTCGACGTGGTGGGCGGCGACGCCTTCACCGACTCCCTGCGCTGCCTGGCCGAGCTGGGCCGGGTGCTCGTCGTCGGCTTCGCCGCGGGCCAGGGCATCCCGCAGGTGAAGGTCAACCGGCTGCTCCTGGGCAACACCGACGTCCGCGGCGTCGGCTGGGGGGCGTACGCCATGACCCGCCCCGGCTACATGCAGAGGCAGTGGCACCGCCTCGTCCCCATGATCGAAGCAGGGACCGTCAGGCCGCCGATCGGCGAGACCTACGACCTCGCGGACTTCGGACGCGCGCTGGTCGACATGGACGAGCGGCGCACCCTCGGCAAGTCGGTCGTCCGGGTGAGGTGAGGCGCCCGCTGGGCGGTCAGGGTTAGGGTCGCGGCGTGACGATCCTCGACGCTGCCCGCGACGGCATGAACCCCGCCATCCGACCCCAGGACGACCTCTTCGGCCACGTCAACGGACGCTGGCTGGACGAGACCGAGATCCCGTCGGACAAGTCGAGCTGGGGCGCCTTCATCGCGCTCGCCGACGCCGCCGAGCAGCAGGTGCGCGACATCATCACCGAGCTCGCCGACCGCCCCGCCGCGGAGCTCGACGAGGAGGAGCGCAAGATCGGGGACCTGTACGCCTCGTTCATGGACACCGACACGATCGCGGCCAAGGGCCTGCGGCCGGTCCAGGGGCTGCTCGACCGCGCGCACCAGGTGGCCGACCTCACCGACCTCGCGGCGTTCCTCGGCGTCTTCGAGCGCATCGGCGGTCCCGGGCTGTTCGGGTCCTACATCACGCCCGACCGTGCCGACGCCTCGCGCAACATCGTCTACCTCGCGCAGGGCGGCCTCGGGCTGCCCGACGAGTCCTACTACCGCGACGAGAAGTTCGCCGAGATCCGCGAGAAGTACCTCGCCTACCTGACCACGCTGCTGCGCCTCAGCGAGCACGACGACCCCGAGGGCGCTGCGGCGCGCGTGCTGGCCTACGAGACGCGGCTGGCCGAGGGCCACTGGGAGGCCGCCGCGACGCGCGACGTGCAGAAGACCACGAACCACAAGAGCCTCGAGGAGCTGCTGGAGCTCTGCCCGGCCTTCGACTGGATCACCTACGTCACCGGCCTCGGTGGCACCGAGGAGACGCTGCGCCGCACGATCGTCATGCAGCCCGACTTCTTCACCCACCTCTCGACGGTGCTGGAGGAGACGCCGATCGAGACGTGGCGCGACGTCCTGCACGTCCGCGTCGTGCGGAGCTCCGCGCCGTACCTGCCCGACCCGTTCGTCGAGGCCAACTTCGACTTCTACGGCCGCACCCTCAACGGCACCCCGGAGCTGCGCGCCCGCTGGAAGCGGGGCGTCGACTTCGTCGAGGGCGCCATCGGCGAGGCGGTCGGCAAGGTCTACGTCGCGCGCCACTTCCCGCCCTCGTCGAAGCAGATGATGGACGAGCTGGTCGCCAACCTGGTCACGGCCTACCGGCGCTCGATCGAGGCGCTGGACTGGATGGGCGAGGAGACCAAGCAGAAGGCCTACGACAAGCTCGACCGCTTCTACCCCAAGATCGGCTACCCGGAGGAGTTCCGCGACTACTCAGCGCTCACCATCTCCGCCGACGACCTCATGTCCAACGTCGCGGCGGCGTCGGCCTTCGAGACCGACCGCCAGCTGGCGAAGGTCGGCCAGCCGGTCGACCGGGACGAGTGGCTCATGCTGCCGCAGACGGTCAACGCCTACTACCACCCCGGCACCAACGAGATCTGCTTCCCGGCCGCGATCCTCCAGCCGCCGTTCTTCAGCCCCGACGCCCACCCCGCGGAGAACTACGGCGGCATCGGCGCCGTCATCGGTCACGAGATCGGCCACGGGTTCGACGACCAGGGCGCGCAGTACGACGGCGACGGCAACCTCCACGACTGGTGGACCGCCGACGACAAGGCCGCCTTCGAGGAGAAGTCGCGCGCGCTGATCGAGCAGTACGACGCCTTCGAGCCGCGCACCCTGCCGGGTGAGCACGTCAACGGCAGCCTCACCGTGGGGGAGAACATCGGCGACCTGGGCGGACTGACCATCGCTCACAAGGCGTTCGTCATCAGCCAGGGTGGCGAGGCCTCCGTCGAGGACCGGCGCACGCTCTTCCTCAACTGGAGCCACGTGTGGCGCACCAAGCGGCGCAAGGAGCAGGAGCTGCAGTACCTCACCATCGACCCGCACAGCCCGGCCGAGTTCCGCGCCAACATCGTGCGCAACCTCGACGAGTTCCACGAGGTCTTCTCGACGCAGCCGGGTGACGGCCTGTGGCTCGAGCCGGAGGCCCGCGTCCGGATCTGGTGACCCGCGCTCAGCGGGCGCCACTCGGCCCGGGGTCCTCGGCCGAGGACCCCGGACCGCCCGCGGTCGGCGTCAGCCGGGGATGGCGGCGCAGACCACCTCGAGGGAGAGCGTCTGCGGCGTCGGCAGCAGGTTGACGCCCGTGGCGCGGAAGGCGCTCTCGCTGGTGCGCGTGACCTGGCTGAGCAGGTTCGCGACCGGGGCGGCGTACGCAGCCGTCGCGGCGATGGCCTTCTTGCCCTCGGGGCACGCCGCGGTGAGGGTGTCCGTGCCGCCGACCCCGCCGAGGATCCCGGGGATGGGCAGGCTGCGGGTGACGACCTCGAAGCCGCTCAGCCCGGACGCGCCCGCGGGCCCGGCGGGGCCGGTCGCCCCGCGCGGGCCGACCGGGCCTGCCGCTCCCGTGAGCTTGGCGGTGGCGCGGGCCGAGAGGTCCTTGACCTTCAGCGAGCGGTTCTTGATGTCGCGGCTGGCGACCGTGCCGTCCTTGATCTGGTTGCCGGTGATGAGCAGGGACGCGGTGGCGCCCGCCCCGGCGGACAGGACCAGCGCGATGACGGCGACAGCGACGGCGAGCGCCGTGCGAGGTGTTGCGTTCATGTGGAGGCTCCCTGGCGGTGATGAGTGTCCGGTGGTGAGCCGGACAGTAGGTGGCGCGGCGGCCGGCGGGAGGTCGTTTCACGATTTCCGCGAACCGGACGTACGCGCTGTTGAATGAGCACGTGATGCTGCCCGGCCACGACCAGTCCACCTACCGGCTGCGGATGGAGTGGGGCCCGACGGGCGCCGAGGCAGTGCCTGCCGACTTCGCCGTGGTGGTCGACGTGCTGTCGTTCACCACCACGCTCAGCGTCGCGATCGAGCGCGGCATCGAGGTGTTCCCGTTCCGCTGGCGCGACTCGCGCGCCGCCGAGCACGCGATGCGCCACGGCGCGACGCTGGCGGTCGGCCGGTTCGAGGCGCTCTCGCGCGGCGACGCCCGGCACGTCTCGCTCTCGCCGGCCAGCCTGGCCGAGGTGCAGGGCGTCGAGCGGCTGGTGCTGCCCTCGCCCAACGGTTCCACGATCGCGTTCGCGCTCGCCGAGTCCGGGGCGCAGGTCGTGGGGGCGTGCCTGCGCAACGCCGGCGCCGTCGCCCGCTGGCTGGCGCCCAAGGTGGCCGAGGGTGCCAGCGTGGTCGTCGTACCCGCCGGGGAGCGCTGGTACGACGACACGCTCCGGCCGGCGGTCGAAGACCTGTGGGGAGCCGGCGCCGTCCTCGCCGCGCTCGACCGGGAGGCGGAGGCCGAGGCCAGCCCCGAGGCCCGCACGGCGATGGCCGCGTGGCACGCGGCGGTGCTGCCCTTCGACCTGCTCCACTGTGCCGGCGGACGCGAGCTGATCGAGGCGGGGTTCGTCGCCGACGTCGAGATCGCCGCGCAGCACGACGTCAGCGAGGTGGTCCCGGTGCTGGTCGGCGAGTCGTTCCGCGACGCCACCGACCTGCTGCCGCCCGGGCCCCGGCTCAGGCGGGTCGGCGGCTGAGCCGTTTCGGCTTCGGGCGCGCGACCACGCCGGCGTCCTAGGATGCCGCCGGGGCGCACCGACGGGGGGGAACGCGTGATCGAGGTCCTGGGGCCGTTGCAGGTCCGCAGCGGGGGCACGGACGGCCCTGGCGGGGGCGGGGCGGTCGACATCGGCTCCCCGCGCCACCGCGAGGTGCTCGCCGCGCTGGTCGCCGACGCCGGCCGCGTGGTCTCCACCGACACGCTGCTCGAGCGCGTGTGGGGCGACGTCGGCCGCGGTGCGAGCACGTCGAACCTGCACGCCGTGATCTCCCGCCTGCGTGCCCGTCTGGCCGGCGCCGGCCTCGGCATCGGCATCGCGACGGCCTCGCCGGGCTACCGGCTCGACGCGCCCGGGGCCGTCGACGCGATCCGCTTCCAGGACCTCCTCGCCCGCGGCCGGGCCGCGTACGCCGCGGGCGACCTGTCGCCGGCCCGGGAGCTGCTCGACGAGGCGCTCGCCCTGTGGCGCGGACCGGCGTACGCCGACATCCGGCTGCCGTTCGCGGAGGTCGAGGCGGCCCGGCTCGAGGGACAGCGGCTCGCGGCGTGCGAGCTGCTGGTCGACGTCGAGCTCGCGCTGGGCAGGTACGCCACCGCGCTCGACCGGCTGCCGCCGCTGGTCGCCGAGCACCCGCTGCGCGAGTCGTTCCGCCGCCAGCAGATGCTCGCGCTCTACCGCAGCGGACGGCAGGCCGAGGCGCTCGAGGTGTACGCCGACCTGCGGGAGGTGCTCGCCGAGGAGCTGGGCATCGACCCGGGCCCGGAGCTGCAGGAGCTCCACCAGCGGGTGCTCGAGCAGGACGAGGACCTGCGGGTCACCGAGGCGGACCACCGCGCACCCGCCCCGCCGGCCGCGGCGCCGCTGTGGCACTCCGAGGTGGTGGTGCCGGCCGACGACCTGGTCGGGCGCGAGCACGACGTGGCGCAGCTGACCGACCTGCTCACCGGCTCCGGGCAGCGCCTGGTCACGGTCACCGGGGTGGGCGGCGTCGGCAAGACCCGGCTGGCGTACGCCGTGGCCCGCGCGTCGCGCGAGGCCTTCCCCGACGGGGTCGTGCTGATCTCGCTCGCCCCTGTCACCGACCCGGCGCTCGTGCTGCCCCTCGTCGGTCGGGCCGCGGGACTGGCCGGCGCCGAGGGGCTCGACCCGCTGGAGGCGGTGGCGGGGCACCTGCGCTCGCGCAAGGTCCTGGTGGTCGCCGACAACCTCGAGCACCTGCTGGACGCGGCGCCCGACCTGGCCCGGCTGGTGGCCATGTGCCCGCGGTTGAGCGTCCTGGTCACCAGCCGCACGACGCTCCGCGTGCGCGGCGAGCTGCACTACCAGCTCGCACCGCTCGAGCTGCCCGGCGAGGGGGAGGCGGACGCCGACGTGCTGGCGCGGTCGGCCGCCGTGGCCCTCTTCGTCGACCGGGCGCGGGGCGTCCAGCCGGACCTTGTCCTCGACCCGCCGACCGCCGCCGCCGTCGCCGGCATCTGCCGCCGGCTGGCGGGGATCCCGCTGGCCATCGAGCTCGCGGCCGCCCGCGCCAACCTCATGCCGCCGGCCCTGCTCCTGGAGCACCTCGACCGCGTGATGGCGGGGACCGGTGCGCGCGACCTGCCGGCCCGTCAGCGCACGATGCGCGCCGCGTTGGAGTGGAGCCACCGGCTGCTCGGGCCGGAGCAGCAGCAGGTGCTGCGCCGGCTGGCGGTGTTCTCCGGCGGCTTCACCCTCGACGCGGTGGAGGCGGTGGTGCCCCCGGGCACCGACGCCTTCGGGGTGCTCGAGGAGCTGGTCGCCCACTCGCTCGTGCAGCGCGACCTCGACGACCCGGGCGTGCTGCGGTTCCGGCTGCTCGAGCCCGTCGCGCAGTTCGCGGGTGAGCTGCTCGGGGGCGACGAGGCTCGCGCGGCCCGGGACGCGCACCTGGCGCACTTCCTGCGGTTCGCGGAGGACACCGAGCCGGGCTTCCGCGGAGCCCGCACCCGGGAGGCGCTGGCCGTCACCCACCGTGAGCACGCCAACCTCGTCGCCGCCACCGAGTGGGCGCTCGCGTCCGGGCAGGGTGACCTCGCCGGCCGCATCGTGTGGGCGATGTGGCTCTTCTGGTGGCTGCGCGGCAATCTCCTCGAGGGTCGCCGGCTCGCGCAGGGCGTGCTGGACCAGCCGACCAGCGACGAGGTCCGCGCGCGGGCGCACGCCGTCATGGGCGCCATGACCTTCGCGCAGGGCGACACCCGGCTAGCTCGTCACTGGTGCACCGGCGTGAGGCTGGCGCGCAGCATCGGCGACGTGGAGGCCGAGGCGCACAACCTCGCCGGGGAGGGCCTGATCGCCCTCGCCGAGGGCCACCTCGACGAGGCCGAGGTCCGCTTCGTCGACACCATCCGGCTCACCGAGGAGGGCGGGCTCGCCGGCGGGTGGCTGTGGACGCTGGCGCACGTGTGGCAGGCGACCGTTCGCCTCGTGCTGGGCTTCCCGGACCAGGCCGAGCCCCTGCTCGCCGCGGCGCTGGCCGCCGCCCGCGCCCGCCGCGACCCGCTGGCCACCTACATCACCCTGTTCACCTCGGTGCAGGCCGCGACGGCGTCCGGCGACCTGGCGACGGCCCGTGCGCAGCTCGACGAGGGCATCGCCCTCAGCGTCGAGACCGGCGACCTGGCCAACCTGGCCTACTTCCTCGAGGCGCTCGCGGTGGTGGAGTCGCAGCAGGGCGGCCACGACAGGGTCGCGGTGCTCCACGGCGCCGCGACCCGCCTGCGGGAGACCGTCGGCGCCAACGTCTACGGCTACTACAAGCCCGACGAGCAGCTGCTGGCCGCCTCGCTCGTCGCGTCGCGCGAGCGGCTCGGGGCGGCGTACGACGAGGCCGTGGCGCACGGGCGCTCGCTCGACGTCCCCGCCGTCGTCCGGTTCGCCGTCGGCTGACGGGGACGCAGGCGGGCGCGGGCGGCCGCAAGGAGCCGCAAGGAGCCGCAAGCCGGCCGCAGGCGAGCCGCAAGACCGGCCCGGGAGCGTGAGGGCTCCCGGCGAGGTACGTCGGGACACCGAACCACCGGAGAACCGACGCCATGAGCTCATCGACGAGCACGCCCGCGGCAGACGCCCGCTGGCTGCCCACCGACTGGACCCACCCGGTCCACGTCCCGGTCGGCGCCGACCACCACCTGCGGCCCATCCGGGCCACCGACGTCGACCTCGACCTGCCGGCCGTCCACGGGTCGCGCGAGCGCCTGTGGGCGATCTACGGCCGTGCCTGGGGCTGGCCGCCCGTGGCGATGACGCGCGAGCAGGACCTCGACGACCTCGCCCGCCACGAGGCGGAGATCGAGGCGCACGAGTCGTTCAACTACGCCCTCTTCGACGCTGCCGAGACCCGCCTGCTCGGCTGCGTCTACATCGACCCGCCCGAGAAGGTCGGCGCGGACGCCGAGATCTCGTGGTGGGTCGTCGACGAGCTCGTCGGCAGCGCCACGGAGGCCGCCCTGGACGCCCTCGTCCCGGCCTGGATCGCCGCCGACTGGCCGCTCGAGCGGCCCCGCTACGTCGGCCGCGACCTCACCTGGGACGAGTGGCTGGACCTGCCCGACCTGCCGACCCAAGAGACCTGAGGAGGACCGACATGCCCACCCACACCCAGCACCCGACCCAGCACCCGCGCCGCCGCTCGCTGCTGCGGGCGCTCCTCGCCGGTCTCGCCGCCCTGGCCGCGACCACCGGCCTCCTCGCCACGACGTCCGCCCCCGCGAGCGCGGGACAGGTCGGCGTCACCGTCGGCATCCGCGGCGCCGGCTCCGTCACCGTCGTCGAGGGGTCCATCGAGGACGGCGCGCAGCTGACCTGCCAGCGCCACGACAACCAGGACCAGCGCGTCACCGCCTGGTGCCCGCGGATGCGCAACTCCGAGGCCTTCGAGGCCTGGGTCTGGCTCCGCGCGACGCCTGCGTTCCAGCCCGCCGACCAGTGGGTGTTCCGCCGCTGGACCGGCTGCGACCAGACGCGCGAGCGCAACGGCTTCCAGGAGTGCGCCGTGCACTCGGGAGCGTTCAGCAGCGACGAGAAGTACCCCGTCGCGGAGTTCCTCGACGTCGTGGCGCCCGAGGTCTCCGGTCCCATCGCCGGTCCCGTGGCCGGCCAGGACCGCACGTTCTCCTTCCTCTTCAGCGCCAGCGACGGCGTCACCTCCTGCCGCGTCGTCGGCGTGGTCGAGTGGTTCCGCTGCGCCAACGGACACCCGGTGCAGGTCCCGGAGGGGGCACACAGCTTCCAGGTCCGCGCCACGGACCCGTCCGGCAACGAAGGTCTCGAGACGGTCGGCGTCGTCGCCGTCGACACCCGCATCGCCTCCGGGTCCCCGTCGCGCACCAACGACCCGACGCCGAGCTTCGACCTCAGGACCGGCGCCGGCAAGGGCTTCTGGTGCTCGCTCGACGGCGGCGACTGGGCCGCCTGCGGGACCGGCACCGCCGCGACGTACGAGACGCCCGCCCTGGCCGACGGTGCCCACCGACTCCTCGTCCAGGCCCGCAGCGGCACCTGGCTGGACTCGGTCCCGGCCGAGTGGCGGTGGGTGAGCGACACGGTCGGCCCGACGACGACCATCAGGGCCGTCACGGCGGGCAATACGGCCGAGGTCACCCTGACCAGCGCCGACGCGGTGCGCTACGAGTGCCGCCTGGACCGGCCCACCGGCCCCGGTGCCTGGGCGGAGTGCGCCTCCGGGATGCGCTTCACCGGGCTCGCGGACGGCGAGCACAGCCTGTCGGTCCGCGGGATCGACGACGTCGGCAACGTGGAGTCCCCCGCCAAGGTCCACCGCTGGACGGTGCGCACCAGCCCCGCCCCGGACCCGGGCCAGGACCCCGGTCAGGACCCGACCCAGGACCCCGCCCCGGTCCAGCTCCCCGGCGACACCACGCCGCCGGAGACCACGGTGATCAGCGGACCCGCGGGCTTCGTGGCGGCGCCGTCGGCCACCTTCGGGTTCACGAGCGAGGCGGGCGCCGGCTTCCGGTGCACCCTCGACGGCGCACCGGTGACCTGCGGCAGCGCGCTCGCGCTGAACGGCCTCCGCAGCGGCACGCACGCCCTGGCCGTCGCAGCGGTGGACGCCGCGGGCAACGTCGACCCCACGCCCGCGGTCCGCACCTGGACCGTGCCGGCCACGGCGGCCGAGCTCCGGCCCGGACGCGGCTGGAGGCTCGAGCGCAGCGCGAAGGCGTACGGCGGCAGCCACCTCGAGTCGAGCCGGCGCGGCGCGGCCCTGACCCGCAGGGTGCAGGGAGCGCGTGAGGTCGCCCTCGTCGTCGGCAAGGGCCGGCGCCACGGCACGGTGAAGGTCTACGCCGGCTCGCGCCTGGTCGGCACCGTCCGGCTGGCGGCCACGCGGTCCACGACCCGGCAGGTCGTGCCCGTCACGAGGTTCGCCACGCCGTACACCGGCCGCCTCCGCGTCGTCATCGCGACGCAGGGCCGCCCGGTCCGCATCGAGGGACTGGGGGTCGCCACCGGATGACCACCCGTCCCGGGCGAGCGGCGACACCGCTCGCAGCACTGCTCCGCAGCACCCGCACACATCAGCACACCCATCCCAGCACCACCACGAAAGGCACTGCCATGAAGAAGCTCCACCTGGCCCTCACAGCGATGACCACCGTCGCCGCGGGCCTCCTCGCGCCGCTCTCCCCGAGCGCGGCCGCCACCGCGTGGAACGACGGGTTCCACGACGAGGACCAGATCATCGACTGCATCACCAGCAGCCCGGCGACGGGCGTCAGCGCGAACGTCGGCTGGTCCTCGCCCACGGGCAACGTCCCGAAGGTCGGGGAGACGTTCTGGCTGCGCGGCTACGTCGGCCTCGTCGGCCTGCCCTGCAGCGGCAAGGTCGGCGTCCTGCCGGAGATCCTCGTCCCACGAGGGGTGGAGTACGTCGACCAGGACGTCCGCTGGGACCTCACCCCCGCCGGCCAGCAGCAGCAGCTCGGCACCGGCGGCCTGGCGTTCGACTGGGGCGCCAACGGCGGCATCCTCATCGGCAACGCCGACTTCACGCCGTTCACGCTGCGTCAGGGCGACATCCTCGAGTTCCAGGTGCCGGTCCGCGCCACCCGGGAGCTGAAGGGCCCCGCGACCCAGCAGCCGCAGTGCCAGTCGAGGCTCGACGGCGACGCGCCCTGCCCGATCGCCCAGTCCGGCGACCACCTGCAGATCGCCTACACGGTCACCGGGCACGGCGGTGACAAGCACTACGTCACCCCGTTCGTCGGGCTCTTCGCCAGCGGCGCGGGCACCACCCCGAACCCGTCGCCGAACCCGTCGCCGAACCCGTCGCCCACGCCGAACCCGTCGCCCCAGCCCGGGGCCGGGAAGGCCGCGTCGACGACCAAGGCGACCTGGAAGCCGTCCGCCGCCCGCAAGGGCAAGGTCACCGTGGTGGTGTCCTCGGCGGCCACGCCCACGGGCGCGGTCGTCGTCAAGGACAACGGCAAGACGATCGCCAAGGCCGTGCTGAAGGCGTCCCACAAGGGCCGGTTGACTATCACCCTTCCCCGGATGCGCAAGGGGACCCACACCCTCGTCGCCTCCTACCGCGGATCGGGCACGACGTCCCCGTCGTCCTCCGCGAAGCGCACCGTCCGGCTGCGCTGACCCCGCCGCCGCACCCGCCCGGGCTCCCCACACCCGGGCGGGTGCGGCACCCTGCCTGCTCGCGCAGCCGCCGCTGACCCGCGCAGCGCTCCGGGGCCGCGCCGTCGCCGGCGTCGGTGGCGGTTGGTAGACAGGACGCATGACCACGACCGCCAGCGACGACGTACGCCTCACCGCGCGGGAGGCCGCCGAGCGGCACCTGCGCGCCCTCGTGGGCCGCGACGACGCCCGGCTGCGCGAGGACCAGTGGGCCGCGATCGAGGCGCTCGCCGTCGACCGACGGCGTGCGCTGGTCGTGCAGCGCACCGGCTGGGGCAAGTCGGCGGTCTACTTCGTGGCCACCAAGCTCCTGCGCGAGGCCGGTGCCGGGCCGACGGTGATCGTGAGCCCGCTGCTCGCGCTGATGCGCAACCAGATCGCCGCCGCGGAGCGCGCCGGCATCCGGGCGGTGACGATCAACTCCACCAACATCGACCAGTGGCAGCCGATCCACGACCAGATCCACGCCGGCGAGGTCGACGTCCTGCTGGTGAGCCCGGAGCGGCTCAACAACCCCGGCTTCCGCGACGAGGTGCTGCCGCGCCTCGCGGCCACCTGCGGCCTGCTGGTCGTCGACGAGGCGCACTGCATCTCCGACTGGGGCCACGACTTCCGCCCCGACTACCGCAGGCTCCGCACCCTCCTCGCCGAGCTCCCGTCCGGCATCCCGGTGCTCGCCACCACCGCCACCGCCAACGCCCGGGTGACCGACGACGTCGCCGAGCAGCTGGGCGTCCACGCCGACGGGTCCGCCGACTCCGCCGTCCTCGTCCAGCGCGGCACCCTCGACCGCGAGTCGCTGCGCCTCGGCGTCGTGCAGCTCACGACCGCCGAGCAGCGGCTCGCCTGGCTGGCCGACCACCTCGCCGAGCAGCCGGGATCCGGGATCGTCTACTGCCTGACCGTCGCCGCCACGCAGGAGGTCGCCGGATACCTCCGCGACCGCGGCCTCGAGGTCGCGGCCTACTCCGGGCAGACCGAGGCCGACGAGCGGCACGCGCTCGAGCAGGCGCTCGTCGAGGGCCGGGTGAAGGCGCTCGTCGCGACCAGCGCCCTGGGCATGGGGTTCGACGCCAGCCTCGGCTTCGTCATCAACCTCGGTGCGCCGTCCTCGCCGGTCGCCTACTACCAGCAGGTCGGCCGTGCGGGCCGCGGCACCGACGACGCGACCGTCGTGCTGCTGCCCCAGGTCGAGGACCGCGACATCTGGGCCTACTTCGCCTCGCTCGGCTTCCCGCGGGAGGAACAGGTCCGCGAGACGCTGGCCGCGCTCGCCGGCTCCGACCGGCCCCTGTCCACCGCGACGCTCGAGACGCGCGTCGAGCTCGGTCGCAACCGCTTGGAGTCGATGCTCAAGGTGCTCGACGTCGACGGAGCGGTCCAGCGGGTGCAGGGGGGCTGGGTCGCCACGGGTCGGCCGTGGAGCTACGACGCCGAGCGCTACGCGCGGGTGGCCGAGGCGCGCGAGCGCGAGCAGCAGGCGATGCTCGGCTACCTGCGCACCACCGAGTGCCGGATGCGCTACCTGCGTGAGCAGCTCGACGACCCCGACGCCGCCGACTGCGGTCGCTGCGACAACTGCGGCGGCCTGACCCTCTCGACCTCCGTGAGCGAGGCGGCCGTCGCCGAGGCCGGCGAGCGCCTGTCGCGCCCGGGCGTCGTCCTGGAGCCGCGCCGCATGTGGCCGACCGCCCTCGCGAACCTCGGCCTCGACCTCAAGGGCAAGATCGCCGAGGGAGCCGAGCCGGGCCGAACCATCGCCCGCCTCACCGACCTCGGGCACGGCCAGGCGCTGCGCGCCCTCTTCCGCGAGGACACGCCCGACGGACCGGTTCCGCCGAGCCTGGCCCGGGCCGTGATGGACGTGATGAAGGACTGGTCGTCGGAGTGGACGTCGCGCCCCGACGCCATCGTCGTCGTCGAGTCGGCCACCCGACCCACCCTGACCCGCGACCTCGCCGACGGCCTCGCCCGCGTGATGCAGGTTCCCGTCGTGGGCACGTGGTCGATCCGCGACGGCTGCGTGCCGCCGCGCGCCGGACAGTCCAACTCCGCGCAGCGCGTGGCCGCCGTACGTCGCCGCGGTGGCCTCGACGCCGACATCCCGCCCGGCGCGACCGTCCTCCTCGTCGACGACCAGGTGGCCACCGGCTGGACCCTCACCGTCGCCGCCACCGCGATCCGCGCCGCCGGCGCGAGCGCCGTGCTGCCCCTCGCCCTCGCGACCCAGGGCTGACCCGGCTCTCCTCCGTCCGCCTGCCCGCCGCGCCCGCTCGGCGGGCCGCCGCGCCGCTTCCCGCGGGCCGCTTCCGGCGGGGCGCCGCTGCGTCATACGAACCCGCACCTATAGGCGCCGGTACGTATGACGCAGGCCCCGCCGCAGCTCGAGCGTCATGCGAACCCGCACCTATAGGCGCCGGAACGTATGACGCAGGCCCCGCCGCAGCTCGAGCGTCATACGAGCCGGCACCTATAGCGTCCGCTTCGTATGACGCAGGGCCTGGGGGTGCCGCCCGCGCCGGCCGCGGACGCCAGCGTCATACGAACCGGCACCCATAGCGTCCGCTTCGTATGACGCAGGGCTGCGGCGGACCGCAGCGTCATACGAACCCGCACCCATAGGCGCGGGTTCGTATGACGCAGGCGCCCGTATGACGCAGGCGCCCGCCCACGCAGGCGCCCGCGCGACGCGGACGCCCGCGCGCGGCAACAGACCCTCCGGAACGACAGCGGCCCGCCCTCGAGAGGAGGGCGGGCCGGGAGTCGTCGTACGACGTCGGGCTTCAGTGGCCCATCATGGCGGTCGGGTCGACCGGGGCGACCTTCTTGCGGGGCAGGAACGCCGCCGGGATCAGGCAGCAGGCCACGAGCACCGTCGCCACGATGAAGACCGTCGCGAAGGCGTCGGCCATGTCGCTGGTGACCAGCTGCTCGAGGTTGCCGAGCTGGTCGGGGGAGATGCCGAAGCGCTCGATGACCGCGGCGACCTGCGACTGGTCGTCGCCGGCCTCGGCCAGCGCGGCACCGGCGGCCGCGAACTTCGAGTCCTTCAGCTCGTTGGTGAGGATCACCGAGAAGAGCGCGGTGCCGATCGAGGCCGCCACCTGCTGGGTGATGTTGAGCAGCGTCGAGCCGCGGGCCACGTTGTGCGCGGTCAGCGTCGCGAGCGCGGCGGTCATGATCGGCATCATCGTGCCGCCCATGCCGAGGCCCATGATGAAGAGCGCGCCGAGGATGTACCAGTACGACGTGTCCGCGCCGATCTGGGTGAACATCGCCATGCCGACGGTGATCACGGTGATGCCGACGAGCACGATCTTCCCGGGGCCGATCTTGTCGGCGAGGATGCCGGCGATCGGCATGGTGATCATCGCGCCGACGCCCTGCGGGGCCAGCAGCCAGCCGGTGAACAGGGTGCCCTCGCCGCGGACCTGGATGAAGTAGAGCGGGAACAGCAGCGACGCGCCGAAGAACGCGATGGCGAACAGCGTCATCGCGATGACCGCGACGGTGAGGTTCTTGTTGGAGAACAGGCGCAGCTCGACGAGCGGGTGGATGTTCTTGCGGTTGAGCGCCCACGGGACGAACGCGGCGATGAGCGCGAGGCCGAGGACCATCGGGACGAGGACGCGGGCGGCCATCGCGGTGCCCTCCTCGGGGATGGAGCTGACGCCGTAGAGGAACGCCGCCAGGCCCGGGGAGAGCAGGATCATGCCCAGCCAGTCGAAGGTCTCCGACGGCTCGACCTCGTCCTTGGGCAGGACGACCCAGGCATAGGCGATCGCGGCGATGCCGATGGGCAGGTTGATCAGGAAGATCCAGTGCCACGAGGCGCTCTCGATGAGCGCGCCGCCGATGATCGGGCCGAAGATCGGGCCGAGGAGCATCGGGATGCCGAGCACGGCCATCACGCGACCGACCCGCTCCGGACCGGCGGCGCGGGTGAGGATCGTCATGCCGAGCGGCATGAGCATGCCGCCGCCGAGGCCCTGGAGGACGCGGAACAGGACCAGCAGCTCCAGCGAGGTCGCCGCGGCGCACAGCACGGAGCCGGCGGTGAACAGCGCGACGGCCAGCAGGTAGAGGCGCTTGGTGCCGAAGCGGTCGGCGGCCCAGCCGGTCAGCGGGATCACGCTGGCCAGGGCCAGGGTGTAGCCGGTCATCGTCCACGCGACCTCTGCGGCGGTGGCGTCGAACTCCTCCTGGAAGGTGTTGAGCGCGACGCTGACGACGGTGATGTCGAGGATCGACATGATGGCGCCGAGGACGACCACGCCGGCGACCATGAGGACGCCCCTGTCGAGCTTGTCGGAAGGCTCCGGCTGGATCTCACCGGGCTGGATCTGGGTGTCAGTCACCCGGAAAGGCTATTGGTTGCGTCCGACAACGACCCAATTGTTTTTGCGGTGTGCTGGGTCACGTCGAGGCCGTGCGCGAGGACCCGCCCAGGACCCGCCCAGGCCCGGCCCAGCCTCGGGCAGCGTCGACGAGACGCAGCCGGTACGTCGTCGCGCGTCGCTTCCTGGACCGGCGCGGCGGCGCCGGTCCCCGCGCCGGAGGGTTCGAGGCCAGGCGCTCGTGGCGCCGGGCCGCCCGCGCCGAGGACGCTCGCCCGGAGCTCTCGGAACTCCGTGTCGGTGCGAGGCGTTAGCGTCCCTGTTGCCCGTCCTGCCGAGAGGTGCCTGCATGAGCGTCGTCCCGGTCACCGGTCCTGCCCGGCTGCTGGTGGGCCAGCCGCCCCGCGACGGCTCCGTGGAGTTCACCGACGACCGCCGCACGATCGTCATGCCGATCCGGGGGGCGCTCCCGGTCCTGGGCAAGGTGCGCGACCGCCCCGACGTGCACCCGTCGGTCGCCATGCTGGCGGGCGCCGCGCTGATGGGGCTGCAGCTCGTCGCCTCCGGTCGGTTCGCGCCCGACGCCGAGGGGCGGCACTGGCAGGTCGCGGGGCTCGACGCCGACGACGAGCGCCGCATCGCCGAGCTGGCGCGCGCCCGGGCATGGGACGGCTTCGACGAGGCGACCGCCGAGGGCATGGTGCGCGGGCTGCTCGACGCCGTGGTCGACACCATGCCGCGCACCTCCCCCGGGCGGTCGCGGCACCGCGCGCCGGCTCCGGTGGGCGGGGCCCCCGAGCCGCGCAGCCCCGACGACTTCAGCGACGAGCTCCGCCAGCGCATCGCCCGGATCCGGGCCCGCGGCCGCGACGACCGGCCGCACCTGGTGTCGATCTCGTTCCGGATCGAGGCCGACGAGGAGGAGCTCGTCGCCGGCGCGGTGCGCCTGGTGCTGCAGGTGCACGCGGTCGACAACGCCGCCCACGTCGCCGACGCGTCCGAGCTGTGGGCCGACTCCGGGCCCGACGCCGCGCACGGCTTCGGTGACCGCGCGCGCACCCACGCCGCGATCGCGCTGCGCTCGGCGGCCGACGCCTGGCCGGTCCTCGACCGGCTGCTCGACCTGCGCGTGCCCGACGAGATCACCCTCGACAGCGACGAGATCCTCTCGCTCCTCGACGGCGGCGCCGCCGCGCTCACCGAGGCGGGGCACCCGGTGATGTGGCCGAAGTACCTCGACCGCGAGGTCACCCACCGCGTCGAGCTGGGTCGGTGGACGGCGTCGTCGCCCCGGGAGGAGATGCTGCAGGACGGGCTGTTCGGGCCGCAGGCGCTCTTCGGGTTCGAGTGGCAGCTCTCGCTGCACGGCGAGGAGCTCACCCAGGAGGAGATGGACGAGCTGGCCCGCACGACCAGCCCGATCATCAAGCTCCGCGACAACTGGGTCGCCGTCGACTCGGCGGTGATCAAGCGTGCCCGCAAGCGGTTGATCCGCACGGTCACGCCGGTGCAGGCCCTCGCCGCGACCCTCACCGGCGTGGTGGACGTCGAGGACGCGCCCTACGAGGCCGTCGTCGGCGCCAGCCTGCTGAAGGTGCGCGACCGCGTCCGCGACGCCGGCTCGGGAGCGCTCGTCGAGGTGCCGGCGGCCCTGCAGGCCGACCTGCGCGACTACCAGCGCCGGGGGCTCTCCTGGCTCGCCGAGCTCACCTCGCTCGGGCTGGGCGGTTGCCTCGCCGACGACATGGGCCTCGGCAAGACCATCACGGTGATCGCGCTGCACCTCCATCGCGCGGCAGCCGGGGCCGGCGGGCCCACGCTGGTGGTCTGCCCCGCGTCGCTGCTCGGCAACTGGGAGGCGGAGATCCGCCGGTTCGCACCGGGGGTCGGCGTACGCCGCCACCACGGGAGCGCCCGGGACCTCGACGGCGTGAGCGGCGGGTTCGTGCTCACCACCTACGGCACGATGCGCAACGACGCGGCGCTGCTGGCCGAGGTGCCGTGGGAGCTCGTCGTCGCCGACGAGGCGCAGCACATCAAGAACTCGCGGTCGGCCGCGGCCCGGGCGCTGCGCACGATCCCCGGCACGGCGCGCGTTGCGCTCACCGGCACGCCCGTCGAGAACGACCTCACCGAGCTCTGGTCGATCCTCGACTGGGCGATCCCCGGCCTGCTCGGCAGCCGCAACGCCTTCCGCAAGGTGTGGGCCGGGCCGATCGAGTCGGGGCTCGAGCCGACGAAGGCGCGCCAGTTCGCCGACCTCATCGGCCCCTTCCTGCTGCGACGGCGCAAGTCCGACCCCGGCGTCGCGCCGGAGCTGCCGCCCAAGACCGAGACCGACCACGTCCTCGGCCTGACCCGCGAGCAGGCGGTCCTCTACGAGACGCTCGTGCGGGACTCGATGCGCCGCATCGAGGAGGCCGACGAGGAGACCCGCCGCGGCCTGGTGCTCAAGCTGCTGACCGGGCTCAAGCAGATCTGCAACCACCCCGCGCACTTCCTGCGCCAGCCGGCGCCGAAGCTGCGCGGACGCTCGGAGAAGCTCGAGCTGCTCGACGAGCTGGTCGGCACCGTCATGGCCGAGGACGGCGCGGTCCTCGTCTTCACCCAGTACGTCGCGATGGCCGACCTGCTCGTCCGGCACCTCGCCGCGGCCGGCGTGCCGCACCAGCTGCTCCACGGCGGGACGCCGGTGCGCCAGCGCGACGCGATGGTGGCCCGCTTCCAGGCGGGCGACGTCCCGGTGTTCCTGCTCTCGCTCAAGGCCGGCGGCACGGGGCTGAACCTCACGCGGGCCGACCACGTCATCCACTTCGACCGCTGGTGGAACCCCGCCGTCGAGGACCAGGCCACCGACCGCGCCTACCGCATCGGCCAGACCCGGCCGGTGCAGGTGCACCGCTTCGTCACCCAGGGCACGATCGAGGAGCGCATCGCCGAGCTGCTCACCCGCAAGCGCTCGCTCGCCGACGCGTGCTGTCCACGGGCGAGGCGGCGTTCACCGAGCTGTCGGACGACGAGCTGCGCGACCTCGTGGAGCTGCGACGGTGAGCGCGTCGCCGAGGCCGGTCACCACCCACCCGCGGCTGCCCGCCCGCCGCGGTGGCGGCGCCGGCACGTGGTGGAGCAAGGCGGTGCTGCGGGCGGTGGAGGAGGCCGCCTTCAGCGTCGCCGACCTCCGCCGCGGTCGTACGCTCGCCCGCGCGGGCGCGGTCGGCTCGATCACCGTGTCCGAGGGCGGCGCCCTCGCGGCGGTCACCGACGGGCAGGACGCCTGGACCGTCGAGGTCACCGTCCCGGTGCTCGACGACGGGGACGCCGCGGCGTTCGTGGAGCTCGTCGCCGCCGAGTCCGGCCGCATCGGCGCGCTGCTCGCGGGGCAGCTGCCGCACTCGCTCGTCGAGGCGGTGGAGGAGGCCGGCGTCGAGCTGCTGCCCTACGGCGGCGAGCTGGGGTCGGCGTGCACCTGCGACGCGTGGCTCGACCCGTGCTCGCACGCGCTGGCCGTGCTGACGCAGCTGGCGTGGCTGATCCAGGCCGACCCCTTCGTGCTCACCCACCTGCGCGGGCTGTCGCGCGACCGGGTGCTCCGCGACCTGCACGCGCTGACGTCGCCGCGCGCCCCCGACCCGGGGTCGCCCGGGGACCAGCCGGCCCTCGACGACGAGGTCCTCGACGACCTGGTGGTGGCCGAGGACGCGGCCGTCCGTGCGGCGCGGCTGCTCGGCCAGGAGCGCCCGTTCGACGCCTGGTGAGCCGGCGCTCAGCGCGCCTCGGGGGCGGGGGCCGGGCGCGCGCCCAGCTCCTCGTCCAGGCGCAGCAGGCCGGGACCGTCTTCGTTGATCATCCGCACCCGGCCGACGATCTCCTTGACCGTCGCCTCCTCCTCGATCTGCTCCTCGAGGAACCAGTTGAGCAGCGGGCGGGAGTCGAGGTCGCCCTCGGCCTCGGCGAGGCGGTAGAGCCCGCGGATGGACTCCGAGACCTTCTCCTCGTGCGCCAGGGCCGCCTCGAAGGCGTCGAGCACCGACGCGACCGGGACCTGCGGCGCCTCGACGGCGCCGATGCGCGGGTGGTTGTCGCGGTCGGCGACGTGGTCGATGAACCGGTGGGCGTGCAGCAGCTCCTCGTCGGCCTGGTGGCGGAACCACGTGGCGATGCCGGAGAGGTCCATCAGCTCAAGCTCGATCGCGAGCTGGCGGTAGACCAGCGACGCCTGGAACTCGAGCGTGATCTGCGCGTTGAAGGCCGTCTCGAGGGTGGCGCTGAGCTTCATGGCCGCACCCTAGCCGGTGCCGGTCGCGGCGGCCGCCGGGCGCAGCGCTCAGGCGAGACCGAGGGCGCCGTGCGCCATCTCCCGCAGCACGTCGTGCATCTGCGGGTCGGGGAGCCGGCCGCTGTGCGGCGTGGAGTTGAGCAGCCCGAAGAGCACGTGCGCCCGGGTGCGGGAGGCCTCCGGGCTGAGCGCGGGGTCGTGGCGCCGCACCTGGGTGGCCCAGACGTCGACGTACGCACGCTGGAGGGCGCGGACGCGCTCACGGGCCTGGTCGGGCAGGTTGCTCCAGTCGCGGTCCTGGACGACGATGAGCGCGCGGTGGTCGAGGGCGAACTCGATGTGCCACTCCACGAGCGCCTCGAGCGCCTCACGGGGGCTCGCGGCGCTCGCGACGCGCGAGCGGCCCTCGGCCAGGAGCGTCTCGCTGATGGTCACCAGCATCTCGGCGAGCATCGCGTCCTTGGACTCGAAGTGCTTGTAGAGCGCCGGCCCGGAGATGCCGCACGCCGAGCCGAGCTCGGCGACCGACACGCCGTGGAACCCGCGGGCGGCGAAGAGGTCCGCCGCGATGTCGAGGATCTGCTGGCGGCGGGGCGTCACGAGCTCGAGGTTAGTGCCTGCTAACCCGTCCCGTGGCGTGCGCGGGGCCGGGAGCGCCATGCCACGCTCCGGATCCTGCCTGACGGCGAGCGGAATCACACGTACCTCCCCTGTTGCGGTGCACCCAGTGGGCCGCACCCCCGCGGCGGCCCACTGATCCCTCCACGAGTCAGCGCACCTTCCCCGCTCAGGATTCTGGGTGAGGCCTCGGACAGGCGCAGTGGTGCCAGCACCACCTTCGGTCCTCGCGGCCGCGGTCGTGCCTGCTCTAGCGACGCAGGGGCGCGCGCGTGGCTACAGTGCGCGCATGTCGCAGATCCGCGTCGTCCTGGCCGAGGACGGTGACCTCCTCCGCGCCGGCGTGCTCGCGCTGCTCGAGGCCTACGACGACATCGACGTGGTCGCGACCGCGACGAGCCTGCCGGAGCTGGTCGCGGCGGTGGACGAGCACCGGCCCGACGTCGTGCTCACCGACATCCGCATGCCGCCCGACTTCACCGACGAGGGCATCCGCGCGGCGGGCGAGCTGCGGCGTACGCACCCGGGCATCGGAGTGGTCGCGCTCACGCAGTACTCCGACGTGGAGTACGCCCTCGACCTGGTGCGCGACGGCAGCGACGGTCGCGGCTACCTCCTCAAGGAGCGCGTCGCCGACGTCGACGAGCTCGTGGCGGCGCTGCGTTCCGTCGCGGCGGGTGGCTCGGTGATCGACCAGATCGTGGTCGACGCGCTGATGGCCACCGGCACCAGGCGTCACGACTCGCTCCTCGACCGCCTGACGGCGCGCGAGCTCGAGGTGCTGGGCATGGTGGCGCGGGGGATGACCAACGCCACGATCGCCGACGCGCTCGTGATCACCGACCGAGCCGTGGAGAAGCACATCGGCTCCATCCTGACCAAGCTCGACCTGCCGTCGGACGCACCGGTGCACCGCAGGGTCGCCGCCACCTTGGTCTTCCTCAGCGAGGCAGGCGTCGGCGGCGGGGTGTCGCCGCGCCGATGAGGGGCCTGCTGGCGGGTTGGTCGAGCCTGGACCCCGCCCTGTGCAGGCTGCTGCACATCAACCTGCTGGTGCTCACGGTGTCCACGGCGGCGCTCGGCGCGGCCTACGTCCTGGGGTTCGAGCACACCGCCGTGGAGATCGACCTCGCGGTGATGGTGGCCGCCCTCGCGATCCTGCTTGCGACCCCACCCCTGTGCCGCCGTCACGGCGCCGTCGCGGCGGTCGTCGGCCTCACCCTGGCCTCGCTGTTCTTCGCCGTCGGGGCCACGTGGGCGACGCCCGTCCTCACCCCGCTCACCGTTCTGGTGACGACGGTGCCGCTGCTGGTCGGCTTCCCGTACCTCAGCCGGCCCTGGATCGGCGCCCTCATGGTCGTGGCGGTCGTGGGCAGCGCCTCGGTCGCCGCCCTCGGCGAGTGGCGTCGTGTCGAGGCGGTCCACGAGCAGTGGTGGGTGAACGCCGTCGTGGTCGCGGCCTCCCTGCCGGCCGGCGTGGCCGTCGTGGTGTTCCTGGTCCGCGACGCCTACACGCGGCTGCGCGACCAGACCGACCAGCTCGCCGAGTCCCGCACCCGGATCGTGGAGGTCGCCGACGCCGCACGCCGCAGCCTCGAGCGCGACCTCCACGACGGCGCCCAGCAGCACCTGCTGACGATGAGCGTGACGACCGAGCGGGCGCGCAAGGAGCTGCTCGCCGGCCGGCACGAGGGCGCCGCGGCGCTGCTCGACCAGCTGGCCGCCGACACGCGGCAGGTGGTGCAGGAGCTGCGCGAGCTCGCCCGCGGCATCTACCCGCCGCTCCTCACCGAGCGCGGGCTCGTCGCGGCGCTGCAGTCCACCGCCCGCCGCTCCGCGGTGCCGGTCACGCTCGACGTCGCCGACTTCGAGCGGCCGAGCCGGCAGGTCGAGGCGGCGGCGTACTTCTGCATCCTCGAGGCGCTCACCAACGCCGCCAAGCACGCCGGCGCCAGCGAGGTGCTGGTGACCCTGCGCGGGCGGCCGCACCTGACCTTCAGCGTCTCCGACGACGGACGCGGCTTCGACCGCGCGCAGATCGGCGAGGGCGGCCTGCTCGGCATGGAGGCGCGGGTCGCGGCCGCGGGGGGCACGCTCACCCTCGAGACCGAGCCGGGCCACGGCACGGTGCTGCGCGGGGAGTTCCCGCCGCCCCCGCCCGGCCGATGGACACCGGAGGTTAACGATCGCTAACCTGAGCCGGTGCCCGAGCCCCTGAGCCCTCCCGCCGGTCCCACCGCGGGTCCCACCGCGGGTCCCGCGCCGACCATGCGCGAGCTCGTCGACGACCTGCGCGCCCGGCTGGCCCGGGTCCGCCAGGGCGGGTCGGAGAGCGCGCGCCGCAAGCACACCGACCGCGGCAAGCTGCTCGTGCGCGACCGCGTGGACCGGCTGCTCGACACCGGCAGCCCGTTCCTCGAGGTCGCGCCGCTCGCGGCGTACGGCATGTACGGCTCGGGCTCGGGCGACGACCACGCGGTCCCCTCCGCAGGTGTCGTCGCCGGCATCGGCCGTGTGTCGGGGCGCGAGTGCGTGATCGTCGCCAACGACGCCACCGTCAAGGGCGGCACGTACTACCCGATGACGGTCAAGAAGCACCTCCGCGCGCAGGCGATCGCCGCGGAGAACCACCTGCCCTGCATCTACCTCGTCGACTCCGGTGGCGCGTTCCTGCCGATGCAGGACGAGGTGTTCCCCGACCGCGAGCACTTCGGCCGGATCTTCTTCAACCAGGCGACCATGTCGGCGCGGGGGATCCCGCAGATCGCGAGCGTGATGGGCTCCTGCACCGCCGGCGGCGCCTACGTGCCGGCGATGTCGGACGAGACGGTGATCGTGCGCAACCAGGGCACGATCTTCCTCGGCGGGCCCCCGCTGGTGAAGGCCGCGACGGGCGAGGTCGTGACGGCCGAGGACCTCGGCGGCGGCGACGTGCACGCGCGGACCTCCGGCGTGGTCGACCACCTCGCCGAGGACGACGCCCACGCCCTCGCCATCGTCCGCTCGATCGTCGACACGCTCCCGGCCCGCACCGCGGTGCGCACGCCCGGCGCGGACGTCGAGGAGCCGCACGAGCCGCCGGAGTCGCTCTACGACGTCGTGCCGACCGACACCCGCACGCCCTACGACGTGCGCGAGGTCATCAGGCGGGTGGTCGACGGCAGCCGGTTCCACGAGTTCAAGAGGCTCTACGGCGACACGCTGGTGTGCGGCTTCGCCCGGATCTTCGGCCACGAGGTCGGCATCGTCGCCAACAACGGCATCCTCTTCAGCGAGTCGGCGCTCAAGGGCGCGCACTTCATCGAGCTGTGCAACCAGCGCGGCATCCCGCTGGTCTTCCTGCAGAACATCACCGGCTTCATGGTCGGGCGCGAGTACGAGAACAAGGGCATCGCCCGCGACGGCGCGAAGCTCGTCACCGCCGTCGCGTGCAGCGTGGTGCCCAAGTTCACCGTCGTCATCGGCGGCTCCTTCGGCGCGGGCAACTACGGCATGTGCGGGCGGGCCTACGACCCGCGCTTCCTGTGGATGTGGCCCAACGCGCGGATTTCGGTCATGGGCGGCGAGCAGGCGGCGTCCGTGCTGGCGACCGTGCGGACCGACCTCCAGGACGAGGCGGCGGTGGAGGCGTTCAAGGCCCCGATCCGCGAGCAGTACGAGACCCAGGGCTCGCCCTACTACGCAAGCGCCCGGCTGTGGGACGACGGGATCATCGACCCCGCCGACACCCGCCGCGTGCTCGGCATGGCGCTGGCCGCGACGTCGTACACCCCGATCCCCGAGCCGTCCTACGGCATCTTCAGGATGTGATGGCGCCCCCGTGACCACCTTCGACCCGACCATGCGCGTGCTGATCGCCAACCGCGGCGAGATCGCGATCCGCGTCGCGCGGACCTGCCGGCGGCTCGGCCTGCCGACGGTCGCCCTCTACACCGACCTCGACGCCGACGCCCCCCACGTCCGCGCGTGCGACGAGGCCGCCCACGTGCCGTCGTACCTCGACGTCGAGGCGGTCGTCGCCCGCGCTCGGGCGCACGGGTGCTGGGCGGTGCATCCCGGCTACGGCTTCCTCTCCGAGCGGGCGCCCTTCGCCCGCGCGCTGGCGGACGCCGGCATCACCCTGGTCGGGCCGTCGGCCGAGGTGATGGACGCCATGGGGCGCAAGGACGCCGCCCGCGAGGTCGCCGTGGCGGCCGGGGTGCCGGTCGTGCCGTCGTACGTGCTGGACGGCCCGGACGCCACCGACCCGGCGCGGTTCGCCTACCCGGTGCTGGTCAAGGCCGCCGCCGGCGGTGGCGGCAAGGGCATGCGGGTGGTGCGCTCGGTCGAGGAGTACGACGAGGCCCTGGCCGCGGCGCGGCGCGAGGCCCGGTCCTCCTTCGGCGACGACACGATGCTGGTGGAGAAGTACGTCGAGTCCGGTCGCCACATCGAGGTGCAGGTCATGGGCGACGCCCACGGCACCGTCCTGCACTTCTTCGAGCGCGACTGCTCGACGCAGCGCCGCCACCAGAAAGTGCTCGAGGAGGCGCCCGCGCCCACGATCAGCGACGAGCAGCGGGCGGCGATCACCTCGGCGGCGGTCGCGCTGGCCCAGCAGTGCGGCTACACCGGCGCCGGCACCGTCGAGTTCCTCCTGGACGCCGCCACCGGCGAGTTCTACTTCCTCGAGATGAACACCCGCCTCCAGGTCGAGCACCCGGTCACCGAGGAGGTCGTCCGCGTCGACGGGTGGGGCGACGACGGGCGCGTCGACCTCGTCGAGCTCCAGCTGCTCGTCGCGGCCGGCGAGCCGCTGCCGTTCGACCAGGACGCGGTCTCGCTCGAGGGCCACGCGGTCGAGGCGCGCGTGTACGCCGAGGACTCCTTCTCCGGCTTCCTGCCGCAGGCCGGGCGCACGTCGATCGTGAGGTGGGGCGACGGCGACCGCGTGCGGGTCGACCACGCGCTCGGGCCCGACCAGGAGGTCAGCACCTCCTACGACCCGATGCTCGGCAAGGTGATCTCGTGGGCGCCGACGCGCGAGGAGGCCATCGACGACCTCGCCGACGCCCTCGGTCGGACCGCGATCCTCGGCATCACCACCAACACCGGCTTCCTGCGCGCGCTGGTCGCGTCGCCGGAGTTCCGCGAGGCGACGATCGACACCGCCTGGCTGGACCGCCACGAGGTGCCGGCTCCCGACGGGCGTCTCGCGCGCGTGATCGGCGCCTGGACGCAGGTCCTCCTGGACACCTCCGGCGCGGCCGGGCCGTGGCAGGCCGACGGATGGCGGATGGGTGCGGACCCGGCGCCGGACACGGTCGTGCTGGGCGACGACGTCGTCGTGGTCGACCGCCACCGCGGACGCGTGCGCCTCGACGGGCGCAGCCACGAGGTCCGGATGGTGTCGGCAGCCGACCACACCGTGCACCTGCTCGTCGACGGTGTCGCCGAGCACGCCGTGCTGAACGTGCAGCGCGACGCCGTCGACGTCGTCCACCGCGGGCAGCGCTGGGTGTGGGAGCGCCCCGACCCGTTCGGCGACCACGCCGCCGCCGGCGGCGACGGCACCCTGCTCGCACCCATGCCCGGCACCGTCCTCGCCGTCAACGTCTCCGCGGGTCAGCCGGTGGCCGAGGGTGAGACGCTGGGGGTGATGGAGGCGATGAAGATGGAGCTCGCGCTCAAGGCGCCCTTCGCCGGCACGGTGACCGCTGTCGGTGCGGCGCCGGGCGACCTGGTCAGGCTCGGTGCCGTGCTGTTCACCGTGGAGGCCTCCGATGACTGACCTGCCGATGACCGTCCGCGCCGACGGCCTCCCCGAGCGGGTCACGATCTACGAGGTCGGCCCCCGCGACGGCCTCCAGAACGAGCAGGCGGTCGTGCCCGTCGAGGTCAAGGCCGAGTTCGTACGCCGGCTGCTGGCGGCGGGCCTCCCGGTCGTGGAGGCCACCAGCTTCGTGCACCCCCGGTGGGTCCCCCAGCTCGCCGACGCCGCCGAGCTGATGGCTGCGCTGGGCGAGGAGGGCCGGCGCCTGCCGGTGCTGGTGCCCAACGAGCGTGGCCTCGACCGCGCCCTCGAGCTCGGCCTGCAGCACGTGGCGATCTTCGGCAGCGCGACCGAGACTTTCGCGACCAAGAACCTCAACCGCACCTTCGACGAGCAGTTCGCGATGTTCGAGCCCACCGTCGACCGCGCCCGCGCCGCCGGGATGGACGTCCGGGCGTACCTCTCGATGTGCTTCGGCGACCCGTGGGAGGGGGCGGTGCCGCTCGAGCAGGTCGTCACGGCCGGCACGCGGCTGCTCGACCTCGGCGCGAGCCGGCTCAGCCTCGGCGACACCATCGGCGTCGCGACCGCCGGGCACGTCAAGGCGCTGGTGGCGGCCTTCGCCGACGCGGGCGTCGATGCCGACCGCCTGGCGATGCACTTCCACGACACCTACGGGCAGGCGCTGGCCAACACCTACGCCGCGCTCGAGGCCGGCATCACGACGTTCGACGCGAGCGCGGGCGGGCTCGGCGGGTGCCCGTACGCGAAGTCGGCCACCGGCAACCTCGCCACCGAGGACCTGGTGTGGATGCTCGACGGCCTCGGCATCGACCACGGCGTGGACCTGGCCGCCGCCGTCGCCACGAGCGCCTGGATGGCGCGCGAGCTGGGCCGGCCGAGCCCGAGCGCCGTCGTACGCGCGCTCGCCTCGGCGGGGTAGTCCACCGGCATGCGGTCGTTCCGGGGGACACCTGGCAGCCATTTCCCGGTGGACTACCCCGCTCGGGCACAATCAGCGCCATGAGCCGCGTCGTCCACCTCCACATCGGGGCCCCCAAGACCGGCACGACGTACCTCCAGGACCGGCTGATGCTCAACGCGGCCTCCCTCGGCCGGCACGGCGTCGCCGTCCCGGGCACGCGCACCGGCCGCACCGACGTGTTCCACTTCCGCGCGGCGCTCGACCTCCTGGACCAGGACTGGGGCGGCGCGCCCGGCCACGCCAAGGGCGCCTGGGACGCGATGGTCCGCAAGGTGGGGCGTGCCGACGGCAACGTGGTGATCAGCCACGAGATCCTCGCCGGGGCCAAGCCCGACAAGGTGGCCAAGGCAATGAACGACCTCGCCGGCGCGGAGGTGCACGTCGTCTACTCCGCGCGCGACCTCGGCCGGCAGCTGCCGGCGGCGTGGCAGGAGTCGATCAAGCAGGGCCGCAAGTGGCCCTTCCGCCGCTTCCTGACCAAGGTCGAGCGCGGACAGACCTGGTTCTTCAACGCGATGGACCTGCCGACGGTCCTGTCGCGCTGGGGCGCCAAGCTGCCCCCCGAGCGCGTGCACGTCGTGACCGTGCCGCACGACCGCGGGCCCAACGGCGACGAGCTCTGGCTGCGCTTCTGCCGCGCCTTCCGCATCGACCCCGCCTGGGCGCCGCTCGACTCCGAGCGCGACAACCGCTCGCTCGGCATCGCGGAGACCTCGCTGCTGCGCAAGCTCAACCGGCGCCTCGAGCTCGGCGTGTGGCGCGACCCGGCGTACGACAACCTGATCCGCGAGATCCTCGCCCAGGAGGTGCTCGTGTCCCGCGACGCCGTTCCCGTCCGTCTGCCTCCCGACCGCTACGACTTCGCCGAGCACCAGGCCGGCCTCTGGATCGACTGGATCAAGGGGAGCGGGGTGGACGTCGTCGGCGACGTCGAGGACCTGCGACCGCGCCGGCCGGCGGAGGGGGACCCCTGGAAGGACCCCGACCACGTGCGCGCCAAGCTCGAGCTCGGCGCCGCGCTCGACGCCCTCACGGTCATGACCCAGGAGGCCGCGAACCGCACCACGAGCGACACCGTGGGCGCCCGCCTCCGCGACACCGCGCGCCGGCTGCGGGTCCGGTGACCGCCGCCGGCTCGACGGCTCGCGCGCACGGCTGGGTCGCCCACCTCCGCGACGGAGGTACGACGCCGTGGCTGGCGTGGGCCGACGACGGCGGGTCCGCCGCGTCGGCCCGCGCGCTGCCGGGCGCCCAGCAGCTCGAGCTGCTGCGCCGGCTGAACCTCGCCGTCGCGTCGGGCGCGGGCCGGAGCGGGGCCCGCAGGCGCGACCACGCGCGGCTCGCGGACCGCGTCCTGACGACGTCGGCCGCCGGCCGCGGCAAGGCCGACCTCCCCCTCCTCGGGCTGCCCGCCTCCTCCTTCGGCCCGCGGCCGGTCGACCCGGCGGGCGTGAGCGCCCACGAGCTCCTGCGGGTGGCGAGCGCCGTGCTGGCCGACGACCTCGTCGAGCTGGGCCCCGACCCGGTGCGCCGGACCTGGGCGAAGCCGTGGCGTCGCCGCTTCCGCCTCGTCGGCGACCCCGTCGTGACCACCGCGGCACGCGAGCACCTGCTCGGGCGCGGTCGCCCCGAGGGCGGGCCGCGGCCGTTCGTCGTCGCCGTCGGCGCGCCGCTGGACGTCCTGCTCGCGCACACCTGGACCCAGCGCTGCTTCGAGCACGGCAGCAGGCCCTGGGAGGACTGGCTGCGCTTCTGGCGCCAGCGCGACCAGCTGCCCGCCCGCGTCGACCTCGGCGACTCCGTACGCCGCTGGAACGGTCGCCGCCCGTTCGTCCGGGTCGTCACCGACCTCGACCTGCTGCCGCGGCACCTCGGCGTGCGGCACCTGCCGGAGGTCCGGGAGCCGGGGGCCGACCAGGCCGAGCTGGCGCGCCGGATCGCCGCCGTCGTCGGCCTGCGCGTGCCAGCGTCCGAGCGTCCCGCTCTGATGCGGACGCTCCAGCGACGGATCCCCGACACCGGCGTCGCGCCGGTCGGCGTACCCGCCCGGGAGCGTGCGTGGGTCGCGTCGTCCGCGGCACGCATGACCCGCGAGCTGACCCGCGCTGGCTACCCTGTCGTCGGCGACCTCGCCGACCTCGCCCCCCGCTCCGCGCCCTCCGCAGCGACCGGCGCCGACGACGAGCAGGTGCTGGAGCTGGCGATCAGGATGATCGTGGACCCGGCGTGGCGACGGACGCGGGCGACGACGAGGGAGGTGGAGCGGTGAGCAGGCGGGTGCTGCTGCACGTGGGCTGCCCGAAGACCGGCACGTCGTACCTCCAGGACGTCCTCTTCCGCAACCAGGCGACGCTCCGCGAGCACGACATCCTCTACCCCGCCGAGCGGTTCGACGCGCACTTCCTGGCCGCGCTCGACCTGATGACGCTCCCGTGGGGCGGCATCGAGACCGAGGCGGTCGGTGCCTGGGACCACCTCGCCGAGCAGGTCCGGGAGTGGCCCGGCACCTCGATCGTCAGCCACGAGATCTTCGCCCGCGCGACGCCGACGCAGGTCGAGCGCGCGCTCGCGTCGCTCGGTGACGCCGAGGTCCACCTCGTGCTGTCGGCGCGCGACCTCGTGCGGCAGGTCCCGGCGGAGTGGCAGGAGAACGTCAAGCACCGCAGCCACATCACCTACGCGGCGTTCCTCCGCACCATCCGCGACCCCGGGCGCGACTCGCGGATCGGGTCGTGGTTCTGGGCGGTCCAGGAGGTCCCCGACATCCTCGAGCGGTGGGGCGCGTCCCTGCCGCCCGAGCAGGTGCACCTCGTGACGCTGCCGCCGCCCGGCTCCGATCGCGGCGAGCTGTGGCGGCGGTTCTCGCGGACCTTCGGCCTCGACGGCCTGCCGCTCGACCTCACCGCGGAGCGCGAGAACCCCTCCCTCGGCGTGCCGGAGACCTCGCTGCTGCGCACCATCAACGAGCGGGTCACCTCGATCATCGCGCCGCCGGACTACCGTCCGCTGGTCCGCGAGACGCTCGCGCACCAGACCCTGTCGCGCAGCGTCGCGTCGGCACGGCTGGGCCTCTCGCCCGACGACCACGCCTGGGCGCGCGAGCTGTCGCGCAGCTGGATCGACGCCCTCGCCGGGCGGGGGTACGACGTCGTCGGCTCGCTCGACGACCTGCTCGGTCCCGACCCGGGGACGTTCACCGACCCCGACTCCGTGCCGGCCGACGAGCTGCTGCCCCCGGCGCTCGACGCGATCAGCGCCCTGCTGGTGGAGGGCGCGCGGCTGCGCGCCGTCGAGGAGCGGCTGCACGAGGAGCTGCGGGAGGCGCGCGAGGAGCGCGACCGGGCGCTGATGACGACGACCCACCGGGTCAAGCGCAAGATCGTCACCACGCTGGAGGACAGCCCGGCCGGGCGCGGCACGCTCGACGCCTACCGGCGGATCAAGCGCCGGAGCTAGCGGCGGCTCAGCGCTTGCGCGGCAGGAGCTCGCGGTCGGCGTAGCGGCCGATCTTCCAGGTGGCGTAGCCGTCGGCGCCCATGCCCACGACGCCGCCGATCACCGGCACCCGGCGACCCACCGTCGTCGCGAACCGCTTGCCGGCGACGCGGGCGATGATGTCGGTCGCGACGACGGCCGAGATCGTGCCGTCGATCGTCGGGTCGTGCGCCGGAGCCGTCGCCAGCGCCATCGGCGTGCCGGCCAGCTTCTTCCTCTTCACGAGGGCGGTGACCTGGTCCTCGCCGAGCAGCAGGGCGAGGATCGCGTTGCGCACGCGCGGGTCGGAGAGGTCGTGGCCGCGCAGGTGCGCGATGCCGGCGACCATCCGGCACTGGATGAGGGCCAGGCCGGTGACGTTCGCCGGGATGGTGACCGCCATCGTCACCAGGCCGCCGATGTTCGTGGCGAAACCCTGGGCGCCGGCGATGCGCACGTTGTTCTCGATGACCTCGTGGATCGCGCGGTCGACGTCGCCCCGCTGCTCGGCGAGCTGCTTGTCGGCGGCCACCGCCGCGGGAGCGAGCGGCCCCACGCCGTCGATCGCGCGGTTGAGCGCCTCGCGCACGAAGCCGCTGGTCAGCCCCGGAGCCAGCTGCTGGATCCTCGGCGCCAGCTGGCGCCCGACGGTGTGCTTCAAGCCCATGCGGCGATCGTACGGTCGGTGGCGTAGCCACGCCCAGCGAGGCGGCAGCGCCGCGCTCGTGCCACGGGCGCGCCGGCCCGCCGGGGCGTTCGGTAGCGTGCGAAGCGTGCCGACCGCCCCCGCTCCGACGCCGTGGGCCTTCCCGGAGCACGCGACGTGGGACCCCGAGGACGACCTCGTCGCGCTCGGTGCCGACCTCGAGCCCGGCACGCTGGTGACGGCGTACTCCCTCGGCCTCTTCCCGATGCCGGTCACGCTGGACGGCGAGGAGCACCTCGGCTGGTTCTCCCCGGTCGAGCGGGGGGTGCTGCCGCTCGACGGGCTGCGGGTGTCCCGCTCGCTGCGGCGCTCGCTGCGCGACTTCGAGATCCGGGTGGACACCGCCTTCGACGAGGTGGTGTCGCGGTGCGGCAGCCCGGACCGTCCCGACGGCTGGATCACCTCGGACTTCGAGCACGCCTACGGTCGCCTGCACCGGCTCGGGTGGGCGCACTCGGTCGAGACCTGGCGCGACGGGCGGCTCGTGGGCGGGCTCTACGGGGTGAGCATCGGCGGGCTGTTCGCGGGGGAGTCGATGTTCCACCGCGAGCGGGACGCCTCGAAGGTCGCCCTCGTCGCGCTGGTCGACCTGCTCCGCGACGAGCAGGCCGACCAGCGGGTGCTCGACGTGCAGTGGCAGACACCCCACCTGGCGTCGCTCGGCGTCGTGCGCCGCCCGCGCGCCGAGTACCTCGAGCAGCTCGAACGGGCCCTGCGGGTGCCGCTGCCGGCGGCCTTCCGGTTGGACGGTTGACCGACGTCGCGGGAGGCTGACCCCACCACGAGCGGCGACCCCGCCGCACGTCGTGGCCGACACGAGGGGGAAGCCCATGCACATCCGTACCCGCCTCACCCTGGCCGGCGCCGCGGTGCTGGTCGGCACCGTGACCGCGGCCTGTGGCGGCGGGGGCGGCGGCGCCCCGACCGACGCGAGCGAGAAGGGCTTCTGCGCGGCGGCCAACAGCCTGTGGGCTGACCTCGCGCCCGAGGACATGAGCGCGCCCGAGACGCCCAGCGACGGGGAGATGGCGCGGGTGGTCGAGGACTGGGGCAACGAGATGGAGGAGGTCGGCACGCCCGAGGGCATCCCCGACGACGCGCGCAAGGGCTTCGAGGCCGTCGTCGACCAGGCCAAGGACGTCGACGCGGCCGACTTCTCCGCCGAGAGCCTCGAGGAGCTCGGCCGCGGCGGCGCCGACGCCTCCGAGGAGGTCCAGCAGCAGGCCGAGGCGTTCGCCGACTACCTCACCGAGACCTGCGGCAACCCGCTCGACGACATCGAGATGCCCGAGCTGGAGGCGCCCGGGACCACCGGGTGACCGCGTGCCGGTGCGCGGCCACCCGCCGTGCACCGGCTCGTCGGCGCACCGACACCCGCCCATCAGGCGTGACGGTGCATCATGGGAACCGCGGCGGAAGGAGGGTGCACGATGGCGATCACACGCGCCGGCAAGATCTGCTCGTTCTGCGGTGAGCCCGGTGGTCCCGGCACCGACCTGCCCCTGATCGGTGGGCTCGGCGCCCAGGTGTGCGCCCGGTGCGTCGACGACTTCCACGCCACCCTCCACGACGAGCAGCGGCTCGCGGCCGCCCGCGGCGCGTCCCCGTGGGACACGATGGACGAGGCCGAGCTCGTCGCGACGCTCCCGATGATCCTGGCCTCCGCCGAGCAGAACACCGCCTTCGCCCGCGAGTGGGTCGACCTGCTGCGCAGCCGCAACGTCTCCTGGGCGCAGATCGGCCGCGCCCTGGGCGTCTCGCGCCAGGCGGCGTGGGAGCGGTTCGCCCGCAAGGGCGACCGGACGGCGAGCGCGTGAGACGATCGACCTGCCGTCAGGCTAGTCTTGACGCACGGGGTGCGGGCCGGATCTCCACGGGGGTGGGTCCGGCCGGCACCTCGCCTGCCTCGTCAGCGGCGACGCCGGCCCCCAGCCGCGCTACTTGAGCAGCCTCGACATCCGCCGGTCCGCCAGTGGCTTCCCGCCGGTCTGGCACGTCGCGCAGTACTGCAGGCTCGAGTCGGCGAACGACACCTCGCGCACCACGTCACCGCACACCGGACAGGTCTGGCCGGTGCGGCCGTGGACCGCGAGGTTGCTCTTCTTCTCCCCCTTGAGCTCGCTCGCCGCGAGCCCGCTCGAGCGCTGCACGGCCTCGCCCAAGGTGCCGCGGAGGGCGTCGTACAGCGTCTGCAGCTCGGCCTCGTCGAGGCTGTTGGCGGGCTTGAACGGCGACATGCGCGCGGCGTGCAGGATCTCGTCGGAGTAGGCGTTGCCGATGCCGGCGATGATCGACTGCATCCGCATCACGCCCTTGATCTGCTTGCGCCCCTCGGACTCGAGGATCCGGCGCAGCGCCTCGAGGGTGAAGTCGTCGGACAGCGGGTCGGGGCCCAGCCGGGCGATCCCCTCCACCTCGCGCGGGTCGCGGACGAGGTAGATCGCGAGGCCCTTCCGGGTGCCGGCCTCGGTGACGTCGAGACCCGGCTGCGCCTCGAGGTCCGGGTCGTCGATCACGATGCGGGCGGCGAGCGGGTTCTTGGCGTTCGGCCGGGCGGGCACGGCGGGCACCTCGTCGCGCCAGCGGATCCAGCCGGCGCGGGCGAGGTGGATCACCAGGTGCACGCCGCTGGCGTCGATGTCGAGGAACTTGCCGTGCCGCTCCACGCCGTCCACGAGCGTGCCGTGCAGCGCCTGCAGGGGCGGGTCGAACGTCTTGAGCGCGCTGAAGGCGGTCAGGTCGACGCGGCTGATCGCCCGGCCGACCAGGCGGCCGCGCAGGTCCTGGACGAGGGCTTCGACCTCGGGCAGCTCGGGCACGACCCGAGTCTAGGCAAGGCGCTGTGCCCCGGGTCACAATGGCGCATGGCGCAGCGTCAGCTTCCTCGCACGGGGGCGGTCTTCCTCGACCCCCGCGGGCAGGACCGCTCGCTGCGCGTCACCTGGCACCAGGAGTCGCAGCTCGTGGTGCTCTCCCTGTGGCGCGACAACGTCTGCGCGGGGACGTTCCGCCTCTCGGCCGACGAGGTCCCCGGTCTGATCGCCCTGCTGCGCCGCGGCCTCGACGAGGCGTACGACGCGGCGCGGGAGCGGGTCGAGCGGGTCGACGGCGCGCCTCGCGCGGGCTGACGAGGGCCGCCCCTGCCGTACGGTGCCGCCGCCGGGCGCCCTTTCGAATCCCCCGCTTAAGCGGGGGATTGCGAACTTCTCGTGGTCTGCATGCTCCCTGAAGTTCGCACATCCCCGCTTAGGCGGGGGAACAGGAGGCGGGAGTGACGTGGGCAAACCCGCGACTCGCGGAGTATCGGCGAATCTAGGGCCGCGCCTAGAGACGCGAATAAGGTGCGATCGTGGACCCGATCCGTAACCCGTACGCCCCGGGCGCGGGGCAGCGGCCGCCCGAGCTGGCCGGTCGTGACGAGCAGCTCGCCGCCTTCGAGGTGGTCCTCGAGCGGGTCGCGAGGGGCCGCCCTGAGCGCAGCCTGGTGCTGACCGGGCTGCGCGGGGTGGGCAAGACGGTCCTCCTCAACGCGCTGCGCGGCGCCGCCGTACGCAAGGGGTGGGGCACCGGCAAGCTCGAGGCGCGCCCGGGCCAGGGCCTGCGACGGCCGCTGAGCAGCGCGCTGCACCAGGCCGTGCGGGAGCTCGGGCACCGCGACGAGGAGTCGGTCGACCACGTGCTCGGCGTTCTCAAGTCCTTCGCCCACCGAGACGCCGGGACCGGGGCGCGGCTGAAGGACCAGTGGAGCCCGGGCATCGACGCGCCGGCCGTGCGCGGTCGTGCCGACTCCGGGGACGTCGAGATCGACCTCGTCGAGCTCCTCGCGGACGTCGGCGGGCTGGCCGCCGACGTCGGCAAGGGCGTCGCCGTCTTCATCGACGAGATGCAGGACCTCGGCGTCGACGACGTCTCGGCGCTGTGCGCCGCCTGCCACGAGCTCAGCCAGTCCGGTCTGCCGGTGATCGTGGTGGGGGCGGGACTGCCGCACCTGCCGGCTGTCCTGAGCGCGAGCAAGTCCTACAGCGAGCGGCTCTTCCGCTACCAGCGCATCGACCGGCTCGGCCGCGACGCCGCCGACCGGGCGCTCGAGGCGCCGGCCGCCGAGGAGGACGCGGCCTTCGAGCCCGACGCCCTGGCAGCGATGTACGACGCGACCGGCGGCTACCCGTACTTCATCCAGGCCTACGGCAAGGCGGTGTGGGACCTCGCGCCCCGCTCGCCGATCACCGCCGCGGACGTCGCGGTCGCGGCACCGGAGGCGGAGTCGGAGCTCGCCGTCGGCTTCTTCGGCTCGCGCTACGAGCGGGCGACCCCCGGGGAGCGGGACTACCTCATGGCGATGGCCGACGTGGCCGCCGCTGGGGCCGCCGACGCCGGCGTCGAGGGCGACGCCGTGCTGAGCGCCGACGTCGCCGCGGCGCTGGGCAAGAAGCCGCAGTCGCTGTCGCCGGCGCGCGACTCCCTGCTCAAGAAAGGGCTCGTCTACTCGGGCGAGCGCGGCCGGATCGCGTTCACCGTCCCCCACTTCGGCCGCTACCTGCGCGAGCGGGGCTGACCCCCGCTCCTTGAGCGGTGCGTGAGGCAGGTTCTGCCGCCCGGAAACGTGTCTCACGCACCGCTGGGCCCGGGGCCGGCAGGCGCCCAGCCTCCCGAGCGGTGCCTGAGGCAGGTTCTGCCGCCCGGAAACGTGTCTCACTCACCGCTGGCGGGGGTGGGATGGTCGCCCGCTCCCCGAGCGGTGCGTGAGGCAGGTTCTGCCGCCCGGAAACGTGTCTCACGCACCGCTGGGCCCGGGGTCGGCAGGGACGCCGCTCCCCAACCGGTGCGTGAGGCAGGTTCTGCCGCCCGAAAAGGTGCCTCACGCACCGCTGCGGCTGCGGCTGCGGCTACCGCTGCGGCTACGGCTACCGCTACCGCTGCGGCGGGGTGCGGAACGACCGCGGCAGCTCCTCGAGCAGCCGGAGGTAGAGCTCGGAGGCGGTGGGGTACGACGCCACGGCGTGCCGCAGGACGTGCACGGGGACCCCGCCGGTGATCGCCACGGTCGCGGCGTGCAGCAGCTCGCCGGCTGCCGGACCCACGAAGGTGGCGCCGAGCAGCAGGTGGGTCCGCGCGTCGACGACCAGCTGGGCGTGGCCGGTGACGTGGTCGCGCAGCAAGCCGGTCCCGGCGACCGCTGAGCTCGGCACCCGCGAGACCGCGACGTCGTACGCCGCCTCCCGGGCCTCGGCCTCGGTCATCCCGACGCTCGCGACCTCGGGCTCGGTGAAGACGACCTGCGGCACCGGCGCCTCCCGGTCCGGCTCCCACGCCGCGCCGCCGGCCGCCGCAGCGGCGATGCGGGCGCCGACCACGCGTGCCTGGTGCTTGCCCCAGTGGGTCAGCGGCGCCCCGCCGCTCGCGTCGCCGACGGCGTGCAGCCACTCCGGCATCCGGCCGCCCGTGACGTCGTCGGGGGTCAGGCCGATCGCGTCGAGGCCGACGTCGTCGAGCCGGGGGGACCGCCCGGTCGCCAGCAGCACCTCGTCGACCTCGAGCCGGCCGCTCGAGGTGTCGAGGGTGACGGGGCCGCCGTGGATGCGCCCGGTCGCGGTGGCCGCGGCGTCCGGGCGGTGCACCGACTCGACCGTGGTGTCGAGCCGGACGTCGACCCCGCGCTCCCGCAGCCCCTCGAGCACCGCCTCGCCCGCGAAGGGCTCGGTCCGGCCGAGCAGTCGGCCGCCGCGCACGAGCAGCGTGACCGAGGACCCGAGGGCCGTCATCCAGGCCGCCGCCTCGCAGGCGACCACGCCGCCGCCGACGATCGCGAGGCGGCCGGGCACCTCCACCACGCCCGTCGCGTCGCGCGAGTCCCAGGGCAGCGCGGCGGCGTACGGCTCCGGCACGTGCGGCGAGCTGCCCGTGGCGATGACGACCGCCTGCCGGGCGCGGACCAGCCGGTCGCCCTCGGGGGAGGAGACGCGGACCTCCTTCTCGCCGACGAGGCGGCCGGCGCCGCGCAGCACCGCGAGCCCGGCGCCCTCGGCCCACGAGACCTGGCCCGCGTCGTCGTAGTGCGAGACCCAGTAGTCGCGCCGCTCCAGCAGCTCGCGGGGCGAGACGTGGGCGGTGGAGACGCCGCTGAGGTCGGCGGACGCGTCGGCGACGGCGACCGGCCGGAGAAGCGCCTTGCTGGGCATGCAGGCCCAGTAGCTGCACTCACCGCCCAGCAGCTCGTGCTCGACGATCGCCGCGGTCATGCCGGTGCCCTCCACCGCGTACTGGGCGGCGTTCTCCCCGGCCGGTCCACCGCCGATGACGACGACGTCGTACTCCACTGCGTCCATGGCGGTGAGACTACGGGCGCCGTCGTGCGGGTCGCTTGAGCGCGGCGAATAGACTCCTCCGCGAGGGGAGTACCCCACCAACCTCCGTCGGTCACTACGGCGCCCCCGCGGGCGCCCCGGCGGGGACCGGCTCCGGCCGGTGGGGGAGACCTCAGGAGATCGATCCTGAGGAGACCCATGTCGTCCATCGCGTCCCCCACGCTGTGGTTCGCCACCATCGCGGTGGTGCTCGCCCTGCTCGCCGTCGACTTCGTCGCCACCCGGCGACCGCACGAGGTCTCGATGAGGGAGGCCATCGGCTGGTCGGCGTTCTACGTCGCGCTGCCGCTCGCCTTCGGCCTCTACGTCTGGAGCGCCCACGGCGGTGACCGCGGGCTGGAGTACTACACCGGCTACCTCATCGAGAAGACGTTGAGCGTCGACAACCTGTTCGTCTTCATGCTGCTGCTCGCGGCGTTCGCGGTGCCGGAGGTGCTCAAGCAGCGGGTGCTGCTCTACGGCATCATCGGCGCGCTGGTGCTCCGCGGCGTCTTCATCGCGCTGGGCGCGGCCGCGCTCTCCGCCTTCGACTGGGTGTTCCTCGTCTTCGGCGCGATCCTGCTCGTCACGGGCGTGAAGATGCTGCGCGACGCGGTGCGTGGCGAGGAGCACCAGGTCGAGGTGTCGGAGATGCGCACGGTGCGGCTGATGCGTCGCATCATGCCGGTCACCGACGAGTACGACGGCCCGCGCCTGACGGTCGTGCGCGACGGGGTGCGCGCGCTGACGCCCTTCGCGCTCGTGACCGTCGCCGTGCTCGCCACCGACGTCGTCTTCGCCGTCGACTCCGTGCCGGCCGTCTACGGCATCACCGGCGACCCCTACCTGGTCTTCGTGACCAACGCCTTCGCGCTCCTCGGCCTGCGCGCGCTCTACTTCGTGCTCGAGGGTGCGCTGTCCGCCCTCGTCCACCTCGGCTACGGCCTGGCCGCGATCCTCGGCTTCATCGGCGCGAAGCTGGTGCTGCACTGGGCACACCTGGTGTGGCCGTCGGTGCCCGACGTGCCGACCCTGGCCTCGCTGTTCGTCATCGTCGGCATCCTCGCCGTCACCGTCGTCAGCAGCCTCGTCGCCTCGAGGCGAGGCCGGGCAGCCGACGTCGACCCGCGCGAGGACCAGGACGAGGACCGCGACGAGGTCGCAGTGCGCTGACGCGAGGCAAGGCGTCGGAGGACCCCGCGAGGCGGGCGGACGGCGGTGGCGTGGCGCGCCCCCGGGCAGGCGTCACTCGGCTGCCAGCATGGTGGCACCGAGCCCCACCATCATGGTCCCGCCGGCGGCGCCGAGCGCGTCGAGCCGACCCGGCCGGCGCGCGAACCAGTCGCGGGCGGTTGCCGCTGCGACCGCCCAGACGCTGTCGGAGGCGGCCGCCAGCACGCCGAAGACCAGCCCGAGCAGCATCGTCTGGAGCGCCACCGGGCCACCCGGGTCGGTGAACTGCGGCAGGAAGGCGACGAAGAACACCAGCGTCTTGGGGTTCGTGGCGCCCACGGCGAAGCCGATGCGCACGGGGTGGCCACGTCGCACCGGCGCCGCCTCGGCCATCGCCAGACGGGCGTCGGCGCGGTGGCGGATCGCCTGGACGCCCAGCCAGATGACGTACGCCGCCCCGGCGAGCTTGATCACCGTGTACGCCGTCGCGCTGGCGGCGACGACGGCACCGAGCCCGACCGCCACCAGGCCGACCTGGGCCGTCACGCCGAGGGCGTTGCCCACCACCGACAGGAGCGCCTCACGCCGCCCGACGGTCAGTGCGCGGCCGATGGTGAAGAGCAGGCTCGGTCCGGGCACCTGGATGAACAGGATCGACGCGACGAGGAACGCGACCCACTGGCTCGAGGACGGCATGGCCCCAGTGTGGGGCCACGCGGGTCCCGCTGTCGCGTGGGTTCGGCAGCGGCAGCGCTCGACCCGCCAGGTCCCGATCGAGCGCCAGGAGGTCCCGCCGTGGGAGGCGCACTGGCTGCCGGGGTTCCGTCGACGGCACTGGCTGAACGGGCGCGGACGCGGCACTCTGGTGCCATGACTGCTGGACGCCAGGGCATCGACCCCGAGGTGGCCCCCTCCGGTCCGGGCTGCGTGGAGTGCGAGGAGACGGGCGGCTGGTGGGTGCACCTGCGCCGCTGCGCCGCGTGCGGGCACGTCGGCTGCTGCGACACCAGCCCGTCCCAGCACGCCACGGCCCACTTCGAGGCGACGGGGCACCCGGTGATGCAGAGCTTCGAGCCGGGAGAGGACTGGTTCTGGGACTTCACCCGGTCGGTGGGCGTGACCGGTCCGCGCCTGGCCGACCCCCAGAGCCGACCGGAGGAGCAGCCGGTGCCGGGACCGGCCGGCCGGGTGCCCGAGGACTGGCAGGACCACATCCACTGAGCAGGGCCGCGGCGCCGGCCCGTCCAGCGGCCGGTCGCACGGCTGGTGCGGGCACGCGTGGCATGCTCGACCCATGCGTCGTACGCCGCGCATCCGCCGGCCCCGCGAGCCCGCCTCCCGGCCGCAGGTCGTTGCCCACCGCGGCAGCAGCCACGAGAGCGCCGAGCACACGCTGGGCGCCTACGTCAGGGCGCTCGACGAGGGTGCGGAGGCGCTCGAGTGCGACGTCAGGCTGACCGCCGACGGGCACCTCGTGTGCGTCCACGACCGTGACCTCCGGCGCACGGCCGCCACCCACGGGGTCGTGTCCACGATGAACCTCGCCGAGCTCGACGAGCTGGACTTCGCGTCGTGGAAGAACCCGTGGGCCGACCTCGACGACGAGGCGCCGGACCGCGACCCGGAGGAGGGCAGGGTCCTGACCCTGCGCAGGCTGATGGAGATGGTGGCCGACTACGACCGGCGCGTCGAGCTGGCGATCGAGACCAAGCACCCGACGCGGTACGGCGGGCTCGTCGAGCGGCGCGTCGTGGAGACGCTCGCCGACCTCGGCTGGGACCGGGCGGGGTCGCCCGCGCGGGTGATGAGCTTCTCCTTGAACGCCGTCAACCGCGTGCGGCGGATGGCGCCGGACCTCGACGTGGTGATGCTGGTCGAGCGGGCGCACCTGTGGCCGGTGCTGCGGCCGGTGGTCGGCGACGACTGGATCGTCGGCCCCGGGGTCCGCGAGCTGCGCGCGCACCCCGGGCTGGGTCGTCACCTGGTCAGGGCGGGCCGGGAGATCCACGTGTGGACGGTCAACACACCCGAGGACCTCGACCTCTGCCTCGACCTCGGGGTCACGGCGGTCATCACCGACCGGCCGGCGTACGTCCTGGGGCTCCTGGACGGGTAGGCCGGCGACCACTCACCGGGGCGCGCACCGGTGCCTCGTGCCCGACTAGGGTTCGGGGCATGGCCAAGAAGTCCCGTCGTCACCAGCCCGCTGCCGTCGCCCCGGGGGAGGTGGGCCCTCGCCAGCCCTGCCCCTGCGGGTCGGGGAAGCGCTACAAGGCCTGCCACGGGGCAGCCGGCGGTGCCGCGCCGACGTTCGTGGCCCGGCCGTTCGAGGGGATGCCCAGCGAGTGCGACGTCATCGCACTGCGCGAGCTGGTCCCGGCCGCCACGGCTCCGCTGACCCTCGCGGAGGGCGACCGCACCGTGCGCCTCGCCACGCTGCTCCCCGGCGCCGCGCCGGCGATGGTGCGCGAGTCCGGCGACATCTGGCTCGGCCTGCAGGTGCAGCACTCCTACGGCAACCCGGCACGCGACCTCGGCGCGGTCCTCGAGGCGGCGCTGGGCACCGACGAGCCGGGCGTGGTCGGGCTGCCGAACGCTCCGGGCGAGGGGCCGAGCATCCAGGACCTCGTCGTCGGCAGCGACCTCGACATCACCGTCCACGAGGGCTTCGAGTACTGGATCGACGACATCCCCGAGCGCGACGCCGCCATGGAGGCCGCTCTCAAGCAGGCCAACGGCGGCGTGATGCCGACCAGCCGGCTGGCGTCGGTCGAGGCGGCGTACTGGACCAACGTCGGGACGAAGGAGCACCTGCGCTGGGTCATGCCGCACCCCGAGGACCAGCTGCTCGACGCCCTCGCCCGCCTCCACGCGGCCGGCCAGGACTCCATCGCGGAAGGCTCGCGCCTCGTCGGGATGTTCCGCGCCCACGGCCTGCTCGCCCCGGTCTGGGACCTGCCCGTCGGGACCGGCGCGGAGGTGCTCGAGGAGCCGGCCGCGAGGTTCGCCGCGGACCTCCAGGAGGCGCTGGAGGGGGGCGAGCTCGACGCGGCTGAGCGCTCCGCCCGCGCCGGTCTGGCGAACCGTCAGGTGACCATCCGCTGAGGTCCGCGCTCGTGTGGCCGAGGTCTCGAACAGACCTGGGACAATGGTTGTGCGGGCGCTGACCGGCGGAGTAGATTCGACCAGGCCCGGTCGTTGTCGTTTCCCCCGTCGACAACGGCCGGGCTCTCACGTGCAGGGGTGCCGCGAGGCCTCGTCGGGCTGCGATCAGTCGTCGTCGCGCGGCGGCTTCACCCGCCAGGCCTCGAGGTTCGTGAAGCCCTTCGCCGACACGCGGCGGACGCGGCGCCAGCGCCACGGGGAGCTCTCCGCGCGCGCGTCCTCGTCGTCCCCGGCGAGCGCCTCGTGCACGCCTGCGTCGACCAGGACCGTGCCCGGTCGGGCTGCGGAGGTCAGCCGGGAGGCGGCGTTGACCGTGGAGCCGAACACGTCGCCGAGGCGGCGTACGACCGCGCCGTGCGCGACCCCCGCGCGCACCGCGGGAAAGGGGTCCGCGTCGTCGGCGCCCCGCGCCGTCAGCTCCACCGCGATCGCCACCGCGGCCGCCGGCTCCGCGACGGTGAACAGCACCTCGTCGCCGATGGTCTTGATGACCTGGCCTCCGTGGTCGACGACGAGCGCCGTCGTGTCCTGCTCGAACCGGTCGACCCACTGCACGAGCTCCGCGCCGTCCAGGCTGCGGCTCTGCGTGGTGTAGCCGACGATGTCGATGAAGCACACCGACATCCGCGCCTCGCTCGTCGTCAGCGCGCCGGCGTCCTCGAGCAGGTGCTGGGCGGCGCTGGCCAGGTGGCGGCGCCACACGTAGGACTGCAGCGCCTCGACGCGGGGGAGCACGTCGCCCGCGAGCCGGGTGAGCCCGCCGGCCGGGTCGCCGCCCTCCACGGCGAGGCCGGCGAGCAGGGTCGTCTGCCACTCGGCGAGCCGGGCGTAGCTGCGGCCCCACGTGCGCACGAGCGCGGCCTGCGACTCCGGCGACAGCACGCCGATCCGCACCAGGTCGGCCGTCAGCCGCAGCGCCTCGATGTCGCTCTCGCCGAACGCGACGTCCTCGTCGGTGCGGTGGGGGAAGCCGAGCTGGTGCCACAGCACGACCGCGACGTCGAGGGGCACGCCGGCCCGCTCGGCGACCTCGACCCGGGTGAGGGTGGGCTCCTCGCCGAGCAGGAGGGCCTCCATCGCGGCGGTCACGTCCGGAGTGACGTCGAGGGCCGGCGCCGCCCGGTCCGGGTGGGGCTCGGCCACCGGGCTCAGCTCCCGCCGAGGCGTCCGGCGGCGGCCGCGCGGAGGGCCGCGCCGAAGGCCGGGACTTGGTCGACGAGCTCCTCGATCGTCTCGCTCGTGAAGTGCACGACCCGCAGCGGAGTGAGGGCGACGACGGTCGCCGAGCGGAGCGTGCGGTTCACGATCGCCGCCTCGCCGACGACGGCGCCGGGGCCCAGCGTCGCGACCTCCACGCCGCCCTTGCGGACCGACACCTCGCCCTCGGTGATGAGGTACGCCTTGTCGGCCGGCGTGCTCTCCGCGATGGGGGACCAGCCCTGCGGGACCGTGAGGGCACGACCCGCGGCCAGCACGCGCTGGGCGTCAGCCGGGTCGAGGGCATCGAGGATCGACTCAGTCATGTCCCCTCAACGATCCACCGGAGGGAACGTGATGGGCGAGGTGGGGGGTGCGTGGGGGCGCGGCGCCTGTTTCGAATCCCCCGCTTAAGCGGGGGATTGCGAACTTCCGGTGGCATGCAGGCCCCCCGAAGTTCGCGACACGCTCAGGAAGTCCGGGCGTGGCTGGCCCCCGGCCCGCGGCGGACCGCAGCCCGCGGCTGACCGCAGCCCGCGCCCGACCCACCGGCAGCCGCGCCGGCAGCCGGACCGGGCGGGCCGCAGAGGGCGACCACCGGGCCCCGCTCAGTCGACGTGCAGCGGCTCCCGCGCGATCGGGCAGCTCATGCACCGCGGGCCGCCCCGCCCCGAGCCGAGCTCGGAGCCGGCGATGCGGACGACCTCGATGCCGGCGTCCTCGAGCCGGTCGTTGGTCTCGTCGTTGCGCTCGTAGGCGACCGCCACCCGGGGCGCGAGCGCCAGCGTGTTGTTGCCGTCGTCCCACTGCTCGCGCTCGGCGGTGACCGGGTCCAGGCCGGTGTCGATCTGGTGGAGCGTGTCGATCTGCATGGCCTTGGCGGCGGCGACGAGGAACGGCTCGGACTCGCTGACGTCGAGCGTCAGGTCCGCCTCGCCGGAGCCGGGGTCGGCCAGCGTCACGGTGACCGCGCGGAGGGTGTCGGCGACGTTGGGGTACATCACGACCTTGTCGACGTCGACCATCGTGCAGACGGTGTCGAGGTGCATCGTGGCGCGCTCCTGCGCGATCGGCACCGCCAGCACCGTGTGGGCGAGGTCGGCGTGGAAGACCTGGCGCGCCAGCCGCTCGACGCCCGCGGGGGTCGTACGCTCCCCGACGCCGACCGCGATCACGCCCGGCGCCAGCAGCAGGACGTCGCCGCCCTCCACGTGCTCGTTGTGCCAGCCGTGGATCTTGCGCGTGCCGGCGAAGCGCGGGTGCTCGGTGTAGATGAGCTCGGTCAGCTGCGTCTCGCGCTTGCGGGCGGGCATCGCGAGGCTCGTCACGGCCACCCGGTCGCGCACCCACACGCTCGAGTCGCGGGTGAACAGGAGGTTGGGCAGCGGGTCGATCAGGAAGTCGTGCGGGTCCAGCAGGCTGGTCACCAGCCCGTGGCCGCCGCGCACCTCGTCGTTGCGGATGCCGGCGGTCAGCACGTCGGTGAGCTCGGCCGGCGTCAGGTCGCGCAGCGCCTGTGCGAGGTAGCGGCGCATGGTGTCGCCGAGGTGCAGCCCCGACAGCGCGCTGGTGATCGCGTGGTTGCGGGCGAGCTCGCTCTCGAGGGTCTCGGTGAGCAGCTCGGTCAGGTACAGGACCTCCACGCCGCGCTCGCGCAGCGTCTCGGCGAAGGCGTCGTGCTCCTCCTGCGCCCGGTTGACCCACGGGATGCCGTCGAACAGCAGGCGGTCGTTGTTGCGCGGCGTCAGCCGCTTCAGCTCGTTGCCGGGGCGGTGGAGCATCACGGTGGCCAGGCGGCCCACCTCGCTGTCCGCTCCATGAGGGGTGGAGACCATGGCCGGACTCTATCCCTGCCGGCCTCGTCGACCGCTGTCCGAGCGGCGCCGGGGTCAGCTCCCGGCGCGCCACTCCTCGCGCAGCAGGGCGTACTCGTAGGAGCTGGTCCACGTGCCCTTCGACCAGAAGTCGCCGACGCGGTGGACCTCGCGGCGCATGCCGAGCCGCTCGCAGAGCGCGGCGGAGCGGTCGTTGCGGGCGTCGAGGTTCGCCACGATGCGGCGCAGCCCGTAGTGCTCGAAGCCCAGCCGCAGCACGGCCCGCGCGGCCTCGGTGGCGTACCCCCGACCGCCGTGCTGGGGGAGGATCGTCCAGCCGATCTCGCCCTCGCTGAGGCCGGTGCCCTGCAGGTGCAGGATCGAGTCGCCGACGACCGTGCCGTCGTGGGTGGTGACGACCAGGCTCAGGAACTCGACGCTGTCGGACTCGGTGCGGCGGCGCACCATCTCGACGACCTCGGCGCGGTTCATCGGCCGCGTCAGCAGGAGGCTGGTCCACTCATCGGAGGCCCACGCGTCGACGAACGCCTCGGCGTCCGAGGCGGCGTACGGGCGGAGCAGGAGCCGCTCGGTGCGCACCGGCCACACCGGCGGCGCCGGGGTGAGGAACGCCGCCCGAGGGGCGTCGACCCACTGCTCGCGCGGCGTCGGCCCGCCGAGGCGGAGCCGGTCGTACGCCGTCATCGGCAGCAGCAGCGAGTCGAGACCCGACACCCCGAGGACGCCGTCGACGGCCTCCCCGAGCATGCCGCGCGCGACCGGGTCGTGCGGATCGCGGCGCAGCAGGTCGACCGCGGCCGCCGCCTCGGCGACCCGCTCGGCCACCTGCTTGATCCGCACGGGCGTCACCTCGCGCAGGCAGACGTGCTGGCCGGAGAGGTAGCCCACCCACTCCTGCTCACCGGCGGCGGGGTCGTCCTCCCTGAACGCCACGAACCAGTCGTGGAGGCGGTCCACGCCGCCCGCGACCTCGGCGAGCCGGCCGTGGTCCGCGGGCACCATCGGCGTGCCGTCGGAGAGCACGTACGACGGCAGCGGGAGGCGGCCGGCCAGCATCAGCTCGAGCGCCTCGGGCGTGGCCGGCACGAAGTGCTGGCGGGCGTAGGCGTCGTCGGCGACGGTCATGGGGTGGTCGCCGTTGACCGCGACGTAGCGGTCGTGGACCGCCATCCGGGTGGCGTCCGGACTCAGCGCGTCATCTCCCACACGGTCAAGGCTGCCATGAGGACGCAGACGCTCGCACCGACATAGTGCAGCACGGCGAGCCTGATCCGCTGCAGCAGCAGCCGGCCGACGATGACCGCGAGGCCGGACACCGCGAGCAGGGCCCCCCAGGCCCCCAGGAAGACCGACACGGGGTCGTCGTACTTCGCGACGAGCGAGATCGTCAGCAGCTGCGACAGGTCGCCCCACTCCGCGGCGAAGAGCACCAGGAACGACGTCGCGACGACGCGGAAGCCCTGCGCGGTGGCATCGGCCTTCGAGGCGTACTCGTCCTCCTGCTCGGCCTCCTCCTCGTCGGCCGTGCGGGCGGCGCGGAAGAGGATGACCGCGCCGATGACGAACATCAGCGCCGCGACCGTGTGGATGAGCTGGTCGGGCAGGAACGACGCGGCCTTGCCGACGCCGACGGCGACGCCGGTCTGCACCAGGAACGCCAGCCCCACGCCGATCCAGACGAAGAGCGGGCGCATCTTCGTCGACATGACCAGCGTGGCGATGAAGGTCTTGTCGGGCAGCTCGACGACGAAGATGGCCCCGAAGGCCAGGGCCACCACCAGCAGATCGATCACCGGGAGAGTGTGTCAGTCACGCGGCCCGGAACGGGTCCGCGGGGTACACCCCGAGCACCTTGACCTCGGTGGTGAAGAAGGCGAGCTCCTCCAGCGCGTTGCGCACGGCCGGGTCCTCGGGATGGCCGTCGACCTCGGCCAGGAACTGGGTGGCGGTGAACTGACCGTCCACCATGTAGCTCTCGAGCTTGGTCATGTTCACGCCGTTCGTCGCGAAGCCGCCGAGCGCCTTGTAGAGCGCGGCAGGGAGGTTGCGGACGTTGAAGATGAACGTGGTGACCACGGGCCCGTCGCCCACGGGCGCCTGCTCGAAGTCGCGCGAGAGCACGACGAAGCGGGTGGTGTTGTGCTCCTCGTCCTCGATCTCCTCGCGCAGCACCTGCAGGCCGTAGATCTCGGCGGCCAGCGGCGGGGCGATCGCGGCCTGGGTGGGGTCGCCCGACTCCGCCACCTCGCGGGCGGCGCCGGCGGTGTCGCCGGCCACGACGGGCGTGAGCCCGAGCTCGCGGATCACGCCGCGGCACTGCCCCAGCGCGTGGACGTGGCTGTGCACGGTGCGCAGCGAGTCCACGCTCGCCTCCGGCAGCGCCATCAGGGAGAACTGGATGCGCAGGAACCGCTCGCCGACGATGTGCAGCGTCGACGTCGGCAGGAAGTGGTGGATGTCGGCCACCCGGCCGGCGATCGAGTTGTCGATCGGGATCATCGCCAGGTCGGCGTCGCCGTTCTCCACCACGGCGAAGGCGTCCTCGAAGGACGCGCACGGCAGCGGCTCCCAGTCGGGGTAGGCCTGCTGGCACACCAGGTGGGAGTTGGCGCCCGGCTCGCCCTGGTAGGCGATCCGCCTCGGCGCACCTGCCACGTCGGACTCGGTCACGGTCGCGAGTCTGGCACGACCGGCCGTGTCCGCCCGCCGGTGACCGCCCCCCGAACATAGGGTCGAGGCATGCTCGACGTGCTCGCCGTGGTCCTCGCCGCCGTCGCCTGCGTGCTCGCCGCGCTGGCCCTCCGACGTACGGCCCCCCGCTCCGCCGGGGAGGGGGTCGACGCGCTGCCCGAGGACGTGCACGGCCTGCGCCAGGAGGTCGCGGCCCTCAAGGCGGAGAACGCCGACGCGCTGCGGCACCTGTCGGTGGTGCGGTACGACGCCTTCGGCGACGTCGGCGGGCACCTGAGCTGGAGCCTGGCGGTGCTCGACGACGCGGGGCACGGCGTCGTGCTGACGTCGATCCACGGCCGCAGCGAGGCCCGGACGTACGCCAAGTCGATCTCCTCCTGGTCGTGCGAGCAGCAGCTCTCGCCCGAGGAGGAGGAGGCGATCGAGCACGCGCGTGCCTGAGGTCATCCCCCGCAGCTGAGCGCGAGCGGGGCGAGCACCCAGGTGCCCGAGCTCACCTGCCGAGGTCAGCGCGGGACGCGGACCAGCAGCCGCCCGTGGATGCACTCCATCCGCAGCTCGCGGCCCTCGCCGATGGAGTCACCGTCGAGCTGGCGCGGGGTGTCGGCGGAGGCCCTGATCCGCACGCGCGTGCCGGTGCGGCGGTCGAGCGTCTCGTCGACGACGGGGCTCTTGCGCAGCACCCGCATGGCCACCGTGATCCACGACAGGAACTGCCGGGGATGGATGATCACCACGTCGAGGATGCCGTCGTCGATCGTGGCGTCCGGCAGCAGCGGCATCCCGGCCTGGAGGAAGCCGACGTTGCCCACGACGACCGTGCGGGCGCGGTGGACGGTGGGCTCGCCGTCGTCGATCTGGATCTCGACCTTCACCGCGGGGAACATCAGCGACTTGAGGCCGGAGACGACGTAGGCGATCCAGCCGATCCGCTTCTTGATGTCCTCGTTGACGCCCTCCATGATCGCGGCGTCGAACCCCATGCCGGCCATCACCATGAAGTGGGTGTCCTCGATGCCGTCGCCGCCCACCTCGACGAGGTCGATCGCCCGGTCCTGGCCGTTGAGGGCGACGTCGATGGCCGAGCGCAGGTAGAGCGGGATGCCGAGGTTGCGCGCCAGCAAATTGCCGGTGCCGGCGGGGATGATGCCGACCGGGATGCCGGTGCCCGCGAGCTCGGCGCACACCTCGCGCACCGTGCCGTCGCCGCCGCAGACGATGACGAGGTCGGCGCCGGAGACGGCGGCCTGCTCGGCCATGCCGGTGCCGGGGTCCTCGATCGTCGTGTACTGCCAGGTCGGCTCGGACCAGCCGGACTCCCTGGCCATCGCGCTCACGATGGAGCGGAACTGGCCGACGTCCTCCACCTTCACCGGGTTGAGGATCACGGCCAGCCGCCTCGCCGAGGCGTACACCTGGGGCAGCGGCTCCGCCTTGGCCGCGATCGAGCGCGGGCGCGGGTCGATGAACGCGAGCGCGAGCAGGAAGATGCCGACCCCGACGAGCGAGCCGCCGATCACGTCGCTGGGGAAGTGGCGTCCGAGCAGCACCCGGTCCAGGCACACCAGCAACCACCACGCGACGACGAGCGCGATCCCGACGCGACGGACGTTCGCGCGGCGTACGAAGAGCACGAGCAGCATCACCAGGATGGAGGCGAACGCGGCCGACGAGGTCGCGTGGCCCGACGGGAAGCTGTGGTTGGTGTGCAGCCCGAGGGTGTCCTGCCAGTCCGGCCGGTCCCGGCCGAGCCAGGTCTTCAGGCCGGTGGTCGCCAGCGACGTCGCGAGCATCACCACCGCGGCGAGGAGTGCGGCCCACCTGTGGTGGCGCAGGAACAGCGCCGAGACCAGCACGACGGTGAGGATCGTCATCCCGACGGTGCCGAACGCCGCCTCCACCCCCCGCAGCACGTGGACGAGCAACGGGAGGTCGTCGGCCCAGTCCTCCAGGCGCCGGCCCCCGACGTCGAAGGAGTCCAGCGGCGCCCGGTCCCGGGTCACGAGGTAGCCCAGCACGGCGAACAGCGCTGCGGCCACGACGGCCCCGGTGAGCGAGCGGGTGCGGAGGACGGGAGTCACCCGCGAAGTATGCCCAAACCGGTTCGTGGGCCCCACGCCGCTCCGGATAGCCTTCCGATGTGATCGACCCTCGCCTGCTCCGTGACGACCCCGACCGCGTACGCGCCGCCCAGGCCAAGCGGGGGTTGTCCGACGACGTGGTCGACCGGGCGCTGGAGGCAGACGCCGCACGCCGCCGGGCCATCGCCGACTTCGAGGCCAAGCGCGCCGAGCAGAAGGCCAGCGGCGCGCTCGTCGCGAAGGCGCAGGGCGAGGAGAAGCAGGCCCTCCTCGCGCAGGTCAAGGAGCTCGCCGCGAGCGTGAAGGAGGCCGAGGCGACCCGCAGCGCCGCCGAGGCGGCGTGGGACGACGCCATCAAGGCGATCCCCAACCCCGCGGCAGACGAGGCGCCCGCCGGGGGCGAGGACGACTTCGTCGTGCTCGAGCACGTCGGCACCCCCCGCGAGTTCGACTTCGAGCCGCGCGACCACATCGAGCTCGGCAAGCTGCTCGGCGCGATCGACCTCGAGCGCGGCGCCAAGGTCAGCGGCTCCCGCTTCTACTTCCTCACCGGCGTCGGCGCGCAGCTCGAGCTCGCGCTCGTCAACATGGCGATGGACCAGGCCCGCAACGCCGGCTTCACGCAGGTGATCGCCCCGTCGCTGGTCAAGCCGCGCGCGATGGAGGGCACCGGCTTCCTGGGCCAGGCCGCCGACGACGTCTACCGCATCGAGGGCGAGGACCTCTACCTCGTCGGCACGAGCGAGGTCGCGATGGCGGCCTACCACTCCGAGGAGATCCTCGACGCCGCCACGCTGCCGCGCCGCTACGCCGCCTTCAGCCCGTGCTTCCGCAAGGAGGCCGGCAGCCACGGCAAGGACACCCGCGGCATCATCCGGGTGCACTGGTTCGACAAGGTCGAGATGTTCGTGCACACGACCGTCGAGGAGTCGTACGCCGAGCACGAGCGGCTGCTGGCCTGGGAGAAGGAGTTCCTCGACAAGCTCGAGCTGGCCTACCGCGTGATCGACGTGGCCGCCGGCGACCTCGGCCTGTCGGCGCAGCGCAAGTTCGACTGCGAGGCGTGGATCCCCACCCAGGGCAAGTACCGGGAGCTCACCTCGACCTCCAACTGCACCGACTTCCAGTCCCGCCGCCTCGACATCCGCACCCGCAAGGACGGCCAGACCGTCCCGGTCGCGACGCTCAACGGCACCCTGACCGCAATCACCCGCGCCATCGTCGCGGTCCTGGAGACCCACCAGAACGAGGACGGGTCCGTGACCGTGCCGCAGGCCCTGCGTCCCTACCTCGGCGGCCTGGAAGTGCTGAAGACCGTTGGCTGACTGGACCCCCAAGCTCGTCGCCCTCGACATCGACGGCACCCTCCTCTCCTGGGTCGACGGGCAGACCGAGGACTACGAGACGATCAGCGAGCCGGTGCACGACGCGGTGCACCGTGCCCTCGACGCCGGCGCGCACATCGTGCTGTCCAGCGGTCGCTCGCCGCACGGCATGACCGGCATCGCCGACCTGCTGCACATCCCGCGCGAGGACGCCGACCGGCTCTGGGTGGTGGCCTCCAACGGTGCCGTGGTCTTCCGCTACCCGCCGATGGAGGTCGTTCACGAGGAGACCTTCGACGCGGCGCCCGCCGTCGCCGCGGTGCTGGAGCACCACCCGCACGCGCTCGTCGCGGTGGAGGAGCGCACGGTCGGCGGCTACCGCGTCAACCGGGTCTTCCCCGAGGGTGAGCTCTCCGGCGAGCAGCTGATCACCTCCGTCGACGACATCGTCGGCGAGCCGGTCAGCCGCGTGATCATCCGCGACCCGGAGGCGACCGCGGAGGACTTCATCGAGCTCGCCGCCCGGCTCGGGCTGCACGGCACCGACTACGTCGTCGGCTGGACGGCGTGGATGGACCTGTCCCCGGTCGGCGTCTCCAAGGCCTCCGGGCTCGAGCACGTCTGCGACAAGATCGGCCTCGGCGCCGCGGACGTGCTGGCCATCGGTGACGGCCGCAACGACATCGAGATGCTGCGCTGGGCCGGCCGCGGGGTCGCGATGGGGCAGGCCGTCGAGGAGGTGCGGGCCGCCGCCGACGACGTGACCGCGCCGGTCCACGAGGACGGCGCCGCCGTCGAGATGTCCCGCTGGTTCCCGCCCGCCGGCGGCTGAGGTGGCGCCGGCCAGGCAGCCGCGCCTCGTCGCGACCGACCTCGACGGGACCCTGCTGCACTCCGACGGCACCGTCACGGCGCGGACCCGCGCCGTCCTCGACGAGCTCGACGCCGCCGGCGTGCCGGTCGTCTTCACCACCGGCCGCCCCATCCGCTGGATGGAGGAGCTGTGGGACGCGGTCGGCGGCCACGGCCTGGCCATCTGCAGCAACGGCGGGATCGTGTACGACGTCGCGCGCCGCGAGGTGCGCACGGCACGGACCATCCCGGCCGACGTGCTGGTGGAGGTCGCCGCCCTGCTGCGCAGGGAGGTGCCGGGGACCGTCTTCGCGCTGGAGCGCACGACCGGCTTCGCGAAGGAGCCCGGCTTCCTGCCGCGGCTCGCGGTGAACCTCACGCCCGACGTCGACGAGGGCCCGCTGGAGGAGCTCGTCGACGACACCGTGGTCAAGCTGCTGGCGCGGCACGAGGAGCACGAGCCCGAGCCCTACTGGCACCGGGTCGCCGAGGTCGTCGGTGCGCAGGTCGTGACGACGTGGTCGTCGGTGGGCACCCTCGTCGAGATCAGCGCCGCCGGCGTCACCAAGGCCACCACGCTGGCCACGATCGCGGCCGAGATGGGGCTCGGGCCCGACGAGGTGGTCGCGTTCGGCGACATGCCCAACGACCTGGCGATGCTGGAGTGGGCCGGCACGTCCTACGCCATGGCCAACGGCCACCCGACGGTCCGCGAGCTCGCCGACCACGTCGCTCCGGCGAACGACGAGGACGGCGTGGCCGCCGTGCTGACGGACCTCTTCGGGCTGTCCGGCCGGTCTCGGTAGGCTGCCCGCCATGCTCCGCACCGCCCGGCTCGCCGCCGCACTCCTGCTCGCGTGCCTCGGGCTGGTCGTCACGGTCAGCGCCCCGGCCTCGGCCGCCTGCTCCTGCCGGGAGGGCACGCTCGAGCGGCAGGCCGCCCACGCCGACGCCGTGTTCGTCGGCACCGTCGAGGCGGTCGAGGCGGCCGGGAACGACTGGACCTACGACATCACCGCGTCCCGCGCCTACAAGGGCGTCCCCGAGCGCTCCACGCAGGTCTTCTCCGCCGGAGGCAGGAACGCCTGCGGCCTCGGCGAGCTCGCCGTCGGCACCGACTACCTGTTCCTCGCGACCGGCGAGGCGGCGCCCTACGACGCCGACAGGTGCGGCGGCACCGCCGAGCGGACCGACGCCAAGGTGCAGCGGATCGAGCGGATCCTCGGTGCCGGCACCTCGATCGAGCCGCCCCCGCCGCCGACGGCCGAGCTCACCCGGGTCGAGGACTCACCGCCGGCCGGCTTCGCACGCACGGCGGCCCCCGGCGCGGCGGCCGTGATCATCGGCCTCCTCGGCCTGGTCGTCGTACGCCGCCTCGCCCGCCGCTGACCCCCGGCGGTCCACCGCCCCGGCCGCGGCCGGGGACCCCGGTCAGAGGTACATGCCTCCGGAGTGACCGCCCTGCTCGCCGGCGGCGTCGGAGGTCGGCATGGTGGGCATCCCGGTCGGCTGCTGCTGTCGCCCGCCGTGGCCGGCCGCGGGGAGGGCGCGGCGGATCTGCTCGAGCTGCGCGCGCGAGGCCATCTGCTGGGCGTAGATCGCGGTCTGGATGCCGTGGAAGAGGCCCTCGAGCCATCCGACGAGCTGCGCCTGCGCGATCCGCAGCTCGCCCTCGGACGGCGTGCCGCCCTCGGTGAACGGCAGGGACAGCCGCTGGAGCTCGTCCACCAGCTCCGGGGCGAGGCCGGACTCCAGCTCGGTGATCGAGGCGGCGTGGATCTCCTTGAGGCGCTGGCGGCTGGCCTCGTCGAGCGGTGCCGCCTTCACCTCGTCGAGCAGCTGACGGATCATGCTGCCGATGCGCATCACCTTGGCCGGCTGCTCGACGAGCTCGGTCACGTGCCGCTCCCGCTCGCCGTCGTCGTCGGAGGCCTGGGACATCTCCGGGAGCGCGCTGGCGGGGATCGTCCCGATGGGCTGCCCGTCGGGTCCGATGACCACCACCTGGTCTTCGCCCTGGGAGCGGCTGGCGGACTCCGGCTGCTGCTGCTCGGTCATGCGGCCCACCCTAGTCCGGGGGTGGGGAGGTCAGAGCGTGAGGACGATCTTGCCGGCGCGGCCGCCGTCCTCCATCAGCTGGTGGGCGCGGGCGACGTCGTCGAGGGGCATGGTGGCCTCCACGATCGGCCGCACCCGGCCCGAGGCGACGAGCGGCCACACGTTCTCCACGACCCCGCAGCAGATGGCGGCCTTCTCCGCGCGCGGCCTCGCTCGCAGCGACGTCGCCGTGACGGACGCCCGCCTGCGCAGCAGCGCGTTGATGTCGAGCTCGCCCTTGGTGCCGCCCTGGAACCCGATCACCACGAGGCGCCCGTTGGTGGCGAGCGCCGAGACGTTGCGGGCGAGGTACGCGGCGCCCATGTTGTCGAGGATGACGTCGGCGCCGCCCGCCTGCTCCAGCACCTCGACGAAGTCCTCCTCGCGGTAGTCGATGGCGTGCGAGGCGCCGAGCGAGCGGCACAGCTCCAGCTTCTCCGGTGAGCCGGCGGTCGTGAACACCTCCGCGCCGCGGGCCGCGGCCACCTGGATCGCCATCGTGCCGATGCCCCCGGTGCCCCCGTGGACGAGGAAGCGCTCGCCGCGGGCGAGGTGCGCGGTCATGAACACGTTGGACCACACGGTCGCCGCGACCTCGGGCAGGCAGGCCGCCTCGACGAGCGGGACGCCGGCGGGGACCGGCATGACCTGGCCGACCGGCACGACCACCCGGGCGGCGTACCCTCCGCCGGCGAGCAGCGCGCACACCTCGTCGCCCACCGACCAGCCCCCGACGCCCTCGCCGAGCTCGGCGACGCGACCGCTGCACTCCAGGCCGATCACCTCGGACTCGCCGTGCGGCGGCGGGTAGAAGCCGCGCCGCTGGAGGGTGTCGGCGCGGTTGACGGCGGTCGCCACCACGTCGATGAGCACCTCCCCGGCACCCGGACGCGGGTCGTCGACCTCGCCGACGGACAGGACCTCGGGGCCACCGGTGCCGGTGGCGACGACAGCACGCACGCGATCAGTCCTCGTAGAGGTCGTCGGAGTGGTCGACCGACGAGTCGTCCGGCACGTCGTCGTCCACCTCGTCGAGGTCGCGCGCGGCGGCCGGCCGGTCCCAGCGCTCCGCGAGCTGCTGCGCACGGGCCGCGAGGCGCTCGACCGACTCGGGGTCCGCGTCGGTCGAGCCGGCTGCGAGGCCCAGCAGGTACGCCGTGATGGGGGCGGCCGTCTTCTGCACGTTCTGGGAGGCCGTCCTGGCCAGGTCGAGGATCAGACCCTCGTCGACCTCGGCCTCGACGTCGAGGACGTCGCTCAGCTCGTCGATCCAGTCGTGGAGGTTCACCCCACCAATGTCTCGCAACCCGACGGCACCCGGCAAGGAGCCGGACGCAGCAGGACGCTCGCCCACCTCGGACGGACCCTGTCCGCTAGCGACCCGTCCGCGAGCCGAGGTCGCGCAGGTCCGCCCACGAGTCGATGTCGGCCGCCTCGTCGCCGACCGCGGCCACCTGCGCGAGGTCGAGCGGCGCGAGCAGCCGGTGCAGCGCCATCCCGTGCTGGCCCTCGAGGTCGGGGCGCACCGCGTCGAGCCGTGCCGCGTCCAGGACCCCCGCGAGCTGCCGCCGGCCCGTGTCGTCGACGAGGAACGCGCCGTCGCGCCCGGCCGCGGCGTCGCGCAGCCGCCGCATCGTCGCGGGCGTGACCCGCGGCATGTCGACCGCGAGCACCCCGACGAGCCGCGGCCGGCGCAGCAGGGCGTCCACGCCGGTGAGCAGTCCGGCGACCGGGCCCCCGCGCGGCGGGTCCTCCCGCACCGTCGTCACCGGCCGCTCGGTCCGGGCGCCCGGCGGCCCGACGACCACGACCTCCTCGGCATCGAGGAACGCGTCCACGGCGTACGACAGCAGCGTCCGGCCGGCCAGCTCGATGCCCGCCTTGTCGATCCCGTCCATCCGCGCGGCGGTCCCGCCGGCGAGGACGACGCCGCAGAAGCCGCCGGCGCCGGGGTCGAGGTCCATCCCCACATCCTCCTACGCTGGGGTCATGGCCGACCAGCTGCGGGTCCGCGTCCACCAGTGGGCGAGCGGGCTCGACCCCGCCGCGAACCGCGCCCGCCTCACGGACCTGGCGCCCGGTGCCGACCTCGTCGTCCTCCCCGAGGCGTTCGCGCGCGACTTCGGAGAGGCCGGCTCCGACGTGAGCGCGTACGCCGAGCCGCTCGACGGCCGGTTCGTGCAGGGCCTCCAGCAGGCGGCGGAGGCGGCGTCGTGCACCGTGGTGGCCGGGATGTTCGAGGCCGCCGACGACCCGGCCCGGCCCTACAACACCCTCGTGGTCGCCGGCGCGGCCAGCGCGGCGTACCGCAAGATCCACCTCTACGACTCCTTCGGCTACCGCGAGTCCGACCGGCTCACCGGCGGGCCGCTCGAGCCGGTCGTCGTCGAGGTCGCGGGATGGCGGGTCGGCCTCATGACCTGCTACGACCTGCGGTTCCCCGAGCTGGGCCGTCGGCTGGTCGACGCGGGCGCCGAGGTGCTCGTCGTGCCGGCCGCCTGGCTGCCGGGCGAGCGCAAGGTCACCCACTGGCGGACGCTGCTCGCCGCGCGCGCCATCGAGAACACCTGCTTCGTGGTCGGCGCCGGCCAGCCGGAGCCGCGCTACAGCGGGCACTCCGCGGTCTACGGACCCCTCGGCGACACGCTCGCCGAGGCCAGCGGTGGGGAGGAGACGCTCGAGGTCGTCCTCGACCGTGCCGACCTCGACGGGGCCCGCCGCACCAATCCGTCGCTGGCCAACCGCCGGCTGTAACCTCGTCCGACGTGCCTTCCCCCACCTCCGACAGCGCGCGCGGGTCCTCCCGCGGCAAGCGGGCTGCGGAGCGCCCGCCCTCGCGGCTGCGCCGGAGGCGGAGGTCGGAGCCCGGCCCCGCCCGCGTGACGGAGCCGGCCGCACCCGCGGCGACTCCGCAGCCCGCCGCCCCCGACCCGGCCGCCGGCCGCGAGCCGACCCAAGTAGCCCCGCCCGCCCCGGTCGCCCCGCCCGCCGTCGAGCCGGCCCACCGGCCCGCCGACCGCCCCTCCGACAGCGCCTCTGACGGCGCCTCCGACGGCGCCTCCGACGGGCCCCGCCGCTCCGTGCTGGTCGCCTGGTTCGGGGTGCTGCTGCTCGGCGCGCTCGCCCTCGCCTGGTCGGCGCTCACCGGTGTCCTGGGCGACCGGGCCCCCACCGGCCTCCCCCCTGCCCCCGAGTGGCTCGACGGCGCCGGCTCGGTCGCCGTCGTCACCGCCCTGTCGTGGCTGCTCGCCACCCGCACCGCCGGCCGCGCGCTCGTCTCGGCGGGCCTCGCCCTCGTCCTCGGCGCTGCGAGCCTCCTCGTGGGCGGGCGCGTCCTGCCCACCGGGGCCGCGGTGATGACGTGCGTCGTGGGCAGCGTGTACGCCGTCATGGTGACGGTCCCCGCCGTCACCGGTCTCAAGGCCGTGCGCGAGGCCCTGGTCGCCAGCCTGGTCGCGGCCGTCACGGCGTTCGCCGCCGTGGGCTTCGAGCCGACCGTCGCGACCGAGCGCTTCGAGATCGTGGCGCTGCTGCTCGCGCTCGTCCTGGCGCTGGCCATCGTGTGGCGGCTCGGCGCCGGCCTCCACGGCCTCGGCCGCCGCGGCATCGTCGTCGTCGCCGTCGGCCTCGGGGTCCTGCTCGCCACCCTTGCCTACGCCGAGCTGCTGCGGCGCTACGGCGCCCAGGCCTTCGTGTCGTCGGTGCTCGACTTCGCCGACTGGACCTCCGAGCGCATCGGGGCGTTCCCGCGGCCGCTCGTCGTCCTGCTCGGCATTCCCGCGCTGGTGTGGGGCACCCACGTGCGCGCCCGCCGGCGCCAGGGCTGGTGGGTGTGCGCGTTCGGCGTCGCGGCGACGGTGCCGCTCGCCACCGGGCTGGTGTCGCCCGAGAGCAGCTACGCCCAGGCCGGCCTGCGCGCGGCGTACTCCCTCGTCCTCGGCCTCGTGATCGGTTACGTCGTCATCCGCGCCGACCTCGCGCTCACCGGGCCGAAGGGCCGTCGCGGGCGTCGCGCCGAGGAGGCCGGCCCGCACCGGCCCGAGCCACGACGCTTCGCCGAGCTCTGACCGGCGGGCGCTCCCGCGATCAGCGGCTACGCCCGGGTAACCGCTAGCGTCGACCGCATGGCCCGCACCACGTCGCTCGAGATCGTCTCCGAGCTGGTCGCCAACGTCCTGACCATCGAGGTCGCCGAGGGTGATCGCGTCGAGGCCGGCGACACCGTCGTGCTGCTGGAGTCGATGAAGATGGAGATCCCCATGCTCGCCGAGCGGGGCGGCACGGTGACCGCGATCAAGGTGACCGTGGGCGACGTCGTCCAGGACGGCGACGTCCTGGTCGTGCTCGACTGAGGCGCTGCTTCGCAGCCCCACTAGGGTCGTGGCATGGAGTTTCGATACCTCGGCAACAGCGGACTGAAGATCTCTGAGATCACCTACGGCAACTGGCTGACCCACGGCTCCCAGGTCGAGAACGACGTCGCGACGCAGTGCGTGCGCGCCGCGCTCGACGAGGGGATCTCCACCTTCGACACCGCGGACGTGTACGCCAACACCGCGGCGGAGACCGTGCTCGGCGAGGCGCTGAAGGGCGAGCGGCGCGAGTCGCTGGAGATCTTCACCAAGGTCTACTGGCCCACCGGACCGAAGGGCAAGAACGACACCGGCCTGTCCCGCAAGCACATCATGGAGTCGATCAACGGCTCGCTGCAGCGGCTGCAGACCGACTACGTCGACCTCTACCAGGCCCACCGCTACGACACCGAGACGCCGCTCGAGGAGACGATGCAGGCCTTCGCCGACATCGTTCGCCAGGGCAAGGCCCTCTACATCGGCGTCAGCGAGTGGACCGCCGACCAGATTGGCGCCGGCGTCGAGCTGTCGAAGGAGCTCGGCTTCCAGCTGATCTCCAGCCAGCCGCAGTACTCGATGCTGTGGCGCGTCATCGAGGAGGAGGTCGTGCCGACCTCCCGCGAGCTGGGCGTCTCCCAGATCGTGTGGAGCCCGATCGCGCAGGGCGTGCTGACGGGCAAGTACAAGCCCGGCCAGGCGCCGCCGGAGGGCTCGCGCGCCACCGACACCAAGGGCGGCGCCGACATGATCTCGCGCTTCATGAAGGACGAGACCCTCACCGCCGTGCAGGGCCTGGAGCCGATCGCCGCCGACTGCGGCCTCACCATGGCGCAGCTGGCCATCGCCTGGGTGCTGCAGAACGACAACGTCGCCGCCGCGATCGTCGGCGCCTCGCGCCCCGAGCAGGTCGCCGACAACGTCAAGGCCGCCGGGGTGAGGCTCGACGCCGACGTCATGCAGCGCATCGACGACGCCCTCGGCGCCGTCGTCGTACGCGACCCGGCCAAGACGGCCGAGGGTGCCCCGAAGGCGCGCGTGGCCTGACGTACGCCGGGGGTCCCGCGCCTGCCCGCGCTTCCCCCGCCCGCTTCCCCCGTGCCCGCCCCCGCCCCGCCCCGCGCGGGTAACGCCCCGACGCATGCGCTCCCGCCCCCACCAGTGGGGGCGGGAGTGCCGGTTCGGGGGCGTTACCCGAGCCGACGGGTGCGCGTCGTGACGCGGTAGCGCACGAACGCCGGCACCGCCAGCGCGGCGACCACGGTGAGGACGACGACGAGCACGCCGCCGCCCGCCGCCGCGACGGCTGCTCCGGTCGCGGCCGCGGTCGCGCCGTGGGCCACGTCGGCGACCCGCGGCCCGCCGGCGACCACGACGATGAAGATCCCCTGCAGCCGGCCCCGGACCTCGTCTGCCGCGGCGGACTGCAGCATCGACATGCGGAACGCCGAGGACGCCATGTCGGCGGCACCGCCGACGGCCAGCATGAGGACGGCGACGCCGAGCATCGCCGCGGGCGCGTGCGGGGCCAGCATCGCCGCGACCCCGAAGCCCGTCATCGCCAGACCCCACACCACGATCGCGACGATCACCGCCAGGCCCTGCCGCTCCACGTGCGAGACCCATCCCGACAGGACGCCGCCGACGACGGCGCCCGCCGGGATCGCGGCGAACAGCAGCGCGAACGCGAGGCCGCCCTCGCTCGGCCCGCCGAAGTCGAGGTGCGCCATCTCGGGGAACAGCGCGCGCGGCATCCCGAAGACCATCGCGATGATGTCGACGACGAATGACATCATCAGCACCGGTTGCGTGCGGAGGTAGCGGAAGCCGTCGACGACGGCCCGGAGGCCGGGCGCCACGGTGACGCCGACGACCGGCATCGGCGGCAGCCGCACGACGGCGCCGAGGGTCGCGAAGAGGGTGATCGTGTCGAGCAGGTAGAGCCAGGAGTAGCCGATCAGCGGGATCAGCGCCCCGCCGACGAGCGGGCCGGCGATGCCCCCGGCCTGCATGACGGTGGTGTTGAGCGAGTTCGCGGCGGGGAGCAGGTCGTCGTTCAGCAGCCGCGGCAGCAGCGCCGAGCGGGTGGGCTGGTTGACGGCGAAGAAGGCCTGCTGCACCGCGAACAGCCCGAGCAGGAGCCACACGTCCTCCCCGCCGAACGCCGCCTGCAGCCAGAAGCACGCGCTGGTCGCGATGAGGCCGGTGGTGGTGATCAGCAGGAGCGTGCGCCGGTCGAAGGCGTCGGCCAGCGCCCCGCCCCACAGCCCGAACACCACGAGCGGCACGAGGCCGAACACCCCGGTGAGGCCGACGTACGCCGACGAGCCGGTCATCGCGTAGATCTGCGCGGGCACCGCCACGACGGTGAGCTGGGCGCCGATCACCGTGACGATGTTCGCGAGCCAGAGCCGCTTGAAGTGGGGGTTGGCCAGGGGACGGGTGTCCGCCAGCAGTCGCCTCTCCACGTCGGCAGGGTAGGTGGCGACCGCGCGTCGCCGGCGCGCGCATGGCCTAGCATCGTTGTGTGGCGATGGAAGCGGACGCGACGGGGCTGACGGCCGAGGCGGCGCTGTTCCACGCGCTGTCCGACCCGTCACGGCTGCTCATCGTGCGACACCTCGCCCTCGGCGAGCACCGGGTGGTCGACCTGACCGCCCACCTCGGCCTGGCGCAGAGCACCGTCTCGCAGCACCTCGCCTGCCTCCGCGACTGCGGCCTGGTGAGCTCCCGCCCGGAGGGCCGGGCCTCGATGTGGTCGCTCAACCACCGCGAGGAGGCGCTGGCGGTCGTCGCGGCGGCCGAGCGCCTGCTGGCGCTGACCACCGTGCAGGGCGGGCACCACTACGAGGAGCGGCACCGCTGACCCGCCGGGTCAGACCAGCGTCGACCAGTAGGACCAGAAGCGCTCGAGCACCAGCAGCACGACGACCATGTAGGCGCCGAAGAGCAGCGGTGCCCGCCACTCCCGCAGCCCGGTGACGAGGCGGCTCCCGGCGGCCGCGTCGCCCAGCACGCCGGTCGTGAGGTTGCGCACCGTGACGTAGACGAACATCGGGATCACCACCACCCACACGACCATGCAGTACGGGCACAGCGCGCCGATGCGGTAGATGCTCTGGAAGACCAGCCAGCAGATCAGGGCGAACGCCGCGGTCACGCCCGCCTGCAGGCCGAGCCAGTACCAGCGGGCCAGGCGGGCACCCGCGAGCAGGGCGGCGCCGGTGGCGACGACGACGGGGAAGCCGGCGACGCCGAGGATCGGGTTCGGGAAGCCGAGCAGGGCGGCCTGTGCGGACTCCATCACGTTGCCGCAGCTGAGCACCGGGTTGATGCTGCAGGTGGGCACGTAGCTGCTGTCCTCGGCCAGCCGGATGCGCTCGACGAGCAGGACGGCCGCCGCGAGGAGGCCGACGAGTCCACCCAGGACCAGGCCGATGGCGAGGCCACGCTCCTGCGGCACGTCGGCGACGGGCTGGCTCATGGGGTGGGCGTCCTCCTGGGGCGTAGGGGCGGCAGTCGGGTACATCCTGCGCGATGGCGGCAAGGTGGACGACACCGGCTCCACCGGCTAGCATCGTCGTACGGCGATGACACGGATCGTCGACGATGGAGGGGACATGGGCGCCGGACACGGGCACGACCACGCCGGCGGCCGTCACCGCTGGCGCCTGGCCGTCGCGTTCGCGCTCGTCGCGGCCTTCTTCGGCGTCGAGCTCGCCGTCGGCCTTGCCACGGGCTCGCTGGCGCTCGTCTCCGACGCGGGCCACATGGCGGCCGACGTGGTCGCCCTCGGCGCCGCGCTGCTCGCGACGACGATCGCGACGCGTCCCGACGGCACGGGCCGCCGGACCTACGGGTCGTACCGTGCCGAGGTCCTCGCCTCCGGCCTGACCGTCCTCGTCATGCTCGGCGTGTCGGCGTACGTCGTCGCCGAGGCCGTCCACCGCGCCGGCCGGGCCGTCGAGGTCGCCTCCGGCCCGCTGCTACTGGTGGGCGGGCTCGGACTGGTGGTCAACCTCGCGTGCCTGGTGCTGCTGCGCGGCGGCGCGCGCGAGTCCCTCAACGTCAGGGGCGCCTACCTCGAGGTCCTCGCCGACGCCGTGGGCAGCATCGGGGTGCTCCTGGCCGGCCTGCTCGTCGCCCTCACCGGCTCGGGCCGGTGGGACACGGCCGTCGCGCTGGCGATCGGGGTCTTCGTCGCGGTGCGGGCGCTCCTGCTCGGCCGGGAGGTGCTCGCCGTGCTCGCCCAGCACGCGCCGCGGGGCGTCGACCTCGACGCCGTGGTCGACGACCTCGAGCGCGTTCCGGGGGTCGCCGAGGTGCACGACCTCCACGTCTGGACGCTGACGTCGGGGATGGACGTCGCGACCGCGCACCTCGTCGTCTGCGTGGGTGCCGACCCCCAGGTCGTCCTCGGCGCGGCGCAGTCGGCGCTCCGTGAGGGCCACGGGATCGACCACGCGACCCTGCAGGTCGAGGCCAATCCCGCCCGGGAGTGCCACGCCGCGACCTGGTGAGCGGGCGGGGGTAGCCGGGCCGGGGGTCGGCGGCCAGCGAGCCGGACGGCGATGTCTATGCTCGCAGCACGGAGCCCACCCGCTCCGACCCTCGAGCCACAGGAGCAGGACATGATCGGATTCCTCGTCGCCGGCCTCATCATCGGAGCGCTGGCCCGGCTCATCAAGCCCGGCAAGCAGAACCTCGGCATCCTCGCCACGCTCGGCCTGGGCCTCGTCGGCTCCCTGATCGGCGGCGTGATCGCGCAGTTCTTCGGCACCGGCAGCATCTGGGAGCTCAACGTCATCGGCTTCGTGCTGGCCGTCATCGCCGCCGTGCTGCTGATCGGCGTCGCTGAGTCGGTCGCCGGCAAGAACAAGAGCACCGTCTGACGGACTCGCGCCAGAGCAGCCGTAAGTCGAGTGACTGACTTGACTTCGGGTGCTGCTGGCGGTTCCATGCACCCGTGGACCCAGCGACCGGCCCGTCGAGCCCCGTGACCGCCCCGGACTCCGCCGGACCCGCGCGTCGCCCCCGCGACGTCATCCCCCTGCGCGAGGCGACCCGCGCCTGGTTCGCCATCTCGCTGCAGACCTTCGGCGGGCCGGCCGGACAGATCGCGGTCATGCAGCGCATGCTCGTCGACGAGAAGCGCTGGATCGGGCAGCAGCGGTTCCTCTTCGCCCTCTCCTACTGCACGCTGCTGCCCGGGCCGGAGGCGCAGCAGCTCGCGACGTACGTCGGGTGGCTGCTCAACGGCGTGAGGGGCGCGCTGATCGCGGGCGTCCTCTTCGTCCTCCCGGGCGTCGTGGCGCTGCTGGTGCTCTCCGGGGTCTACGTCGCCTTCGGCGACACCACCCTCGTCGAGTCCCTGTTCCTGGGGCTGGCGCCCGCCGTGATCGCCATCGTGGTGCAGGCGGTGGTCCGGGTGGGCCGCAAGGGGCTGGGCCACCCGGCCCTCGTGGCGCTGGCCGTCGCCTCCTTCGTCGCGCTGACCGCGTTCGGCGTCCCGTTCCCGGCCGTCGTGCTCGCGGCCGCGCTCATCGGCTGGGTGCTCGCCCGGCGCATCCCGACGTTGACCGCGCCGCCGAAGGTGGCCGCCGACGCCGGCCCGCCGCCGCTCATCAGCGACGACCAGCTGCACACCGAGCGGCCGTCGGGGCGCCGGGCGGCCACCACGCTCGTCGTGGGCCTTCTCGCGTGGTTCGTGCCCGTCGCGGTCGCTGCTCTGCTGTTCGGGCGCTCGAGCATCTTCGTCGACCAGGGCGTGTTCTTCTCCGGTGCCGCGCTCGTCACCTTCGGCGGCGCCTACGCCGTGCTGGCCTACGTCGCGCAGCAGGCGGTCGAGGTCTACGGCTGGCTGGCGCCCGGGGAGATGGTGCGCGGCCTGGCGCTCGCCGAGACGACCCCCGGCCCGCTGATCATGGTGGTCCAGTTCGTCGCGTTCGTGGGTGCCTATCGCGCCCCCGGCGACCTCGACCCGTGGGTCGCCGCCGTGGTGGCGGCGCTGCTGACGACCTGGGTGACGTTCGTCCCGTGCTTCCTCTTCATCCTGCTCGGGGCGCCGTACGTCGAGCGCCTGCGCGGCAACCGCGGCCTCGCCGCCGCGCTCGCGGGCATCACGGCGGCCGTCGTCGGCGTGATCGCGAGCCTGGCGCTGTTCTTCGCGCTGCACACCCTCTTCGACGACACGTCCCGGCTGGCGGCGGGTCCGCTGGACCTCGAGTACCCGGTGCTCGGCTCCCTCGACGTGCCCTCCCTCGCCATCACGGCCCTGGGCTGCGCCCTCGTCTTCTGGCGGAAGTGGTCGGTGCTCCGCACGCTCGGCGCGTGCGCGCTCGCCGGGATCGTGCTGGGCCTCGCGCTGGCCGCCTGACCCGGCGCGGATGGCGCCGGGCGCCGTGGGTACGGGAGCGGGTGTTCCTCTTCTTCAGCAACCGCCTCGGCTGTGCCGGCTCCGTGCTCGTCTCGCTGCTCGTGACCGTCGTCATCGTGGCGATCTTCATCCTCTGACGTCTCAGGCCTCCTCGGGGAGCACGCCCTCGCTGACGAACGGCAGCACGTCGGCGATCGAGTCGACCACGCGCGTCGGCCGGTAGGGGAAGTCCTGCACCTGGTGCCGCTCGGTCGCGCCGGTGGCCACCAGGACCGTGCGCATCCCGGCCTCGAGCCCGCTGATGATGTCGGTGTCCATCCGGTCGCCGATCATCACCGTCGTCTCCGAGTGCGCCTCGAGGCGGTTGAGGGCGCTGCGCATCATCAGCGGGTTGGGCTTGCCGATGAAGTACGGCGCACGCCCGGTCGCGGTGCTGATCAGCGCGGCGACCGACCCGGTCGCCGGCAGCATCCCCTGGGCGCTGGGGCCGCTGGGGTCGGGGTTGGTGGCGATGAACCTGGCGCCGTCGTTGATCAGGCGGATCGCCCGGGTGATCGCCTCGAACGAGTACGTGCGGGTCTCCCCGAGCACGACGTAGTCGGGGTCCTGGTCGGTCATGACGTAGCCGATGTCGTGCACGGCCGCGGTGAGGCCGGTCTCCCCGACGACGTACGCCGACCCGCCGGGCCGCTGGTCGTCGAGGAACTGCGCGGTCGCGAGCGCCGAGGTCCAGATCGACTCCTCGGGCACGTCGATGCCGCTGCTGCGCAGCAGCCGGACCCGCAGGTCGCGCGGGGTGAAGATCGAGTTGTTGGTCAGCACCAGGAACGGGACCTCCTGGGCGCGCAGCGCGGCGATGAACTCCTTGGCGCCGGGGATCGGGTCCTCCTCGCGCACGAGGACGCCGTCCATGTCGGTCAGCCAGGTGGTCACGGTGCGGGTGTCGCTCACCCGCACATTGTGTCGTCAGTCGGCGTGGCCGTGCACCGGGTGGCTGCGCTCGAGACCCGCTCCCTCGACGTCGACGTCCGGCAGCAGCCGGTCCAGCCAGCGCGGCAGCCACCACGCCGCCTCGCCGAGGAGGTGCATCGCCGCCGGGATCAGCAGCATCCGCACCACGAAGGCGTCGAGCAGGACCCCGAAGGCCAGGCCGAAGCCGATGGGCTTGATGGTCGCGTCGTGGGAGAAGACGAAGCCGGCGAAGACCGAGATCATGATGATGGCCGCCGCGGTGACCACGGCGCGTCCCGCGTGCAGCCCGTGCTGGACGGCGACGCGCGCCGGCGCGCCGTGGGCGTACGACTCGCGCATCCCCGAGACGAGGAACAGCTGGTAGTCCATGGCGAGGCCGAAGAGGATCCCGGTCGCGATGATCGGCAGGAAGCTGAGCACGGGGCCGGGCTCGTGCACCCCGAGGGCGTCGGCGAGGAAGCCGAGCTGGAAGATCGCCGTGATGCCCCCGAACGCCGCGAGCAGCGACAGCACGAACCCGAGCGTCGCGGTCAGCGGCACCAGGATCGAGCGGAAGACGAGCACCAGGATCAGCAGCGAGAGCCCGACCACCAGGACGAGGTAGGTCGGCAGCACGTCGGAGAGCTGCTCGGAGATGTCGATGTTGGCGCTGGCGTTGCCGGCGACGCCCAGGGTGGCCCGGCCGCCGTCGGTGGTCTGCGGGGTCATCTCGCGCAGGGCGTGCACGAGCTCCTGGGTCGACTCGCTGGAGGGCGCGCCGTGCGGGATGACCTGGAAGGCCAGCGCCGTGCGGTCCCGCGAGGCGCCGATGGGCACCACCGCCTCGACGGACCACATCGTGCCGATGCCCTCCGCGATCGCCGCCTGCTCGGCGACGACGGCGTCCTGGCCGATGGCGTCAGGCAGGTCGGCGACCACGAGCAGCTGCCCGTTGGAGCCGTCACCGAACTTCTCGGCCTGCACCTCGTAGGCCAGGTAGCCCGGGGAGTCGGGCGGCTGCGTGGACCCGTCGGGGAGCCCGAGCCGCATCTGCGTGGCCGGGGCGGCGACGGCGAGCAGCGCCACGACGCCGACGGCCAGCACGGCCCAGGCCCGGCCGGTGCCCATCGGCCGGTCGCGCTCGCCGGCCGTGTCGTCGTGCGCCAGCTCGCCGGCGGCCAGCCGCTCGCGCTCGCGCCGCCGCAGGATCCGCGTGCCGACGAGCGACAGGACGGCCGGCGTGAGGGTGACGGCCATCAGGATGGCGACGAGGACGGCGACGGCGCCGACCGTGCCCATCAGGCCGAGGAACCCGACGCCGGTCACGTTGAGCGCCAGCAGCGCGACGATGACGGTGACGCCGGCGAAGACGACCGCGTTGCCCGACGTGCCGTTGGCGATCCCGATCGACTCGTGGACCTCGGCGCCGCGCTTCAGCTGGCGGCGGTGGCGGTTGATGATGAACAGCGAGTAGTCGATGCCGACGGCGAGACCGAGCATCACACCCAGCACGGGCGTGACGGAGACGAACTCCACGAGCCCGGAGAACGACAGCGACGCCAGCGAGGCGACGCCGACGCCGAGCAGGGCGGTCAGCAGCGGCAGCGCAGCTCCCAGGAGGGTGCCCAGCATGACGGTCAGCACGACGGCGGCGATGACGACGCCGGCGACCTCGCCCGGACCGAGGATCGAGGGCACGGTCTGCGCGATCTCCTGCGAGGGGTGCAGCTGCACGCCGTCGATGCCCGGGTCGGCGACCACGGCCTCGACGTCGGCCCGCGTCTCCTCGCTCACCTCGTTGGTCGGCGTGGAGAAGACCACGTTGGCCACGGCCGCCGACCCGTCCTCGGAGACCGTGCGGAACCCGGAGGAGAGCCGGGCCAGCACGGCCGCCTGCTCGAGCCGCGGGGCCTGTGCCTCCACCTCGGCGCGGCGCCCGTCGAGCTCGGCCTGCCCCTCGTCGAGCTGCCGCTGCGCGGCGGCGAGCTGACGGCGTACGTCGGCCAGGGTGCCGGCGTCGCGCGCCTGCGCGCGCTGCTGCGCGAGGGCGTCGCGACCCAGGTCGATGCGTGCCTGGGCGTCGCGGAGCTCCTGCAGGCCCTTGCTCAGCTGCTGCTGGCCCTCGGCCACCCGCGCGGCCGACTCGTCGACCTGGTCCTGGGTCCGGAACGGGTCGCTCACGTCGGCGACCCCCTCGACCTGCGCCAGCCGGTCGAGGAGGTCGACCAGCGCCTCCTCCTGCTCCTCGGTGAAGCGGGAGCCGTCGGTCGTCTCGACGACGATCGAGCCGTTGCCGCCGCCGGTGCCCTCGAAGTCGCGCGCGAGCTGCTCGGAGACCCGCGTCGTGGGGGTGTCGGGGAGGGAGATCGACGACGACAGCGCCCCCGCGAACGACACGTACGTGACCGCGGTGACCGCCAGCACGGCGAGCCAGGCGCCGACGACGGTCCAGTGCCGGCGCGCCGCGAAGCGTCCGATGCGGTAGAGGAGCTCGGCCATGGGGGGAGTCGTGCCTTTCGTGGGAGCGGTCAGCCCGCGTGCCCGACGCGGAGCCGGTGCAGCAGGCGGTCGACCAGCCGGTCCCAGTCCGCGCGGGCCACGGCCGGGACGTCGGCGGTCAGGTCGGGGTGTTGCGCGAGCCAGTGCCCCGCGAGGAGGGTCAGGCCGTTGGTGAGCAGGGTCAGCGTCAGCTCGAGGTCGAGCGGGTCGAGGTGCGGTGCCCGGTCGAGCAACCGGCCGCGCAGGCGGCCACCGACGTGCTCGAACGCCCTCCGCGAGATGGCGGCCGCCCGCTCGTCGCCGGCGGCAGGAGCGCCCAGGACGCGGTGGATCGTGACGATCGCCGTGGCGAGGTCCACCTCCCGGGTGGCCTCGACGAGGGCGTCCAGGGCGGCGCGCCCGCCGGCGGTGCCCGTGGGGAGGTCGCCGGTCAGCCGGTCCACCGCCGCGAGGAGGTCGGCGGTCGCCTCGGCGAGCACCTGGTCGCACACGGCGACGAGGAGCTGCTCAATCCCCCCGAAGTGGTTGAAGACGGTGCGCCGCGAGACGCCCGCGAGCGCGGCGACCTGGTCGATGGTGAAGCCGCGCGCGCCCCGCTCGCTGGCGAGCGCACGTGCGGCGTCGACGAGCGCGCGGCCGTGCTCCTCGCGCACGGCGCTGCGGCCGTCGGGGGCGGGAGGGGGCAGCACACGTCGATTGTTGCACTCAGTGCAAAAACTGCCCTGTTCCTGCGGGGTGCGAGGATCTGCGGCATGTCAGGGGAGCGGCCGGTGGCCGCGGAGCGCGAGCCGGCCGGGCTGGGCGCCTGGTCCGCAGCGGTTCTCGTGTTCGGGTCCTCCGCCGCGGTGCTCGTCGTCGAGCTGGCCGCGCTCCGGCTGCTGGCGCCGTACTTCGGCCTGACACTCGAGACCAACACGCTGGTCATCGGGCTCGCGCTGGCGGCCATCGCGGCCGGCACCTGGGCCGGGGGCTGGACGGCGGACCGCGTCGCGCCGCGCACGCTGCTCGCGCCGCTGCTCGGCGTCTCCGGGGCCGCGGTCGCGCTGACGCCCGTCGTGGTCCGCGGCTCGGCCGCAACGGGCCCCGGCGCGCTGATGCTCGCCGCGACGCTGTCCATCCTGGTCCCGGGGGCGCTGCTCTCGGCGGTGAGCCCGGTGGTCATCAAGCTGCGGCTCACCAGCCTGCGCGAGACCGGGTCGGTCGTGGGCCGCCTGTCCGGCATCGGGACGGTCGGGGCGATCGCCGGCACGGTGGTCACCGGATTCGTGCTGATCTCCCGCGTGCCGGTCAGCGCGATCCTCGTCGGGCTCGGCGTGCTGCTGCTGGCGACGTCGGTGCTCGTCCAGGCGGCGGGCCGGCGCGGCCGCGGGGACCTGCTGCTCGGGGCGGTCGTGGCGCTCGGCGGCCTGGGCGCGAACCTCGCCCCGAGCGGCTGCGACACCGAGACGACGTACCACTGCCTGGCCATCGACGCCGATCCCGACCGCCCGACCGGGCGGACCCTCGTGCTCGACGGCCTGCGCCACTCCTACGTCGACCGCGAGGACCCGACCTTCCTGGAGTTCGAGTACGTCCAGGCGATGGCGTCGGTCGTCGACACGGCGTACCCCCCGGGCGAGCCGATCCGCGCCCACCACCTCGGCGCCGGCGGGCTGACGCTGCCGAGGTACGTCGCCGCGACCCGCCCGGGGTCGGCCAGCACGGTGTCCGAGATCGACGGCGGCGTGGTGGCCGCCGACGAGCGGCTGCTCGGCGACGACTTCCCCGCCGGTACTGACGTGCGGGTGGAGGACGGCCGGCTCGCGATCGACGGCCTCGGTGCCCGGAGCCTCGACCTGGTGGTCGGCGACGCGTTCGGCGGGGTCAGCGTGCCGTGGCACCTCGCGACGCTGGAGGCGCTCGACGGGCTGGGCCGCGCGCTGGACGACGACGGCCTCTACGTCGCCAACGTCATCGACCACGGACCGCTGCACTTCGCCCGCGCCTACGTGCGCACGACGGCCGAGGTGTTCGGGGAGGTCGCGCTCCTCGCCGACCCGCGGGTGCTGGCCGGCGAGGACGGCGGCAACCTCGTGGTGGTGGCGTCGCGCTCGCCGGTGGACGTCGCCGCGATCCTCGACCGCATGGCGGCACGCGGGCTCGGCTGGGGAGCGCTGGCCGGCGACGAGCTGGACACCTGGACCGGTGCCGCGCCGGTCCTCACCGACGACTTCGCCCCGGTCGACCAGCTGCTGACGCCGTACGGCGCCTGAGCCGAGCGCCGCCGCCGTACCCTCGGAGCGTGGACGACGACACCCCCGCCCTGCGCGCCCTCGCGGCCAGCGGCATCGCGCACACGGTCACCCGGCACGGCCGGGTCGGGTCGCTCGCCGAGGCCGCCGCGGCACGAGGGGTGGAGCCCTCGGCGATCGTCAAGACGATGGTCGTGCGTCGCGGCGAGGGCGACCACCTCTTCGTGCTCGTGCCCGGCGACCGGCAGATCTCGTGGCCGAAGCTGCGGGCGCTGCTCGGCGTGAACCGCATCTCCCTGCCGGACGCCGAGGCGGCCCGCGCGGTGACCGGCTACGAGCGCGGCACCATCACGCCCTTCGGCTCGGCGAGCGCCCTCCCGGTCGTCGCCGACGAGCGGATCGCCGGCACGGTCGTCTCCCTCGGTGCCGGCGCCCACGGCGTGGCCGCGACGCTCGCCGGCGACGACGTCGTACGCCACCTCGGCGCGCAGGTGGCGGACGTCACCGACCCGGCGTGAGCCCCGCGTGCGTCCCGAACCCGAGCGTGGCCCCAGCAGACGCAGATCGGGCCGGCCCACGGAGGACCGGCCCGATCGGCTGGCGGTGACGGAGGGATTTGAACCCTCGGTGGACTTGCGCCCACAAACGCTTTCGAGGCGTTCTCCTTAGGCCGCTCGGACACGTCACCGCCGGGAAGGCTACCGGAGGGAGCGCGCGAGGATGAAACCGGCGCCGGTCGAGCGGACCGGTCGTGTGGACCGCCGAGCGGGCCGACGCGACGGCCGGCTGCTCCGGCCGGGCCGGTCCCCGCGGCCCGTCATCCCCCGTAACGCCTCGACCCCGATCCCGGGTAACGCCTCGAAGCGTGCACTCCCGCCCGCACCGGTGGGGGCGGGAGTGCACAGATGGAGGCGTTACCCGGGCGGCGGCGCGCCTCACCGGGGCGGGAGTGCACTCACCGAGGCGTTACCCGGGCGGGCGCGCGCGTCACCGGGTGGGGCCGACGTAGCAGAGCATCCGGTAGTCGGTGCCCTCCTCGATCGTGACGAAGCCGTGCCGCTCATAGAACCGGCGGGTGTCGACGTCGACCTCGTCGACGTTGATGTGCATCTCGGGGGAGCCGAGCTCGCGGACGAGGCGGCGGCACCGCTCGAGGACCTGCGTGCCGATGCCGTGGGAGCGGCGATCGGGCACGACGTAGAGCTCCTCGAGCTGGGAGACGGGACCGTCGAACCAGATGGCCGGCCGCAGGCTGACCAGGGCGAACCCGACGGCCCGTCCGTCGTCCTCGGCCAGGACCGCGACGATGCCGTCCAGGCCGAGGATGCGACCGAAGCGCGCGGCCAGCACGTCGACGTCGTCGGTCTCGGTGTCGAACTCGGTGTTGAAGTCCCACAGCAGGCGGGCCAGCACGTCGGCGTCGGTCGCGCTCGCGCGGCGGACGACGGTCATCGCACGTCCGGGGACAGCGGCGGGGACAGCGGCTGGGACCGGTGGCCCGCGAAGAAGCCGTCGAGCAGCGCGGCGGACTCGGCGGCGAGCACGCCGGACACGACCTCGGGCCGGTGGTTGAGCCGGCGGTCGCGCACGACGTCCCACAGCGACCCGACGGCGCCGAGCTTGTCGTCGTACGCGCCGAAGACGAGGCGGTCGACCCGGGCCAGCACCAGGGCGCCGGCGCACATGGTGCACGGCTCGAGGGTCACGACCAGGGTGCAGCCCGCGAGCCGCCACTCGCCGCGCGCGGCGGCAGCGCTCCGGAGGGCGACGACCTCGGCGTGGCCGGTGGGATCGGCGTGCGCCTCACGCGTGTTGTGGCCGGTGCCGATGACGGTGCCCGCCTCGTCGACGACGACGGCGCCGACCGGTACGTCGTCCGCGCCGAGGGCAGCCTGCGCCTCGGCGAGGGCGAGGCGCATGGCGTCGTCCCAGGGGGCGGCACGGGTCATGCGGACGTGAGCCCCACGGCGTCGTCGAAGAGCTCCCCGAACCCCAGCTGCCGTGCGACCTCCGAGAGCATCTCGTCGGGGTAGAGCTCCACGTCGTCGAGCAGGGCGCCCATGTCGATGGCGTGCAGGCCGAGGTCGCCGAGGAGGTCGAGGTCGCCGGCGGGCACCTCGACGTCGTCGTCCTCCGGCGGCGGCAGGCCGAGGAAGTCGATCGCCGACTGCGCGAGCTCCCACTCGTCGGCGGCGGTGACGTCGGAGAGCAGCACCCGGGTGCGCGGGCCGTCCACGCGGACCAGCACGAAGAAGTCCTCGTCGATCGCGACCATCCCGACCGCGCCCTCGTCGCGGGAGACCTGGCGCAGCGCGTGGCTCAGGGAGTCGATCGTCTCGTAAGCCGGCGGCGCGATGTCCTGGAGCTGCCAGACGCCGTCCTCGCGGAACGCGACCAGCGCGAAGTCGACCTCGCCGTTCTGCTCGGACATCGACGCGACCTCCCACGCGCTGCGGACTCGTCCAATGTCCCAGAAAGGCGGGGGTGCGCCAACCCTCTTTCGTCTCGTTCGGGAACAAGCGCCGCCACTAGGGTGGCCCCCATGCGCCTGCACGTGGTCAACCACCCCCTCGTCTCCCACAAGCTGACGGTCCTGCGCGACGCGCGCACCGACTCGCCGACGTTCCGCCGGCTGACCGACGAGCTGGTGACGCTGCTGGCCTACGAGGCGACGCGGGAGGTCCGCGTCGAGTCGGTGGACATCACCACGCCGGTGTGCCCCACCACGGGCGTGCGCCTCGCCTCGCCCAAGCCGATGGTCGTGCCCATCCTGCGCGCCGGGCTCGGCATGCTCGACGGGATGATGCGGCTGCTGCCCACGGCCGAGGTCGGCTTCCTCGGCATGGTGCGCAACGAGGAGACGCTCGAGGCGTCGACGTACGCCGAGCGCCTGCCCGAGGACCTGTCGGGCCGCCAGTGCTACGTCCTCGACCCGATGCTGGCCACCGGCGGCACCCTCGCCGCCGCGATCCGTTTCCTCACCCACCGCGGCGCGGACGACATCACCGCCATCTGCCTCCTCGCCGCACCCGAGGGCGCCGAGAACCTGGAGAAGGGCCTCGAGGGGCTCGACGTCCCGGTCACGGTCGTCACCGCGGCCCTCGACGAGAAGCTCAACGACAAGGGCTACATCGTGCCGGGCCTCGGCGACGCGGGCGACCGGTTGTACGGCGTCGCGCACTAGCCCGCCGCTCCCCGCGGTCCCCCGGTCGAGTGCGCCGGCGGTAGTGGTCGCCGCAGGACTGCGCACTCGACGCCGGTGCTGCATGGTCGAGTGCGCATGAGGTGGCAGCCGCCGAGGCGCGGACCCCTCAACCGAGGGTGGGTACGCCGAGCGCGATCAGGTCGCGCATGACCTCCGCGGGCTCGTGCCGGAGCTCCCACGCCGAGCACTGCACGACGAGCAGGCGGGCGCTGCCGAGCCGCCGGTTGCGACGTCGGTCGGACGTGGACTGCTGGGGGTCGTCGTGGAAGCCGCCGTCGACCTCCAGCACCAGCACGCGTCCATCCGGCAGCAGCCACTCGGCGTCGGTGTAGCGCGTCCGGCCGCGGCTGTCGCGTCGCCTGTTCTGCGATCGAGGCGGCCGTACGCCGAAGTCCCGGCACGCTCTTCGCAAGTCGACCTCGGCCATCGAGTGGGCGCCGTCGCTCACCTCGGCCAGCAGAGCGCGCAGGTCGCGCGACCTGCGCAGTGGCGCCAGGCGGTCGATCCAGTGCACGAGCGCGTCGGCGGTCGTGAGGCGCTGCTGCACCGTGGCGGCGACGGCACCGAGCGCCGTACGCAGGCGAGGTTCGTGCGCGGCGAACATGAGCACCGCGGGCTCGAGGCGGCACGTGGGCAGGTCGCCCGACCCGAGCAGGACGTCGTAGGGCCGTCGGGTCCGGAAGAAGCGGTAGCCCGGCAGTGGCTCGAAGCTCAGGGGGTTGGCGACCAGGATCGTGATGTCGGCGCGCTCCCAGCGCGTCAACCCCCGCACGGCCGCCGCGCTCAGCGCGCCGACCATCGCGCTGGGGCCGCCGTGGAGCACCCCCAGCCAGAGCGCCTGGTCGGGCGAGAGCGGGCCCGTCGTCGTGCTGACGACCTCACCGGACCGTACGGCCCAGCGACCGACGCAGGTGGTTGCGGACCTCGCCGCGCGACACCCCGAGCTCGCGCAGCTGCCGGTGGCTCAGCAGGCCCGCCTGCGACCGTGCGAGCTCCGTCCAGCGAGCGTCCCCCATCGGCGCAGTCTGCGCCGGCGCGGCGGTCCTCCGCGCGGCTCGTCCACAGGCGTCGCGGGGTCGAGTGCGCACTGACGCAGCGACTACTACCGCGGGAGCACTCGACCGCGGCTCGTCGGTCAGCCCAGCGTGGAGACGCGGGCGATCAGCTCGGGGGTGAACTCGACCTGCTGGTGCTCGTGATCGGGGTTGTTGACCTCGTCGATGAGCAGGTCGGCGGCGGTGCGGCCCAGCGCCTGGCGCGGCTGGCGCACGGAGGTGAGGGGCACGGCGGCGCCCGCGGCGAAGGCGATGTCGTCGTAGCCGACGATGGCGAGGTCCTGCGGGACCCGCTGCCCGGTGGAGATCACCTGCTGCAGCAGCCCGAGGGCGACGAGGTCGTTGGCGCAGAAGACGGCGGTGGGCCGGGCCCGCTTGGGAAGCCCCGCCAGCCGCTCGCCGGCCACGCGACCCTCCTCCACCGACAGCGCCTCGGTCTGCACGTGGATGAGGTCGGTGTCGCGGTGGCCGGCGTCCCGCCACGCATCGCACGCGCCCTCGTAGCGCTCCCGCACCTGGCCGATCGAGACGGGGCCGCCGACGTACGCGACGCGGGTGTGGCCGCGGTCGACGAGGTGCTCGATGGCCATGCGTCCGCCGAGCCGGTCGTCGACGGTGACCGAGCAGAACGAGCCGGATGTGGTGGCGCGGTCGACGATCACCACGGGCGTGCCCTGGAGCGTGATGCGCTCCAGCTCCGCCGACTCCGGGTCGACCGGCGTGATGAGGATGCCGTCGACCCGCTGCTGCTGCAGGTGCTCGAGGTGGGCCCGCTCGCGGGCGTCGCGCCCGTCGCTGTTGCACAGGAACAGGGACAGGTCGGCCTTCTCGGCAGCCAGCTCGATGCCCCGGGCGACGTCGGTGAAGAACGGGTTGGTGGCGTCGAGCATGACGTAGGCGAAGGTGTTGCTGCGTCCCATCCGCAGCTGGCGCGCGGTCTCGTTGAGCACGAAGCCGAGCTCGGTCATTGCGCGCTCGACCCGCTCGCGGGTCCCGGCGCTGACGCGGTCGGGACGGTTCAGCACGTTGGACACCGTGCCGAGGGAGACCTGCGCGCGCTCCGCGACGTCCTTCACGGACGGGCGGCGCCCGTTGCGGGGCGTGGCGCTGCGCTTCGACATCGGGCTCCTCGGCCTCAGGGGACCTCCGGAGAGTAGTGGACAGGGCATGAGGAGTGAAACGTCACAGAAAAGTTCGATCAGTGCTTGACGGATGTGATGGCCGCCACTTACGGTCTAACCCGTTCTGAAACCTTTCAATGCAAGGACGCCCATGCCCGCCACCTCCACCGCCGCACCGGTGCTCGAGCTGCGCGACGTCTCCAAGTCGTTCGGCCCCGTGGTCGCCCTCCGCGCCGGCAGCCTCGCCGTGGACGCGGGCTCGATCCACGCGCTCATCGGTGAGAACGGCGCCGGCAAGTCCACCCTCGTCAAGGTCGTCGCCGGCGTCCACCGCCGCGACTCCGGCGTGTTCCGGCTGGGCGGGGAGGCGGTCGACTTCGGCTCGACGGCCGAGTCCAAGCAGGCCGGTGTCGCGGTCATCTACCAGGAGCCGACGCTCTTCCCGGACCTCTCGGTCACCGAGAACATCTTCATGGGCCGCCAGATCCTCGCCCGCGGCCGCCGCGTCGACCGCCAGGCGATGTACGCCGAGGCGGAGCGGCTCTTCGAGCGCCTCGGGGTGCGGATCGACCCCCGCCGGCCGGCCGAGGGGCTCTCCATCGCCGACCAGCAGATCATCGAGATCGCCAAGGCCATCTCGCTCGACGCGCGGCTGCTGGTGATGGACGAGCCGACCGCCGCGCTGAGCGGAGTCGAGGTCGACCGGCTGTTCGCCGTCGCTCGGAGCCTGCGCGACGAGGGTCGTGCCCTCGTCTTCATCTCCCACCGCTTCGACGAGGTGTTCGCGCTGTGCGACACGGTCACCGTGATGCGTGACGGCTCCTACGTCGACACCCGGCGCATCGACGCGACGACGCCGTCCGAGCTGGTCTCGCTCATGGTCGGCCGCGACGTCGACGAGCTGTTCCCCAAGGTCGCCGCCGAGATCGGCGAGCCGGTGCTGCAGGTCCGCGGGCTCAGCCGCGCGGGCGTCTTCCACGACATCGACCTCGAGGTCCGCGCCGGCGAGATCGTCGGCCTGGCCGGGCTGGTCGGCGCGGGACGCAGCGAGGTGGCCCGGGCCGTCTTCGGGGTCGACGCCTACGACTCCGGCTCCGTGGCCATGGGCGGCAAGACGGTGCGACCGCGTGACCCGCGGTCGGCGATCCGCGCCGGCATGGCGTTCATCCCCGAGGACCGCCGCAAGCAGGGCCTCGTCATCGACTCCTCGGTGACCCGCAACGTCGCCGGCGTCATCCGCCGCAGCATCGCCAAGGCCGGCCTGCTGACGGGTGCGATGGAGAACCGTGCGGCCGGCCCCTGGGCCAGGCGCCTCGAGGTCAAGACCAGCGCGCTCGACATGAACGCCGCCACCATGAGCGGCGGCAACCAGCAGAAGGTCGTCATCGCGAAGTGGCTGGCCACCGACCCCAAGCTGCTGATCATCGACGAGCCCACCCGCGGCATCGACGTCGGCACCAAGGCCGAGGTGCACCGCCTGCTGTCCGAGCTGGCGGGTCAGGGCCTCGCGATCCTGATGATCTCCTCCGAGCTCCCCGAGGTCCTCGGCATGGCCGACCGCGTCGTCGTGCTGTGCGAGGGACGCATCACCGCGGAGCTCGACCGCGCCGAGGCCACCCCCGAGGCCGTCATGCACGCCGCCACCCACCACCTGGAGGACGCCCGATGAGCCACACCGACGTCGAGCGCCCCGAGACCGCTGACGTGCCCGCCAGCGAGGCGCTGCTGGTCGAGCCGAGCCGCCTGTCGCCGACGCGCCGAGCGGTCACGACCGTCCTCCGCTCGCGCGAGCTGTCGATCTTCCTGGTGCTGGTGGCCGTCGTGGTCCTCGCGACGAGCAAGAACAACGGCTTCCTGTTCAGCGCCGACGGCTGGCGCAACTTCCTGCTGAACCCGTCGATCCTGCTGCTGCTGGCCGTGGGCCAGGCGGTCGTGATCATCACCCGCAACGTCGACCTGTCGGTCGGATCGGTGATGGCGCTGACCGCCTACCTCACCGGACGGCTCTTCATCGAGCAGCCCAACCTCCCGATCGTCGCGGTGCTGGCGGCGTGCCTGCTCCTGGGCGCCGTCCTCGGCCTCGTCAACGGCGCGCTGGTCGCGTACGGCGGCGTACCGGCCCTCGTGATCACCCTCGGCACGCTGTACATCTACCGCGGCATCATGCTCACCTGGGCCGGCAGCGACCGGATCAACGCCGGCGACCTGCCGCGCGAGTTCCTGCAGCTCGGCACCCGGTCCGTGCTCGGGGTGCCGCTGCTGACGATCCTCGCGCTGGTCGTCCTGGCCGCGGTCGGCTACTACCTCCACACCGCACGCGGTGGCCGCGAGCTCTACGCGATCGGCTCCGACCCCGACGCCGCCGTGCTCTACGGCCTGCCCGTGCGCCGCCGGCTCCTCGCCGCGTTCGTCCTCAGCGGTGCGCTGGCGGGCCTCGCCGGCGCCCTCTACACCGCCCGCTACGGCACCGTCAGCTCGAGCGTCGGCAGCGGCATCGAGCTGCAGGCGGTCGCCGCAGCGGTCATCGGCGGCATCGCGATCTTCGGCGGCAGCGGCACGGTGTGGGGCGCGGCGATCGGCGCCTTCCTGCTCGTCACCATCAACCGGGCCCTGCCCAGCCTCGGCATCGAGGACTTCTGGCAGCGCGCCGTGGTCGGTGCGCTCATCCTCGGCGCGATCGTCCTCGACCGCGTCCTCGCCCGCCGACAAGCACGCAAGCTCGCCGAATCGAGGGACCACTCATGAGCACCGCGACCCAGGCTCCGGCTGCGCCGACCCGCACGTACGCCGACTACTCGGCGCCGCTGTGGAAGCGCCTGCTGCTGACCCGCGAGACCGCCGTCATCGCGCTGACCGTCGCGGTCTTCGTCTACGCGACGCTCAACGTGGAGAACTTCGACGGTCCGCTGACCGTGAAGTTCCTGCTCCAGGACATCGCGCCCATCCTGCTGATCGCCCTGCCGATGACGCTGATCATCATCACCGGCGAGATCGACCTGTCGGTCGCCAGCATCATGGGCCTGAGCAGCGTGCTGCTCGGCGTCTTCCACGACAGCGGCATGTCGATCCCGGCCGCCGCGGCCCTCGCCCTGCTGGCCGGGCTCGCGTGCGGCGCCCTGAACGGCTTCCTCGTCGCCTACGTCGGACTGCCGTCGCTGGCCGTCACCATCGGCACGCTCGCGCTCTTCCGCGGCATCGCGGTCGGCCTGCTGGGCACCACGGCCATCACCCAGTTCACGGACACGTGGGCCGACCTCGCCACCGACACGATCGGCGAGACGCGCATCCCGCTGGTGATGATCCCGTTCGCGGTGCTCGCGATCGCGTTCACGGTGCTGCTGCACTTCTCCACCTTCGGCCGCGGCGTCTACGAGATCGGGCTCAACGACGAGGCGGCGCACTTCACCGGCGTCGACGTCGCCCGGACGAAGTTCATCCTCTTCGTCCTCTCCGGCGTGGTGTCGGCCTTCGCCGGCATCTACTTCACGCTGCGCTACGGCTCGGCCCGCGGCGACAACGCCACCGGGTACGAGCTGCAGGTGATCGCCGCGGTGCTCCTGGGCGGCGTCTCGATCTTCGGCGGCCGCGGCCGGCTGCACGGCGTGCTCGCCGGCGTCGTGCTGATCGGCGTCATCTCCAGCGCCCTGCGCCTGGAGTCCGTGACGGTCAACGTCACCAACATCATCGTCGGGCTGCTGCTCGTGGCCTCGGTGGTGCTCCCCAGCGTCCTTGGGTGGGCCGGCTCGCGGCTGCCCCGCAAGGCATCAGCGGATCCTGCGGGACCGCGCCCCGACAAGGACGCGGCGACCGCCGGCGTCTGAACACTCGAAAGGTAGGACCAGATGAAGTTCCAGAAGAGGCGGACCACCGCACTCGCGGCGCTTGCCCTGACGGCGACGTTCGCCTTCGCCGGCTGCGGCAGTGACGACGGCGGCAACGGCGGCTCGTCAGGGTCCGGCAGCGAAGGTGGCGACCTGAGCATCACGATGCTGCCGAAGAACCTCGGCAACCCGTACTTCGACACCAGCACCGACGGCGCCGAGGCGGCCGCGGAGGAGATCGGCGCCGAGCTGGAGGAGGTCGGCCCGGAGACCGCCAGCCCCGACGCCCAGGTGTCCTACATCAACACCGTCGCCCAGCAGGGCCAGGACGCCCTGATCCTCTCGGCCAACGACCCCGAGGCGCTGTGCGACGCGCTCGAGGAGGCCCGCAGCGCCGACGTCAAGATCGTCACCTTCGACGCCGACACCAACCCCGAGTGCCGCGACCTGTTCGTCAACCAGGCCACCGCCGAGGGCATCGCCGCCAAGCAGCTCGAGCTGATCTCGGAGCAGATCGGCGGCGAGGGCGAGATCGCCATCCTGTCGGCCGCCGCCAACGCGACGAACCAGAACGCGTGGATCGAGATGATGGAGACCGAGCTCGCCGAGAACCCCGACTACGCGAACATCGAGCTGGTCGACACGGTCTACGGCGACGACGACGACCAGAAGTCGTTCGACCAGACCGAGGCGCTGCTGCAGAACCACCCCGACCTCAAGGGCATCATCAGCCCGACCACGGTCGGCATCGCCGCCGCGGCCCGCTACCTCTCCGACAGCGAGTACAAGGGCAAGGTCGCGCTGACCGGTCTCGGCACCCCGAACCAGATGCGCGAGTACGTCGAGAACGGCACGGTCGAGGCGTTCGCGCTGTGGAACCCGGGTGACCTCGGTGCCCTCGCGACGTACGCCGCGGCCGCGCTGGCCAACGGCGACATCTCCGGCGAGGAGGGCGACACCTTCGAGGCCGGCGACCTGGGCGAGTTCGAGGTCGACGCCGACGGCGTCGTCCTGCTGGGCGAGCCCTTCACCTTCAACGCCGACAACATCGGGGACTTCGACTTCTGAGTCGGACCCCCGGGTCCGGACGCCCGCCCGCGCGACGAGCGGGCGTCCGGTCCCCACGGCCAACCGGGAAGGACCACGCGATGCATCGCGTCTGCTTCACCCTCCAGGTCCGACGGGACCGGATGGAGGAGTACGCCGAGCGGCACGCGGCCGTGTGGCCCGACATGCTCCGCGCCCTCGCCGACACCGGCTGGCACAACTACTCCCTCTTCCTGCGCGAGGACGGCCTGCTCGTCGGCTACCTCGAGACACCGGACCTCGCCGCCGCCCAGGAGGGCATGGCGCGCACGGACGTCAACGCCCGGTGGCAGGCCGAGATGGCCGAGTTCTTCGAGGACCTCGACCTTCCCCCAGACCAGGGCTTCTGGCAGCTCCGCGAGGTCTTCCACCTCGAGGACCAGCTCGCCGCCCTCGACTCCCGACCCGACTCGGCCACCCGACCCGAGGACTCCACCCGTACGAGCTCCACCACGAGCTCCACTTCCAGCCAGGACCAGTGATGACTTCCTTCTCCCAGATCAGCGACCGGCTCGGCGACCTCGCCATCGAGGTCCCGTCCTGGGCCTACGGCAACTCCGGCACCCGCTTCAAGGTGTTCGGCTCGCCGGGCACCCCCCGCAGCGTCGAGGAGAAGATCGCCGACGCGGCCGCCGTGCACCGCTTCACCGGCCTCGCGCCGACCGTCGCGCTGCACATCCCGTGGGACAAGGTCGACGACTACGCGGCCCTCTCGGCGTACGCCAAGGAGCAGGGCGTCGCGCTGGGCACCATCAACTCGAACACGTTCCAGGACGACGACTACAAGCTCGGCGCGCTCACGCACACCGACCCGCGGGTGCGCCAGAAGGCCATCGACCACCACTTCGAGTGCATCGAGATCATGAACCGGACCGGGTCGCGCGACCTGAAGATCTGGCTGGCCGAGGGCACGAACTACCCGGGCCAGGGCGACATGCGCGCCCGGCAGGACCGGCTGGCCGAGGGCCTGCGCACGATCTACGACCAGCTCTCCGAGGACCAGCGCCTGGTGCTGGAGTACAAGTTCTTCGAGCCGGCGTTCTACCACACCGACGTCCCGGACTGGGGCACGTCGTACGCCCACGTGGCCGCCCTCGGCGAGCGCGCCCTGGTGTGCCTCGACACCGGCCACCACGCGCCGGGCACGAACATCGAGTTCATCGTGGCGCAGCTGCTGCGGCTCGGGAAGCTCGGCTCGTTCGACTTCAACAGCCGCTTCTACGCCGACGACGACCTGATCGTCGGTGCCGCCGACCCGTTCCAGCTGTTCCGCATCATGGTCGAGGTCATCCGCGGCGGCGGCTTCGGCGCCAAGGCCGACGGCAGCCCCAACGACGTGGCGCTGATGCTCGACCAGTGCCACAACATCGAGGACAAGATCCCCGGCCAGATCCGCTCGGTGCTCAACGTGCAGGAGATGACCGCCCGCGCCCTGCTCCTCGACACCGAGGCGCTCGACGCGGCGCGCTCGGCCGGCGACGTGCTGCTCGCCAACCAGGTCTTCATGGACGCGTTCTACACCGACGTCCGCGCCGACCTGGCGGCGTGGCGCGAGGAGCGTGGCCTGCCCGCCGACCCGATGCGCAGCTACCTCGAGTCCGGCTACCAGCAGCAGATCGAGGCCGACCGCGTCGGCGGCTCGCAGCTCAGCTGGAACTGACCCCCACCCGATCGACCCGACCCCGATCGACCCGACCCCGATCGACCCCGATCCGAAGGAACCCGCACCGTGAGTGACCTCAACCCCACCGTCGCCGCGCTCGTCGAGCGCTCGAACCGGCTGGGCTCCGACCCCAAGAACACCAACTACGCCGGCGGCAACACCTCCGCCAAGGGCACCGAGACCGACCCCGTCACCGGCGAGGACGTCGAGCTGCTGTGGGTCAAGGGGTCCGGCGGGGACCTCGGCACGCTGACCCCCGCGGGGCTCGCGGTGCTGCGGCTGGACCGGATGCGGGCGCTCGTCGACGTCTACCCGGGCGTCGAGCGCGAGGACGAGATGGTCGCGGCCTTCGACTACTGCCTGCACGGCAAGGGCGGTGCCGCGCCGTCGATCGACACCGCGATGCACGGCCTGGTGGACGCCGCCCACGTCGACCACCTGCACCCCGACTCCGGCATCGCCATCGCCACCGCGGCCGACGGCGAGGAGCTGACCCGCACGATCTTCGGCGACGAGGTCGTCTGGGTGCCGTGGCGCCGGCCCGGCTTCCAGCTCGGCCTCGACATCGCCGAGATCAAGGAGAAGAACCCGCAGGCCCGCGGGTGCATCCTCGGCGGCCACGGCATCACGGCGTGGGGCGACACCACCGAGGAGGCCGAGGCCAACTCACTGTGGATCATCGACACCGCCGCGGCGTACATCGCCGAGCACTCGAAGGCCGAGCCCTTCGGCCCCGCGCTCGAGGGCTACGCCGCCCTGCCGGCCGACGAGCGCCGCGCGAAGGCCGCCGCCCTCGCTCCGACGATCCGCGGCATCGCCTCGGCCGACCGCCCGATGGTCGGCCACTTCACCGACTCCGACGTCGTCCTCGACTTCCTCGCGCACGCCGAGCACCCCCGGCTCGGCGAGCTGGGCACCTCGTGCCCCGACCACTTCCTGCGCACCAAGGTCAAGCCGCTCGTGCTCGACCTGCCGGCGTCCGCCTCGGTCGAGGACAGCATCGCCCGCCTCCAGGAGCTCGCGGTCGCCTACCGCGAGGACTACCAGGGCTACTACGACCGCAACGCCACCCCCGACAGCCCCGCCATCCGCGGCAAGGACCCGCTGATCGTGCTGGTGCCCGGCGTGGGCATGTTCAGCTTCGGCAAGGACAAGCAGACCGCGCGCGTGGCCGGTGAGTTCTACGTCAACGCCATCAACGTGATGCGCGGCGCGGAGGGCCTGTCGTCGTACGCCCCCATCGACGAGTCGGAGAAGTTCCGCATCGAGTACTGGGCGCTGGAGGAGGCCAAGCTGCAGCGGATGCCGAGGCCGAAGCCGCTCGCCACCCGCGTCGCCCTGGTCACCGGTGCCGCGTCCGGCATCGGCCTGGCGACCGCGAAGAAGCTCGCGGCCGAGGGCGCTGCCGTCGTGATCGCCGACCTCGACCCAGCCAAGGCGCAGGCCGCCGCCGCGGAGATCGGGTCGACCGACGTGGCCGTCGGCGTGCAGGTCGACGTCTCGGACGAGGCCGCCGTGCAGGCCGCCGTCGACGCCACCGTCCTCGCCTTCGGTGGCGTGGACCTCGTCGTCAACAACGCGGGTCTCTCGCTGTCCCGCTCGCTGCTCGAGACCACCGAGAAGGACTGGGACCTGCAGCACGACGTGATGGCGAAGGGCTCGTTCCTCGTCGCCAAGGCGACCGCGAAGGCCATGATCGAGCAGGGGATGGGCGGCGACATCGTCTACATCTCGTCGAAGAACTCGATCTTCGCCGGCCCGAACAACGTCGCCTACGGTGCCGCGAAGGCCGACCAGGCGCACCAGGTGCGGCTGCTCGCGGCCGAGCTCGGCGAGCACGGCATCAAGGTCAACGGGGTGAACCCCGACGGTGTCGTCCAGGGCTCCGGCATCTTCGCCGGCGGCTGGGGCGCCTCGCGCGCCGCGGTCTACGGCGTCGAGGAGAAGGACCTCGGCAAGTTCTACGCGCAGCGCACCCTGCTCAAGCGCGAGGTGCTGCCCGACAACATCGCCAACGCGGTCTTCGTGCTCTGCTCCGACCAGCTGAGCCACACCACCGGCCTGCACGTGCCCGTCGACGCCGGCGTGGCCGCGGCGTTCCTCCGGTGACCCGCGGGGCCGGCCCCGTCAGCGTCGCCGCCGTGGACCTCGGGGCGTCGAGCGGCCGGGTGATGCTCGGCGAGGTCGGTCCCGACGTCCTCCGGCTGACCGCGGCGGCGCGGTTCGGCAACGACCCGGTCCGCACGCCCGACGGGCTGCACTGGAACATCCTCGAGCTCTACCGCCAGGCCCTCGTCGGTCTCGCGGCTGCGGCGCGGCTGGCCGCCGGCACTCCCGCGGGCCGGCTGGCCAGCGTGGGCATCGACAGCTGGGCGGTGGACTACGGCCTGCTGCGCGACGGCCGGCTGCTGGGGCAGCCGTTCCACTACCGCGACGAGCGGCGGGGCGGAGCCGGGTCGCGCGCGGTGCACGTCGTCGTGTCGGCGGAGGACCTGTACGCGCGCAACGGCCTGCAGTTCCTGCCGTTCAACACCGTCTACCAGCTCGCCGCCGACAGCTGGCACCGCGACGCAGACCGGGTGCTCCTCGTGCCGGACCTCCTCGCCCACTGGCTGACGGGGGAGGAGCGGACCGAGCGCACCAACGCCTCGACGACCGGGCTCCTCGACGTCACCACGGGCGACTGGGACACCGACCTGATGACCCGGCTCGACCTCGCACGCCACCTGTTCGCCGACCTGGTCGACCCCGGAACCACGGTGGGTGCCGTGCAGCCCGGGGTCGGCGAGGCGGTCGGCGCTGCGGAGCTGAGCGGCCTGCCGGTGGTCGCGGTCGGCTCGCACGACACGGCCTCCGCCGTCGTCGGCGTGCCGTTCGCGCGGCCGGAGTCGGCTTACATCTCGCTCGGGACGTGGGGACTGGTGGGGCTCGAGCTCGAGACGCCGGTGCTCACGGACGAGAGCCGGCTGGCGAACTTCACCAACGAGGGCGGCGTGGACGGCACGGTCCGCTTCCTCACCAACGTGATGGGCACCTGGCTGCTCAGCCAGACGCTGCGCACCTGGGGACGCGACGACCTCACGGCGCTCCTCGCCGCCGCAGCCGACGTGCCGGCGAGCACCGTGCCACTGGTCGACGTGCAGGACCGCCGCTTCGTGCCGCCCGGCGACATGCCGGCCCGCATCGCCGAGTGGTGCGCCGAGCACGACGTCGCGCCGCCCCGCGACGCGGCGTCGACGGTGCGGTGCATCATCGAGTCGCTGGCCGCGGCGTACGCCGACGCGCTGGCGACAGCGACCCGCCTGGCCGACCGGAGCGTCGAGGTCGTCCACGTCGTCGGCGGCGGCAGCCAGAACACCCTGCTGTGCCAGGCGATCGCGGACCGCACCGGCCTGCCCGTCGTGGCCGGGCCGGTCGAGGCGACCGCCCTGGGCAACGTGCTCGTGCAGGCCAGGGCCGCGGGGGCGGTCACCGGCGGGCTGGACGACCTGCGGCGGCTGGTCCGCACGACGCACGACCTGCGCCGCCACGAGCCCGTGGGGATCCGATCGAGCGCATGAACGAGGTGCGCAGGACGGTCCTGTCCGACGACGAGATCCGGGTCCTCCGGCTGATGGCCGAGGGGGAGACGGTGCCGGTCGTGGCACGCAGGCTGGACATGTCCGAGCGCACGGTGCGACGCAAGGCACGCAGCGCGTGCGACAAGCTGGCGTGCGACTCCACGATCGAGGCGATCGTGTGGGCCGTGCGCAACCGGCTCTTCTAGCACTCTCTTCCAGCAACGAGGAGCACACTGTGAGGCAGACGAGAGGAACGATGACGTGAAGGTCGCTCTCCAGGTCACGTGCGTCAACGACGCCATGTTCCCCGACACGGGGAAGGCGGTCGTGCGCCTGCTGCGGCGGCTCGGCGTCGACGTCGACTTCCCCGGCGCGCAGACCTGCTGCGGGCAGCCGATGGTCAACACCGGCTACCTCGACGAGGCGGTGCCGGTCGTGCGCACCTTCGTCGACGCCTTCGCCGGTTACGACGCCATCGTGACGCCGTCGGGGTCGTGCGCCGGGTCCGCCCGGCACCAGCACTCCATCGTGGCCGAGCGCTCGGGCGACCCGGCACTCGTCGCCGCCGTCGCCGAGACCGCTCCGCGGACCTACGAGCTCACCGAGTTCCTGGTCGACGTGCTGGGCGTGACCGACGTCGGCGCCTACTTCCCGCACCGGGTGACCTACCACCCCACCTGCCACAGCCTCCGGATGCTCGGCGTGGGTGACCGGCCGCGGCGGCTGCTCGAGGCGGTGCGGGGGGTCGAGCTGGTCGAGCTCCCGCAGGCGACGGAGTGCTGCGGGTTCGGCGGCACCTTCGCGCTCAAGAACGCCGACACCTCGGTGGCGATGGGTGCCGACAAGGCGCGGCACGTCCGTGACACCGGCGCCGAGGTGCTGGTCGCCGGCGACAACTCCTGCCTGATGCACATCGGCGGGATGCTCTCGCGCCAGCGGGCCGGCGTACGCGTGATGCACCTGGCGGAGATCCTCGCCGCCACCGAGGTGTCCGAGGGCGAGACCGGCGGTGCGGCCGTCGGCGCGAGGGCGGCCGGGGCATGAGCGGCACCTTCGTCGGCATGCCGGCCTTCCCGACGGCTGCGCGCGAGGCGCTGGCCGACACCCAGCTGCGCCGCAACCTGGCCCACGCCACGCACACGATCCGCGACAAGCGCGCGCGGGTGGTCGCCGAGGTCGAGGACTGGGAGGACCTCCGGCTGGCCGGAGCCGGCGTGAAGGAGGCCGCGCTCCGCGACCTGGCCACGCACCTGGAGACGCTCGAGGCCTCGCTCGTCCGAGCCGGTGCGACCGTGCACTGGGCCCGGGACGCCGAGGAGGCGTGCGCCATCGTCGCCGACGTCGCGCGCCGGCACGGCGCCGACGAGGTGGTCAAGGTCAAGTCGATGGCGACCCAGGAGATCGGCCTCAACGAGGCGCTCGATGCCGAGGGCATCGCCGCCTGGGAGACCGACCTGGCCGAGCTGATCGTCCAGCTCGGCGACGACCTGCCCTCCCACATCCTGGTGCCGGCGATCCACCGCAACCGGGCCGAGATCCGCGAGATCTTCCGCAGGCGGATGGCCGACGTCGGCCGCGCGGCGCCCGACGACCTCAGCGACGAGCCCGGCGTCCTCGCCGGCGCGGCGCGCGAGCACCTGCGGGAGAAGTTCCTGCGCGCCAAGGTCGCGGTCAGCGGCGCGAACTTCGCCGTCGCCGACACCGGCACCCTCGTCGTCGTCGAGTCCGAGGGCAACGGCCGGATGTGCCTGACGCTGCCCGAGGTGCTGGTGAGCGTGGTGGGGATAGAGAAGGTCGTGGCGACCTGGTCCGACCTCGACCCGATGTTGCGCCTGCTGCCCCGCTCGTCGACCGGCGAGCGGATGAACCCCTACACCTCGACGTGGACAGGCGTGACCCCCGGGGACGGGCCGCAGGAGGTGCACGTCGTCCTGCTCGACAACGGCCGCACCCGGGCCCTCGCCGACGAGGTCGGGCGCCAGGCGCTGCGCTGCATCCGCTGCTCGGCCTGCCTCAACGTCTGCCCCGTCTACGAGCGGGTCGGCGGGCACGCCTACGGCTCGGTCTACCCCGGGCCCATCGGGGCGATCCTCAACCCCCTGCTGCGCGGGGTCTCCGACGAGCAGACGGCCTCGCTGCCGTACGCGTCGTCCCTGTGCGGCGCCTGCTTCGAGGTCTGCCCCGTCCGGATCGACATCCCGTCGGTGCTGGTCGACCAGCGCGCCGCGGTCGTCGACTCGCACCGCGGGGACCGCGTCCCGAAGGCCGAGGCGGCGGCGATGAAGGCCGCGGCCTGGACCTTCGCCGACGCCCGGCGCCTCCGGTGGGCCGAGCGCGCCTCCGGTCTCGCCGGACGGGTGCTGGGCCGCTTCTCCCGCACGACGCTGCCCGGCGGTCGCGCCGCCGCCGGCCGGTTGCCGGGGCCGGGCGCCGGCTGGACCGGGGCCCGCGACCTCCCAGCCCCTCCCGCGGAGTCCTTCCGCGAGTGGTGGGACCGCACCGACGGCGGACAGGACGGTGACCGACCATGAGCGCCCGTGACGAGATCCTCGGGCGCGTGCGCGCCGCGCTCGCCGACGTGTCGCCCGCCGTCTCGGTCCCGGCCGCGCCCCGCGTCCCCGACCGGGGCGACCTCGTCGGCCTGTTCGTCGAGCGCGTCGAGGACTACCGGGCGGTGGTCACCCGGTGCGCGGAGGCGGACCTCGCGTCGGTCGTCGCCGACGTGCTGGGGACGGCCCGCGCCGTCGTACCGCCGGGCCTCGGGCTCACCGTCGCCGACGCCGTGGTCGACGAGGGGCTCAGCGCGGCCGACCTCGACGCGATCGACGCCGTCGTCACCCGGGCCGCCGTGGGCATCGCCGAGACCGGCACGATCGTGCTCGACCACCAGCCCGACCAGGGGCGGCGCGCGATCAGCCTGGTGCCCGACCTCCACGTCTGCATCGTCGACGAGAGCCAGGTCGTGGCCGACGTGCCAGACGCGATCGCCCTCCTCGACCCGGCCCGGCCGCTGACCTGGATCAGCGGGCCGTCGGCGACCAGCGACATCGAGCTCGACCGCGTCGAGGGCGTCCATGGTCCTCGGACGCTGCACGTGGTGCTCGTGGGCTGACGTCACTCGACACCTCTCGCACCCCGGGCGGTGCGTGAGGCAGGTTCTGAGCCCGCAGAACCTGCATCACTCACCGCTGGGCTCCCGGCCGCGCCGGCTCCGAGACGTACGACGTCAGATGTCGACGACCAGCGCCCGGTGGTCCGACAGGGGCAGCTCGACGACCCGACCGGTCGCCGGCGGCAGGTCGCCGTCGAGCAGCACGTGGTCGAGCTGCTCACGGGGGGAGCCGGCGGGGAAGGTGAGGCCGCTGACGAGGGGCCGCATGCGCGAGATCCGAGCCGCCCGCTCGGGCCCCATGTTGAGGTCGCCCATGAGCACGAAGGGCCGGTCGGCCCCGGAGAGGGAGTCGCGCACCCGGGCGAGCTGCCGGCCGTTCCACCACTCGACGAAGGTGAGGTGCACGTTGGCGACCGTGATGACGCCGTGCGGGGTCTCGACGGTCGCCGCCACCGCCACGCGCGGCTCGTCGCGCACCAGCTCGGGGCGCCTGGATCCCGAGAACATCATCGGCACCCGGACGGGCACCGGAGCGAGCCGGACCGTGTGCCAGGCCCGCACCGGGCACCGCGACAGCAGCGCGATGCCGTACGCCGCGCTGTCCGGCTGCTCGTCGCCGACGGCCGCCATCCACGTGGCGCCCGGCACCCCCGCGAGCGCGGCGACGAAGCGGTGCTCCGACGCGCCCATCGCCTCGGCGGCGAGCGCGGTCAGGTCGACCTCCGACGAGCGGGACTGGTAGCGGTCCACCTCCTGCAGCGCCAGCACGTCGGCGTCGAGCGAGGCGACCGCCCCCGCGAAGCGGTCGAGGTCGACCCGGTCGTCGCTCTGCGACCGGCCGTGGAGGATGTTGAAGGTGGCCAAGCGCACGCGCCCCGGTGCCCGACCCCGGTGAAGTCATGCGTGGTGGGTACCTGCTGCCCATGCCCCGTTCCGCCGTCCCGGAGTCGCAGGAAGCCCTGCGCGAGGCGCTCAAGCGCGTCGCCGTCGTGCTGAAGGAGGGCGGTGTCCCCTTCGCGCTGACCGGCGGGTACGCCGTGTGGGCGCGAGGCGGCCCGGAGTCGGTGCACGACGTCGACTTCCTGATCGCGGCCGAGGACGCCGAGCGCGCCGCGGAGGTGCTCGAGGCCGGTGGCGTCGAGGTCGTGCACCCGCCGGAGGACTGGCTGTTCAAGGCGTACAGCGACGGCGCGATGGTCGACCTCATCCACCGGCACTCGGGAAGTCCCGCGCCGCGCGCGATCGTCGAGGACGCCGACGTGCTGGAGGTGCTCTCGGTCCAGATGCCGGTGCTCTCCGCCACGGAGGTGCTCGTGCAGAAGATGCTGGCGCTCGACGAGCACTACTGCGACTTCGGCGCGATGATCCCGGTGGTGCGGGCCCTGCGCGAGCAGGTCGACTTCGCGCGGGTGCGCGAGGAGACCGCCGGGAGCCCGTTCGCGGCGGCGCTGCTGTTCCTGCTCGAGCGCCTGGACGTGGTGCCGCCGGCCTGAGCCGCCCAGGCGCGGAACGCCGGGGCGGGCGGGCTGACGCGGTGATGTGGTCCACGCCACACCGGGTGGCGCTGACCGGAGCGCTGACTTCGGTACGTTGTGCCCGGTCCCGCACGCCTGTCAGCTCCGTCCACCCACCCGAGCCCCCACCCAGGAGGCAGCAGTGCGCATCGGCATCCCCCGCGAGTCCCGGCCCGGCGAGACCCTCGTCGCCGCCACCGCGAAGACGGCGGCCCAGCTGGCCGCGCTCGGCTACGACGTGGTCGTCGAGCGAGGCGCTGGCGCGGCCGCGGACCAGCCGGACGGCGCGTACGTCCACGCCGGCGTGCGGGTCGGCGATCGCGACGAGGTGTGGGCGAGCGACGTCGTGATCAAGGTCGACGCGCCGACCGACGACGAGGTCGCGCTGCTGCGGCCCGGTGCGACGCTCGTCGGCCTGCTGGCCCCCGCGCGCAGCCCTGAGCTGGTCGAGCGGCTCGCCGCGGCAGGCGTGACGGCCCTCGCGATGGACGCCGTGCCGCGGATCTCCCGGGCGCAGTCGATGGACGTGCTGTCGTCGATGGCCAACGTCGCCGGCTACCGCGCCGTCATCGAGGCGGCACACGAGTTCGGCCGGCTCTTCACCGGCCAGGTCACCGCAGCCGGCAAGGTGCCGCCGGCCCGGGTCTTCGTCGTCGGCGCGGGCGTCGCGGGCCTGGCGGCCATCGGCGCCGCCGGCTCGCTGGGCGCGGTCGTGCGGGCGTTCGACGTACGTCCGGAGGTCGCGGAGCAGGTCGAGTCGATGGGCGCGGAGTTCGTCAGGGTCGACATGCAGCAGGAGGTCTCCTCCGACGGCTACGCCAAGGAGATGACCGCCGAGCAGGAGGCCGCGACCGCGGCGATGTACGACGAGGAGGCGCGCGCCGCCGACATCGTCATCACGACCGCGCTCATCCCCGGCCGGCCCGCGCCCCGGCTGATCACCGCCGAGACGGTCGCGACGATGCGCCCCGGCTCGGTCGTGGTCGACATGGCCGCGGCCAACGGTGGCAACGTCGCCGCGACGGTGAAGGACCAGCGGGTGGTGACCGGCAACGGCGTCACGGTGCTGGGCTACACCGACCTCGCCGGACGCCTGGCCGCGCAGACCAGCCAGCTCTACGGCACCAACGTCGTCAACCTGCTCAAGCTGCTGACGCCGGCGAAGGACGGCGTGCTGACCCTCGACCTGGACGACGTCATCCAGCGCGGCATCACGGTGACCCGTGCCGTCGAGGCGGGCGCCGCGGTCATGTGGCCCCCGCCGCCGGTGCAGGTGTCCGCGGCCGCCCTCGCGACCCAGGTGCTGCCGGCCGCCGAGCCGGCCCCGCCTCCCCGGCCGGCCGACCCGAGGAGGAAGTGGTACGCCGCCGGGCTGGCGGCCGTCGCCTTCGCGGTGCTCGCGTCGCTGGCCCCTGCCAGCTTCCTGGGCCACTTCACCGTCTTCGCGCTGGCCGTCGTCGTCGGCTACTACGTCATCTCCAACGTCTCGCACGCGCTGCACACCCCGCTCATGGCGGAGACCAACGCCATCTCCGGGATCATTCTGGTCGGCGGCATCCTCCAGGTCGGCAGCGACGACGTCGCCGTGATGCTGCTCGCGCTGGTCGCGGTGTTCGTGGCGAGCATCAACATCTTCGGCGGCTTCCTCGTGACGCTGCGCATGCTCGAGATGTTCCGGAAGGACTGACGTGAGCGACTTCTTGACGTCCGACAACCTCTTCGGCCTCGTCACCGGCGCCTACATCGTCGCCGGCCTCCTCTTCATCGGTGCTCTCGCCGGGCTGTCGAGGCACGAGACGGCCAAGCTGGGCAACCTCGCGGGCATGGCCGGGATGGGGCTGGCGCTGCTGGCGACCCTCCTGCTCGCCGCCCAGAAGGCCGAGGTCGCCCGCGAGCGCAGCTTCGCCGTCACCCTGCTCCTGGTGCTCCTCATGATGGCTGCCGGCGCCGCGGTCGGCGCCTGGCGGGCACGCACCGTCGAGATGACCGGGATGCCCGAGCTGGTCGCGATGCTGCACAGCTTCGTCGGCCTCGCCGCCGTGCTGGTCGGCATCAACTCCTACCTCGAGCTCGACGGCCACGCCGACGCCGCGCACGACGTGGAGGTCTTCGTCGGGGTGTTCATCGGCGCGGTGACCTTCACCGGCTCGGTCGTCGCCTGGGCCAAGCTGAGCGGCCGGATGTCGTCCTCGCCGCTCACCCTGCCGGGACGGCACCTGCTCAACCTCGCCGTCATCGTCGCCTCGGTGCTGCTGATGGCCTGGTTCGTCGCGCTCGACGGGGAGCTCGCCCTGGGCCTGGTGCCGCTGCTCGCGATGACCGTGCTCGCGCTGCTGCTGGGCTTCCACCTCGTCGCGGCCATCGGTGGCGGCGACATGCCGGTCGTGGTGTCGATGCTCAACAGCTACTCCGGCTGGGCGGCGGCCGCGGCCGGGTTCATGCTCGGCAACGACCTGCTGATCATCACCGGAGCGCTGGTCGGCTCGTCGGGTGCGATCCTCAGCTACATCATGTGCAAGGCGATGAACCGCTCGTTCATCAGCGTCATCGCGGGCGGCTTCGGCTCCGACGGCGGCCAGGCCGGCGGCTCGGACCGCGACTACGGCGAGCACCGCGAGATCCAGGCCGACGGGGTGGCCGAGCTGCTCGCGAACGCCTCGTCCGTCGTGATCACCCCGGGCTACGGCATGGCGGTCGCGCAGGCGCAGTACCCGGTCGCGGAGATGACCAGGAAGCTGCGCGAGAAGGGCGTCGAGGTCCGCTTCGGCATCCACCCGGTTGCCGGCCGCCTGCCCGGCCACATGAACGTCCTGCTCGCCGAGGCCAAGGTGCCCTACGACATCGTGCTGGAGATGGACGAGATCAACGACGACTTCCCCGACACCGACGTCGTGCTGGTCATCGGCGCCAACGACACCGTCAACCCGGCCGCCCTCGAGGAGCCGGGCTCGCCCATCGCCGGCATGCCGGTGCTCGAGGTGTGGAACGCCCGCGACGTCGTGGTGTTCAAGCGCTCGATGGCCACCGGCTACGCCGGGGTGCAGAACCCGCTGTTCTTCAAGGAGAACACGCAGATGCTCTTCGGCGACGCCAAGGACAGGGTCACCGAGATCGTCGCCGCGCTCGGCTGAGTGTTTCGGGCAGGCTCAGCCCAGCGCGTACGTGCCGACGACCTCGTGCCGCGGCCGCCGGCGGGGTCCCTCGCCCAGGTGCGAGGCCACCAGGGCGAGCTCGTCCACGGTCCACGCCGGGCCGTCGTAGGCGTCGAGCAGCCGTACCCACGACGTGACGTTGTCGGGCCGGCCGAGCCGGCCGAGGGTGAGGTGGGGCCGGAAGCGCTGGCCGTCGACACGGGCACCGGCCCCGGACATCGCCGCGCGGCAGCCGGCCGCCAGCCGGTCCAACGCGTCGGCTGCCGTGTCGTCGGCGGCGAGCCGTGCGTAGAGCACGCGCGCCCGGTCGGGGTCCGGGAAGGCGCCGCCGCCGGCGACGCGCAGCGCGAACGGCGCGCGTCGCCGGGCGAGGGCGGTGAGGCGCTCGTCGAGCTCGTCGAGGCCCCGCTCCGGGACGGCGTCGGAGAAGGCGAGCGTCACGTGCCACTGGCCCGGGTCCGACCAACGGAACGCCGCCGCGTCACGGCGCACGGCCAGGAAGTCGTCGAGGTGCTCGACGACCTCTGCGGGCGGCACCACGGCCACGAACATCCTCATCGGACGGCTCTCACAGGCCGAGGTCGCGCCCGATCAGCATCTTCATGATCTCGTTCGAGCCGGCCCAGATCTTGGTGACGCGGGCGTCGCGCCACGCGCGGGCGACGCGGTACTCGTTCATGTAGCCGTAGCCGCCGTGGACCTGCACGCATTGGTCGAGGACGTCGTTCTGGACCTGCGAGGTCCACCACTTCGCCTTCGCGGCGTCGACGGGGGTGAGCTCCTTGCGGGTGTGCGCGATGACGCACTGGTCGACGAAGGCCTGCGTCACGTCGATGCGGGTCACGAGGTCGGCGAGCAGGAACTGCGTGTTCTGGAAGGTGCCGATCGGCCGGCCGAACGCCTGCCGGTCCTTGGCGTACTGGATCGTCTCCTCGAGGATCTGCTTGGCGTGGGCGAGGTTGGTGATCGCCGAGCCGAGGCGCTCCTGCGGCAGGAACTGCATCATCGAGATGAAGCCGGTGTCGAGCGGGCCGACGAGGTCGTCGTGGCTGACGCGTACGTCGTCGAAGGCGAGCTCGGCGGTGTCGGACTCGTCCTGGCCCACCTTGTCGAGCACACGGCCCACGCTGAAGCCGTCGAGGCTGGTGTCCACGGCGAAGAGCGAGATGCCCTTGGCCTTCTTCTCCGGGCTCGTGCGCGCGGCCACCAGCACGAGGTCGGCGGAGCCGCCGTTGGTGATGAAGGTCTTGGAGCCGTTGATGACCCAGTCGTCGCCGTCGCGCACGGCGGTCGTCCTGAGGTTCGCGAGGTCGGAGCCGCCGCCGGGCTCGGTCATGCCGATCGCCGTGACGATCTCACCGCTGGCGCACTGCGGGAGCCAGCGGGCCTTCTGCGCGTCCGTCGTGAGGTGCACGAGGTACGGGACGGTGATGTCGGCGTGGATGCCGAGGCAGCTCGGCAGGGTCATGTTGACCTTCGCGAGCTCCTCGGTGAGCACGGCGTTGAAGCGGTAGTCGCCGGCCTCGGCGCCGCCGTACTCCTCGGGGATCTCCAGGCCGAGGAAGCCCTGCTTGCCTGCGGCGAGCCAGAAGTCCCGGTCGAGGCCGTGGCCGGCGGCGTAGCCCTCGAGGTGAGGGGTCACCTCGCGGTCCAGGAACTGCTTGACCGACGCCCGGAAGGCCTCGTGGTCCTCGTTGTAGATGTCGCGCTGCATGGCGCTATGTTACCCACCAGTCAACTAACGTGGCGCGTTCATCCCGAAGTTCGCTGCCGCCCCCGGCCGCGCCCGCGTAACGTCCCGGGGCGGAACGCGTTGTCGGGGGCGGGGGCATCGATGAGGCAGGACGACGGGACGTGGGTGCGTCCTCGGGCACAGGCGTGGGGCAACGAGGCCCAGCGTGCGGTGCTGCACGCGCTCGCCGAGGACATCGCCCGGCGCTCGGAGCACCGGGTGGCCGCCATCCAGGTGCTGCGCTCCGACGGCCACCTCGAGTTCGCCGCGATCACGGGCGACCCGGACGTCCGGGCCCGGCTGCTGGGCCAGGCGGCGCCCTTGGCGCTCGAGCCGATGACCGCGTTCGGCTCGCCCGTCGAGGGCTGGATCCACATCCCGGGCGAGCGGCTCGACGACGACGCGCGCGCCTGGCTGGCCGAGTACGGCCACACCCCCGACCTGCCCGCGCCGGACCGGCAGGACGGGTGGCGCCCGGACGACCGGCTGGTGCGGTTGCTGCGCAACGACGCCGGCGAGCTCCGGGCCACCCTCTACCTCGACGAGCCCCTGTCGGGCCTGCGACCCACGAGGGCCTCGGTCGCGGCGATCAACGCGGAGGCGCACGTGCTGTTCGACGCGATCGTGGGCGTCGTCGAGCGCGAGCTGTACGCCCAGGAGGTGCGCATGCTGGCGCAGGTCCGCACGGCGCTGCACAGCGTACGGCCCGGACTGCCCCTCCAGGACTTCGTCGCGGAGGTGTCCGGAGCGATGGTCGCGGCGCTCGACGTGCACTCGGTGGACCTCGTGGTGGCCGGCGGCACGGTCCCCGACCTCGAGCCGAGCACCGCCGCCGCCCTGGAGGCCCACGTGCGCGACGCGTGGGCGGACCGTCGGCACTTCGTCGTGGAGCGGACGCAGACCTGGGGAGCCGCCGAGGCGGCGGTCGCCACCCCGCCTGCGCTCCGCGCCCTGATGGAGGGTCGTGGACTCGAGTCGCTGCTCCTGGTGCCGATCGGGATGGGCGAGGACTACCTCGGGACGCTGGCGCTCGGCCGGACGCGAGCACAGTCGCGCTGGATCGACTCGGAGGTCAACGCCGCGACCACGGTGGCCAGCGACATGGCCGGCGTGCTCCTCGGGTCCCGCCTGATGGACCGTGAGCGCAGGCTCAACGCCGAGCTGCGCAGCGTCAGCGACTACCGCCGTGACATGGTCCTCACCCTCGCGCACGAGCTGCGCAACCCCGTCAGCGTGCTGTGGATGCACCTCGAGATGCTGGGCGAGGTCGTCGGGTTCCGTCCGGTGCAGGAGTCGCTGGCCGCCATGGACCGTGCCACCCGGCGCATCGAGGACATGGTCGAGGACCTCATGGCACTGGCCTCGGTGAGCGACACCGGGCACGACTCGCCGTCCGACGTCGACCTGTCCGCCCTGGTCCGGGAGGGCGGCGAGTTCCTCGCGCCGACCGCTCGGGCGTCGGGCGTGGCGTTCGAGCTCCGCGTGGCCGACGACCTGCGGGTCGTCGGTGAGCCCGCCGGGCTGCAGCGCATGGTGAGCAACCTGCTGTCCAACGCCTTCAAGTACACGCCCGCCGGCGGCCGGGTCACGATGGAGGCCGGCAGCCGCGCGGTCGGCGGCCGTGACGGCGTCTCGATCACGTGCGCCGACACCGGCATCGGCATCGGGTCCTCCGAGCTCGGGCAGGTCTTCTCACCGTTCTTCCGCTCGCGCGACGCCGAGGCCCGCAAGCGCCCGGGCACCGGGCTCGGGCTCGCGATCGTCGAGCGGGTGGTCGCGCGTCACGGCGGCACCGTGGAGGTGCAGTCGGTGCTGGGCGAGGGCACCACGCTCACGGTGTGGCTGCCGCTGGCGCCGCCCGACGACGTACCGTGAGCCCGTGCCCTCCGTCCTCTCCGCCGCCCTCGGGGTCGACGCGCTCGTCGCGGCCCTGGTCCAGGCGCTGCTGACGGTCTCGGGTGTGCCGGTCGCGGTCCCGGACGAGTCGGCGCGGCCGCCCGCCCGGGCGGCGGCGCGCAGCGTCGACGGCACGCAGCCGCTCCCGGCGACCGGCTTCGGGAGCGTCCCCCCGCGCTGGCTGGGCACGCGCGTGCTGCCCGAGGACCCGCGCACGGGCTACGGCCGGGTGCTCCCGACGCCGTCGGTCATGCGGCACCGGCGCTGGACCCTGCCCGACGACGTACGCCCCCTGCCGGGACGCGGCTATGCCAGCGAGGTCGTCGCGCCGGCGCCGCGGCGCGTGGTCCGGCGGTCCACCTGGCGGCCGGGCTGCCCGGTCGCCGCCACGGACCTGGCGTGGGTGCGCCTGGCGTTCTGGGGCTTCGACGGCCGGCGCCACACCGGCGAGCTGCTGGTGCACCGTGCCGTGGCCCACGACGTCGCGCAGGTCTTCGGCGTGCTGTACCGCGCGCGGTTCCCGCAGGAGCAGGTCGGCATCGTCGGGTCCTACGACCCCGACGCTCCCAGCACCGGCGACGGCAACGGCACGGGCGCGTTCGTGTGCCGGTCCTCCACCGGCGCCTCGTACTTCTCCCAGCACGCCTACGGCTTGGCGATCGACCTCAACTCCTTCCAGAACCCCTACGCCAAGGGCGACGTCGTGCTCCCGGAGCTCGCGTCCTCCTACCTCGCCCGGGCCCGGGTGCGGTCCGGGATGGTGACCGCCGACGGCCCGGTCGTGCGGGCGTTCGCGCGCATCGGCTGGGAGTGGGGCGGCGCCTGGCGCTACTCCAAGGACTACATGCACTTCAGCCGGAACGGTCGCTGACACCGTCGGACGACGGTCCGACGACAACGCCGCCCAGTCCGGACCCGGTCCGGCGGAACGCCTGCCGGGACGCGGCCGGCCACCTACGATCCCAGTGGTGGACAGGAGGACGGGTGGCTCATGGATCAGCGGCAGACGGGTGAGCGCAGGACGCGCGACCTGAACTGGGGCGACGCGCGCGCCCGCGCCCTGATGGACGCGCTGGCCGCAGACGCCGCCGCCCGCACCGGCTTCCGGGTCTGCGCGATCGAGGTGGTGAGGCCCCGGGGCCTCCTCGAGTTCGTCGCCATCCACGACGACGCCGACAACGCTGCCGATCGCATCGGCACCGCCTCGCGCCTCTCGGACATGGAGCAGGTGTTCGCCGACGGCAAGCCCTTCGGGCACCTCGTCTGGATGCCGCAGGAGGTCTACTCCGACGCCTCCCGCGAGGTCATGGCCGGGGTGTCGTTGATTCCGGACATCCCGGCCACGGGCGACCCGGCCGACTGGCACCCGATGGACATGCTCGCCGCCCGCATCACCGACGAGCGCGGCGACCTCCGGGCCCTGCTGTACCTCGACGTGCCGGTCGACCTCCGGCGCCCCGACGAGGACCGGCTGTTGCGGATCAGCGACGAGCTGGCGATGACGCTGCGGTCGGTGGTCACCGCCGTGGAACGCGAGGAGTACGCCCACCACATGCGGGTCATCCGGGCCACTCGCCGGCTGGCTCGGTCGGCGCCGGCCCGGCACGACGTCAACCACCTGCTGCGCGAGGCCCGCGCGACGCTGCTGACCGCCTTGTCGGTCGACGAGCTCGAGATCCGGCTCTTCATCTGCGACGAGTCCGGCGCCACCGACGCCCTCGGCCTCGGCATGGCGCCGGACGTCCGGCAGGCGCTCGACGAGGCGGCCGGCCGCGCGTGGACCGGCCAGCGGGTGCTCATCGTCGAGCCGGGGCAGGTGTGGGGCGACGACGGCCTGGCGGCGCACGCCGACTGGTTCACCGGTGCGCTGGCCGCCGCGGGCTTCGAGGCGGTCGTCGTGGCGCCCGTCGGCGTCGACGACGAGGTCCTCGGGATGCTGATGTGCGCCCGGCGCACCGGCTCCCGGCGCTGGACCGACGGCGAGGGGATCGCCGCGCTGGAGCTCGGTCACGACCTCGGCCGGGCGATCGCCAACGCGCACGCCACGCAACGCGAGCGGCGCCTCCTCGAGGAGCTCCGCGGTGTGGAGGAGGCGCGGTACCGCTTCCTGCGCGAGCTGACGCACGAGATGAACAACCCGCTGACCGTGGTCACCGCCAACGCCGAGCTCCTCGCGGTCAGCGGCCTCGCGGACGAGCACGAGCGCCGTGTGCGGGCGATCCTGCGCGGCAGCGAGCGGCTCGGCGGCCTGCTCGAAGGCCTTGCGACGCTCTCCCGCGTCAGCGACCCCCACCACCCGCCGAGCATGCAGCGGGTGGACCTGCTGGCGATCGTCGAGGAGACGCTCGCGTCGATGGCGGCCGTGGCGGAGCGGGCGGGCATCGCCCTCCACCGCGTCGGGGAGTCCGACGAGGCGGTCGTGCTCGGCGACCCGAAGGAGATCGCCAGCGCCGTGGCGAACCTCGTCGACAACGCGGTGAAGTACTCCGACCCCGGTGACGAGGTCTGGCTCGGGATCGAGCGTCGGGCGGACGGCGGCCTGACGTTCGGCTGCAGGGACGAGGGCATCGGGATCTCCGACAGCGACCAGGCCGACCTCTTCCTGCCCCTCTTCCGCTCGACGAACCAGGCGGCGCTGCTGCGCCCGGGCACCGGTCTCGGCCTCGGCATCGTGCGGGAGGTCATGCACCGCCACGGCGGCACCGTGGAGGTGGAGTCGGCGCTCGGCCGCGGCACGCACGTGCGACTCCACTTCCGGTCCTGACCCCGCCCCACCCGAGGTCGGGTCCGGCCCGCTCAGGCCAGGAGCTCCTCCACCCACGCCGGCACCAGCCGGGTCGCCGGTCCCTGCCGCGACTCGGCGAAGTCGGTGGCGCCGGCGCTCGGCTCGAGGTTGAGCTCGAGGGTGGCGCCGCGAGCCCAGTGCACGAACGCCGCGGCGGGGTACACCAGTCCGGACGTGCCGACCGAGACGAAGAGCTCGCACTCCCACAGCGCCTGCTCGACGCGGTCCATGCCGTAGGGGATCTCCCCGAACCACACGATGTCGGGCCGCAGCGTCGCGGACCCGCACCGGGGGCACGGCGGCCCGTCGGCCAGCGGCCCGTCCCACTCGTGCCGCGCGTCGCACGTCGTGCACCACGCCGACCGGAGCCGGCCGTGGATGTGGTGCACCCGCTGCGACCCGGCACGCTCGTGGAGGTCGTCGACGTTCTGGGTGACGACGAGAAGGTCGTCGCCCAGGGCGTGCTCGAGCCGGACGAGCGCGTGGTGCGCGGCGTTGGGCTGCACCCGCGAGAGGGCCGCGCGACGGTCGTCGTAGAACCGCTGCACGAGCCCCGGGTCCGCGGCGTACGCCTCGGGGGTCGCCACCTGCATCGGGTCGACGCCCTCCCACAGGCCGCCGGAGTCGCGGAAGGTGGTGAGGCCGCTCTCCGCGGAGATGCCGGCACCGGTGAGCACGACGACCTTCATGGCTGTCCCGAGCCGCTCAGTAGTACCAGGGGTACGGCGACCAGTCCGGCTCGCGCTTCTCGAGGAACTGGTCGCGGCCCTCCTGCGCCTCGTCGGTCATGTACGCCAGGCGCGTGGTCTCGCCGGCGAAGAGCTGCTGTCCCACGAGCCCGTCGTCGAGGAGGTTGAAGGAGTACTTCAGCATCCGCTGGGCCGTCGGGGACTTGCCGTTGATCCTCCGGCCCCAGTCGAGCGCGACCCTCTCGAGGTCGGCGTGCGCGACCACGCGGTTGACCGCGCCCATGCGGTGCATCTCCTCGGCGTCGTACTCGTCGGCGAGGAAGAAGATCTCGCGGGCGAACTTCTGGCCGACCTGCCGGGCGAGGTACGCCGAGCCGTAGCCGCCGTCGAAGGAGCCGACGTCGGCGTCGGTCTGCTTGAAGCGCGCGTGCTCGCGGCTGGCGAGCGTGAGGTCGGCCACGACGTGCAGGCTGTGCCCGCCGCCCGCGGCCCAGCCGGGGACGACGCAGATGACGACCTTGGGCATGAAGCGGATCAGCCGCTGGCACTCGAGGATGTGGAGACGGGCGAGCCTCGCCTTGTCGATGGGGTTCGGCGGCGCGCCCTCGTCGACGTGGCCGTCGGTCTCGTACTGGTAGCCGGCCCGGCCCCGGATCCGCTGGTCGCCGCCGGTGCAGAAGGCCCACTTGCCGTTCTTCGCGCTGGGACCGTTGCCGGTCAGGATCACGCAGCCGACGTCGGCCGACGTGCGCGCGTGCTCCAGCGTGCGCAGCAGCTCGTCGACGGTGTGCGGCCGGAACGCGTTGAGCACGTCCGGGCGGTCGAAGGCGATGCGCACGGTGCCGTGCTCGCGCGCGCGGTGGTAGGTGAGGTCGGTGAGGTCGTCGAAGCCCGGGACGGCGTCCCACGCCTCCGGGTCGAAGATCTCGCTGACGCCCTCGATCGCACTCATGCCTCCGGAGGCTAGTTCACCGGGGAACGGTCGCCCGGACCGACCGTCGACGACCCTTTCCCGGTGGACTACCCGCGGTGAGGAAGACGACGGCGCGGCGCGGTGTTGTGGCAGGCATGGCACTGACTGGAACGTACGTCCCGAGCGCGGCCGAGTGGGTCCGCAACCAGGTGGCCGAGTACGAGGCCACGAACGGCGAGAAGGCCGGCACGCTGCGCGACACGGGCTACCCGATCGTGGTCATCACGTCGGTGGGCTCGAGGTCGGGCAACCTGCGCAAGAACCCGGTGATGCGCGTCGAGCGCGACGGCGCGTACCTCGCGGTCGCGTCGAAGGGCGGCGCGCCCGAGGACCCGGCATGGGCCGACAACTTCCGCCAGCACCCCGAGGTCGAGCTCCAGGACAAGGCCGAGAAGCACCTGTACCGCGCGCGTGAGCTCAGCGGCGAGGAGCGCGCGGACTGGTGGGAGCACGCCGTCGCGACGTGGCCGACGTACGCGTCGTACCAGGAGAAGACCGACCGGGAGATCCCGCTCTTCCTGCTCGAGCGGGCTGACGCGCCGGCCGGCTCGTAGGGCTGCTGCCCGGCTCGGCTCGTCGGGTCGGGCCGCCGAGCCCGGCGCGTCAGCCGGGCCGGTGGGCTGTGCTCGTCGGCGGGACTCGCGGGACGTGCGAGCGTGGGCCTGTCAGCTGGGCTGGGGCGGGGACGGGTCGGCGCCGTCCACCGTGGCCTCGTCGTCGTTGTCGCGGTGCGCCGCGGTCTCGGGATCGGGATCGACGTGGGCGGGCGCCTCGGGCTCGAACGGGTCGGCCGGCTGCGGCGACCCGGCCTCATCGGGCATGTCGGGCTGTACGTCCTGGCTCATCGGGCGTCCTCTCGTCGGGTGCGTCGGGGTACCCGGGCAGCGTAGGCGGTATGCCGGGTAGGGCAGATGCGGCGGGCGCGGACTTCGTGAGCGTGTCGCGAACTTATCGAGGCCTGCACGCCCCCGGAAGTTCGCAATCCCCCGCTTAAGCGGGGGATTCGAAGAAGGCCCGGACCCGGACCCGGACCCGGACGCCCCGGCCGCGGAGGCGCCCCCCGGGCTCAGCCCCGGCTGATCGTGGTCGCGAGCCCGAGCAGGTGCGACAGCCGGGCCAGCTCGGAGTCGAGGAACTCGGGGCCACCGCGGCGGCCCATCAGCACCAGGTCGTCGCCGAAGGGGGCGGCGCACTCGACGTAGACGTCGTCGCCCGGCAGCCGGGTCGGGGACTGGACCTGTCCGACCGTGAACTCGGTCGGGGCGGCGTCGGTGGCGTGGACGACCGCGACGCCCGTCCCGCTCGGCCGCACGCGCGCCGCCCAGTCGACGCGGAACGCGATGGGCAGCAGGTCGACCAGCCGGTCGCCGGCCGAGGCGGGGTCCTCGGTGAGCGCCTCGACGACCTCGAGGTCGAGGAAGAGGTTCCCGCCGGCCGCGTAGCGGTTGATCCACAGGACGCTGACCCCGTCGAGCACGCTGCAGGCGGAGACGACGGAGTCGGGCATCGTGCTCGGCGCCATCTCGAGCAGCACGTCGTCGACGGCGAAGCCGTCACGCTTCTCGACGATCTCGATCGCCTCGATGTCGCCGCCGGCCTCACCGATCGCGCTCGCGACGCGACCCAGCGACCCGGGGACGTCCGGGAGCTCCACGCGCATCAGGTAGGGCATGGCTCGAGGCTATCGGCCCGGTGTGTCGAGGAGGTTTCGCCGTCCACCAGCGGCGTGGCGCGGCTCAGGGCGCGTCGCGCAGGCGTACGGCGAGCCCGCTCGCGCGCTGGGCGCGCCGGCCGATCGCGGCGCGCACCGCGTTCTCGGACCCCACCACCCGCACCCGTCGGCGTGCCCGGGTGACGGCGGTGTAGAACAGCTCGCGGGTCAGCAGCCGGGACTCCTCGTCGGGGAGCAGCACCGTCACCTCGTCGACCTGGCTGCCCTGGCTCTTGTGGATCGTCATCGCGTGCATCGTCTGGGCGGCGCCGAGCCGGGCGGGAGCGACGAGGGTCGGCGCCCCGTCGGCCGTCGGGAACGCCACCCGCGGGCCCTCGTCGGTGAGGACCACCACGCCGGAGTCGCCGTTGTAGAGGCCCAGGGCGTAGTCGTTCGCCGTGACGAGGACCGGTCGGCCGGGGTACGCCGGGTCGTGGACGGCGTCGCCGGTCTCGGCGGCCAGCCAAGCCTCGATGCGCCGGTTCCAGTGCTCCACGCCAGCGGGACCGTCGCGGTGCGCGCACAGCATCCGGTGGGTCTCCAGCACGCGGAGGGCGTGCGCGGCGTCGCCGGACCTCGCCGCGTCCCGGGCGGCGAGGGCGGACGGCAGCGTGGCCGCACGGATCGCAGCGGACGGCTGCTCGTCGGCGACCCAGTGGACGGCGTCGTCGCCCGAGGCCAGGATCTCCAGCGCCTCGTCGGCGTCGGCGTCGCGGACCGCGCGGGCCAGCGCGCCGATGCGGTCGCCGAAGCGGTGGGAGGTGCGCAGCGCGACGACCGGTGAGTCCGCACGCGGTGCGAAGCCCGCGACGAGGTCGCCGAGCACCGCGCCGGCCTCGACCGAGGACAGCTGGTCGGGGTCGCCGACCAGCACCAGGCGGGTGTCGGGCCGGACCGCCTCCAGCAGCCTGGCCATCATCGTCAGCGACACCATCGACGTCTCGTCGACCACGACCACGTCGGCCGCGAGCCGGTTGCCGCGGTGGTGGCGGAAGCGCGTCTCGCTGTCGGGGCGGCGACCCAGCAGGCGGTGCAGGGTCATCGACTGCAGGCCGGCCAGCCAGGTGCGCTCCTCGTCGGTGAACCGGTCGGGCTCGCCCTCGCGGCGCCGGGTCGCCTCGCCCAGCGACTCCTGCAGCCGCGCCGACGCCTTGCCGGTGGGTGCCGTCAGCGCGACCCGCAGCGGCGGGCCGTCGACGGGGTGCTGGGCACGCAGCGCGACGAGGAGCCCCGCCACGGTCGTGGTCTTGCCGGTGCCCGGACCACCGGTGAGAACGGTGGTCCACTGCCCGGCGGTGCGCAGCCCGGCCTCGCGCTGCTCGGCGTACTGCTCGCCGGGGAACACGCGGTGCAGGACGGGGGCGAGCGCCTCCGGGACGGGCGGCGGCGTGCGGGCCGCCCGCTCGGCCAGGTCGCGGAGCACCTGGGACTCCTGCTCGTGGTAGCGATCGAGGTAGACCAGCCCGTGCTCCCAGCGCACGACGCCGTGCTCCACGAGCGGGCTGGCGGCCAGTGCGGCCGCCCAGCGCCCGGTCTCGGGCCACGGCAGCGCCGCGACCGCGTCGTCCTCGCCTGCGGCGGCCGCGACGGAGCCGGCCGCCCCCGCCAGGTCGAGGCACACGGAGCCGGAGCGTACGGCCCGGCACGCCAGGGCGACGGCCAGCAGCACCTCGTCGTCGGCCTCGCGCGTGAGCAGCCCGACGGCGCGCGCGACGTGGACGTCGCCCGCGGTGAGGATGCCGGCGGCGTTGAACTCGCCCAGCACCCCGGTGGCGGCGAGCGCGAAGCGCGGGTCGGCGGGGTCGGTGGTCTCCCAGATCTCGGTCACCGCGCCCGCCTCCCCGGGTGTACGCCGTCGAGCAGGTCGGACAGCTCCAGCACGAGCGGCACCGGTGGGCGCCACTCGAAGACCCCCGGAACCCGTCCGTCGAGGCCGGGCAGGTCGGCCGCGTCGGGCCCGCAGAGGCCGCGCAGGTAGAGGTAGAGGACCCCGCCGAGGTGCTGCGCCGGGTCGTAGCCGGGCAACCGCCACCGCAGGAAGCGGTGCAGCACCACGGTGTAGAGTAGCGCCTGCAACGGGTAGTCGGAGTGGCCCATCGCCTCGTCGAGCACCTCCGGCCGGTAGTCCCAGGCGGTGAGCTCGGCCGTCGGGTCGCCCAGCCGGTTGGTCTTGTAGTCGACGGTCACGAAGCTCGGACCCGCGTCGGTCGGCACCCGCATGACCACATCGATGGACCCGGTGAGGTAGCCGCGCAGCGCCTGGCCCGCGAGCGCCGGGTCGGAGGCGAGCGTGTCGGCGTAGGAGAGGACCGGGTCGCCGGTCGCCAGGTGGCGGCGCAGCAGCGGCTCCAGGTCGCCGAGGGTGATCCTGTCGACGTCGTGGCCGGTGAGGTCGCCACCGCTGAGCGGCAGCTCGAAGTCGAGCTCGGGGAGCCGGTCGGCGGCGGCGATGTCGGTCAAAGCCCGTCCTCCCGTCATCGAGCCGAGGGGCGTGCGGCACACCGGGACGAGCGCGTCGGCCAGCGCCCCGCTCTCGATCTCGACCGGCCACCACGACCGCTGCTCCTCGATCCGGTGGAGGAGCTCCTGGCGGAGGTCGTCGGCCTGGAGGTCGGCGTGCTCGAGGACGGCGTGCACCAGGGAGCCGAACGCCGCCCCGGCGGGGAAGTCGGACATCGGGGAGGCGAGCGCGGTGAGCGCGAGGTCGTCGCCCGCAGCGGCGTCCGGGTCCAGGTCGGGCGCCCACTGGTCGGCCGTCTCGAGGTCCTCGCCGATCTCCGGCTCCGACAGCGGGACGTCGGATCCGTGGGCGGGATCCGTGGCGGCGGCCGACAGCGCGGTGTAGGAGGTGCGCCGCCACTCCGTGTCGACCCGGCGGGCGAAGGACCGCACGTGCAGGTCGTGCACCGGCGCGGCGAGCGGCTCGGGACTGGGGGCGACCACCTCCGCGAGCTCGGGCCACACCGCTCCGGCGTCACGCCAGTGACCGAGGATCTCCACGATCCGGTCGTCGTCGACCACCGGCTGGCTGTCGGGCACCTCGGCCGTGCCGGGCCGGCGTCCGAACAGGATCCGGTGCAGCGCCGACCCCGGCGTGTTGTTCGACGGGCAGTACCAGGCCACGACCTGCGAGCGCGCCCGGGTCATGGCGACGTAGAGGAGGCGGAGCGCCTCCCCGGCGTCCTCGGCCTGGTGGCGGGCGACCGCCTCGGGCCGCCACCGGCTGGGGCCGCCGACGTCGCGGCACCGCCGACCGGTGGCGTCGTGGTAGCGCGGCACGTCGGGCTCGCGCCCAATGAAGCGGTCCCACAGCGAGGGGAGGTAGACGACGGGGTACTCCAGGCCCTTGCTGCCGTGGATGGTCACCAGCTGCACCGCGGCGGCGTCGGAGTCGAGCCGGCGGGCGCGCTCGGAGGCGACCTCCACCTTGTCCTCGGCGACCTGCTCGCGCAGCCAGGCCAGCAGGCCCACCACCCCGAGACGGTCCTCCACCGACACCCGGTGCAGCGCCTCGCCCACGTGGCGGAGGTCGGTGAGGAGCCGCTCGCCGCCCACCCGGCCCAGCACCCGCGCGGTCATGCCGCCCACGACGGCGTACTCGAGGACCGCGGCGACGCCCTTGGCCTCCAGCAGGTCGGCGAGCGTGCGGGCCCGGTCGGAAAGGCGGTCGGTGAGCTCGTCGCCGCCGGCGTCGAGGGCCGTGGCGGTGTGGCCGAGGAAGCTGGTGAGCGCGGCGGCGCGTACGCGGTCGGTGCGGTGCGGCTGCTCGAGCGCCTCCAGCAGCGTCAGCCACTCGGTCGCGGCCGGGCTGTGGAACACCGACCCGCCGGACGTCACGACGGACGGGACGCCGACATCGGCCAGGGCGCGCTGGATGGCCTGCAGCATCGTGTGGGTGTAGGCCAGCACCGCGACGTCGCCGGCGCGCACCTCCCGGCCGTCGATGCGGGCGTCGCTGGTGAGCAGCCGCTTGACGTCGGCGGCGAGGTCGGCGACCACGTGGCCGCGCCAGCGGTCGACCGGCGGCTTGCTGCGCGGGCCCTCGCCGAGCTCCCGGCGGCGCGCGACCCGCAGCCGCACCGGCGGACCGGCGCCGACGAGCCGCGACCGCTCGTGGTGGGCGTCGACCTCGCGGACGACGATGTCGGGGTGGCCGAGCTGCGCGGGCGCCAACAGTCGCTGGAGGGCGTCGACGAGCGGCCTGTCGCTGCGCCAGTTGACGCCGAGGGTCTGCCGGTCGCCGGCGGTGCGGGCTGCCTCGAGGTAGGTGGCGACGTCGCCGCCGCGGAAGGCGTAGATGGCCTGCTTGGGGTCGCCGATCAGCACGAGGGTCGCGACGCCCGAGAAGGCGCGGTCGAACACCTGCCACTGCACCGGGTCGGTGTCCTGGAACTCGTCGATGAGCGCGACCTTCCAGCGCGCCTGCATGCGGGCCCGTGCCGGCCGGCGGGGGTCCTCGAGGGCGTCGGCGAGCTGGCCGAGGAGGTCGTCGTAGCTGAGGATCCCCAGGCGACGCTTGCGCAGGTCGAGCTCGCGCAGCACCGAGCGGGCGAAGCGGACCCGCTGGGCCGCAGGGGAGTCCGGCGCGTCGTCGACCGCCGCCTCCGGCTGGACCGCGGCGCGCGGGTCGCCGACGACGGCGCGGGCGATGGCACCCGCCGTGGCCCGGTCGAACGCCGGGGCCTCGGCGTCGGCGAAGGCCGCGAGGTAGCAGTCGTCGACGACCTCCTCCGTCAGCTGCTCGAGGTCCTCGACGAGACGCGCCTGGCGGTCGGTGTCACCGGCGACACCGAGGCTGCGCAGCACCAGCTGGCAGAACTGGTGGATGGTGGCGATCGTCGCGGCGTCGAAGTCGGCCAGCGCCTCGGTGATCCGGCGCAGCCGCGTGGCACGCCCCTCCTCGTCGACGTCGAGGAGGTGGGCCTGCAGCTCGTCGCGCTCGGCCTCGGGCGGCGGGTCGGCGAGCGCGCGCTGGGCGCTCACCAGGCGTTCGCGGACCCGCTCGCGGAGCTCCTGGGACGCGGCGCGGGTGAAGGTCACGACGAGCAGCTCGTCGAGCCGCAGGCCCTGCTCGGCGACGTAGCGGGTCACCAGCGCGCTGATCGTCCAGGTCTTGCCGGTGCCGGCGCTCGCCTCGAGGAGAGTGGTGCCGGTGGGCAGAGGGGCGGTGATGCGGAACGTGCCGGGGCTCGGGTCGGGGCGCGCGGTCGGCGTGGTGGTCGCGGGGGTGGACGTCACAGCGGCTGCACCACCTCGTGCTCGAGCAGCGGCTGCCACAGCGCCCAGGCGTAGCGACCCAGGCGGTGCCGCTCCGTGCCGGGGTCGCCGGGCCGGGGCGGGCTGCAGAGCACGTCGAAGGGGGCCTGCTCGCCCCAGGCCAGCCGGTGCCAGGCGTCGGCGTCCTCGGTGGGCACCGGGGTCTCGCTGAACCGGGGCGTCGTCCACTCCCGGTCGGCGGCGCGGTCGGCGTCGGCGTTGCCGCGGCCGGCGAGCTCGTGGACGTGCTCGGCGGCCCACGCCAGCGACGTCTTGGGCGGCGCCGGCAGGGGCTCGCACAGCCCCGCCGCCCGGATGTCGAGCAGCCGGTCGAGCCACCCGCGCGCCTCGTGCTCGGCGAGCGGCCCGATGCGCGCCACCTGGCCGCCGTTGCGGCCGCGGCCGATGCTGTGGACGGTCCAGTTCTCGTCGGGCAGGCCGGCGGCGAGCGCGAGCGCGTCGATCCAGCCGGCGACGCGGTGCTTCGCGGCGAGCCGCGAGTAGGTGACGGTCACGAGGTGGTTGCCGAACAGGTCGTCGACCGTGCCGGTGACCCGGCGCCCGCCGAGGTCGATGTCGACGTCCACGGTGCGCGGCGCTCCCCGACGGGCCGCGAGCCCTGCGGTGACCAGCGGTCGCACCTGCTCGACGATGGAGCCCAGCACCGACTCGCCCAGGCAGCGCGGGGGCAGCAGCCCCCGCAGCTGCTCGGCCGTCATGGCCTGCGCCGGGTCGGCCCCGGCGAGCACGTCGCGGATCAGCCGGTCGCCGACGTCCCAGCGCTCGAGGCCGTCGAGCTCGATGGGGACGGCGTCGGACAGCTCGTCGGCGGCCAGCGGCGTGGACACCCGCAGCCGGCGCCGCAGGAACGACCGGACCGGGTGGGCGAAGAACTCGTGGAGGTCGGCGAGCGCCACCTCGGTGTCGTCGCCGGCGGGGGCGGGAAGGGACTCCGCGACGACCTCGCGGACCACCGGCCGTTGGTCGCGGGCGGCGAGGGCGCCGGCCAGCGACGTCCGGTCGAAGGTGAACGGCTCGTCGGTGAGGGTCAGGTGCGGCACGCCCGGCGGCCGGTCGCGGCCGGCCAGCAGGTTGGCCTCGTCGAAGGGCTGCAGGGGGTGGAAGACCCGCGCCTGGTCCTGGACGCGTCCGCCGTCGGCGGCGGTGGCAGTGACGTCGAGGGTGTCGAGGAGCTCGCCGAGCGGGACCGCGGGCGGCCGGTCGGCGCCGGTGTGCTCGCCGCGGCCGGTGTAGGTGACGACCAGGGTCTGCCCGGCGGCGGCGATGGCGTCGAGGAAGAGCTGGCGGTCCTCGGCGCGGACGTCGCGCTCACCGGTCAGGGGCGCCCGTGCGAGGACGTCGTCGCCGTCGATGCTGTCGAGTCGCGGGAAGACGCCGTCGTCGAGGCCGAGCAGGCACACCACGCGGTGCGGGACCGAACGCATCGGCACCATGGTGCAGACCGTCAGGGTGCCGGTGCGGAAGTTGGCCCGCGTCGGCCGGCTCCGCAGCCGGTGGGCCAGCAGGGCCCGGACGTCGGCGTGCCGCAGGACGGTGCGCTCGGCGCCGCCGTCGACCACGCTGGAGCCGATGCGCGCGAGCTCGCGGTCGAACTGGGCCACCTGCCAGGTGTCGTCGGGCAGCGTGCGGGTGAGGCTGTGCACGCCGCCGGCGAGGGCGTCGGTCCACTCCCCGGCGGACGTGGCTGCGCGCGCACGGTCGAGGGTCCGCTCGAGCCGGTCGACGTACTCCACGAAGCGGCCGAGCAGGTCGAGCTGGGCGTCGCCGACGTCGTCGAGCGGGAGGGCGTCGCCGACGAAGCGGTGACCGCTGCCGGACATCGCCGCGCCGAGCAGCATCCGCCGCAGGCCGGACTGCCAGGTGTTGTCGGGCAGGGCGAGACCGAACCGTCCACGGTGGGCGGGGTCCTGCCCCCACCGGACGGCGGCGCCGCGCACCCAGCGCTGCACCTGCTCGAGCTCGTCGTCGTCGAAGCCGAACCGTCGCCGCACCGGCTCGGTGCCGGCGAGGTCGAGCACCTCGGTGGCGGTGAGGCGGCCGCCGGCGAGCTCGACGAGCGTCGCGGCCATCGCGAGCAGCGGGTTGGTCGCGCCCGGCGAGCGGTCTGCCAGCCGGACGCGCAGCTCGTGGGCGGGGTGCCCGGCGCCCCCGGCGAGGTCGGCGAGGCCGAAGGCGGCGGAGATCAGCGGTGCGTAGGACTCCACGTCGGGGCACATGACGACGATGTCGCGTGGCTCGAGCGTCGGGTCGTCGGCCAGGAGGCCGACCAGCACCTCCCGCAGGACGTCGACCTGGCGGGCCGCGCCGTGGCAGGCGTGCACCTGCACCGACCGGTCCGCGCGGGCGACGACCCGCGCGGCGCGCTCCTCGGCGGACGGCAGCCGATCGGCGCGGAGGTCGGCCTGCAGCCACCCGAGCAGCGAGTCGGGTGGTGGTCCGGCACCGAGCGGGGTCGCCTCGGCGGCGCCGGTCGCCCCGAGGGTCCGGCGCAGCTCCCGGGCGTCGCGGCCGAGCGAGGCGACCAGGGGATGGTGCACCAGGGCTGCCGAGGTGTCGGCCGCCCGCGGCACCGGCCCCTCCGTCGCGGTGGGCGCGAGCGACTGCCACGACCGGGGCGAGACCTGCGGGAGCCACAGGTGCACGTCGCGCACCTCACCGAGCGCTCCGACGAGCTCGGCCTCGGTCCGCGGGATGCGGGTGTGCCCGAACAGCGAGAGCCGGGGCGGCAGGTCGAGCCCGTCGCCGCCGGAGCGTAGCAGGGCCAGCGTGTCGAGGTGCCGCTGGTCGGGAGGTGGTGCGCCCACCCGGGACACCAGCCGGCGCCACAGCTCGGGCTGCCACCTGAGGTCCTCGGGCACCGGGCCGCCCGCCCCGTCGGTGTCGCGACCGGCGCGCCAGTCGGTGACCAGCTGCGGCCGCTGGACGGCGTAGCGGTGGTAGAGGCCGGCGAGCCGGTGCGCGACGGAGTAGCGCCGGGCCGAGCGCTCGTCCGCCGGGTCGCCGCCACCGAGGTGGTCGGTGAGCGCCTCGAAGCCCGGCTCGCCCATCGCGTCGTCGACGACCTCCAGCAGCGGCCACGCCAGCGCGTCGGGCTGCCAGGGGTCCGAGTCCTCGGTGCCGAGCAGCAGCGTCACCAGCGAGCGCGGGCTGACGAACCGCACGCCGGCGCACACGCCGTCGGCGGCGCGCTCGCCGGTGCCGAGCCGGTGGGAGAGCCGCTGGGTCAGCCAGCGCTCGACCCCTCGGGCGGGCACGACGACGACCTCGCGCGCGAAGGGGTCGGGGAGCGGGGTGACCAGCAGGTCCGCGAGGCCGTCGGCCAGCGCGTCGGTGCGCTCGGCGGTGTGGAGGTGCAAGGTCACGGGCAGCACCCTACGAGCGGGTGCCGACAGCGCCTGTCGGTCGCGGGCCGATCCTGGGGACGACGAGGACCGTCCGGGGTCAGGAGGCCCGGTTGTAGACGAGGATCAGCAGGGCGAGGACGACCAGCAGCGACACGACGGCAGCCGTGATGATCAGGGGGCGGCCCGACTGCTTGGTCGGGTCGACGCGGTTGGGATCCTGGCCTTGGGTCATGCGTGGTCCGTACCCAGCAGGTCGGGCCGCATGCGCGGCGGACGCCGGGGCGCGGCCGCCGTCGCTGGCGACCACCGCGAGGTGGCCGCCGCGGCGGGCAGGGGTGGCGGACGGTCAGTGCTTGAAGGCGTCCTTGACCTTCTCGCCGGCCTGCTTCAGGTCGGCGCCCATCTGGTCGCCCTGGCCCTCGGCCTCGAGCTGCTCGTCGTCGGTGGCCTTGCCGGTGTGCTCCTTGGCCTTGCCCTTGAGCTCGTCGGCCTTGTTGTCGAACTTGTCGTCCAGACCCATCGTCGTTCCTCCCTCTGAGGTCGGTGCGGACCGGGTGGCCCTCCCTCCAACGTGCCACGCAGGGGCACGGGCAACGACACCCGTGCGGGTGGGCTGGGTGGGCGGCAAAACACCCTTCGGCCGGCACGTCAGGGTGACGGCGCGAGCCGGAGCGCTCCGCCGGGCTGGTGCGCCCGCACTCACCCGTGGGGAGGTTGGCGGCCCGGACGGAGTGAGTACCGTCCCGGTGATGACGAAGGGCAGGCGGGACGAGACCCCCCAGGAGCGAGCGGACCGGAACTGGAACGACCTCCTGCAGGAGCTGCGTGTGAGTCAGACGGGCGTGCAGGTGCTGGCCGGCTTCCTCGCCACGCTGCCGTTCCAGGAGCGCTTCGAGGACCTCGACGCCTTCCAGCGCGGTTGGTACGTCGGGCTGCTCTCGCTGTCGTTCGCGACGGTCAGCGTGCTGCTGGCGCCGGTCGCGATCCATCGCCATGTCTTCCAGCGGGACGTGAAGGCCGAGCTCGTGCGGGCCGGCCACGTGCTGATGTCGGTGGCCCTCGCCCTGATCGGCCTGCTGCTTGGCGGCATCCTGTTCTTCATCGTGGACGTGGTGTACGACCGCAGCGCGGCCGCGTGGAGCGCCGTCGGGTCGGTGGTCGTCCTGGTCGGCCTGCTGGGCGTGCTGCCCCGGCGCGCGATCGGAGGCTGACCCTCGCTGCAGACAGGCCTCTCTCCGCGACGTTTCCTACGGTGCTAAGGTTCTGACCTCTGCTACTGAGGAAGGACCGAGATGCCCCGCGCAGGTCTCACCAGCGCCCGCGTCACCGAGGCGGCCGCCGCGCTCGCCGACGAGGCGGGCCTCGACCACGTGACGCTCGCCGCCCTCGCCAAGCACTTCGGCGTGGCCGCCCCGAGCCTCTACACGCACGTCCGCAGCCAGGCCGACGTCCGCACCCGCGTCGCCCTCCTCGCGCTGGCGGAGACCGCGGACCACATCGCCGCTGCGCTGGCGGGAGTGAGCGGCCGCGACGCGCTCGCCGCGATGGGCGGGGTGTGGCGCACGTACGCCGTCGAGCACCCGGGCCGGTACGCCGCCACCCGGCTGCCGCTGGACGCGGCGACCGCCGCCGCGAGCGCCGGTCCCCGCCACGCGGAGCTCGTGCGGGCGGCGCTGCGCGGCTACCGCCTCGGGGAGGACGACACCACCCACGCGGTCCGCCTGCTCGGGGCCACCTTCCACGGCTACGCCGCGCTCGAGGCCTCGGGTGCGTTCGGCCACGGCGCGGCCGGCACCCCGACGTCGGAGGAGTCCTGGGAGCGCGTCCTCGACGGGCTGCACGCGACCCTGACCTCTTGGGGAGCGCGATGATCGACCCGTCCCTCGTGCTCGGCGCGCTCGAGATCGAGCGCACCCCGCGCGGCCTGCTGCCGCACCGGCTGCCCGCCTGGGCACGAGCCCAGTGCGACGACCCGCAGCTGCGGCTCGTCGAGGCCCAACCCGCCGGCGTACGACTCGCGATGTGGACGACGGCCACGCTGCTCGAGCTCGACGTGCTGCCGACCAAGCGCCGCTACGTCGGGGCGCCGCAGCGCCCGGACGGCTGGTACGACGTGCTCGTCGGCGGCGAGCTGGTCGAGCGTCAGCAGGCGACCGGCGGCAACGTGCTCGACGTCGACATGATGACCGGCGCGAGCACCTTCCACCCGGGCGCGCCGACGACCCTCACCATCGCGCTCGCCGGTGGCGAGCAGGACGTCGAGGTGTGGCTGCCGCACGACGAGCAGACCGAGCTCATCGACCTGCGTGCCGACGCGCCGGTGACGCCGCTCGCGGGCGGCCGACCGCTGTGGGTGCACCACGGCAGCTCGATCAGCCACGGATCCGTCGCGACGTACCCCACCGAGCCGTGGCCCGTCGTCGCTGCCCGCCTCGCGGGGCTCGACCTGGTCAACCTCGGCCTCGGCGGCAGCGCGCTGCTGGACCCGTTCGTGGCCCGGACGATCCGTGACACCCCGGCCGACCTCGTCAGCCTCAAGATCGGGATCAACCTCGTCAACCAGGACCTGCTGCGCCGCCGTGCCCTCGGGCCGGCGGTCCACGGCTGGCTCGACACGATCCGCGACGGCCACCCCGACACGCCGCTGCGACTGGTCTCGCCGCTCCACTGCGCGATCCAGGAGGCGGTGCCCGGGCCCACCGTGCCCGACACCGCCGCGCTCGCCGAGGGTCGCGTCGCGTTCCTCGCGGGCGGCGACCCGGAGCGGGTGGCGCGAGGGGCGCTGACGCTGGAGGTGGTGCGCGAGGTGCTCGCCGAGGTGGTCGACCGCCGCGGCGACCCGCACCTGTCGTACGTCGACGGGCTCGCGCTCTACGGCCCGGCCGACGCCGAGCGGCTGCCGCTGCCCGACAACCTCCACCCCGACTCGGCGACCCACCGGCTCATCGGGGAGCGGTTCGCGGCGCTGGGCGAGTGGCGGGCGGCTTCCGGTGGGGGTGCTGGGGCTGGTTTCGAATCCCCCGCCTAAGCGGGGGATTGCGAACTTCCAGCAGCGTGCACGCCCCCAGATGTTCGCGAAACCCTCGGGAAGTCCCGCGAGGAGCACCCGACCGAGCACCCCGACGGCCGGACGGCCCTAGAGTCGGGCCATGACCCGCTACGGCGCTCAGTTCGGCCCCGACATCACCTTCCTCGGCGTGCCCGCGTGCGACCTCGACGAAGAGGCGACGTACGCCGACGCGGACGTCGTCATCGTCGGCGCGCCGTTCGACGGGGGTACGTCGCACCGGCCGGGCACGCGCTTCGGGCCGCAGGCGATCCGGATGACCGACTACCTGCCGCACGACGGCTCCCGGCCGTCGCTGGCCCTGCGCACCGACGCGCTGCGTGACCTCGTGGTCTACGACGCGGGCGACGTCGAGATGTACTCCGGCGACATCGAGGTCGCCCTCCCCGCCCTGGAGGCCGCCGTCGAGAAGGTGGCGCGCGCCGGTGCGATCCCGGTCGTGCTGGGCGGCGACCACTCGATCGCCTACCCCGACGCCAAGGGCGTGGCGAACGTCCTCGGGCACGGGCGGGTCTCGATGATCCACTTCGACGCCCACGCCGACACCGGCGACATCGAGTTCGGCTCGCTGTGGGGCCACGGCCAGCCGATGCGCCGGCTCATCGAGTCCGGCGCGCTTCGCGGCGACCGCTTCCTCCAGGTCGGCCTCCGCGGCTACTGGCCCGGACCCGAGACGCTGGACTGGATGGCCGCCGAGCGGATGCGGTCCTACGAGATGACCGAGATCGTCCACCGCGGCCTCGAGGAGTGCCTCACCGAGGCCTTCGCGATCGCGACCGACGAGTGCGAGGGCGTCTTCCTCTCCGTCGACATCGACGTCTGCGACCCCGGGCACGCGCCCGGCACGGGTACGCCGGAGCCCGGCGGGCTGTCGGCTCGCCAGCTGCTCGACTCGGTGCGCCGCATCTGTCTCGAGCTGCCGGTCGTCGGCGTCGACGTGGTCGAGGTCAGCCCGCCCTACGACCACGCCGACATCACCGCGGCCCTCGCCAACAGGGTCGTCCTCGAGGCGCTCTCGGCGATCGCCCGCCGACGGCAGGACGAGCGCGACGGCACGACCTGGGACCCGGGGCGCCCGCTGCTGGACCGCTGATCAGCGCACCGCCAGCAGCGTGTCGACGTACGCCCGCGCGACCGACGCGGCGTCGACGTCGACGACCACGTCGAGCAGGCGGCCCCCGGGCACCTCGGTGAGCGCTCGGCCGGCGAGGGCCATCGGCCGCGGCTCGACCCGGAACAGCTGCGGGTGCGTCAGCAGGACGAGCGCGCCGGCGTCGCCGACCAGGTGTCCCCGGCGCACCGCGAGCAGCTCGCCGGCCAGCCGCGCCGCCGGCCGGTCGGACGACCTCAGTCGATCCACGTCGGCCGGGGTGACCGAGACCTGCTCGAAGACGTCGGCGACGTAGAGGGTCGTCGGCCGACCCGCGGCGAGCACCCGGGCGGTGGCGTCGACGTCGTGGGCGGCGTTGAACTCCGGCGGGTCCTCGGGCACCAGCTCGCCGGCCACCGCGACCAGCCGCTCGGCGAGCGGCGCGAGGTCGGCGACGTTCGTGAGCGGTGCGAGCCCCACGAGCGTGACCGCGGCGTTCGCGGCGGCCTCGGCCACCAGGTCGCGCACGCTCGTCCGCGCCGGGCGGGGACCGGGCGGCACGCGAACGCCGCCCAACCCGTCGGGTCCGTGGTTGGTGGGTCCGCTCCGCGGCCCGGCGCCCGTCGTCGTGCGCGGGGCGCCCACGACCACCGGCACGTCGGCCGCACCGGCGTGGGAGAGCACGGCCGCCGAGTTGCGGGCAGCCACCTCGACCGGCACGTTGCCCGCCACGGTGGTCACCGCGCACAGCTCGAGCGCCGGGCTCGCGACGGCGTACAGCAGCGCCAGCGCGTCGTCGATGCCGGTGTCGACGTCGAGGACGACGCGCCTCGGCGCTGCCCGATCGGTCATGACGGCAGGCTAGGCCGCGTCGGGCGAGTGCGGTACGACGAGGCGCGGGCGTCGAGCCGGTCGACCACGACTCCTCCGGTGCGACGGTCCCTCGCGCTGTCGCGGGGGGCGAGACGCCTCGACGGTCGGATCAGGAGCAGGTCGTGGTCAGCCCCAGCCCCAGCAGCGACTTGCGGCCGGTGGCGACGGTCCCGGTCGACGAGGCCCACGACGGCGAGTCCGCCAGGAAGGCGCTGACGCGGACCGTGAAGCCGCCGAGGGGGAGGTCGGCAGCCGCATACGCCACGCTGTACGTCGTCGTTCCCGTCCTCGGCGCCACCACGCGGTCCGCGCCGTGGAGCATCCCCTGGGCGTCGGTGAGCCGCACGCGGTAGCCGTAGCGCGGGTCCTGGTCCGGCCACGAGTACGTCAGCGCCTCCAGCAGGCCGCCACCCGCGCAGCTCACGGACGGGGGAGGCAGGACCGCGTGCGCGCGCAGCGAGGTGCCGCTCAGAGCCACGGTGTCGATCCACGACGCCCACCCCGGGGCGCTGTGGGTGACGCCGGTCGCTGCGCCGGCGATCAGCAGCACGGCGAGCGTGAGTACGCGCAGTGGTCCACGCCGCCCGCGCCGCGCGTCCGCGCGAGGGTGAGGACCCGGCGACGCGACCCGGACGGCGTCGACGGGGTGCCCCGCAGACGGGCGGAGCGCCACGTGCAGCAGGTACGCCCCGTAGAGGAGGAGCGCGAAGCGTCCCGCCCCGGTCCCGAGCCAGCCCAGGGCGTACCCGAGCCACGGCACGGCGAGCACGACGCGCTCGGCTGCGGTGACGTGGTACGGCTGGGGGTCCGGCACGCGGTTGGCGTCGCCCTGCAGCCGCAGCGTCGCGACGTCCCCCTCGAGGGCCGCGCCGACGACGCGGTGGGTGACCCGAGCCCCGTTCGTCGTGGTCACGGCGACCACGTCGCCGGCGGCGATGTCGGCGGCGTCGATCCGGTGCACCCACGCCAGCGCGCCGGTGGGGATGGTCGGAGACATCGACCCCGAGCGGAAGACCATCGGACGGACGTCGAACGCGAGCGCGCACACCGTGGCGAGCAGGCAGAGGCAGCCCAGGACCGCTGACGCGGTCAGCAGGGCGTGGCGGGCGCGCGTCACGACACGTCCGAGGTGCCGTGGACGGTGATGCGCACGGACGTGGTCGCGCCCTGGAGGGCGGCCGCCGCGGTCGACGGCATCGTGACCTGCACGCAGACCCGCTCGGACCCGCCCGGGGCGAGCAGCCTGCCGCTCGCGATCAGGGGGCCGTCGAGGGTGGCGGCGGTGCCGGACCATGCCGGGCCGGGACAGGTGGCGGCGGGAGCGACACCGGTGGTCGCCGTGTCGCCGGTGACCTTGACCGCCAGCGCGCCGGCGAGCCCCTTGCCGTCGGGGTTCGTGGCGGACGTGGCGGCCGTGTACCTCAGGGGCGCCGTCCCGGTGTTCCTGACGGTCAGCACGGCGGCCGTCGAGCTCCCCGGGACCATCGCTGACAGGTCCAGCGCGGTGTAGCCGGCGACCTGGTCCTGGCCGTCCACGCGGAGGTCGAGCGTGCCCGCGGTGACGGTGGTGCCCGCGACCTCGACCTCGTCGGTCCAGTGCGCGTACGTGCCGGGCGTGGCGAGGACGAGCACCGTCCCCAGGCCCAGGAGGGCTCGGACCCGCGCGGAGGTGCGGCCCGCCGTCCGCGTCGAGGGACGCCCCGGCCCGCCGGTGGGCGCCGCAGCGTCCCGGCGGGGGAGCCACGGCGTGGCGCGCCTAGACATGCTGTGCCTGGACATGCTGCGCCTAGACATGCTGGGCCTAGACATGCTGTGCCCTGACGTCGTCGCGGGCCGGGCGCCGCGCGCGCAACCCCGACCTCAGCAGCACGGCCGCGTAGACGAGCAGCGCGGCGGCGACGAGGCGGGTCCCGGCCTGGCGTGCCTCCGCGGTCAGCAGCTGACCTGCGAAGCCGAGCCACGGCACGGCGTACCACTCCTCGCCCCTGACCTGCACCGGCCGCACCCAGCGCCGGTCGGGCACGGCGTTCGCGTCCCCGCGGGTCTGAAACACGGGCTCACCCTCGGCGTCGACGCCCTGGCTGACGACCCGGTGGGTGACCACCGTCGGCTCACCGGAGTCCAGCTGGTAGGTGATGACCGAGCCGACCCCGATGTCCTCGGGCTCGGTGGGACGTACGACGACGAGGGTGCCGGGAGGCATCGTCGGTTCCATGGAGCTGGTCAGCACCGTGTAGGGCACGGCCCCCGCCAGGCGCGGCACGACGACCGCGAGGGCCATCGCCGCGCCGGCGGCGAGCAGCACCGCCAACGTGGTCACGCGCCACGCCCGCCTGAGGACCGACATCGACGATCAGGCGTGCTGCTGGCTCAGCGAGACCGTCAGCGCGTCGAGCGTCGCCGTGACGCCCTGGGCGGTCGTGCCCGCAGTGGCGGCGTCGAACGTCACGCTGACGACAGCGGTCAGCACCTTCCCGTTGTCGGCACTGGTGATGGCGCCTCCGTCCGCGAGCGGCGCAGCAGCGGTTCCAGCACCTGCGGCGCCGAGGGTGTAGACGGCGCTCGGCTTGAGCTGCTTGACGAGGTCGGCGTCGCTTGCGGCGGCGAACTTCGGCGTGCCGAGTCCCGCCGTGGCCTTGAGGTGCGCGCCAGACGCGTTCACGGTGTAGGTGCACGTCCGGGTGATGACGTCGCCCGGCACGAGGAGGGTGGATCCGGGCGAGAAGACCTCGCCACCGCCCGCGGCGTCGAGGATCCAGTCGCCGCAGCCCTGGCCCTCCGCTTGGACGAGGCTGAGCGTGCCGGACCTGATGTCACCGCCGCTCACCGACTCGCTGTCGTTCCAGGACGCCAGTGTCCCGGCTCCGCCGATCAGCAGGACCGAGGCCGTGGTGACCGCGAGGGCGGCCTTGGTGTTCTTGTGCATCTGTTGCTCCCGTGGTGTGGATTACGGATCGCCGACGGGGGTCGACGGCAACGAAGTGGAACCTGAACGGTTACGCCTCGGTGAGCAAACAGGGTCGATATCACCCGACTGGGCCAGCGCGAACCACCCGCCTGCGTGGGCCCGGTCGGCGGACGGGTCATGCGTCCCTTCCGCGCGGGTCAGCCGCAAGGGGTGGGCCCCGGGGGTCGGGCGCGCCGGCCCTACCGAGCGGCTCGCAGGTACTGCACCGGCCACAGGTCGTGGTCGGTCTCGCCCAGCTCGTGGGCGGCCCGGAGCGGCCAGTGCGGGTCGCGGAGCAGCTCCCGACCCAGCAGGACGACGTCGGCCGAGCCCTCGGCCAGGATCTCCTCCGCGTGCTTGGGCTCGACGATCAGGCCCACGGCGCCGGTGGGGACCTCGGCCTCGGTGCGGATCCGACGGGCGAACGGCACCTGGTAGCCCGGCTCCACCGGGATGTCGGCGGCGACGTTGCCGCCGGTCGAGGTGTCGACGAGGTCCACGCCCTCCTCGCGCAGCACGGCCGCCAGGCGCACCGTCTCGTCCGCGGTCCAGCCGCCCTCGACCCAGTCCGTGGCGGAGACCCGGACGAGGAGCGGCACGCCGGCGCCCACGCGGTCGCGTACCGCCCGGGTCACCTCGAGCACGAGCCGGACGCGGTTCTCGAAGGACCCGCCGTACTCGTCGTCGCGGAGGTTCGACACGGGCGACAGGAACTCGTGCAGCAGGTAGCCGTGTGCGGCGTGCACCTCCACCACGTCGAAGCCCGCGGCCACGGCGCGGCCGGCGGCGTCCGCGAAGGCCTCGACCACCCTGCGGATGCCGGCACGGTCGAGCGGCTCGGGGTCGTCGCGGAGGCCGGGGTAGGGGGCGGCCGACGGGCCGACGGGACGCCAGCCGCCGTCGGAGTCCGGCACGCCGCCCCTCCTGCCGTCGAACCCGGAGTACGTCGACGCCTTGCGACCCGCGTGGGCGAGTTGGACGCCGGCGGTCGCGCCCTGGCTGTGCAGGAAGTCGACGATCCGCGACCATGCCGCCTGCTGCTCGTCGTTCCACAGGCCGGTGTCGTCGGGGGTGATGCGTCCCTCCGGGACGACCGCCGTCGCCTCCGCGAGCACCAGGCCCGCCCCGCCACGGGCGAACGAGCCGAGGTGGACCAGGTGCCAGTCGCCGGGGACGCCGTCGACGGCCGAGTACTGGCACATGGGCGCCACCCACGCCCGGTTGCGGATCGTGACGTCACGGAGGGTGATGGGGGAGAACAGCAGGCTCATGCCATCGTCAAGGTGCTCGACCCCTCATCGATTCCGCGCAGTGGGCGAGATCACGAGCGCTGCCGGCGGCCGGTCGACGACGCGCGGCGTGCAGTCGGGAGATGGACGAAGCCGCAGGCAGCTTCGCTGACCTGCGGCTTGATGTCTTGCGCGCCTGTAGGGATTCGAACCCCAAACCTTCTGATCCGTAGTCAGATGCTCTATCCGTTGAGCTACAGGCGCCCGTCTGCGCGAACCGTGCGGCCCGCGAGGACTGGTCGAGGATAGCCGACGTACTCCGGACGAGCGAAATCAGCACGTCCGAAGGACCGGTCCCGACCCCGTGGCGGTGCCTTATGGTGCCTAGCACCCGCACACGCGGCGGTCCGCACCCGCCGCAGACTGAGAGGTAGCGCGATGGCAGATCTCGAGGCAGTCATGGACGAGGCCGGGCTCACGAACCCCCGGGTCCGCGAGTTCGTCAAGGAGTACGCCGAGCTCACCGGGGCGGCGCGGATCGAGGTGGTCAACGCCTCGGACGACGCCCGACTGCTCGAGGAGGCGGTCGAGGCCGGCGAGCTCCAGCGCGCGGGCGAGGGCCGGTACTACTCGCGCAGCTACCACAAGGACACCGCGCGCTCGGAGGAGCGCACGGTCGTCGCGACCAGCGACGAGAAGGACCGCGGCGTCTACAACAACTGGCGTCCGGCCTCGGAGATGAAGCCGCTGCTGCACGACCGGATGCGCGGCGCCTCCGAGGGCAAGACGATGTACGTCATCCCCTACCTCATGGCTCCGGCCGGCAACGTCCTGGAGCCGTGGGCCGCCGGCGTCGAGCTCACCGACACCCGCACCGTGGTGCTGCACATGATCCGCATGTCCCGCGTCGGCGTGCAGTTCGTCAACGACCTCGACGACCCCGACTCGTTCGTCCGCGCCGTGCACGTCACCGGCGACCTCGAGCACCTCGGCCAGGGCACGGCCGACGACCAGCGCTGGTTCGTCACCGTCGCCGACGAGCGCACGATCCTCCACTACGGCTCGTCCTACGGCGGCAACGCGCTGCTCGGCAAGATCGCCCACGGCCTGCGGCAGGGGGCGTACGACGGCTGGGCCAGCAGGAAGTTCCTCGCCGAGCAGTACATGCTCATCGGCATCCACGACAAGCAAACCGGGAGGACCTGGCACGTCTGCGGCGGCTTCCCGAGCGCGTCGGGCAAGACGAACCTCGCGATGATGGCGGCTCCCGACGCCCTCGGCGACCGCTACCACGTGTCCTTCTACGGCGACGACATCGCCTGGCTGTGGGTCGACGAGGAGTCCGGCCGGCTCATGGGGATGAACCCGGAGTACGGCGTGTTCGGCGTCGCCAAGGACACCAACGAGGTGACCAACCCCAACGCCCTGCACTCCATCGGCGAGGGCTCGCAGGCGATCTTCACCAACGTCGCCTACAACCCCACGACCGGCGAGGTGTGGTGGGAGGGCAAGACGCCGCGGCCGCCGGCCGACGTGCGGGGCTGGCTCGACTGGACCGGATCCCCGCTGGCCGACCGCAAGGACGACGACACCGCCGCCTGGGCGCACCCCAACAGCCGCTTCACCACCACCCTGGCCAACGTCCCCAACATCGCGCCCGACTACGACGAGCCGGCGGGCGTGCCGATCGACGCGATCATCTTCGGCGGACGCACCCGCGACCGCGAACCGCTGATCCGTGCGATCACCGACCTCGCCGAGGGCGTCTACGACGGTCTCACGCTCGGCGCCGAGGCCACGTTCGCCGCCGAGGGCGTCGACGGACAGCTGCGCTACGACCCGATGTCCAACCGCCCCTTCATGGCCTACGGCGAGGGCGACTACGCGCGCCACTACCTCGACGTGGTGGGCGCGGCCGCCGAGCAGCCGATCTTCGCCCACGTCAACTGGTTCCAGCGCGACCCCGAGGACGGCCACTTCCTGTGGCCGGGCTACCGCGAGAACCTGCGGCCGCTGCTGTGGCTGCTGCAGCTCAAGGCCGGCGAGGTCCAGGGGCGGCGGACCGCCGTCGGCATCCTGCCGACCGAGGAGGAGCTCGACCTCCGCGGCCTGGACGTGCCCGCGGAGCACCTCGAGCGGATCCTCAGCATCGACAAGGCTCGCTGGCAGCAGGAGATGGGCTTCCGGGAGGAGCACCTGTCGCAGTTCGAGCGGATGCCGGAGGAGATCTGGGAGGCGCACCGACGTGTCGCCGCCGACCTCGAGCAGGAGGACTGAGCCCCGCCGGGGCCGCGAGGCACATCCCGGCACCGTCGCGAAACCCCCGCCGGGACGGGGGTTTCGTGCGTCCGGAGGGCCTCAGGCGTGCTGAAACGACTCAACGGATGAGGGGCGAGACACAGGTCACAACCCTGTGATCGATCCAATATGTGGACACCGGGCGGAGGGCTAGTTTCCCCGCAAGTCGCCGACAACGAGGCCGCGCGAACCAGACGCTCCGCACGCTGAAGGAAACGGTCATGACAGCAACGATCGACCCGCAGACGCCCACGATGAATGACGCCGAGCCGCCGACGACCCACCAGGGCATCCTGGCCTGGGTCAGCGAGGTCGCCGAGCTCACCCAGCCCGACGCCATCCACTGGTGCACCGGCTCGGACGAGGAGTGGGAGCGGCTCACCGCGGCCCTGGAGGCGACCGGGACGTTCACCCGGCTGAACCCCGAGGTGATGCCCAACTCGTTCCACGCCGCCTCCGACCCGACCGACGTGGCACGCGTCGAGGACCGCACCTACATCTGCTCGGTCGACGAGCGCGACGCCGGTCCCACGAACAACTGGATGGACCCGGCGAAGATGAAGGACCTCATGCGCGGGCTGTACGCCGGGTGCATGCGGGGTCGCACGATGTACGTCATCCCGTTCGTGATGGGCCACCTCGAGGCCGAGCAGCCGATGTTCGGCGTGGAGGTCACCGACTCGGCGTACGTCACCGTCTCGATGCGCGTCATGGCCCGCATGGGCACCGACGTGCTGCGTCGCATCGAGGAGCTCGAGGCCCGGGGGGAGGACCCGAGGTGGGTGCCTGCGCTGCACTCCGTCGGGATGCCGCTCGAGCCCGGCCAGGACGACGTCGCGTGGCCGTGCAACGACACCAAGTACATCGTGCAGTTTCCCGAGGAGCGGATGATCTGGAGCTTCGGCTCCGGCTACGGCGGCAACGCGCTCCTGGGCAAGAAGTGCTACGCCCTGCGGATCGCGTCGGTCATGGCGCGCGACGAGGGCTGGCTGGCCGAGCACATGCTCATCCTCAAGCTCACCTCGCCGCAGGGCGTGACCAAGTACGTCGCCGCGGCGTTCCCGAGCGCGTGCGGCAAGACCAACCTCGCGATGCTCAAGCCGACGATCCCCGGCTGGACGGTCGAGGCCATCGGTGACGACATCGCCTGGATGCGCATCGGCGAGGACGGGCGGCTGTGGGCGGTCAACCCGGAGTTCGGCTTCTTCGGCGTCGCGCCGGGCACCAACGAGCACACCAACCCACACGCGATGGAGACCATCCGCAAGGGCAACTCGGTGTTCACCAACGTCGCGCTGACCCCCGACGGCAACGTGTGGTGGGAGGGCCTGGAGAACACCCCCGCCGAGGCGACCAGCTGGAAGGGCGAGCCGTGGACCCCCGAGTCGGGCGAGCTCTCCAGCCACCCCAACAGCCGCTACTGCACCCCGATCAAGCAGTGCTCGATCCTCGCCGACGAGTACGACGACCCGCGTGGCGTGCCGATCGACGCGATCCTCTTCGGCGGTCGCCGCAAGACCACGATTCCGCTGGTGACCGAGGCCCGCGACTGGAACCACGGCACCTTCATGGGTGCCACCCTGTCCTCGGAGACCACCGCTGCGGCCGTCGGCGCGGTGGGCGTGGTCCGCCGCGACCCCATGGCGATGCTGCCGTTCATCGGCTACAACGCCGGTGACTACTTCGGGCACTGGATCGGCATGGGCAAGGACCACGACGCCGCGAAGCTGCCGAAGATCTTCTACGTCAACTGGTTCCGCCGCGGCGAGGACGGCGACTTCCTGTGGCCCGGCTTCGGCGAGAACAGCCGCGTGCTCAAGTGGGTCATCGAGCGCATCGACGGTCATGCGGCGGCGGTCGAGACGCCCATCGGCCACGTGCCGGCCCCGGGCTCCCTCGACATCGACGGCCTCGACGTCACCGAGGAGCAGCTCGCGCAGGCCCTCGCGGTGGACCCCGAGGAGTGGAAGGCCGAGATCCCGCAGATCGAGGAGTGGTTCGCCAGGTTCGGCGACGACCTGCCGGCCGTGCTCTGGAGCGAGCTCGACACACTCAAGGCACGCCTGGACGCCTGACGGCTCGGTCCGTCGTCCCCAGCCACGTGGGGAGGGGTGTGGCACCATTCCTCCCCACGGGACGAGGTCTAGTGGAGGTGGGCCATGCCCTTGGGGCCGCAGGAGCGCATCCTCTTCGAGGAGCAGTCGTCGCCCCTCTACGAGGAGATCGTGAGCTCCGGAGGCATCAGCCGCACCGACGAGCGCATCCTCGAGGGCGGTGAGCTGCACCGGGCGTTCGAGCTCCTCGTCGACGTCGGGCTGGTGGCCGAGGACGACGACCAGTGGCGCGCCGTGGACCCGGCCGCCGTCCAGGCGCAGGTGGTCGCGCCCCTGGGCCAGCAGGGCGCCGAGCTGATCGCCGAGTCGGCCCACTGGGCACAGGCCTTCAGCACCCTGACCCACGCCTGGCGCCGCTCGCCCCACGCGGTGGGCGGTCCCTTCGCGGAGATCCGGGGCCTCGCCACGATCGGCAACTTCCTCGCCTCGCTGGTGAGCGACGCCGAGGTCGAGCTGCTCACCGCCCAGCCCCAGGACCGTCGCGGGGTCAAGCAGCTCGGGGCGGCGGGCGCCCGTGAGATCGCCGCGCTCAAGCGCGGGGTCAAGATGCGCACGCTCTACCAGCACGCCGCCCGACGCGGAGCGGACACCCGCAAGTACGTCGCCGCCGTGACGGCGGCCGGTGCCGAGGTGCGCACCCTCGACGAGTTCTTCAACCGCTTGATCGTGGTCGACCGGCGGATCGCCCTGATCCCCAGCCACGAGGGCCTGACCACGGCGATGCTCATCAACGAGCCGTCGATGGTCGGCTACCTCGTCGACATGTTCGAGCGGCACTGGGAGCGCGCGCGGCCCTTCACCAACAGCGAGAGCTCCCTCATGCGCGACATCGCCGCCGAGCAGCGCGCGATGACGATCCGGATGCTGCTCGAGGGTCGCGCGGATCCCGCCGGCGCCAAGCGCCTGGGCGTCAGCCCCCGCACGTACGCCGCCTACGTGGCCGACCTCAAGAACGAGTTCGAGGTCGAGACGCGCTTCCAGCTCGGCTACGAGATGGGCAAGCGCGGCATCTCGGGGCGCGAGGACGACGAGCCGGCTCGCTGACCCGAGCGCGCCGGAGCAGGTTCCCTCGAGCCGGGACAGAGACGAGGGCAGCACCTCGGTGAAGTGCTGCCCTCGGTGCCGGGACGGGCCTGTGGGGGAGGCCGTCGGACCAGAACTCGTGGGGGGTTGAGGGGTCCGTGTCCCAGCTCTCTTGTTACGTGCCCATCATGGCACGGCTCGTGTCAGCGGGGGGCCTTGATCTTTCCCCCCCAGGTGGTGTCGATGCTCGTGGGGGCCTTGGCCTTTCCGCCCCACGTGGTGTCTGCGTTGGCAGGGCCGGCCCCGATGCCGACGACTCCGAAACCGAGGACTGCCACGATGGCAGCGGCGGCGATGCGGCGTACTGGGGTCATTGCTCTTCACCTCGAATATCACGTGTCACAGGGGGATGACCGGACCATTCTCTCCCACCGTCCGCGAGGACGTCCCCTCGCGGCGGTTGCAGATCTGTGCATTGCAGGATCCTGCAAGAAGGTAACGGACGGCGCACGCGAACGGCCCCCTCTGAAAGAGGGGGCCGATCGGCGGAGGCGGAGGGATTTGAACCCTCGATGGGGTTTTAGCCCCAAACCCGCTTAGCAGGCGGGCGCCATAGACCGGACTAGGCGACGCCTCCATGCCCGACCGGGGCCGGGCGCACAGAAGGTTACAAGGATCGACGCTCCCGCGCCGAATCAGGTCACCACTTGCGGAGGCCGTGCCCGCGCTGGAGGTGGTCCTGGACGTCCCGGACGAAGGCCTCGCGGTCGATCGCGAGCACCTCGACCGGGATGGTCGTCGTCCGGCCGTCGCGCAGGCGCAGCACGACCACGGGCGAGCCGGCGACGGTGGTGGTGACCGCGTCCTCGACGTCGCGCCAGCGGGCCGAGGCGACACCCACGCCGCGGACCCACTGCACGCGGTAGCCCTCCTCGGTCAGCCGGACGACCCAGCCCTTCTGCCGCCAGGTCCACCATGCGGCGAGCAGGAGCAGGAAGGTCAGCACGACCGGCACGAGCAGGAAGACGGTGTGCAGGTCGGCGACGGCGATCACCACGGTGCTGACGAGGATCAGCACGGCCACCGCGCACAGCACGACGCCCAGCAGGCGCGCCGCGACGGCGGGGGCGAGGCGGTGGACGGTGGCAGGGTCGGTCGGCACGCCTCGAATTCCACCACGGGAGCGACGTACGGCCCGCGCTCGGGTCGGCCGGCCGGCTGCCCGCGCCGGACCGGTTGGGTAGAGTCCGGCGGTGTGCGGCGCCGCGGCGTGGCACGAGGAGGGGTGCCGGAGCGGCCGATCGGAACCGCCTTGAAAGCGGTCGTAGGGAGACCTACCGCGGGTTCGAATCCCGCCCCCTCTGCGGATGCGAGCGGAGCGAAGCCTCCGCTGAGGGGGCATGGCCGGGCAGGCGGCTGCGGATGCGAGCGGAGCGAAGCCTCCGCTGGACCCGTGCGTCATACGAAGCCGGACGTATCGGCGCGGATTGGTATGACGCAGGGCGGCCCAACCGGCGGTGGCGCCTTTTGCGTCATACGGAACGGGACGTATGGGTGCGGCTCGGTATGACGCAGCGCGGCCCGAGCGTCGGCCCGAGCTCCGTACGTCATACGGAGCGGGACGTATAGGTGCGGATCGGTATGACGCAGAGCGGCGGCGGCGGCCAGGGGAGGGCGCGGACGAGCCGCAGCGGCGAGAAGGCGAGGGGCGTCAGCCGGCGAGGAAGCCGAGGTCCTGCATCCGGCCGATCTCCGCCCGCAGCTCGGGATGCTCGGCGCTGTCGGCGGCCCGGGCGCCCGCGAGGTAGAGCGGCGTGCCGTCCGCGCCGCTGCCGTCGAAGACCACCGTGAGCCGGTTGGCGGACGACGCGTTGATCAGCGAGCCGAGCAGCGCCACCGGGTCGGAGCGGTCCTCCAGCGAGAGCACGCGGGTGGACTCGGGGATCCGCGGCACCTGCGCCGACGGGGCGCCGGCGGTGACGACCTGGTCGACGACGAAGCGCGACGAGACGGCGGTCGCCGCGATCTCGGCAGCGATCGTCCCCCCGGAGGCGGACCCCACCAGCATCACGCGGGCGTCGTCGTCGGTGACGGCCTTCTCGATCGCGCGGACCACCTGGCCGACAGCGGTGGTCGGATCGGCTCCCACGAGGCGCAGCCGGCCGGACTCGTTGCCGAGCGGGCCCGGCAGGTAGGCGATGTAGCGGCCGGCGCCCACCCGCTGCACGCTGACCCTGCGGTCCTCGGCGAGCAGGTTGCCGATCAGCTCCTCGAGCGTGCGCGGGGCGTCGCCCGCCGACGTACCGGCCTCGGTCCCCGGCTCGTCGACCTCGACGAAGGAGCCCGCGGAGTCGCGGAACGCGGAGACCGCGTCGGTGGGGAACGGGTCCACGCCGATCGCGCGGAGCCCGCCGCGGGCGGCGTGGGAGCCCCGGTCGGAGCCGAGCACGCCGGCGGTGAGCAGCGAGCGCATGTGGAGGCCGTCGAGCAGCCCGCCGCCACCGGACAGGTGGTCCATGAGGTCGGGGTTGTTCTCGGCGAGCTCGCTGAGGTACGCCGTCACGCCGTCGCGGTCGAGGGTGTCGGTCTCGATGAGCCCGGCGCTCACGATGGCGCCGCCGAGGGCGACCTCGGGTGCGAGGTAGCCGATGGCGCGGCCCGCGATGGAGCCGAGCGTCTTGTAGGCGGCCTGCTGCAGCTCGTCGATCCAGCGGTAGGTCAGCACCGTGGCGCGTACGACGAGGGCGTCGGCGTCGAGCTCGACCGACCGGGTCAGCAGGCCGTGCTTGCCCGTGGTGGCGGCGCGGACGTCGTCCTCCGCCTGCGCCCAGGTGGCCCGGGACAGCTCACCGGTGTCGACCACGTCGTCGTCGGCGAGGATCTCGGTCCCGAGGCGCGCGCGGGTGCGCATCTCGTTGCCCGCGGCGTCGAACAGGTCGGCCAGGGCGAGCATCCGGTCGTACTTGTCGGCGGCGACGGACGCCGAGGAGTCGGCCGGCGGCCCGGCGGGCTGACCCGCGCGCGAGCCGGCGCCGTGGGCGCGGAGGTCGTCGAGGTCGCTCATCTCACGCCACGTCCTCTCGGAGGGCGACCTGCGCCAGGACCGGGGCCAGCTCGGTGGCGAGGTCGTCGGGGTCGACGCGAGCGACGGCCACGCGCGCCCCGTCGTCGTGGCGGGGGGTCAGCGAGTGCCAGCCGTCCCCGAGCAGCACCCACGACACCACGCCGACCGACGTGGTCGCCCGCTCGGACACCTCGGCCGCCAGGATGCGCATGCGGCCGCGGCTCTCGGTGTGCACCGCGGAGACGGCAGCCGCCGCCTCCGCGTCGCCGAGCTCGGCGCCGTCGGCGAGGACCGAGCCGCCCGACTGGCTTACGAGCACCGGGACGAGGTCGGCGCGACCGGCCCGCAGCGCCTCGCCGACGGGGTCGGCCAGGGCGTAGGGGACGTCGAGGAGCGCCGGCACCTGCGAGGCGCCGAGGGGCAGGTCCTCCGGCGGCGCGGTCACGCGGGCCAGCTCGGTGGTCCACTGGTCGACGGGGAACCACGCCAGCTCGAAGACGATGCCGTCGCAGGTCGACAGGCTCGCGACCGCCTGGCCGGACTGGCGGTGCCACGCCTTGACCTGCGCCTGGCCGGCGGCGACGTCGATGTCGAGGGCGAGGCGGGGCGTGGCGAGGAGGCCGACCGCCCCGACGAGGCCGGGGTCGGCGCCCTCGTCGGTGACCAGCCCGCGCCGCCGGAGGGTGTCCTCCGGGTCGTGCAGGGTGGCGAGCGCGTCGGCGTAGGCGGAGTCCTCGACCGAGCCGAGGCTCCGGCCGAGCCGCCCCGAGAGGGCGCTCGTCTCGGAGCGCGCGGCGTCCTCCGCAGCGAGGTTGAAGGGCAGCGGTGCGCCGCCCGCGAGGTCGGCGACCAGCCGGAGCTCGGGCAGGGTCAGTGCGAGCCTGCGGGCCATGCCGTCGAGCAGGCTCGTGGGCGGCGGGGGAGGCGCGGTCAGGTCGATGGTCACCATGTCAGAGCCCCGGGAGTGTGACGGTCAGCCAGTCCTTGTGGCCGGCGGGCGGCGGGTCGAAGGCCAGGAGGACGGCGTCGGTGTCGTCGGGTGTGGCTCCCTCGCCGGCCTCGCCGAGACGAGTGCGCGCGTCCTCCACCAGCGTGGTGGCCTTGCGGGAGCGGAGCTCGATCGCGTCCTTGAGCGTGTCGACCTCGGCGAGGTGCCGAGCCAGGGACTCCGCGGCGGTCTCGTGGTGCGCGGCGGCGACGCGGAGGTGGGTAGCACGCTCCTTGATGCGTTCGCGCATCGCGTCGGCCGCCTTGCCGTGCCACGGCACGGCCTCCGCCTGGGACACGAGGCGGGCGGCGAGGGCCCGGATGTCGCCACCCTGCTCGCGGAGCTGCGCCACGCGCCTGCGGCCCGCGGCGGTGTCGCCGTACATCGATCACACCCTTTCGTCCGTCCACGCCTACCCACCGGGACGCGCGCCAAACGCCCTCCGCCCCGGCTGATTGTGCCGCAGGTCCCGCCCCCGGTGCTTCCTCCACACTGGTGCGGCGACGGGTCGGCGGGGCGTGGGACGCGGCGTCCCGGAAGGTCGCCGGCCGATAGGATCGGGCGCGCCCCGACCGTCACGACACGAGGTGTGCATGACCTTCGACGTCCACCAGCTCGACCTGTTCGTGCTGGTCGGGGCGGTCGTGACGCTCGCGGCGATCCTGGCCGTGCGGGTGTCGGCGGGCGTCGGCCTGCCCTCGCTGCTGATCTACCTCTTCATCGGCGTGCTGCTGGGGGAGGGCGGCCCCTTCGGGATCCCGTTCGAGGACGCGCAGCTCGCGCACGCGCTGGGGTTCGGGGCGCTGGCGATCATCCTCGCCGAGGGCGGACTGACCACCGACTGGCGCCAGATGCGCTCGAGCATCAGGCTGGGGCTGTCGCTGGCCACGCTCGGCGTCGCCGTCTCGGTCGCGGTGGTGGCCGTGGGCGCGCACTACCTCCTGGGCCTGCCGTGGGAGCTCGCGATCCTGCTCGGGGCGATCTGCTCGCCCACCGACGCGGCCGCGGTGTTCTCGGTGCTGCGCGCCCTGCCCCTGCCGAAGCGCCTGACGGGTGCGCTCGAGGCGGAGTCGGGGCTCAACGACGCCCCAACCGTCGTCCTCGTCGGCATCATCTCCAGCGGGGCGCTCGCCGGGTCGAGCGCCGTCGAGACGGCCGGCATCATCGTGTTCGAGCTGGTCGCCGGCGCGTTGGTCGGCGGCGCCTGCGGCGTCGCCGGCGCGTGGATCATGCGCCGGGTGGCGCTGCCGTCGTCGGGCCTCTACCCGCTCGCCGTGCTGTGCCTGGCGTTCCTGGCGTACGGCATCGCGGCCGCCGCGCACGCCTCACCCTTCGCCGCGATCTACGTCGCCGCGCTGATCCTGGGCAACAGCGAGCTCCCGCACCGGGTCGCGACCCGGTCGTTCGCCGAGGGCGTCGCCTGGCTGGCCCAGATCGGGCTGTTCGTGATGCTCGGCCTGCTGCTCTCGCCCGGTCGCATCGACCTGGAGACCGTGGTGCAGGCGCTGGTGACCGGACTGGTGCTCACCGTCGTCGCCCGGCCCCTGTCGGTCCTCGTCAGCACCGTGGTGCAGCCCATGGCGGCGCGCGACGTGGCGTTCCTGTCGTGGGCCGGGCTGCGCGGAGCCGTGCCGATCGTGCTGGCGACGATCCCGCTGGCCGAGGGCGTCGAGGGGGCCGACGACCTCTTCGACATCGTCTTCGTGATGGTCGTCGTCTACACCCTGCTGACCGGCCCGACGCTGCCGTGGGTGGCTCGCCGGCTGCGGGTGGCCCGCCGCTCGCAGCCCCGCGGGCTCGACGTGGAGGCCGCACCGCTCGACAAGGTCGCCGCCGACCTCCTCCAGGTGACCATCGCCCCCTCGTCGAAGATGCACGGCGTCGAGGTGGGGGAGCTCCGGCTGCCGAAGGGCGCCTCGGTCTCCCTGGTCATCCGGGCCGGCGACGTGCTCGTGCCCGAGCGGCGTACGGTCCTGCGGGCCGGCGACGACCTGCTGGTCGTCACCCCGCGCAAGCTGCGCGAGGCCACCGAGGCGCGGATGCGGCACGTCTCGGACAACGGACGCCTCGCGCAGTGGCTCGGCGACCCGTCACGGCGCGAGCGCGACTAGACCGGCGACCCTCGCCTCACTCGGAGCCGGTGGCCCGGCAGTAGGTGGCGTCCGCCTTCGCGACCACCGACTCCACCTGCTTCTTGCGCAGCGTCTGGAACCTCTCGCCCACCACGACCACGATCCCCGGTCCGATCGCGTCGCCGGGGACGACCTCGGCCTGCTTGAACTGCCGCTGCACGAGCACGACGGCAGGATTGGTGGGGTCGGCGGACCAGATCTGCGTGGTCGCGGCCGGCAGCGGCGAGTCGCCGACCTCTCCGGTGACGAAGCCACGCTCCTCCAGCTGCGCGCTGGTCGCGCTCGCGAGCCCGCTGCGCTCGCTGCCGTTGAAGACGCTCACCACGACCTGGTCGCGCCGCACCTCCGACCCGGCGGCGACCGGTGTGTCCTCGCAGATCGCGACGGGCTCGTCCTCGGGGAACGGCTCGGTGAAGGCCGCCCACCCCCAGAGCGCCGCCACGAGCACCAGCGCCGCGAGCACCGCCAGCGTGAGGGCCGACCTCAGGGCGCCGCTCACTGCTCGGCCACCTGGTGGACCCGGGCGTGGAGCACGCTGCGCTGGTGCAGGGCGGCGCGCAGCGCCCGGTGCAGGCCGTCCTCGAGGTAGAGCTCACCGCGCCACTGCACGACGTGGGCGAAGAGGTCGCCGTAGAAGGTGGAGTCCTCGTCGAGCAGCGTGTCGAGCCGGAGGGTGTCCTTGGTCGTCACCAGCTCGTCGAGCCGCACCTGTCGCGGGGGCAGCTCGGCCCAGGCGCGCGACGACAGCCCGTGGTCGGGGTAGGGCCGGCCGACGCCCACCCGCTTGAAGATCACGCCGGTGATCATAACGACGCCCTCCTGCGCGACGCCGCGTCCGAGGCGCGTGCGCGGCTAGGCTCCGGACATGAGCGAGACCTCCGACGTGGAGCCGAACCCCGACGACCCGATCTCCGCGGCCGTGGCCCCGGGCTACCGGTTCGAGGGGCCGGCGCTCGAGCTCGGCGGGCTGATGCTCGACGCGGAGCGCCTCGGCGACACCCGCATCCGGATCCCGCTGGGCATGCTGAACCGGCACGGCCTCGTGGCGGGCGCCACCGGCACCGGCAAGACCAAGACCCTGCAGCTGCTGGCCGAGCAGCTCAGCGCCAACGGCGTGCCCGTCTTCGCCGCCGACATCAAGGGCGACCTCTCCGGCATCAGCGTCCCCGGGGAGGGCGGCGACAAGGTCACCGCGCGCGCGGCAAGCGTCGGCCAGCAGTGGACGGCGACCGGCTTCCCGACGGAGTTCTACGCGATCGGCGGGCAGGGCGTCGGCGTACCCGTCCGCGTCACGATGAGCGCGTTCGGGCCCACCCTGCTCGCCAAGGTGCTGGACCTCAACGAGACCCAGGAGTCCTCGCTCGGCCTGGTCTTCTACTACTGCGACAAGCAGGGGCTGCCGCTGCTCGACCTCGCCGACCTGCGCGCGGTGCTGCAGTACCTGACCGGAGACGCGGCCGGGAAGGCCGAGTTGAAGACGATCGGCGGGCTGTCGCCGCAGACGGCCGGCGTGATCCTGCGGGAGCTGGTGGCCTTCGAGGCGCAGGGCGCCGACGTCTTCTTCGGCGAGCCCGAGTTCGCGACCAAGGAGTTCCTGCGCGTCACCGAGGACGGCCGAGGAGTCGTCAGCCTCCTCGAGCTGCCGCACCTCCAGGACCGGCCGGCCCTCTTCTCGACCTTCCTCATGTGGCTGCTGGCCGACCTCTTCCACGACCTGCCGGAGGAGGGAGACCTCGACAAGCCGAAGCTGGTGTTCTTCTTCGACGAGGCGCACCTGTTGTTCGACGACGCCTCCGAGGCCTTCCTCGACCAGGTCGCGCAGACCGTGCGGCTCATCCGCTCCAAGGGCGTCGGCGTCTTCTTCGTGACGCAGTCGCCGACCGACGTCCCCGACGAGGTCCTGGCGCAGCTCGGGTCGCGCATCCAGCACCAGCTCCGCGCGCACACGCCGAACGACGCCAAGGCGCTGCGGGCGACCGTCGACACGTACCCGAAGAGCGCGTACGACGACCTCGGCGAGGTCATCACCAGCCTCGGCATCGGCGAGGCCGTCGTGACCGTCATGAACGAGCGCGGTGCGCCGACGCCCGTGGCCTGGACCCGGCTCCGCGCGCCCGAGTCGCTGATGGACCCCGCGCCCGCCGCGGTGATGGAGGCGGCGGTCGCGGCCTCGCCGCTCAGCGCCAAGTACGCCGAGCCGATCGACCGGGAGTCCGCGCGCGAGCTGCTCGCCGCGAAGCTCGAGGAGGGCGCACGGAAGGCGGCTGAGGACGCCCGCATCAAGGAGCTCGAGCGGGAGCAGAAGAAGGAGCGGGTGACCAAGGCCTCCCGGAAGTCCTCCCGGGCGCCGCGCGCGCCGCGGGCGCCCGAGGAGCAGGACGGCATGGTGGAGACGGTCGTGAAGTCGGCGGCGTTCAAGGACTTCATGCGCACCGCGGCCCGCGAGGTCGCGCGGGGGATGTTCAAGAGCGGGCGGCGCTGAGGGTCGTCGGCTGGCCGCGGCTGGCCGCCGGGCTGACCGCCGGGGCGACCGCCGGGCCGGCGCGGGCGTCATGCGGACCGGCGTCTATACGTGCGGCTTCGTATGACGTCGCCGGCGGCCGGCGCCACCGACGGGTGTCATGCGGACCGGCGCCTATACGAGCGGCTTCGTATGACGTAGCCGGCCGCCACCGCCAGGGCCACCGCCAGCGTCATGCGGACCGGCGCCTATACGTACGCCATCGTATGACGCAGCCCCCGCCACCGCCGGGCGTCATGCGGACCGGCGCCTATACGTACGCCTTCGTATGACGCAGCCGGCCCCGCCGGGAGCAGGGGCCCCCCGGGAGGAGGAGCAGCGCAGCGCAGCCGCGCGCCCCGGCCGGCAGCCACGTCACATCGTGGGCTCGAGCCAGGCCAGCTGCGTGGTCTGCGTGCCGCCGTCGCGGGTCACGACGCGCGCGCGGCCCTCGGGCGCCGGCTGCGGGCGGAGGTTGCCGATCAGCACGCCCTCGTCGCGCGGACCCGACAGCATGACGCCGGGCATGGCGAGGTCGCGCAGCGACTGGATGACCGGCTCGTAGAGCGCGCGCGAGGCACCGCCCGTGCGCCGAGCGACCACTACGTGCAGGCCGACGTCGCGGGCCTGCGCCATCAGCGGCTGCAGCGAGGAGACGGGGGAGGACTGGGCGGTCGCGACGAGGTCGTAGTCGTCCACCACGACGAAGACCTCGGCGCCGGTCCACCACGACCGGTTGCGCAGCTGCTCGGGCGTCACGTCCGGTCCGGGGATGCGGCCCTCGAGGTAGGTCGCGATGTCCTTGAGCGTCGGCGTCGCCTGCGTGCCGGAGGTGAGGTAGTTCAGCAGGTACTCGTCGGGCACCTCCCCGAGCAGCGAGCGCCGGTAGTCGACGAGGACGATCTGCGCCTCCTTGGGCGTGCGGGTGCGCATGACCTCGTGGACGTACGCCCGCAGCAGCGCGCTCTTGCCCGACTGGCCGTCACCGAAGACGAGCAGGTGCGGCTCGGCGTCGACGTCGAGGCCGACGGGGGCGAGCTCCTTCTCGTTGATGCCGAGCAACAGGTGCCTGGCCGGCAGCTGCCGCCGCGCGGCGTCCTCGCGGACCGCGTCGAGGGTGACCATCTCAGGCAGCAGCCGCAGCTTGGGGCCCTGCGGGCCCTGCCACGCCTTCGCCACCCGGTCGATGAGGTCGTCGACGCCGTCGCCGAGGGTCTCGGGGTCGCCGACGCCGTCGATGCGGGGCAGCGCTCCGAGGAAGTGCAGCTTGGACGGCACGAGCCCGCGGCCCGGTCGGCCGGCCGGGACGAGCGCCGCGACCTTGCGGTCGACCTCGGAGTCCAGCGGGTCGCCCAGCCGCAGCTCGAGCTTGGAGCCGAACACGTCGCGCATCGCGGCGCGGAAGTCGGCCCAGCGCGTGGAGGCGGTGACGATGTGCAGGCCGAACGTCAGGCCGCGCGCGGCGAGCTGCTGGATCTCCATCTCGAGGTCGTCGAACTCCGCCCGCAGGGTGCTCCAGCCGTCGATGACCAGGAAGACGTCGCCCCAGCCGTCGTCCGCGCGGCCCTGGGCGCGGCGGGAGCGGTAGGTCTCGATCGAGTCGATGCCGTTGTCCCGGAAGTAGGCCTCGCGCCGGTCGACGATGCCCTCGACCTCGGCCATCACGCGGCGTACGACGTCGGGCTCCGAGCGGGTGGCGACGCCGGAGACGTGCGGCAGCCGGCCCAGCGGCGCGAACGTGCCGCCGCCGAAGTCGAGGACGAAGAACTGCGACTCCAGCGGGGTCGTCACCAGGGCCATGCTCGTGACGATGCTGCGCAGCATGGTGCTCTTGCCCGAGCGGGGGCCGCCGACGACGGCCACGTGGCCGGCGGCGCCGGTGAGGTTGAGGGTCATCGTGTCGCGGCGCTGCTCGCGCGGCCGGTCGACGGTGCCGAGCGGGACCACCAGGCCGGGCAGGTTGCGCCACTGCGGGGACGTGAGGCCGAGCTCCGGGCTCTCCACGAGGTCGGGCATGAGCTCGTCGAGGGTGTCGGGCACGTCGAGCGGCGGCAGCCACACCTGGTGGGCCGCGGGACCCCTCCCGGCCATCCGCTGCACGGCGATGTCCAGCAGGGACGGCTGCTCGCCCTGCTGCTGCGGCTGCGGCGCGGCCACCTCGGCCACCTCCTCGGCCAGCGGCTCGAGCGCCTGCACCTCCGAGATGGTGAACGGCAGGATGCCGCGGATCGCTCCGCCCTCGTCGCGGGTCACCCGGGCGCGGCTCGACGGCGGACCCGAGACGTACGCCGCCTTGAACCGCAGCAGCGTGGACTGGTCGGGCTTGAGGTAGCCCAGGCCGGGCACGGCGGGGAGCTCGTAGGCGTCCGGCACCCCCAGCACCGCGCGGGACTCGCCGGCGGAGAACGTGCGGAGGCCGACGCGGTAGGACAGGTGCGACTCCAGGCCGCGCAGGCGACCCTCCTCGAGCCGCTGCGAGGCCAGCAGCAGGTGCAGCCCGAGCGAGCGGCCGAGGCGCCCGATCGCGACGAAGAGGTCGATGAACTCCGGCTTCGCCGACAGCATCTCGGAGAACTCGTCGACGACGATGAAGAGCGAGGGCATCGGCTCGAGCGGCTCGCCGTTGGCGCGGGCCTTCTCGTAGTCGCGCACCGAGGCGTAGTTGCCGGCGTCGCGCAGCAGCTCCTGCCGACGCGTCATCTCGCCGGACAGTGCGTCCTGCATGCGGTCGACGAGGGTGAGCTCGTTGGCGAGGTTGGTGATGACGGCCGAGACGTGCGGCATGCCCGCCATGCCCGCGAAGGTCGCGCCGCCCTTGAAGTCGACCAGCACGAGGTTCAGCTGCTCCGAGGAGTGCGTCATCACCAGGCCCAGCACCAGGGTGCGGAGGAACTCGGACTTGCCGGAGCCGGTCGCGCCGATCACCAGGCCGTGGGGGCCCATGCCCTGCTGGGCCGACTCCTTGATGTCGAGGTGGATCAGGCCCCCGGAGTCGCCGATGCCGATCGGCACGCGCAGGCGGTCGCGGGCGGGCCGGGGTCGCCAGGCGGTGTCGGGGTCGTAGGAGAAGATGTCGCCCAGGCCGAGCAGGTCCATGTGGTCGGGCGTCGCCGAGGTGATGTCGACGGCGCCGCCGGCCGAGGACGCCTCGGCGCTCGCGGTCTTCAGCGGCGCGAGGCGCCGGGCGAACGCCTCGGCCGTCGCGATGTCGCACTGGTCGGCCAGCGCCCTGACCGGCTCGCCGCGCAGCCGCAGCGCTCTGACCGGGCGCTTGCCGAGCTCGTCGGGGGCGTCCGCGTACTCCAGGCGCAGCCGGGTGGGGTCCTCGAGCTCGTCCCACCGGCTCGGCAGGTCGAGCAGGGTGACGCCGTGGAGGCCGTCGGGCGGCACGATGTGGTTCCCGGGCGGCAGGTGGCCGCCGTCGATGACGAGCAGGATGTGCGGCGTCGCCGCGCGCTCGTCGGCGCCGAAGCGCGGCCGGTCGCTCAGGTCGGGCGGCAGCAGGTTGCCGAGGTCGTCGAGCGAGGTCGAGACCAGGCGCATCGGGCCGACCGCGTCGGCCTCCCGGGTGCTCTGGGCGTGCGGGAGCCACTTCACCCAGTCCCAGTGGGTCAGGTTCTGCTCGGAGCTCAGCACCGCGACGATGAGCTGGTCGGGGTTCTGGAACGCCGTCGCCGAGCAGATCATCGCGCGTGCCGTCGAGCGGACCTCCTCGGCGTCGCCGCACAGCTCGATCCGGTCGAACGCGCGGAGGTCGATCGACGCCGGCAGGTGCGGCTGGAGCCGGTGCACGACCAGCAGGCGGTGCAGGGCCGACGCGGCGGCGGGGTCGACCTGGTCGACGGGCGCGCTCTCCGGGGGCACCAGCTCCAGCGACAGCGGCTGCGAGCACAGGCCGTAGCGCACGTGCAGGAAGTTGTCGTCGGACGCGGTGTGCTCCCACAGCCGGGTGCGGTCCTCGGCGAGCGAGGGCAGCGCCGAGGGCTCGGGGTGGTGCCAGTTGAGCGCGCGCCGCTGCTGGTCCGCCGCCTCACGGGCCACCTGGCGGATGTTGCTCAGGTAGCGCAGGTACTGGGTGCGGGAGCCGGTGACCTGCTGGGCGCGCTGCTTCCGCTGCCGGTCGATCTGGACGACGATGAAGCCGAGGGTCGCGAAGAGGAACATGCCCGCGGCGAGGAAGCTGCGCCCCTTGTTGGCGCCGCCCATGGTGGCCACGAGCACGATCGAGCCGAGGCTGCCGAGCATCGGGATGGCGTTCATGAGCACGCCGCTCGCGCCCTCGCCCTCCTGCAGCTCGGGCGGCGGCTGGAGCACGATCTGACCGCCCGGCATCTCGGGCTCGTCGAGCCGCTGCCCGCCCCGCAGTGTCGTGCTCACGCGTCCCCCCGTGCCTCACCCGATGACGTCGCGACGATGATAGGTGGTGTGCTGCTCAGCGCCCGCGACTACTGTGTGGCGCGCAGGAGCGCCCGCACGACGCGAAGGGGGTGTCCGTGTCGGACGTCGCGATGCCCGGCTCGACCGCCGCGACGATCGCGCTGAGCATCCACGGGCCCGCCGGGGTGCTCGACCTCGTCGTGCCGGCCGGCGCGACGCCCGTCGACGTCGCACGCGAGTACGCCGCCCAGGCCGACGTCGCCGGCATCCCGCTGCTGCAGACCGCCCTCGGCGAGCGCCTCAACGCCGCGGTGCCGCTCGCCGATGCGGGCATCCAGACCGGTGACCTGCTCGTGGCGACGACCGGGGTGCACCGCCCGCGCCGGGTGACGCTGCTCGAGGCCGCGAAGAACGCGCCCGAGAGCCCGGCGCTGGCGTCGCTGGTCGCCGCGACCGCCTCGCTCGTCGCCGGCCTCGCCGCCTGGTACGCCGGACGGTCGGGGGACGACACGGTCCGCACCGTCGCCGTCGGCCTGCTGCTCGCGTGCGCCCTCGGCGGCGCGCTGCCGATCGGCCGGCACACGCGCCAGCGCGCCGCGGCGGCGCCGGCCTTCGGCGCCGCCGCCGCCTTCGCGGCGCTCCACGAACCCGGTGTCCACCTGCTTCCCGCCATCCTCGGCGCCGCCGGCATCTCGGCGGCCGTGGTCGCCGGCATCGGTCGTGCGCTCGCCGTCGACGACGGGGCGGAGGTGGCCACGGTGTGGATCGCCGGCGGGCTCACGGTGTTCGGGTGCTGCGCGCTGCCGACCCTGCTCGGGTGGGACGACCGGATCGCGTGGACCCTGCTGGTCCTCATGTCGATGATGGCCGCGCGCTTCGCGCCCGCGCTCGCCGTCGACGTGCCCGACGAGGCCCTCCTCGACCTCGACCGGCTCGCCGTCACCGCCTGGTCGGCGCGCGACGGCGGGCGGCGGGCACGCCGCGGCCGGGTCGTCGTCGCCGCGGACGCGATGGAGCGGCTGGTGCGTCGCGCCTCGCGCACCGTCACGGGCGCCGCAGCCGCGGTCCTGGTGACCGTCGTCATCGCGAGCCCGCTGCTGCTGACCAGCGCGACCATCGACCTCGACCGCATCGGGGCGCGATGCCTGGTGCTCTTCGCCGGCTGCGCGCTGCTGCTGGCCGCCCGCTCCTACCGGCACGCGGCCGCCCGCGCGCTCCTGCGGCTCGCCGGGCTCGGGGCCCTGGTCGCGCTCGCGGTGCACCTCGTCGCAGGACCCGGCGCGGCGCACCTCGACACCTTCGGCTACCTGGCCGTCGGGCTCGGCCTCGTGGCGGTCGCGGCGGCGGTGGCCACGGGCCGCGGCTGGCGCTCGGTGTGGTGGTCGCGGCGGGCGGAGGTCGCGGAGTCGCTGTGCGGCAGCCTCGCCTTCGCGGCGGCGGTCGTCGCGGCGGGCGTCTTCCGGCGCCTGTGGGAAATGACCTCGTGATGTTTAGCGGTGACCCGGTCGGGTAGACGCCCGATCAGCGCGGGGGGTCGGGACGTCTCCCCGAGCGCAGGACGCCGTCCGGCGGACCACCAAACACACACGAGACTCGGTCGGTTCGACCGCCGAGGGAGAAGGATCTTTCATGAGCGAGATGTACGGCCAGACAGAGAAGGCCCTCTCCAAGGGTGCCGACTTCGTCGACCAGGCCCGCGGCGACGTCAAGAACAAGTGCGGCGTGCTGTCCGGCAACATCCAGTCGATGATGGCTGGCTGGGGCGGTCAGGGCGCCACGGCGTTCAACAACCTGATGATCGCCTGGGACCAGAAGCAGGAGACCATCCTCAAGGCCCTCGACCAGCTCTCGGCCGCGATGAAGGAGACCGAGCGCGACAACGTCTCGACCGACGAGGCCCAGTCCGCCACCCACGCCAACCTCCAGAGCCGTCTCGGCTGACGCCGGCGCCCCGACCCGACAGACCAGGAGATCGACATGACTTTCGACGGAATCAAGGTCCAGCACGGACACCTCGACACGGGTGCGGCCGACGTGATGAAGGCCGCCAAGGACATCGAGGCCCGCCTCGACCAGCTCGAGAACGAGCTCAACCCGCTCAAGTCGGACTGGAACGGTAACGCCAAGATGGCCTACGACCAGGCCAAGGCCCGGTGGGACCAGGCGATGTCCGAGATGACCCTCCTGCTCCAGCAGGCCAGCCAGGGGGTCGACGCGTCCAACGCCGAGTACAAGGCCGCCGACGCGCGCGGAGCCAACCGGTTCTGAAACCCACCGGCTCGGCGCCCGCGCCGGCCACCGAGGCCGGTCGTCCCTCTCGGGCCGACCGTCCTCGGCCCGATTTCGGGGTGCGCCTTCGCCTAGGCTGCTCCCCGTCCGGCGCCGCCGCACCGCACGCGCGCGTGGGAGAACGACGATCAGGGGGAGACGCCAATGAGCCAGGGGTCCTCGGTCGCCTCGGGACTGGTCCGGGTGACCATCGCCTCGGGGTCCCGTCGCGTCGACCTGGTGCTGCCCGGCGCCATCCCCGTCGCCGAGCTCGTGCCCGAGCTCGCCCGGTCGGTCGGCCTGCTGGACGCCTCCACCGTCTACGGCGGCTATCGCCTGGTCACCCAGGAGGGCCGGGTCCTGGCCGACAACGCCGGACTCACCATGCAGGGCATCGAGGACGGCGGCCTGCTGACCGTCACCGCCGGCGTCGACGAGAAGGCGCCCCGCGTCTACGACGACGTGGTGGAGGCGATGGCCGACGTCGTGGAGAACGAGCTCAAGCCGTGGGAGCCCGCGGCGGGGCGGCGTACGGCACTGGGTGCGGGCAGCATCCTGCTCGGCCTGGGTGCCCTCGCGCTCCTGCTGCAGGGCGAGAGCCTGCTCGGCGGCGTGGCCGCGGCCGTCATCGCCTGTCTGCTCGTGGTGGGTGGCGTCGTGCTCGCCCGCGCCCAGCGCGAGCCGGAGGCCGCCATCGCGGTCTCGCTGCTGGCCGCGCTCTACGCCGGCGTCGCGGGCCTGCTCCTCGCGCCGGGTGAGCTGCCCATTTGGAGCTGGCCGCTCGCCGACACCTTCTTCGGCGACCCGCTCCTCTACGCGGGGCTGGGTGTCCTCGCCGTCGGCCTGTTCGCGGTGGTCGGGCTCCAGGACGGCCGACCGCTGGTCATCCCGGCCATCGTGGTCGGCGGCGTCCTCGTGGCCGGCTCGCTGCTGGTGCGGGTCGCCTCGCTCGAGCCGAGCGTCGTCCTCACGGTGCTGCTCACCCTCGTCGTGCTGGCCGGCAGCGTCTTCCCCTGGCTCGCCCTCGGCGTCACCGGCACCAGCGTCGACCAGCTCTACTCGCTGCACGACATCACCGCCGACCCCGACGAGATCGACCCCGGCGAGGTGGCCGACGACGCCCGCGTCGGACACGAGATCCTCTTCGCGGTGTCCGCCACCGTCGGGACGCTGCTCGTCCTCCTCGCGCCGTTCGCGGTCGGCCGCGGCGTCCACGGCACCGTCCTCGCTGCGGTGTGCTGCCTGGCGGTCATGTTCCGCACCCGCCAGTACCGCACCGGCTCCGAGGTCCTGGCCGGGCTCGCCTCCGGCATCCTCGGCCTGGTGTCGGTGGCGGTCGCCATGCTGCTGATCCACGACGAGTGGCGCGCCGGGGCGGCCATCGGCCTCGCCGGTGTCGGTGCCGTGCTGCTGTCGCTCACCCTGGTCCCCGCCTCGCCCTCCGTTCGCCGGGGACGCATGGGCGACGTCGTGGAGACCATGACCCTGCTGGCGCTGCTGCCGCTGATGGTCCTCGCGGCCGGGTTCGTCTCCGCGGTGGCGGGCTGAGGCGGCACCGGTACCCATGGCGACCAAGAAGGACCTCGTCGAGGCGCACGCGTTCAGCCGGCGACGCCTGGTGACGGCGTTCGTCTCGGGCGCTCCCGGCGGCCGCGAGGTCGAGCCGGTCCGACCGGGGCGGGTGCTGATCGGCGGCATCGCGCTGTCGGTGCTGCTCCTCGCCGGCGCCGCCATCGCCGGCTTCCTGCTCGGCCGACCCCCCGCGGAGTGGCTCGACAAGGGCAGCTTCGTCATCTCCAAGGACACCGGCGAGCAGTACGTCGTCCTCCGCGGTGGCGAGGACCCCCTCCTCCAGCGGGTGCCCAACTACGTCTCCGCCCAGCTGCTGCTCGGGCAGGCGGAGCTCACCCCGTACACGGTGCGCGACAAGTACATCCGCACCGTGCAGCTCGGCGAGGACCTCGGCATCGAGGGCGCGCCGGCCGGCCTGCCGTCGGCCGACGAGCTGGTCGGTGACGGCTGGACCGCGTGCACCGGGTCCGGGGTCGGCATCCAGCTGGCGATCCAGCAGACGCCGGCGGTCGAGGACCGGGTGGGCTCGGCGTTCCTCGTCGAGAGCAGGGGGAGGCAGTGGCTGATCGCGACCGCGCCGGCGGTCGGCAGCACCCCGGGCCGCGCCTACCGCTTCGCCATGCCGAGCGACGAGACGCAGTCCTCGACGCTGGGGACCCGCCTGGGCTTCGGTGCCTCGGCCACCGAGGTGGACGAGGCCTGGCTCAACCTCTTCCCGGTGGGCGACGAGCTCGAGCGTGACGCGTTCGGCGTGACCCGCGCGGGGGAGCGGGTGCCGTACGCCGCCACCGGCACGGACCTGTCCCGCTACCGCATCGGCGACCTCCTGCGGTCCGGCACCGGTGCCTACTACCTGCTCGGCGACGAGAAGCCCGAGCGCCTCACCGACTTCGCCGCCATGGTCTACGGCGTGGTCGGCGGCCCCGCCGAGGACCTCCCGGAGGACCTCATCGCCTCCTTCGGCGACGTCCGGTTCCCGGCCGAGTGGCCGGACGAGGTCCCGCAGCCGATCGCCGACGGCGCGCTGTGCGCGGTGCTGCACCCCGGTGCGGACCGGGCCGCCTCGGTCAGCCTGGCGACGAACCCGACGGGCGCAGCCGACCCGGCGGAGGTCGGCGCCGGCCACCACGCCGTCGACGTCGAGCCCAGCGCGGGCGCCTACGTGCTGTCCGGCTCGGGGGAGACCGCCGACAGCGGCACGCCCTACGTCGTCGACACGAAGGGCGCCAAGTACCTGCTCATCGGCTCCGAGGTGCCCGACTACATCGGCTACGCCGAGGTCGACCCCCCGCTGGTGCCGAGCTCGTGGCTGGAGTTCTTCGAGCCGGGCGTCCCGCTCTCGACCAACAGCGCGCGACGCGTGCCCGAGGACGCCCCGCCGGCCGACGACGCGGCGGCGGACGCGGGCTGATGGGCCGCACGCGACTGCGGGCGACGGTCGCCGCCGGTGTGCTGGCCGCCTCGGTCGTCCCCGCCTGGGCCCCCGCGGCCGAGGCCGACCACTCGGCGCCGTGCCTCACCGACCAGGTGCCCGGCTCGGAGCGTCTCGCCGACGCGCACGCCGACGAGAACCTCGCGCTCGAGCGCATGCACGTCGAGCAGGCGCACGAGGTCGGCACCGGACGCGGCGCGAAGGTGGCGGTGATCGACAGCGGCGTCGCGCCGGTGGACGGCCTCGCCGTCACCGGTCGCGTCGCGATCCCGGGCGTCGCACCCGACGCCGTCCTGTCCGGCCACGGCACGATCGTCGCCGGCCTGATCGCCGGGCCGCGCGGGGTCGCGCCCGACGCCGAGGTGTTCGACGTCAAGGTGTTCGACGTCGAGCAGGCAGACCCGAGCCGCGGCGAGCGGCCGCTGACCTCCGCCGGCATCGTCGCCGGCATCGAGGCGGTCATCGCCGCGCAGCCGCGGCAGCGGTTCGACGTCGTCAACATCTCCCTCGCGGTCCGTCAGTCCGACCCGGCGCTCGAGGCGGCCGTCGCCCGCCTCGTGGCGCTCGACGTGGTGGTGGTCGCCGCAGCCGGCAACGTCGACGGCGACGCCGACACCGGCCGGGGCACGCCCGGCAACGACGCCGAGGTCTTCCCCGCCGACTACCCCGGCGTGCTCACGGTGAGCGCGACCCCGCCGGGCGACGAGAGTCCCGCCGGCTACGTGCTGCCCAACCTGGACACCGACGTCGCCGCGCCGACACTGGGCGCCGTCTCCCTCAACGCCACCGGGCAGGTCTGCGTCGTCGACGAGGTCGCGACCTCATGGGCCGCCGCCGAGGTCAGCGGCGTCCTGGCACTGCTGGCGCAGCGCTTCCCGCGGGAGACGCCTCGCCAGCTCGTGGCACGGCTCCGGGCCACCACCGAGGGCGGCGGCGCCTCGCAGCGGCACGCCGTCGAGAACCCGTGGACCGGCGCCGGTGTCGTGCAGGCCCACGACGCGCTGACCCGCCAGATCGAGCCGGGACGCCGCGGCACGGTCCGCACGACGGTGCGGGAGACCCGCGCCGACGCGCAGGCGCCGCCGGCGCCGGAGCGGGTCGACCTGTTCAGCACGCCGCGAGCGATCCTGCTGTGGTCGGGCCTCGCGGCCGGGTCGCTGCTCGCGCTCGCGTTCATGCTGCGGCCGCTGGTGCGCCGGTCGCGGCCGTAACGGGGGTGGCGCGTGGTGCGGCATGATGGAATGGACCATGACCGACACCGCGGACGAGCCCGTCGCCGTGATCCTGGCGGGCGGCCAGGGGTCGCGCCTGTGGCCGATCAGCCGGGACCGCGCCCCCAAGCAGTTCCAGCCGGTCGTCCGCGACCGGCCACTCCTCACCGGCACGATCGAGCGGCTGAGCGAGATCGTCGACCCGCGCCGAATCCATGTCTCCACGCGGGCTCGCTTCGCCGACGCAGCGCGCGCGAACCTCGGCCCGGTGCCGGCCGAGAACCTGATCCTGGAGGAGGACCCGGCCGGCCCGGCGACCGCCTTCGCGCTCAGCCTCGCGACCCTCGCCCAGGAGTACGGCGACGTTCCTGCACTCATCGCCCCCTCGGACCACCTCATCAACGAGGAGGAAGCCTTCAACGCGGCCTCGCGCGACATGCTCGCCCAGCTCGAGGAGTCCCCGGGCTCGATGGTGGTGCTGGGTGCGCAGCCGACGCGGTACGACCCCAGCCTCGGCTACATCCACACCAAGGGTGGGGACGGCGCGGTCGAGGTGATCGCGTCGTTCCACGAGAAGCCCGACGCGGAGACGGTCGACGAGCTGGCAGGCACCGGTTCGCTCTACTGGAACACTGCCTGCTACGGCGTACGGGTGGGTCCGGCGTGTGACGCCTACCGGACGGCGCTGCCGTTGATCTTCGACGCGATCGAGCGATTCGCGCGCGGCCGTACCGCCGACCAGGCCTACCGGGGAGCGGCCATCGGCGGCCACGAGATCCATCCCCTGATGTGGGCCGGGATGGAGTGCCTGGTCGTGCCCCGCCAGCTGGGGTGGACCGACGTCGGCACCTGGACCCGCCTGGAGCGGGTGCTGCACGACCAGCGGGTCACCTCGATCGGTCCCGCGCTGCAGCTGGACGCCGAGGACACCCTCGTGGCCAGCATGGACGGGCGCCCCGTCGTCACGCTGGGTGCCCGGGGACTCATCGTGGTCACCCACGAGGACGCCGTCTACGTGCTCGACAAGCAGAAGGCACTTGACACCGGCACGCTGGAGCGGCTGCGTTCGCTCCTCGCGGCCAGCACGCGCGAAGATCTCCTCTGACCCGGCACCGGACGCGACGCACCCGAGCGAAGGAACCCATGTCCCACGAGAACAGCCAGCACATCGTCGTCGTCGGCACCAAGCCCGACATCATCAAGCAGGCGCCGATCTACCACGAGCTGCGCGCCCGCGGTCACGACGTCGTGCTCTGCCACACCGGGCAGCACTACGACCACAACCTCTCGCAGTCGATGCTCGACGAGTTCGGCGTGCGCGAGGACATCAACCTGGAGGTACGCGGCGGCGTCAACGACCTCGTCTCCGGCATCACCGCCAAGCTCGCGCTCTACCTGCGCGGCTTCGCCGAGCGAGGCGGCTTCCCGATCACCTACGTCCACGGCGACACCACGACGGCCATGGCCGGCGCGCTGGCCACCTTCGGCGAGCGCCAGGCGCTGGTGCACGTCGAGGCCGGCCTCCGCACCCTCTCGCCCACGGCCGAGGTGCTCCGCGGCTGGCTCGAGCAGGGCGCCGACCTCGACTGGGCGTCGTTCCGCGAGCAGTCGATCGACCGCGCCAGCTGGTCCAAGGGCAGCCGCGAGCCGTCGCCCGAGCAGTTCAACACCCGCGTCGCCGACGCCGGCTCCGACCTGCACGCCGCGCCGGTCGAGCTCAACCGCGAGTTCCTCGTCGAGGAGGGCTTCGCGCCGGCGGCCATCGACGTCGTCGGCAACTCCGTCGTCGACGCGCTCGCGCAGGCGGTCGCTGGCAGCGACAAGAACCAGGTGCTCCAGAAGTACCCGCAGATGGGCGACGGCTCGTTCCTCCGCTTCTGCGTGCACCGCCGGGAGAACACGACCAACCGCGACCGGTTCAACCTGCTGATGGACGCCATGGAGGACCTGCTCGAGCAGGGGCACCACGTCCTCTTCATCCGTCTGCTGGGCACCGAGGCGGCCATCGACAACTTCGGCCGGCGCCAGTGGCTGGAGGACCTCGAGGCGCGGTTCGGCGACGCGCTCATCTCCACGCCGGTGTGGGACAGCTACCTCGACGTCGTCGCCGCGATGTCGATGTGCGCGGTCATCGTCACCGACTCCGGCAGCATCGTCGAGGAGGCCAACGTGCTGCAGGTGCCCTGCGTGACGCTGCGGTTCGGCTCCGACCGCTCCGAGACCTTCCTCGCCGGCAGCAACTTCCTCGCCCCGCCCGTCGACAAGACGCTGATGGTGAGCGTCATCCACAACGTCTTCGAGCACCGCGCGGAGCTCTCCTGGGAGCGGGTCTACCCCGAGAAGGCGTCGGCGATGCTGGCCGACGCGGTCGAGCGTCGCCTCGATGAGGGCAGCCTGCTGATCTCCGAGGAGTGGCGCTACGGGCTCAAGGCCAAGCTGCGCTGACGCCCTCACGACGCCGTCGCGACGTGACGAGGGCCCCGCACCTGCTCGGTGCGGGGCCCTCGTGCCGGCGGAGGTAGGGGGATTCGAACCCCCGAGGGCTGTTAACCCAACCCGCTTTCCAAGCGAGCGCCATAGGCCACTAGGCGATACCTCCGCGGAGGAGAGTACCGGTCGGCTCTCCGGCCGGTGAAATCGCCCGGGCCGGGTTTGGGCCGCCGTCCCCGGCTCGCCTAGACTCCCGGCCAACCCCCCACGCGGCGTCACCTCGCCCAACTCCCCCAGGGCCGGAAGGCAGCAAGGGCAAGCGAGCTCTGACGGGTGCGTGGGGGGCCTTCTCATGTCCGGCGCCGTGTCGCCCGGGCCGGTCGTACGCGCGGTGGTCGCTGTGGGCGGGCCCGGTTAGGGTTTCCGACGTGGAGTCACCGCTCGCGCTCTATCGCCGCTACCGGCCCGAGACCTTCCAGGAGGTCATCGGGCAGGACCACGTGACCGAGCCGCTCCGGGCCGCCCTGGCGGCCAACCGGGTGAACCACGCCTACCTGTTCTCCGGCCCGCGCGGCTGCGGCAAGACCACCTCCGCGCGCATCCTGGCCCGGGCGCTCAACTGCGCCCAGGCCCCGGTGGCCGATCCCTGCGGCGAGTGCGACAGCTGCCGCGACCTCGCCCGCGGCGGGCCCGGGTCGATCGACGTCATCGAGATCGACGCGGCCTCCCACGGTGGCGTCGACGACGCCCGCGACCTGCGCGAGAAGGCGTTCTTCGCGCCCGTCCGCGACCGCTACAAGGTCTACATCATCGACGAGGCGCACATGGTCACCACGCAGGGCTTCAACGCCCTGCTCAAGCTCGTCGAGGAGCCGCCGCCGCACCTGCGGTTCATCTTCGCCACGACCGAGCCCGACAAGGTGCTGCCGACGATCCGCTCGCGCACCCACCACTACCCCTTCCGGCTGATCCCGCCCCGGCTGCTGAGCGACTACCTCACGCAGCTCGCCGCCGAGGAGGGCGTGGCGATCGAGTCCGCCGCCCTGCCGCTCGTCGTGCGCGCCGGAGCGGGCTCCGCGCGCGACACGCTGTCCGTGCTCGACCAGCTGCTCGGCGGGGCCGGTCCCGACGGGGTGACCCACAAGCTCGCGACCGACCTGCTCGGCTTCACCCCCGACTCGCTGCTCGACGAGGTGGTCGAGGCCTTCGCCACCCGCGACGGCGCCACGGTCTTCTCGGTCGTCGACAAGGTGGTCGAGACCGGGCAGGACCCGCGCCGCTTCACCGAGGACCTGCTCCGGCGGCTGCGCGACCTCGTCATCGTCACCGCGGTGCCCGACGCCCCGGCGACCGGCCTCATCGACGTCTCGGAGGACGCCGGCGAGCGCCTGGTGGGTCAGGCCGCCCGCTTCGGCGCCATCGAGCTCAGCCGGGCCGCCGACATCGTCGCGGCCGGGCTCACCGAGATGCGCGGCGCCACCGCGCCGCGCCTGCTCCTCGAGCTGCTCTGCGCGCGCGTGCTGCTGCCGGGCGCCGACCACACCTCCGACGGCGTGATGGCACGCCTCGAGCGCATCGAGCGCCGGCTGGACGTCACCGGCGCGCCCGCACCGGCCCCGCGGTCGGCTGACCCGGCCCCCGCGGCGAGGCCTGCCGCGTCGTCGGCTCCGGCCGCCTCCGGGGCTCCGGCCGCCCCCGCTGCCCCGTCCCCGGCAGCTCCGGCAGCCTCCGCGGCCGCGTCCCCAGCGCCCACCCGCACCGACGAGCCGGCGCCGCCTCCGCCGATCCCGTCCGCGGCTCCCCACGACGACGGCCCGCCGCCGCCTCCGCCCATGCCCACCTCGGCGCCCACCTCGATGCCCACCTCGGCGCCGACGTCCGCGCCGCAGGCGCCTCCGGTCGTGGCCGACCCGGCGCCGGCCACCGCGTCCGCGGTCGGGCCCGACGCGCCGGTCGCGCAGCAGCCGGCCGGTCCGCGCGGCGGCCTCAGCCTGGTCGACGTACGTCGCCTCTGGCCCGACATCCTCGAGCAGACCAAGAACCGTCGCCGGCTCGCGTGGATGGTGCTCTCCCAGCACGCACACGTGGTCGACGTGGACGGCGTGCGCCTGACCGTCGGCTTCGCCAACGCCGGCGCTCGTGACTCCTTCGTCAACGGCGGCTGCGACGAGATCCTGCGCCAGGCCGCGATCGACATCGTGGGGATGGACTGGCGCATCGAGTCGATCGTCGACCCGTCCGGCGCCGGGGCCGACGCGCCGGTGGTCCGCCAGGCCGCCACCGACCCCGCTCCGGTCGGCGCGCCCCTGCGCGCTCCCGTGCAGGCGGCCCCGGACACGCCGCCCGCATGGGTGACCGGTGCCGCCGCCCCCGCCGTCGTGCAGGCCGCCGAGCCGCCGGTCTCGGCCGCCTCGGCGCGCGAGGCACTGGAGGCGGCCCGTTCCGGGGGCGGCACCGAGCCGTCCGGGCCGGTGCGCTCGGCCGACGACGACGTCGACCCCGACGACCCCGACGCCGAGACGGCAGCGCTCGACACGGAGTCGCTGCTGAGCCAGACCCTCGGCGCCCGGCTGATCGAGGAGATCACCAACGACTGAGCGCTGCGACCAGGCGCCCGACCCCCCGACCCGACGCTCGACCCGACCCTCGACCCCGACCCTGACGTGGGAGACCCGATGACCCAGAACCCGTTCGACGCCCTCGGTGGCGGCTTCGACATGAACGCCCTCCTCCAGCAGGCGCAGCAGATGCAGCAACAGCTCGAGCAGGCGCAGGCCGACCTCGCCGAGCAGACCGTCGAGGGCACCGTCGCGGGCGGTGCGGTCACCGTCACCGCCAACGGCGTGGGCGAGCTGGTCGAGGTGACGATCCGCGCCGGGGAGTTCGACGGCAGCGACCCCGACGACCTGTCCGACCTCTCCGACCTCATCGTCGCCGCCTACCGCGACGCGCGGGCGAAGTCCGAGGCCCTGGCCGGTGAGTCGCTCGGGCCGCTGGCCGGAGGCCTGGGCGGTCTCGGCGGTGGGACCGGCGGCGGGCCGGGCCTGCCCGGCCTGGGCTGAGGCACCCCTTGTACGAAGGTGTCGTCCAGGACCTGATCGACGAGCTCGGCAGGCTGCCGGGCGTGGGCCCGAAAAGCGCACAGCGCATCGCCTTCCACCTGCTGCAGGCCGAGCCCACCGACGTCCGCCGCCTCGCGGACGTGCTGATCGAGGTCAAGGCCAGGGTGAAGTTCTGCTCGACCTGCTTCAACGTCAGCGAGGACGAGCAGTGCCGCATCTGCCGCGACGAGCGGCGCGACCCGAGCGTGCTGTGCGTCGTCGAGGAGTACAAGGACGTCGTCGCCATCGAGCGCACCCGCGAGTTCCGCGGCCGCTACCACGTCCTCGGCGGTGCGATCTCCCCGATCGACGGCATCGGCCCCGACCAGCTCCACGTGAAGGAGCTGATGCCCCGACTGGCCGACGGCGCGGTCACCGAGGTGATCCTGGCCACCGACCCCAACCTCGAGGGCGAGGCCACCGCGACCTACCTCACGCGACTGCTCCTGCCGATGGGGTTGCGCGTCACCCGCTTGGCGAGTGGACTTCCGGTGGGTGGTGACCTCGAGTACGCCGACGAGGTCACGCTCGGCCGGGCGTTCGCCGGAAGGAGATCAGCCGAATGACCGACGATGACCAGATCAGGTTCGAGGAGCAGATCGCCGACTCGGTGACGAGCTTCCTGCTCGCCCTGCGCGCGATCGCGCGCGAGGGCAACGGGGCGCAGGCGGTGTCGCTGCTGCTGCTCGAGATCAGCCAGGTGCTGCTCGCCGGAGCCCGGCTCGGCGCGCAGACCGACTTCACCCCCCGCGAGGAGTTCCAGCCCGACGTGGGTCCCGAGGCCGACATCGACGACCTGCGACTGCGCCTGGCGGACATGCTCGGGGGCGTCGACGCCTACACCTTCGTCTTCGACCCCTACGTCCCGGAGCTGGTCGAGAGCCGGCTCTCCGACGACCTGGCGTCGATCGCCATCGACCTCGAGAACGGCCTGCGCCACTTCCGCGCCGGTGACGTCGAGGAGGCGCTGTGGTGGTGGCAGTTCTCCTACGTCAACAACTGGGGCAACCTTGCCGGGGCGGCGCTCAACGCGCTGCTCACCGTGGTCGCACACGACCGCTTCGACACCGACTTCGAGGCCGACGCCGAGGCGGTGGCCGTCGCCGATGAGATGCTCGGCAGTACGCCTGTGGTGCAGCCGTAGAATCGTCGGTGGCCTCCCGGCAACGGCGCCGGTGGGCACGCCACACCAACGCGGCCGCTGACGGCTGCACCCCGACCCGAGGACCAACCGTGGGCATTGTCGTGCAGAAGTACGGCGGCTCCTCGCTCGCCGACGCCGACGCGATCAAGCGCGTGGCGCGGCGCATCGTGGACGTCAAGAAGTCCGGCCACGACGTGGTCGTCGCCGTCTCCGCCATGGGCGACACCACCGACGACCTGCTCGACCTGGCCACCGGCGTCTCGCCGCTGCCGCCGGCGCGCGAGATGGACATGCTGCTGACGGCGGGGGAGCGCATCTCGATGGCGCTGGTGGCGATGGCCATCAGCGACCTCGGCTTCACCGCCCGGTCGTTCACCGGCTCGCAGGCGGGCGTGATCACCGACTCGGTCCACGGCAAGGCCAAGATCATCGACGTGACGCCCGGCCGCATCACGCAGGCGATCGGCGAGGGCCACATCGTCATCGTCGCGGGCTTCCAGGGCGTCTCGGCGGACACCAAGGAGATCACCACGCTCGGTCGCGGCGGCACCGACACCACGGCCGTCGCGCTGGCGGCCGCCCTCGAGGCCGACGTCTGCGAGATCTACACCGACGTCGACGGCGTCTTCACCGCCGACCCCCGGATCGTCCCCAGCGCCCGCAAGCTGGGCCGGGTCTCCTACGAGGAGATGCTCGAGCTGGCCGCGTGCGGCGCCAAGATCCTGCACCTGCGGTGCGTGGAGTACGGCCGCCGCTACGGCATCCCGATCCACGTGCGCTCGTCGTTCAGCCAGCTCGAAGGCACCTGGGTCGTCAACGACCCGCAGCTCAGCGGACCCAGCCAGGGAGAGACCATGGAACAGCCCATCATCGCCGGCGTGGCCCACGACCGCAGCGAGGCCAAGATCACCGTCGTCGGCGTGCCGGACAAGGTCGGCGAGGCCGCCCGCATCTTCGAGGCGCTCGCCGACGCGCAGATCAACCTCGACATGATCGTGCAGAACATCTCCGCGGCGGCGACGAGCCTGACCGACATCTCCTTCACCCTGCCCCGCAGCGACGGGCAGACGGCGATGACCGCCCTCGCGCGCATCCAGGCCGAGGTCGGCTACGACAAGCTGCTCTACGACGACAAGATCGGCAAGGTGTCGCTCATCGGCGCCGGCATGCGCTCGCACCCCGGCATCACGTCGAAGTTCTTCGGTGCCCTGGCCTCCGCGGGCGTCAACATCGGGATGATCTCGACGTCGGAGATCCGCATCTCGGTGATCGTCGACGAGAACGCCGTGGACGACGCCGTCCGCGCCACCCACACGGCGTTCGACCTCGACGCCGACGAGGTCGAGGCCGTGGTCTACGGAGGGACCGGACGATGAGCGACACCGTGAACATCGGCATCGTGGGTGCCACCGGGCAGGTCGGCGTCGCGATGCGGCAGATCCTCCTCGAGCGGGAGTTCCCGGCCGACCGGGTCCGCTTCTTCGCCTCCTCGCGGTCCGCCGGCACGGTGCTGCCCTTCGGCGACCGTGAGATCACCGTCGAGGACGCCGCGAGCGCCGACCCGGCCGGGCTCGACATCGCGCTGTTCTCCGCCGGTGCCACCACCTCCCGCGCCCTCGCGCCGCGGTTCGTCGACGCCGGCGTCGTCGTCGTCGACAACTCCTCGGCCTACCGCAAGGACCCCGACGTCCCCCTCGTGGTCTCCGAGGTCAACCCCGACGCGATGGCCGGCGTGATCGAGTCGGGGCGCGGCATCATCGCCAACCCCAACTGCACGACCATGGCGGCGATGCCGGTGCTCAAGCCGCTGCACGACGAGGCCGGCCTGGCCCGGCTCGTCGTCTCGACCTACCAGGCGGTCTCCGGCTCCGGCGTCGCCGGGGTCGACGAGCTCGCCAACGGCGTGGCGCAGGCGGGCGACAAGGCGCGCGAGCTGGCCTACGACGGCTCGGCGATCACCTTCCCGGACCCGGTGAAGTACGTCGAGCCGATCGCCTACAACGTGCTGCCGATGGCGGGATCGATCGTCGACGACGGGCTCAACGAGACCGACGAGGAGCAGAAGCTGCGCAACGAGTCGCGCAAGATCCTCGGCCTGCCCGACCTGCTCGTCTCCGGGATCTGCGTCCGGGTGCCGGTCTTCACCGGCCACTCGCTCGCCGTCAACGCCGAGTTCGAGCGGGCCATGACCCCCGCCCGCGCCCGCGAGATCCTCGCGTCCGCGCCGGGCGTCGAGCTCGACGAGGTGCCGACCCCGCTGAAGGCCGCCGGGCGGGACCCGTCCTACGTCGGCCGGCTGCGGCAGGACCCCGGCGCGCCGGGCGACCGCGGCCTGGCGATGTTCATCAGCAACGACAACCTGCGCAAGGGCGCGGCCCTCAACACCGTGCAGATCGCGGAGCTCGTCGCAGCCGCGCGCTGATCACCGGACGTCGTGGGGTGCGCTGCCCCCGACGGCCGGCTCACCGCCCCCCACGGCCGTGGTGACCCACCACGACCCCGCGTAGGCGACCAGCGACGCCACCGGGACGGCGAGGACGCCCCACCACTCGTCCAGCGAGCCCAGCAGGAACACCATCACCAGCACGGCCAGGACGCCGACGGCCAGGAGGCTGGTCGAGCCGGCGTCGGCGACGCCGCAGGCGCGCAGCAGCAGTGTGCCGGCCCAGGCCAGCGCGACCAGCGTGGCGAGGAGGATCGGCAGTCCGGCAGCGCCCCCGCACGACGACGTCCCGCGCGCGGCGCTGCAGCCCGCGGCGGCGAGCCAGCCGAGGAGGACGGCGAGCCCTCCGACCAGGACGCCGGTGACTGCCGCGGCCGGCAGCCCACCGAGCCGGATCGTCCGTCCCTCGCGCGGCCCCCGGCGGGCCGAGGGCCGGGAGGGCTCGGAGGGCTCCGAGGGCCGGCGAGGCAGGGAGGGCTGGGAGGGCTCCGAGGGCTGTGGAGGCAGGGAGGGCTGGGGAGGCCCGGCGGCGGGCCCGGCCGCGGACGCACCGCCGGTCGGGGCAGGGGGACGCCCCTCGCGCGCCCTGCTCCTGCGCCGCAGCGACAGGGAGGGCATCTCCAGGGAGGGACCGTCGTCGGGCGTGCCGTCTGCCATGGGGGGAAGTGTGCCAAATGGCAGGAGCTCCCGGACCCGTGACGGGTCCGGGAGCTCCACGCTGTCGGGCTGACAGGATTTGAACCTGCGGCCTCCTCGTCCCGAACGAGGCGCGCTACCAAGCTGCGCCACAGCCCGCCGCCCGGCCAGGGATCTGGCCGGGCAACGCGGGCGAGCATACCGGAGCGGTCAGGCCGCCCCGAAATCGCCCCGGCGCCGGGTGAGGGTCAGGTGCGTGACACCCGTCGGCGACGACACCGACTCCACGTGGAAGGCGTCCTCGATCCCCTCGAGGCCGTCCCACAGCCGGGCGCCGCGACCCAGCACGATCGGCACGACCACCACGTGGAGGTGGTCGACGAGCCCGGCGGCGACGAAGTCGCGGATCGTGGTCGCGCCGCCTCCGAGGCGTACGTCGAGGTCGCCGGCCGCCTGCTGCGCGACGGCGAGCGCCTCGGCGGGCGAGGCGTCCAGGAAGTGGAAGGTGGTCCCACCCGACATCTCCAGCGGTGGTCGGGGGCGGTGGGTCAGGACGTACGTCGGGGTGTGGAACGGCGGGTCGTCGCCCCACCATCCCCGCCAGTCGGGATCGTCCTGCCAGCCGGGCGGACCGAACTTGTTGGCTCCCATGACCTCGGCACCGAAGCCGACTGCGTGGCGGGCCGCGAACGCGGCGTCCACGCCTCGCGCGCCGCCCTCGGGGTCCCAGAAGTCCGTCGCGAACATCCACTGGTGCAGGCGTTCGCCGGCATGCCCGAAGGGGGACTCCAGCGACTGCGGCTCACCCGCGCCGAAGCCGTCGAGCGAGATCGAGAAGTTGTGGACGCGCACGAGCGGCACGGAGACCTCCTGGAGGCCGGCGGGGTCCTGTCGACCCAGGATGTCAGGACGCCGCCACCAGTGTCAGCAGCGTCGCCTCGGGACGGCACGCCACCCGGAACCGGATGTAGGGGTTCGTGCCGAGCCCGGCCGAGACGTGCAGCCAGGCGGAGCCCTCGTCGCCCGGCGCGGACGTCGCCGGGTGGCGGTGCAGGCCGCGGGCCCGGCCGCGGTCGAGGTCGCAGTTGGTGGTGAGCGCCCGGCCGGGACCTCCGAGCGTGGGCAGGCAGACCTGGCCGCCGTGCGTGTGTCCCGCGATGATGGCGTCGTAGCCGTCGCGCGCGAACTGGTCGAGCACGCGGAGGTACGGCGCGTGGGTGACGGCGAGGCGCACGTCCGCGGTCCTGTCGGCCGGTCCGGCCACCCGGTCGAGGTCGTCGTAGCGCAGGTGCGGGTCGTCGACGCCGACGAACGCGAGGGAGGTGCCGCCCACGGTCAGGGCCGCGAAGCCGTTGGTGAGGTCCAGCCAGCCGGCCGAGTCGAAGCGGTCCTTGAGGTCGGGCCAGGGCAGCTGGGGAGTCGTGGTGTTGCGGTCACCTGTGTCGGGCAGCAGGTAGCGCACCGGGTTGCGCAGGCCCGGTGAGTAGTAGTCGTTGGAGCCGAGGACGTAGACGCCCGGGACGTCGAGCAGCGCGGCGAGGGCGTCGGCGACGACCGGCACCGCCCGCATGTGGGCGAGGTTGTCGCCGGTGTTGACGACGAGGTCCGGACGGAGGTCCGCGAGCCCGCGGAGCCACTCCTGCTTGGCCCGCTGGTCGGGCGTCATGTGGATGTCGCTGAGGTGCAGCACCCGCAGGGGGCCGTGCCCGGCCGGCAGCAGAGGGACGGTGACGCGCCGCAGCGTGTACTGCCGTGCCTCCCAGGCGGCGTACGTCGCCAGCCCCGCGCCGGCGACGGCGCCCGCGGTCGCCGCACGACGGACGAACGGGAGGGGGGGCACGGCGCAAGGCTGCCACAATGGCCCCATGAGTGCTCTGAAGGACCGTCTCCGCGCCGATCTCACCACCGCCATGAAGGCGCGTGACGAGCTGCGCTCCTCGACCCTGCGGATGGTGCTGACCGCCATCACCAACGCCGAGGTGGCCGGCAAGCAGGCGCGTGAGCTCTCCGACGACGACATCATCGGGGTGCTCTCCACCGAGGCGAAGCGGCGCCGCGAGGCCGCCACCGCGTTCGAGGAGGGCGGGCGCGCCGAGATGGCGGCCAAGGAGGCCGCCGAGGGCGAGGTCATCGCCGAGTACCTCCCCGCCCAGCTCAGCGGCGAGGAGATCGCCCGGCTGGTGTCCGAGGCGATCGAGCAGACGGGCGCCGCCGGCGAGGGCATGCGGGCCATGGGCAAGGTGATGGGCGTCGTGACGCCGCAGGTCAAGGGCCGGGCAGATGGCGGCGCGGTGGCCGCCGAGGTGCGTCGCCAGCTGGGCTGACGACGCGCCCGCGGACGTCGCCCCCGGGACGACGGGACGCGGGGGCCGGGTCAGCCCCGGCCGCCGCCGTTGCCGCGACCGCGACCGCCGCCGTTCCCGTTGCCGGTGGAGGGCTCGGTGCCCGTCGAGGTGTAGAGGGTGACGGTGTCCCCGCTGCTGAGCTGGGTGCCTGCCTCGGGGGAGGTGGACACCACGGTGCCCTCGGCGGTCTCCGAGTCCACCGGGCCGCCGTCGGCGACGGTGAACCCGGCCGCCTCGATCGCCTGTGTCGCGGCCTCGACCGTCTGGCCGGTCACGTCGGGCACGCTGGTGAGCACGCCGGCGACCTGGTCGCCGGGCGGGGCCTGGAAGTCCTCGTAGGGCAGCTTGGCCGAGACGGCCGCCATCGCGTCGCCCCAGATCGGTCCGGCCACGGTCGAGCCGAAGGCCTCGCCGATGTAGCTGCCGCCGACGACCTGCCCGTTGAGGCTGACCCACTCGCCGAACTCGTTGGCGCCGGCGACCATGGCGACGGTGGACAGCGACGGCGTGTAGCCGGCGAACCACACCGACATGTTCTGCTGGTTGGTGCCGGTCTTGCCGGCCGACGGCTTGTCGATCGCGATGTTCTGCCCGAAGCCGCCCGGCTCCATCACGCCGCGCAGGATGTCGTTGACCGCGTCGGCGGTGGCGCCCGGCATCACCTGCTCGCACTGGGACGCGAAGTCCTTGAGCACCTGGCCGGAGGAGTCGAGCACCTGCGTGACGGGTCGCGGGTCGCAGTGCAGGCCGCGCGCCGCGAAGGTGGCGTAGGCCTGCGCGAGCTCCAGCGGGTTGCTGTCGGAGACGCCGAGGATCCACGACGGGACCTCGTGCATCTTGGGGATCCTGACGCCCATGCTCTTGGCCAGCGCGATCGGCTCGCACATCCCGGTCATCACCTCGAGCTGGGCGAAGAACGTGTTCACCGACTGCTGCGTGCCCGAGTAGAGGTCGTAGGTGCCGAAGCCCGTCGAGTTGGAGACCGGCCAGCCCTTGCCGTCACCGGCGTAGGGACCGTCGCAGGTCTCGAACTCCTCGTCGGGGATCAGCATCTCCTGCGGCGAGTTGATGCTCGTGCTCAGCGGGATGCCCTGGTTGATCGCCGACGCCAGCACGAACAGCTTGAACGTCGAGCCGGCCTGGAAGCCGTTGGCGTCGCCGTACTTCTTGGGCACGACATAGTTCAGGTAGGTCTCGCCGGCCGCCTTGTCCTTGCCCATCGGGCGGGACTGCGCCAGCGCACGGACGTCGCCGGTGCCCGGCTCGACCATCGCCAGGCCGCCGATGGCCTGGTCGGTCGGGAAGACGTGCGCGGCCACGGACTCGTCGGCGGCCCTCTGCATGTCGAGGTCGATCGTGGTGTTGATCGTCAGGCCGCCGTTCTTGAGCGTCGTACGCCGCTCCTTGGGCGTGTCGCCCAGCACGGGGTCCTTGAGCAGCCAGTTCACGACGTAGTCGCAGAAGAACGGCGCGCGGGACTGCTGGCAGCCGTTGGGCGCGGTCTCGATCTCCAGCGTGTCCTTCAGCGGCGTGGCCTTGAGGCGCTCGGCCTTCTTCTCGGTCAGGATCCCGAGCTGGGCCATGCGGTCGAGCACGACGTTGCGGCGGCCCTCGGCGCGCTCGGGGTTGTCGATGGGGTCGTAGCCGACGGGGTTCTTGACGAGGCCGGCGAGCGTCGCCGACTCCAGGAGGTTGAGGTCCTTGGCGTTCTTGGAGAAGAAGTGCCGGGCGGCGGACTGCACGCCGAAGGCGCCGTCGCCGAAGTAGGCGATGTTGAGGTAGCGCTCGAGGATCCAGTCCTTGCTGTGGTTCTTCTCGAACGCGATGGCGTAGCGCAGCTCGCGGATCTTGCGGGCGTACGTCTCCTCCGTCGCGGCCCTGCGCTCCTCCTCCGTCTCGGCCTGGTAGAGCAGGGTCTGCTTCACCATCTGCTGGGTGATCGACGAGCCGCCCTGCACGGCTCCGCCGTTGGCCTGGTTGGTGATGAAGGCGCGCAGCGTGCCCTTGAGGTCGAGCGCGCCGTGCTCGTAGAAGCGGTAGTCCTCGATGGCGACGATGGCCTTCACCATCGGGCGCGAGATCGAGGCCAGCGGCACGTTGATGCGGTTCTGGTCGTAGAGCGAGGCGATCAGGTTGCCGTTGACGTCGTAGATGCGCGTCTTCTGCGACAGGTCCTTCGCCTCGAGCGACTCGGGGAGGTTGACCATCCCCTTGCTGACGTCCTTGGCCGCCACCCCCACCAGGCCGGCGAAGGGGATGGCGAGGCAGGCGACGAGGACGCCCATGACCACGGCGACGGCCCCCATGACCGCGAGGTGGGAGGCGACGCGGCCGGCGTCGGGCCCGGAGGGCGAGGACGAGCGGGAAGGCATGCCCACCAGAGTACGGGTGGATCGCATAGCACCTCACATCCAACGTGCGCAGCGGGATAGTCACATCGGACTATTCGATTTGGGCCACCTGGCCCTGCCGCGGTCGTTGGACTTTCGTTTACTTTTCTCGAGGAGTCAGGGATGGCCGCTATGGGGGCGGCTGACCGGCTCTTCACACACCGTGGGGATCACACTATGTGGGTCGAGGACTGGGCATCACGCGCCGCGTGCAAGGGCGACACTCCGGACGCGCTGTTCGTGCGTGGCGCCGAGCAGAACAAGGCCAAGCAGGTCTGCGCCGGCTGCCCCGTGCGCACCGAGTGCCTGGCAGAGGCGCTCGACAACCAGATCGAGTGGGGCGTCTGGGGCGGGATGACCGAGCGTGAGCGCCGCGCGCTGCTCCGCCGCCGCCCCGGCTCCTCGTGGCGCTCCATCCTGGAGACCGCCCGCACCAAGGTCGAGACCCCCTCCGAGACCCGCTCCGCCTCCGTCTGACTCCCCCCCGCGCCGGGGACGTCAGGCCTGCCGTGCCAGGCTCTCGCCGATCGCGCGCAGGCCGTCGAGGTCGTGGACGTCGCCGGCCATCGCCGGTACGACCGCCGTCGGCACCCGCGGGTGCGAGGCGGCGAAGCGCCCGCACAGGTGCTGCTCGCGCTCGACGAGGCGGACGCGGTCGGCGTGCAGCTGGAGCAGCCCCGCGGTCACGGACGACGGGTCCGACGACCGGAGCCGGTCGGCTGCGGCGATGGCCTCCTCGGCGGACAGCGCGGTGCGCGCCGACGGGCTGGCGCGGTTGACCACGAGCCCGGCCAGCGGCATGTCGTCGTCGGTGAGCCGGTCCACGAAGTACGCCGCCTCGCGCAACGCGTCCGGCTCGGGTGCCGCCACGACGACGAACGCCGTGCCGCGCGCCTGCAGCAGCGCGAACGTCTGCTCCGCACGCTGGCGGAAGCCGCCGAACAGGGTGTCGAAGGCCGCCACGAAGGTCTGCATGTCGCGCAGCACCTGCGCCCCCAGGACCTTGGTCAGCGCGCCGGTCACCACCGAGAAGCCGGCCGTCATCAACCTGGCCGGTCCGCGGGCCGGGGCCAGCAGCAGCCGGATGAAGCGGCCGTCGAGGAAGCTGGACAGCCGCTCCGGCGCGTCGAGGAAGTCCAGCGCCGAGCGCGACGGCGGGGTGTCGACCACGATGAGGTCGTAGGTGTCGTCCTGCCTGGCCCGCCGGTACAGCTGGCCCAGCTTCTCCATCGCCATGTACTCCTGCGTGCCCGCGAACGAGCTGGACAGCGCGACGTAGAACGGGTTCTCCAGGATCTGCCGGGCCTTCTCCGGGCTCGCCTGCCCCTCGACGACCTCGTCGAAGGTGCGCTTCATGTCGAGCATCATCGCGTCGAGGGAGCCGCCGGCGCCGGGGCGCACGCCCGGCACCGGGCGCGGGGTGTTGTCCAGCTGCTCGATCCCCATGGACTGGGCGAGCCGGCGGGCCGGGTCGATCGTCAGCACCACGACCGAGCGGCCGCGCTCCGCCGCGCGGAGCGCCAGCGCGGCGGAGGTGGTCGTCTTGCCGACGCCTCCCGAGCCGCAGCAGACGATGATCTCGGTGGTCCGGTCGTCGAGGAGCGCGTCGACGTCGAGCACCGGCGCCGGCCCGTCCGGCCGGGCGGTCCTCACGCCATCCCCTGGCGGCGGAGGAGCTGCGCCAGCTCCACCAGCGCGCCGTGGTCGATGCCGCTCGCGAGCCGGGGCAGCTCGTAGGTCGGCACGCCCTCGGCCGCGACGAGGTCGCGCTGCTCGTCCTCGAGCCGACGGCGTACGGCGTGCTCGCGTGCCTCGGCGACCAGGGAGGCGACCAGCTCGGCGTCCACGTCGACGCGGGCCCGCTGGAGGTCGGAGGTGATGGCGGAGGGGTCGAGCCCGCCGTCGCGGACGCGGGCGAGGGCACCGGCCCCCAGCGCTCGCGGCCGGACCAGGTTCACCACGACGCCGCCGACCGGCAGGCCCGCCGCGCGCAGCTCGGCGATCCCGTCGGAGGTCTCCTGCACCGGCATCTCCTCCAGGATCGTGACGAGGTGGACGGCCGTGCGCGGGGAGCGCAGCAGGTCCATGACCTTGTCGGCTTGTGTCTTGACGGGGCCGACCCGGGCCAGGCCCGCGAGCTCGGAGTTCACCCCGAGGAACTGGCTGATCCGTCCGGTGGGCGGCGCGTCGAGCACCACGGCGTCGTAGGTGGTCGTCCCCTCGGGCCCGTCGGTGCTCCGCCCGCCCCGCGGTCGCTGCACCGCCTCGTAGACCTTGCCGGTGAGCAGCACGTCGCGCACCCCCGGCGCGATGGTCGTGGCGAAGTCGACGACCCCGAACCGGTCGAGCGCCTTCCCCGCGCGCCCGAGCCGGTAGTACATCGCCAGGTACTCCAGGAGCGCCGACTCCGCGTCGATGTGCAGCGCGTGGACCCGTCCGGACCGGCCGTCCGCCTCGGGCGCGCCCTTGGCGATCCGGCGCTCCTCGTAGGGGAGCGGGTCCACGTCGAACATCCGCGCGATGCCCTGGCGCCCCTCCACCTCGCACAGCAGCACGTTGCGGCCGGCGGTGGCCAGCGCGAGCGCCAGCGCGGCGGCGACGGTCGACTTGCCGGTCCCGCCCTTGCCGGTCACCACGTGGAGGCGCACCTTCGGCCAGTCGTCGGGCCGGTCGGCAAGCGCGGTCACGCCCCGAGGATAGCGACGGGCGACGGCGTCCTACTTTGGTCGCTTCTTCACGCTCGTCGGCGTCCTTCTTGTCCATCGCGGGCGACTTTTGCTTGACCGGTGCACAAAAGTCTGCGAGCGTCCGTGAGATACCGGTCGTGACGCCTGTCACACGCGCGTCCTGCGGCCGTTGCCACCCGTCAGCACCTTGGAGGCCCTGGGATGTCATCACCCACCGCTCGACGCTTCACCGTCGGCACCGCACTCACGACAGTCGCGACCCTCGTCGGCAGCGTGCTGCTCGGCGTGGTCGCGGCCGTCCCCGCCCAGGCCCACGAGGGCCACGGGCACGTCCTGATCTTCACCGAGGACGCCGCCGGCGACTGGCACGACGCCGCCATCGCGCAGGCGACGCCGAAGGTCCAGGCGGGCCTCGAGGCGGCCGGCATGCAGGTGAGCGTCGTCCACAAGGAGACCCCCGGTGGCTCCGAGGCGGTGTTCACCGACGAGGGCCTCGCGCCGTTCGACGCGATCCTGGTCTTCCAGGCCAACGGCGACCCGTGGAACGCCGACGAGAAGGCGGCCCTCGAGCGGTGGCACGCGAAGGGCAACGGCATCGCCGCGGTGCACAACGCGCTCGACATGCGCGGCAACTACCCATGGTGGGACAACATGGTCGGCTCGCTGATGCCCGGCCACGCGCCCACCGGCACCGACCCGGGTCCCGCGGGCGTGGTGCGCAACGAGGACACCGTCCACCCCTCCACCGAGCACTTCCGCGGCACCCCGGACGCGACCCGCTGGCTGCGCAACGACGAGTGGTACAACTTCAGCAACAACGTCCGCGGCACCGCGCACGTGCTGCAGTCCATGGACGAGTCGACCTACTCCGGCGGCAACATGGGCTACGACCACCCGATCACCTGGTGCAAGCCCTACGAGGGCGGCCGCTTCTGGGGCACCGCCCTGGGCCACTTCCCCTCGCACTACGACGAGCCCGAGTTCATGGCCGAGATCGTCGGCGGCGTGAAGTACGTCGCCGGCCTCGAGGAGGGCGACTGCGGCGGCACCGTGTGGAGCAACTACGAGCGCATCCCGCTCGACCAGAACACCTCCGCGCCGTTCGCGATCGACGTCGCCGACGACGGCAAGGTCTTCTACACCGAGCTGGTCCGTGGCCAGCTGCGCATGTACGACCCCAAGACCCAGGCGGTCACCACCGTGCTCACGCTCCCGGTCTACTCCGGCGGTGAGGATGGCCTCCTCGGCGTGGCGCTCGACCCGGACTTCAGCACCAACGGGCACATCTTCCTCTACCGCTCCGCGGAGTCGCCGGACAACGCGAACCCGAACAACTTCTGGTCCACCGTCTCCCGGTTCACCTTCGAGAACGGGTCGGTCGACCCCGCCTCGGAGAAGGTGATCATCAAGATCCCGGCCCGGCGCCTCCCCGACGAGCCCGGCCACACCGGCGGCGGCCTCGACATCGACGACAAGGGCAACCTGTTCATCGGCGTGGGCGACGACGTCAACCCGCACTCCGAGCCCTCCGGCGGCTACGCCCCGCTCTCCGAGCGCGCCGGCACGTTCCACGACGCCCGCGCCACCTCGGCCAACACCAACGACCTCCGCGGCAAGATCCTGCGGATCAACCCGGTCGACAACCCGGGCGAGCCCGGTGTCGGCAGCAGCTACACCATCCCCGAGGGCAACCTGTTCCCCGAGTCCGAGGACGCCGGGCGTGACAAGACTTTGCCCGAGATCTACGCGATGGGCTTCCGCAACCCGTTCCGGTTCTCGATCGACAGCGAGACCGGCTGGCTGAGCATGGCCGACTACTCGCCCGACAACGGCACCGACGCGCCCGCGACCCGCGGCCCCGCCGGCATCGCCGAGTGGAACCTCATCAAGAGCGCCGGCAACTACGGCTGGCCGATGTGCATGGGCGGCAACCACCAGGGCCAGAACCCCAACGGCGAGCCGTTCCGCGACGTCGACTACGGCCACACCACGCCGCTCAACCCGCCGGTCGTCGGTGGCTACTTCGACTGCGCCAAGCCCATCAACGACTCGGTGCACAACACCGGCCTGACCGAGCTCCCGCCGGCACGCCCCGCCGACATGTACTACGGCTACCGGCGCTCCTCGGTGGGCGCGATCCCGCAGGGCGGCGGCCTGGCCCCCATGGGCGGCCCGATCTACCGCTACGACGAGACGCTCGAGTCGGACACGAAGTTCCCCGAGTACTACGACGGGAAGCCGTTCTTCTACGACTGGGCCCGCAACAAGATGTACAACATCCAGCTCAAGGACGGCGGCGGCGCCCAGCCCGGCGCCGCGGTGGAGAAGGTCAACCCCTTCCTGCCCAACGTGCCCTTCCTGGCGCCGATCGACTCCAAGTTCGGTCCCGACGGCTCGATGTACGTCCTCGACTGGGGCGGCGGCTACGGGCGCGACAACCCGACCTCGGGCCTCTACCGGATCGACTACATCAGCGGCTCCCGCTCGCCGGTGGCCCGCATCGATGCCAGCCCCGACTCCGGCCAGGCGCCGCTGACGGTGACCTTCGACGGCGGCGACTCGACCGACCCCGAAAGCGAGCCGATCACTTACGCGTGGGACTTCGACGGTGACGGCGAGACCGACGCCACCGGCGAGACGGTGACCCACACCTTCACCGAGAACGGTGTCTTCAACCCCCGCCTCACGGTCACCGACCCCGCGGGCAAGACCGGCACGACGACGGTGCCGATCACGGTCGGCAACACCCGGCCGGTGGTCGAGCTCCAGATGCCGCCGGACGGATCGTTCTTCGACTTCGGCGACGAGGTGAGCTGGAAGGTCCAGGTCACCGACCCCGAGGACGGGACCATCGACCCGCAGCGCGTCGAGGTGCAGCCCGCGCTGGGCCACGACGACCACGCCCACCCGCTGGTCGCCTCCCGCGGCCTGACGGGCAGCACGGTCACCAGCATCGGCGGCCACGCGGCCGACGAGAACATCTTCTACTCGATCGACGCCCGCTACACCGACACCGGCGGCGAGGGTGGGGCCAACCCGCTCCTCGCCTCCGACACCTCGGTGATCTTCCCGAAGCTGCGCCAGGCGGAGTGGTTCGACGCCAAGTCGGACACCGCCACCCTCGCCCCCGGCCGTGACGCCGCGGGCGGCGGCCAGGTCGTGGTCGGCAAGAACAACGCCTGGGTGAACTTCGAGCCGGTGAGCTTCCACAACATCGACACGTTCAACCTGCGCGTCCAGGCAGCCGCCGCCGGCGGCACGATCGAGCTGCGTGACGGCGGCCCGACGGGACAGCTCATCGGCACCGCCGCCGTCCCCGCCACCGGGCAGCAGTTCCGCGACGTGGCGGTCGACGTGAGCGAGCTCGGCGACGAGACGTTCGACCTCTACCTGGTGTTCACCGGGACGAACGACATCAAGCTCAACTTCTTCGAGGCCATCGGCCAGGGCATCTCGCCCGAGGCCAAGCCGGTCGTCGCCATCACCTCGCCGGCCGACGGTGAGAAGGTCGACCCCGGTGCCGCCGTGACCCTGACCGCCGACGCCTCCGACGCCGACGGCTCGGTCGCCAAGGTCGAGTTCTTCGCCGGCGACACCAAGATCGGCGAGGACACCACCGCGCCGTACACGGTGACGTGGACCGCCCCGGCCGCGGAGGGTCTCTACGACCTCACGGCGAAGGCGACCGACGACGCCGGCAACACCACGACGTCGCGACTGGTGCAGGTGCAGGTGGGCGAGCTCTTCGGCGACCTCCTCCCCTTCACCAACGTCAACGGCGAGTTCGAGCGGCTCGGGGCCGGCCAGTTCCGGATCTCGGGTGCCGGCTCCAACGCCTGGCAGGGTGTCGACCAGTACACGACGCTCTACAAGCCGGGTGCAGGCGACGACTCCTACGACGCGATCGTGCGGGTCGACGCCAGCACGCTGGTGAACAACTCGGGCAAGGCCGGGCTCATCATCCGCAACGACATGACGCAGCCCGGCGTCTCGCCCGGCTACGCCATGCTCGCGTGGCGTCGGGCCGCCGGGATGGAGTTCCTGACCGACCCCGACGGCAACGGCCAGCTCAACCAGTCGATCGCCGGCGGCACCAGCACGGTGCCCAAGTGGCTGAAGCTCAGCCGCCGGGGCAACCAGGTGTCGGCCTTCTGGTCGAACAACGGCACGGCGTGGACCCAGGTCGGGACGGCGGTGACGCTGGCGAACATCGGCGCCACCCAGGACGTCGGCATGTTCATCATGGCCCACGAGACCGGGGTCCGGACGGCTGACTTCTCGCAGTTCTCGGTCGACACCGACCCGCAGGCCCCCCAGCCGCAGGCGCCGAGCGACCCGCTCAGCTGCGTGGGCGGACCCCTCAGCGACGACTTCACCTCGCCGTCGCTGCTGCCGAAGTGGGCCCTGCGCCACGACCCGGCCCGGCCGATCACCCAGTCGGGCGGCGCGCTGAACCTGCCGGTCACCAACGGCGACATCAACGAGGCGTCGGCCGGTCCGGTGAGCTTCGCCGGTCAGGCCGTTCCCGCCGGGAACTGGGTCGCCACCACGAAGCTGACGCTCGCGCACACCTCGCACTGGCAGTGGGCCGGCCTGGTCGTCCACCGCTCCGACGACGAGTACAACAAGCTCGGCTTCGTGCGGGGGCAGAACGGCGCGGCCAACCGGTTCGTGGAGTTCCAGTCCGAGACCAACGGACAGCGCACCACGCCGGGCAGCCCCGACCTGCCGGCCGACTTCCCGTCGACGATCCACCTCCGCCTGACCAACACCAACGGAACGCTCACCGCGGCGTACTCCAGTGACGGCCAGGCCTGGACCAACGTCAACGGCTCGACGCCGCTGAAGACCGGCGCCGGCACCCGCATCGGCGTGATGGCGGCGGGCGACCTCGGCACCACCCCGGTGTCCGCCGCGGTCGACTCGTTCACCATCACCCCCGACGGGACCGCCGCGGCCTTCGAGCCCGGCGACGAGTTCGACGGCACCGCGCTGAACGGGTGCCGCTGGGCGGAGTCGGTGCGCTACAACTCGCACACCGAGTCGGTGGCCGACGGCCACCTGAAGATCGCGACGGAGCCGGGCGACATCAACGGCAACAACCCGATCAAGCCGCGCAACTTCATCCTGCAGGACGCCCCGGCGGGCGACTGGGTGGCCGAGACGAAGCTCAAGGCTCCGCTCAAGCACCGCTACCAGCTCGCCGGCCTGCTGATGTACGGCAACGACGACAACTACGCCAAGGCCGACATCGTCGCCTACAACGCCCCCGGCGCGGCGCTCGACCTGCGCGCCGAGCTGGCCGCCGAGAAGGGCGGGAGCGGTGTCGCGGGCGGTGACGCGGTCAACATCCCCGACACCACGGAGAGCGGCTACTGGTGGGTCCAGGTGACCAAGGTCGGCACGCGGTACACGGCGGCGGTCAAGTCCACCGCTGGCGCCTCGTGGACGCCCATCGGTGACGGCATCACCTACGACGGTCCGCTCAACTCGCTCGGCCTGATGGCGATCGGCCCGGAGCAGGAGGAGCCGGTCACGGTGGAGTTCGACTACTTCCACCTCGACACCGAGGAGGAGCCGCCGGCCGACACGACCGCCCCGGTCACCTCGGCCAGCCAGGCCGTGGTCGAGGGTGGCGTGCAGGTCACGCTGACCGCGACCGACGAGACCGGCGGCAGCGGCGTGAAGTCCACCGAGTACCGGATCGACGAGGGCGCGTGGACGGCGTACACCGCGCCGTTCACCCTCACCGAGGCCGGCACCCACACCGTCGAGTTCCGCTCGACCGACGTGGCCGGCAACGTGGAGGTCGCCAGGAGCATCGAGGTGGTCGTCGAGGCCGCCGACGCCGACGCGCCGACCACCACGATCACCTGGTCGCCCGCCACGGCGGACGGCGAGGAGGGCTGGTACGTCACCGCTCCGAGCTTCACCCTCGCCGCCGAGGACGGCGACGGCTCGGGCGTCGCCTCGACCGAGTACCGGATCGACGGCGGTGAGTGGACGGCGTACGACGGTGCCGTGACGCTCGCCGACGGCGACCAGGCGGTCGAGTACCGCTCGACGGACGAGGCGGGCAACGCCGAGGACGTCCAGCAGTCCGAGGTCAAGGTCGACACGGTCCCGCCGGCGACCGGCGCCACCCAGGAGCGGGCCGGCAACGGCGTGCGGGTGGTGCTCGAGGCGACCGACGCCACCTCGGGCGTGGCCACCACCGAGTACCGCCTCGACGGCGGCGACTGGACCGACTACTCCGACCCGGTCGTGGTGACCGGCGCCGGGGACCACACGGTCCGCTTCCGCTCGACCGACGTCGCGGGCAACGTGGAGGAAGAGGGGTCGATCGAGGTCACCGTCGACGGTCCCCCCGCCGACACCACGGCCCCGGAGACCACCGTGACGACCGCCCCGGCCTCGCCCGACGGCAGCGCCGGCTGGTTCACCACGGCTCCGAAGGTCACGCTCGCCGCCACCGACGCCGACTCCGGGGTCGCGCGCACCGAGTACCGCCTCGGCAACGGCGAGTGGACGGCGTACTCCGCTCCGTTCACCGTCACCACCCAGGGCCGCCAGGTCCTCGAGGTGCGGTCGGTCGACCGGTCGGGCAACATCGAGACGGCGCAGTCGACGACCCTGGCGGTCGACACCGGCGAGCCGGACGTCGCGATCTCCGGGATCCGGGCGCGCACCTACCCGAGCCACAAGGCGACGGCGGTGGCGTGGACGGCGACGGACGCGACCTCGGGGGTCCGCGGAGTGCGGGCGACGCTCGACGGGGAGCCCGTCGAGGCCGGCGAGTGGGGCATGTGGAACCTGTCCACCGGCCGCCACGTCCTCACGGTCACGGCGACGGATGTCGCCGGGAACACCGACTCGCAGACGGTGGTCTTCACCGTGCAGGCGACCGGCAAGTCCCTGGAGAAGGTCGTGACGACCGTGGCCGCCGACGGCGACCTCGGGCCGAAGCTGGCCAACAAGCTCCTCCAGCTCGACAAGGACGCCCGGAAGGCCGAGCGGCAGGGTGACCGCCGCGAGGCGCGCCAGCACCTCAAGGCGCTGCGCAAGCTTGTCCGCAGCAAGGTCGAGGGCGAGCTGCGCGCGGCTCTCCTCGCCCAGGTGAAGGAGCGTCTGGCCAAGCGCTGATCGGCGCTCATCCGGTGGACGGCCGGGCCCGGGGAGACCCCCGGGCCCGGCCGTCCGCGTCTGCCTCCGCCGTCGGGCGGTCGCGGCCCAGGCAGTGGCGGCGGTCACACGGCCGCTAGTGTCTGCGGCATGGACAAAGTGGTCTCCTCTGCGGCCGACGCGGTCGCCGACATCCCGGACGGCGCGACCCTCGCGGTCGGCGGGTTCGGGCTGTCCGGCGTCCCGTCGGTGCTCATCGACGCGATCCTCGAGGCGGGCACGACCGACCTCGAGGCGGTCTCGAACAACTGCGGCGTGGACGAGTGGGGCCTGGGTCGGCTCCTGTTCGCCAAGCGGATCCGACGGATGATCTCCTCCTACGTCGGTGAGAACAAGGAGTTCGCGCGGCAGTACCTCTCCGGCGAGCTGGAGGTGGAGCTGACCCCGCAGGGCACGCTGGCGGAGCGGATGCGCGCCGGCGGGTCCGGCATCCCCGGCTTCTACACCGCGACCGGGGTCGGCACGCAGGTCGCCGAGGGCGGGCTGCCCTGGAAGTACGACGCCGAGGGCACCGTCGTGGTGGCCTCGCCGCCGAAGGAGACCAAGGTCTTCTCGACCGCCGAGGGGGAGAAGGAGTACGTCCTCGAGCGGGCCATCGTCGCCGACTTCGCCCTGGTGCGGGCCTGGAAGGGCGACCGCCACGGCAACCTCGTCTACCGCCGGTCGGCGCGCAACTTCAACCCGCTCGCCGCGATGTGCGGCCGGGTCACCATCGCGGAGGTGGAGCACCTGGTCGAGCCCGGTGAGCTCGACCCCGACCTCGTCCACACGCCGGGGGTCTACGTCCAGCGGGTGGTCCCGCTGACGCCGGAGCAGGCGGCGGACAAGAGGATCGAGAAGGTCACCACGCGACCCCGGCCCGAGCAGGGCGCCGACCCGGTGCAGGGCTCGGACGACGCGGCGAGCTTCGGACTGGGAGGCTGACATGACCGACAAGAGGGGCTGGACGCGGGAGCAGATGGCGGCGCGGGCGGCGTCGGAGCTGCGGGACGGGTCGTACGTCAACCTCGGCATCGGGCTGCCGACGCTGGTGCCCAACTACGTCGCCGACGACGTGGAGCTGGTGCTCCAGTCGGAGAACGGCATCCTCGGAGTGGGGGCCTACCCCTACGAGGGGGAGGAGGACCCCGACCTGATCAACGCGGGCAAGGAGACGGTGACCCTGCGCAGTGGCGCGTCGTTCTTCGACTCCGCGCAGTCGTTCGGGATGATCCGCGGCGGCAAGATCGACGCCGCGATCCTCGGCGCCATGCAGGTCTCCGCGGCCGGCGACATCGCCAACTGGATGATCCCGGGGAAGATGGTCAAGGGCATGGGCGGCGCGATGGACCTGGTGCACGGTGCCAAGCGGGTGATCGTGCTGATGGAGCACGTCGCCAAGGACGGGTCGCTGAAGATCCTCCACGAGTGCGACCTGCCCTTCACCGGCAAGCGCGTGGTGCAGCGCATCATCACCGACCTCGCCGTGATCGACGTGATCGACCCCGCCACCGGCGAGGTCGCCCCGTCGGGCACGGCCGGCGACCGCGTGCTCAGGCTGGTCGAGCTCGCCCGGGGGGTGTCGGAGGACGAGGTGCGCGAGAAGACGCAGCCCGACCTCGTCTGAGCGCGCCCCAGCCGGTCTGGACCGGTCAGGCCCGCGGCGGAGGGCCTGCTCGCGCGCAGGCATGGTCGAGCCTCGCCTCGTTGACCCCTGCCTCGTGCCGGGAGCACGATCGACGGTGGCCGCGCGCCACCCGGGCGCGCCAGGAGGGGAGCGGAGCCATGCAGCACGACACATCGAAGGGGACCCCGGTGGCGATCAACGCCTCGCGGCCCCTCAACGGCCACATCGTCGACGTCGGCAGCCGGGACGACGGGTCGCCGCACGAGGTCATCACGTACTGGGAGTGCTCGGGCGGGCACATCGTCATCCACACCGGCCACACGGACGCCACGACGATGACCTCGGTCGAGGACGGGTCGGTGACCACCAGCATCCCCTGCGGTTCCTCCGACTCGCCGTCGTCGGGGTCCGGCTGGAGCATCGAGGTGCAGGGCAGCGGCTTCCTCGCCACCGTCCCGCCCGACCTCGTCGACCGCGTCGACGTGGGCGACAGCACGTTCGTCGTGGCCACGCAGGGCGGCGCGGCGGACTCCGACCGCTCGCTGACGATCTGGAGCACGGCCACGTGCGAGGGCGGCCATGTGGTCATGCACTACGGCCACGAGGACGCCGGTGCCGGGACCTCCGTGTACGACGGCTCGGTGGTGACGTCGGTCCCCTGTTGAGCAGCAGTCGCGGGTGTCGCCCTGCAGCCGACGGCGAGGCGGCCGGGCTCCACCCTCCGGGGAGGGCGGACCGGCTGTCGGCACGGGGGGCCTCGGACCTACTGCTCGAGGGCGCGCATGGCGAGGCCCCGCGAGCCGAACAGCTGGCGGGCCTTCCTCGACCACTCGGACACGTCGGCGTCCTGGAGGCTGCGGAGCTGGTGAGGGTCCCGGGCGAGGTCGTAGAGCTCCCACTCGCCGGCGCCCTGGTGCTCGACGTAGACGTGTGAGCCCTCGCGCACGAGCACCCAGTCGAGGTGGGTGTTCTCGACGGCGAGGCGGCGGCGCCAGCCCGACCAGTCGCCGGAGGTGAGCGGACCGAGCATGGAGCGGCCGTCGAGGTCGCGGCCGGCGTCCGGGTCGAGCCCGGCGAGGTCGAGGGTCGTCGGCATCAGGTCGACCTGGGAGACCAGCGCGTCGACGGCGCGCGGCTCGACCCCCGGCCCGCGGACGACGAACGGGACGCCGGCCGACTCCTCGTAGGGCTGCGACTTGTGGAAGAGGCGGTGCTCGCCGAGGAGGTAGCCGTTGTCGGAGACGAAGAAGATCCACGTCCGGCCGAGCTGGCCGGTGTCCCGCAGGACGTCCAGCACCTTGGCGACCTGGTCGTCGACGTCCTGGAGCTCCTCCAGCTTGCCCTCGTAGATCCGGCGCATGCGGCGGCGGTCCTGCGGCGGCAGGTCGCGCAGCCACGTGGGCTTGTCGCTCATGTCGGCCTCGTTCGACGCCGGCGGATCCCACTCGACGGCGTCGAAGTCGTCGGCGTGCTGCGGACTCGGCGTGTAGGGACCGTGCGGCGCCGTCGGCGAGAACACCGCGAACCACGGTCCGCTGTCCTGACGACGGCGGATGAACCGGCGCAGCCGCCGGGCGGCGAACCGGTCGAACGCCCGCTGTCCCTCGACCCTGCGGATCTCCCCGTCCACGCTGACCCGGGGGTCGTCGATCATCCCGTCGAGCAGCGCGACCCAGCGGTCCCAGCCCGGCGCCACGTACGTCGGGTCCTGGGCGAGGCCGTTCATGTACTTGCCGAAGTAGCCGGTGTCGTAGCCGGCCGCCTGCAGCCTCGTCGCCACCGTGTCGCGGTCGCGCCGCTGCGCCACGAACGGCTGGTGCGTCATGTTGGTGTCGCACCCGTGGTTGTGCGGGTAGAGGCTCGTCAACATCGACGCCCGCGCCGGCCCGCAGAGCGGCATCGCGCTGTAGCCCTGGCGGAAGTGCACGCCCTTCCCGGCCAGGCGCCGCCACGTGCTGTCCATCGACCTGAGCGTCGAGCGCGGCTGGTCGTCCGTGATGATCCACAGGACGTTGTCGGGCACGGGGTCAGGTTACGTCGGCCCGGGGCCGACGGGTGCCCGCATCCGGGTGGGTTCGTCGGAGGGCAAGACCTTCGCCGCGCGTGTGGCCCGCGCTCAGGGGAGACATGCCGCAGCCGGCCTCACCTGCCGGACGCGGCGTACCGTGGACCTCGGATTCCTGGGGAGGGACAGTGCGTGGAGACCGGCGCCGCATCAGGCTCAGGCCGCATCCGTGGTTCGGCACCATCGCGGTCGTGGTCGCCGTGCTCGCGATGACGACGACCTTCTCCTGGCTGAGCCTCGAGGATCATCGGTCCCCGCGGCCGCGGGACAGCGGGACGGTGGCGATCGATCCCAGCACCTCTCCGCCCGCCTCCGTCGACACGGAGTCACTGCAAGCCGCCATCGACACGGCCGTCGAGGAATGCCGAGGAGTCTGGGAAGCACAGGAGCAGCCGTTGCAGGCTGCGGCTGTCTCCCTCGCGCAGTGGCAGCTGCACGTCGACGCGATGAACCAGCTGGTGGCCGATGAGATCACCTTCGCCCAGGCGACGGCGTTCTGGGAGCAGACCCGAGTCCAGGCTGCCGACAACGTCACGGCGTTCACCGAGGCCGACAGCGGTTACGTCGCCAGCGACCCCTCCTGCCCGACGCCGGTCGTGCCCGACGGCATCGTCGTGGACACCGGGGCCCTCACTGCGTGCGAGGACGGCATCGAGGTGAGGGACCAGGCGCTGGACGCCGCACGGGTGTCGATCCGAACCTGGCACCACCACGTCATCGACATGGACCTGCTTCGCGCGGGCAAGCTGTCGCCCGAGCTCGCCCTCGAGCTGTGGCGGAGGTACTGGAGGCAGGGTGTCGAGGAGCTGGCCGCCTACCGCGAGCAGCTCGGGCTCGCCGAGCAGGAGTCCTGTGCCGGAGCGTGAGCCGCCGGGGCTCGCGGCTACTCGACCACCGACGCGGCCGCGGACCGGTCGGGCAGCTGCTGGAGTGCCCAGCCGTTGCCGTCGGGGTCGGCGAAGAACACGAACCGGCCCCACTGGAGCTCCTCCACCTCGCTGACCTCGACACCGCGCCCGACCAGCTCGGCGCGCACGGCGTCGGCGTCGGCGACCACCATCTGGAGGTTGTCGAGCGAGCCGGGCTCGAGGCGGGTGAGCCCCTTGCCGAACGCGATGGAGCACGCCGACCCCGGGGGCGTCATCTGCACGAACCGCACGTCGTCGCTGACGACGTGGTCGTGGTCGGCGGCGAAGCCGACCCTCCCGTAGAACTCCTTGGCCCGGTCGACGTCGGTGACGGGCACCATCACCAGCTCCAGCTTCATGTCCATGCTCCGAGGCTAGAGCCGACCCAGGCCGACCGCCGGCCGCTCTGGCGTCCGACTCGCGTCCGACTCGCGACCACCTGCGGGCACGGGGGGTGCGCGTGTGTTATCTCTAGTAACCCACTAGACAATAGTCCGATACGCAGCGCGGGAAGGCTCGCTCCATGGAGTTCCTCTGGTACATCCCCAACCAGGTCACCCCGGGTCACCGGCTCGACGACACCGTCGCGGAGCACAACAGCCTCGGCCGTCTCACGAGACTGGCGCGTCTCACCGAGGACCACGGTTGGGGCGGCGCGCTCATCGGCACCGGCTGGAAGCGGCCGGACACCTTCACCGTCGCCACCGCGCTGGTCGCAGCCACCACCACCTTCAACCCGCTGGTCGCGATCCGCCCCGGCTACTGGACGCCCGCCCACTTCGCCTCGTCCGCGGCGACGCTCGACCACCTCAGCGGCGGGCGGGTGAAGGTCAACATCGTCTCGGGGCCGGACCACCAGCCGCAGTACGGCGACGACGAGGGCGACCAGGCGCAGCGCTACGCCCGCACGCGCGAGTTCATGCGGCTCGTGCGGCGCTACTGGACCGAGGACGACATCACCGTCGAAGGCGAGCACTACACCGCCGAGGGCGCCACCCTCGAGCACAAGCCGGTCGTCCGCGAGGGCCGACCGCACCCGCAGCTCTACTTCGGCGGCGCCTCCGAGGCCGCCCAGCGCACCGCCGCCGCCGAGGCGGACGTCCAGCTCTTCTGGGGCGAGCCGCTCGACGGCGTCGCCGCCCGCATCGAGCACCTGCGCGCGCTCAGCGCCGAGCTCGGCCGGGACCTCCCGCCGCTCGAGTACGGCCTGCGCATCACCACGCTGGTGCGGAACACGACCGAGGAGGCGTGGGCCGACGCCGAGGCCAAGGTCGCCGCGATGGCCGCGGGCCAGGACGAGTGGGCCGCCGACCCGGGACGCCGCGTGGCCGTCGGGCAGCAGCGGCTGCTCGACCTGGCCGGACGCGGCGACGTCCTCGACGACTGCCTCTACACCGCGCCCGGCCGCGTGGGCGGCGGCGGCGCCGGCACGACGTGGCTCGTCGGCTCCGCGGACGACGTCGCCAAGGCGCTGCGCCGGTACGCCGACCTCGGCGTCACCCACTTCGTCCTCAGTGACACGCCGTACGAGCGTGAGATCGCCCGCGTCGGCGATGCCCTCCTGCCGCTCCTCCGCCCGGCCTGAGGAAGGCGCCGGGTGCAAGGGAGAACCGCGCGCTCAATGTGAAGTAAGACGACTAAACGTGTGTACTTTAGTCCCGACCCGAGAAGGAGAACACCCATGCCACGACGAGGGCCACACCGCCCCCTGATCCACACCGCCCTGCTGACGACCGTCGGCCTGCTCGCGCTGTCCGCCTGCGGCGGTGCCGAGGCCGGGCCGCGGCTCGAGCTGTCCGCCGCCCTGCCCGACGCCCCCGCCGAGGGCACCGTCCTCCGCGTGGGCGACCCGGCCACGCAGGTCGCCCTGGAGACCTCCGGCATGATCGACGAGCTCGACGTCGAGGTCGAGTGGGCCAACGTCACCGGCGGACCGAAGACGCTCGAGGCCTTCCGCGCCGACGCCATCGACATCGGCTCCGTGGCCGACATCCCGCCCCTCTTCGCGCACTGGACCGGCACGGACGTCCGCATCGTCGCCGCCCGGGAGACCGTGGACCCGATGGAGCACCCGACCTACGAGCTCGGTGTCGCGCCCGGCGTGGTCGTGCGGAGCACCGAGGACCTGAAGGGCAAGACGATCGCCTACAGCCCCGGCCAGGCGCAGGGCGCGCTGGTGCTCAACGTGCTGCGCGAGGCCGGCCTCACCCAGGACGACGTCGAGTTCGTCGAGATGCAGAGCGTCGACGACGCGTTCTCGGTCGCGCTGGCCAGCAAGCAGGTCGACGTCGCCCCGCTGGGGCAGACGCTCGCCAAGACCTACCTCGCGAAGTACGAGCAGGACGGCGCCACCACCATCGACCCCGGTGTGCGCGACGACGCCTGGACGCTCTACACGCCGACCGCCGTCCTGGAGGACGCCGACAAGGCGGCCGCGATCAAGGAGTACGTCGCCATCTGGGCGAAGGCCCAGCAGTGGATCTCCGACAACCCCGACGAGTTCGCCCAGGCCTACTACGTCGACCACGAGGGCCTCTCGCCCGAGGACGCGCAGCACGTCGTCGAAGCCCTCGGCGAGTTCACGGTGCCGACGAGCTGGGACGAGTTCATCGCTCGCCACCAGGAGACGGTGGACACCCTGGTCGAGGCGCAGGACCAGGAGCCCCTGGACGTGGAGACGCTCTACGACCGCCGGTTCGAGAAGGCCATCGCGGCCGCGGTCGGCGGGTCGTGATGGCCACGCTCACCGCACCCTCGCGCCCGGTCGCGACCGCGCAGGACGTCCGTCCGGTCCGGCGGCGGCTCGGTCCCGGCGAGCCGATCCGCTTCGGCGGGCTCGTCGGCATCGTCGCCCTTCTCGCAGCGTGGGTCGTCGGCTCGGCCACCGGCCTGCTGGACCCCCGCACGCTGACGGAGCCCTGGACGGTCCTCGAGACGGCGGGCATGCTCGTGGAGAACGGGCGGCTGCAGGAGAGCCTGGTGACCTCGGGCGTCCGCGCGGCGCTCGGCCTCGGCCTCGGCGTGGCCGTCGGCACGGTCCTGGCGCTGGTCTCCGGACTGTCCCGGATCGGCGAGTCGTTCATCGACGGGCCGATCCAGGTCAAGCGCTCGATCCCGACGCTCGCCCTGATCCCGCTGCTCATCCTGTGGCTGGGGATCGGCGAGCCGATGAAGATCATCACCATCGCCCTGGCGGTCTTCGTGCCCGTCTACATCCACACCCACAACGGCCTGCGCACCATCGAGGGCCGTTACGCCGAGCTCGCCGAGACCCTCGGCGTGACCCGCGGCGAGTTCATCCGCCACGTGGTGCTGCCCGGCGCCATGCCGGGCTTCCTGCTCGGCATGCGCTTCGCGGTGACCTCGTCGCTGCTCGCACTCGTCGTCGTCGAGGTCATCAACGCCACGAGCGGGATCGGCCACATGATCACGCTCGCGTCCAACTACGGGCAGACCGACATCATCGTCGTCGGCCTGGTCGTCTACGCGCTGCTCGGCGTCACCGCCGACGCGGCGGTCCGGCTCATCGAGAGGAAGGCCCTGTCATGGCGTCGCACCCTGGCCAGCTGACCCCCGCGGTGCGGGTGAGGTCCCTGCACCGCAGCTTCAACGAGGCGGGCGGTGTGCTCAACGGCCTCGACCTCGACATCGCGCCCGGCGAGTTCGTGGCCCTCCTCGGGCGCAGCGGATCGGGCAAGAGCACCTTGCTCCGCGCCCTCGCAGGTCTCGACCGCGGCGTCGCCGGCACCGGCGTCATCGACGTCCCCGAGAAGGTCTCGGTCGTCTTCCAGGACTCCCGGCTGCTGCCGTGGAAGCGCCTGCTCGACAACGTCGTGTTCGGGCTCCGCAGCCGCGACGCCGCCGATCGCGGGTCGCAGGCGCTCGCGGAGGTCGGCCTCGGCGGCCGTGAGAAGGCCTGGCCCCACGAGCTGTCGGGCGGGGAGCAGCAACGTGCCTCGCTCGCGCGGTCCCTGGTCCGCGACCCCCAGCTGCTGCTGGCCGACGAGCCGTTCGGTGCCCTCGACGCGCTGACGCGCATCCGCATGCACACCCTGCTGCGCAAGCTGTGCGAGGTGCACCGGCCGGCCGTGCTGCTGGTGACCCACGACGTCGACGAGGCGATCGTCCTGGCCGACCGCGTCATCGTGCTCGACGGCGGCGTGGTGCGTCACGACGCACGCATCGACCTCGGCACCCGCCGCTCGCAGGCCGACCCGGCGTTCGCGCTGCTGCGCTCGCGGCTGCTCGCCGAGCTGGGCGTCGAGGACGACCACGACGCCGTGCCCGGACGCCACGCCGACCTCCCCGTGGAGAGGGCCGCCTCGTGACCGCTCAGCTGCACCTCAACCTGTTCATCTACCCCGACGGCCACCACGAGGCGGCCTGGCGGCGCCCGGAGTCGCAGCCCGAGCGGATCACCGACATCACCTACTACCAGGAGCTGGCCCAGCGTGCCGAGGCGGCGAAGTTCGACGCGGTCTTCTTCGCCGACGGCCCGGCGCTGGCCGACAACATCCGCTACGCCGCGCGCGGCGGGCTCGAGCCGATCACCAAGATGACCGCGATCGCCGCGGCCACGGAGCGGATCGGCGTGATCGGAACGTCGTCGACGACCTACAACGAGCCCTACAACCTGGCCCGGCAGTTCGCCTCGCTCGACCACCTCAGCAACGGGCGGGTCGGGTGGAACATCGTCACCACCTCCTCGGCCGCGGCGGCGCACAACTTCGGCCTCGACGCGCACCCCGCCCACGCCCAGCGCTACGAGCGCGCCGAGGAGTTCCTGGACGTCGTCACCAAGCTGTGGGACAGCTGGGAGGACGACGCGGTCCTCGCCGACCGCGCGAGCGGCATCTACGCCGACACCGACAAGATCCACCGCATCGACCACGAGGGACCGCACTTCTCGGTCGCCGGACCCCTCAACGCGCCGCGCTCGCCGCAGGGACGGCCGGTCTACGTGCAGGCGGGGTCGTCGGAGGACGGCAGGGCGTTCGCGGCCCGCTGGGCGGAGGCGATCTTCACCGCGCACCAGACCCTGGAGAACGCCCGGGAGTTCTACGCCGACATCAAGTCGCGGGCCCGGTCCCAGGGCCGTGACCCCCGCCAGCTCAAGGTGCTGCCCGGCATCAGCCCGTTCATCGCGTCGACGGCCGCCGAGGCCCGCGCGCTGGAGGAGGAGTTCAACGACCTCACCCAGCCGGCGTACTCCCTCAGGCAGCTGAGCAACCTCGTCGGCGTCGACCTGACGGCGTACGACCTCGACGGGCCGTTCCCGACCGAGGTCGTGGCGCCCGTGGGGGAGCGCGCCTTCCACAGCCGCTCGCAGCTGGTGCTCGACATCGTGGCCCGCGAGAACCCGACCATCCGGCAGCTGTGCCACCGCCTGGCCGGTGCGCGCGGTCACCGCGTGGTGGCGGGCACCCCGGTCGACGTCGCCGACACCATGCAGGAGTGGGCCGAGAACGGCGCCGCCGACGGGTTCAACGTGATGCCGCCGTGGCTCCCAGGTGGGATCGAGGTCTTCATCGAGGAGGTCGTGCCGATCCTGCGCCGCCGCGGCTTGTTCCGCAGCGAGTACACCGGACGCACGCTGCGCGACCACCTCGGCCTCGACCGCCCCGACAGCCAGTACGCCCCCCGACCCGCCTCGATCCAGAAGGAGACTGCATGAGCTACGAGTCCTACCGGCCGCTGGGCCGCACCGGCGTCCAGGTCAGCCCGCTGACCCTCGGCGCCATGATGTTCGGCGAGTGGGGCAACCCCGACCACGACGAGTCGATCGCCATCATCCACCGTGCCCTCGACGCCGGCATCAACGTCATCGACACCGCCGACGTCTACGCCCGCGGCGAGTCCGAGGAGATCGTCGGCAAGGCGCTCCGGGCGCGCAGCGGCAGTCGCGACGACGTCTTCCTGGCCACCAAGTTCCACGGCAGCATGCACGACGAGGACCCCAACCAGGCGGGCAGCTCGCGGCGGTGGATCATCCGCGAGGTCGAGCACTCGCTGCGCCGCCTGCAGACCGACCACATCGACCTCTACCAGGTCCACCGGCCCCGCCCCGAGGTCGACGTCGACGAGACGCTCGGCGCGCTGACCGACCTGGTCCGGCAGGGCAAGGTGCGCTACATCGGCACGTCCACGTTCCTGCCGTCGCAGGTGGTGGAGGCGCAGTGGGTCGCGGAGAAGCGGCAGCGGGAGCGTCCCGTCACCGAGCAGCCGCCGTACTCGATCCTCGCCCGCGAGGTCGAGCGCGACATCCTGCCGACCGCGCAGAAGTACGGCCTCGGGGTCCTGCCGTGGAGCCCGCTCGCCGGGGGGTGGCTGTCGGGCCGCTACCGCCGGGGCGAGGACCCGCAGGTGACCTCGAGCCGGCTGCGGCGCCAGCCCGCGCGGCACGACCCCGCGTCCCCGGAGAACAGGGTCAAGCTCGAGGCCGTGCACCAGCTGCAGGAGCTGGCCGACGACGCCGGTCTCTCCCTGATCCACCTCGCGCTGGGCTTCGTGCTCGCCCACCCGGCCGTCTCGTCGGCCATCATCGGCCCGCGCACGCTCGAGCAGCTCGAGTCGCAGCTCGGCGTGGAGAAGGTCGTCCTGCCGCCCGACGTGCTGGACCGCATCGACGAGATCGTCCCGCCCGGCACCACGCTCAACGAGGCCGACCGGGGTTACGCACCTCCGGCGCTCGTGGAGGCGGCGCTCCGGCGCCGCTGACGTCCGCCGCCTGGTCCCACGGGGGAGGATCAGGCGGCGGGCGCCGCCCGCACCGCGGCCAGCACGCCCAGGACGCCGATGGCGACCGACAGCGCGTAGACCGCCGGGAACGGGTCGTGACCCGCCCTCTCGGCGGTCGCGTAGGCGATGCCGCTGACCGACAGCGCGAGGGCGGCACCCAGCGAGTCGGCCACGGTCAGGGCGGAGGAGTTGAAGCCCCGGTCCTCGTCGGTCGTCGCTGCGAGCATCGCCACCCCGGTGCGCGGGTAGGCGAACCCCATGCCGACGCTGGCCAGGACGTACGCCGCGACCGGCACGGCCGCGGGCACGCCGGCGCCGCCGGAGCGCAACCACACCAGCACGGCGATCCCGGCGACGCCGACCAGCACCACCGTCGTGCCGAAGCGCAGCGCGGCGACGTCGGAGACCCGCTCGCCCAGGCGCGATGACGCCTGGCTGGACGTCGCCCACACGACCCCCACGCAGGTCAGCGCGATGCCGGCCTGGCCCGGGGTGAGGTCCCAGCGCTCCTGGAGGACGTAGACGATGTAGGCCTCGGCGCAGAAGAACGACGCGGCCAGCAGGCCGCGCGTGGCGATGACCGATGGCAGGCCCCGGCCGCCGGTGAGCGTGCCGACGGGCAGCAGCGGCCGGAGGCCGACGACGACGAGCACGAACGCCCCGGCCGCGGCCGCGAGCGTCGCGCCGGTGCCGGAGCCCAGCAGCTCGAGCGCCAGCACGGCGGCCGCGGCCAGCACCGCCCAGCCGAGCCGCGAGCGTGAGGCGGCGCCGGGCTGCTCGGGCACCGGCTGGGAGCGCGCGGTGCCGGTGACCAGCGCCGCCGCGACCGCCACCAGCACGACGATCCCCAGGAAGACCCAGCGCCAGCCGAGCGCGTGCGCGACGAACGCCGCCACGCCGGGTCCGAACAGCGCGGGCAGCACCCACGCGGCGGCGAACGACGCGAACACCGCGCCCTGCAGCCGTGCGGGGTAGACGAGCCCCACCAGCACGTAGGCCACCACGATCATGGCGCCGCTGCCGAGCCCCTGCACGATGCGCCCGAGGACGAACACCTCCATCCCCCACGCCGTGCCGCACACGGCGAGGCCGAAGGAGAAGGTGGCCAGCGACGCCAGCAGCGGCTGCAGCGGTCCGCGCCGGTCGGTCCACATGCCGGCTCCGACCATCCCCACCACGCCGCTGGCGAAGGGCGCTGCGAAGGCCAGCGCGTAGAGGTCGAAGCCGTCGAGGCTGCGGGCCACCGTCGGCATGACGGTGGTGACCGCCATGGACTCGAACGCCGCGAAGACGATGAGGGAGAACAGGCCGATGGTGGTCGTCGCGTAGGCCGGGGAGAGGAGGCCCCCGCGGGGGCGGCTCGTGCCCGACCCGGTGCCGGGGGTGGTGCTGCTGGTCACTGTCGAGACGGTATGACCTCGGCCGCACCCGGGGGCACCCGGGTGGTGCGCCGGAATAACCGGGCACGCCGGCACGCTGGGCCGACAGTGACTGCCCTCTCCGTGCTCGACCTCGTGCCCGTCCGCAGCGACCAGAACACCGGCGACGCCATCGCCGCCTCGCGCAGCCTGGCGCGGGTCGCCGACGAGCTGGGCTACCGCCGCTACTGGGTGGCCGAGCACCACAACATGCCGGCCGTCGCGGCGACGAACCCGCCGGTCCTCATCGCGATGCTCGCCGCCGCCACCGAGCGGATCCGGCTCGGCTCGGGCGGCGTGATGCTGCCCAACCACGCGCCGCTCGTCGTGGCGGAGCAGTTCGCGCTGCTGGAGGCCGCCTTCCCCGGCCGCATCGACCTGGGCATCGGCCGCGCGCCCGGCACGGACCCGTTGACCAGGTACGTCCTGCGGGGCGGCAGCGCGGAGTCGGCCGACGAGGCCGTGAGCAAGTTCCCCGACTACGTGGAGGACATCCGCACCCTGATGACCTTCGACGGCGTCGAGCTCCAGGTCGGCCCGCGCCGCCAGCCCCTCCGGGCCACCCCGTCCGCCCGGTCCGTCGCGGACATCTGGCTGCTGGGATCGAGCGACTACTCCGCCCGCCTCGCCGCGGAGAAGGGGCTGCCCTACGTGTTCGCGCACCACTTCTCCGGCGAGGGGACCGCCGTCGCGCTGGACCTCTACCGGTCGTCGTACCAGCCCTCACCGGAGTACCCGGAGCCGCGCACGTTCCTCACCGTCAACGCCGTCGTGGCCGAGACCGAGGAGGAGGCGCGCCGCCAGGCGCTGCCCAACGTGCAGCAGATGCTCGCCCTGCGCACCGGTGGGCCGCTGCTGGCGCAGCGGCTCGTCGAGGAGGCGGAGGCCGTCGAGATGACGCCCGACCAGCGGGCGTTCGGGCAGGCCATGGCCAGCCGCTGGATCGTCGGCTCGCCCGACCAGGCGCGCGCCCGGCTCGAGGAGCTCGCGGCCGAGCACGGCGTCGACGAGGTGATGGTGCACCCCGTCGCCGGGGCGGCCACGGGGACCGACGTGCGCACCTCGCCGAACCGCGAGACGACGCTGCGGCTGCTGGCCGGCTGAGCCCTAGTGCCGCTCCTCCAGGCCGACCGCCTCGCGGAGCCTCGTGACGGCCTCGGTGAGCTCGGGGTCGTCGGCGGCACGTGACGCCATGAGCGCGGCGAGGGCCTCGGCCAGCACGTTGAGCTTCTCCTGCATGGCCTCGGTGCTGCGCCGCCCGGCGTTCTCGAGGAGCACCAGGAGCAGCAGCGAGAGGACCGCGCCGAAGGTGTGGATCGCCAGCTCCCACTTCGTGGTGCTGGTCCACAGCGGATAGCTGAGGGCCCAGATCGCGACGACGGCCACGCACACCGCGAAGAACGGTGCGCGGCTGATCAGCTTCGTCGACAGGTCGACGAACCGCTCGAACGGGTCGGGACCCGCCTTGTTCTCGCGGCTCTCCGCCGCGTCGGTGCGCTGCTCCATCCCCGGAACCTAGCGCCTGCTCAGCCGTCGCGCCCCAGGCCGGCGTCGCGCGCGCGGATGATCACGTCCGCCCGGTCGGTGGCCTGCAGCCTGGCCAGGATGCTGGTGATGTTGTTGCGGATCGTCTTGGGGGAGAGGAACAGCTGCTGGGCGATCTGGCCGTTGGTGCGCCCCGCGGCGATGAGGTCGAGCACCTCGGTCTCCCGCTCGGTGAGCTCGGGGAAGGGCCGCTCGGGTCGGGCGGCCGGGGCGAGCACCTCGGCGATGCGTGCGGCGAGGGAGGCGCCGAAGACGACCCCGCCGGCATGGACCGTCGACACCGCCCGGACGATCTCGTCCTGCTCGGCGCCCTTGCGGAGGTAGCCGCGGGCACCCGCCCGGAGCGCCGACAGCACCGTGCCGTCGTCCTCGCCCATCGTCAGCACCAGCACGCCGACCTCGGGCTGCGCGGCGACGACCGCGCGAGTGGCCTCGATGCCGTTCATCACGGGCATCTGCACGTCCATGACCACGACGTCGGGCCGGTGCTCCGCGGCCAGCGCGACCGCCTCCGCGCCGTCGGAGGCGCGAGCCACCACCGTGATCCCGGGCAGCGGGTCGAGCAGCGAGGCGAGGCCGTCGCGGAAGACGGGGTGGTCGTCGGCGATCAGCAGCCGGATCGGGTCGGACGCATCGGTCATCGCACGCTCCCCTCCTCGCGGGGCACCGCCGCGGTCTCGCTCACAGCGGTGCCGTAGGGCAGCACCGCGCGCACGGTCGTGCCGCCGCTCTCCGGGCAGGAGACCTCGCAGCGTCCGCCGAGCTCCTCGGCCCGCTCGCGCAGGGAGAGCAGTCCCACTCCCGCGGAGACGTCGGCGGCGATGCCGCGCCCGTCGTCGGCCACCACCACGGTGAGGGCGCCCGGCCCCGCCTCGAGGCACACGTCCGCGCGGCTCGCGCCGGCGTGGCGCACGACGTTGGTCAGCGCCTCGGCGACGATGCGGTACGCCGCCACCTCCACGGCGGCCGGGAGCCCGGAGACGCCCGAGGCGGTCACGGTGACGTCGAGCTCGGAGCGCACCCGCTCGGCCTGCTGGCGCACCGCCGCCTCCAGGCCGAGGTCGTCGAGGGCCGGCGGGCGCAGGTCGTGCACCAGGCGGCGCACGTCCTCGAGCGCGTCGCCGACCTCGGTGCGAGCCAGGCGCACCAGCTCACGAGCACGCACGGGATCGGCGTCGATCGCGTTGCCGGCCGCCTGCAACCTCAGGGCGACCCCGCCGAGAGCGGGGCCCAGCCCGTCGTGCAGGTCGCGGCGGATGCGGCGTCGGTCGTCCTCCCGACCGATGACCAGGCGTTCGCGGCTCTCCTGCAGCTCGGTCGCGAGCAGCCGCGCGCGGATCGCGACGGCCGCCTGGCGGACGAGGTCGACGAGCAGGCCCCGGTCGCGGTGGGACAGCATCGACCGGAAGCCGTCGACGGGGAGCACGAGCCGGCCGACCTGCTCGCCCTGGTAGGCGATGTCGATCTGGTGCACCTCGGTGGGCGCGGTGCCGTGGGCCGCGGACAGCAGGCCGCCGTCGGGGGTCAGCACCTCCACCCGCACGTGCCGCACCTTGAACGCGTCGGCCACCGCGCCCGCCAGCGCCGGCAGCTGCTCGTCGACGCTGTCGCTGGTCTCGAGGCGGGCGGCCAGCGCCGACACGGCGCCGTACCGGTCGCCCCGCCGACCCAGCAGCAGGCGCCGGACGAGACCTCCCAGCCAGGCGCGCAGGGGACCGTAGACCACGACGGCCAGCACGAGCACCACCACCGTCACGTCGCGCTCGTCGAGCCGCTCGCCCAGCACGGCCGTGCCGGCCGCGAGCACGAGCAGGTCGACGGCGACGACGACGGCCGCCACGACGGCGGTCGTGAGCGTCCAGGCGACGAGGGCGTCCACGTCGAGGGTGCGTGGGCGCACGAGACCGATCGCCACGGAGATCGAGAGGGCGGCGACGGCGAGGTCGAGCAGGACCGTCGTCACGAGGCCGCCCACCGACAGGGTCGAGGCGGCCACGACCATGAGCACGCACATGATGCCGGCCCAGAGCAGCCACCGCAGCTGCGTGCGCTCGTACGCCGACGCGCCGCGGTGACGCACCCACAGCAGGGCGACCGCCAGGACGACCGAGCCGAGCGTGAGCACCTGTCCCGCCCGCAGCATCGCCTCCGCGGCGGCGTCGGAGAAGGGGAACGGGACCAGCTCGGTCGAGCCGACCGGCTCGCCGGCGCCGAAGACGACGGCGTCGGGGGCGAGGAGCAGCGCGACCGGCAGCGCCACCGAGGCCGCGGCGGCGAGGACGGCCAGCGGTCGCCAGCGGCCCGGCAGCAGCCGACCGGTGGGGTAGAGCAGGAGCAGCCCGACGAGGCCGGAGAGCAGGAAGGCGCCGGACCGGGCCACGAACCAGAAGCCGAGGTCGGTGCCCGGGAGCCCACGGGCGAGGCTGAACGCGATCCAGCCGTAGAAGCTGCCGTCGAGGGACCACCAGCACGCCACCACGCCGAGCAGCCGGCCGACGGTGTCGCCGGGCCGGGCGAGCAGGACGACCACGGACGCGGCGGCGAGCATCAGGCCCGGGACGGCCGTGCTGGTGGCCGCCTCGGTCGAGGCGGCGGCGCGCTCGGCGTCGGTGGTGACGAGGTCGAGCCAGAGCGACGCGCCGACCGCGGCGAGCGACGTCACGGCGACCGCGACGGGCTCGAGGAGTCTGCTCACGCGAGCAGTATCGCCGCGCGGGGGTCCCGTCGTCAGGGGACCGCGGTCCCGTCCGCGCGGGACACCCGGACGGGACGTGCCTCGGGACGGCTGTCCCTGTGGCTCGGGCCGCCAGGACGGCGAGGGTTCCGGTGTGCCGCACTCCGCGGCGTACCACCTCCGACACGACAGGAGTCACGACCGTGACGATCTCGCAATCCCCCGCTCCCGCTCGCTCCGACATCGCCGCCGCGACCGCCCCCGGGTCGAGCCCGCGCCACCCGTACGCCGTGCACGGCGCCGTGCTGACCGCCGGCGCCCTCGCCTGGGCCGGGGCCATGGCGTTCACCGGCATCGACCCGCAGACCCGCGCCACCGAGGTGGCGTTCTCCGTCTCCTCGGGCCTGTTCCAGGTCGGCCTGCTGTTCCTGCTCCGCACCCTGTGGCGCACGCAGGCCCTCGGCACGGGCCGCCTGGCCCGGGCCGTGTTGCGCATCGAGGCGGTCGCCGTGGCCCTGGCCATCGGCTCCACGGCCGGCGACGGGCTCGGCCTCACCGACATGGACCAGCTGGGGTGGATCCTCCTGGACATGTTCTGGCCGCTGTCGATGCTCGGGATGTTCCTCATCGGCATCCGGATCGCGGTCGCCGGCCGCTGGAAGGGCGTCACCCGGTTCTGGCCGATGGTGGCGGAGAGCTGGGCCGTGGTCACCATCCCGGTGCTCGCCGTCTTCGGCGACACGGCCGCCCACGTCGTCGCCTGCGCCCACCTGGTCGTCGGCTACGCCGTCCTGGGCGTGCTGGTCAGCCGCAAGCAGGACTGAGGCTCGTGCCGCAGGACCCGGGCCCCTACGCGGAGGGGTCCGGGGCCTGCGTCGTGCGCCCGGTCGCCGGTGCGGTCCCTGGGTCGTCGCCGCGTCGGTCCACGGAGGACGCGGGGTGGCGGTGCGTCCGGCCCGAGTAGGGTGCCGAGCATGACCAAGTGGGAATACCAGGTGGCGCCGATTCCGCTCCACAACGAAGCGCTCATGCTCAACAACTTCGGCCAGGACGGCTGGGAGCTGGTGGCCATCCACACCAACGCCCAGGGTGGCCTCGTGGCCTTCCTCAAGCGCCCGGGCCAGGCCTGACGTGGCGGCCTCCCCGTCCCCCGAGGCGCGGCTCGCCGAGCTGGGCATCACCGTCCCGGAGGTCGTCCCGCCGGTGGCGGCCTACCAGCCCACCGCCCGCAGCGGGAACCTCGTGTTCACCGCCGGGCAGCTGCCCGCCCGCGACGGCGAGATGATCGCGGTCGGCAAGGTCGGCGGTGAGGTCACCGAGCAGCAGGGCTACGAGTGCGCGCGGCAGTGCGCCCTCAACGCACTGGCTGCGGTGAAGGCCGAGGTGGGCTCGCTCGACGAGGTCAAGCGGGTGGTGAAGGTCGTCGTCTTCGTCGCCTCGACCCCCGACTTCACCGGCCAGCCGAAGGTCGCCAACGGCGCGTCCGAGCTGCTCGGCGAGGTGTTCGGCGACGCCGGCAAGCACGCCCGCTCGGCCGTCGGCGTACCCGTCCTGCCGCTGGACGTGCCCGTCGAGGTCGAGATCGTCGTCGAGGTCTGAGCGTGCAGCGTCTCCCGCTGCCCGAGGCGCTCGTCGCCCAGGCGCGGTCCTACGCCGAGGGCGGCGGGCGACCGGCCGAGCCGCGTGACGCGGCCACGGTGGTGCTGATGCGCCCCGGGGCCGCGGGGCCGGAGGTCTACCTGCTCCGGCGGCAGGCGTCGATGGCCTTCGCGGGCGGCATGTGCGTCTTCCCCGGCGGCGGGGTCGACCCCCGCGACTTCGACGCCGAGCTCGTCGACCGCAGCCTCTGGGCCGGTCCGTCCCCGGCCGAGTGGGCCGCCCGGCTGGGGTGCGAGGAGCCGAAGGCCCGCGCGCTGGTGTGTGCGGCGGTGCGCGAGACGTTCGAGGAGTCCGGTGTCCTGCTCGCCGGAGCGGCCGCCGGCGAGGTCGTCGCCGACACCACGGGCGACGACTGGGAGGCCGACCGGGTCGCCCTGGAGTCGCGCAAGCTGTCCCTGACGGCGTTCCTCGAGCGGCGCTCGCTCGTGCTGCGCACCGACCTGCTCGGCGCCTGGTCGGGCTGGCTCACGCCGGTCTTCGAGCCGCGGCGCTACCGCACCTGGTTCTTCGTCGCCCGCCTCCCCGAGGGCCAGGTCACCCGCGACGTGTCGAGCGAGTCGTCGTCGGTGACGTGGGCCGGCGTCATGGAGGCCGTCGAGCAGGTCGAGCAGCAGCGGCTCTCCATGCTGCCGCCGACCTGGCTGACGTGCCTCGAGCTGGGCCAGTACGCCGACCCCGACGCGGTGCTCGAGGCCTCGCGGGGTCGGACGGTCGAGATGTACATGCCGGAGGTCGTCGCCGACGGCGAGGAGTTCGTCCTCTCCACGCCTCCCGCCTACGCCGCGCTGGCGGCGGCCCGGTGACCCAGCCGGCGCCCTGGGCCGGCGGGTCCTTCGGCGAGACGGGGACCTGTGTGCTCGCGCCCAACGCCGGCGTGATGACCCTCGACGGCACCAACACCTGGGTGCTGCGCGACCCCGGCTCCTCGCGCTCGGTCGTCGTCGACCCCGGGCCCTCGGTGCGCGCACACCTCGACGCCGTCGACGAGGCCGCCGGCGACGTCGCGGTGGTGCTGCTGACCCATCACCACGCCGACCACAGCGAGGCGGCCCGGGAGTACGCCGAGCGGCACGGCTGTGGCGTACGTGCCCTCGACCCGGCGTACCGGCTCGGCTCGGAGGGCCTCGGCGAGGGTGACGTGGTCGCGGTCGGCGACCTGGAGGTGCACGTCGTCGCGACGCCGGGCCACACCGCGGACTCGCTGTCCTTCGTCGTCCCCCGGGACCGTGCGGTGCTCACCGGCGACACCGTCCTCGGGCGGGGCACCACCGTGGTGGCGCACCCCGACGGCCAGCTCGGCGCCTACCTCGCCTCGCTCCAGCGGCTCCACGCCCTGTGCGGCGAGCAGGGCATCACCACCGTCTGGCCCGGCCACGGTCCGGTGATCGACGACGCGCTCGGCGCCCTCGACCTCTACCTCGCCCACCGCGAGCAGCGGCTGGAGCAGGTACGCGCGGCGCTGGCCACGCTGCCCCACCTCGACGACCCGGCGCGCGCGGTCGTGGAGATCGTGTACGCCGATGTCGACCCCGTGCTGTGGGGAGCCGCCGAGCTGTCGGTGCGCGCGCAGCTGGCGTACCTCGCCGGCTCCTGACCCTTGCGCGGGCCCGCGCGCAGTAGTGGCATGGGGCCATGAGCTCCGAGCACCAGCCCGTCGTCGTCCTGTCCCGTGCCCTCGACCGGGCCGGCGACGCGCTCGCCGCGATCCGCGCCGACGACCTCGACAAGCCGACGCCGTGCGAGGGCTGGACCGTGCGGGAGCTGGCCGACCACCTGGCCGCGGCGCCCGAGCACTTCCTGCAGATGGCCCGCGGGGAGGAGGTCGACTGGTCGGCAGGCACCGGCGTGGAGCCGGAGCGGCTGGCCGCGCACTTCAGGTCGCGGGCCGACGACCTGATCCACCACTGGCACGGCCAGCCCGACGACCAGGTCGCGACGGCCGACTGGCAGAGCGCCGAGCTCGCCGTCCACACCTGGGACCTCGTGCGGGCCCTCGGCCGGCCCGTGGCGCTGGACGAGGAGGTCGCCGAGCGCGGCCTCGCCTTCATGCAGCAGGGCCTGACGCCCGACAACCGCGGCGAGGCGTTCCGCGCCGAGGTCGCCGTCCCGGCCGGCGCGACGGCGTACGACCGGCTGGCGGCCTTCGCGGGCCGCGACCCGCGGGCCTGACGCGGCCGCAGGATCTTCCCCGCTGCGTCGCTCCGCGCCCCCGGGTAGTCCACCGGGAAACGGCTGGCGATGACCGCGATCCGCAGCCACTGCCCGGTGGACTACCCCAGCGCTGGGGTCAGCGGGCCCGGCGGGAGAGCCTCTCGATGTCCATGATCACCACGGAGCGGGGCTCGAGGCGCAGCCAGCCGCGGGAGGCGAAGTCGGCGAGCGCCTTGTTGACGGTCTCGCGGGAGGCGCCGACCAGCTGGGCGAGCTCCTCCTGGGTGAGGTCGTGGTGCACGTGCACGCCGTCGTCGGCGGTGCGGCCGAACCGGTCGGCGAGGTCGAGCAGCGCCTTGGCGACGCGTCCGGGGACGTCGGAGAACACGAGGTCGGCGACGACGTCGTTGGACTTGCGCAGCCGGGACGCCAGCTGGGACAGCAGGCCGCGCGCGACCTGGGGGCGGCCCTCGAGCCAGCGGAGGAGGTCGTCGTGCGACAGCGAGGCGAACGACGCGTCGGTGACGGCGGTGACGGTCGCGGAGCGCGGGCCGGGGTCGAAGAGGGACAGCTCGCCGAACATCTGGCCCGGGCCCATGATCGCGAGGAGGTTCTCGCGGCCGTCGGAGGAGGAGCGGCCGAGCTTCACCTTGCCCTCGGTGACGATGTAGAGCTTGTCGCCGGAGTCGCCCTCGTGGAAGAGCACGTCGCCACGACGGAGCGTGGTCTCGGCCATCGAGCCGCCCAGGGCGGTCGCCGCCTCGTCGTCGAGCGAGCTGAACAGCGGTGCCTGCCGAAGCACGTCGTTGTCCACGTCAATCCTCCATGTGAGTGCGTCCCGTCGAGGTGGGGCCCGGGATCGACACGATCCTAGCCGTGGTGCGGCTCACAACGACCACTCCCCGCCGTGCCGACGCCGTTTGCGCCGGCTTCGGAGGTGTCGGTCCCGGACCGTAGGCTGGGCGGGTGCCCGCCTCCGCCAAGGTCGTCAAGGTCGAGATCCCGAAGCCCGACACCTCGCTCGTGCGTCGGGCACGCAAGATGGACCGGATCCTCGCCGAGACCTATCCCGACGCGGCGACCGAGCTCGACTTCACCAACGCGTTCGAGTGCCTGGTCGTCACCGTGATCTCCGCCCAGACCACCGAACGCAGGGTGAACGCCGCCAGCCCCGCGCTGTTCGCCGCCTACCCCACGCCCGAGGCGATGGCCGCTGCGCCGCGCGAGCACATGGAGCAGCTGCTCGGGCCGCTGGGATTCTTCCGGCAGAAGACCGACGCGCTGCTCAAGCTGAGCCAGGCGCTGGTCGACACCTTCGGCGGCGAGGTGCCGTCCCGGCTCGAGGACCTGGTCACGCTGCCGGGAGTGGGGCGCAAGACCGCCAACGTCGTGCGCGGCGAGGCGTTCGGCCTGCCGGGCATCACCGTCGACACCCACTTCGGGCGCCTGGCGCGCCGCTTCGGCTGGACCGAGGAGACCGACCCGGTCAAGGTCGAGCACGCCGTGGGCGCCCTGTTCCCCAAGCGTGACTGGACGCCCCTGTCCCAGCACCTGATCTGGCACGGCCGGCGCCGCTGCCACGCCAAGAAGCCGGCGTGCGGCGCCTGCCCGATCGCGAGGCTGTGCCCGTCCTTCGGCCTGGGCCCGACCGACCCGATCGAGGCGGAGAAGCTGGTCACCACCCAGGGCCCCGCATGAGTAAGGCCCCACCGGCCGCCGTCCTGGCCGTCGTCCTGGCGGTCGTGCTCGCCGCGCTCTCGGCCTGCACCACCGGGCCCCGTCCGGTCGACGTACGCCCGCCCGACGTCGAGGTCGACACCCCCGCGATGCGGAAGGTGAAGGCGCGCATCGGCATGGAGTCCTGCGAGCCCGGCACCGGGGCGCCGGTGGAGGGCGGCCTGCCCGAGATCACGCTGCCGTGCCTCGGCGGGGGGCCCGACGTGGAGCTCTCCTCCCTGCGCGGGCCGACGGTGATCAACCTCTGGCAGGCGCGGTGCGAGCCGTGCCGGCTGGAGATGCCCGCCCTGGAGGAGTTCCACCAGCGGCACGGCGACCGGGTGCGCATCCTCGGCGTCGACTTCAACGACGTCCATCCCGACGCCGCGCTGGCGCTCGCGGAGGAGACCGGTGCGACGTACCCCTCCATCGCCGACCCCGGCGGCGAGCTCATGGCCGAGGACGCCTTCGCGATCGGCCGACGCGGGCTGCCCGCCTTCGTCTTCGTCGACGCCGACGGCGTCGTCGTGGGGCACAGCTCGGGTGGCGTCGACTCGCTCGCGGAGGTCGAGGAGCTGGTCGCCGAGCACCTCGGGGTCGACCTGTGAGCCCCGCCCTCCCGGGCTGGCTGGCGCCGGTCGTGGAGGCGGCGTCCACCATCACCGTCCACGAGCTCACGCACTTCGTGCCGCCGGAGGGCACCGACCCCCGGCGCGGCGCGGTGCTCATGGTCTTCGCCGACCGCGACGCCGACCCGGCCTCGCCCGACGACCTCGCCCACCGCGGCGAGCTCCTGCTCACCGAGCGCAACCACCACATGCGGTCCCACCCGGGCCAGGTGTCCTTCCCGGGCGGCCGGCTCGACCCCGGCGAGACCCCGCGGGAGGCGGCGCTGCGCGAGGCCCACGAGGAGATCGGGCTCCAGCCGACGGAGGTGCAGGTCTTCGGCGAGCTCCCCGAGCTGTGGCTGCCGCCCAGCAACTTCGCCGTGACGCCGGTCCTGGGCTACTGGCGCGACCGCGGCCAGGTGCGCATCGAGAGCCCCGACGAGGTCCACGAGATCCACCACGTGGCGATCGCCGACCTGCTCGACCCCGACAACCGCGTGAGCGTACGGCACCCCAGCGGCTGGACGGGCCCGGGGTTCCTCATCGGCCCGGACCGCGACGTGGTCCTGTGGGGCTTCACCGCCGGGATCATCGCCCGGCTGTTCTCCTACCTCGGGTGGGACGGCGACTGGGACCGGGCGCGGGTGCGTGACCTGCCCGACCACATGCTGCAGGGTGTCCCCAGGAACACCGACCTGGCACCGAACACCAAGCTCGAGGAGTAGCGCATGAACGTCCTCGACTGGTGCCTCGTGGCGCTCGTGGGGATCTACGCCCTCTCGGGCTACTGGCAGGGGTTCATCACCGGCGCGTGCGCCACCGCCGGCCTCCTGCTCGGCGGCCTCGCCGGCATCTGGGCCGCCCCGCTCGCGCTCGGCGACGCCGCCCCGTCGCTGTGGGTGTCGCTGGGGGCGCTGTTCATCGTGATCATCTCCGCCTCGCTCGGGCAGGCCGTGCTCCAGTACGCCGGCGCCAAGGTGCGCGAGCGCATCACCTGGCAGCCGGTGCGCGCCGTGGACGCCGTCGGCGGGTCGGCCCTCAGTGCGGTCGCGGTGCTCCTCGTGGCGTGGGCGCTCGGCGTCGCGGTCTCCGGCACCCGCATCGGCGCCATCACGCCGCTGGTGCGCGACTCCACGATCCTCGCGAAGGTGGACCGGACGCTGCCGGCGGACTCCGGCACGGTGCTCCAGGCGTTCAACAACGTCGTCGGCACGACGTTCTTCCCCCGCTACCTCGAGCCGTTCGCGCCCGAGCGGATCGTCGCGGTCAAGCCCGGCGACCCGCGGATGCTCACCGACCCCGACGTGGTCGCCGCCGAGGCGAGCGTGCTCAAGGTGCGCGGCACCAACGGCTGCGGCAGCGGCGTCGAGGGCACCGGCTTCCTCTTCGCGCCGGGCCGGCTGATGACCAACGCGCACGTCGTCGCCGGCGTGACGCGCCCCGAGGTGGAGGTCGGCGGGTCGTCCGTCACGGCGTCGGTCGTGCTCTACGACCAGGACCTCGACATCGCGGTCCTGTCGCTGCCCGACACCGGCACCCCCCACCTCGTCCTCGACACCGAGGCGCAGCCGCGCGACCCCGTCGCCGTGCTGGGCTACCCCGAGGACGGCCCGTACGACGTCGAGTCCGGCCGCATCCGCTCCGAGCAGCGGCTGCGCTCACCCGACATCTACGGCGAGGGCACGGTCCTCCGCCAGGTGTTCTCGCTGCGCGCGCTGATCCGCCCGGGGAACTCCGGAGGCCCGATCGTCACGTCGGCCGGCGACGTCGCCGGCATGGTCTTCGCCGCCTCGGTCAGCGACCAGGACACCGGCTACGCGCTGACCGCCGACCAGGTGGCGGAGTCCGCGGCGGCCGGCGTCACCCGGCAGGCGCCGGTCGACACCGGCACCTGCGTGCGCTGAGCGTCGTACGACCGCCCGGGTGCGGGCTCAGCCCCTGCCCTTGAGCGCCTGCGGGATCTGCCTGCCCTGCTCGATCGCCCGCTCGGGCGCCTTGACCTTCTTCACCTGCTTGACCCCGATGAGGGCGAGCAGCCCGGCGAGCAGCAGGTAGACGGCGAAGACGATGAGGAACGCCCAGTGCAGGTCGAGGCCCTGCCCGTTCCAGTGGATGAGGTAGGCGATCGCCACCGACAGCATGATGACGGCGAGCAGGCCGAGGAACGCCGCTCCCGCGAACAGCCCGACTCCCACGCCGCCGTGCTTGACGCTGACCTTGAGCTCGCTCTTGGCGAGCTGGATCTCCTTGGAGATCAGGGTCGAGATGTCGCGCTGGGCGTCGATGACGAGCTTGCCGAGCGTCGGATCGGTGTCCCTGACGGGTTCGTTGGCCATGGGTGCGGTCCTTCGGTCGTGCGCCGGCGAGCTGTCGTTGCGACCCTACCAACGCCGACGGGGCGCCCAGCCGCCCGGCTAGAGTGGTGTCAGGTGCGCCGGGAAGTCTGGTCGGCCCGTGGCGTGGAGCCGCGGTGACAAGTGCCCCCGCCGACCCCGAAGGATGCGTAGCCGCATGGCCACACCTCGCAAGTCCCGCCCGAGCGCCCCCGACGACCTGTGGCAGTCCGGGCCCGTCTACAGCGCGAGCGGCAAGCCCCTGGCCCGCCTCGTCGCGCGACCGGTGCGCGAGTTCCTCCGCATCGAGGCCGCCGGCTCGATCCTGCTGCTCCTCGCGGCGGCCGCCGCCCTGGTGTGGGCCAACAGCCCGTGGGCGGCGTCGTACGACTCCCTCTGGCACACCCACCTGGCCCTCGACGTGGGTCCGCTGCACCTCGACGAGTCGCTCCAGCACTGGGTCAACGACGCCCTGATGGTGATCTTCTTCTTCGTCGTCGGCCTCGAGATCAAGTACGAGCTGGTCAACGGCGACCTGCGCGACCCCAAGGCCGCGGCGCTGCCGATCGTCGCGGCGGTCGGCGGGATGCTCGTGCCGGCCGGGATCTACCTCGCGCTCAACCCGCCGGGCAGCGCGGGGAGTGCCGGGTGGGGGATCCCGATGGCCACCGACATCGCCTTCGCCGTCGGTGTGCTCGGCGTGCTGGGACGGCGGATCCCGTCCGCGGCGCGGCTGTTCCTGCTGACGCTGGCGATCGTCGACGACATCGGCGCGATCCTCGTGATCGCGGTGTTCTACACCAGCGACCTGTCCCTGGGCTGGCTCGCGGCCGCGCTCGGCCTGCTCGCCGTCATGGTGCTGGCGCGCCGGATGCGCATCTGGACGATCGTCGTGTACGTCGTCCTCGGTGTCGCCGTCTGGTTCGCGCTCCTCGAGTCGGGCGTCCACGCCACGCTCGCCGGCGTCGCGATCGGCCTGCTCGCCCCGGCCCGTCCGCTGCTCAACGAGGACGTCGCACGCGGCTACGCCATCGACGCCCTGCGCGACCACCACATCGACCCCGACGAGCTCGCCCGGCTGCGCTTCCTGCTCAAGGAGTCGGTGTCGGTCGTCGAGCGCCTGCAGGCCACGCTGCACCCGGTCTCCGCGTACGTCGTCCTGCCGGTGTTCGCGCTCGCCAACGCCGGGGTCGAGCTCGGCGCGATCGGCGAGGTGTTCACCGCGCCGGTCGGCCTGGGGATCGTGCTCGGGCTCGTGCTGGGCAAGCCCGTGGGCATCGCGCTCGCCTCCTTCGTCGCCGTCCGCCTCGGCCTCGGCAGGCTGCCCGAGGGCACGACCTGGCCGATGGTGTTCGGGCTCGGCGCGGTCGGCGGCATCGGCTTCACCGTCTCGATCTTCATCGCGGGGCTGTCGTTCCCCGGCTCCGACCTCCTGACCGAGGAGGCGAAGATCGCCATCCTGCTGGCCTCGGTCATCGCCGCCGTCGTGGGTGTCGCGCTGCTGCTGGCCTCCACCCGCGGCTCGGGGGCCGAGCGTCATGCGGAGCCGCCCGCATAGGTGTGGGTCCGGATGACGCCGGGGGCTGCCGCGCGGGGGTCGGGCCGGACGTCATACGAACCCGCACGTATAGGTGTGGGTCCGCATGACGCCGGGGGCTGCCGCGCGGGGGTCGGGCCGGACGTCATACGAACCCGCACGCATAGGTGCGGGTCCGCATGACGCTGGAAGCTGCCGCGCGTCGGTCGGGGCCGGACGTCATACGAACCCGCACCGATAGGTACGGGTTCGTATGACGCAGCCGCCCGGGGCGGGGCCGCGGGCCGCCGGGCCGGACGAGCTCAGTCCTCCGCCGGCGCGGAGGTCTCCTTCGACTTGATCAGGTCCATGACGGTCGAGTCGGCGAGCGTCGTGACGTCGCCGACCTCGCGGTGCTCGGCGACGTCCTTGAGCAGGCGCCGCATGATCTTGCCCGAGCGGGTCTTGGGCAGCTCGGGAACCACCATGATCTGCCGCGGCTTGGCGATGGCGCCGATCTCCTTGGCGACGTGCTTGCGCAGCTCCTCGACGATGTCCTCCCCGCCGTCGCCGGCGGAGTCGCGCAGGATGACGAAGGCGCACACGGCCTGGCCGGTGGTGTCGTCGGCCGCTCCCACGACCGCGGCCTCGGCGACCTTGGGGTGCGAGACCAGGGCGGACTCGATCTCGGTGGTGGAGAGGCGGTGGCCCGACACGTTCATCACGTCGTCGACCCGCCCGAGCAGCCAGATGTCGCCGTCCTCGTCCAGCTTGGCCCCGTCGCCGGCGAAGTAGAGGCCCGGCCAGCGCGACCAGTAGGTGTCCTTGAAGCGTTGGTCGTCGCCCCAGAGCGTCCGCAGCATGGCCGGCCACGGCTCGCGGAGCACGAGGTAGCCGCCGTTGCCGTTGCCCACCGACCGGGCCTCGTCGTCGACCACGTCGGCGGAGATCCCGGGCAGCGCCTTCATCGCCGAGCCGGGCTTGCCGGCGGTGACGCCGGGCAGCGGGCTGATCATGATCTGGCCGGTCTCGGTCTGCCACCAGGTGTCGACGACGGGGCACCGGCCGCCGCCGATGACCTCGCGGTACCAGATGTACGCCTCGGGGTTGATCGGCTCGCCGACCGACCCGAGCAGCCGCAGCGACGACATGTCGTAGCCGTCGGGGATCTCGCGGCCCTGCTTCATGAAGGTCCGGATGGCCGTCGGCGCGGTGTAGAAGATCGTCACCTTGTAGTCCTGCACGATCTGCCACCAGCGGCCCTTCTCGGGCGTGCCCTCGTACATCACCTGCGTCGCGCCGTTGGCCAGCGGGCCGTAGACCATGTAGGAGTGGCCGGTCACCCAGCCGACGTCAGCGGTGCACCAGTAGACGTCGGTCTCCGGCTTGAGGTCGAAGACCGACCAGTGTGTGTACGACGTACCGGCGAGGTAGCCGCCGGTCGTGTGCAGGATGCCCTTGGGCTTGCCGGTCGTGCCCGAGGTGTACATGACGTACAGCGGGTGCTCGGAGTCGTGCATCTCCGGCTCGTGGTCGGTCGACGCGTTGTCGACGACGTCGTGCCACCACACGTCGCGGCCACCCTCTTCCCGGCCGTGCCAGTCGACGTCCTGGCCCGTACGCCGGACGACGAGGACGTTGCGCACCAGGTCGCCGGTCTTCCCGACCGCCTCGTCGACGGCCGGCTTCAGCGCGCTGGCGGCGCCACGGCGGTAGCCGCCGTCGGAGGTGATGACGACGTGGGCCTCGCAGTCGGTGATGCGGGAGGCCAGCGCGTCGGCGGAGAAGCCGCCGAAGACGACGGTGTGCGGGGCGCCGAGGCGGGCGCACGCGAGCATCGCGACGACCACCTCGGGGATCATCGGCATGTAGATCGCGACCCGGTCGCCCTTCTGCACGCCCAGCTCGGTCAGCGCGTTGGCGGCCTTCGACACCTCGTCCTTGAGCTGGGCGTAGGTGATGTCGCGCGTGTCGGCGACCCCGTCGTGGATGGGCTCGCCGACCCAGTGCAGGGCGACCTTGTCCCCGCGGCCGGCCTCGACGTGGCGGTCCACGCAGTTGACCGCGGCGTTCAGGGTGCCGCCGACGAACCACTTGGCGAACGGCGGGTTGGACCAGTCGAGGACCTGGTCCCACTTCCGGCCCCAGTCGAGCCGCTCGGCGGCCTCGGCCCAGAAGGCCTCGCGGTCGGCGTCGGCACGGTCGTACGCCTCGGCCTTGACGTTGGCGTTCTCCGCGAGGTCCGCCGGCGGCTCGAAACGGCGGTCCTCGTGCATCAGGTTCGACAGGGTCTGCTCGGACAAGGCTCTCTCCTCGTGCGGGACGCGTGCGGGTGCGGGCAAGCTCTCGGGGATGGGGAGACCCCTCCGCCGAACCTACTCCGGCTCGGCGAAGGGGTCACGGGGCGATCAGTGCTGGACGGCCTGCTCGGCTCCGGCGCCCGTGAGGGCGCGGACCTCGAGCTCGGTGAAGCGGTCCTCGGCGGCCGGCTCCCGGGAGGTGACGGTGCCGATGTAGCCCAGCAGGAACCCGATCGGGATCGAGATGATGCCGGGGTTGTTGAGCGGGAAGACCGACCAGTCGGAGTCGGGGAACAGCGACGTGGGCAGCCCCGACATGACGGGCGAGAAGAACACCAGCCCGACGGCCGCGATCAGACCGCCGTAGATGCTCCAGGTCGCGCCGCGGGTGTTGAAGCGCCTCCAGAACATGTTGTAGATGATCGCCGGCAGGTTCGCCGACGCGGCGACCGCGAAGGCCAGCGCCACGAGGAACGCGATGTTCAGCCGCTGTGCCGGGATCGACAGGGCGATGGCGACCGCGCCGATGACGAAGGCGGCGATCCGGGCGACCTTGACCTCGTCCTTCTCGGTGACGCCCTGGTCCTTGCGGATCACGCCCTTGTAGAGGTCGTGCGCCACCGACGACGAGCTCGCCAGGGTCAGGCCGGCCACCACCGCGAGGATCGTCGCGAACGCCACCGCCGCGATGAGAGCGAGCAGCACCGCTCCGCCGGTCGAGTCGCCGCCTCCGCCGACCGCCTCGGCGAGGAGGGGCGAGGCGAGGTTCTGGTTGCCGCCCTCGAGCGGGTCGACCTGGCTGCGGTCGAGCAGCGCCGCAGCGCCGAAGCCGAGCACCAGCGTCATCAGGTAGAAGGCGCCGATGAGCCCGATCGCCCAGAGCACCGACTTCCGCGCGTCCTGGGCGGTCGGCACGGTGTAGAAGCGGATCAGGATGTGCGGCAGGCCCGCGGTGCCGAGCACGAGGGCCAGGCCGAGGGAGAGGAAGTCGATCTGCGACGTCAGCGTGGCGCCGTACTGCAGGCCGGGCTGCAGGAACGCCTCGCCCTTGCCCGAGTTGTCGGCCGCGGCGCCGAGCAGCTCGGAGAGGTTGAAGTTGAACTTCGCCAGCACCAGCAGCACGATCAGCGCGGAGCCGACCATCAGCAGGACGGCCTTGACGATCTGGACGTACGTCGTGCCCTTCATGCCGCCGACGACGACGTAAAAGATCATCAGCGCGCCGACGCCGATGATCGTGACGTTCTTGACCGCCTGGCTGTCGACGCCGAGGAGCAGCGCGACGAGCGAGCCCGCACCGACCATCTGGGCGAGCAGGTAGAAGATCGACACGACGACGGTGGAGATCGACGCGGCGGTGCGCACCGGGCGCTGCTGCATCCGGAAGGCGAGCTGGTCGGCCATCGTGTAGCGGCCGGCGTTGCGGAGCATCTCGGCGACGAGGAGCAGCGCGACGAGCCAGGCCACGAGGAAGCCGATGGAGTAGAGGAACCCGTCGTAGCCGTAGACGGCGATGGCGCCGGAGATGCCGAGGAACGACGCGGCGGACATGTAGTCGCCGCCGATGGCGAGACCGTTCTGGAAGCCGGAGAACGACCGGCCACCGGAGTAGAAGTCGGCGGCCGTCTTGGTCTGGCGGCTCGCCCAGAAGGTGATGCCCACCGTCGCGGCGACGACGAGCAGGAACAGGCTGGTGGTGAGGACCTGGGTGTCCATCAGGCGTCGCCTCCCTTGCGGTAGTCCGCGTCGAGCTGGCGAGCCAGCGGGTCGAGCTTCTTCTGCGAGTAGCGGGCGTACATGTAGGCGAGGCCGAAGGTGGTCACGAACTGCAGCAGGCCGAAGACCAGCGCGACGTTGATGTGACCCACGACCCGGGTCGACATGAAGTCGCCGGCCCAGTTGGAGAGGATGACGTACAGCAGGTACCAGACGAGGAAGGCGACGGTCGCCGGGAACACGAAGCCGCGGTAGCGGCGCCGCAGCTCGGCGAACTCGGGGGTCGCATGCAACCGGTCGTAGATGGGATCGTGGCGCGCGGCCTGGTCGGGCTCTGTCACGGATCGGTCCTTCCGAGCATGGGTGGCCACCGGGTGTGACCGCCGTCACGGTGGCACCGCCGGGGCCGCGGACGGGAGGGGCGCGCCCGCCCGGGTCGGCCGGTGGAGGCGGCTCGTCGCCCAGCGGTCGGTGTCGTACGACGAGCGGTCGCCGGTCTGGTCCTCCGGGTAACGCCTCCGTCCGTGCACTCCCGCCACCACCGGTGGGGGCGGGAGCGCACGGATGGTGGCGTTACCGGGCGCGCGGCTGCCGCGTCGTGGCCGCCGCCGCGCAGGCCGCCACCGGCCCTTGACCGCCCACGCACCGGGTCGAGGACGATGGCCGCATGAGCGATGTCCAGGAGTTCCGCATCACCCTCACCGTCGACGACTTCGACGCCGCCGTACGCCTCTACCGCGACGCGCTGGGCCTGCCCGAGGTGGCCGACTGGAGCAGCGAGCAGGGGCGCGTGCTGCTGCTCGACGCCGGCCGCGCGACCCTCGAGCTGTTCGATGCCGCCCAGGCCGCCATGGTCGACGACCTCGAGGTCGGGCGCCGGGTGTCGGGCACGGTGCGCTTCGCGCTCCAGGTGCCGGACGCCGACGCGGCGGCCGCGTCGCTCGTCGAGGCCGGGGCGACGTCGGTCGCGCCCGCCGTCGACACGCCGTGGGGCGACCGGAACGCGCGCGTCGCGGCGCCCGACGGCATGCAGCTCACGCTGTTCACGCCGGCCGAGGTGTCCTGACCGGCTGCCTCTGCCGACGCCGGCACCGAGAGTTCTCCGGCGTTCGCCCTGCCGCACGCGTCCGGTCACCCGGAGTTCGCCCGCGGGAGGTGGGCTCGCAGGCATGTCTCGGACGCTGCGCGCACTGCTCGCGCCCCTCCTCGCCGCCCCCCTGCTGACCCTCGCCCCGACGCCGACGACCGCCGCGCCGGCCGGGCCGCCGGAGCCGCGCGTGCGGCCCCTGCCGCAGGCCCACGCCCACAACGACTACGAGCACGACCGCCCGCTCCACGACGCGCTGTCGCACGGCTTCACCAGTGTCGAGGCGGACGTCTGGCTCGTCGACGGGGAGCTCCTGGTCAGCCACGACCGGCAGGACGTCGACGCGTCCCGCACCCTCGAGTCGCTCTACCTCGACCCGCTCGTCGAGCGCACCCGCCACGAGGGCGGCCGGGTCCACCGCGGCGACCGGGGCGTCTTCCAGCTGCTGATCGACGTCAAGAGCGAGGCCGGCCCGACGTACGCCGCCGTGCACGAGGCGCTCGCCGAGCACCGAGGCATCCTGACGACGTTCCGCGACGGGCGGGTGGAGCAGGGCGCGGTCACCGCGGTCATCAGCGGCAACCGTGACCTCGCCGCCATGCAGGCGCAGCGAGTGCGCTACGCCGGGTACGACGGACGCCTGGGCGACCTCGGCTCGGGGGTGCCGGCCAGCGACCTGCCGCTGCTCAGCGACAACTGGACCAAGCACTTCAGTTGGCTCGGCGTGGGTCCCATGCCCGAGGCCGAGCGCGCGAGGCTGCACGACCTGGTGGACCGTGCCCACGCAGCCGGGTACCGCGTGCGGTTCTGGGCGACCCCCGATGCCGCCGGACCGGCGCGCGACGCGCTGTGGGACGAGCTGCTCGACGCCGGGGTCGACCACCTCAACACCGACGACCTGGCCGGCCTCGAAGCCTTCCTCCGGGCTCGCCCGACGGCGCCGTCGCGGCCCGGGCGCGGTGCGCCGTACGCCGTGCTCCAGATGAACCTGTGCCTGTCCGGCCTCGCCGGCTGCTTCGGCCGCACCGCCTATCCCGCGGTCGTCGACGAGGCGGTCGCGACCATCGAGGGCCAGGACGCGGAGGCCGTGTCGCTCAACGAGGCCTGCAGCGGCGACGCCGCGGAGATCGCGCGCCGCACCGGCTACCACCTCCGCTTAGCGCCGGTGATCTACCGCGGCGCCGAGCTGCCGTGCGTGAGGCCCGAGGGCCGCGGCGTGTTCGGCAACGCCGTGCTCACCAAGGAGCGGATCGTGAGCTCGCAGGACCGGGCCTTCGCCGTGCAGTCCGGGGTCGAGGAGCGCCGCTGGATCTGCGCGACCACCGCGCGCGGCGTCACCGCGTGCTCGGCCCACCTCAGCACGCGGGGCACCGCCGACGCGCAGGCGGCCAACGACGCCCAGTGCGCCGAGCTGGCCACCGTCCTGTCGTCGTACGCCGACACGGCGGTGGTGCTCGGCGGTGACGTCAACCGGCAGGCGTCCTGCGCGCCGGCCGGCTGGTGGACGCTCACCGACGCGGCAGCGGCGCAGGCGCCCGGCATCCAGCACGTCTACGGCAACGACCGGTTCCGCGGCCCGGCGGGCACCGTCGTACCAGCCATCCACACCGACCACGACTTCCTGCTCGCGGACTCCCGGCTGGTGCGACCGGGCCGCTGATCGCGTCCGACTTCTCGGGGTCTGTGTGAACTTCCGGAGGCATGCACGCCCCCGGAAGTTCGCAATCCCCCGCTTAGGCGGGGGAATTAAACCCCCGCCCCCCCACCTGGGGCAGGCTCGACCCGTGACCGAGCACACCCGCCGCGCGAGCGCACGCACGCTGGCGTCGGCGTGGGTCCTGCTGGTCCTGGCCGTCCTCGCCGTCGGGTGGCTGGTCACCGGGCCGCTGGAGCCGCGCGTGGATCCCTGGGACGACGGCGTCGCGCGCGACATCGCGGCCGGACGCACCCCCGGGCTGGACAGGGCGGCGGCCGCCGGCAGCGCGATCGCCGACACGGTCGTCGGCGTCGCGCTCGCGCTCGTCGTCGCCGCGCTCGGAGCGCGGTGGCGGCGCTCGTGGCAGCCGGTGGTCTACTTCACCGTCCTGGTCGGCGGCAGCCTGCTGCTCTACGTCGTGGTGACGCACCTCGTCCCGCGCGACCGCCCACCGGTGCGGATCCTCGACCCGGGCCTGGTGCCCGACCACAGCTTCCCGTCGGGGCACGTGGCGACCGCGATCGTGGTCTACGGCGGCATCGCGCTGTGGCTCACACGGGTGGCGCCGCGGTGGCGCCGGTGGTCGTGGCTGCTGTTCCTGGCGCCGCTGGTCGTGCTGCCCGCCCGGCTCTACCAGGGCGCGCACCACGTCACGGACGTGCTGGCCAGCGTGGTGTTCGCGACGGCCTGGCTGCTCGTGGTCGCCCGGGTGCTGCTGCCGCGCACCGTCCGTCGCCAGCGCTAGGACGGGCTGTCAGGGTGGGAGCATGACCTCCCGCATCGTCGTCGTGACCGGAGCCAACGGACTCGTGGGCAGCCACGTCGTGTCCGCCCTCAGCGAGCGGGGAGCCACGGTCCGCGCCGTCGTACGCCGCCTCGGGACCGCCCCGGTGCTGCCGGGCGTCGAGGAGCACGTCGGCGACTTCGCGGACCCGGCCTTCGCGGCACAGGTGGTGGCGGGCGCGGACACCCTCGTCACCACCGTGCACCCGCTCGGGAGCGGGCGCGACGACCAGCGCCGGGTCGGCCTGGACGGCACGCTGACGATCGCCGAGGCGGCCGTCGACGCCGGCGTGCCGCTCCTCGTGCACGTGTCGACCGCCGGGGTGTACGACCGCAGCCCCGGCGTCGGCGACGTCGACGAGTCCGGGACCCTCGTGGGCGACGACTCCTCGGCCTACAACGTCATCAAGCGTGACCTCGACGCGGCGCTGGAGCGGCTCGAGGGCACGACGCGCGTGCTTCTGCGGCCCCCTGCGATCCTCGGAGCGGGGGAGACCTCGGTCTGGAACACCGTCCGGCCCGCGCAGGTCCGCGACGACACGACCCAGCGGCACGCCAACCCCGACCAGAGCTTCGCCTGGGTGCACGTCGACGACCTCGCCCGCCTCGCGGCCGACGTCGCCACCGGCGCGATCGCGACGGCCGACGACGCGGGCTCCGGCCCCGTGGCGGCCGAGTGCACGGCCGTCAACGTGGCCGCCGGGCCGGCCACCCAGCGCGACTACCTCGGCGCCGTCACCGAGGCGCTCGGCATCGAGCCGGTCTGGGAGGACGGGCCGGCATGGACCGGCCGGATCGTCGCCGACCGGGCACGGGCCTGGGGCTGGACGCCGCAGGTCGACCTCCCGAAGGCGCTCGAGGAGCTGCGGGCCGGGTTGCGCCCCTGACCGGCGCGGGGCCGGCGCGGGGCCGGCGCCGGGCCGGCGCGGGGGTTCACACCGCGAGGGCCACGAGCGCCACCGCCGGCAGCACCGACGACGCCACCGTGCCGCGCACGCTCCCGCCCCGCGGCCGCCAGTAGCCCAGCAGGTCGGCGACGCCCATGGCGAGCGACGCCAGCAGCATGTAGGCCAGCGAGACCACGACCACGACCGTGCCGGTCTGCTCGTCGCCGCGGTGCACCATCCAGAGCCCGGTGAGCGCCCCCACCCCGGCCAGCGCGTTGCGGGCCCCGATGCAGAACGACCACAGGTGCACGTTCGCGATGCCGTACGGCTCGATGCCGAGGAACCGCTGCACCCAGGGCCGGTCCACGAGGAAGGCCTCGAGCGGGAAGACCGCGATCAGCACGACGGCCGACACGACCGTGCAGACCTGCGCGAGCGCGTCCACCTCAGGTCACCGGCCGAGCCTCGACGAGGGACACCGTCGAGACGGTGGGGACCACGCGCGTCAACCGGAAGCCGGCACGCTCGAGGAGGGCGGCGTACTCCTGCTCGGTGCGTTCGCGTCCGCCGACGAAGAGCAGCATGTCGAGGTCGAGGGACGTCGCGAAGTGAGGACCGCCGTCCGGCGGCACGACGCTCTCCATCAGCACGAGGGTGGCTCCGGCCGGCGTGTGCGCCCGGAGGGTGGTGAGGACGGCGACCGCCTGCTCGTCGTCGAGGTCGTGGACCACGCGTCGCAGGACGTAGAGGTCGCCGTCGTCGGGCGCGGTGTCGAAGAACGACCCGCCCACGAGGCGGCACCGCTCGAGGACCCCGGCCTCGCGCAGGTGCCGCTCCGCGTGGGGGAGGAGCGCCGGTCGCTCGAGCAGGACACCCCTGGCCGCCGGGGCCACGCCGAGCACGGACGCCAGCAGCTGCCCGTGCCCGCCGCCCACGTCGACGACGACGCCGTACGGCGTGAAGTCGTACGCCGCCGCGACCGTCGGCCAGTCGAGCGCGGTCAGGCGCGTCATCGCGTCGTCGAAGACGGCGGCGTAGTCGGGCTCGCGGTCGAGCAGCTCCCACATCGACACCCCGTGGACCGCCTCCGCGCGCGGAGTGCCCGTGACCACCGCCTCGGGCAGCTGGCCCCACACCGCCTGGTAGCGCGGGTCCCCGATCATCAGCACCACCGGGCGCATGGACCCGGGGTGCTGCGACACGAGTGCGCGGCCGAGGGGGGTGAGGGCGAAGCGGTCGCCGGACCGGGTGAGCAGCCCGTGCCCGGCGCACGCACGCAGCAGCCGGTAGGTCGCGTCGGGGTCGGTGCCCGCCTCGGCGGCCACCTCCGCGGCGGTGCGGGGGCCGCTCGCGAGGGCGTCGGCAGCGCCCACCCGCGTCAGGGCGTACGTCGCGTGGGTGGCCATGAAGGACGACATCACCTCCAGTACGCCGACCTCGGGCGGCACCATCCGCCGGGTCAGCCCCTGGAGCGCGGTGCGGACACGGGTCGCCGCGCGGGCGAGGGGCACCGGAGGAGGCTTCGTCATGCGCACTCCTATGATCGTCAGGAATGCTGACCATAATGGTCAGCGAGGCTGACCAATGTCAAGGGGAGCGATGGACCTCGCCACGCTGATGTTCGTCTCGTACCGGGCCATGGACGAGCGAGTCATCGCGGCGATGCGCGGGGCGGGCTACGACGTCACGGTCGCCCAGTCGCGCATCGCCCAGCGGATCGCCGACGACGGCTCGCGGCTGACCGAGCTCGCCGACCGGGCGCAGGTGACCAAGCAGACCGCCAGCCTGCTCGTAGCCGCCCTCGAGCGTCAGGGACTCGTCGAGCGGGTGCCCGATCCGGCGGACGGCCGGGCCCGGCTGATCCGGCTCTCCGGCCGCGGCCGGGAGGCGGCGCGGCACGCCGCCGAGGTCGTGCAGGGCGTCGAGCGGGAGTGGGTCGAGCACCTCGGGCCCGAGCTCGCGGGGCACCTGCGCACCGCGCTCGTCCGGCTGCGCGAGGTCACCGACCCCTTCGCGTGACGTAGCCCCTGCGGCGGTTACTCGTTGGTACGTGTGACCCCCGTCATAGGAGACCGTCCATGCACCGACTCGTCGCGTCCGCCGTCGCCACCGTCCTCGCCGCCGCCTCGACGCCGTTCCTCGGCCCGCCGGCCTCGGCGGCCGAGGTCACCACGACCAACGGCTGCGTCCAGAGCATCGCGGACCCCGGCACGAGCGCGCCGGTCGACATCTGCTGGACGATGTTCCGCCCCGCCGGCGCCACCGAGGACCGCCCGGTGCCGCTCGTGATGCACAGCCACGGCTGGGGTGGGAGCCGGACGACGGATCCCGCCGCCTTCGCCTACCTCACCGACGCCGGGTTCGGCGTGCTGAGCTTCGACCAGCGCGGGTTCGGGGAGAGCGGCGGGCACGCCCACATCGAGGACCCGGACGTCGAGGGCCAGGACGTGCAGCGGCTCGTCGACCTCGTCGCCGCCCAGGACTGGGTGCGCAAGCAGCGGCCGGGCGACCCCGTGCTGGGCGCGATCGGCGGATCGTACGGCGGCGGCTACCAGTTCGCCGGAGCGCTGAGCGAGGTCCGCGACCGCGGCGCGACCCGCTTCGACGCGCTGGTCCCCGAGATCACGTGGTTCAGCCTGACCGAGAGCCTCTTCCCGCAGGGCGTGCCGCGGACCGAGTGGGCCACCGCGCTGGTGGCGGCCGCGCTGCCCACCGACGCCCTCCCGCCCATCGTGCTGCAGGGATTCGTCGAGGCGGCGGCGACGGGCAACGTCCCGCCGTACCTCCACGAGTTCCTCGACCAGAACGGTCCCGAGTGGCACGTGCGCCAGGGGCGGCGACTCGACGTGCCGGTGCTCTTCGGCCAGGGCGCGACCGACAACCTCTTCCCGCTCGACCAGGGGCTGGACAACTTCTCCCGGCTGCTCACCGACCGGGCGCGGGCGCGGAGCATCTTCGTCGGCTACAACGGCGGCCACACGCTGCCGTCCGTGCTCCCGGCCGGCACCAACGCCGACGTCCCCGTCGCCGGCGGGACCGACGCCTGCTCGCCGGTGCTCGGCAGCGAGTCCTTCGCCGACCTCGGCCTGCGCTTCCTCCAGCAGCGCCTCCAGGGGACGAAGAGCGGCCTCACCGGCTTCGGCCGCTACCACCTCGCCACCGCCGGCGGTCGCTGCGTCAGCGTCGCGTCGGTCGCGCCCAACACGTCGGTCGAGCTCGGCGAGGTGGTCAGCACCGTCGGCGTGGGCGTCCCGGTCGCCTACCCGATCGCGCACGGACCGCTCACCGTCGCCGGGTCGCCCAGCCTCGACGCGCGGCTCACCACCATCGGCCTGGACAACCGCGCCTTCCTCGCCCTGTCGGTCGGCACCAGCCCGCTGGACGCCAGGGTCGTGCAGAACAACATGCTGCCGATCCGGGAGAACGGCATCGCGATCGGCAAGCCGCGCACCGGCGTCGAGCTGCCGTCGGTCGCCGTCGACGTGCCGGCCGGCCAGACGCTGTTCCTCACCGTGTCGCCGGTGTCGGACATGTCGGTGGGCTTCGGCAGCCGGGTCGTCGGGGCGATGCGGATGCGCGACGTGGTGGTGCACCTCCCCGTGGCCGGTCGGTGACGGCTCAGAAGTCTGCGGTCCCGCGGAGCGCCCTCGGCCTGCCGTCGGGGTCGTACGCCAGCCGGTAGGCCGGTCGCGCCCAGAGCGCCGTGCCGCGCGGCAGCCGCGGCGGCTCGTGGAGCGAGACACGGCTGCCCGGGGCACCGACGCGCGACGTCCAGAGGGCCATCGCGTCGTCGAGGTCGGCGAGCCGGTCGTCGTCGTCCGGCAGCCCCAGGTGCTCGGCCCACAGGGACGTGCGCAGGCGCCGCGGCAGCTCGTCGTCGGGATCGACGACCGCGCACGTGAGCTCGGAGTCGTGCGTCCACGAGCGGAGGTTGAGGTTGTCGGACCCGATGGTCATCCACTGGTCGTCGACGATGCAGACCTTGGCGTGGACGTAGATCGGCGTGCCCGCGGCGTTCTCCAGGTCGAACATCGCGAACCGTTCGCCACCGGCCTCGCGTAGCCGGTCCCACGCGATCCGCTGGCCGTACTTCATCGGCGGGCCCCCGACCCTGCTGTCCTCCTCCGGGTGGCGCGGCACGACGGCGATGACCTGCAGGGTGGGCTCACGGCGCAGGGCGTCGGCGAGGGTGGTGGCGACGACGTCGGACCAGAAGTACTGGTCCTCGACGTAGACCAGCCTCCTCGCCCTGCTGAAGGCCCGGGTGTAGGCGCGGGCGATCGACCGCTCGCCCTCCGGCGCGAACGGGTAGCGGGGCCGCTTCGCCGGGTAGGTCCGCAGGATCTGCACCCGGTGCCGCCCGGCCTCGGGCGGCGGGTCCCACCGCTCGGGCAGCCGCTCGGGGTGCCGCGGCATCCGCGCGACCCGGTGGGCGAGGGCGCGGTAGGGGTTGCGGTGGTCGAGGGGGGTGTCGTCGTCCCAGCGCTCGGTGAAGGTGTCGAGCACGTGGGCGACCGCCGGTCCGCGGATCTCGGCCATCGCGTCGTGCCACGGCGGAGAGTCGCCGTACCTGTCGTCGAGCGGCGGCGCCTGCGGGTCGCCGGCGTGCCGCGCGTCGTCCCGGCGGCCGTGGCAGAGGTCGATGCCGCCGACGAAGGCGACGTCCTCCTCCGGCCGGCCCTTGCGGCGTACGACGAGCAGCTTCTGGTGGTGCGACCCGCCGCGGCGCACCCGCTCGTCGAGCAACGCCTCGCCGCCGCACTGGTTGAGGACCCGGCCGAGGTGGCCGTTCTCCTCGCCGTTGAGGCGGCCCGGGTGGGAGCGCCACATGAGCGCCCGCACCTCGACGCCGCGCCCCGCCGCGGCCTCGAACAGCTCGGCGACGGTCGGCCCGTGCTCGGTCAGCAGCTCGTCGGAGTCGCCGCGCCAGTCGGTGAAGAAGATCCGGTCGCCCGCCTCCGTCGCCTCGACGAGCTCGACGACCCGCGCGAAGTAGTCGGCGCCGTGGACCCGCGGGACGACCAGGTTGCCGGACGTCCAGGGACGCTCCGACTCCGGCAGGAACCAGTCGCTCACGCGCCCACGCTCGCACCCGCCGTGGCTGCGTGTCGACGGTGTGCCACCCTCAGGGAGTGGCAGCTCCCGCTCGCGCCCTGACCGTCGACACGCTCGGTGCGTGGCTCGTCAAGGCCAGCGGCGCCGCGCCCTCGACCCGGTCGCACGTGCTGGGCGGTTTCGCGCAGGCGGACACCTGGTGCGTGCGCCCGACGTACCGCACCGACCTCGTCGCGGCCGGCCAGCGGGTGCTGCTGTGGGTCAGCGGCAGCGAGGCGGACCTGCCCGCCGGGATCCACGCGCACGGTCGGACGACCGGCCCCGCGCGCGAGGGCGTGATGCCGGTCGAGCTGACCCCGCTCGGCGTCCCGGTGCTGCGCACCGAGCTGGTGGGCCATCCGCGGCTGGGGGCGATGGAGGTGCTCCGGATGCCGGCCGGCAGCAACCCGTCGTACGTCACGCCCGAGCAGCTCGACCTGCTGGCGGCGATGTGCCCGGAGCTCGCCGCGCCCCTGCGATAGCGGCGCCGGGCCGAGCACCGTGCAGGCGGCTCGCGGCTGCGGTGGTCGGGTCGAGCGTGGCGGGTCGGGCTCGGCGCCCGAACTGCCTGCGTGGTGCACGGGCAGGTCAGCGCTGGAGCTGGACCGCCTCGGGCGTGTGCAGCCGCACCATGAACCGGCCGGCGTGCGCCGGCACCGAGGCCCGGGTCAGCCGCGAGACGACCACCATCGCGAGGAAGGACGCCGGCACCGACCAGGCCGCCGGCTGCCCGAGCAGCGCCGGACCCCAGCCCGACGACGGGGAGGCGGCCAACGTCCAGGCGACCGCGGCGCCCGACCCGAGCCCGCCGACCAGCAGCCCCGCCACCGCACCGGCAGGCGTCAGGCCGCGCCACCAGATCCCGAGCATCAGCAGGGGGGCGAACGTCGATGCGGTCACCGCGAAGGCCAGGCCGACGGTCCGGGCCACCGCCACGTCCTGGGCGGGCAGCGACATCAGCAGCGGTACGACGACCGCGACCGCCGCGGCCACCCGGAACGCCGCGACCCCGCCGAGGCGGACCGACCCCCACCGCCGGCCGGTCACGTCCTGCGACAGCACGCCCGCGACCGCGATCGTGAGCCCCGAGCTCGTCGAGAGGAAGGCCGCGAACGCCCCGGCCGTGACGAGGCCGGTCAGCACGGCGCCCGCGACGCCGCCCACCATCAGCGACGGCAGCGCGAGCACCAGCACGTCGGAGCCGTCCTCGACGAGCGACGGCGCGTAGATGCGCCCCAGCGCGGCGTACACCGGCGGCAGGACGTAGAACACGCCCAGCAGGCCGAGCACCGCCAGCGTCGTGCGCCGCGCCGCCCGGCCGTCGGGGTTGGTGTAGAACCGCACGACCACGTGCGGCAGGCCCATCGTGCCGAGGAACGTCGCGACGATGAGGGAGTACGTCGTGTAGAGCCCGATGCCGCCACCCGGGGCGGCGAGGGGGACCGACCAGGAGTGCGGCGCGGCGGCGGCGGGGTCGGCCGCGCCGTCGGCCAGCCAGACGGCGACCAGCACGAAGACCGGCACCAGCAGGGCGGTGAGCTTGAGCCAGTACTGGAAGGCCTGCACGAAGGTGATCGACCGCATCCCGCCGGGGCTCACCGACGCCAGCACGACGACGGCCACCACCAGCGAGCCCGCCCACGGCGGTGCGCCGATCGTCGCTCGCAGCGTGACGCCGGCGCCCTGGAACTGCGGCAGCAGGTAGAGCCAGCCGATGCCCACGACCAGCACCGAGCAGAGCCGGCGCACGCCGCTCGACCCGAGCCGCGCCTCGGCGAAGTCCGGCAGCGTGTAGGCGCCCGAGCGTCGCAGCGGAGCGGCGACGAGCACCATCAGGACGAGGTAGCCCGCGGTCCAGCCGACCGGGTACCACAGCATCTCGGCGCCGAACGTCAGCAGCAGTCCCGCGACGCCGAGGAACGACGCCGCCGAGAGGTACTCCCCGCCGATCGCGCTTGCGTTGAGCCGCGGCCGCACCGTCCGCGAGGCGACGAAGAAGTCGCTGGTGGTGCGCGAGATCCGCAGCCCCCAGGTGCCGATCGCGAGGGTGGCGATCGAGACGAGGACGACGGCGACGACGCCCGGGACGACGTCGGTGCTCATCGGGCGCTCACCGGTCCTCCTCGGGCAGCACCGACCCGACCAGGTCGGCGAAGTCGCGCTCGTTGTGCTCGGCCCGCCGGATGTAGGCCCAGCCCAGCACGACCAGCCACGGGTAGGTCAGCACCCCGAGCAGCAGCCACGCGACCGGCACGGGCCCGACCCTCACGTCCCCGAGCCCGGGGAACAGGTGGAACAGCAGCGGCAGCAGGCCGACGGTCAGCGCCAGCGCCGCGAGCACGCGCAGCGCGAGGACGAGCTGCTCGCGCAGGAGCGAGCGCATGAACACCTCGCCCAGCGCGGTCTCCGCGTCGATCTCCCGCGTGCGGGCCGCGCGTACGACGTGCGCGCGCCGCCGCGGTGGACCGGTGACCCGGACCCGGGACAACGGGTCGCTCATCGCCGCGTCCTCACGACTGGCGCCGGGTGAGGACCGAGCGGAGCTCGCGGGTGTGGCGGCGGCTGACCGGCAGCTCGGTGCCCCCGATGACCACGCTCACCCGACCGCCCTCGCTGCGCACCTCTTCGACGTGGGGGAGCGCGACGAGCACCGAGCGGTGGATCCGCACGAAGCCGGCCGCGGCCCACTGCTCGGCCAGCGAGGAGAGGGGGGTGCGGACCAGATGCGAGCCGTCCGCGGTGTGCAGCCGCGCGTAGTCGCCCTGCGCCTCCACGTGGGTGATCTCGGAGCGGTTGACGAAGCGGGTGACCCCACCGCGCTCGACGGGGATCTGCACGTCGCCCGACGGCGCCGGTCCGCCGGCCTCGACCACGCGGCGCACGGCCTCGGCGAGGCGCTCCTCGCGCACCGGCTTCAGGACGTAGTCGACCGCGCGGAGCTCGAAGGCGGCGACCGCGTGCTCCTCGTGGGCCGTCACGAAGACGACCGGGGGCGGCTGCCTGAAGCGGGACAGGACCTGCGCGAGGTCGAGCCCGGTGAGGCCCGGCATCTGGATGTCGAGGAACACCGCGTCGACCTCCTCCGCCTGCAGCACGCGCAGCGCATCGGTCGCGGAGTCGCTGCCGGTCACCTCGCCGATGCGGGGGTCCCGGCCGAGGAGGAAGGTCAGCTCGTCGAGGGCGGGGCGCTCGTCGTCGATGGCGAGCACCCTCAGCCGGGCCGTCGACTGCGTCATACCTGCACTCCGGGGGCGAACTTCGGCACCCGGACGATGACCTTCGTGCCGGCCCCGGGTGCGGTCTCGACCACCAGACCGTAGTCGTCCCCGTACGCGTTGCGCAGCCGGGCGTCCACGTTGCCCAGTCCGACGGAGTCCATCGAGGCGTCACCGGCGAGCGCGCGGCGTACGCGCTCGGGGTCCTCCCCGGTGCCGTCGTCCTCGACCTCGAGCACGCACTCCTGGTCGAGGTCGCGGGCGGTGATCGAGAGGCGGCCGACGCCGTCCGCCTTGTCCGCGCTGGCCTCCAGCCCGTGGCGCACGGCGTTCTCCACGAGGGGCTGGATGCACAGGAACGGCACGGCGACCGGCAGCACCTCCGGGGCCACCTGGAGCGTCACCTGCAGCCGGTCGCCGAAGCGCGCCTGCTCGAGGAGGAGGTAGCGCTCGACGGAGCGGAGCTCCTCGGCGAGCGTCGTGTAGTCGCCGTGCCGGCGGAAGGAGTAGCGGGTGAAGTCGGCGAACTCGAGCAGCAGCTCGCGGGCCCGGTCGGGGTCGGTGCGCACGAAGCTGGCGATCGCACCAAGGGAGTTGTAGATGAAGTGGGGGCTGATCTGAGCACGGAGGGCCCGCACCTCGGCCTCCATGAGCCGGGTCCGGGACGCGTCGAGCTCGGCGAGCTCGAGCTGGCCGCTGACCCACGAGGCGACCTCGTCGGCCGCGCGCACCAGGCCACCGGTGGTGTGCGGTGCGCCCACGACCAGGGCGCCGACGAGCGTCTCCTCGACGACCAGCGGGCTGACGATCGCCTGCCGCACCTGGCAGCCGCCGTCGTCGCAGACCAGCGTGCGCTCGTCGACGATCATGGTACGGCCGGTCTCCGCGACCTGGCCGACGGTGGCCGCGAGCTGCGAGCGGTGGTGGCCGCCCAGGCCGTCCCACGCGAGCAGCCCCCTCGCGTCGCCGAGCCCGGCGGCCGGCGTGCCGAGGAGGGCCCGGAGGTGGCCCACGGACCGCTCCGCGCTCGACGACGTCAGCCCCTCCCGCAGCGCCGGGCTCGCCAGCGACGCGTTGTGCAGGGCGCGAAAGGCGGCGCGGTCGGCCTCGCCGCCCAGCGACGTGCGCCGCCACCTCCACATGGCGCGACCCTAGCCCCACCCCCGGGCAGGCGGGCAGGTGTCAGCGCTCGCACCGCTTCTCGCGCTCGGCGACGCAGCGGTCGCGGCCGCGGCTGCCATCGGCCCGGTCGCGCCCGGGGCCGCCGATCAGCACGTCGGCCGCCATGTGTCCGTCGAGCCGGTCGGGCCCGCCGTTCCCGCGCACGTCGTCGCGGCCCTCGCCGCCGTCGATGGCGTCGCCGGCTGCGTTGCCGCGGATGCGGTCGTGCCCGCCGCGCCCGGCGATCGTGTCCTGGCCCCCGCCGCCGAGCAGCCGGTCCGCTCCCTGTCCGCCCTGCAGCACGTCGGCGCCTGAGCCGCCCGTCATCCTCGTCCTCGTGGCGCACTCGTAGGTGTAGGTCTCGAAGTAGCTGTCGAAGACGTTGAGCAGGCGGTCGCGCCCGCCGTTGCCGCGGAGGGTGCCCGCGCACCCGGCGAACGACAGGTTGTTGCCCCGGGCGTCGCCTACCATGGTGACGTCCGGAGCCAGGAGGAACGCGTCCTGGATGCCGGCGGCGGTCACCGAGGTGCCACCGACCACGAGCTCCTGCTCGCCGAGGTCGAGCGACATGGTGCCGCTCCGGCTGGCGGCGACGAGCACGTTGCGGCCCTCACCGCCGTCGAGGCGGCTGCCGGCGGCGAAGGTCGCCGGCTCGACGACGATCTCGTCCTGGCCCGCAGCGGTGCTGATGTCGAGCAGTGGCGCGCCGGCGGTCGGGTGCACCCTGACCAGGTCGTTGCCGGGCGTGCCGCGGTAGGTCAACCGGCCCGGCCCCGTGGTGATGACGGCGCTCTCGAGGGAGGCGAAGGTCGCCGTTCCGGCGGGCGTGGTGAAGGTGTCCGCGGCCATGTCGATCACCAGGTCGGGTGCGTCGTTCGCCAGGCGCAGCACGTCGGTGCCGGCGCCGCCGCTGATGGAGGCCTGCTGTCCGAGCTCGGGGGACGGGAGGTTGACGGAGTCGTCACCGGGTCCGGTGTCCACGACGTCGCGGTTGACGGCGCCGCCCGAGCCGCTGATGACGCTGTCCCCACCGTCACCCGTGGTGATGGTGTCGGTGTCCGTGTCGGTACGCGGCTCCGTGCGCACGCCGCCGTGGACCGTGTCGCGGGCCGGCCCACCCGCGAAGGTGTCCGCGCCGGCGCCGAGGACGGTGGTGAGCAGGTGGCTCGCGGCGACAGCGGTGGCGTCCACCACGTCGTCGCCGCTGCCGGCGTCGACGACGAGGACGTTCGAGCTGGTCACGGTGCCTGCGACACAGACCAGGTCGTCACCGCCGCGGGCGTCGACGACAACGGCCGTGCCGGTCACGATCACGTCGCGTCCCTCGGTGCCGGTCACGCTGGCGCCGGTGCCCACGATGGTCGCCGCCTCGCCCCGGCAGGTCTCGCCGGCGGCGGTGGCCGACGCGTTTGGTGCGAGCAGGGCCAGGCCGAGCAGGCCGGCAGCGGTCATTGTCGTCGTACGACGCATGGGTCCCCCTGGGACGGATCAGCGGAAGTCGATGAGCAACATGTCGGTGTCGGTGCCGTCGCTCACGACCGGACCCTGCTGTGACGGCTCGTCCCCGTCGGAAGTTGTGGACTCGTCGCGATCGATCACGACGGCGCGGTAGCAGCGCGCCACGTAGGGGATCCGCATGCCGTCCATGCCGCGGCCGTAGTCGTCGTAGAACGCCAGCATCCGGCCGAGCCTCTCCTCGCGCTCGTCGTCGGTCATGGTCGCGAAGCTGGAGCGCGAGCGGGCCAGGTCGAGGATCGTCTCGCGGTTGACCTCCTGCCAGTGCTTGAAGTTCGCCTCCTCCACGAAGCCGAAGAGGTCGCTGTGCACCAGGTGCTCCGCCGACGACGTGTCGAGGTCCTCACGCCCGAGGATGTCGCCCATCCGCCGCACCCACGGGATCCGCTCGTCGCGGCTGTTCCACACGAGCGCGAGGTGACCGCCCGGCTTGAGGATCCGCGCGATCTCGGTCAGCGCCGCCTCGTGGTCGAACCAGTGGAACGCCTGCGCGACGACCACCACGTCGACCGAGCGGTCGTTGGCCGGGACGTCCTCCGCGGTGGCCACCTTCGCGCTCACCTCCGGCACCCGCTCCCGCAGGACCCCGAGCATCGCCTCGTCGGGCTCGGTCGCGAAGACCGCGTGGCCCTGGTCGACGAGCGCGCGGGTCAGCTTCCCGGTGCCGGCGCCGAGCTCGAGGACGACCTTCGCCTCGCCGCCCGCCAGCCACGCGACCGCCTCCGCGGGGTACGTCGGCCGGCCGCGGTCGTACGCCTCCGCGACCGAGCCGAAGGACCGCGCGCGGTCGGCAGGGGCGGTGGGCTCGGGCTGCTCGTCGCTCATCCCGGTCAGGCTACAAGCGGACCGCCCCGCGGTGGGGAGGCACTGCCCGGCGACGCCGCACCCGCGACTACCGTCCTGCCCATGACCGACCCGCTGGCCTGGCTCACCGACCTCGAAGGGGTCCGCTCGGCCTACGCCGGCACCCGCGACGGGATCGACGTGATGCTCCGCGACCGTGGACTGCGGCGCACGACGCCGGAGCTGACCGCCGAGTCGCTGCTGCGTGGCGCCCACGCGAGCGCCGTGCTGGAGGGGTCCTCCTCGACGGTGGACCAGGTGCGGGCCGGGGAGGGCGACGCGGTGGCAGCCGACGCGGTGCGCCTCTCCGCCTCGATGCTCGCGCTGGCCCCGCTGCTCAAGACCGCGCCGCTGCAGGCGATCGCCCGGCTCCACACGGTCGTGGCGGCCTCGGCCCTCCCGGCCGAGCAGCTCGGCCGCCCGCGCGACGCCGCCTCGGCCGACCGGCTGCGGGGCGTCGCCGAGCTGCTGCTGTCCGGCACGTCGGCGCCCGCGCTGCTCGTGGCCGCCGTCGCGCACGCCGACGTCGCGACCGCCGCGCCGTTCGCCTCGCACAACGGGATCGTGGCCCGGGCGCTCGAGCGGCTCGTGCTGGTCTCCCGCGGGGTCGACGCGAAGTCGCTCGTCGTGCCCGAGGCCGGGCACCTCGCCCACCGCGCGGCGTACGAGTCGAACCTGCGCGCCTACAGCGAGGGCGGTCCCCGCGGAGTGCACGCATGGGCGCTCTACGGGGCGGAGGCGTTCGCCGCCGGAGCCGAGGCCTCGCCGCTGGTCACGGGCTGAGCGGTCCGCGCATGCGAGCGGCACCCGCTCGCGTGGATCGGGTGCCGCCGCTGACACGTGACGCCAGGGTTACCAAGCGTGCTCTGCTCAATCGCTGCCTCGGGCTGATCCCGACCGGCCAGCACCCCATCGGATGGGTGGATCGCCGCGTGGGTACCCGGGTCACGTGCTGCTTGTGGAGTTGACACTCCAGTTGTAGCCCCGTCGGGCGGCACCTTCAAGCCTTGACTTTGCCGGCCGTCGGTGGGTGTCGCTCAGGCGCCGGGGCGCTTGCGGCGGTTGGCCCACAGGACGCCGCCGGCGGCGACGGCCCCGCCGACCGCGAGCGCGGCGAGCGTCGGCCGGGCGGGCGGCACCGGGATCCGGCGACGCAGCGCGACGGGGCGCACGAAGCTGAGGATGGGCCACTCGTTCGCGGTCGCGAGGCGCCGCAGCTCCTTGTCGGGGTTGACCGCGAAGGGGTGCCCCACCACCTCCAGCATGGACGAGTCGGTGACCGAGTCGCTGTAGGCGTAGCACTCCGCGAGGTCGTAGCCGACCGCCTCGGCGAGGCCCTCGATCGCCCGCGCCTTCTCCTCGGCGTAGGCGTAGTAGTCGATGTTGCCCGTGTACTTGCCGTCGGCGATCTCCATGCGGGTGGCAATGACCCGGTCCGCCCCCAGCATCTCGCCGATCGGCTCGACGACCTCGGCGCCCGACGCCGACACGATGACGATGTCGCGGTCGGCGAGCCGGTGCTCCTCGATGAGGCTGACGGCCTCGTCGTAGACGAGCGGCTCGACGATGTGGTCGAGCGTCTCGTGCACGATCTCGCGGACGGTCGCCACGTCCCAGCCGGCGCACAGCTGCGACATGAACTTGCGCATCTTGTCCATCTGGTCGTGGTCGGCCCCGCCGGTGAAGAACACGAACTGGGCGTAGGCCGAGCGCAGCATCGCCCGCCGGGAGATGAGCCCGCCCGCCTGGAACTCGCGGCTGAAGGCCAGCGTGCTCGACTTGGCGATGATCGTCTTGTCGAGGTCGAAGAATGCCGCGGTCGGGCGGGTCATGCCGCCATCGTAGGTGTCGCCCGACAACGGTCGCCGCCCTTCTGGGGGCTGTTCTCGGTGTTTCCGGCTCCGCGCCGGAGTCCGGCGTCCTCGTGTGGGTCGCGAGCGGCTCGTGTGCGGGCGTGCGTGGGCCCGGAGGTGTCCACAGGGCGGTGTTCGGCGGCCTCGTCCACAGGGCCCGCCGACGCGGGCTGTCCGGCGTCGGGCCCGGCGCGGAGGCTCGTCGCCATGCCCGTCCTCCTGGTCACCCGGTCCCCGTCCGTCCACGAAGCAGTCGTCCCCCTCTGTGCGGCGGCGGGGGTCGGGGCCGAGGTGTGCGGCGACGCCGCGCTCGCCCTGGCGTCGTGGCGCGACGCCGAGCTGGTGCTGGTGGGCGCCGACCTCGGCGACGCCGTCGCCGCGCTGTCACCGCCTCGCCGCAGCGACGTCCACGTCGTCGGCTGCTCGCCGGGCCCGAGCGCCTTCCGGTACGCCGTCGAGCTGGGTGCGGCGTCGGTGGTCGATCTGCCGGGGGCGTCCGGCTGGCTCTCCGACGCCCTCGCCGACGTCGGCGAGCGGACCTCGCCGGGGCGTCTCGTCGGCGTCGTGGGCGGCACCGGCGGCGCCGGTGCCACCACGCTGGCCTGCGCGCTCGCGCAGTGGCACGCGACCCGCGCTCCCACGCTGCTGGTCGACACCGACCCGCTCGGCCCGGGGCTCGACCGGCTGCTCGCGATGGAGGACGTCGCCGGTGTCCGGTGGGAGGCGTTGGCCGAGACCGATGGGCGGCTCGGGGCGCGGGCGCTGCGCGAGGGCGTGCCGCGGGCGGGCCGGCTGGGGCTGCTCACGTGGGCGCAGCTGCGGCGGCGGCTCGACGTGCCGACCGTGCGCCGGGTCCTGCCGGCGGCGGTGCGCGGCCACGACCTGGTCGTGCTCGACCTCCCCCGGCAGGGCGGTGCGGCCCTCGCCGAGCTGGCCGACCGGTGCGACGACCTGCTGGTCGTGGCGCCCGCGTCGGTGCCCGGGCTGGCGGCGACCGCGCGCCTGGTCGCCGACGTCGGCCGCGACGGCCGCACCGGCCTCGTGCTCCGTCCCGGCTCCCTGGGCGACGCCGACGCCGAGCGCGTCACCGGGCTGCCCGTGGTCGCCGTCGTCGGCGACCAGCGCGGTGTCGCATCGTCGCTCGACCGGGGCCTCGGCCCGCTCTCCGCCCGCGGTCCCCTCGCGCGTGCGGCTCGCGCCCTCCTCCCGGACGCGGCATGAGCACGCCTGCAGGGCCGCCCGTGCCCACCGCGGTCCTCGACGACGTGCGACGGCGGCTCGCCGGTGCGACCGGCGAGCTCACGCCGCACCGGGTGGCGGAGGCTCTGCGGGCGTCGGGCTCGCCGGTCGGGGACGCCACCGTGCTCGCGGTCCATGACCTGCTGCGGCGTGACGTGCTGGGCGCAGGGCCGCTGGAGGACCTGTTGCGCCTCCCCGGCGTCACCGACGTGCTGGTCAACGCGCCCGGCGAGGTCTGGATCGACCGGGGGTCCGGTCTCGAGCGGACGGCGGTGTCGTTCCCGGACGACGCCTCGGTCCGGCGGCTCGCGCAGCGCCTCGCGGCATCGGCCGGGCGTCGGCTCGACGACGCCACCCCGCACGCCGACGTGCGCCTGCCCGACGGCACCCGCTTCCACGCCGTGCTCTCGCCGGTCGCGCGGTCCGGGACGGTGCTGTCCCTGCGCGTCCCGCGCGGACGGGTGTGGACGCTGCCGGAGCTGGTCACGGCCGGGGCCGTGCCGCCCGACGGCGCCTTCCTGCTCGAGGAGGTCGTCGACTCCCGCTGCGCCTTCCTCGTCACCGGAGGCACCGGCACCGGCAAGACGTCCGTCCTGTCGGCGCTGCTGTCGCTGGTCGACCCCGGGGAGCGCCTCGTGGTCGTGGAGGACGCGAGCGAGCTGCGACCCGAGCATCCACACGTGGTCGCCCTCGAGGGGCGGCCGGCCAACATCGAGGGCGCCGGGGAGGTCTCCCTGCAGACGCTGGTGCGGCAGGCGCTGCGGATGCGCCCCGACCGCCTCGTGGTCGGCGAGGTGCGGGGCGCCGAGGTCGTCGACCTGCTCGCCGCGCTCAACACGGGCCACGGCGGTGGCTGCGGCACCCTGCACGCCAACTCCGCCGCCGACGTCCCGGCGCGCATCGAGGCGCTGTCCCTGGCCGCCGGGCTGCCGAGGGCGGCTGCGCACAGCCAGCTGGCGTCGGCGCTCGACGTGGTGATCCACCTCGGCCGGGGGCGCGACGGGCGCCGCCGCGTGCTGGAGCTCGGCGTCCCCGAGCGCGCCGAGTCGGGGCTCGTGGTCCTGAGGACCGCCGCGACGTTCGCCGACGACCGGGTCGCCCGCGGTCCCGCGGCCGCGGCGCTCGCCGCTCGGTTGCGGGCGGTGGCGTCGTGAGCGGCTGGCTCGCGGCGGTCGCCCTCGGCGCGGCGGTCGCGCTGCTGCTGCCCGATGCTCCGCGCGCCCGCCGCCGTGAGCCCCGGGCGCGCCCGCCTCGGCCGTCGCCGCCGCTGCTGCTCGCGCGCCGCCGGCGCATCGCCGCGGACCAGGCCGCGGTGCTCGAGGTCTGCGACCTGCTGTCCGCCGACCTCGCGGCCGGCAGGCCACCGGCCGCCGCCCTGGCAGCCGCGAGCGGTCGGTGGCCGCCGCTGGAGCAGGTCGTCGAGGCCGAGAGGCTCGGCGCCGACGTCCCCGAGGCGATGCGGCTCCTCGCCGACCGCCGCCCCGGAGCCGCCGACCTGCGGTGGCTCGCGGGCGCCTGGCACGTGGCACACGAGTCCGGGCACGGTCTGGCGGCCGCGCTGGACCGCACCGCGGATGGACTGCGGGCGAGGCGTCGCACCCGTCGGCTCGTCGACTCCGAGCTGGCCTCCGCTCGGGCCACTGCGCGCCTGGTCGCGTGCCTGCCGCTCGCCGTGCTGGTCATGGGGTCCGGTGCCGGCTCCGACCCGTGGTCCTTCCTCCTCGGCACGCCGGCCGGGTGGGCCTGCCTCGCGGCGGGCGTCACGATGATCGCCGTCGGACTGTGGTGGATCGAGCTCCTGGCCGACAGGGCGACGGCGCCGTGACCGGGCCGAGCGTGGTCTGCGCAGCACTGGCGGTCGCCGTGTGGGTGCCGCCGGTGCCCCGTGCGGGGCGCGCACGCCCCAGGTCCGCTCCGGACAGACGGCCGGTGGCCGTGGCCGGCGTGGGGATCGGAGCCTGGTTGCTCGTCGGCGGCGTGCCGGGAGTCGTCGCGGCCCTCGTCGCCGCGGCCGCAGCCCGGCACCTGCTGTCCTCCGCGGAGACGACGTCGAGGCGCCGCGACCGCGAGGAGGTGGAGAGGACCCTTCCCCACGTGGTCGACCTGTTCGCCGCGACGCTGCGCTCGGGCGCCGAACCCGTGGCGGGGCTCGCGAAGGTGTGCGCTGCCCTCCCGGGGCCGGCAGCGGAGCGTCTGCGTCCGGTCGTCGAACGCTCGCGGTGGGGCGCCGGCGGGATCGAGGCATGGGCGGCGGTGGCCGACGACGAGGCGCTCGCGCCGCTGTCCCGCGCCATGGTGCGCTCGCAGGCGTCGGGCGCCTCGGTCGTCCGCACCGTCGAACGCCTCGCCGAGGAGCTCCGGCGCGAGTCGCTGGCCCACGCCGAGGACGCCGCCCGTCGCGTCGGCGTGGCCGCGGCGATCCCCCTGGGGGTGTGCCTGCTGCCCGCCTTCATGCTCCTCGGAGTGGTGCCGACGGTGGCGTCGCTCTTCCGCAGCATCGCGCCCTGACGACGGGCGACTGCGACGGTCCGCGCTGCGCTCAGTCGCGTCGGTGACGCATCCGGCGCTCCAGCGGGGCGTCGTCGGGCCATCCGTCGGGCACGCCGAGGTCCACGAAGCCCACCCGCGCGTAGGAGCGGATCGCCGCCGCGTTGTCGTCGCGCACCATCAGGAACGTCGGCCGCTCCCGGTCCCGCGCCCAGCCGACCACCCGGTCGATCAGGCGTCCCGCCAGGCCCGACCCACGGTGAGCGGGCGCGACCCACACGGAGATCAGCTCGACTCCGTCGTCCGCGTCCACCCCGGAGGCCACGCCCACCGGGCCCGTCGCCGAACGCGCCACCACCGTGAACGGGACCTCGGTCAGCCGCTGCCGCCAGCGCTCCTCGGAGGCGTCGACCCAGTCCGCGTGCGTCGCACCGAAGGCGCCCGGGGCGTCGCTCAGCGACGCAAGCCGGACCTCGCGGAACTCACGCCAGTCGTCCGGACCGATGCGCACGATCTCGACCCCCACGTCGCCGAGGCTAGCCACCGGTGAGGCGGAGGTCCCACCGATTTCCGTCCACAGGGCCGCGGTGCGGGGCGTCCTCCACACGCCGGCCGGCGGGCAGGTGCGGGTGCCGGCCCGCGACCCGAGGCTGGAGGCACTCGGGGCTCGTCGGGAGCCCCACGAGGACAGGGGATGCGATGAAGGTCCGTCGTCACGCGAAGACACGCACGGAGTCCGGGATCACCACCGCCGAGTACGCCGTCGGCACCGCTGCCGGGGCCGGGTTCGCCGGCCTGCTCTACACCCTGCTAACCGGTGCGTTCGGTGACCAGCTGCTCGAGCGGTTGTTCCGGCACGTCATGAGCCTGCTCGGCATCGGCTGATGTCCACGCGGCGCCGCGGTGAGCGGGGTGCTGCGACCGCCGAGCTGGCGGTCGGCATCCCACTGCTGGTCGCGCTGACCGCCGGTCTGGTGTGGATGCTGGCGGTCGGTGCGGCCCAGGTGCGCGTCATCGACGCCTCGCGCGAGGCGGCCCGGGTCGTGGCCCGCGGCGACGACCCGGCCGCGGCCGAGGCCGTGGCGCTGCGGATCGCGCCCGACGGGGCGCGGCTGCGCATCGCCGTCTCCGCCGACGAGGTGCTGGTCAGCACCTCCGCCAAGGTGTCCGGCCCCGGGGGCGTCCTCGACGTCCTGGGATCGGTCACGGTCTCGTCGGACGCCGTGGCGATGGTGGAGCAGTCGTGACGCCGCCCGACGGCGTGCGCGAGTCGGGGGCCGCCACCGTCCTCGTGGTGGCCATGGCGGGCGTTCTGATGTTCGTGCTGGTCGGCGTCTCAGCGGTGGGTGGCCTCGTGACCTCGCAGCGACGCACCCAGGCGGCCGCCGACCTCGCCGCTCTGGCCGCCGCGGCCGAGCTCGCGGGCGACGGCTCCGGTGGCGGTCCCTGCGCCCGGGCCGGCCGGGTGGCCGGAGCCAACGCCGCGGCCCTCGAGGAGTGCGTCGTCGACGGACGCAGCGTCACGGTGGTCGTGTCCGCCAGCGGGCCGCACCTGCCGTGGTCGTCGCGCTGGTCCCGGGTGCGGGTGAGCGCCGAGGCGCGCGCCGGACCGGCCTGACGCGGGCCCGACGGGGGCTCCGCCGCCTTCAGACGGTGTCGCGTCGGTCCGGGTCGTCCCCGCGCCGCTCGGCCTCCACCCGCTCGAGCTTCTGGTTCAGCTCGGTGAGCTCCTTGCGCTCGCGGCGGTGCGCCAGGCTCCGCTTGGTGCCCCACTTGAGGATCGCGAAGCCCCACAGGATGGCGGCGCCGGCGCCCACGCCGACGAAGAAGGACTCCAGCGTCGTGACGTCGAAGCCGAGGAGCTCGCCGCCGGCGCCCGGCTCGCTGACGAAGATCGCGGAGAGGACGGCGATGCCGCCGAGGATCATGAGGCCGAGTCCGAGGATCACCATGCAGGCAATCTAGCCCTGTCCGACGGGGCGTGGCGCCCCCGCGAGCAGGGCGTCCAGCAACACGATGGCGCCAACCTTGTCGAGCGGGTTGTTCTGGTTGCCGCACTTGGGCGACTGGATGCACGACGGGCACCCCGCGGCGCACTCGCAGCTCGCGATGGCCTCCCGGGTGGCCCCCAGCCACGCGGCGGCCGTGTGGAACCCGCGCTCGGCGAAGCCGGCGCCGCCGGGGTGGCCGTCGTAGACGAAGACGGTGAGCACCCCGGTGTCGGCGTGCCGGGCGGTGGAGACGCCGCCGATGTCCCAGCGGTCGCAGGTGGCGAAGAGGGGCAGCAGGCCGATCGAGCAGTGCTCGGCCGCGTGCGCGGCACCCGGCACGTCCAGCGCGAGCAGCCCGGCCTCGGCCACCACGTCGTCGGGCACGGTCCACCACACCGCGCTCGTCCGCAGCGTCCGCTCGGGCAGGTCGAGCGGCTCCTCCGACATGACCTCACCGCCCGGTTGCCGCCGCTTCAGGAAGGAGACCACCTGGTGGGAGACGTCGACCTCCCCCAGCGCGAGCTCGCAGCCCGCCCACGACCGGCGCTCGCGGGTCTCGACGATGCTGATGTCGGTGACCTCGCGGGCCGTCGTGCTGTACGCCGGCTCCTCGCGCCGCATGACCGCGACGTGCTGCTCGAGGTCGAGGTCCTCGACGAGCCAGGTCTCGCCCTGGTGCACGTAGACCGCGCCGGGGTGGGCCTGGTTGTGCGCGCCGCCGGCGTCGACGGTGCCCACCACGCGCCCCGTCCCGGCCTCGACGAGCTGGACGGGCGAGCCGCCCGCCGAGCGGATGTCGGCGAGGTCGGCCGCCCGGCTGCGGTCGGTCCAGAACCACCCGCGCGGCCGGCGGCGCAGCACCCCGAGGTCGGTCAGCCGGTCGACGACCTCGCGCGCGGTGGGGCCGAAGAGCGGCAGGTCCGCCTCGGTGAGCGGCGACTCCTGCGCGGCGGCAGCGAGGTGCGGCCCCATCACGTGCGCGTTCGAGGGGTCGAACACCGACGCCTCGACGGGGGCGCCGATGAGCGTCTCGGGGTGCGTCACCAGGTAGGTGTCGAGCGGGTCGTCCTTCGCGACGAGCACGCCGAGCGCGTCCTGCGCCCCACGGCCCGCGCGACCCACCTGCTGCCAGAAGGCGGCGCGGGTGCCCGGGAAGCCGGCGATGAGCACCGCGTCGAGGCCGCTGATGTCGATGCCGAGCTCGAGGGCGTTGGTCGCGGCCAGTCCGACGAGGTCGCCGCGCCGCAGGGCCGCCTCGAGGGCGCGGCGCTCCTCGGGGAGGTAGCCGCCTCGGTAGGCGGCGATCCGTTCCGGCAGCGACGGGTCCACCTCGGCCAGCAGCTCGGCGGCGTTGAGCGCCACCTGCTCGGCACCGCGTCGCGACCGGATGAAGGCCAGGGTTCGCACGTCCTCGGCCACCAGGTCGGCGAGCAGGTCGGCGACCTCCGACGACGCGGCCCGCCGCACCGGCGCGCCGTTCTCGCCGCCGTGCGAGGTGAACGGCGGCTCCCACAGCAGCAGCGAGACGCGACCGCGGGGGGAGTCGTCGCGGGTGAGCGCCACGACGTCGAGGCCGGTCAGCCGACCGGCGGTGACCTCCGGCTGGGCGACCGTCGCCGAGGCGAGCACGAACGTCGGGTGGGCGCCGTACATCGCGCACACCCGACGCAGCCGGCGCAGCACGTGGGCGACGTGGGCCCCGAACACCCCGCGGTAGTGGTGGCACTCGTCGACGACGACGTACTGCAGCGATCCGAGGAACCGCGCCCACCGGTGGTGCGACGGCAGCAGCGAACGGTGCAGCATGTCGGGGTTCGTAAGGACGTACTCCCCGAAGTCGCGGGTCCAGTCCCGCTCCTCGCGCGAGCTGTCGCCGTCGTGCGCGGCCAGACGTACGTCGAGGCGCAGCGACGCGAGCCCGGCGAGCTGGTCGTGGGCCAACGCCTTCGTCGGGGCGAGGTAGAGCACCGAGGCGCCGCGCTCGCCGCGGGGACCGCGAGAGGCGCGGATCGCCGAGAGGGCCGGCAGCTGGTAGGCCAGCGACTTCCCGGAGGCGGTCCCGGTCGCGACGATGACGTGGTCGCCCGCATGGGCGGCGTCGGCGGCCACGACCTGGTGCCGCCACGGACGGGCCACCCCCTGCGCGGCGTACGCCCCGCGTACGTCATCGGGCACCCACTCCGGCCAGTCCTCGTGGACGGCCTCCCGGGCCGGCAGCACCTCGAGGTGCTGGAGCCGGTCCTCACGTCCGGGGACCCCGGTGAGTCGACGGACCAGCGCCTCGACCGAGGGCGCCGCGCGCGGGTGGGACCGACTCACCCGGGCAGTCTGGCAAACGCCACGGACGTCGCCGCAGGCGGTGAGTTGTGAGGGAGTCCTGCGCGACGCTTGGGACTCGTGGTTTGATACCACCCGGAACGAACAAGGGGTACGTCGTCGTGCCCGCAGGCACACTGTCCGAACGAGTTCGGGGACCGGGGAGCAGTCGTGGATCTCACCCTTGCGACACGCGAGGTGGATGGTCGTGCCGTCGTCGCCGTCGGCGGGGAGATCGACGTCTACACCGCGCCCAAGCTGCGTGACTGCATCACCGAGCTCGTCGGCGCCGGCACCTACGACATCGTCATCGACCTCGAGGCCGTCGAGTTCCTCGACTCCACCGGCCTCGGTGTGCTCGTCGGCGGGCTCAAGAAGGTCCGTGCCCACGACGGCTCGCTCGACCTGGTGTGCACCCAGGAGCGACTGCTCAAGATCTTCCGCATCACCGGCCTCGCCAAGGTGTTCGTCATCCACGACTCCGTCGGCCTGGCCCCCGGCGCCTGACCGCCCGGCCCACGCCCGGCCGACCCGGCCACCACCCCTCCGGACGTGACCGGAGGGGGTTTTGCACGTTCCGAGCAGGTCGCCGGTGTGGTGCGGGCCACCCGTCCCCGTGATCTGGATCACGTCTGCGTAGACTCCGGCGCGTTCATGGATGCACACGAAGTCCTAGGAGGACGCGCATGACGGGGATCCTGCCCGCGGTCGTGAAGCCGGAGCTCGAAGGTGGCAACCTCGTCCTGGTCGTCGTCGTCGCCCTGATCGCGCTCGGCGCGCTCGGGATGGCGGCGATGTTCAGGTCGCAGGTGTTGGCCGCCGGTGAGGGCACCGACAACATGAGGACCATCGCCCAGGCCGTTCAGGAAGGCGCCAACGCCTACCTGCAGCGGCAGTTCCGCACTCTCGGGATCTTCGCCGCGGTGGCGTTCGTGGTCCTGTTCGCACTGCCCGCAGACGACGTCACCGTCCGCATCGGCCGCTCGATCTTCTTCCTGGTCGGCGCCGGCTTCTCCGCCGCGATCGGCTACCTCGGCATGAGCCTCGCCGTCCGCGCCAACCTGCGCGTCGCGGCCGCCGCCGAGACCGAGGGCCGCGACCCCGCCATGACCATCGGCTTCCGCACCGGCGCCTTCGTCGGCATGGCGACCGTCGGCCTCGGCCTCCTCGGCGCGAGCGTCGTCGTGCTCCTCTTCGAGGACGAGGCGCCGCACGTCCTGGAGGGCTTCGGCTTCGGTGCCGCGCTGCTGGCCATGTTCATGCGCGTCGGCGGCGGCATCTTCACCAAGGCCGCCGACGTCGGCGCCGACCTCGTCGGCAAGGTCGAGCAGAACATCCCCGAGGACGACCCCCGCAACGCCGCCACCATCGCCGACAACGTGGGCGACAACGTCGGCGACTGCGCCGGCATGGCCGCCGACCTCTTCGAGTCGTACGCCGTCACGCTGGTCGCCGCGCTGATCCTCGGCGCCGCGGCATTCGGCGACAAGGGCCTGGTCTTCCCGCTGCTGATCCCCGCCATCGGCGCCCTGACGGCCGTCGTCGGCATCTACATCACCAAGCCGAAGGCCGGCGAGAACGGCCTCACCACGATCAACCGCGCGTTCTACATCTCCGCGGCCATCGGCGCCGTGGCGTCGGTCGTCCTGTCCTACCTCTACCTGCCCGGGGAGTTCGCCGGCTTCGGCGAGGACTTCGCCGGCATCGACGGCGACCCGCGCTTCATCGCCAGCGCCGCCGTGGTGATCGGCATCGTGATGGCCGCCGGCATCCTGGCCCTCACCGGCTACTACACCGGCACCGAGCACCGCCCCGTCAAGGACGTCGGCAAGACCTCGCTCACCGGACCGGCGACGGTCATCCTGTCGGGCCTGAGCGTCGGCTTCGAGTCCGCGGTCTACACGACGCTGGTCATCGGCGCGGCCGTGTTCGGCGCCTTCCTCCTCGGCGGCGCGACCCTCACCGTGTCGCTGTTCGCCGTCGCGCTCGCCGGCTGCGGCCTGCTCACCACCGTCGGCGTCATCGTCGCGATGGACACCTTCGGCCCCGTCTCCGACAACGCCCAGGGCATCGCGGAGATGTCGGGCGACGTCAGCGAGAACGGCGCGCAGATCCTCACCGAGCTCGACGCCGTCGGCAACACCACCAAGGCCATCACCAAGGGCATCGCGATCGCCACGGCCGTGCTCGCCGCGACCGCCCTGTTCGGCTCGTACGCCACTTCGGTCGCCGACGCCCTCGTCGAGTCCGGCTCCACCGAGGTCCTCGACTTCCAGGTGTACAACCCGGCGGTCCTCGTCGGCGTGCTGCTCGGCGCCGCCGTGGTGTTTCTCTTCTCCGGCCTCGCGATCAACGCGGTCGCGCGCGCGGCGGGCGCGGTGGTCTTCGAGGTGCGCCGCCAGTTCCGCGAGATCCCGGGGATCATGGAGGGCACCGGTCGCCCGGAGTACGGTAAGGTCGTCGACATCGTCACCCGCGACTCGCTGCGCGAGCTGGTGACCCCGGGCATCCTGGCCGTGATGGCGCCCGTCGCCGTCGGCTTCGGCCTCGGGGTGACGGCGCTGGCCGGCTTCCTCGCCGGTGCGATCGGCGCCGGCACCCTCATGGCCGTCTTCCTGGCCAACGCGGGAGGCGCGTGGGACAACGCCAAGAAGCTCGTCGAGGACGGCCACCACGGTGGCAAGGGGTCCGACGCCCACGCCGCGACCGTCATCGGCGACACGGTGGGCGACCCGTTCAAGGACACCGCCGGCCCGGCCATCAACCCGCTGATCAAGGTGATGAACCTCGTCTCCCTGCTCATCGCGAGCGCCATCGTCTCGATGAGCGTCGGCAAGGACGAGAACGACGCGCTCCGCGTGGTCATCGCCCTCGTCGCGGTCGCGATCATCACCGTGGCGGTGGTGCTCTCGAAGAAGCGCGACGTCGCCATCGCCGACGAGGAGCCGGCAATCGGCAGCACGCTCTGACCCCCGCTCCGCCACGTACGACGTCATGGCGGCCGGTCGCCCGAGGCGACCCGGCCGCCATGGCGCTTCCCGGACCCGGTACGGCCGCGCCGGACGCCCGGACGCCCGGACGCCCGGACGCCCGGACGCCGCCGCCCGGCACACCCCGGCTCCCCTCGACATGGCTGCAGCCCGCTCGCGCGTCGCCTGAGAGGCTGGTGCCATGAGCACCGACGTCGCCGCCCCGCTCCGCGAGGCGCTGCTCGCCGCCGACTTCACCTACGACCGCGTCGCGGAGGCGCTCGGCGACGACGCCCACCGCGCACTCGGCCGCAACGAGACCCTGCCGGCGCTGCGCCGTACGGCCTCGGGCCGGCCGCTCGACACGCTGGTCCGGCTCTTCCTCCTGCAGACGACGGTCACCCGCGAGGCGGCCGACCGCGCGCTCCCGGGGCTGGTCGACCGCCTCTGCAACGCCGGTCTGCTCGAGCAGAGCGTCAGCGAGGTGGCCGCGCGCACCGACTGTCGTCCCTACGCCACGTCCGGAGACGAGGACCGCGACCTCTGGGTGGTCTCCGACCTCACGCCCGGCCTCGACGGCGCGCCCGTCGCCGTGGGCCCCGACCACGTCCTCGGGATCTCGAGCGCCTCCACGAGCCTGGCGCAGCTGACCATGCGCGAGCCGGTCGCCCGCTCCCTCGACCTCGGCACGGGCTGCGGGGTCCAGGCGCTGCACCTGGCCGCGCACTCCACGGCCGTCGTCGCGACCGACGTCAACGAGCGCGCGCTCTGGATGACGCGGCTCAACGCCGAGCTCAACGAGGTCGAGGTCGACGTGCGCGGCGGCTCCTTCTTCGAGCCGGTGGCAGGGCAGCGGTTCGACCTCGTCACGACCAACCCGCCGTTCGTGATCTCGCCCGCGACCGGTGAGCGGCTGGTCTACCGCGACTCCGGGCTGCCGGGCGACCGCGTCGTCGAGCACATCGTCCGCACCGGCCCCGACCACCTCACCGACGGTGGCTGGCTGCAGGTGCTGGCCAACTGGGCGGTCGTGGAGGGCCGCCCGTGGGACGAGCGCCTCGCCTCGTGGCTGCGCGCGGACTGCGACGCACTGGTCGTGCAGCGCGAGACCCTCGACCCCTCGGCGTACGTCGAGCTGTGGCTCAAGGACAGCGGGCACCACGGCGGGCCCGACTACGCCCGGCGCTACGACACCTGGCTGTCGTGGCTCGAGGAGTCCGGGATCCGGGGCGTGGGCTTCGGCTGGGTCAACGTCCGCCTCGGCGGTGCCGGGCACCACGAGCTGCTCGAGTGGCCCTACGACGTCGAGCAGCCGATCGGTCCGGCGGTCCACGCCTGGGGCGAGGCCGTCACCGAGCTGCGCGGGCTCGCCGACGGCGACCTGCTCGGCACGAGGCTGCGCGCCCGCGAGGACGTCCAGCAGGAGACGGTGGGGCGTCCGGGCGCCGAGGACCCCGAGGCGATCGTCCTGCGGCAGCACCGCGGGTTCCGGCGCGCGCGCACGGCGGACACGGTCGAGGCCGCCCTCGTCGGCGCCTGCGACGGCGACCTCACCCTCGGCCAGATCCTGGGTGCCCTGGCGGCGCTGCTCCAGCGCGACGAGGCCGAGCTGCGGCGTACGTACCTGCCGGTGGTGCGCGAGCTGGTCGGCGAGGGCTTCCTGGGCGTCTGAGGACCGCGGCCGGGACCAGCGGGCCGGCTGATGACGCGCAGGAGATTGGGTACTGCGGCGCCATGACGATGCGACGACCAGAAGCACTGTCCACCCTCAGGCGGGCCGCCGAGCTCTACGGCGACGTGGTGACCGCCTACGTCGACGTGAGCCGGGCCAGCGAGACCGGCGCCCGGGAGGTGGAGCTGCGAGCGGACAACGTCCGCCGCGAGCTCCTCGAGTCCGGGGCCGCCGAGGACCTCGTCGAGACGGTGGTCGCCAGGCTGACCGAGCCGACCGGCCACGGCGGCGACGCCTCCCGCGTCGTCGTCGCGCACGACGGCACCCTCGTCACCGACCTCGTCCTGGCCGGTGCCGTGGCGGGTCACCAGCACCACGGGCCCGTCGCGCACCTCCTCGAGCTGGCGCGCGCCATGAGCGACGACGTGCGCTACGCCCTCGTCCGCGTCGACCACACCGGCGCCGACATCACGCTCGCCAGCACCATCGGGGCCGTCGAGCGGGAGCTGACGAGCGAGGGCGACCACGACGTGCTGCACAAGGTCAAGGGCGGCGGCTGGTCCCACCGGCGCTTCCAGATGCGGGTCCAGGACTCGCAGGACCAGAACGCCGACACCGTCGCGCGCGACCTCGACAGCCTCCTCACCAAGGAGCGCGTGGACCTGGTGCTCCTCACCGGCGAGCCGTCGGCGGTCTCCCGCGTCAGCGAGAGCGCCGGCCAGCAGGTCTCGGAGCGGCTCCAGGTGCTCGAGCACGGCGGCCGGGCCGAGGGAGCCGACGACGAGCAGCTCGACGAGGAGGTGGCGGCGGCGGTGCAGCGGTGCCGGAGCCTGCGCATCGACGAGGTGCTCGACCGGCTCGGTCCCGCCGACGCACCGAAGGCCATCGGCGTCGGGGAGACCCTCGAGGCGCTGCGCCGCGGCGAGGTCGAGACCCTGATCCTGCAGGACGGGGCCCTCGACGACCGTCGGGCCTACGCCGGCCCGGACCCGATGCTGCTGGCCACCGACCCCGAGGAGCTGCGCTCCCTCGGCGTGGAGGAGCCCGCGGCCGAGCGGCTCGACGAGCTGCTCCTGCGGGCGGCGATCGCGCAGGACGCCGACCTGCTGCCCCTGCATGCGCCCATCGGCGCCCTGCCCGACGGCGTCGGCGCGGTGCTGCGCTTCTCGTCGCGCCCCGATCCCCGACCCAGCACCCGTGACGACGGAGAGGACCTCTGATGGCCGAGTCCCACATCAGCGACGAGCTCTGGCAGGAGTTCCACGAGGTGGTCAACATGACCTCCCGCGAGCTCTCCGACTGGCTGCGCACCGACGCCACCCAGGAGGACGGCCAGCTCGTCGAGCCGGACAGCGTCCTGCCCGAGCACGAGGTCGGCACGCAGGTGGTCGCCATCCTCGGCAAGCGCCGCACCGATCTCACCCCCGACGACGTCGACACGATGCAGCAGGTGGTCGACCAGGTGCGCACCATCCGGGGCGACGAGCCCGAGCCCGAAGCGTACGACGACGACCTGCGCCGGACGCTGATGCTGTTCGGCCACGACCCGCTGAAGCCGGCGGGCGCCTGACCGGAGGTCCCCCGGTCAGGCCCCGACACCCTGGCCGGGGGACCCCGCCCACTTGTGTCGGCAGGCGAGCAAAAGTCGTCCGGTCGTTGACGTGACCGTCATCACCTGCCTACGTTGCTAGTCGCTCCTCACATCTCGGAAACAGGAGAACCCTCGATGACCCACCCCCTCCGCACAGGGCTGGTGGCCGCCGCCGGCGCCGCCCTCTGCCTGCCGCTCCTCGCGGCGACCACCGCGACTCCCGCGGCCACCGCCCACGAAGGGCACGCCGACACCGCCCCGCCGCCCGCCAAGGGGGCGTTCCAGAAGGTCACCCTCAACGACCGCCCCGGTGAGCCCGTGGACCTCGCCGTGCTGCCCAACGGCGACGTCCTGCACACCACGCGCGCCGGCGTCATCTGGCACAACGACGCCAAGACCGGCGTCAACAGCATCGCGGGCCGGATCCCGGTGTACCTCCACGACGAGGAGGGCCTGCAGAGCATCGCCCTCGACCCGGGCTACGACGGCAAGAAGAACAAGTGGATCTACCTGTACTACTCGCCGCCGCTCGACACCCCGGCCGACGACCCGGCGACCGAGTCCATCAACGAGGGCGACGCGCCGGAGACCGGCACGGCGGCGGACTTCGCGCGCTACAAGGGCTTCCTGCGGGTCTCGAAGTTCCGCTACTCGGGCGGCCAGGTCAGGCTCGGCACGGAGCGCAAGGTGCTCGACGTGCCGGTCGACCGCGGCATCTGCTGCCACGTCGGCGGCGACATCGTCTTCGACTCCAAGGGCAACCTGATCCTGTCCACCGGTGACGACTCGAACCCGTTCCAGTCCGACGGCTACGTGCCCCTCGACGAGCGGGCCGACCGCAACCCCGCGTTCGACGCCCAGCGGACGTCGGCCAACACCAACGACCTGCGCGGCAAGATCCTGCGGATCAAGCCGAAGCCCGGCGGCGGCTACACGATCCCGAAGGGGAACCTGTTCAAGAAGGGCACCCCGAAGACGCGCCCGGAGATCTACTCGATGGGCTGGCGCAACCCGTTCCGCATCGAGATCGACCCGGTCACCGACGACCTGTGGGTCGCCGACTACTCGCCCGACGCCAAGAAGCCCAAGGCCGACCGCGGTCCCGCCGGCCACGGCAAGTGGGCGGTCGTCGACGAGCCCGGCAACTACGGCTGGCCCTACTGCGCGACCGCGCGGCTGCCGTACAACGACTACGACTTCGGCACCGAGAAGAGCGGCAAGAAGTTCGACTGCGCGGCCCCGGTGAACACGTCCGTCCACAACACCGGCAAGCGCAGGCTCCCGCCGGTCGAGCAGCCGGAGGTCTGGTACAGCTACGGGAAGTCGAAGAGGTTCCCCGCGCTCGACAAGAAGGACGGTGGCATCGGCCCGATGGCCGGCCCCGCCTACCAGTTCGACCGCAGGGACACCCTCGGCCGCAACCCGGTCGCCTGGCCCCGGCGCTACGACGGCACCCCGCTCTTCTACGAGTGGACCCGCGACTACATCAAGGGCTTCCACGTCGACGGCGCGAGGGTCGGGATCGAGGACGTCGTCCCGGGCATCGTCACCGACAACCCGATCGACATGGAGTTCGGCCCCGACGGCGCGCTCTACGTCCTCGAGTACGGCGACGGCTACTTCGCCGAGAACCCCGACGCCCAGCTCTCCCGCATCGACTTCATCGGCAAGGGCGGCAACCGCAGCCCGGTCCCGGCGATCGAGGCGGAGCCGACGGCCGGCCGCGCGCCGCTGACCGTCGCGTTCTCGAGCAAGGGCACCAAGGACCCGGACGGCGACAAGAAGCTGCGCTACGCCTGGGACTTCGACGGTGACGGCAAGGTCGACAGCCGCAAGGCACGGGCCAGCTGGACCTACACCGAGGACGGCACCTACCGCGCCAGCCTCCGCGTCACCGACCGGGGCGGTCGCCGGGCCTCGACCGACGTGGACATCGTCGTCGGCAACCAGGCGCCGGAGCTGGAGTTCGTCACCCCGGTGGCCGAGCAGCCGTTCCGCTTCGGCGACACCGTGGCGTACGAGGTCAAGGTGACCGACGACGACCCCGTCGACTGCAGCCGGGTCACCGTGACCTACGTGCTCGGTCACAACACCCATGGGCACCCGCAGTCCACAGCCACCGGCTGCACCGGCTCCTTGGTGACCACGGTGCCCGGCGGGCACGACCCCGCGACCGACGACCTCTCCGCCGTCTTCGTCGCGGAGTACACCGACGCGGGCTCCCAGCCCGGTCTCAGCGGATCGGCCGAGGTCGTCCTCGAGCCGGCCGGCTGAGCACCGACATCCACGCAAGTCCCCGGAGAAACCCCCGAGAAATCCCGAGAAACCCAGGAAGTAGGCACACATGTGTTTCGGATATGACGGCGACGCCGCGCTGAGCGAGTCGCTGGAGCGAAAGGGCGCCAGCCGACGCGGCCTGCTGCGTGGCGCCGTGGCGGGTGCGGCCGGTGCGGCCGTGGTCGGTGCCGGGTCGCCGGCCCTCGCCGCCCACCCGGGCAAGGGCAGGGGCAACGGCCACGGGCGGAAGCGGGAGGTCCCCACCGACCTCATCAGCATCCAGCTCTACACGCTGCGCGACGCGATGAAGACCGGCGACAGCGTCCGGCGGCAGCTCGACCAGCTGGCGAAGTTCGGCTACGAGCGTGTCGAGCGGGCCGGCCTCTACCCGGACGCCGGCATCGACACGGCTGCGAAGCTCAAGGCCGAGTTCGACGCTCGTGGCATCTGGGCCTCGTCGAGCCACGACGGCATCAGCAGCAACGCCTCCGCCCTCAACAAGAAGCTCGACGACGCCCAGACGTTCCGTCAGAAGTACATCGTCGTGCCCTACCTCAACTCCAACAACAAGAGCGACTGGCAGAAGTGGGCCGCGCAGATGAACACCGAGGCGGCCGCCGCCCGGCGTCGCGGGCTGCGCTACGGCTACCACAACCACGCCCACGAGTTCACGATCGAGTTCGCCGACGGCACGACGCCGTGGGAGGTGCTGATGTCCGAGCTCGACCCGAAGCTCGTGCACCTCGAGGTGGACCTCTACTGGGCGTACACGGCGGGCGTGAACCTCGGCGTGTCCGACCCGCTGGCCTTCGCCAACCAGGTCATCCGCACCTCGCCGCTGAAGGTCCGGCAGTACCACGTGAAGGACCGCCACGGCGCCGACGCGGCCGTGCTCTACAAGCAGCAGCCCGGCGACATGGCCGACCTGGGCCTGGGGGTCATCGACTTCCGGGCCATCTTCAAGAAGCACCAGGTCGAGGAGTACATCGTCGAGAACGACACCCCGGACTTCTCCCCGGCGGCGACCGCCAACACGGGGTTCCGCTACCTCGAGGGCCTCGAGTTCTGACCCGTACGCCAGCCTGACGCGCTCGGGCCCCACGTCCTCGCGGCGTGGGGCCCGAGCCGTGTCCGGCGGCTGGGCGCGAGGGCCCTGTGGACCGCGCGGCGTGGAGATATGGGCAGGTGGCGCTACGGTTGCGGCGCTGAGCAACATCGCAGCAGCAACAAGAGGGAGCACACCAAGTGGCAAAGCTCGTGATCGTCGAGTCGCCTGCGAAGGCCCGCACCATCGGCGGGTACCTGGGCAAGGACTACGTCGTGGAGTCCTCGATCGGTCACATCCGCGACCTGCCCAACAACGCCGCGGACACGCCGGCCAAGATCAAGGACAAACCGTGGGGTCGGCTGGCCGTCGACGTCGACAACGGCTTCGAGCCCTACTACGTCGTCCCTCGCGACAAGAAGAGCCACATCTCCAAGTTGAAGAAGCTGGTCAAGGAGTCCGACGCGCTCTACCTCGCCACCGACGAGGACCGCGAGGGCGAGGCGATCGCCTGGCACCTGCTCGACGAGCTCAAGCCGCCGAAGGGCCTGCCGGTCCACCGGATGGTCTTCCACGAGATCACCAAGCCCGCGATCCTCGCTGCGGTCGAGAACCCGCGCGAGATCAACGACGACCTCGTCGAGGCCCAGGAGGCGCGGCGCATCCTCGACCGGCTCTACGGCTACGAGGTCTCGCCCGTGCTGTGGAAGAAGGTCATGTCCGGCCTCTCCGCGGGCCGCGTGCAGTCGGTGGCGACCCGCCTCGTCGTCGACCGCGAACGGGAGCGGATGAAGTTCCGCGTCGCCTCCTACTGGGACCTCGACGCCACCTTCGACGCCGGCACCGGCCACGACCCGCGGATGTTCCCCGCCCGGCTCCACTCCGTCGACGACGTCCGGGTGGCCCGCGGCTCCGACTTCGACAACACCGGCGAGCTCAAGCGCGGCGAGCGCGTCCACCTGTCCCGTGCCGACGCCGAGGCGCTGGCCGCCGGCCTCGCCGAGACGACGTACGACGTGCGCTCGGTCGAGTCCAAGCCCTACCGCCGCTCGCCGTACGCGCCCTTCCGCACCACCACGCTGCAGCAGGAGGCCAGCCGCAAGCTCGGCATGAGCGCGAGCGTGACCATGTCGGTCGCGCAGCGCCTCTACGAGAACGGCTTCATCACCTACATGCGCACCGACTCCACGACGCTGTCGGACGCGGCGGTGGGTGCCGCGCGCGACCAGGTGCGCGAGCTCTACGGCGCGGAGTACCTCCCCGACGCGCCGCGGACCTACGCGTCGAAGGTCAAGAACGCCCAGGAGGCGCACGAGGCCATCCGCCCGGCCGGCGAGACGTTCCGCACGCCGGCGCAGACGGGCCTGTCGGGAGAGCAGTTCCGGCTCTACGAGTTGATCTGGATGCGCACCGTCGCCTCGCAGATGAAGGACGCCACCGGCAACTCGGTCACGATCCGCCTCGGCGGCGCCGCCGCCGACGGCCGTGACGTCGTGTTCAGCGCGAGCGGCCGCACGATCACGTTCCACGGCTTCCTCAAGGCCTACGTCGAGGACATCGACGACGCGTCCAAGCGCCGCGACGACGCCGAGACCCGGCTGCCGAACCTGACCGAGGGGGCCGCGGTGTCCGCCGCAACGCTGACGCCGGAGGGCCACGAGACCAAGCCGCCGGCGCGCTACACCGAGGCGACGCTGATCAAGGAGCTCGAGGACCGCGAGATCGGCCGCCCGTCGACGTACGCCTCGATCATCGGCACCATCCTCAACCGCGGCTACGTCTACAAGAAGGGCACGGCGCTGGTGCCGGCGTGGCTGGCGTTCTCCGTGGTGCGGCTGCTGGAGGAGCACTTCCCGCGGCAGGTGTCCTACGAGTTCACCGCGTCCATGGAGGACGTGCTCGACGAGATCGCGAGCGGCCGGCGCGACCGCGCGACCGAGCTCGCCGAGTTCTACTACGGCTCCACCGACGTCACCGGCCTGAAGACCCTCGTCACCGAGCTCGGCGACATCGACGCCAAGGAGATGGCGACGTTCCCGATCGGCGAGCCGGAGGACGGGATCAACCTCCGCGTCGGGCGCTACGGGCCCTACGTCGAGGGTCCCGGGCCCGACGGCGGCGACGCCGCGCCCGTGCGCGCCAACGTCCCCGACGACCTGCCGCCCGACGAGCTCACCGTGGCCAAGGCCAAGGAGCTGCTCGCCAACCCCGCCGGCGAGGAGCAGGTCGTCGGCACCCACCCCGACACCGGGCTGCAGATCGTCGCCAAGAACGGCCGCTTCGGTCCCTACGTCACCGAGGTGCTGCCCGACGACGCGCCGAAGTCGGCCAAGCCCCGCACCGGCTCGCTCTTCTCGTCCATGTCCCTCGACACGGTCACCCTCGAGCAGGCCGTGAAGCTCCTCGACCTGCCGCGCATCGTCGGCGTCGACGACGACGGCACCGAGATCACCGCGCAGAACGGCCGCTACGGCCCGTACCTGAAGAAGGGCACCGACTCGCGCTCGCTCACCAGCGAGGACCAGATCTTCGACATCACCCTCGACCAGGCCAAGGCCATCTACGCCCAGCCCAAGCAGCGCGGGCGCGGCGCGGCCACCCCGCCGCTGAAGGAGCTCGGCAACGACCCCGTCTCCGGCCAGCCGGTCGTGGTGAAGTCGGGCCGCTTCGGCGAGTACGTCACCGACGGCGAGTACAACGCCACGCTCCGCAAGGACGACACCGTCGAGTCGATCACCCTCGAGCGTGCGGCCGAGCTGCTCGCCGAGCGGCGCGAGCGCGGCCCGGCCAAGAAGGCGGCCAAGGGCGCGAAGAAGGCCCCCGCCAAGAAGACCGCCGCGAAGAGGACCGCCGCGAAGAAGACCGCGACCAAGAAGACGGCTGCGAAGAAGACCGCTGCGAAGAAGGCCTGACCGGCCGCCTGACCGGCCGCACCGATCGGGCCGGGCTGGGCCGGGCTGGGCCGGCGTCCGTCAGCAGACGGGCAGGCCCTCGTCCTTCCACGCCCGGAACCCGCCCACCAGGTCGGTCGCGCGGTGCACCCCGAGCCGGCGGAGCGTGGCGGCGGCGAGGCTGGAGGAGTAGCCCTCGTTGCAGACCACCACCACGTGCAGGTCGTACGCCGCCTCCGGCAGCCGGGCCTCGCACGCGGGGTCGAGCCGCCACTCGAGCACCGTCCGCTCGACCACGAGCGCACCGGGCAGGCCGCCCTCGCTGACGCGGTTGGCCTCGGGGCGGATGTCGATGAGGACGGCACCGTCCTCCTGCGCCTGCAGCGCCTCGGTCGGCGAGAGCCGCACGAGGTCCGCCCGGGCCTCCGCCAGCAGCTCGTCGATGGTCATGGGTCCATCCCAGCGTGGCCGCCGGTGCGGCCGCCACGCCCGAGGAGGCGGGCGGTGGCAGCAGCCGGACTCAGCTCGACGTGACCGCGGTGCCCTGCCGGGCGTCCTTCAGCTCGAGCAGCGCGGCATGAGGTCCATGGCGCGCCTCAGAGCGCGATCGCCCGGTTGACCCAGGTGGACGCGACCTCCATGCCGACCTTCTCGTAGAGACCGCGGGCGCCGGCGCGGGTGTCGGTCGAGAGGTAGCACCGCACCGCTCCGTGCTCTCGGGCTCGGGCGAAGGCGTCGACGAGCATCGCCGGCGCCAGCCCACGGCCCCGGTGGTCGGGGCGGACGGCGATGCGGGCGACGTACGCACCCTCGCCTGCGAGGAACACGTGCGTGGCACCCACGACGCGGCCGTCGGGTGCGGCGAGGAGGCGCAGGTTCCAGGGCTGGTGGCCCGGACGGCCCCACACGCGGGCGCCGAAGTCCTCGAGGCTCATCCGCTCCCGCTCCGACCACTCGAGGAAGCAGTCCTCCAGCAGCGTCCAGACGATTTCGTGGTCGGACTCCTCGGCATTGCGGATCGCGAAGCCGTCGGGCAGCGGCCGGGCGGCGACCTCGCGCTCGGGCGGCAGCTCGAGGTCCCACGCGGTCCAGCGCACGGCGTAGCCGAGGTCGGCCATCAGCCGGTCGGCGGCGCTGCCCTCGGGCACCTGCGTGCCGATGCGCGCCGAGCCGGCCGCCCGCGCCCTATCCTGCAGCCAGTGGGCGAGGGCGGTGCCGATCCCGCGGCCCTGGTGGTCGGGGAGCACGGCCGTGTAGGCAACGTCGGCGTCGCTGTGGTCGGCGTAGGCGACGAGCCGGTCGCCGTCGAAGACGCCGATCGTGCTGGCGGTGATGTCATAGCTGGGCCGCTGCCAGTCGGCCACCACGTCCTCCACGGTCATCTCGGACTCGCCGAGGTCGACGACCTCCTCCGCGGCGATGACGGCGTGGACCGCCTCGGCGTCGGCGAGGGTCAGGGGACGGGTGCTGAGGCCCGCGGGCAGGCCGTCGATGGTGGTCATGGCAGCAGTGTGCGGCCCGGACCTTGCGGATCGCTTGCGGCTGGTCGCAGACCGTCCACCCGCCCCGGGCGCGAGCGGGCTCACCGCGCATCCCTGTCCCTCCGCGCCCGTAGGGTGTCCCCGTGAGCGCAGGAGTGTTGTCGGAGCGCGGGCTGTTCGTCTGCTTCGAGGGAGGCGAGGGGGCCGGCAAGTCCACGCAGTCGCGCCTGCTGCACGACTGGCTCCTGGAGCGGGGCGAGACCGTGCTGCTCACCTTCGAGCCGGGGGACACGTCGGTCGGCAAGGAGCTGCGCCGCATCGTGCTCGACCCGGCGACCGGCGACCTCTCCGACCGCACGGAGGCCCTCCTCTACGCCGCCGACAAGGCCGAGCACGTCGACCACGTCGTGCTGCCCGCCCTCGCCCGCGGCGAGGTGGTGATCACCGACCGCTACGTCGACTCCACGCTGGCCTACCAGGGCGCCGGGCGCACCCTCGACGTCGGCGAGGTGGAGGCCGTCGCCCGGTGGGCCACCGGCGACCTGCGCCCGCACCTCACCGTCGTGCTCGACCTCGACCCGGAGGCGGGCCTCGACCGCCTCTCCGGGCGCGACCGCATCGAAGGGCAGTCGCTCGCCTTCCACCAGCGGGTCCGTCAGGGCTTCCTCGACCTCGCGGCCGCCGACCCCGAGCGCTACCTCGTCCTCGACGCGCGTGCCCCCGTCGACGAGATCGCGGGGTCGATCCGCCAGCGCGTCGCGCCCCTGCTGGAGCGGTCGTGACCACCGCGAGCGCCACTGCCGGCGTCTGGTCCGGGCTCGTCGGCCAGCGCCCGACCATCGAGGTGCTGCAGCAGGCGGCGGGGGGTCACGGCATGACCCACGCCTGGCTCGTCACCGGTCCCCCCGGCTCCGGCCGCTCCAACGTCGCCCGGTCCTTCGCCGCCGCGCTGCAGTGCGAGCAGCGCACCGGGTGCGGCCGGTGCGAGGCCTGCCGGCTCGGCATGAGCGGCTCCCACCCCGACATCACGTGGGTCAGGTCCGAGACATCGGTCCTCTACGTCGACGACATGCGCGACCTCGTGCAGTCGGCCGCGAAGTTCCCCGCCATCGGCCGCTGGCAGATCGTGGTCATCGAGGACGCCGACCGGCTCGGCACCCCGGAGAACCCGCGCACCGGCAACGCGCTGCTCAAGGCGATCGAGGAGCCGACGCCCCGCACGGTCTGGCTGCTGTGCGCCCCGACCGTGCGCGACGTGCTGCCGACCATCCGCTCGCGCTGCCGTACCCTGACCCTCGCCACACCCGGCACGGAGGACGTCGCGGCCTTCCTCGTGCGCAACGAGGGGGTCTCCGAGACCCTGGCCGGCTTCGCCGCCCGCGCCAGCCAGGGGCACATCGGCCGGGCGCGCGCGCTCGCACTGGACGAGGAGACCCGTTCGCGCCGGCGCGAGGTGATCAGCATCCCGGCACGGCTCACCTCGCTCGGGTCGTGCATGACTGCGGCGACCAACCTCGCCGAGCTCGCCAAGGAGGAGACCGAGGCGATCACGGCCACGGCCGAGAGGCGCGAGCTCGAGGAGCTCCAGTCCATCTTCGGCAGCGAGCGCAAGGACCTCGCCAACCGGTCCTACCGGGCCGCGCTCGCCGGGCTGGAGAAGCTGCAGAAGCAGAAGGCGAAGCGTCGGGTGCTCGACGTGATCGACCGCGCGCTGATGGACCTCGTCTCGGTCTACCGCGACGCCATCGCGCTCTCGGTCGGCGCGCCCGGCGTGCTGGTCAACGAGGAGCTGCGCGGCGACGTGGCACTGGTGGCCCGCGCCGCCTCGCCGGAGCAGCTGCTGCGGATGATCGACGCGATCTTCACCGCCCGCGAGCAGATGCTGGAGTTCAACGTGCCGCCGCAGCTGGCGCTCGAGTCGATGACGGTCGCCCTGCGGCTGCCCGGAGGTCGCTGATGCGCAGGCTCCTCGCGCTCCTGGTCGTCTTCGCGCTGGCGGTGACCGCCTTCGTCGCGGTCGGGCTCGCCATCCAGGGCGGCGGCCGCGACGCCGCCGACACCTCGGACGCCCCGCCGACCCCGTCGCCGACGACACCGCCGCCTGCCGCCGTGACCGAGGCGCCGGACCCGTCGTTGGCCGACTTCTACTCCCAGCGCATCGACTGGCAGCCCTGCGAGCGCGACGAGGCGCAGGACTGCGGCTTCCTCACGGTGCCGGTCGACTACGCCGACCCCGCCGGCGACACGATCGAGCTCGCCCTGCTGCGGGTGCCGGCGAGCGGGTCGCGCGTCGGCTCGCTCGTGGTGAACCCTGGCGGCCCCGGCGCCCCCGGGACGTCGTACGCCGCGCTGGGCCGGCAGGTGTTCCGCGAGCCGCTGCTCGACGCCTTCGACGTCGTCGGCTTCGACCCGCGCGGCGTCGGCCGGTCGGCGCCGGTGGACTGCCTCAGCGACGCCGAGCTCGACGCCTACCTCGCCGGCGACCCCACGCCCGACACCCCTGCCGAGCAGGCCGACCACCGCGAGGCGGTGCTGTCGTTCGGCGAGCAGTGCGCGGAGGGCTCGGGACCGGTGGTCGGGCACGTCACGACGACCGAGGCCGCCCGCGACATGGACGTGCTGCGCTCCGCGCTCGGCGAGGAGCAGCTGGCCTACTTCGGCGCCTCCTACGGCACCAAGCTCGGCGCCACCTACGCCGAGCTCTTCCCCGAGCGCGTCGGCCGGTTCGTGCTCGACGGCGCGGTCGACGTCTCCCTCGACGCCCGGCAGCTGGCGCTCGAGCAGGCCACCGGCTTCGAGACCGCGCTGCGCGCCTACGTCCAGAACTGCCTCGACTCCACCGACAACTGCTTCCTCGGCGACACCGTCGACGAGGGCATGGCGACGATCTCCGGGCTGCTCGAGGAGATCGAGCAGCAGCCGTTGCCGGCGGGCGAGCGCGAGCTCACGGTGGGCAACGCGTTCTACGGCATCATCACGCCGCTCTACAACCGCGACTACTGGTTCCTCCTCAGCACTGCCCTGGCCTCGGCCCTGGAGGGCAAGGGCTCGGCGCTGATGAACCTCGCCGACGCCTACGCCTCCCGCAACCCCGACGGCAGCTACGCCGACAACTCGGTCGAGGCGAACTACGCGATCAACTGCCTCGACGACCCCACCTCGGTGCCCTTCGCCGAGGTGCCGTCGCTCTTCCCGGCCTTCGAGGAGGCGTCGCCGACCTTCGGCCGGGTGTTCGCGTGGGGGATGACCGGCTGCCGCGGCATCGAGGTGACCTCGCGCGAGGAGCCGTTGACGATCCGGGGCGAGGGCGCGGCGCCGATCCTGGTGCTGGGCACCAGCCGCGACCCCGCGACGCCGCTGAGGTGGGCGGTGGCACTGGCCGAGCAGCTCGAGTCGGGCGTGCTCGTCGAGCGCGACGGCGATGGCCACACGGCGTACAACGCCGACAACGCGTGCATCGACACCGTCGTGGAGGACTACCTCATCGACGGGGCCGTGCCCGACGACGGGACGACGTGCTGACCTGACGTCGCGCGTTGCCCGGGCTCGGGGTCCTTCCGCCGGCGGCGGCCTGCGTCATACGGGTCGGCGCCTATTGGTACGCGTTCGTATGACGCTGCGGCGGCGGGCCGGGCGACGTCATACGGACCGGCACCTATTGGTGCGGCTTCGTATGACGCTGCGGCGGGGGGCTGCGCGGGCGTCATCCGGACCGGCACCTATTGGTACGCGTTCGTATGACGCTGCGCGGTGGGCCGGGCGACGTCATACGGACCGGCACCTATTGGTACGCCTTCGTATGACGCTGCGGCCGGCCGGCCGGCCGAGGGGCGGGGGGCTGGGCGGCGTCATACGGACCGGCACCTATTAGTACGCGTTCGTATGACGCTGCGGCCGACCGGCCGACCGGCTGGCCGGCCGAGGGGCGGCGGGGCCGGCCCTCAGCAGCCGGCCGGCCCGGCCGCAGTCAGCCCTCGAGCGCCGCGTCGAGCGTGATGTCGACGGCGGCGAGCGCCTTGCTGATCGGGCAGCCGACCTTGGCCTTGTCGGCGGCCTCCTTGAAGCCGGCCTCGTCGAGGCCGTCCACCTCTCCGCGGACGGTGAGCTTGATGCCGGTCAGCTTGTTGCCGCCGGCCTGCTCGTCGGGCCCGAGTGTCACGTCGGCGTTGATGTCGAGCGCGTGCACCGTGCCGCCCGCGTCGCCGACGATCTTCGACAGCGCCATCGCGTAGCAGGCCGAGTGCGCCGCCGCGACGAGCTCCTCGGGGCTGGTCGTGCCGTCTGCGGACTCGGCCGCGCGCTTGGGGAACGAGACGTCGTAGGTGCCGACACCGGAGCTGGTCAGCTCGACCTGGCCGGAGCCGTCCTGGAGGCCGCCCTTCCAGGCGGTGCGTGCGGAGCGAGTGGGCATCGTGTCTCCTGTGTGACGAGGCGGGATGTCGGGTCGTCCTCGAACCTAGCCGGTGCCTCCCACCCCGTGATTTCTGTCCGGATGAACGTCGTCCGTATACTCGCCCGCGGCCCTTCGAGCAGCGCTCCCGGGCCACGCCGCCTTAGCTCAGTCGGTAGAGCGAATCACTCGTAATGATTAGGTCGTCGGTTCGATTCCGACAGGCGGCTCCACCTCCGGGCCCTGACCTGCCGGTTTGCTGGATCAGACTGGTTCTAGGCTCTCAATGGGCCCGCTGGTCCCGGTGATATCCCGGTGAATGCAGTCCTCGTCGGGGCTTCGCTCGGCGAAGGAACGAGGGCCGCGACGTGGCCAACTCTGGTCCCGGGTAGACGCGGAGGTGGTCAATCAGGTCCACCGGCAAGGCAGATCCCTTCACGGACCGCGGCGAAGCGCTCGAAGACCGCACCAGAACCCGTCACGCCCCAACATCTGCGAACAGCGGCAAGTGCCTGCGCTCCGCTGTCAGGACCGGAGTCCCGTCGTACTGCGAGGGCGGATGCGCCTGAACCCGAACGGCAGGGTCGTGGCGATGGCGAAACGCCGTATGCGGCGATCGCCGCGCGGGGTTTGTTGATCGGCACTATCCTGACGGCGTGGCGGCGGAGGAAGTGATTGCTGACTTCGCGACGCCGCCCGTCGTCGAGGTGGTCACCGCAGTTCGCTTCAGCCCCATGCGGCAAGAGACGTTCTTGGCCTTCGCGTCGTTCTGGCGGGACACTTGGAGGGACGACTTCCCTGGCTTCGAACTTCAGGGACCATACGAGTCCCCGGTCGAGCGGTTCTCGGACGGCGCACCGCAGGCACCGACCCTCTCCTTCGAGTTTCCACCGGTGATGCTGCTCCCTCGCGTCTGGGCGTCCTCGGCGGACGGTCAGCACCTACTGCAAGTGCAGCGCGACTGGTTCGCGGCGAACTGGCGGCGTCATGGCGGCGTTTCGGACGTGACCTATCCCCACTGGCCCGCCCGCCGGACGGAGTTCAAGCAGCGGTGGGCCGAGTTCAGCGGCTGGTTGGAGGCCCAAGGCGAGACGCCGGATTCCATCCAGTGCGAAGTGACTTACATCAACCACATCGCGCCCGTCGAAGGCATCTGGAGTTCTCACGGCGAAGTTGCACGTGTCCTTCCGGGGCTATCTGTCGGGGCCGACCTGCCTGTCCGAGCAGAGCAAGCGGCGTTGCGCTCGCAGTATGTTGTCGACGCCGAAGGCGACCTCCCGCAAGCGCGTTTACACGTGTCGTTGACGCCTGCCTTCGGCGGACCGGGGGAACCGAAGCCCATCTATGTCCTGGAACTGACCGTGCGTGGAGCACCCGCCTCTGACGGCGACCTCGGAAAGTTCGGAGACAGGGCACGGCGTGTGATTGTTGAGTCGTTCATCTCTATAACCAGTTCCGAACTTCGAATGGCTTGGGGACAGAAATGACAGTGGCACCCGTCCGCTCCTCGTCCGCCTGGTCTGTCGCGGAGCGCATTGACCTACCCGTGCGAGCGGCATCGGCCGACCTTTCCGTTGCAGCCTCGTCGCGTCACCTCAGGCAGGCTGACTTCCGTCCGCTCGACAACAGGTCTGCAGCCTGGCTCCCGGACGTAATCGCTCGCATCAACTACCTGATCTCGGAACTCGGACAGACTTTCGCGCCGCGACCCCTACAGGCGCTGGTGCAGGTGCTTGCAGACTCAATCTGGGAGGGCACTCCAGCGCCCACCGTTGCACCGGCTGGTGAGGGCGGTGTTGCGGTCGAGTTCCGGGGCCGCTCGGTGGAACTGCAGATTGAGGTTGATTCCGATGGGGCGGCGACTGCTTACGCGGCGCAGCGAGGAATCTCGGAGTGGGAAGGACCGTTCAGCGATATGCCGGACGGTGTCGAGAAGTGGGCGTGGAGACTCGCTCAGGACTCGCTCTGACACAGGGCCATGCCAGAGAGTTCGTCGCTTCGACCCCTCGTTGATGACCCGAGTATCTCGGACGACGACTTTGTGCTGAGGGTGGTCAGCCCGGCGTTCTTCGATGGCGACACGTTGCAGAGCCGAGCGTTCCAAGATCAATCCGCTGGCGTGGCGGCCTCCTTCGGCCTGGCCGGTCCTTGTGCGTCCGTCAATCTGCAGTCTGTGTGGGAGGCACACGGGGGGAACGTGAACGCGCTACTAGAGGCCTTCGGGCCGGGTTCGCGCATCGCTCAGGTTGCGGTTCGAGACCTCCGGAATCTGGTGAACTCCCTCGACCAGCCCATGCCGCAGGGAATCATGTCCGACCCGCGTCCAGACGCGCCGTGGCATGCGGTGATGTTCTCCCTGGCCGGTGGAAACCGCTCGAAGGGCGCGATGCGCGCCGTCGTCGAGGTGGCGCACTGGTTCACGTAACACTCCGCTCGTCTTCGATGAGACGCCCACTCGACGCAGCAACGGCTGGGAATCCTGCCCAGTGGTCCGGCGCGGTTACGAGTATCTCGGCCGAGGTTGGTGTGGTCGGTGTTCGGTCACCGTCCGCGACTGCAACGACTAGATGAGAGCGCTTCTTGCAGACCACTCACGACCCTGCACCCGAACGAACGCAGGTCGTTCAGAGCGCGTGGTCAGGCGGCTGGGTCGGCATAACGTGCGGCCAGACGGTCTTCTTCATCCGGTGCCGCGTTCGGGTCCCACGTGCCGAAGAGGCGCTCCAACACGTGGCTGGAGTCAGGCGCGACCTTCGCGCGTGCGATGTAGTGCCGCTGGGTGATCGTTTGCGCGCGCCCGAGACTGCCCTTATGGCCGAGTTGTGCCCCGGCTGCATCCGCGGTGACGGACCGTGCGAGCAGCGTCGCCACGCTACGGCGGAGGGTGTGAGGGCTCGTTCCTGCCAACTCCGCGATGTTGGCGGTTGCCCTTCGCAGGTCGCTGCGCACGTTGGCCGGTTCGCGCAGCCCCCCGGTGCGTGTCGCGAAGACTGTCTCGTCAGCGGACACCGTCCGTGTAGCAATGAGCCTCTCGTACCTTGCCTCCAAGATTGCGACCAGTGCGGGCGGCAGGTAGAGGATGCGGTCGGAGTGGTCCTTGCACCACGGCTGTCGGTACGTCTTCGTGATGGTCGGCTTGCGGGCTTCGATGAGTGTGCCGCGCAGGAAGGTCGACGGCTCGATGTCGTCGAGGTCGAGGTCCATCCACCTCACGGCGAGTACCTCGCCAGGCCGGGCGGCGGTCCCAAGCGCAAACGCCACAATCTCGGCGAGGTCAGGACCGGGCCTCCGTTTGGCACCAGGGACCCCGCGATTCGAAGGTTCGAGCAGGTGCCGCAGACGGAGGCACCGCTGCAGGCTGAGCGCCTCAACCTCTTTGGCCTCGTGCTTCGTAGGTGCGACCCGGGACATCGGGTTCTCCCGCAGCGCACCGTCGTCAACCGCCAATTGCAGCATCTGATTCAAGACCGTTCGTGCTTGGTCGGTCTTCCCTCCGGCGTTCTCGATGCCGGACAGCCACGCTTGGAGGGTGGCGCGGGAGCACTCGCCGAGGCGCAACGAAGCAATACCTCGTTCGCGGCCCTGGAGGACCCACTTGCCGTCAACGCGCGTCTTACGCTCGCCGAGGATGGCGGTGCGGAAGGTCGCTTCCATCTGAGCGAGCGAGGAGGCGCCAAGGTCACCGGCCGTATTCAGCAAACCGATCTGTTCACGATGAGCGAGCCAGTGCTGGCCGAGCCGCTCGACGGTCCAAGTCGGCTTGATGGTGTCCCCCGCTGCCACCGAGGGAGTAGCGGCCCAGTCTGCGAGCGCCTTATCGATCGCCCGTTCGGCGGCAGCCTGCCCCGACGCCCTTCGCTGCAACTCCGCGTACGAGCCGTCGAGCCGACGAACCCGGACACGTGCAACGACGTAGGACTTCCCCTTCCCTGGCTTCGGGTCGAGGTACTGCTTTCCTTTGTGCGTCTCGACTGCTCGCACACGCCGCTCGGCTCCCGCTGGTGCCGCAGGGAAGGCAGGGAACACTTCGGTCGCCTCCGTGGCGTCGACGGCAGGGGCACATCCTTCGACCCACCACTCGGCATACCAGCGCTTGCCGTGCTTCCCGGGCTCGATGGGTTCCCTCGGCATCAGGACCACCCCTCGGAGGCGGCCGTGGCGGAAGCCTGATCGGCGATCCACCGCTCGACGTCCTGTCGGCGGTATCGGATCGGACGGTTCATCGTCGCGGGGGTGGGTCCCTTGCGCAGGTGGCGCCAGTTGGTGAGGGTCTTAGGGCGGATGCCGAGTACGGCGGCGACGTCGGTGTTGGTCATCAGGGCTTCCATTGCGAGTTCTCCAGCGGCAGGGCCCCGTCGGTCGGGGCCGGACAACGCCGCTATCGGCATCCGGGCTCCCGGACGGTACCGTCCGCCTCCCGCATCTTTCGTGGACTTGAATCGAGGCGCAGTCGGGAACGGTTGGCGGACTCGATCCCAGGCCGAATTCGTTGCAGGCAAGGCTGCGGATAGCGCTTAGCGCGAACACGTTCCGGGCCGAGAGCGCATCGCATGTGACAGGGCAGGGGCCGTTCGCCCGATTGCGCGCCGGGTGTGTCGCTCAACCATCGGCTGCTTGAGCCGGACCGGACGGTCGCAGGTCGGTGGATATGCCTCTGTTGTCCGTTCGTCAGGTGAGAACGGCGCGGACCGGAAAAGCCGCCACGTCCCGCGGTGGCTGCGCCCAGAAACCAGCACGCTGCGCGACTAGCGGCGCCTGCGTTACGGAAGGTGGTTGGGCTGTCGATAAACAGTGCAGATGCCGACATCGGCTTCGAAGGGATGAAAGTGCGCACTACACGTAAGGCCGCAGAGGTTCGAGCAATCTGCTCGGCCGCGCTGGTCGGAGACTTGGCCAACGGCCACGATTCCTTCCGATGCCTCATAGGCGAGTGGGTGGAGTCGGACGGACGGGTGGTGATGCATATGGATTGTTCCCAGTCGGCCCGTCGCGTGGCTCATGCACTCTGGCTTCGATACGACGTATTCAGCGACGTACATCCCCAGAAAGGTGTGGTCCTTCGGGTCTAGAGCCGTCTGAAGCAAGTGGGTCAGGCACAGCCCGGAATTTTCCGATGTCGACGACGCGGTCCCAGCCAGCGATACCGGAGGCTCGGGTCGGTCGGCCGTCGTGCGTCACAAACGACCGGTTCTGCAACACAGCATCGAGCCGAGCGACATCGGCAGTCTCAGAGCGGGGATGAGTTGCTCAACCCGTGTCCGATTCGCGACTTGCACTACCTCCGGATGCCATGGGTTCTGCGAAAAGTGTCGGTGGAACGGGGTAAGACGTCGACCATGACATTTGCTGCAAATGACACCCGCGCGGGGGACCTCATCGGATACGCACGTGTGTCTACTTGGGATCAGAACCTCGCTATGCAGTTGGACGCGCTCAATCGTGCAGGTTGTGTGCGGATCTACGAGGAGACCGCTAGTGGAACCCGGACAGACCGCCCCGTACTCGCAGAGGCGGTCGATGCGCTTCGTCCGGGAGACAGTCTGGTGACCTGGCGGCTGGACCGTGCCTCTAGATCCCTTCAACATCTCGTCGCCTTCGTCGCCGACCTCCGTAGCCGACACTGCGGCTTCCGGTCTCTTCAAGAAGGGATATTCCTCACCCCCGGGAATGACTCCGCAACCACGAACTTCCAATGGCAACTGTGGGCGCTCCTGGCCGAGTTCGAGCGCGGCCTAATTGTCGAGCGGACGAGAGCAGGACTGGAGGCGGCTCGACTACGCGGCGCGAAGAGCGGTAGGAAGCCAAAGTTGTCTCCTGAGCAGAAGGCCCTCGCAACGCGTCTGTACTTCGAGGAGACCACCCCGGTGGCCCAGATCGCCGCGATGCTCGGCACCAGCCGTGCGACGGTGTATCGAGCCGTGCAAGTCAAGTCCCCCCAGGGAGTATCGACTCCCTGAGTTGGTTAACGTACGCAGTCGCTCCCACTACCGGACTGCCGTCTACGCCGACGGTCGCACGCCGATCTCTCAGAGGTTATGACCGACACACGCGCCGCCACCGAGTCCGTGTCCACACGTGTAGACACGGATGGCGAGCCGACGTTCCTGTCGCGCGACGAAGCCCGTCACCTCACAGATGCCATCCGCCTCACAGCCAGCGCGCTCCACGAACTCGTGCACCAGGCATACGTCGGGATGGCCCACTTTGCGCTGGGCTACCGCCGCTGGGCCGACTATGTGGCCTCGGAGTTCGATGGAATGAGCCGCGCTCGTTCCTACCAGTTGCTGAACCAGCACGAAGTAGTGCAGGTCCTCAGCGGAGCAGCGGGCACGGACGTCTCCGAAGTCGTAACGGAGAAGGCTGCGCGCGACATCAAACCCATCCTGGAACCGATCGCCGCCGAAGTTGTCGCCCGAAGTCATGGAGTGACGGACCGAGAGCAGGTGTTACGTCTGGTGTCCGAAGTGCTGGACGCGGCTCGCCGCTCGGACTCGGCACACTTGTCCGGCCGCATGAACGAATTGCATGCGAGCCAAGCGAAGGGCACGTCGGGCGACCTCTGGTACACGCCGCGGACGGCGGTAGCGCCGCTGCTGACGATTCTGCCTCGCCCTCCACTGCGCATCTGGGCACACGCCGACGTGCGGGGCCGCTCGCACATCGTTGATGTGCTTGAGGAGTCTGGATATGAGGTCATCTGCTCGGACCTAAGCACAGGGCAGGACTTCTTCCAGTTTACGCGTGCCGACGTCGAGGCCATGAACGTAGATGTCGCGGTCACAAACCCTCCGTACAGCGTGCGACGCCGTTGGCTCGCCCACCTCGTCGAACTGGGTGTCCCGTTCGCCTTGCTCACGCCCGAGACGGGAGTGGGGGAGTGGGCATTCGAGTCCCTGCGGTCGGCGGGAGCAGAGGCAGGCCTGCTCTTGCTCAACCGACGCATCGCCTACTCCCAGCGTTGGGGACAGAAGCCCGTGGGCAGCCCACCATTCAACAGCGGGTGGATCTGTCGAGGGCTGCTGCCGCCAGGGCAGCAACTCGTCTTCGGGGAGGTCCCTGCGTCGTACTGAGGTGGCGCGGCGGAGCGTGCGTCTGCCACCGCGATTCTGCGTGAGCACGGGCACAGCGGTTATGCCGCGCCTTCCGATTCCCGGACAGCCTTGTAGACCGCTTCGCCCATCATCCGGGTGATGGCTTCTCGGAAGTCGGGCTTGTCCAGGAACGCAGTGAGGAGGGCGTCGTTGGCTGTGTGCCGGTCGATGATGATGCCTTCGAGGATGTCGTCGAAGACGGTCATGAACTGGGTCTGGTCGTTGTTGCTGGCAATGTCTCTGGCGCGCTCGTTGTCCTTGACCTCGGCCTCGATCTGCTCGAAGAACAACTGGTCGGCTTCGCCCAGGTTCATGCCGAACCGCTCGTTCAGAACCTCGATGATCGACGACAGTCGGTCGACGGGTGACTCGGCCTGCTTGCCGCGACCCTCGCCGGTGTGGCCAGTGGTCTCGGCGTCCTCGTCGGTGACGGTGGTGAGCGATGCGCTGGTGATCTCGCCCTCTTCCATACGGAGGTGGGTTAGCACCGCTGCATCGGTCAGATCGGGAACGTCATCTCCCTCAGCGCGCGGCAGCCGCGCGGCCAAGATCTTGCCGTAGAGGTAGAGGCGCTCCATGTCCGTCGACTTGAACGGCACCACGTGAGCCAGGAAGGCGTAGAGGCGGACGTAGTCGCGCAGGGCGGTGCGGAACTGCTCCTGCTCGTCCTCGTCGAGGGCGAGCCAGCGGCCGACGGCCGGGTCGGTCTGCGCGTACAGCGCCTCGTGGGTGCCTGCGGTGCTGGCGAGGAACGCGGCCACCAAGTCGCCGACCTCGTCGTCGTCGAGCACCCCGGAGCCCAAGAGCCGGGTCTTCAGATTCGACAGGATGTTGGGGTCGGTCGGCTGGGACCAGGTGCGCTCGAAGTAGGGCGCGAAAGCCTCGGCCATGTCCCCGGCGGTGTTGACGAAGTCGAGTACGAAGGTGTCGTCCTTGCCGGGGTGCTTGCGGTTGAGGCGCGAGAGCGTCTGCACGGCCTTCACGCCGTCCAACTTCTTGTCGACGTACATCGTGTGCAGGAGCGGCTCATCGAAGCCGGTCTGGTACTTCTCGGCGACGACGAGCACCTGGTACTCGTCGGACTTGAACTTCTTCGGCAACTGGCCCTCGGGGAACCCGTTCATCGAGGCCTCAGTGACGCCCTTCTCGGGGTCGTTCGGGTCGACCGGGTTGTCGGGGTCCAGAACGCTGCCGGAGAACGCGACGAGGGCGCGCAGGTGCTGGTACCCCTTGCTCGCGATGTAGGCGTCGATCGCTTCCTTCATGCGGACCGCGTGCAGGCGCGAGCGCGTGACGACCATCGCCTTCGCCGAGCCGCCGATCTTCTTCGAGGTGTGCGACCGGAAGTGCTCGACGATGATCTCGGCCTTCTGCGAGAACGCCGAAGGGTGCAGCGAAACGAACCGGGCCAGGGCGGAGGCGGCCTTGCCCTTCGGCACCTCCGGGTCGTTGCCGGACAGACCGTTGGCGAGCCGGTAGTAGGTCGCGTAGGTGAGGTAGTTCTCCAGGGTGTCGAGGATGAACTTCTCCTCGATCGCCTGGCGCATCGAGTAGAGGTGGAACGGCACGAGGCGCTCACCCGACGGCACCGACGTTTCGGGCACCCTCTCGCCGAACATCTCCAAAGTCTTCTGCTTCGGGGTCGCAGTGAAGGCGAAGAACGACAGGTTGTCCTGCTTGCCACGGGCCTCGACGTTGCGGGCCAAGGCGTCCTGCGGGTCCTCCTGTGCCGCCGCCGCGGCGGTCTCGGCGGCCGCAGCGGCCTCCAGTGCCTTCTCGCCCTTCAGCCCGGCGAGGACGGCCTTCAGGTCCTTGGCGGCTTCGCCGGACTGCGAGGAGTGCGCCTCGTCGACGATCACGGCGAACCGTGATCCGGACAATTTCGTGGCTGCCTCGGAGATGACCGGGAACTTCTGGAGCGTGGTGATGATGATGCGGGCCTTGGCCGACTCCAGTGCAGTGCGCAACTGGGCGGAGTCGTCGTCGATCTTGGCGATGACGCCCGGGGTGTGGTCGAAGGACGTGACGGTGTTCTGCAACTGCCGATCGAGTGCGACCCGGTCGGTCACGATGATGACCTTGTTGAAGACCGGCTGGTTCTCGCTCAAGCCGGACTTCAAGGAGCCGGGGCCGAGTCCGGCGGCGTCGTGGGGTGTGTGCAGGGTCGAGAGCCGCTGCGCGAGCCACGCGATGGTGTTCGACTTGCCGGAGCCCGTCGAGTGCTGGGCCAGGTAGTTGTAGCCGGGTCCGTAGCCCTTCGCGTGTCCGGTGAGTTCACGGACCGCGTGCCACTGGTGGAAGCGCGGGAAGATGAAGCGGCGCTGGTGCGGCTTGATCTTCGTGACGTGCCTCTTCGTGCCCTTCTCGTCCGTGGTGTCCTCGCTGACGAACGAGCCGAGGATGTCTAGCCAGGCGTCACGCTGCCAGACCTGCTCCCACAGGTAGGCGGTCTTGTAGCCGCCGGGGTTGATCGGGTTGCCCTTGCCGCCCATCTGTCCGGGGCCGCCCGAGCCTTGGTTGAAGGGGAGCCAGTCGGTCTTCTCCTTCGCCAACCGGGTCGTCATCATGACGAGGTCCTGGTCGACGGCGAAGTGGATGAGGGACCGTGCCCGGAACAGCAGGTCGTTCGGGTTCCGGTCCGACTCGTACTGGGTCTGCGCATGCTTCACGCCCTGCCCGGTGACCTGGTTCTTCAACTCCGCGGTCGCCACAGGAATCCCGTTGAGGAGCAGCATGACGTCAACGGAGTCGTGGGGGTTCGACTCCGAGTGGTGCACCTGGCGGGTGACCGTGAGGCGGTTATTCTCGTACAGGTCCCACAGGTCCGCAGTGATCCGGTGTGCGGGCGCGAAGTAGGCCAGGTCGAAGGCGATGCCCATGTCCTCCACGCCCTGACGCATGACATGGATCGTGCCGCGCGAGTCGATCTCGTCGGCCACGCGCTTGTTGAACATCTGCTGCGCCTTGTCCTGCCCACCGCGCAGGCCGATCAACTGCTCCCACTTCTCGGGTTGGGTCGCGTGGATGAACGCGAGCAGTTCGTAGGTGTCGAGCCCGAGGTCCACGCGGTAGAAAGACGCGTCACCCTGCTCCCAGCCGTTGGCCAACAGGTGCGCCTCGATGGTCGCCTCAAAGGCCGACTCGGTGTGCTGCTTGGTCATTGGATCCCCCGTCCAGATGCAGTGGTCACGTCGAACTCGCCGGTCACGGCGGCAGTGATGAGGGAGCGCTTGCGCTCGTCGAGAAGGGCGTTGCTATCAAGGCATAGGGACCGGACCTCGAACGCCTGGCTCCGCAACCGCGATGCCTCGCGACCCAGTTCCCGCTGTGCACAAAGGGAGGCTGGTGTCGGAACCTCAATCCGTCGGAGGTCGCCGATGTTGATGCCCTTGACGGTGGCGCCCGTAATCATTTGCCTCATCCGCGACTGAACTGTCGGGGTTTCTAGAACGGCATGGAGCCAGTCAGCGTCGCAGCCGAGCGGCGCGATGCGAGCCGAATCTTGGGTGAGGTTGGCCCCAGTCAGTTCATCCGGAACCCGACCGATTTCTCCAACGCTGCCACGGATGGCGATGACAAGGTCGCCAGCCTTTACCCGACTCCGGGAGTACTGCGCGTCAATCTCATGGGTCGTGCGCTTCAGGAGGTCGAGGCGAAGCCTGTGAGACGCGACGTCGCCCCCCTTGATGATGGGGACCCCGCCCTCAACGTCCGGGCCGGGGAGGACGATGCCGTACTGGATGGGACGGCTCGGATCGGTGAGCCGGACAAGTGCCTCCCCGCTGGAGAAGGGGGCCACCAGCAACGCCTCCAAGGCGGCATCTAAACGAGAGTCCAGAAGGTCGACCTGCTCGCGCCGCAGCCGCACCGCTTCATCGATGCGCGCCACCTGGTCGTCGAGGAAGGCGGCGAGGATCCGTTGGACTTCGAGAGGGGGAGGTGACACTGGCAGCGCGGCCATCTCCTCCCACGAGGTGCGCGGCATCTTCGCGCCGTATGACGATGCTTGCGAGAAATTGACCCACGGGTCCGACAGGCTCAGATAGAGAAGCCAGCGGCCGTCGACGACCCCGGGCTGGGGGCGCAGGCAGAGGAACTCGCCGCTCGCGAAGACCGGCTCTTCGACATAGAGACTCTTGCGCAAGTAGGGGCGCAACTTTGCGAACAGGACATCTCCCGGCTCGGCGGCGATGTTCTGCGATGCCTGCGACAGGACTAGGTCGGCGGCGTCAGACAGTCGGCCCCCTCCGCTGGCAACGGAGTCCAGGTTCACGAGCGGCCTCTCGCCGACCACGTCCTTGTCGACTCGATGGCGGACGATCCGTCGCAGCGTCATGGTCACGTCAGGCCCCCGAGCAATTCGCGGATCCTTGCCTCGCGCTCGGCGATCTCCGCATCCAACTCGGCGACAGGACGCGGCGGTGTGTAGACGTAGAACTGCCGGGTGAACGGGATCTCATAGCCGATCTTGCTCTTCGCGTGGTCGATCCACGCCTCGGGAGCGTACGGGTGGACTTCGGCTTTCAGGTGCTCTTCGGCAGCCTCTACCAACGCCTTCGCGCGCTCGTCCCCATCCATGTCGAGGAAGCCGGACGGGAGTGGCACGTTCTCGGCATCGCGGAGGTCGAGGTCAGGCAGCGGGTTGCCCTTGCGGTCAGTGATGATGGGCGCGTCGGGGTCAGCGACGGCTGCGGCCTTGGCAAGTTCCTTCGCTACAGCGATCGGGACCCCACCACCCATGTTGTTGTTGCCGAGGTCGAGCAGCATCTCCTTCTCGGTTGCGTACTCCCGACCTACGAACGCGGCGTAGACCTCGGCCGGGGTCTGGTGGTGACCCCACTTGGCCCAGGCCTTCGTCTCGCCAACGGCCGCGACAGCCTCGGGACTCACGATCCAGCGGCGGCGCAGCGGCTGCTCGACGGTGACGCGTTGGAACCCGAATGCCTCGTTGTCCAGGACCTTCACCCGCGGGTCATCGACGCCCGCGTCGGCGGCGTCCATGTAGAGGCGAGTGATCTCAGCGATGGCGTCGTCGGAGAGGTACTTGCGCTTCTGGCCGAGGCTCTTGCGCATCTTCTCGAACTCATGGCGTGCGTCCAGCAGAAGGACCTTGCCTCGGCGCTCCGGACGCTTGCGGTTGGTCAGCACCCAGAAGTACGTCGAGATGGACGTGTTGTAGAACAACTGGTCCGGCAGGGCGACGACGGCCTCCAGCCAGTCGTTCTCGATGATCCACTTACGGATGTTCGACTCGCCGGATCCGGCAGCGCCGGAGAACAGGGGTGAGCCGGAGAAGACGATGGCGAGCCGCGAGCCGCCCTCGATAATGTCGGGTGTCGACGGGTCGTCGGCGACGGGTTTCATCTTCGACAACATGTGCTGTAGGAACAGCAGCGAGCCGTCGGACGACCGCGGCAGCCCGGCGCCGAAGCGACCGTCGAAGCCCTCGTTCTCGGCCTCGGACACGATCGGCTCGGCGTACTTCTTCCAGTCCACGCCGAATGGCGGGTTGGCAAGCATGTAGTCGAACTTGTCGTCGGGGTGTCCGTCAGCGGACAGGGAGTTGCCGAGCACGATGTTCTCGGGCTTCTCGCCCTTGATGAGCATGTCGGAGCGGCAGATGGCCCAGGTCTCGGGGTTCAGTTCCTGGCCGTAGACCTCCAGGTGCGCGTCCGGGTTCAGTTCGGCCAGGTAGTCCTGTCCCGAGGAGAGCAGCCCGCCGGTGCCGCACGCCGGGTCGAACATGGTCCGCACGGGGGCGACGCCAGAGAGCGCCTTCTCGTCCTCGATGAAAAGGATATTGACCATGAGGCTCACGACCTCACGGGGCGTGAAGTGCTCACCGGCGGTCTCGTTGGCCATCTCCGAAAACCGACGGAGGAGTTCCTCGAAGATGTAGCCCATCGCATGGTTCGGGACCACGTTCGGGTGCAGGTCGATGTCAGCGAACTTGGCGACCACTTGGTACAGCAGCCCGGCCTTGTCGAGGGTGGCGATCCGCTCGGCGAACTTGTACTTCTCCAGCACGTCGGCCGCGCCGGAGGAGAACCCGGCCAGGTAGGACGTCAGGTTCGCTCGGACGTTCTTGTCGTCGTTGAGGAGGTCTGTGAACGTTAGCGGAGAGACGTTGTAGAAGGGCGCTCCTGAGACTCGTTCCAGGATCGGGTCGACGTTGCTGACCTTGCCCTCCAGCGACTTCGCGCGAGCGATGACGTCAGCCTTCGTGGGCTCCAGGACACAGTCGAGACGCCGCAGCACGACGAACGGAAGGATGAACTGGCCGTACTCGTGCGCCTTCACGTCGCCACGGAGCAGGTCGGCAATCGACCAGATGAATCCGACCTTGTCGCCGAAGCCGTTGACCTGCGTCATACCGTGGGTGTCCTTCGTAGTTGGGTGGTGCCGCCGTTCATCCTGCCCGAGGCGGGTCCTTGGGCCGGGCACTCTTCGCACTCAAGAATCCCTTACCGCTTCGCGCTCGGGGTCTTCCTGTACCACTGGAGCGGTGGCAGCGACAGTGAGGCGCTCACCATAAGGCGGTGCAGGGGCGAAGGATCACCAGCGGCGGCCGACACAGCGTCTACGGCATCTTGCCCGGGTCGTGCGGTCAGCGGACACCTGGTGGGGCTGGGTGGCGCATGTGCTCTCTACCGCGCTCCACACCGACGTCGACCGAGCGAGGTGGGTACGCCGGGCACATCCCGCATCGATTGGACGGTTCGAGATCAGTTGGCGTCCCCGCTCGTCGCAGCGCCCACGGCGACGCGGCGCACCGCTCTACCTCGACCGCCGTCCGACGGTTCTAGACACCACAACCTCGCCCTCCAAAGGACGCATCCTCCGGTGTCCACCTTTGTAGACAGCGCGGCTATCGCGTTAGCGGTCGCTGAGTCGGCAGTCCCGCCGCGGGTTGCTGAAGCGTGGAGATCAGCCTGTCCCGCTCCGCCCGACGTCCGGCTTCAAACGCTCGGTTGAGTTCGTCGGCGCTCGGGCGACCGGCCAGATGCTGACCGATGAGGTCTCGGAGAATCACAGAGACTGCTGTGCGCCGCTCGAAAGCCTCGCGTCGAAGCGCCGCGTGCACGTGCTCGGGAACAGCGATCTGAACGGAGCGGAAGCCCGGTCGTGGTGTTGGCATTGGTGGGCTCGGCTTTCGCTAGGGGGCTGGGAGGGGCGGGAGGGGAGTGGTCCCTCCGTTCATGTCTTCGTCGGGGTGCAGCACCACCTTTAGTTCCTGAGCAAATGGGGCGTGGGAACACCGTGGGTCGTCGCGTCCAAGCGCGGTTTTGGGTCTCTGCTTGCGTGGGGCTGTTCGCATCCATGCGGGCCGTGGTGCGAACTGCCCCACGAGGCGTGGCTTCTCCGGACTCAGCCCGCCGGGCGCCCATGTGGTGACTGCGAGGGGGCAAGCCTGACGCGCCGCGTCCACTCAGGGGGGTCTGTCACCTGTTGGGCGGCGCGCCTTCGCGCGACCTCCGCTGGCATGCCCATCTTCACGTAGCACCGGGCGACTTCTGCGGCGACGTCCGTGACTCCGCCGACGAGCGCCGCCTCGACGACCTGCTGCTCTGCCATGCACTCTTGAATGGCTGCCCACGCGTCATAGCGGATGCGGCACCGCGCCTCAATGTGAAGGGCTGGTTGTGCCAGAAGCATCGTAGGAATGCCAGCGTTGGCGCATGCCTCGTCGAACTTGCGGGCAGGGGAGAAGCGGTTTCGCGATGCGTATGCCTTGGCGTGGGATTTGGGCGTCCCCGGAGGCAATGGGGAGTCGGCGGGGTCCGCAAACTTCCGCCACACGGCAGCATTTCGCTTGCAGTCCTCGCAGTAGCAGGGCGCGCCGAGCGCATCTTCGTGATCCGCCAGCGCCTCCAGGAGGACGAACATCCCCGTGGCACGCAACCGTCCCGACTTGTCGCGGTGCATCGTGCCCTTGGTCAGGTACGCGGCTGTAGCCTCTGGCGACTTGATCGGTTGCACCCACACGCCGTGCTTGGCCACGGCATCCCGGTTGCCGTCCCAGATGGGCGCCTCGGTCTTCCCTAGCACGACTGACCAGCGCTCTTTCAGCCTCGATTCAAGCGCCAGATAGTCGACGTCGTCCGACGCACATAGCAGGTAGAGGACTGCGTGGACGTGTGGGTGAGGACCGCGCTCGATCGAGTATGTCGTCTCCCATGACTTGTCGATGGGGCCGATGCCCAACTCGCGTCGGAAGGCTTGCCCGTCTCGTCCAGCGAATAGCGTGCGGAGCGCCTGGTCGAGCCAGTCCCGAACCTCGTGGAAGTCGTTGCAGGCACGGTGAGGAGGAGCGAACCTCACGCCCACCGCAGCCATGCCATGTCCCATCCAATGGGTGGTGCGGGCTTCTACCCCACGGCGCTTCCTCGGGCGGTCGCGGTCCGCGCACTGAGGGCAGGCGTTCTGGCCACACGTCTCCAGCAGCCCTCGAACCTCCGGATTGGGGCCGCTCGTGACGATGGCCCCGAGGCCCTTGCCGCCGCAGGCGCGGCGCTCCTTGTTGTTGGTGATGCGCTGATCGACGGCACGCAGGCGCCGCAGGAACGAAGTGGGGTCATTGGCCATGGAGCGGTCTTCGGAGGTGCCGAAGACTCGCTGTAGGGCTCAGGCGAACAATTTTCCGAGCGGAACAAACTCGCACGGTATTTCTAAGGACGGGGCTGATCCGGATGTCGGAGCCGTTCTCTACAGTCCGCCTTCACCGGTAGAGAGGACGCCGTATGTCTGTTGGCTTCGCAAGGTGTCGGAACCCGCAGGAGGGGGCGCCTCCGGCGCCACCCGGTCTGCCCGACGGCGCTACGGAGCCCTATCGGTGGTGTCTGCGTCTCCCTTCACAGTTCGAGGAGTACGCCTACACGAGCACCGAGGTCGAACTCGTGTCCGTGCTGCTCGGCATGCCTGAGTACCCTTACCTCGATGCGCAGGCCGCATTGGTCGCGCGGATCCGCTTCGCCATCAGCACTCAGTGTTGGCAACAGGCGAGGCTGAATGTCATCGCGCAGAACATCACGGGGGATTGGGCAACGGTCGAGCCGTGGCAGCAAGACGTGCTGAGCGGTTCGCGCGCACGTCAGCCGCATGACTGGCCCACGAAGACCGTCGACGGCGTCGACGAGTGGCAATGCTCGGTGCCCCTGGTGCTCGTTTCGACCGCCTTCGAGCCCTTCTCACCGGTCCCTGCGCCCGTCGGAGACGCGGTCTGGTGGATCGACCCGATTGAGGACGCCACACTCCTCGGGTCGTTGGAGGACGAGCCGCTGGCACTCATCGATGTCCATGCGGTCCCGGACCTGAGGTGAGCCCGTAGGCCTGTGCCTGGGCCCGCCCAATTCTGACGCGGTTCTGACAAGGCAACAGAGAACACCCCCGGTCGACCAAGGTCGACCGGGGGTGTTTTCGCAGGTACACGCTCGGCTCGGTGTTGTTGCACCGGCAGGCGCTCGCGCTTGCTCAGATGTCGTAGTTCTGACGGGCTTCGGCCTACTTGTCGTCGCGGTATCTCACGGGAAGAGCAGTCTTTCGCCCGCCAGACGCCGACCGCCATTACGTAGATGGGGGCGACCGCCCAAGGCAACGTCCACGTGGGCCACTTGTCGACACCCTCTAACGCGTCGACGACACCCTTGTTAGGGCGGCGACTCAGAACCGCTGGGTTGCGGCCCTCGGTGTGTGTCGGGGGTTGAAGCAAGCCGGGACGTGGGAGCGGCCTCTAGTGTCAGCGAAGGCTGTACGCCGACCGCCCCGCTGAATCCCGGTGCTTGCCCCGGTGTTTCGCCGGGATACAGCGGGAATCACGCGGCGACTCAGGGAACTTGCGGGACATCGCACAGTTGCTCCGACCCGCCGATATAGGCGTGGATGAGCGCGAATCGCCGGAAACCGACCCGACAAGATTAGGTCGTCGGTTCGATTCCGACAGGCGGCTCCGACTCCCCCGTGGACCCGAGACCACGGGGGAGTCTCCGTCTCCGGCACCGGCGCCGCGCCGGATCAGGCCCCGCCCGAGCCGGCGCTCGCCGTGTGGCGTGGACCCGGCCGCGGGCGGCGGACCAGATTCCTCGGCCGGTCGGATCCGGCACCGACGCGATGACCGAGGATGGAGCCCGTGACCCGGAACCACGTGTTCGGCCGGCTGCCCGACGGGCGTGACGTCCACCTGCTCCCGATCGGCGCCGCCCCGGGCGTCGAGGTCGAGGTGCTGACCCTTGGGGCGACCGTCCACCGGATGGTCGTCACGGGCGGCGACGGCGAGCGGCGCAACGTCGTCCTGGGCCACCCCGACGTCGAGGAGCGGCTCGCGAGCGGCGACTACGTCGGCGGGACCATCGGGCGCTACGCCAACCGCATCGCCGCCGGCCGCTTCCCCCTCGCGGGACGCGAGGTCGAGGTGCGGACCCACGACCGGGGCAACAGCCTGCACGGCGGGCCGGACGGGTTCGACGCGCGCCTCTGGGACGTCGTGTCCTACACCGCCGACGAGGTGGTGCTGCGGCTGGTCAGCCCCGACGGTGACCAGGGCTTCCCCGGCGCGGTCACCGCGACGGCGCGCTACGTCGTCGACGGCGACACGGTGCGCGTGACGATGGAGGCCACGACCGATGCGACGACCGTCGTCAACCTGACCAACCACGCCTACCTCAACCTCGACGGCGAGGGCGCCGGGACGATCGACGGCCACCTGCTCGCGGTCGAGGCCGACGAGTACACCCCCGTCGACGCCACCGGCATCCCGCTCGGTGGGCACGCCACGGTGGCGGGCACGCCGTTCGACCTCCGCGAGCCGACCGTGCTGGGCCCGGCGCTGCGTGCCGAGCACCCGCAGGTCGTGGCCGCGCGGGGCATCGACCACGACTACGTCGTCCGGGGCACGGGGCTGCGCCGCGCCGCCGTGCTCTCCTCGCCGGTCACCCGGACGTCCGTCGAGGTCTGGAGCGACCAGCCGGGCCTGCAGGTCTACACCGGCAACTTCCTGGACGGGACCCGCCGCTCGACCAGCGGCGCGCGCTACCGGCAGGGTGACGGGATCGCGCTGGAGCCGCAGCTCTTCCCCGACTCGCCCAACCGGCCGGAGTGGCCCTCACCCGTCCTCGAGCCGGGGGAGACCTACCGCTCCACCCTGGAGTGGCGCTTCTCCACCGAGCCGGTTTAGGTCTCGGCGTACGCCGTCTCAGGTCGCCCGCAGGAACGCCCGCGCCGCGTCCCGGGCATGGGTGACCGGGTCGGCCGGCGTGCCTCGCAGGAGGCTCGCGAGCACGCCGTTGTAGAGCAGGAGCACGACCGCGGTGAGGGCGTCGGGGTCCGGGTGCCGGGTCTCGCCCGCGAGCCGGCGCAACCGGGCGGTGAGCGCCCGGGTGTCCTCGGCGACGAGCTCGAGGGCCGGGTCGGCACCGTCGCTGGGCGCCGCGCGCTCCGAGGCGGTCGCGAGGAAGCAGCACCACTGTGTCGGCTGGGCAGCGGCGCGGAAGGTCGCGATCGCGTCGAAGATCGCCAGCACCCGGTCGGCGGGCGACGCGGCAGCCTCGACGGCGGCGTCCCAGTGCTCCGTCCACGCGGCGAGCCGTCGGGCGAGCACCTCGCGCAGCAGGTTGTCCTTCGAGCCGAAGTGCTTGTAGAGCGTCACGACCGCGACGCCGGCCTCGGAGGCCACCCGGTCCACCCCGGTGACCGCGATGCCGTCGCGGAAGAACAGCGCCTCTGCGGCGTCGAGCACACGCGCGCGCCGCTCAGCCGTCGGATCCACGCAGGTACTGTAACGCCCGTTATGGCAGGATCGTTTCACCTCGCGGGCCTGGGCGCGGCGGTCGCCGGCATGCTGCTCATCGCCGCGACCTACGGACTGGCGCGGTTCGGCGTCGGCCTCCACGCGCCCGGCCTCGCGGCGACTCGCCCCCAGCTGGCGGGCGTCCTCGGCTGGGCTGCCGCGGCGCAGTTCCTCTCGTACGCGACGGCCGCCGTGGTCGCCGCGAGGCTGGTCGACCAACGGCCGCGGGCGGGACTGGTGGTCGCCGGCGCCACCGCGACCGCGGGCTGCGTGGGCGTCGCGGTGGCGACGCACCCGGCGGCGTTCGTCGCTGCGGTGGTGGTTGGCGGCATGGCCGGAGGGTTCGCCTCGCCCGCCCTGGTCCCGGTGGTGGACGCCGTCACCGCCCCCGCGCGCGCAGGCACGGCGCAGTCGCTGGTCAACGCCGGCACCGCCGTCGGGGTCGTCGCGGCCGGCGCGACGGCGGCCGCCTTCAGCTCGACGACCGCCGCCTGGCTGGCGATGGCAGCGGCGTGCGCGGTGGCCACGCTCGTGGCGTGGTGGCCCGTCCGGTCGCGCGAGGACCTCGCCGCCGCCGCAGGCACCCGACCCGCCCGCGGTGCCGTCCGGAGGCGAGCGCTCGCGGTGCCGGCCGTGGCGGCGGTCGTGGTGGGCGCCGGATCGGCACTCACCTGGACCTTCGGGCCGCTGCTGCTGACCGAGGCCGGCGTCCTGCCGGCGAGGAGCGTGGGCGAGCTGTGGACGGCGCTCGGTGTCGGCGGCCTCCTCGGTCCGCTCGCCGGGGTGCTGGTCGTACGAGCCGGGCTACGGGGAGCCTGGGCCCTCTGCTCGGCCGCGCTGGCGCTCGCCAGCGCGGGGGTGGGCGTGGCGGTCCCGACCGACGACCGGTGGCTGGCCCTGGTCGCGATGGCGGCGTTCGGAGCCGGCTACATGGCGATGTCCGCGGTGCTCATCCTGTGGGCTCGGCGCGCGTGGCCGCGGCGCTCGGGTGCCGGCACGTCGGTGCTCTTCGTCGCCCTGGCGACCGGTCAGGCCCTGGGGTCGGCTGCGTTCGGGGTGGCACGGTCCCACGCCAGCACCCCGTGGCTGGCCGCGGTGGCAGCGTGCCTCTGCGCGGCCGGTGCGGGCATCGGCCTGGTCGGTCGTCGCGCCGCACCGCGGGGCACGGTGTCCCGACACCGGGGCTAGACGTCGACCAGCCCGCCGGCATCCACCACGACGACGCGCGCTCCGGACAGCGAGGGGCGTACGACGTACGCCCGCCCGCTCAGCACGCGGAGCGTGGCGCCGTCGAGCACCGCCGTGCTGTCCTCGCCCAGCCCCAGCGCGACCGGCGAGGCGCCGGCGGCCACCTCGGACACCAGCCGCCCGAGACCGGTGAGCCCGCGGTCCAGCGCCGCGACGGGACCGCGCACCGCGCCCGAGCCGGGTGTGCCGAGCCCGGTGACTGCCCGGCCGGCCACGACCTCGTCGTGACCGGTCGCCCACGGCGCCCGGAGCAGAGCCGAGGCGGTGGTCGATGCGTCGGTCGTGAGGAGCGTCGCCATGGGGTGCCTCCTGGTGGTGAGGGGGTCGGGGGAGGGCCTGCACACGATCGTGCGGGACCGCGCTTGCGCGAGGCTTGCGCCCCGACGGCGTCCGGGCGGGCCGGTCGGGGTCGCAAGGCCGGCGCAAGCACTCCGCAAGGCCGCCGGCACACGCTCCTCCGGTCACCCACTCACGAAGGAGAGCACGTCCGTGTCCACCGCCCCGCCCAACACCCCTTCGAACGCCACCCCGAGCGCCACCTCGAACGCCACCCCGAACGCCACGTCAGACCCGTCCGTCCCCGACCCGCACCTCGGCGGGGTCTGGGAACGCGTCGCCGCCCGCGTCGTCGACCACGTCCTGGTGGCGGTCGCCTGCGCCCTGCTGCTCCTGCCCCTCGCGTCCGTCGGGGCCCTGCTGCCCCAGCCGGGCGGGTACCTCCTCGGCGCCGTCGGGACGCTCGTCGCGTCGGCACTGACGGTGGGCTACTTCACGGTGCTCGAGTCGCGCGACGGGCAGACGCTGGGCAAGCGGCTGCTGGGGCTCCGGGTCGTCGACCACGCCGGCCGGGTGCCGACCCGCGAGCAGGCGCTGCGCCGCAACCTCTGGACCGGCCTCGGCGTCGCCGGCGTCGTCCCCGTGGTCGGAGGCCTCGTCGGCGCGCTCGCCACGACCGTCGCGGTGGTGCTGATCCTGCTCGGCGTCCTGTCCGACGTCGCCGAGCGGCGCGGCTGGCACGACCGGCTCGCCGGCGGCACGCGCGTGCTCCACACGCGCTGACGGTCCTCGGCGCGCTCCGGAGCGCTCGGAAACGACCTGCGGGCACGGTTCACCCTCGGTACTCTCCCTCCCGAACCGAGGGGGACGTACATGGCTCACACAGCCACAGGTGTGGAGTTCCGGGTGCTGGGGGCGCTCGAGGCGCACCTGGACGGGACGCCGGCGCGGGTCACCGCGGCGCTGCAGCGCGAGGTGCTCGCCCAGCTGCTCGCCGCGCAGGGACGCTGGGTCAGCGACGAGCTGCTCGTCGACTGCCTGTGGCCGGAGCACCCTCCGGAGGGCGCCATGGACAACCTGCGCGCGCTGGTGTCCCGCCTGCGTGCACTGCTGGACCCCGGCAAGAGGGGCCTCATCGCCCGCGAGCCGGGCGGCTACCGCCTCTCCCGCGAGCTCGCGGTGGTCGACGACGCCGTGCTGGAGGAGGCGCTGGAGGGCGGATCCGCAGGACCCCGGTCCGCCGCGCAGCGGATCGACCTCCTCGAGCGCGCGCTGGCGACCTGGCGGGGTGAGCCGTACGCCGGACTCTCGGACCGCGGGCACGTCGCGGTCGAGCGTGCGCGACTGCTCGCGCTGCGCGAGGAGGTGCGCCTCCAGCGCCTCGCCGTCCTGCTCGACGCGGGGCGGACCTCGTCCGTGCTGCCGGAGCTGGAGCGGCTCACCGTCGAGGCGCCGACGCACGAACGCGCGTGGGAGCTGCTGGCGCTGGCGCGCTACCGCGCCGGTGACCAGGTGGAGGCGCTGGCGACGCTGCGCCGGGCCCGCGCCCTGCTGCTGGACGACCACGGCCTCGACCCCGGACCCCGGCTGCGCCGGCTCGAGGCGGACATCCTGGCGCAGGACCCCGCACTCGACCTCACCGCGCCGGACCTCCCCGCCTCGGATGTCACCGCCTCGGACCGCCCAGCGCCGGACCGCCCCGACGCGTCCTCGGTCGGCGCCCACGCGGTGTCCTCGCCGGACGGGACCGGAGGCGGCGCCGGCGCGCCGGCCTCGCCCGCCCTGCCTCGCCCGCTGACGTCGTTCGTGGGCCGTGACGGCGAGGCCGCCGAGCTGGCGTCGCTCCTCGCCGACCACCAGCTCGTCACCGTCGCCGGCGTCGGCGGCATCGGCAAGACGCGGCTCGCGATCGAGGTGGCCTCCCGGCACGGCGACGCGTACTTCGTCGACCTCGCCGCGGTCCGCGAGGCCGACCGGCTGGCCGACGCCGTGGCCGAGGCCCTCGGGGTGCTGCCGACGGGTGGTGAGGCCGGACTGCTGGCGGCCGTCGGCGGACGCGACCTCCTGCTCGTCCTGGACAACTGCGAGCACCTCGTCGGCGAGGTGGCGGCACTCGTGCAGCGCGTCCTCGGCGCGGGGGCCGGCCTGCGCGCGCTGGCGACCTCGCGCGTGCCGCTCGGCGTGGAGGGTGAGCGCGTGCTGAACCTCGCGCCCCTCGAGGCCGGCTCCGCGGGCGTGGACCTGTTCCTGCAGCGCGCCGGCACCGCCGGCGCCGAGACGTCCGGGCTGCGGGACGCCGCGCTCGTGGAACGCATCTGCCGGGGCCTCGACGGGGTCCCGCTCGCCCTCGAGCTGGCGGCGGCGCAGTGCCGCGTGCTGAGCGTCCACCAGGTCGCCGACGAGCTCGACGAGGGCTTCGAGCTGCTCACGACCCCGGCGGCCGAGCGCGGCGAGGGCCGCTCCCTCGAGACCGTCATGACGTGGAGCGTGGAGCGCCTGCGCCCCGACGCGCGGCTCGCCTTCGAGCAGTTCTCCGTCTTCGAGGGCGGCTTCGACCTCGCCGCCGCCCGCGCCGTGCACGGGAGGGGCGGCGTCGTCCACCTCCTCGTCGAGCTGCTCGACGCCGGCCTGATCGTGGTGACCGACCACCGCGAGGGGCGCCGCTACCGGCTCCTCGAGCCCCTCCGCGCGCTCGCCCGGCGGACGGCGAGCGAGGAGGTCCTCCGTGGGGCCCGTGACGCCCACGCCCGCTGGGTCGCCGACCTCGTGACGGCGGCCTCCGGGGAGCTCCGCGGCCAGCACGCCGCGGCCTGGTTCGAGCGCCTCGACACCGACCTCCCCAACGTCCGCGCGGGGCTGCGGCACCTCGTCGACACGGGCGCGTGCGACCTCGCGCGAGCCGTGGCCGGCGGCATGGGCTGGTTCTGGTACCGCCGCGGCCAGGTGGCCGAGGGTCTCGCGCGGTACGCCGAGGTGCTGGCCATGCCCGTCGCCGAGGACGACGTCGAGGCCAGGTGGGACCTCGGTCGGTGCCAGATCGGCGCCGGCATGCTCCACTACCTGTCGGGCGACGTCCCGGAGCTGCTCGCGCTGGGCACGGCGGCCGCCGCGTCCGCCACCGCTGCCGGCGACGCGCAGACCGCGGCGCTGAGCACCGCGTACCTCTCCTACTTCAGGGCCTACTCCGGCGACCTCGCCGGCTCGCGGGAGGCAGGGGCGCAGGCGCGCAGCCTGGCCGGCTCGGCGCCCGACTGGGTGCTGGCCGAGGTCCTGATGGTCGAGGGCCAGCTGCTGCGCGCCATCGGCGACCACGAGGGCGCCGCCGACACGCTGCAGCGGGCCACCGCGATCGCCGACCAGCACCACCACGGGTGGGCGGTGGGCTCCACGCTGTGGATCGCCGCGAAGGTCGCGTGGGACAGGGGCCGCCCCGAGGAGGCGCTCGAGCACGCGACCCGCGCCGCCGTGCGGCAGCGCTCCGACGGCGACGTGACGTCCTGGCTGGTCTCCCTGCACGTGGCGGCCGGCTGTGCCGCTGCCTGCGGTCGAGCGGCCGAGGGCGCGAGGCTGCTCGGGGCGGTGCGGGCGCGCGCCGCCCAGGTCGGCTTCTCCCCCGAGGTGATGGACCCGCTCGACAGCCCGCGCACCGTGTCCGCGGTCCGTGACGGGCTGTCGCCCGACGAGCTGGAGCGCGAGACCGCGGCGGGAGCCGCGCTGGGGGACCGCGAGCTGCAGGACCTGCTGGGCTCGCTCGCGGGGGAGACGGCCGCCCTGTCCTGACCGCCGACGGGGCTGGCTCAGCCCCGGCGTGCCAGCGCCGCGTCGACGGCGGCCGGGGACAGCACCGACTCCAGCGCCAGGCGGACGCAGCCCACGAGGCCGGCCCGGTCGCCGTACGTCGCCGGCACGACCTGGAGGTCCCGCCCGGCCAGCGCGGTCGTGGCGCCGAAGAGCGCCTCGCGGAGGCCGGCGGAGAAGGTGTCGAAGGCGCCCGCCATGTCGCCGCCCACGACCACGACGCGGGGGTTGAGCACCGTGACGGTGGCGGCGAGCGCCTCCCCGATGTGCCGGCCGGACTCGCGGACGACGGCACGCGCCCGGCCGTCGCCACGGACGGCCCGCGTGACGAGGTCGCGGACGTGGTCGACCTCGGCGCCGGCGCCGCGCAGCCGCTCGACCAGCGCCCAGCCGCTCGCGACGGTCTCCAGGCAGCCGCTCTCCCCGCACCGGCACGTCAGTCCGGCGGCGGCCGGAACCTTGACGTGCCCGAGCTGGCCTGCGGCGTCGCGGTGGCCACGCACCAGCCGGCCGTCGGCGACGAGCCCGACGCCGATGCCGGTCGAGGCCTTGAGCACCAGCGCGTGGTCGCGCTCCCGCAGCGACGACCCGGCGTCGGCCGGGCGCGACACCGGCAGCTGCGAGAGCGCCATGACGTTGATGTCGCTGTCGAGGACGAGGGGGGCGGGCGTCACCTCGGCCAGGTGGGGACGCAGGGCCACGCCGTCCCACCCGGTGAGGGCCGGGGAGTCGACGCTCGTGCCCGCCACCGGGTCGACGGTGCCGGCCAGCGACATCCCCACCCCCCGCACGTCGTCGCCGGTGCGCCCGAGCTCGCCGAGCATGCGGTCGAGGTGGGCGACGACCACGGGCATCAGCACGTCCGGGCCCTGGCCCGCCTCCTGATCGACGCTCACCGCGGCGAGCTCGCGCCCTCGCAGGTCGCACACGGCCAGCTGTGAGCGGCTGCGCCCCACCGCGACCGCGAGCACGAGGCCGGCGTCGCCGTTGAGGACGAGGGTGGTGGCGGGCCGTCCGCCGGTCGCCGACTCCTCGTCCCCCTCCAGCACGAGCTGCGCTCGCGCGAGCGCCGCGAGCCGGGCGTTCACCGCGGTGCGCGAGAGGCCGGTGACCCGCCCGAGGGCGCCGCGGGTGGTGGCGCGGCCGGAGCGGATGTGGGCCAGGACCTCCCCCGCCGTCGCGGGGGCGCCGGGGGCAGGCGGGGGGCTCGCGGGCGACGTGCTGGCTGCGGTGGGCTCGGTGATCGGCTCGCTGGTCGGCATGGTGACCGGCATTGTGGCACCTGCCGATATGTCTCGAAAAGTCCGAAGTTCGGTTGTCGCGCTGCGGAAGTGTCCGTACGGTACGGCGCATGGACACCCACACCACGGCCGCGACCGACGGCCAGCCCGCCGTCCTCCCCGTGGACGCGTGCGACTTCACCGTCTTCGGCGGCACCGGCGACCTGGCGCTGCGCAAGCTGCTGCCCGCCCTCTACCTCCGCGACCGGGACGGCCAGCTGCCCGACGGCTTCCGCGTGATCGGCGTCTCGCGCGCGACGATCGACGACGACGGCTACCGGAGCCTCGTCGCCGGCGCCCTCCGCGAGCACGTGCTGCCGACGGACCTCGACCAGCACGTCGTCGACCGGCTGCTCGCCCGCCTGCACTACGTGACCCTCGACGTCGAGGACGTCACCGCCTGGCACCGGCTGCACGACCGCCTCAAGGACGGCGCCGCCAGCGAGGACGTGACCCGGGTGTTCTACCTCGCCGTCGCGCCGGGGCTGTTCGGGACCATCTGCGAGCGGCTCGACCAGGTCGGCCTGGCGACCGAGCACGCGCGGGTGGTGCTCGAGAAGCCGCTCGGCACCGACCTCGCGACGGCGCGTGCCGTCAACGAGGCCGTCGGCCGCGTCTTCGACGAGTCGAGCATCTTCCGCATCGACCACTACCTCGGCAAGGAGAGCGTCCAGAACCTCCTCGTCACCCGGTTCGCCAACACCTTCCTCGAGCCGCTGTGGAACAGCCGCTGGGTCGACCACGTGCAGATCACCGTCGCGGAGTCGATCGGCGTGGGGGAGCGCGGCTCCTACTACGACCGCTCCGGCGCGCTTCGCGACATGGTGCAGAACCACCTGCTCCAGCTGCTGTGCCTGGTGGCCATGGAGCCGCCGACCTACGTCGACCGCGAGACGGTGCGCGACGAGAAGCTCAAGGTCCTCCAGGCCCTGCGGCCGATGACCCCCGAGCTGGTGGACCGCGACACGGTCGCCGGTCAGTACGGCCCGGGCCTCTGCGCCGGCGAGCCCGTGCGGTCGTACGCCGACGAGGTGGGCCACCCGACCAGCACCGAGACCTTCGTGGCGCTGCGGACGGAGGTGCAGAACTGGCGGTGGGCCGGCGTCCCGTTCTACCTCCGCACCGGCAAGCGGCTGCCCGAGCGCGTCTCGGAGATCGTCGTCGTCTTCAAGGAGCCGCCGCACGCGATGTTCCCGCACAGCGAGGGGACGACCGAGGCCAACCGGCTGCACATCCGCGTCCAGCCCGACGAGGGGATGCGGCTGCACATGACGGCCAAGGAGCCCGGCCCCGGCGGGATCAGGCTGCGTCCGGTGTCGCTCGACCTCAGCTACGCCACCGCGTTCGGCGCGCGCTCGCCCGACGCCTACGAGCGGCTGCTGATGGACGTTGTGCGCGGCAACACCACGTTGTTCATGCGGCGCGACGAGGTCGAGGCCGCGTGGACGTGGGTGGCGCCGATCCTCGACCGCTGGTCGCAGCCCTCGCACACTCCCCGCCGGTACCCCGCCGGCACGCACGGCCCCGTCGCCGCCGCCACGCTGCTCGAGCGCGACGGCCGATCCTGGCAGGAGACAGAATGAGCCGCACCAGCGTGAACCCGGTCGTCGCCGAGGTCACCGAGCGCATCGCCCGCCGCAGCGCCGGCACCCGCGCCGCCTACCTCGCGCGGGTCGATGCCGCCCTCGACAAGGGTCCGGCCCGCGGGCGGCTGGCCTGCGCCAACCTCGCGCACGGCTTCGCCGCGGCCGAGGAGCCGATGAAGGCGGGCCTGCGCGCCGGTCGCAAGCCCAACGTGGCCATCGTGTCGTCCTACAACGACATGCTGTCGGCCCACCAGCCGTTCCGCGACGTGCCCGAGGTGCTCAAGAAGTCCATCGTGCGCGCCGGCGGCCTCGCCCAGTTCGCGGGCGGCGTGCCCGCCATGTGCGACGGCATCACCCAGGGCCGGGCCGGCATGGAGCTGTCGCTGTTCAGCCGCGACCTCATCGCGATGTCCACCGCGGTCGCGCTGTCCCACGACATGTTCGACGCCGCGATGATGCTCGGCGTCTGCGACAAGATCGTGCCCGGGCTGCTCATCGGGGCGCTGTCCTTCGGCCACCTGCCCACGATCTTCGTCCCGGCCGGGCCGATGACCTCGGGCCTGCCCAACGGCGAGAAGGCGCGCGTGCGCCAGCTCTACGCCGAGGGCAAGGTCGGTCGCGAGGAGCTGCTCGACGCCGAGGCGGCGTCGTACCACTCGAAGGGCACCTGCACGTTCTACGGCACCGCCAACAGCAACCAGATGCTGATGGAGGTCATGGGGCTGCACCTGCCCGACGCGACGTTCGTCAACCCCGGTACGCCGCTGCGCGCGGCCCTCGACCGCGCCGCGGGCGAGCGGGCCGTGGCCATCACCGCGTCGGGCGGCGAGCCCACGCCCGTCGGGCACCTCGTCGACGAGAGGGCGATCGTCAACGCGTGCGTCGCGCTGCTGGCCACCGGCGGGTCGACCAACCACACCATGCACCTCGTCGCGATGGCGGCCGCCGCCGGCATCACGCTCACGTGGGACGACCTGTCGGACCTCTCGGCGGCGGTCCCGCTGCTCACCCGGATCTACCCCAACGGCTCCGCCGACATCAACCACTTCGTGGCCGCCGGCGGCACGCCGTTCCTCGTGCACACGCTGCTGAAGCACGGCTACCTCCACGACGACGTGCTGACGGTCTCGGGCCGCGGGCTGTGGCGCCACACCCGCGAGGCGCGGCTCGACGGCGACGCGGTCGTCTGGGAGGAGGGACCGAAGTCCTCGCTCGACACCGACGTGCTGCGCCCGGCCGACGACCCGTTCGCCCCCGACGGCGGGCTGCGGATGCTCTCGGGACGGCTCGGCCGCGCGGTCGTGAAGACCTCGGCGGTGCGTCCCGAGCACCGCGTCGTCACGGCGCCGGCGATGGTCTTCGACGACCAGGCCGACTTCCTCGCCGCCTTCGCCGAGGGGCGCCTCGACGGCCGCGACCTCGTCGCCGTGGTGCGCTACCAGGGTCCGGCCGCCAACGGCATGCCCGAGCTGCACAAGCTGATGCCGGCGCTCGGGGTCCTGCAGGACCGCGGCCAGCGCGTCGCGGTCGTCACCGACGGGCGCATGTCCGGGGCCTCGGGCAAGGTGCCGGCGGCGATCCACGTGACGCCCGAGGCGGCGCTCGGCGGCCCGCTCGCACGGGTCCGGGACGGCGACCTCGTCACGGTGGACGCCGAGGCCGGCCTGCTCGAGGTGGACGTGCCCGACGCCGAGCTCGAGCACCGACCGGCGACCGGGCGCGCCCCGCACGACGTGGAGTGGGCAGGCACCGGGCGCGAGCTCTTCTCCGGCTTCCGGGCCATCGTCGGCACCGCGGAGACCGGCGCCAGCGTGATCCGTCCCCTGCCCGCCCCCACCCAGGAGGCCCCCGTTGTCCAGCCCGTCTGAGTCGCTGCTGTCGCTGGTGCCGGTGGTGCCGGTCGTCGTGATCGACGACCTCGCCCACGCCGTGCCCGTCGCCCGGGCGCTCGTGGCCGGCGGGCTGCCCGTCGTCGAGCTCACGCTGCGCACGCCGGTGGCGCTGGACGCGATCGCGGCGATCGCCGCCGAGGTCCCCGACATCCTCGTCGGTGCCGGGACGGTGGTGTCGCCGAGCCAGGTCGAGCAGGCGGTCGAGGCCGGAGCCGGGTTCCTGGTCTCGCCCGGCTCGACGCCGAGCCTCCTCGCGGAGATGTCCGCGTGCGGGCTGCCGTTCCTGCCCGGCACGGCGACCGTCTCCGAGGCCATGGCCGTGCTGGAGGCCGGACGCACCGAGATGAAGTTCTTCCCCGCCGAGGCGTCCGGGGGCGCGGCGTACCTGAGGTCCCTCGCCTCGCCGCTCCCGGCGGCGAGGTTCTGCCCCACCGGCGGGATCACGGCGGCCACCGCCGCGTCGTACCTCGCGCTCCCGAACGTCGGATGCGTCGGCGGGTCCTGGCTGACGCCGGCCGACGCGCTGGCCGCCGGCGACTGGGACCGCGTCCGCGCCCTGGCGGCAGAGGCGGCGGCGCTGGGCACGTCCGGCTCCTGACGGGACCCGGGACAGGAGGTCCCCGGGGCCGTCGGCGCTCGCCCGTGGGGCGGTAGCGCCGCTCGCAGATCCCAAAAATGGGTGACAGCCTCGCCCCGGTCCTGTGCCTACGGTGGTCGCTCAGTTGGCGATTCCACGTGGGGAAAGCATGGGCGACGAGCGTCGAGAGGTCCCCGCGACCGTCCTGGCGGTCGTGGTAGGGCTGCTGGCGGGTGTGGGCGTGGGCGCCGTCGCGGTGCTGGCGTGGGTCGGCGGGATCGACCCGGAGGACCCGGCGCCTGCTGGCGACGAGTCCACCTTGACGGGTCTGGGCGGCCCCTTGGGCGATTCCGAGCCGACCGCCGACGTCCCGGCGGACTCCACGATGCAGCGCTGCGTCAGCGCCGCTCGCGCCCTCGAGGCGCCGCTCGAGGCCGCGGGGGCGGCACTCGAGCAGTGGGGCGTGCACATCCAGGCGATGAACGACCTCGTGGTCGGGGAGATCAACCTCCAGCAGGCGCGTGAGTTCTGGGACCGGACGAGGGTGGTCGCGCGACGCCGCGTCGACGACTACGACAGCGCCTGGACGGCGGTCCGGCAGGAGGGTGTGGACTGTCCATCGCCCCGCCTCGCGCCCCCCGATCCGGCCCTGCGGCCGTGCATCGGCCAGGTCGCGGCGCGGATCCGGGTCCTCGAGGCGGCTGCGACCTCGATCCGCATGTGGGACCACCACGTCCGGGACATGGAGATGCTGCGCAGGGGCACGCTGTCACCCGGCGAGGCCACCGCCATGTGGCTCGCCACGTGGCAACGCGGCGACCGGGGGTTGAACGCCTACCGCGAGGCTGCGCGCGACGAGCGGGCACACGACGGATGTCTCGAGGAGGCGACCTCGGGCTGACGGATGTGGGTCAACGTCATCGGATGGACCGGTGGTGGCCGTCGGGCGGAGTCCGCGGCGCCGTCGGGTCGAGAGCACTGGGTCGTCTCGACGGGGGCGCGACGCCCCTGTCGCACATGTGGGGTGGATTGACATGCAGCACGCGTACGAGTTCGGCAACAACTGTCACGACCAGGGTCGATCCCCGTTGCACGGGGATCGAGCCCGGCGAAATCTGAAGAACCCGCGCGTCAGCGTCGTGATCCCGACGCTGAACGAGGCGAAGAACCTGTCGGTGGTGCTGCCGCGGCTCCCCGAGGGACTGTTCGAGGTGCTGCTCGTAGACGGCGGCTCCACCGACGGCACCGTCGAGACGGCGCGCGAGCTGCGTCCCGACGTGCGCGTCGTCGAGCAGACCGGCCGGGGCAAGGGCAACGCGCTCTACACCGGCTTGGCCGCGGCGCGCGGCGACATCCTGGTCACCCTCGATGCGGACGGGTCAGCCGACCCGGCTGAGATCCCTCGGTTCGTGGCGGCGCTGGTCGCCGGGGCCGACGTGGCCAAGGGCTCCCGGTTCGCCCAGGGAGGGGGCAGCGCCGACATCACGCGCGCCAGGCGGCTCGGCAACCGGGCGCTGTGCATCCTCGTGAATCGGATCTACGGCACCTACTACACGGATCTCTGCTACGGCTACAACGCCTTCTGGGCCGACTGCCTGCCGGCGCTCTGCACCCCGAGGCCGTTGTACGCCGCCGACCCGGCCCTGGAGTCGCCCCTCGGTGAGGGGTTCGAGGTCGAGACGGTGCTCAACGTGCGGGCGGCCAAGGGGGCGCTGCGGGTGTGGGAGGTGCCCAGCTACGAGCTGCGCCGCATCCACGGCCAGAGCAACCTCAACGCCCTCCGCGACGGCATGCGGGTCGTCCGGACGATCTGGGGCGAGTGCCCCGCCATCTCCGCGCGCTACTCGCCGACCGCGGCCGCCCCGGCCGACGCCGTGGCAGGGACGCTGCCGGAGTCCGTGACCATCACGGCGGCCGAGGCTGCGATCCCCCTGCGCGAGCGGATGCCGCAGCTGTCGGCGTCGGGCGACGGCGTGACCGAGCTCGGGCGGCGTCCGCTCGAGGCGGGGACGGCCGACGTCCGGCCCGTGGCCGGTCGGAGCACCCCCAACGGGCACGGGTCGACGGACCGGTGACCGCTTCGGTCCTCCCCGGGTCTCTTCCGGTCACCGTCGTCGTCTGCGCCTACACCGAGCGGCGCTGGCACGACCTGACGGCGGCGATCGACGCCCTCGGCGCCCAGAGCCGTCCACCGGACCAGGTGGTCCTGGTCATCGACCATGACGAGTCGCTGCTGCGGCGCGCCCGGAGCACCTGGGAGCCGCACGTCGAGGTCGTCGGCAACCAAGCGTCCCGGGGTCTCTCCGGTGCCCGCAACACGGGGATCATGGCTGCCACCGGCGCGCTGATCGCCTTCCTCGACGACGACGCCACCCCCGCACCGGACTGGCTGGAGCACCTGACGGCGCCGTTCGCGGACCCGCGGGTGGTAGCGGTCGGAGGGGCGGCGACGCCCAGGTGGGACGGCGTACGTCCCCGGTGGTGGCCGGCGGAGTTCGACTGGGTGGTCGGGTGCACCTACCTGGGGATGCCGCCAGCCGGTGGGGAGGTCCGCAACGTCCACGGCGCCACGATGGCGTTCCGGGCCGAGGTCCTCGCCGAGGGCGAGTGCTTCTCGCCCCTCGTGGGGCGGATCGGGGCAGCGGCCACCGGCTGCGAGGAGACCGAGCTGTGCATCCGGATCCGACAGCGCCGTCCGGGCGCGCGCATCGTGTTCGAGCCGCGTGCCGTCGTGCACCACCGGGTCACCCGGGACCGCGCGCGGTTCGGCTACTTCGCTCGACGGACGTTCGCCGAGGGCCGGTCGAAGGCGACCGTCGCCGGCCTGGTCGGCCCTCGTGACGCGCTCAGCACCGAGCGCTCCTACGTGGCGAGAACCCTCCCTGCCGGTGTGGCCGCCGGGTTGGTCGCCACGCTCCGGCGCGGCGACGCCTTCGGCGCGGCACGTGCCGGGGCCATCGGCTTCGGCCTGGCGTCGACCGCGGCCGGCTACGCCATCGGCCACGCCGCCCGGCTGCGCCACCGGGTGCCCGCGACGGGCGGAAACCGCTCGAGGGACGACGGCTTCACCCCGGTGCGCCTGATGGAGGTCGAGCTGACGGACCCCTCAACGCCCCCGCCGGCGCCCGGGTACCGGCGGGCGCGCGTCCTGGTCCGGCGCGCGGGACGCCCCGTCGGCGCCGCGGACGTCGCCCTCCACGACGGCCGCATCAGCCCGGAGGACGACGCCCGGATCCGGGCCGAGCACGCGAGCACCGAGGCCACGTCGAGCCCGACGGGTGCGGCGCGGCGAGCGGCCGGCGGCCCCGGCGTGACGGTCGTGGTGGCGACCCACGACCGTCCCCGCCAGCTCCAGCAGTGCCTCGAGTCGCTGCTGGCGACGCGGTACCCGGACCTGCAGGTCATCGTCGTCGACAACGCGCCGAGCTCCTCCGCGACCGGCGACATGGTGCGCCGCGACTACCCGGAGGTGACGTACGTCCGCGAGGACGTGGCCGGCCTGGCGCGCGCCCACAACCGCGGGCTCGAGCACGTGTCCACCCCGGTGGTCGCCTTCACCGACGACGACGTCGTCGTCGACCGCGACTGGATCGGCAGCCTCGCCCAGCACTTCTCGTCCGAGCGGGTGGGCTGCGTGACCGGACTGATCTGGCCGGCGGAGCTCGAGACCCCGGGCCAGGCGATGATCGAGGCGCACGGTGGGTTCGGCAAGGGGTTCACGACCCGCGCGTTCAACCTCAACGGCTCACGTCCCGACGACCCGCTGTTCCCGTACACCGCGGGCGCCCTCGGATCGGGCGCCAACATGGCGTTCCGGACGGACGTGCTGCGCAGCCTAGGAGGCTTCGACCCGGCGCTGGGTGCCGGGAGCGCGGGCCGGGGAGGGGACGACCTCGCGGCCTTCCTCGACGTCATCGAGGCCGGCTACACGGTGGTCTACGAACCGTCGGCGATCGTCCACCATCACCATCGCCGCGAGCCGGGCGACGCCCGGTCGCAGGCGCTCAACTACGGCATCGGCCTCGCGGCGTACCTGACCCGTGCCGTGGCGCGCCGGCCCTCGCGGCTGGTGACGTTCGCGCGGCTCGCTCCGCGCGGGCTGGTGCACCTGGTCGCGGCCTCCCCGGCGGACGGCCCGGCACGCGGTGCGCGGAGGCCGCACGCACTGCTGCCCTGGCAGCTCCTCGGCGTGGCCCGCGGGCCGTTCGACTACGCCCGCAGCGTCCGCGAGGCACGTCGCACCCCGTCGGGGACGGTGCGATGACGCGCGTCCCGGTCCTGATGTACCACAGCGTCGCGGGGCAGGCCTCCGCACGGTTCCGCCCCTGGGTCGTGCATCCCCGCCGGTTCGCGGCACACATGGAGCACCTGTCCCGTCACGGCTACCGCAGCCTGACGCTCAGCCAGCTCGAGGACCACCTTCGCCCGGGAGGACCGCCGATGCCCGACCGGCCGGTGGTGATCACCTTCGACGACGGCTTCGCTGACTTCCACTCCACGGCCCTGCCCGTGCTGGAGGCGCACCACCTGATGAGCACGTTGTACGTCGCGACGGGTTACCTGGGCGGGACCGCGCGCTGGCTGGCCCGCGAGCGGGAGCAGGGCCGTCCGATGCTCCACCCCGAGCAGCTGCACGACGTCGCCGACCGCGGGGTCGAGATCGGGGCGCACAGCCACACCCACCCCAGGCTCGACGAGCTGAGCGCGACCGAGGCCCGGGCGGAGATCCGACGCAGCAAGGACGTGCTCGAGCAGGAGCTGCAGCGGCCGGTCGCCACCTTCGCCTACCCCCACGGCTACTACAGCCGGCGGGTGCGCGATCAGGTGATCGAGGCGGGGTACACCTCGTCCACGGCCGTTCGGCACGCCATGTCCTCGACCGAGGACGACGTGTTCGCGCGGGCCCGCCTCATGGTGCTCGCCGACACCTCGACCGAAGAGCTCGAACGGCTCCTCCGCGGGGACGGGGTCCCGCAGGCCCCCTTCCGCCCGCGGCCGCGTACCGCCCTGTGGCGGACCGCCCGGCGCACCCGACGTGCGCTCACGCCGGCACGGAGAGGACCGCGGGCGGCATGACGGACACCCGGTCGACCCACCCGCTGACCCGCACCCGGCCCGCCTCCTCCCGGGACTGGCGCGAGCTGGTCGCGTCCGACCCCGACGCGCTGCCCACCCAGTCGCCGGAATGGATCGAGAGCCTGTGCGCCGGCGGTCGGTACGTCGACGCCAGCACGTGTCACGAGCTCCCGGACGGCCGCCGCGCGCTGCTCCCCCTGGTCCGCAGCGCGCGCCGCTCCGGCCGGGCGGCGACGCTCGACTCCATGCCGCCCAGCTGGGGTTTCGGCGGGCCGCTCGTCGAAGGCGGCGTCACCGCCGACGCCGTCGCGGCCGTGGTCGACGACCTCGTGGCTCGCCATCCGCTGCGCATCCACCTGCGTCCCAACCCCCTGCACGCCGACGTCTGGTCGGCCGCCATGGCCGCCCGACCGGGCGTCTCCGCCCGTCCCGCGTGCGCACACGTGCTGGACCTGAGCGGTGGCTTCGGCACCGTCTGGCAGCAGCGCTTCAAGGCAGCCACCCGCAGCCAGGTCCGCAAGGCCGAGCGGATGGGAGTGGTGGTGGAGACCGACACCGCGGGTCGCCTGCTGCCGGAGCTGCACGCCCTCCTGCGCACGTCGGTCGACAGGTGGGCCCGCCACCAGCACGAGCCGGCCCGACTCGCGCAGGCCCGGTTCGCGCGCCGGGACCCGCCGGCCAAGCTCCAGACGGTTGCCGCTCGCCTCGGTGCGTCCTGTCGGGTCTCGCTCGCCCGCCACGACGGTCGCCCGGTCGCTGCCATCCTGGTGCTCCAGGGACGCAACGCGCACTACACGCGGGGCGCGATGGACGAGGAGCTGGCTGCACAGACCCAGGCGAACCGGCTGCTGCACAAGGTGGCGATCGAGGCGGCCTGCGAGGCGGGGTGCCGGACGTACCACATGGGCGAGTCCGGCACCTCCGCCGGCCTGTCGCAGTTCAAGAGCCGGTTCGGGGCGGTGGCGCACCCGTACGATGAGTACGTGCTCGAGCGGGTCCCGCTGAGTCGTCTCGACCAGCTGGCCCGGACGAGCGTGAAACGTGTGCTGGGGGTCCGCGATGCCTGAGCGGCGACGAGGGCCGGTCACGGCGGGCGCCCGGACCGCGTCGAAGGGCGGGTGACCGGCGGTGTCCGTCGACGTCCGACCCCGGCGGCTCCGCTCCCGGCTGGGCGACCACGTGCGTCACCCCCTGCTGCGCAACGGCTACGCGCTGGTCCTCAACTCCGGCGCGACTGCCGTGCTGGGCATGGGGTACTGGGTGCTGGCCGCGAGGCGCTACACGGTCGAGGAGGTGGGGGTCGGCTCGGCCCTGGTGGCCGCCCTGACCCTGTTGTCGACGATCGCCCAGCTCAACCTGTCCAACGTCCTGGCCCGGTTCCTGCCCGCCGCAGGGCGGCACAGCGGTCGGATGATTCTGGCGTGCTGCCTGGCGACGGGCGCTGCGGCGGTGGCGGTGGGCTCGGTGTTCCTCGCCGGCAGCCGGTGGTGGGCACCGTCGCTGCCCCTAGGCGCGCACGGCCCGGGCCTCGACCTGTGGTTCGTGGCGGCCCTGGTGCTGTGGTGCCTGTTCGTGCTGCAGGACGGCGCGCTGTCCGGGCTCCGCCGCTCGGACTGGGTGCTGGCCAAGAACACCGCTCACGGGGTCCTCAAGGTGGTCGCCCTCGTGGTCCCCGCGATCGCGCTCTCGTCGTCCGGCGTCTTCCTTGCCTGGACGATCCCGGTGGTCCCGCTCATCGCTGTGGTGGGCCTCGTCATGGTCGTGCGCCTCGTCCCGGCCCACGTGGCGGGCACCGCGCACCTGGCGCCGAACGTCGCGCCCGGACAGGTCGTGCGGTTCGCCTCACTGGACTACGTCGTCGCGCTCGTGGGCACGGGCGCCACGAGCGCGCTGCCCCTCGTCGTGCTGGAGTTGTCCGGCGCGGCGGCCGCTGCGTACTTCACGCTCGCGTGGAGCATCTACTACGCGCTCTACCTCGTGAGCCGGAGCATGGCGACCTCCCTGCTGGTCGAGGGCGCGAGCGACACCGCCCGGCTGGACGAGTACAGCTGGCGGGCGATCGTGCACATCACGGGAATCCTGGTCCCCCTCGTGGCCGGGACGGTCCTGCTCGCTCCGGTGCTGATGCGAATGTTCGGACCCGACTACGCCGCCGAGGGGACCACCACGCTGCGGCTGCTCGCCCTCTCGGCGCTCCCGTCGGCGGTCATCGTCGTCTACAGCGCCGTGGAGCGCGTCCGGAGGCGGATGCTCCGACTGGTCCTGGTGACGGTCGCGGTCAACGCGACCGCGCTCGCGCTGATCTGGGTGCTCCTGCAGTCGCACGGGCTGCCCGGCCTCGGCCTGGCGTGGCTGGGCACGCAGTCGGTCGCCGCAGTCGCCCTGCTGAGCACCACGTTGGTCCCGATCTGGCTTCCCCGCCTCGACGGCCGGGCGGCGGCCCGGCTGGTCCAGGTGGCGAGCGCCGCCCGGGCAGCCGCCCGCCGGCGGGCACAGCGCCAGCTCCTGCAGCGGCGCTACCCCGGCGTGGCCGCCGCCCTCGGGCTCGAACCCGGCTGGCGCCTGCAGCGGGTGTTCTCGACCGTCGGCGACGTGGCCGTCGCCGAGGTGGGCGGCACGGTCCCCGAGGCCGTCCTCAAGCTGGCGCTGACTGACCGCGGGAGCGACGCGCTGCTGGACTCATGCCGTGCGGTGGACGCCCTCTCCGTGGACGCCCGGCTCGACGGCTGGGTGGCGCTGCTGCCCCGGACCCTCGCGGCCGGCCGCGACGGGGACGGCCGGGCGGTGCTGCTGGAGCGGTACGTCTCGGGCAGGGACGGTCGCGAGGTGATCGGCTCGGCGCCCGACGAGGCGCCGGTGGCGACCGTGATCGAGCAGGTGGAGGCGCTGCACCGGCTCACCGGCCGGACAGCGGTGGTCGACGCGCGACTGCAGCGGGCCTGGGTGGACGAGCCGGTGGAGGTGCTCGAGCGCTGGCTCGGCGCGACGGGGTCGGCAGAGGCCACCCGCGGCCTCCGGCAACGGTTGCGCGACGGGCTGCGGGGCCGGGCGGTGATGCTCGGCTGGATCCACGGCGACCTCGCGCCCGGCAACGTGGTCTTCGCGGCCGACGGCCGTCGGGTCACGGGCATCCTTGACTGGGAGAAGGCCCGCCCCGACGGGCTGGCCGACGTCGACACGGCACACCTCCTGCTGACTGTCCGGATGCTCCGGGAGGACCGTGAGCTCGGAGACCTGGTGTGCGACCTCGTACGACGACCGGGATCTGGCCGAGGCGTGCTCGGCGACCCCACACTGGTGCTGCTCGCCTGGTTGCACCACGTCACCGGCGTCATCACCAAGACCGAGCGCTGCTCTCCCGACGGCTTCTGGGCTGCACGCAACGTGCACCCGGTGCTCGCCCGGCTCAGGAGCGGCACGTGAGCGCCACGCTGAAGACCGAGGTCCGCCCCCCGGCCCTCGCCGTGGTCGGACGCCGCGTCCGCACGAGCGAGGCCGGATCGCTCGCGGAGCTCGGCGGCGTGGTCGGCTTGTGGCTCCTCGCGCTGGGACGGGTCGACCTCCGCGCGATGACGGACCTCGGGCTGCTCTCGGTGCTGCCCTGGACGGCGTGGGGCGCCGTCGTGTTGATGGCGTTCAGCTTCGCCCGGGCGCTCGCCCGGCCGACGTCGCCCGTCTGGTTGCTCACGACCTATCCCGTGGCCCTGTCGACCCTCGTCTTCTGCACCCCGCTGATCCTCTACGGGACGCCTAGGTACTCCTGGGCGTGGAAGCACGCCGGGATCGTGGACTACGTCTCCCGCCACGGGGCGGTGGACCAGCACATCGATGTGCTGCCCATCTATCACAGCTGGCCGGGGTTCTTCGCGGCCAACGCGATGCTCAGCGACCTGGCCGGGTTCGACACCAGCCTGCACTACGCCGCCTGGGCGGAGCTGTTCTTCAACCTCCTGGCGCTCGCGGCCGTCCTCGGCATCCTTCGTGCCCTCACGCCGGATCCCCGCACGACGGCGGTCGGTGGCTGGTTGTTCGTCCTGGGCAACTGGGTGGGTCAGGGGTACTTCTCGCCGCAGGGCATCAACTACGTGTGGTACCTGCTCGTGGTCGCCGTCCTGCTCCGGTGGTTCCCCGGCCGGTCCGCCGTCCCCTCCCCGCCTGAGCTGAGCGCGACCAGACGGGTGGGGCTGTGTGCCCTTGTCCTGTTGCTCCTCGTCAGCATCGCGAGCACCCACCAGCTCACGCCCGTGGTCACGATGCTGACGCTCGGCGCGCTGGCGCTGTTCCGGCGGACCAGCCTGCTGAGCCTGCCGTTCTTCCTGGGAGTGGTGGTCGCGGCGTGGGTGCTCTACGTCGCCGCGCCGTTCAGCCGAACGGCGCTCCGAGAGGCCCTCGGCGAGGTCGGGGCCGTCACCTCGAACCTCCAGAACACCCTGATCGGCTACGGAACCGCCAGCGACGGCCAGGTCCTGGTGTCGCTCGTCACGCGGGGGTTCACCGTCGCGTTCTGCCTGCTGGCAGGCTGCGGGATCCTCGCCTCGTGGCGGTCCCGGCGACGTTACGCCTCGGCGCTCGTGCTCGCCCTCGTGCCCTTCCTCATGGTGGCGTTCAGCACGTATGGCAACGAGATCGTGTTCCGGGCGTACCTGTTCGCGATGCCAGGCCTCGCCTTCTTCGCCGCCCTCCTGCTGTGGCCGCCGGGGACCTCGGCGTGGCGGCACCGGGCGGTTCTGGTGGGCCTCCTGTCGGTGTACCTGATGGGCGGGTCCGGGATCGCCCAGTTCGGCAACGACCGCCAGTACCACTTCACTCCCGAGGAGGTCGCCGCCGCCGAGTATGTCTACGACAACGCGCCGCCCGACACCCTGCTGATCGAGGGCTCGCGGAACTACCCCAGCCAGTTCCGCAACTACGAGCACTTCACCTACGTCCCGATCGCCCGGGAGGAGCCGCGCGACATCCAGCGGATCATCGAGAACCCCGTGGGGACGATGACGCGCTGGATGAGCGACACCGACACCTATCGGGCCTCGTACCTCATCATCACGCGGTCCCAGGTCGCCGCCACAACGGCGCGGGGCGAGATCCCGGGTGACGGGCTCCTCGCGATCGAGCAGGCGCTGAGGTCCTCGCCGCTGTTCCGGGTGGTCTTCGAGAACCGCGACGCCACCGTGTTCACGCTGGCCGCCGCACCCGAGGGCGGGAGCTCGTGAACCGCCTCGAGTCCTCGGCGACGGTCCGCGCGGCGGTGACCGTCGGCTCCGCAGTGGTGGCCGTCGCCGCCGTGATGGCGGACGTCGGTGCGCCGGCGCAGCCGATCCTCGTCCTCTGGTTCGTGCTGGTCTGCCCGGGGGCGGCGTTCGTCGGCCTGGTGCGCCTGCCGTCGCCGGGCTTCGCGTTCGCCCTGTCGGTCGCGACGAGCTGCGCCCTGGCGGCCGTCGTCGCCCAGGTGATGCTGTTCGCGGGGGTGTGGAGCCCGTTGGGGGGCCTGGTCGTCCTGGCGGAGCTCACGATCGTGGCGGCCGTTGCGGGCCTCGCGGTCGACCTGCGCGCTTCCCGGCTCACGGCCGCACCGGGGAGGGGGGAGCGCCGATGAGTGTGACACTCCCGCTGGTGTGCCTCATCGCCCTCCTCGGCCTGCTCGCGCTGATGCGGGCGCACCACCCGGGCGAGGTGAGGGACGCGGACCGGGCGCTCGCCGCGGTCGCGTCGGCTCAGGGCCTCGTCGTGCTCGTCCTGGCGCTCACCCAGGTGGTCGCGCTGACCCGGCCGTGACCGCTCGCGCGGTAATCTGGGTGCATGGGGCTCGCTCGCCCCGTCCCTGGAGTCCGACTGAGTGGAACTGATCTCTCGTGGCCACCCCGCACCGCCGTGTCATCACGGTCGTCGCCAGCCTCCTCCTCGCCACCGTGGGCGCCGCGACTCCCGCGACGGGGATGCCCGCCGAACCCGCCCGACCCGCCGTGGCACAGCCGCGCTCGTCGGCTGCGCAGCCCTTCGGCGTGCGGGGTGGATGGCGGCTGGTCTTCCGCGACGAGTTCCGCGGGACCCGCCTCGACCTCGACAAGTGGCGCCCCAACTGGCTCGCCGGCTCCGACCGGGTGATCACCAAGCCGGTCAACAGCGCCGAGCTGGCGGCGTACGACCCCCGACAGGTCCGGGTGGCGAAGGGGTCGCTGCGCCTGCGCGCGGTGCGCCGCGACACGACCGACAACCGCGGCAGGAGCTATCGCTACGCCTCCGGTCTGGTCGAGTCCTTCCACGACTACCAGTTCTCCTACGGGTACGCCGAGGCGCGGATCTTCCTCAAGGCCAACACCGATCCCTCGCTGGGCGACGTCGGTAGCTGTGGTCCGAACTGGCCCGCGTTCTGGCTCAACGGGAAGGACCATCCCGAGGACGGCGAGATCGACGTCATGGAGTGCCTCAGCGAGGACGACGTGGCGTGGCACTACCACTGGGGCGAGGGCAGCAACGGCGGCTACCCCGATCGCTGGAGCGGCCGCATGCCCGGCGGCGGGGGCTGGCACACGTTCGGGGTTAACTGGGAGCGTGACCGCCTGACCTTCTACTACGACGGTCGCAAGGTCGGCACCCAGAGGGCAGGCGTCACGGGCTCCCCCCACTACCTCATCCTCAACAACGGGCTCAGCGGCACTGCGATCAAGACGCCCTCCACCCTCAAGGTCGACTACGTGCGGGTCTGGAAGCCGACGCGGTAGAAGGCTCGCGTCTGCGACCATGTCGAGGCGGCGCGCAGCCCGCGCGCTGCGGCGACCACGGTCGGCGAGACGGTTGGAGGACTCCCTGTGGTGCCTGGTGCCGACGGCTCGTCGATCCGGCGGAGGCTGGAGCTCGGCCGGCTGCTGGTCGGCTCGCTGCTCGAGGTGGGGATCAAGGCCTACGGCGCGGGCGCGGCCCTGAGCGTCGCCGTCAGCGACGCCGAGACGGTCGGCGGCAAGAGCGAGGACGCCCTGGCCGCGGTGCCCAACCTGGTGGAGCGGTACCGCGCAGCTCAGTACGTGGTCGACCACCGGCAGGAGATCCAGGCCGCACTCGACCACGTCAACCAGCACACGCCACCGCAGGAGGAGCTCGAGGACGCGGCGGAGCGGAGCTCCGAGACGCTCCGCGGCATCGACACGACGTACAGCGAGCTGCTCCAGGCCTGGGACACCCTCGACCGGTTCCCGCCGCGGCCGGACGAGGCGCTGGGGCACGTCCGCGACGCGTGGGGCGCGAAGCCGGACCTGGACTCCATCCGTGACCTCGCCGAGGCGGCCGGGCAGGTCGGTCCCTACGTCGACCAGGTCGACGTGCTGATCCCCGTGTACTCCGGCAGCCTGCTCCCCGTCGTGGACAACTTCGCGAGCGACGAGGTCGCGGCCACGCTCGGCGTGATGGCAGGGGTGCTCGCGCTGGCCTTCGTCGTCGGCCGGGCCGTCGGGTTCTGGGTCCGGAGGGGCCGGCCCGGGTTGGTCGCCCGCACGCTCCAGCGCTGGGGGGCGCGCACCTACCGGCGCTGGTACGTGCGCAACCTGCCGTACGCCCTCAGCCCGCCGCTCTACGCGGCGGCGCGCGAGCGCATCCAGCGCGACATCGTGGCGGACCCGCAGGAGGCGCTCGACCCCGAGACCCTCCGGGAGCTCGAGCTGTACTTCGCGCACAGGGCCGGCGACGACGCCGCAGGGTGAGCCGGGCGGCGGGTCAGGTGGCTGCTCAGGCGGCGCCCGCGAACCTCAGCAGGTCGACGAAGCCGAACTGGCCGGTGGCGGGGGCGATGGGGGGCGCGGGCTTCCACGCCGGGTCGAGGTAGAGGTACGAGGTCGGGTCGCGCTGCAGCAGGCCCACCAGGACCTCGGCGACGATCCTGCCGCCCACCGCGCCCAGCCGCTCGGCGTTGGTCGGCGGCAGCTCGGCCTCCTTGAGGACGTAGTACCAGAGCGGCGCCTCGCCACCCCACCCCGGGTCGTTGCTCAGGCCGAGGGCGGCGTTGGTGAGCACGGGTGCTCGCATGAGCCGTGCCACCTGCTGCCCCGACGGGAGCCCGACGGCCTTGCCGCGCAGGGAGTTGCGCACGGCGAGGTGGACCGTCGGGTCCGGAGGCGGCACGACGGGGGCGGGCAGCGTGGTGAGCGGGAGCGACAGCCTGGTGTCGATCCGGCGCGGCCTGCGCGCCGGGAAGGCCGGGTCGACGGGGAGGATGTGCTTCCACTCCACGACCAGGTCGGGCGGCACCGGGCGCCCGCCGTTGAGGTTGAACCCGCCGTCGGCGCCGAAGACCGGGACCCCGCCGCGATCGGACGTCGACTGGTTGATGACGTAGAAGGGCCGGATGAGGCTGTGGCCGAACCGGTACGCCGCGACGGCGAACTCGACCGGCATGAAGGGGCGGCCGTCCTTGTTCGTGGGCCGGTAGTAGGTCAGCGTGAGGACCGGCGGCCGGCCGGCGACCTCCCGGTACACCGTGCCGTTCGGGCCGACGAGGGCGTCGCCGACGAAGCGCGGCAGGAAGTCGTGCGTCACCGCCCACTGGTAGTGCCACCGGGTCAGCCGGCGGGCGGTCTCGAACACCCACTCGCGCCGGATCCCCTGCGCCCGGGCGTGGTCGACGAGCCGGTTGTGGAACCGCGCGACCGCCTGGTGGAGCTGGACGAGGATGAGGTTCTCGTCGTTGCGCCCCTCCGGGATGATCGCGCGGCCGTCGCCGCCCCGCGGCACGTCGGGGACGCCGTGGACGTTCGGTGTCACCAACAGCTTGTCCGGGTCGGCCGGGTCGTAGAACTGCGGCTCGAGTGCCGGGCCCCGGCCGTACACCGAGTCGAGGTCGTAGCGCGGCGTGCGGAAGTTGGTCGTCGCGTAGGGGTCCGCCTCCTGCTGCGCGAGCGGCGTGTTGTCGAAGGTGATGTCGTGATCGATGAACTGTCCGATGAACGTGTAGCCGGCGAAGAGCCGCGGGTTCGTGTTGAGCAGGCTGTCGTCGGGGACCGTCTGGTCCTCGACCATCGACTCGCTGAGCCCGCGCAGCAGGTCGTCGCTCGGCGCGTACGGCGGGAGCTTCTTGAACATCATCCCGAACCGGCCCTCCGCGGTCCGGTTGCGGCTCGTGAGGTACATGCCGCGCAGCTCCACACCGTGGGGGACGTGCCCTGCCGGCGCCGCGCTCACGGCGGCGTGGGCCAGCGACCGTGCTCGGCCGACGAGCGCCCCGGCGGAGAGTCCCGCCGCGCCGGCGAGGAGGGCGCGCCGGGCCAGCCGCCCGTGCCCGTTCGACTCCGACCGACCATGCGCGAGGTCCATCGCTCCGGCTCCTTCCAGGTCCGACCGAGCAGTGTGGGGTGTCAGTCGACCGTCAGGTTGCCGCTGCGCAGCAGACCGGCGCGGGCGTAGAAGACGGTGGCCGGGTCCAGCTCGGACGAGAGGACGGTCCCGCTGGACAGCTTGATCGAGAAGAAGTCACCCGCCGAGGGGGCTCGATCGCTGTCGTTGTCCCGCACGATCACCTCGAAGCGGCACAGGGACCCGCTGGTCGTGCAGGCCGGCGCGAACCCGGCCGGAGCGGGGCCCGAGGACCGGTAGCGCCCCAGGAAGATCAGCTCGTTGCCTCCCGGCGGAGGCTCCTGGCCGATGCAGATCATCGACTCGAGCACCGGGTCGAGGGTGTCGACGGTGCCGTGGACGGAGAACCCGGACCCGAGCAGGTTCCGCCCGTGGTCGGTGTACGACAGCTGGATGCGCAGCCGCCCCGCCGACGGCTGCGGCCGGGTGCTCTTGGACGAGCGTTCACAGCTGAAGCTGAAGCCGAACGACGCGGCGCCGGCGAACAGCAGGCCGTCCGGCGGCAGCTGGCCGCCGCCGCGACCGGTGCACGCCGACAGCGTGGCCACGAGGATGCTGACGAGCCCGATCGCGACATGTCGCTGTCGCCGTCGTGGGCGCGTTGAGGCAAGCGTCATCACGAGTCCCTCCCCAGGGCTCCAGTGACGGGTCCGCCACCTGCTGCGGCGCCCGCCACTCACCGTTTGGACTGGTCTACACCAGGAGTGCGGCGTCGCGCCGTCCCCCAATTTGGCTAAAACGGCCGTCGTGTCGCTCAGTGCTGGCTCCGAGCGTGGGAGTGGCGTCGCTCGGGCACGGCGTCGATCAGCTGGGGCAGCAGCCACGGTGCGATCCAGCCCTGCACCCCGGAGGGGGTGAGGTGCAGACCGTCCGAGCGGACCTGGTAGCCGCCCGCGTCCCACGTGAAGCGGCCTTCGGGCGAGACCCGCCTGCCCAGGTCCACCACCTGGACTCCCGGGTGGTCGGCGGCGACGCTCCGCAGCAGCGCGTTCCACAGGGTCACGCGCTCGGGCTGGTCCTCCGGGTAGAGGCTGCCGTCGAGCTTCTCCCACCGTCGGTTGTACGGCTCGGTCGCGAGCAGCACGTGGGCTCCCCGAGCGCCCGCCACGTCGATGGCCAGGTCGAGCTCCGCCCGCAGGTGCGCGTCGAAGTCGGGCTGACCGATGTGGGTCCACCGGCCGTCGAGCACCCGGTCCATGGTCTCCCAGCGGCCGACGAGGATGAACGCGACGTCCGGGTCGTCGGCCGCGATCGCGGCCCGCCAGAGGTGCGGCCAGTCCCGGCACGCCGGCGCGAGCCCACGGTAGAGGCGGTCGCCGTAGCGGAAGGGGGCGGTCCGGGTGATCCCGCACCCCATCAGGGTGTGGTCGCGGACGTCGAGCTCCGGGTGGTCCGGGAGGTAGGTGACCAGGGTCCACGCCACCGAGTCGCCGAACACGTCGACCACCACGGGCTGTCCCGGGATCCTCGTGTGGAGCCTCGGTGGGGGCGGCCGCGACGTCGCCTTCTCGACGCGAGGCCTCCGACGGTCGTCGGGAGCCACGACCGCGCCCTGCTCCGCTCGTGCCAGGAACCGGTCCACGGCACGGCCGACGGGGACGTCCCCGGGGCCGGGCTGCAGCGGGTGCACCGCAGTCGAGAGCACGAGGGCCGCGGCGCCACCGGCGATGGCGGCGCCGGTCAGGCCCAGCGCGGCGAGCGGACGCCGGACCCTGACCCGGAGCCGGACGGGGCGTTCGACGAGCGTGTAGGACACGACCGCGAGCGCCAGGGTGAGCAGGCACCGCGTCGCGAAGAGTGGCAGGCCCTCGAGCCCGGTCCGGTCGGCGTTCGCCGCGAGGAAGACCGGCCAGTGCCACAGGTAGATGCCGTAGGAGATCCGGCCCAGGGCCGGCAGCGGTGGCAGGGAGAGCAGCCGGGCCGGGACCCCTGTCGGAATCAGCACCACGTGCGCGATCACGGCCGCGACGGCGAGCGCGATGCCGGCCATCGCCCCGCGGTAGAGCGCCTCGTCGGTGCCCGAGAGATGGGTCGAGGCCCACCCCAGGACGCCAGCCGCACCCGTCGCCGCCGCGCCGAGAGCCAACCGTCGGCCTCCGGCGACGGGGCGCGCCGCGTCGGGCGCTGGGGGCCTTCCGGGCAGTCCCGGGCGACCTGCCGTGCGGAGCGCCACGAGGCCGGCCAGCCCGGCCCCGATCAGGATGGCCCCACCCCGGGTGTCCGTCCCGTAGTACGCCCGCCCGGGGTCGTCCGGGCTGTAGACCAGCGCGAGGGCGATCGTGGACGTCACCGCACCTGCCGCGCACACCGCGACAAGCCAGGACAGGCGCTGCCGCACCCGCCGGTCCGCGCCGACGGGCCACGGCGCGCGGCCCGGGCGCGCGCCGTACAGCACGGCGTACACCACCACCGGCCACACGAGGTAGAACTGCTCCTCGATGCCGAGCGACCAGGTGTGCTCCAGGGGCGAGGGCGCCGCCGTGAGCGCGAAGTAGTCGCTGCCGCGGAAGATCATCCGCCAGTTGGCGACGTACAGGAGTGCCGCGACCCCGTCGCCTCGCAGCAGCCGGACCTCCTCCGGAGGGAGCATCGTGCGGGCGAGGACCGCCACGGTCGTGATCATCAGCACCAACGCCGGCAGCAACCGCCGTACGCGCCGGCCCCAGAAGGCGATGAGGTCGATGCGTCCCTCGTGGCGGGTCCACTCGGCGAGCAGGAGCGAGGTGATGAGGTAGCCCGACAGCACGAAGAAGGCGTCCACGCCGAGGAAGCCGCCGGTGGCTCCGGGCAGCCCGCCGTGGAACGCGAGCACCGCTCCGACCGCCAGGGCCCTGACGCCGTCCAGGGCGGGCACATGCCCCGCCGTGGCGCCCCCGCCGGTCCGTGCCCCGGGGGCCGCGTGCCGAGGCAGGTGGCTGTGCCATCGAACCGGACTTCCGACGATCGAGGCCATGTGGTCCTCCACCACGACTTGGCGCGTCCTGTCATGGTCCGCCTCCGGGACGCGAGGAGTCCAGAGCTCCGCATGGGCGCTCGACGCTCACCCACCTGGGCGCGCGACGCCTGCGCCGGCCGGGGGCGGCACCGACATCCGCGGACTGCGGATCGTGCGACGTGCCACGGGTACCGCCGTCAGGTGACTGACACCGAGGACGGCTTCACTTCGACGATCGGCGCTGGTTCCCCCCGAGCGGCTGACGGGCGGGCCACCTTGGAGGTGCGGGCCGATGAGCGGCATCTCAATGCGGCCGGCACGATCCATGGCGGCATGCTCGCCACCCTGGTCGACGCGACGATGGGCGCAGCCATCAGAAGTGCGGTCGGGGACGAGACGCCGGCCACCAGTCAGCTCACGCTCACGTACCTCCGCCCGGGCACGCCCGGCGACCTCGTCGTGACAGCGGAGGTACGCAAGAGGGGGGACAGGCTCACCATCTGCGAGGCCGACGTCGAGCAGGACGGGAAGTCCCTCGTGCACGCGCTCGCCACCTTCGCCCTGCTGGACGGCTGACGCGTCAGGCGGACGGCGAGGCGGAGGGAGGCAGGTCGGCGTACAGGCGGTCCAACATGGTGTGGGCCGACGCGGCCCGGCGCTTGGCCGGCGTGCGGTCGCTGCTGGCGGCGGCGACGAGCACGGCCGCGATGTCTCGGATCCTGCGGTTGGTGTCGGCCGAGAAGACACGCAGCAGCGCGAAAGCCGTGTCGACGTCCACGCTGTAGAGCTGCGCCAGCACGCCCTTGGCCTGCTCGATGACGGCCCGGTGCTCCACGAAGTCGATCACCGCGGTCTCGACCTCCGCGGCCACCGCCCGCTTCTGCACCGTCGTGATGTCGACCAGGTGACCGTGCACGACGGAGGCACCGTCCTCGCGGGCGAGGTGCCCCGCCGCCACCACCACGCGGAGGTCGCCGGTCGCGGTGCGGATGCGGTGCAGGAACGAGAACGGCTCCTGTCGCCCGACGACGTCCTCGCGCGACTGCCACGCCGCCTCGCGGTCCTCGGGATGGATGTGCCGCAACACCAGCTCGGTCGTCGGCACCACGGATCCGGGCTCGAAGCCGTGGATGCGGAACATGTTGTCGGACCACCACCAGCTGTCGGTGTCCGGTCGGTAGGTGTAGCGGCCCACGAGGGCAAGGCCGGAGGCGTGCAGATCCCTGTCCGCCTCCCGCTCTCGCATGGTGTGAGTGTGTCGGAGCCGGCACGCGCGCTCAACCTGTTCCGACCTTTCCGCCGCAGCCACCACCACTTGTCGGCGTCGAGCAGAATCGGATCGTCGGGTCGCGGGGGCCGCCCGACTCCGGATGGTGCCCACGCGCGCGTCGCGCCGGGCGCCTCGCGATGGACAGACAGGAAGAACGGTGGCTGGGGAGCACACGAGCATGCGGGACTTCGCCGACCTGGCCCGGGCCTTGAGGTCGGCCACGCAGGAGGCGGACCGGCTGATGCTCGCCGTGGAGGCGGCGGTGGAGCTGGTTCCCGGCTGCTCGTGTGCGGGGCTGACGATCAACCGCGACGGCGAGTGCCGGACGCTCGCCGCCACCGCGGAGGCGCTCACGGCGGCGAACACGCTGCAGAACGAGCTCGGCGAGGGCCCGTGCTTCCCGCCCGGGCGGGAGGAGGAGACGGTCGTCTCCCAGGACCTGGTCCGCGACGAGCGCTGGCCCGTGTGGGGCCGCCGGGTCCACCAGGACCTGGGCCTGGGCTCCATGATGTCGGTCCTCGTCTTCAGTGGTCGGCACGTCTACGGCACCCTCAGCGTCTACGGCACCGGCCCCGGGACCTTCACCGCCGACGGCCTCGCCACGGTCCAGGCCCTCGCCGGGCACCTCGCGGTCTCCCTGGCCGCCGGCCGCGAGATCGACGGGCTGGGCCTGGCGCTGACCAGCCGGACGGTGATCGGGCAGGCCGAGGGCATCGTGATGGAGCGGCTCGGGGTCGACGCCGACCAGGCGCTGGCCTACCTCAAGCGGATCTCGTCGCACACCAACACCAAGCTGGTGGAGGTCGCGCTGCGCCTGGTCGAGAGCCGGGAGCTCCCCGAGGGCTAGGCGGTCACGAGCGGGGCGGCGTCCACGTCCGCGGATGCGCGCCGCCACGACGGGCTCCGCCCGGGGGAGGTGCCGCCCGCCTCCGGACGGAAGGCGGGCGGCCGGTGCCGCCGGACGGGGGAGAACGGCGGCGTGACCAGCAACCCCCTGCGGTCGGCGAGCAGGTACCCCGCAGGCCGACGGGAGATGCGGCCTCGCGCGGATTCCACCCGTAGGAAGGGGCGGAGGGGGCGGAGCGGGCGTGTGCGTCCGTGGGTGGGATCGGGCCCTGGTGGCCGGCGGGCTGCCGCCCGACGCCCGGCCCACGAGACAGCGTGCCCGTGTCCCTCCCGTCGTCCGGGGAATGCGCCGGTGCAGACCCGGAACACGACACGACGGTAACCACCGGACGGGCGCGTCGTTGGGACTGTCAACAACTCGCCACGGAGGCTCACCCCCATGCTTCGACCCACCCGGCGTCTCGCGTCGCTCCTCGCCGTCCTCACGACCAGTGCCGCCGCGTTCGTCGCGCCGGTGTCCGCCACTGCGAGCCCTGAGCTCGTCCTGACCGCCCCGTCGGTGCCGACCGACGCAGCAGGGCGCGGGAAGGTCATCGTGGCCTTCCAGGACGGCGTGGTCCCGACAGGCACGCTCGGCGTGCTGCGGGACCTCGGCGTGCACCGGGCGATCGAGCTGCCGACGATCGGAGCCGTGGCGGTGACGGCGGACCTCCCGGTCGTCGACGCCCTCGGCACCCTCCCGGGCGTCATCGCGGTGGAGCCGCAGCGCCAGCTGGTGTCCCACCTCTACGCCTCGAAGCAGCAGATCAACGCGCTCGGCGTCGACCAGCCCTCGACGTACACCACCCGCGTCGGCGGCAAGCGGGTCACCGCGACCCGTCCGGGCGTGTCCGGTGAGGGCGTGACCGTGGCCGTGCTCGACTCCGGCATCTTCGCCGCTCACCCGGACTTCGGTGACCGGGTGGTCAAGGGCCTGAACTTCTCCTACGCCGAGGCCGCCCAGCAGGTGGGCTTCTCGGCCGCTCAGTGGGACGCGTACGCCGAGTCGACAGGCGCGCTGGCGCTCCAGGACGAGATCGGCCACGGCACCCACGTCGCCAGCACGGTGGGTGGCGACGGCAGCCTGTCCGCGTCGCAGGGCGGCCCGGACCTCGCGGGCGTGGCCCCGGGCGTCTCCCTGATCTCCATGCGGGTGGCGACGCCGGGCTTCGGCATCGCCGACGACCTGGACTGGGAGGAGGCCGCGCTCGCGGCGTTCGACTGGACGATCCGGCACCACGAGCAGTACGGCATCGACATCACCCAGAACTCGTGGGGCCTGCTCCCCACCGAGCCCAACTGCCTCGGCCTCGACTGCGGTGAGCCCACGGACTTCGACGCGATGTCGCAGATGATCGGGTCGGTCGTGGACAGCGGTGTGCACGTCGTCTTCTCGGCCGGCAACAACGGCCCCGAGGCGGGCACGATCGGCGGGTACCACGACCCGGCCAACGGTGCTGTCCTCGTGGGCGCGGCCTGCAAGTCCGTGGACTCCCAGTGCGCGGCGGGGGAGCAGATCACCGACTTCTCCAGCCGAGGTGCGGCCGACGGCACCGGCCCGCAGGTCGACGTCGTGGCGCCCGGCGACGCGATCATGGCCGCGCTGTCGCCGTCCGTGCTCGCCCCGCTGACCGAGTGCGCGGAGACCCAACAGCCCGGCTACTTCTGCATCTCCGGCACGTCGATGTCGTCGCCTCACGTCTCCGGCGTCCTGGCGCTGATGCTCCAGGCGAACCCGAGGGCGACGCCGGCCCAGGCGAAGCAGTGCCTGCTCTCCACGGCGGTCGACATGATGACCCCCGGCTTCGACATCCACTCCGGGCTCGGGATGGTCGACACCAAGGCCGCGCTGACCTGCGTCCACTCGCTCACGTTGACCAAGAAGTCCCGCTGACCGGGTGACGGCGGCCGCCCGCCCCGTCGGGCTGGGCGAGCGGCCGCCGGATCAGGCGTCGGTCGCCACGCCCTCGAGCACGCCGCGCGTCGGTGCCCCTCGGCCAGGACGTGGAGTTCTCCATCGGTCGGGAGGAGCCTCCCTCGACCTCGCGGCGCGGCTGCGGCCTGCCTGGTCGCTCGGTCAGAGGTCGTCGACCTGGACGATCGCCTCGATCTCGACCGCGAAGCCGAGGGGGAGTGCGGCCACCCCGACAGCAGAGCGTGCCGGCCTGCCGCGCTCACCGAACACCCGCACGAGGAGATCGGTGGCGCCGTTCGCGACGAGGTGCTGCTCGGTGAAGGCGGGCGTCGAGCTCACGAAGACGACCACCTTGACGAACCGCTCGACCCGTCCGAGGTCGCCGAGCTCGTCCTGGACGGTCGCGAGCAGGCCGAGCATCACGGCCTCGGCAGCACGCGCACCCTGCTCGGTCGTGAGGCTCGCGCCGAGGCGACCGGTGTGGATCGGCCTCCTGTCCTCGAACGCGCCGTGTCCGGAGAGGAACACCAGCCCGCCCGCGTGCACGGCCATGCTGTAGGTGCCGACGGCGCGCGCCGGCGGCGGAAGCGTGAGCTCGAGGTTCATGGCCTACACCGGAACCGAGTCGTAGCGGCTCGAGACCGCAGCACGCACGGCTGGGTCCCGGATCGCGTCACCCGACAGGCTCGCCAGCTCCACGAACATCTCCTCGAGGCCGCCGGGAACCATCAGCAGCAGGAACCTGCCGCCGCCGCGCGCGGCCTCGAAGACGTGAGCGGTTCGCCGCGGGACCAGCACGTACGAGCCGGGCGTCGCCTCGATGCGCTCGTCTCCGACGCTGAACGTGAAGAGGCCGTCGAGGACGTAGAAGGACTCCTCGAAGCCGCGGTGCAGGTGCGGCACCGTCCACGGTCCCGCGGCGGTGCCGGACATCTCGGCCACGGTGAACGCGGAGCCGGTGGTCTCGCCGCTCGCGATGAAACGCATGGACGCGACGCCGAGGTCGATCGTCCTTCCCTGCCCCGGCCGAACCGCGTAGGCCTCGCTCGGGATCGTCATCTCCACCACCACTTCCGTCGTCGTGTGTCTGGCCCGCCGCCCCAGCGTCGTCCCGTGCGGTGACAGCAGCAAGATCAGAATGTGAAGTTGCCGCGCGCGACCCGCGGGGGCACTCTGGACGGGTGGGTGACTACGGTCAGTTCTGCCCCATAGCGAGGAGCTCTGAGCTGCTGGCTGAGCGATGGACGCCCATCATCATCCGCAACCTGCTCAACGGCTGCCGGACGTTCAGCGAGATCCGTCAGGGAGCTCCCGGCATCTCGACGGCGCTGCTCACGCAGCGCCTCCACACGCTCGAACGCCACGGCGTCCTGGTGCGCACGACGAACGGGTCCGGCCGAGGCGCTACGTACGAGCTCACCGAGATGGGCCGCGACCTTGAGACGGTCTGCGACGCCATGGGCCGCTGGGGTGCGAGATGGCTCGAGCTGGAACCGCGGCACCTCGACCCGGCCTACGTCCTGTGGGCGACCACCAAGCTGGTCGACGTGGAGCAGATCCCCCCGGGCACGACGGCCGTCCGGTTCTCCCTGCGCGACCAGCTCTCCGACAACTACTGGATCCTCCTGCGGCGCCCGCAACCCGAGCTGTGCACCCGCGGCGCCGGGTACGACGAGGACCTGGTGGTGCGGACCGACTCTATGACCTTGGTGGACCTGCACCTCAGGCACACGTCCTACCGGGAGGCGCTCAGGACGGGCCGGCTCGAGCTGGAGGGGCCCGTGGCGCTCACGCGTCGGTTCTCCTCATGGTTCCGGGCCAGCCCCTTCGCCGCGGCGGAGCCGGCGGAGCGGGCCGGTGCCCACGTCATGGGCGTGCTGGCCAGCGACCCGCGCTGACGCCACGATGAGCGCATGGCCGACCTCCTCCTCACCCATGCCCGCGTCTTCGACGGTCACCGCTACCTCGGCGGTGTAGGCGACGTGCTGGTGCGCGACGGCCGGGTCGTCTCGGTCGGCGGCGCCGAGCGCACGCCCGGCGCCGAGGTGGTCGACTGCGGCGGGGCGCTCCTCCTGCCGGGCTTCGTCGACGCGCACGTGCACCCGGTCCAGGGCGGGCTCGAGCGGCTGACGTGCGACCTCAGCGAGGTCGCCGCCGAGCCGGCGGCGTACCTCGGCCACGTCGCGGCGTACGCCGCCTCCCGCCCGGACCTCGACTGGGTCCAGGGCGGCGGCTGGGCGATGGCCGCCTTCCCGGGCGGGCTGCCGACCGCCGCCGCCCTCGACACGGTGCTGCCCGACCGGCCCGCCGCGCTGGTCAACCGCGACCACCACGGGATGTGGCTCAACAGCCGGGCGCTGCGGGTCGCCGGCATCACCCGCGACACCCCCGACCCGGCCGACGGCCGCATCGAGCGCGACGCAGCGGGGGAGCCGACCGGCGTGCTGCACGAGGGCGCGATGGGACTGGTGCTGGCGGTGCTGCCCGTCGCGGACGCCGACGCACTGCACGCGGGCCTGCTCGAGGGCCAGCGCCACCTGCACTCGCTCGGCGTCACCGGCTGGCAGGACGCGATCGTCGGGGCCTACGCCGGCATGCAGGACACCGGTCCGGCGTACCTCCGCGCCGCGCGGTCGGGGGAGCTGACCGGCTCCGTCGTCGGGGCGCTGTGGTGGGAGCGGGAGCGCGGGCTCGAGCAGGTGGCGGAGCTGGTGGAGAGGCGGGAGGCGTGCTCCCACGGGCGCTTCGCCGCGACGTCGGTCAAGATCATGCAGGACGGGGTCGCCGAGAACGGGACGGCGGCGCTCGTCGAGCCGTACCTCGACCGCTGCGGGCACCCCACCGCCAACGCGGGCATGTCGTTCGTCGACCCGGCGTCGTTGCGCAGCATCGTGTCGGCCCTCGACGAGGTGGGCTTCCAGGTCCACGTCCACGGTCTCGGCGACCGGGCGGTGCGCGAGGCGCTCGACGCGCTGGAGGGCACCGAGCCGCTGCACCGGCACCACGTCGCCCACCTGCAGCTGGTGCACCCCTACGACGTGCCGCGCTTCGCCGAGCACCGGGTCGCCGCGAACATCCAGGCGCTCTGGGCCTGCTACGACGAGCAGATGGTCGACCTGACGATCCCGTTCCTCGGCCCCTCCCGGGCGGCGCGGCAGTACCCGTTCGGCGACCTCCACCGCGCCGGCGCCCGCCTCGTCGCCGGCAGCGACTGGCCGGTCAGCACGCCGAACCCGCTCGAGGCGATCCACGTCGCCGTGCACCGCACGGCGTACGGCGATCCCGGCCGCGCGGGCACCGAGCCGTTCCTGCCCGACCAGGCGCTCCCCCTCGAGGTCGCGCTCGCCGCCTACACCTCCGGGTCGGCGTGGGTGTGCCACCGCGACGACGCCGGCCTGGTGCAGCCCGGTGCCGTCGCCGACCTGGTGCTGCTCGACCGCGACCCGTTCGACGCGCCGGACGAGGTCGGCGCGGCGCGGGTGGAGCGGGTGTGGATCGGCGGCGAGGCGGTCGTGGGCGGCTGAACCCGAGTCCGCTGCGCGCGTGCCAGGGCGCTCGGCGCGCGTCGTCCGGTGGGTGGAGACGGCCGGGACCCGGGGCGGGCGGGTCGGCACCTGGGAGGGAGGCCCCGGACCTCCCCTGCTCCCTAGCGTCGCCGGCATGTACGAGATCGGGACGCGCCTCCTCATCGGCGTCATGCTGGCCTCCTTAGGCCTCGCCGTCTTCGGCTGCGACGTCCCGGGCGGCGGTGACGGCATCCTTCGTCCGGCCGCCCAGCGGACCGTCGCGGAGGAGGCCGCGCGCGAGCTCGGCGAGGGGCTGCACGACAGCGCCGCACTGGACCGCCTCGACCCCGACCTGGTCGCGGCCGTGCTCGCAGCGGCAGAGGACGCCGCTGCCGACGGCCTCGACCTCCGGGTGACCAGCGGCTGGCGCAGCCGGGCGCACCAGGAGCGATTGTTCGAGGAGGCGCTGGCGACGTACGGCAGCGCGGAGGAGGCCCGGCGCTGGGTGGCCTCGCCCGACTCCTCGGCCCACGTCACGGGCGACGCCGTGGACATCGGTCCGACCGACGGTGCGCTGTGGCTGGGCGAGCACGGCTCGGCGTACGGCCTGTGCCAGACCTTCGCCAACGAGATCTGGCACTTCGAGCTGCTCACCACGCCGGGCGGGGTGTGCCCCGAGATGCTCGCCGACGGCAGCGCCGAGCGCTAGGGGGGTGGGGGGGTCCCCAGAGCGCGGGCGTCTGCGCGGGCTGGGGCGCCTGCGTCATACGAACCGGCACGTATAGGTGCGGTTCGGGATGACGTACGCCGGCTTCTCCGGGGGCCGGGACGCCTGCGTCATGCGAACCGGCACCTATACGTGCGGCTTCGTATGACGTACGCCGGCGCCGCCGCCGGGCTGGGCGGTTGCGTCATGCGAACCGGCACCTACACGTGCGGCTCCGTATGACGTACGCCGGTGCCGCCGTCGGGCTGGGCGGTTGCGTCATGCGAACCGGCACCTATAGGTGCGGCTCCGTATGACGTACGCCCGCGCCGACGCCCCGACATCGGCACGCCGTTTCACGACGGCTGTCACCATGAGCGACATGCCGACGACCGCGAGGGAGCCCGCCTGGAAGGGCGCCGCGCTGCTCACCGGCGGCTTCGTCGTCGTGCTCTGGGTGCTGGAGATCTTCGACGCCGCGACAGGCCACCCGCTCGACGCGTACGGCGTGCAGCCCCGCAGCGAGGACGGCCTGGTCGGCATCGCGCTCGCGCCGACCCTGCACTTCGGGTTCGACCACCTGGTGAGCAACACCGTCCCGGTGCTCGTGCTCGGCTTCCTGGCGCTCGCCACCGGCGTCGCCCGCGGGCTCGCCGCCACCGCGATCATCTGGGTCGTGGGCGGGCTCGGCGTCTGGGTGTTCGCGCAGCCCGGCAGCAACCACGCCGGTGCGTCGGTGCTGATCTTCGGGTGGATCGTCTACCTGGTCGTGCGAGGCTTCCTCAACCGCCACCCCAGCGAGATCCTCATCGGGGTCGCGGTGTTCCTGCTCTACAGCGGTGCGCTGCTCGGCGTGCTGCCCGGCCAGCCGGGCGTCTCGTGGCAGGGGCACCTCTTCGGCGCGATCGGCGGCTTCCTCGCCGCGCGGCTGCTGACCACGCGGCGCGGCCGTGAGGCGAGCCTCTCGTACTGACCGGTGACGAGCGCCGGACGCCGCCGGACGCCGCCGGGACTCGGCGCGGGCGCAACCCGGACGCCGACCGCTAGCGCGCGCCCTCCGCGCGGGGGTCCGGGATGGTGTCCGGCAGGTCGCGCACCGGCATCACGACGACGTCGTGCAGCTTCCAGTCGAGGTCGCGCAGCAGGTCGACGGCCTCCTCGAGCTGGTCGAGCGTCGGCGCCTGCCCCTCGGCCGGCCGCACGAAGGCCTCGACGTGGAACACGTGCCCCTGGTCGCGGACCCGGCTCCGGCTGTCGACGACCCACGGCAGGCGCCGCAGCGCCTCGTCGACGTCCTGCGTGAGCGGGTGCGGGTGCTCGTCGTCGTACGTCCGCGCGCGCTCGTCCATCAGCGCGGTGGACGCGTGGCGGAGGTTCGACCAGCCGTCCCGGACGATCGACAGCGAGATGAGCAGGGCCGCCGTCGAGTCCGCCCACCACCAGCCGACGCCGATGCCGAGCACGCCGGCGATGGTGCCGGCCGCGGTCATCCAGTCCGCCTTCTGCATGTCGGCGTCGGCGTAGAGCACCTTGTCGTGCAGCTTCTCGGCGAGCGGCAGCTTCAACTGGGCCAGGACGAACGGCCCGATGCCCGTGTAGACCATCGCCGCGACCATCAGCCACCCCGACCAGAACGTCTGGCCGAGCAGGTGCACGGTGCCGATCGGCGGGTGCTCGGCGCGCAGCAGGCCCATCGCGGAGTCCTCGATGAGCAGCAGCCCGACGGCGAGGAGCGCGACGGCTGCGGTGAGGTGACCGATGCCGGTGGCCCGGTGGTAGCCGTAGGGGTGGTCGGCGGACGGACGCCGGCGACCCACGCGCACGGCGACGAGGAAGGCGAGCGGCGGGATCAGCGCGAGCGAGTCCTCGATCCAGGCCGTCTTCATCGCCTGGGAGCCGCCCGCCGTCGCGAACACCACCGCGACGCACGTGGTCATGTAGAGGAACGTCACCACCTCGAGCCGCTCGGCACGCCTGAGGGCCGCGGCCTGTCGCGGCGGGAGCTCGGTGTGGCCGAAGCGGTGCCGCGATCCGGTCTGCTCGCCGGGGCCGCTCACGCGCCACCGCCGTGGACGTCGAGCCAGCGCTCGAGCTGCGACTGCAGGGCGTTCTCCCCCATCGGCACCATCATCACGTGGGCCTCCGTCGTCCCCGAGACGACGACCTCGGTGTAGGCGCGGGTGAGGCCGACCTTGTCGACCCAGGCGTTGTCCTCGGTGAAGCCGCCGACCGCCAGGTCGAGCTTCCCGTCCTCGAAGAGGCGCACGAGCTCCTCCTCGCCCGCCACCGTCCACTCCACCTCGGCGCCGAGATCGTCGGCGAACGCCGCCACGAGGCGGGGCTCGCGTCCCCCGGGCTGGCCGTCACCCGTCTCGACCCACCCCGGTCGCGGTGACGCGCCGACCCGCAGCACGCCCTCGGCGCGGATCCGGTCGAGCGTGCCGTCGGGATCGGTCGGGATGGACAGCCCGCACCCCGCGAGCAGGAGCGCCGCTCCCGTGAGCAGCGCGGCCCGCCGCGTCGCGGGCATCACTCCGCCTGCTCGTCCGTCCGGTCGTCGGCGTCGGACGTGGCGTCGCCGGTCGGCGTGCCGGTGCCCGAGTCGCCGCCCGCATCGGTGTCGGCGGCGTCGTCGGGCTGCGGGGCGGCGTTGACCGGGTCGGTGTCCACGTGCGTCTGCGGGTCGCTCCAGGGCGTCTGCGACTGGTCGTCGGAGGTGGTCATCGGCTCTCCTCGTGAGGCGGGACGGCAGGACGCACCGTACTCCGGTGGGCTCCGGCGCGGGCGGAGCGCGAAGGCGGTCGGCGGGGCGGTGCATGCATCCACCGTCGCGGGGTACAGGTGCTTCACCGCGGTCGTCCGCCACGACCACGGCGCTTCGGCCGCGAGACCCGCCGGACCTCACCTCCCGTACGCCGTGCGAGGTGCTTCCGGCGGGTTTCGTCCGTCCAGGCGCTGCCCGCCGCCCGCTCGCCGCTTGCGCGGGCGGTGCGTGGGGCAGGTTCTGCGGGGCGGAAAGGTGTCTCACTCACCGCCGCCCGCCCGCCGCCCGCCCGGGCGGTGCGTGGGGCAGGTTCTGGGGGCCGGAGAGGTGTCTCACGCACCGCCGCCGGCCCGCCGCCCGCGCGAGCGGTGCGTGGGGCAGGTTCTGGGGGCCGGAAAGGTGTCTCACGCACCGCCGCCCGCCCGAGCCCCGCCCGAGCCCCGGTCACTGCCCGAACTGCGGACGCCGCCCGCGCTCGTATGGACACCCCTCCACCGGGTACCAGCACGGCATGACAGCACCCGCGCCGGACCTCACCTGCCTCGTGCTCACCTGCACCCTCAAGCCGGCGCCGACGGCGTCGAGCTCGGAGCTGCTGGGCCAGCAGGTCCTCGACGCCTTCGCCGCGCTCGGCGTGAGCGGCTCGATGGAGCGCGTCATCGACCACCGGGTCGCCTTCGGCGTCAGCACCGACGAGGGCAACGGCGACGGCTGGCCCGCGCTGCGGCGCAAGGTCCTCGATGCCGACATCCTGGTGCTGGTCACGCCGATCTGGATGGGCCAGCCCGCCTCGGTGTGCAAGGTGGTGCTCGAGCGCCTCGACGCGGAGATGGGCGAGACCGACGACGAGGGCCGGCCGCTGATGTTCGGCAAGGTCGCCGGTGTCGGCGTCGTGGGCAACGAGGACGGCGCGCACCACGTCTCGGCGGAGCTCTACCAGGCGCTCGACGACGTGGGCTTCACCATCCCCGCCCAGGCCGTGACCTACTGGGTGGGGGAGGCCATGCAGGCGGTCGACTATCAGGACCTCGACGCCACGCCCGAGAAGACGGCCAGCACGACGCAGGTGCTGGCGCGCAACGCGACCCACCTGGCGCGGCTCCTGAAGGCCTCGCCCTACCCCGCCGACTGACGCACACCGGCACGCGCCGGCTCACGCCGAGCAGGACCGCCGTCGCCGCTCAGGGCAGGCGCAGCAGCCCGCCCCCGAGCTGGTCGAGCAGGTCGCGCGGACCGTCGTAGACGGCGTACGCGCCCGCCGACCTGAGCCGGTCGGCGTTGATCCCGCCGCTGCGGAACCCGATGCTCGCCGCCCCGGCGGCCTGCGCCGACACGGCGTCCCAGGTGGCGTCACCGATGACGACCGCGTCGCCTCCGCCCGCCTTCTCGACCGCCGCCAGCACCATGTCGGGCGCGGGCTTCGTGGCGGCGTCGTCGGAGCCCGTCACGACCGCGGTGAGGTGGTGGCGTACGTCGAGCAGGTCGAGCATCTCCTCCACGAGGCCGGTCTCCGACGAGCTGGCGAGCACCAGCCGGTGCCCGTGACCGGCGAGCGCCTCCACCAGCTCGGACGCGCCGTCGAGGGCGCAGACCGTGCGGAGGGCGGCCCGGAAGTACTTGTCGTGCAGCTCCCGCACGTCGTCGCCGACCGCCGACTCCGCGGCGTCACCGGCGACGTGCGCGACGAGCCGGTCACCGCCCATGCCGATGGCCTCGTGGATGCGCACCGTGGGGACGTGCAGCCCGACGTCGTGCAGCGCGGTGTGCCAGGCCACGACGTGCTCGTAGACCGAGTCGACCAGGGTGCCGTCGAGGTCGAGCACGACGACGGGGGGACTGGGCTGGTCCGCTGCCATCCGCGGACGTACCCCGGAGCGCTGCGCGGCATGCGCCGTCGGCGGTCGCCCGGGCGGGTGTGGTGTGGTCCGGCGGGCTGGAGCACGATCGACGAGCAGGTACCCGCCGGATGCCGAGGAGGAGGTCGTGGAGCTGCTGCCGCAGAGTCGGGAAGCCCTGGACGAGTACGTCACGCCGTCTGTCGACGACGTCGAAGGGCTGCTGCGGGTCATCGAGGGCTGGGCGGTGCGCGCGGTGCCGGACTGCGTCGCGCTGAGCGTCACGCTGCTCGACGAGGACATCACCTTCACGCTCGTGGACCGGGCGGCGACCGCCCCCGCGGACGCCGCCGGCGACGCGCCCGCCTCCGACGAGCAGCACGAGGAGGAGTACGCCCTCGACGAGCATGGCTGGGCCGAGATGGCCCGCGAGCGCGCCTTCTCCGGCATCGCCAGCACGGTGTCCCTGCCGGTGGTGGAGCACGGCCGCGCCGTGCTGAACATCGACCTCTACGCCTCCACCGCGTACGCCTTCCACGACCGGATCGACGGGCTGGTCGAGGCGCTCGGTGCGTGGCAGGCCGGCGCCGTGACCAACGCCGACCTCGGCTTCGACACCCTCCGTCGCGCCGAGATGGCCCCGGAGCGCCTGCGCGAGCAGCGTCTCGTCGACGTCGCGGTCGGGCTGCTCGCCGCGCGGATGGCGCTGACCACCGAGGACGCCGCGGTCCGGCTGCGCGAGGCGGCGGAGCGCGCCGGCGTGGCCGAGAGCCAGGCGGCGTGCGTCGCGAGGGTGCTGCTGGCCTGACGCGCGCCGCGCCCGCCCCGACCGCCGGCTGGTCCATCGCACGGATCGGGCCTGTATGCAACCCGCCCTTCGGGGTACATCAGGCCATGGACCGACCTACTGCCCCCGGCACCCGTCGCCACGTCAAGGTGGCGTTGATGGAGGAGAGCGAGCTCGTCGTGCACGGCCTCCGCGCCATGCTCGAGCCGCACTCCGCGTTGATCTCCGTGGTGCCGCACCGGCCCGACGGTCCCGCGCCGCTGTGCGACCTCACGCTCTACGACCCCCAGCGGCGCGCAGCGGGCACCCGACCGGCTCCGCAGCGGTTCCCCACGCGCATGGTCGCGTTCGGCTGGGACTGCAGCCCGCAGGCGGTCTCGACCGAGATGTCGCGCGGCGCCGCCGGCTTCGTCAGCAAGTGGCTTCCCGGCCGCCGCCTGGTGTGGGACCTGCTCCAGATCGCCGACGGCCGCGTCATCGTCGACGACTGGACCGGCCAGGCCGAGGCGCAGCGCGCGCCGGCCGAGAAGTGGCCCCTCACGCAGCGCGAGACCGAGGTCCTGTCGATGATCGCGGCGGGCAAGGCCAACCGCGAGATCGCGGAGGAGACCAACCTCAGCATCAACTCGGTGAAGTCCTACATCCGCGGCGCCTACTCGAAGATCGAGGTGTCCTCGCGCTCGCAGGCGGTGCTGTGGGCCATCCAGCACGGACTGCTGCTGTCGGGCGAGGCCGAGACCGCCTCCCCGCGTGCCGCCGCCCCGCGCATCGCCGCGCCCAGGGCCGCGGGTCCGCGCGTCGCCGCCCAGCGGGTCGCGACTCCTCCGGTCGCCGCCCCGCGCGTGGCTGCCCAGCGGGTGGCCGCGCAGACCGCCCGCTCGTGACCCGCTTCGGTTACTTCCTCTCCTGCGAGGAGTACGCGCCGGAGCAGCTGCTCGAGCAGGCACGCCTCGCCGAGCGGGCCGGCTTCGACAGCCTGTGGATCAGTGACCACTACCACCCGTGGAACAACGCGCAGGGGCAGTCGCCGTTCGTCTGGTCGATGATCGGGGCGGTCGCGCAGGTGTGCGACCTGCCCGTCACGACGGCGGTGACGTGCCCGACCGTGCGCGTCCACCCGGCCGTCGTCGCGCAGGCGGCGGCGACGTCGGCGGTGCTCCTCGGCGAGGGCCGCTTCACCCTCGGCGTGGGCACCGGCGAGGCGCTGAACGAGCACGTGCTGGGCGATGCCTGGCCCCGCACCGAGAAGCGGCTGGAGATGCTGGAGGAGGCGGTCGAGGTCATCCGCCGGCTCTGGACCGGCGAGGTGGTCTCGCACGAGGGCCGGCACTACACCGTCGACACGGCGCGGATCTACACGCTGCCCGACGTGCCGCCGCCGATCTACATGAGCGCGTTCGGCCCCAAGGCGCTCGACGTGGCCTGCCGCATCGCCGACGGCTTCATCACCACCCAGCCCGACGCCGAGTCGGTGCGGACGTTCCGGGCGGCGAAGGGTGCCGACGCCCCGGCCCATGCCGGCTTCAAGGTCGCGTGGGGGCCCACCCGCGACGAGGCGATCGACGCGGCGTACGAGCTGTGGCCGAACTCCGGCGTGCCCGGTGAGCTCAGCCAGGTGCTGCCGAGCCCGCAGCACTTCGAGCAGGCCAGCGAGCTGGTGACCCGCGAGGCGTTCGCCGAGCAGGGCGCGTTCGGCCCCGACGCCGCCGAGCACGTCGAGGCCTTCGCGCCGTTCGTCGAGGCCGGCTTCGACGAGGTGTACGTCGCCAACATGGGCCCCCACTACGCCGACATGCTCGCGGCCTACGGCTCCGACGTGCTGCCGGAGCTCCGCGGCCGCTAGCCGCCCGCCCTCGTCACTCGAACTCGGGGTCGCCCTCGACGTCTCCCGGCCGGGCCTCGTGCCCCTCGCGCCCGCGGGTGCGGCGCAGCTCCTTCATCTCCGCCTCGAACACGTGGCGCTGGCCGTTCATCAGCTCGTCGAGCGCACGCTGGTGCAGGCCTTTGGTGCGGGCGTAGAAGCCGTCGTCGAAGGCGTCGACCATCTGGAAGGACCACATGCCGGGCAGCGGGTTCTGGCCCAGCACGTCGCGGTCCATCGCGTCGGCGATGTCGACGTGCCCCGCCTCGCGGACCAGCGCCTCGGCCTCCTCCAGCGTGCTCTCGGCGCTGCCCATCAGGCGGTGGAAGGCGTAGAGGTGGCCACGCGCGTCCTCGACGTGGTCGAGGGCGGCGGACAGCTTGCCCACCGCCTCGACGGTGGCGTCGGTGACGCCCTCGGGTCGGCGGCGCTCGGGCGCGGGGTGGTCGGGGATCGCGTCGGACGTGTGGTCGGGCATGGTGCGAGGCTCACAGGTGCCGGTCGGGTGCCGCCACCCACCAAGGGGTCAGTTGTCGCGCTCAGCCCTCGACGCCGGTGGACCCGTGCGGCTGGCCGACCGGCTTGCTCTGCGAGGACCCGCGCTGGCGCAGGTAGATCGTGAGCACGGCCATCGCGCCGACCGCGAGGAACTCGCTCTGCCAGTTCTGCAGGGTGCGCGCCCAGAAGTCGGCGTTGCGCAGGTAGGACGTCCACGACAGCGGGTCCTGGAGCTGCTGGAGGCGCTGCTCGTTGAAGGCGGCCCACCCCGCCACGGACTGGACGAGCCAGGACGCGAGGAAGATCGCGCCCATCACCATGGCCAGCGAGGAGGAGTAGACCCGGGTCCGCCAGCCTCCGGTCCTCGCCCACGCGGGGGAGTCGGCGACGGCGTGGGCGCCGATCTTCTGGTCCTCGTCGGACTCCCGGCCGGCCTTGTCGAGCTCCTTGGACTCCGGGGAGCCCTTCTGCAGCAGCCAGACGGTGGCCATCAGGTAGAGCCAGAACTGGAGGAACTCGCTCTGCCAGTTCTCCGCGACGTCGACGGCGAAGTCGGAGGAGGTCACGTAGCCGGTCCAGGTGAGCGGGTCGAGGTGCTCGGCCACCTGGAGGGCGTTGAGCTGGTGCCACCCGGCGACGGACTGCCCGGCCAGGCTCAGCACGAAGAGCGCCCCGAAGAACAGGCTCAGCGAGTTGTGGCGCAGGAACGTGCGCATCAGGCGTGCCTCAGGGCGAGGAGGAGCAGTAGGGCCAGGCCGACGCAGATCACGGCCAGGTAGGCGACGAAGACCACCCGCATCACGGCACCGCCACGCTGCAGTCGTACGGCCGCCCGGCGACGGGGGTGCAGGCGGCCCCGACCACCAGCCAGCGCCCGTCGAAGCGGGACAGGAACACCGTGTCGGCCCCGAGGCGCACCTGCGCCATCGAGTCGTACACCTCCACGTGCGCCGCGCCCGAGCCGCTGCCGAGGTCCTCCTGCAGCACCGCCCGCTCGCAGGGCCGGCCCGACTGCTGCTCGAGCTCGTCGCGTGCCGCCGGGGCGAGCAGGGCGCACGCCGCCGACCCGTCGCCGGTGTCGACGGCCCGGAGCAGCTGCTGCGCGGCGGACCGTGCCGGGGCGTCCTGCGACCCGGCGCAGGCGGCGAGCAGCAGCGCGCCGGCGCCTGTGAGCGCCAGCCGGGCGCCGACGGTCGTCCGGGTCATGCACGAGGAGTACCACCCCGCCGCCGCCGTCCGGCGGTGCGACGCGCGGCGGGGCGCATCGGCTCACCCGGCCGGGCGGTCCTCCGTCGCCGACCCAGCGCCGTCCTGGGTCACGGCCGCCAGCTCGCTCGCCAGCTCGTCCAGCGCGCGCCGGGTGGCGGCCACGACGACCTCGGACGGGTCCCCCTCCAGCCGCACGTGCAGCGACCGCGTGCCGTCCGGGCCGGCCAGCGCCAGGTGCACGGTCCCGGGCGGGCGGTCCTCCTGGGGCCCGGGACCGCCGACGCCGGTGATCCCCAGCCCCACGTCGGCCATCAGCAGCCGGCGCACCCCCTCGGCCATCTCCCGGGCGCAGCTGTCGGTCACCACCGGCCCGCGCGTCACGCCCAGCACGTCGAACTTCACCTCCTCGTCGTAGGCGACGACGGCACCTCGGTACCACTCCGAGGCGGCCTCGCCCCGACCGAGGAAGGCGGAGATCCGGCCGGCGGTCAGCGACTCCGCGGCGGCGACCCTCAGGCCACGCGACTGGGCGAGCTCTGCCACCCGCTCGGCGCGCTCCTCGTCGGTGCTCGGTGCCGGGTGCTCGTCTGGCATGTGGGGGTCCTTCCGCTCGGCGACCGGCTGTGCTCGGCCGTGGGTGCGCAGTCGTTCCCACCGGTGCGTGCGCCCATGCGCCGACGTATGCCCCGCAGGTGCCGGGGGCACTGGTCGTCGTTGACGCCCGCGGCTCCCGGCCGCACCCACGTCCAGACCGAGGAGGTCTCCGGTTCATGAAGGCAGTCACCTGGCAGGGCAAGCAGGACATGCAGGTGGTGGAGGTGCCCGACGCGAAGATCGAGGAGCGCACCGACGTCGTGGTCCAGGTGACCTCGACCGGTCTGTGCGGCTCCGACCTCCACCTCTACGACCCGCTGACCCCCTTCATGACGGCGGGCGACGTCGTGGGCCACGAGCCGATGGGCGTCGTGCGCGACGTCGGGTCGGCGGTGACCACCCTCAAGCCCGGTGACCGGGTCGTCGTCCCCTTCAACATCAGCTGCGGCACCTGCTGGATGTGCAGCCGCGGCCTGCACAGCCAGTGCGAGACCACCCAGAACCGCGACACCGGCACCGGTGCGAGCCTGTTCGGCTACAGCAAGCTCTACGGCCGGGTGCCCGGCGGGCAGGCCGAGCTCCTGCGCGTGCCGTTCGCCGACACGCTGCCGATCAAGGTGCCGGACGGCCCGCCGGACGACCGCTTCCTGTTCCTCTCCGACGTGCTGCCCACCGCGTGGCAGGCGGTCGAGTACGCCGACGTCGAGGACGGCGGCACGCTGCTCGTGGTGGGCGCCGGCCCGATCGGCGACATGGCGGCACGCATCGGGATGCACCGCGGGCTGCGGGTCATCGTGGTCGACTCGGTGCGCGAGCGGCTGGCCCGCGTGCACGGCCGCGGGGCCGAGACGATCGACCACACCCAGGTCGACGGGGTCGGCGACGCCGTCCGGGAGCTGACCGACGGCCGCGGCGCGGACGCCGTCATCGACGCGGTCGGCATGGAGGCGCACGGCTCCCCGGGCGCGGAGACCGCGCAGAAGGCGCTCGGGCTGCTGCCCAAGAAGGTGCAGGAGAAGGTGATGCTCAACGTCGGCTCCGACCGGCTCGCCGCGCTCTTCAGCGCCATCGACGCCGTGCGCCGGGGCGGCACGATCAGCATCTCGGGCGTGTACGGCGCGCCCACCGACCCGCTGCCGATGTTCGAGCTGTTCGACAAGCAGGTGCAGCTGCGGATGGGGCAGGCCAACGTGCGTCGCTGGAGCGACGACATCCTCGACCTGCTGCAGCAGGACGAGGACGTCCTGGGCGTGGAGTCGTTCGCCACGCACCACCTCCCGCTCGACGACGCGCCCGAGGCCTACCGCAAGTTCCGCGACAAGGAGGACGGCATGGTCAAGGTGGTGTTCAACCCGTGAGGCTGCCCAAGCCCCGCGGCGGCCTGAGCGAGTGGGTCGTCGCCCGGCTCGCCGACGCGGGTGCCGCCGGCGCCGCGCCCGCCGCCGACTCCCTCGAGGACGAGGCGCTCGCGCTGTGGACGCTCCACGAGCTGTCCTACCGCGGATTCGAGGACGCCGACGACCACGCCGAGTGGGACCCCGAGGTCCTGCACGTGCGCCACGGGCTGGAGGTGGCCCTGGAGGACCGGCTGCGGTCGCGCTGGGAGGCGGCACGGCCGGTTGCGGGCGACCTGCCCGACGACGTGCCCGCGGCGCTCGAGGCGCTCGTGGCCGCCGACGACGGGCCCTCGCTCGCCGACCACGTGCGGCGTCGCGCCGACCTCGACCAGGTGCTGGAGCTGCTGCGCCAGCGGTCGATCTACCACCTCAAGGAGTCGGACCCGTCGGCCTTCGTGGTGCCGCGGCTCCCGGTCCGCGCCAAGGCGGCGCTGATGGAGCTGCAGTACGACGAGTACGGCGACGGCGACCCCAACCGGCTCCACGCCCACCTGTTCGCCCGCGGCCTCGAGGCCGCCGGGCTGCGTCCCGAGTACGGCGCGTACATCGACGACGCCATCGCCGAGAACCTCGAGATGAACAACGCCGGCTCCCTGTTCGGGCTGCACCGCCGGCTGCGCGGCGCGGCGATGGGCCACCTGGCCGCGTTCGAGATGACCAGCTCGATCCCCTCGCGGAAGATGGCCCAGGGCCTCGACCGGCTGGGTCTCGACGGACCGATGGCCGCCTACTACGACGAGCACGTCGAGGCCGACGCCATCCACGAGCAGCTCGCCGCGCGCGACATCTGCGGCACCCTCGCCGAGGACGAGCCGGACCAGGCGATGGAGATCCTCTTCGGGGCGTGGACGTGCCTCGACGTCGAGGCCCGCTTCGCGACCGCGATGCTCGCCTCGTGGGGCGCGGACCGATGAGGGAGCGCGACTTCGACCACCCCGAGGTGGTGCTGTGCCCCGACGGGCCAATGCTGCTGCGCGGGGCGCGGTCGGTGCAGGACGCCGACGGCACCGTCCACCCGGTCCGGCGACCCGTCGTGGCGCTGTGCCGCTGCGAGAAGTCCAGCCGCCTGCCGTGGTGCGACGGGACGCACAAGGTCATCCCGAAGGGCTGAGACCGGCCGGGCCGCTCAGGCCCGGTCGATCCGCGCCAGCACGCCACGCACCTGCTGTCGTACCTCGACCACGGCGAGCCGGCCCTCGGTGAAGCACGGCTCGGACCGCAGCGCGTCGGTCTGCGCCCGGGTGCCGACCTGGAGGATCGCCGAGCCTCCGGGAGCCAGGTGGTCGTCGACCACGGCCAGGCAGGCGCGGGCCACGTCGAGGCCGTCGTCGCCGCCGTCGATGGCGGTGAGCGGGTCCGCGGGGTAGCGCCCGGTCTGCTCCCGCGGCACCCACGGCGGGTCGGCGATGACGACGGGGAACATCTCGCCGTCGGTCAGCGCCTCCTGCAGACGTGACTCCCGGACCTCGACCCGGTCGGCCAGGCCGTTGGCCACGGCGTTGGCCCGGGCGTAGTCGCAGGCGACGCCGTTGGCGTCGGCGCACACCAGTCGGCGCCCGGTCGTCGCGACGGCGAGCAGGCCGATGTGGCCGGCGCCGGCGCACAGCTCGAGCACGGGACCGCCCGGTGCGGTGGCCATGAGGTCCGCGGCCCACTCCGACTGGGCCGCCGTCCACGCGCGCGGGCGCAGCACGCGGTCGTCGAAGGCGATGGTCAGCGAGCCGAACGCCATGTGCTCGGTCACGGGGTCTCCTGCGTCGTCGGGCCGGTCGTGGATCCGGAGGCTCGGCCCTTGGCGGCGCTGCGGCCCGGGCGCAGCCGGTCGGTGCGCTGCTGCCAGATCGCGGCGCGGGCGGCATTGGCCCCCGCGGCCCCGTGCACGCCGCCGCCGGGATGGGCCGACGCCGAGGCCAGGAACAGGCCCGGGAGGCCGGTCGCCGCGCGGCCGCGCATGGCCGGGACGGGCCGGAACACCAGCTCCTGGTGCAGCTGCGAGGTGCCGCCGTTGACGGCGCCGCCGATGAGGTTGGCGTCGCGCGCCTCGAGCTCGTGCGGGCCGAGGACCCGCCGGGCCAGCACGCGGTCGCCGAAGCCCGGAGCCACCGCCTCGATGCGGGCCTGCATCCGGTCGGCGAAGCGCTCGGCGTCGTCGTGGCCCCAGTCGCCGGTGACCTCGTCGCCGGCGTCGCGGCGGGTCATGCCGGGCTGCGGCACGTGCGTGTAGGCCCAGAACGACTCGGTGCCGGCCGGCGACCGGGTGGGGTCGCTGGCGGTCATCTGCCCGGTGAGCAGGAACGGCCGGTCCGGCACCACGCCGGAGGAGACCTGGGCGAGCGTCTGCGTCATCTCCTCCACCGAGTCCGCGACGTGCACCGTGCCGGGCGCGAGCTCGGGGCCGTTGGTCCACGGCACGGGTCCCGACAGCGCCCAGTCGACCTTCACCGTCCCCGGGTCCAGCTCGAAGTCGCGCATCCCGCGCACCAGGCGGGGAGGCAGGTGCTCCTCGGCGACGAGCCCGCCGAAGAGGTGCGCGGCGGAGACGTCGGCCAGCACCGCACGCGCGGCGTACGACCGCCCGTCGCGGGTGCGTACGCCAGCCGCGCGGCCGTCGCGCACGTCGACGTGCGTGACCTCCGCGTCGGTCACCAGCTCGCCGCCGAGCGAGGTGTAGCGCGCCACGAGCGCGTCCGTCAGGGACTGCGCGCCGCCGCGGGGCACGGGGAACCCGACCGTCTGGCCGAGCATCGTCATGAGCACGCCGAAGACGCCGGACCCCGGGGACGCGAGCGGGAAGTCGGCGTGGCCGGCGTTGCCCGCGAGCAGCAGCGCCGCGGCGGGCCCGGAGAAGAGCTCGCGACCCAGCGACGCGACGGGGGTCGCCAGGCGGCGGACGGTGTCCAAGCCGCCGGCGCGGGCGAGCGCGGGCAGCAGCCGCGCCCCGGCGCGCACCGGCGGGAACGGTGAGGTCAGGGCGTCGACCATCGAGGGCCCGATGCGGTCCCACGTGCGGCACAGGTCCAGCCACGCGTCACCGTCGCCGGGGCACAGCGCGTCGAGCCCGGCCGCCGTCGCCGCCCGGTCGCGGTGCAGCACCGCCCACTGCCCCTCGCCGAAGGGGTTGCCCAGCACGGCGGGGGCGTGGTCCCACACCAGGCCGTGGTCCTCCAGCCGCAGCGACGTGATCGCCCGCGAGGCCAGCGCCAGCGGGTAGAACGCGCTGAACGTGTCGTGCACGAAGTCCGGGTGCACCTCCCGGTCGCTGCGGACCGCGCCGCCGGGGGTCGGCTGGGCCTCCAGGACGACCACGTCCCACCCGGCGTCGGCGAGCAGGTTGGCGGCCACCAGTCCGTTGGGCCCGGCGCCGACCACGACGGCGTCGTACGACGCGGTCCCGGCGGTCACTTGACGCGGCCCTCCACCACGAAGGCCAGGCGCCGCAGCGTCTCGATGTTGCGCCAGTGCAGCTGCGCGTCGCGCAGCGGCTTGGGCACCAGCAGGCCCGGCCCGGCCGTCGCGTCCTCGGTGATCGTCACGACGGTGGTGTCGCCGTCGGGCTCGAGCGAGATGTCGACGTGCGCCTGACCGGCGGGCCAGCCGCGGGCGAGCAGCAGGATGCGCCTGCCCGGCTCGCTCTCGAGCACCTCGGTGTTGTCGTCGATCAGCAGCGGCCACGTGCCCACGCTGTGGTGCAGCTTCGCGCCCACGGCGGGCCAGGCCTCGTCGACGTCGCGCATCCGCGAGGCGCCGACGACGAACAGCGGGTAGAGCCAGCCGTCGGCGAGGACCTCCCACACCTGCTCCGGGGTGGCCTTCAGGGGTCGACTCGTCGTGCTCATGCAGTCCTCTCCTTCGCGTCCGGTGCCGGTCGTGCCCTCTCCCAGTGCCCACCTCGGCGGCGGACCAGTCCTCGACGCTCGAACTCCTCCAGCCACCCCCGCATCGGCCACTCCCCCCACCGGTCGTGGAAGAGCCTGCCGTTGCGGAGGATGTCGTCGAGGTGCTCGACGGGCGGGCTGCTCACCGGGTGGTGCTGGTGGTAGGCGCGGGCGGCGCCGACACAGCCGAGGGCGACGCCCCGCGACAGCGCCGCGCGGGCGAAGTCGGTGTCCTCACCGCCGTAGCCGGCGTAGTCCTCGCAGAAGCCGCCCGTCCGCGTCCAGGCCTCCCGGCCGACGGCGAAGGACAGCGACCAGAAGAGGTCGGGGTCCAGCGGCTCCACGAGCTGGCCGGGGACCGGTCGCGGCCGCGCCGGGTGCGGGTCGTCCCAGGCGTCGAGGGCCTCCGGGTCGTCGGGGTAGCCGTCGGCGGGAGGCGGGGGCAGGTAGGTCACCGGCCCCGACCAGATCGTCCGCGGCCGCGCGGTGACGACGTCGGCGTACGACGCCACCAGCCGCGAACCGGCGAGGCAGTCGACGTCGAGCAGGACGACGACGTCGGCGCCGCCGTCGAGCGCCGAGGCGACGCCGAGGTTCCGGGCGGCGGCGAGCGGGAGGGCGCCCTCACGCGTGCGCTCGATCCGCACCACGCGACGGGGCAGGGTCCCCTCCAGGTGGTCGGTGATGCCCGGGTCGTCCATGGCGACGGCGACGTAGTCGTCGGGCAGGGCGGTCCCCCGGGCCAGTGAGCGGTGCTGGGCCGCGAGGTGATGGTGCCGACCGTGGGCGATCGTGACGACGGCGACGCGGGTCACGACGCCGCCCCCGTCCCGGAGCGGCGGCGAGCCTCGAGCACCACCCGCGCGAACCGGTCGGCGGCCGCGCCGTCGCACCACTCGGCCCAGCGCGCCGGGTCGAGGGACGCCGCCCGGTCGAGGACCGGCGCCCAGTCGTCGGGCGCGGGCCAGGTGCCGCACACCACCGCGGGCCAGCCGCTCGCCAGGACGGCGGCGGTGGTCCGCTGCTCGTCGTGCGGGCGATGCTGCGGCACGACGACCGCGGGGCGGCGGGCCGCGGCCGTCTCGGCCAGGGCGTTCTGCCCGGCGTGGGTGACGACGACGTCGGACTCCGCGAGCACCGAGGCGGTGTCCGCCACCCAGGTCGACCGGTCCGCACCCAGCACGCGCCAGGTCCACCCCGGCGTGGCGGCGCAGGCGGCCTCCACGTCGGCGCGGTCGATGTCGTGCCCGCCGGTGCCGAGCAGCAGCGCGACCGTGCGGATCCCGGGACGGCGGTCGGTGCGGTCCCGGCGTACGGGATGGCGCGAGAGCGCCCCCACCGGCACGAGCTTCGCGCGCAGGTGGTCGGGCAGTCCGGGCGCCATGCCGTCGGCCGACTCGGGCCAGAAGCCCACGAGGACGTCGGCGACGCCCAGGCCGAGCAGGTGCGGCGGGTCGTCGCGGCGCCCGGGCAGCACCACGGCGACGACGGGGATGCCGTGCAGCCGCGCCAGCAGCGCCACCTCGACCGACACGTCGACCACGACGAGGTCCGGCCGGGCGGCCTCGATCCAGGCCGACACCGCGGCCGTCCGCGAGCGCAGCCCGTCGTGCTGCCGGGGCACCCAGTGCAGGTGGCCGCCCGCCGAGACGTCGGCCGCGGTGCCGCCGTCGTCGCGGGCGAGTCGCACCCAGTCGCCGGCCCAGCCGTCGGGCCGGGGAAGCGAGGAGAGACCGGTGACGCGGATCCCCTCGCGCTCCAGGCGCGCGGCCAGCACCTGTGCCCGGTGCCGGTGCCCGCTGCCGACGTGGTGGACGTAGTAGCCGACCACCGGCGCGGTCACGCCGCGTCCGCCTGCCCGGCGAGCTCGGTGTAGAGGTCGAGGTAGCGCTCCACCATCACGTCGGCGCTGCACGTGGCCTCGGCGTGCGCGCGCACCTCCCGGCGGTCGAGCAGGGCGGCGGAGCGCACCGCCTCGGCGAGCGCGTCCACGTCGCCGGGAGGCGCCAGCACGCCGGCCTGCGGCGCCACGACCTGGCTGAGCCCGCCACGGGCGAACGTGGCGACCGGGGTGCCGCTCGCCATCGCCTCGGCGGCCACCAGCCCGTAGGGCTCGTCCCACATGGGGGTCACGACGGCGACCGACGCCGCCCGGAGCAGGTCGGAGAGGTCGCGGCCCGTCAGGTGCCCGACCCACCGGGCGTCCGGCCCGAGCCGCGGCACGACCTCGCGCTCGAAGTAGCGCCGGTCCTGCACCGGCCCGGCGAGGAGCAGCGGCACGCCGGCGCGACGGCAGGCGTCGATGGCGAGGTGCGGCGCCTTCTCCGGGACCAGCCGTCCCGACCAGACCGCCGGCCCGCCCCCGTTGCCCGGGGGCCAGGCCGTGAGGTCGAGGCCGTTGAGCACGACCGCGCTGTCCACCGCGTGGCGCCACGAGGTCGCGGTCCAGTCGCTCACGGCGGCGAAGCGGGGCGGGCGGGGGCACAGGGCGAGCGCGGACTCGAGCATGGGCAGCGGCGGCGTGTGCAGCGTGGTGAGCATCGGCACGTCGAGGGCCGGGGACATCGCGATGGGGAGGTGGTGGAGGCTGTTGTTGTGCACGACGTCGTAGTCGTCGGCGCCGGTGCGCGCGAGGTCGAGCATCAGGGCGAGGTACGCGTGGTGCTCGGCCAGCCAGTCCGCGCCCGGGGCGAACTTGTCCGCCATCGCCGTGTCGCTGACCTCCACCTCCGAGAGCGGCAGGAACCGCACCGGGAGCGCGCTGTCGGAGCCGGCACCGGCGAAGAGGGTGACCTCGTGGCCCCGCTCCGCCAGCCCGCGCGCGATGGTGTGCGTCATCGACTCCAGCCCGCCCGCGAAGGGCTCTTTGATGGGGAATCGGCTGGAGGCGATGAGGCAGATCCTCACCGCGCGCCCTCCACCAGCGCCTCGTACAGGCGGGCGTGGGCGGCTGCGACGGCTGCGCGTTCTCGGCGCCGCTCGTCGACGGTGGGGGTGGGGGCGACCCGTCCGTCGTAGGCGGCGCGGACGGCCGCGGCCAGCCCGGCGGCGTCGAAGTGCTGCTCGTCGTGGCCGTAGGTCAGCACCGGAGCCTGGTCGGCGAAGTAGCCGCAGGTCGGGGCCACGACGGCGGTGCCGAGGTCGCGGCAGGCCTCGAGCCAGCCGCTGTGCGTGCCGAACCGGTAGGGCAGGACCGACACGTCGAGCGAGGCCAGGTAGTCCCAGAGGGCGTCGTCGTCGAAGTAGTCGTGGACCCGGAGGTCGACCTCGCCCCGGGCGGCGTGCGCGCGGAGGGCCTCCGCGAGCGCGGCGTCGTACCTCGCGCCACCGGGCTCGAGCACGTCGCGATGGCCGTTGACCTGGAGCACCGCGCCCGGCAGCTCGCGCACCGTCTCCACGAGCACGGGGACGACGACGTGCGGGTGCATGCCCGCGCGCAGGCTCTTGACGTGCACGCCGACGCGGAACTCGCGCGAGCGGGGCCCCCGGCGGCGGACGTCACGCATGGCCGCCGCCCGGCGCATGACGTCCAGCGGGACGACATGGGGGTGCGGGAGCACGAGCGCCTCGCGGCCCCACCGGTCGCGGATCTCGTCGGCAGCACCGCGGGTGAGGGTGACCAGCGCGTCCGCGGCCGGGACGAGGACGTCGAGCTGCCGGTCGTGGGTCTCGCGCTCGACGTGGTGCGGGTTGCGCAGGTCGTGCACCGTGAGCACCAGCGGCTTGCGCCGCCGGCGCAGCACGGCGACGAGGTCCTCGAGGTCCGCGACGCTGCGGGAGTCGAAGCCGAAGTGCACGTGGAAGACGTCGAAGTCGTGGGCGTCGGCCCAGGCGGCGTCCAGCATCACCGGCGGCCACCACCGCTGCGTCTCCGCCGCCCCCTCCGGGACGGGGTCCGGCAGTCGCACCGGCCCGGAACCGTCCTCGGGCGCGATGTGGCGCACGTAGACGTGGTTGGCAGGCACCGAGGCGATGACCAGCATCGAGGCCCGCGAGCGGGGCAGCGGCAACACCGGCGGTGCACTCGCGGTCAGGTCAGAGATGGGCACGGTGCGAAGTACCCCGGAGCAACGATTCGCATGCGTCCACGGCGCAGGTGCTTCCGCAGGGTGGTTCGCGGGGTGGTCCGTGTCGGGGCGGGCGGGCGGCACGGTAACGTGTGCGCGACTCAAGAACACGGGTCGGAGATTGCTGTCCTCGAGGATCTGCATTGTCGTCCCACGACTCCTTGGCCGTGTTCGCGGCACTCGCTGCCGAGCTGCAGCAGGAGCCCGACGAGGTCCTGACCTCGCGCGCCATCGTCACGCGCATGCGTGAGCTCGTTCCCGAGGCCGACGAGGTCAGCCTCACCATCCGGACCGCCCGCGGCCACACCACGCTGGCGAGCAGCGGCTCCCTGGCGGAGGAGGCCGACTCCTTCCAGTACGAGCTGGGGGAGGGCCCGTGCGTCGAGATCTCCGACTCGGGCGGTTGGTTGCGCAGCGGTGACGTCGGCACCGACGCGCGCTACCCGCGGTGGGGCCCGAAGGCGGCGGAGCTCGGCGTCGGCTCGCTGCTCGCCGTGGCGGTGGCGGACGCCGACGTCCCCCTCGGCTCACTCAACGTCTACAGCAGCCACGCCGGCGCGTTCGCCGACCGCGACGTGGTCGACCTCGCGCTCGTCTACGCCGTGCACGCCACCACGGCGCTGTCCTCGGCGCGCCGGACGACCACGCTGCAGACCGCCATCAGCTCGCGCCACGTGATCGGCATGGCGCAGGGCATCGCGATGGAGCGCTACGGCATCGACCAGCACCAGAGCTTCGAGCTGCTGCGGCGGCTGTCGTCGACCACCAACGTCAAGCTCCGCGACGTCGCCGCGCAGATCGTCGAGACCCGGGCCATCCCCCAGAACCGCACCGACGAGCAGGCCGACGACTGAACCCCCGCCGACGCAACGACCTCGCCGCACGCCCCAGCACCTCCTCAGGGGTGGGATCGGCCGGGGTGGGCTACTGTGGACACGGCTCCAAACACAGGGCCGTCCCTGCGACACCACGAGGTGTGTCCTGTGCAGCAGCTCGGTGCTCGGCGCGCTCCGCCGGACGACGGCTTCGACTTCGAAGGCGCCGGCGAGGAGGCACGCCACTGGCTGGACCAGGCCTACGGCACGTCGTTGAACCTCGGCGGCCGGATGGGCACGGTGAGCCACCGGCGGATCGACCGCCACGGTGTCGCCTTCGACCACCTCAGGATCGGCTCGTCGGTCACCTTCGACGCCGACGCGATGCCGGTCCTCGTGGTGGTCGACGTCCTCCGCGGGGAGATCGAGTACACCCACGGCGCGACGACCGACCGCGGCCGAGCCGGCGACACCGTCCTGGCCGCGGGGTGGGACCAGCCCTTCGCGGGTAGCGGCAACGGCTACGACGTCCGCAACACCAGCATCACCGCCGACGTCCTGACCGCGGCGATCCATGACGTGGACCCCGAGATGTCGCGACACGACCTCACCTTCGAGCGCTTCGTCCCGCGCTCGCAGGTCGCCGCTGCCCAGTGGCGCGCGACCGTGGACGAGCTCAGCGCCTGGTTCCCCGACAGCGCCGACCCGGTCGCCTACGGCGAGGCGTCGCGGCTGCTCGGCCACACCCTCCTGCACACCTTCGACAACAACGTCGTGGGCGACGCGGCGGCGCGCGAGAGCGCCCGCGACAGGCGCGACGCGACGCAGTCCACCGTGCGCCGGGCCCAGGAGGTGATCGCGGCGCGCGCCCACGAGGACCTCTCCCTCGCCGACATCGCGCGGGAGTGCCGCGTCACCCCGCGCGCCCTGCAGTACGCCTTCCGCCGCCACCTCGGCTGCACGCCGCTGGCCTACGTCAAGCAGGTCCGCCTCGACCTGGTCCACCAGGCGCTGTGCGACGGGACCGCGCTCACGGTGAGCGATGCCGCGAGCCGCTACGGCTTCTTCAACCCGGGCCGTTTCGCCTCCGACTACCGGCGCGTCTTCGGGGAGAACCCTCGACAGACGCTCGCAAGACTCCTATCCTGACAGGTGTTTTCGCTTTCCGGCTGTTGTGCAGTCGGTGAGCATGGCACCTTGGACGTACGTTCTGGCTGGAGACCACGGCACAGAGCCACCGACTAAGGAAGCGAGCACGTGGTCCCCATGTCGATCGCACCTGAGTTCCCCCGCACCACCCTGTCCACCGCGCCCGTCCCGCCCCTGGAGGGCAAGGAACGAGCACGTCGCACCGACGACATCGTGTGCGACCTCCGCGAGGCCCGCCGGGAGGTCGACTCCCAGGAGCTGGTCCGCCGGCTGATCGAGACCAACGCGGCAGTGGCTCGGACGATGGCCTCCCGCTACCGCAACCGAGGCATCGACCTCGACGACCTCGAGCAGGTCGCGCTGCTCGGGCTCACCAAGGCCGCTCAGAGGTTCGACCCCGAGGCCGGCCACGACTTCCTGTCCTTCGCCGTGCCGACCGTGCGCGGCGAGCTCCGCCGCCACTTCCGCGACTCCGGCTGGATGATCCGCCCGCCTCGCCGCGTGCAGGACATGCAGGCCCGGATCGCGGCGGCGCAGGAGGAGCTCGAGCCCCGGCTCGGTCGCTCGGCGCGGCCCTCCGAGGTCGCCGAGCATCTCGGCGAGGACCTCGCCGACGTCGTCGAGGCGCTCGCCGCGGACGGCTGCTTCACCCCCACCTCGCTCGACGCGACGGTCGCCGACGGCACCTCCACGCTGGGCGACCTGCTCGGCCAGGAGGACCGCGCCCAGGCGCGCGTCGAGGCCAGGGTCATGATCGAGCCGCTGCTGCGGCACCTGTCCCCGCGCGACCGCACGATCGTGCGGCTCCGCTTCTACGAGGAGCGGACGCAGCAGGAGATCGCCGAGGCCGTCGGCCTCACCCAGGCCCAGGTGTCGCGGGTGCTGACGCGCATCCTCGCCTCGCTCCGCGCCGACCTGTCCGAGCCGAACCCGGCTGCCTGACCACCGGCCCGTCGGGTGCGCGACGCGACGCCGTCGCGCACCCGGGCGGGTCAGGAGTCGAAGCCGAGCCCGGCCCGGTCCAGGGCGCGCAGGAACGCATTGCGCCGCCCCTCCCGGTGGTCGGCGCGGTCGAGCGACCACCGCGTCAGGTTGATGCCCGCCGACGCCAGCGGCTCCGGCGGGAAGGGCAGCGGCCGGTCGTCGACCATCCGCAGCTGGGTGCGCCGCGTGGGCTCGCCGGCCAGCAGGTCGAGCAGCACCTCGGCGGCGAAACGAGTGGCTCCCACGCCGAGGCCCGTGAAGCCCGCCGCGTGCGCGACCCGGCCGCCGTGCGTGAGGCCGTAGAACGCGGCGAACTGCGTGGAGGTGTCGATCGCGCCTGCCCACCGGTGGGTGAACCGGACGCCCTCGAGCTGCGGGAAGGTCGCCAGGAAGTGTGCGGCCAGGCGGGCGTGGCTCTGCGGACGGTCCTCGTGACGCACGTGCAGCCGCCCCCCGGCCGGGTAGACGGCGTCGTAGCCGCCCCACAGGATCCGGTCGTCCCTGGTCAGGCGCGAGTAGTGGAACTGGTTGGCGAGGTCACCGAGTCCCTGGCGGCCGGCCCAGCCCACCGAGGCCAGCTGCTCCGCCGACAGCGGCTCGGTCATCAGCACGTAGTCGTAGACAGGGACCGTCATCAGCCGGTTGCGTCGCACCAGCGACGAGAACACGCTCGTCGCGAGCACGACGTGGTCGGTGGTCACCCTCGCGCGGTCGGTGGACACCTCCACGACCGTGCCTGACCGCCGGATGCCGGTGACGGCGGAGTGCTCGTGGACCTCCACGCCGAGCTCGCTGGCGGCCCGCGCCAGCTCGAGGGCCAGCCGGGCGGGGTGCACGAGCGCGGTCGTGTCCGGCTCGAGGGCACCGCCGAGGAAGAGCGGGCTGTCGACCTCCGCCCGCACCTGCGCGGCGTCCAGCACGGACGTCGAGCCCTCGAGCCAGGCCAGCTGGTGCTCCTCCACCGCCACCGACAGCGCTCCGGTGCGCTCCCACTCGCACGCGAGGCCGAGGTCGCGCACGTCGGCCTCGAAGGCATCGAGGTTCTCGGCGCCGAGCCGCTCGAGGACGTCGTGCTCCTCGGGCCAGCGCGCGCGCCCGTTGTCCGCGCCGTGGGTCAGCGAGGCCTCGCAGAACCCGCCGTTGCGCCCCGAGGCGGCCCAGCCGACCGTCTGGGCCTCCAGCAGCACGACGCGCCGGCCGGGGTCGCGCCGCTTCGCGTGCACCGCCGACCAGAGGCCGAGGTAGCCGCCGCCGACGACGGTGAGGTCGGCGTGCGTCGGCGCGGTGAGCGCGGGGTACGCCGGCCCGGGGCCGGCGTCCTGGAGCCAGAAGACGCCGAGCTCGCTGTCCACCAGCGCCTCGGCGACGAGCCGCGGGTCGGGCGCGTGCCGTTCGTACGCCGTCAGGTGGCGACGCGTGCCGGCGGACGGTGCCCGGGACCTCACCCGGCCGCCGCGCCGAGCGCCGCGTCGAGGATCGCCAGTCCGTCGCGGGCCTCCTCGTCGGTGATGGTCAGCGGCGGCACGACGTGGATGCGGTTGTGGTTGCTGAAGGGCAGCATCCCGCGCTCGCGGCAGCCCGTCACCACGGCGCTCATCTCCGGGCTGGCGCCCCCGTAGGGCGCGAGCGGCGTCCGGCTCTCGCGGTCGGCCACCAGCTCCACGGCCCAGAAGGCGCCGGTGCCGCGCACCTCGCCGACCCACGCGTGCTTCTCCGCCAGCGTCCGCAGCCCCGGGCCGAGCACGTGCTCGCCGAGCCGCTCGGCGCGCGCCACGAGGTCGTCGTCCTCCATCGTCCGGATGGTCGCGACGGCGGCCGCGCAGGCCAGCGGGTGGCCGGAGTAGGTGAGGCCCCCCGGATAGGCGCGGTGGGCGAAGGTGGCGTGGACCGCGTCGCTGATGGCCACGCCGCCCAGCGGCACGTAGCCGGAGTTGACCCCCTTGGCGAACGTCAGCAGGTCGGGGACGACGGCCCCGGCGTGCTCGACGGCGAACCACCGACCGGACCGGCCGAAGCCCGACATGACCTCGTCGGCGATGAGCACGATGCCGTGACGGTCGCAGATCTCCCGGACCCCCGCGAGGTAGCCCGGCGGGGGCACCATGATGCCGGCGGTGCCGGGTATCGCCTCGAGGACGATCGCGGCGATGGTGGAGGGTCCCTCCAGGCCGACGACCTGCTCGAGGTGCTCGAGCGCCCGCTCGCACTCCTCGGCCTCGGTGGTCGCGTGGAAGGCGCTGCGGTAGAGGAACGGCCCGAAGAAGTGGACGGTGCCGGCCGAGGCGTGGTCGCTGGCCCAGCGGCGAGGGTCGCCGGTCATGTTGACCGCGAGGTGGGTGCCACCGTGGTAGCTGCGGTAGGTGGTGAGCACCTTGTGCCGGCCGGTGTGCAGGCGCGCCATGCGGACGGCGTGCTCGTTGGCGTCGGCGCCACCGTTGGTGAAGAAGACGTGGTCGAGGTCGCCCGGCGTGTGCGAGGCGATCAGCCGGGCCGCCTCGGAGCGGGCGCCGTTGGCGAAGGCGGGCGCGATGGTGCACAGGGTCTCGGCCTGCTCCTTGATGGCGGCGACGACGCGCGGGTGCTGGTGGCCGAGGTTGGTGAAGACGAGCTGGGAGCTGAAGTCGAGGTAGCGGTGGCCGGTGCCGTCCCAGACGTGGCTGCCCTCGGCGCGCGTGATCACCATCGGGCTGATCTCCGCCTGCGCCGACCAGGAGTGGAAGACGTGGGCCCGGTCGAGCTCGTGGGTCCGGGCGGCGTCGTACGTCGGCGCGAGGTCCGCGGTGCGGGTGGCCGGCTCCAGGACGTCAGTCATTGCGCGGGAACCCCAGCTCGAGGCCGCCCTCGGGGCGGTTGGCCGGGTCGATCCACCGGGTGGTGACGACCTTGCCGCGGGTGAAGAAGTGGACGCCCTCCGTGCCGTGGGCGTGGGTGTCGCCGAGGAGCGAGCGCTTCCACCCGCCGAACGAGTAGTAGGCGACCGGCACCGGGACCGGCACGTTGACGCCGATCATCCCGACGGTGACGTCGGCCTCGAAGCGACGGGCCGCCCCGCCGTCGTTGGTGAACACCGCCGTGCCGTTGCCGTACTCGTTGGCGTTGACCAGCGCCACGGCCTCGTCGTAGGAGCCGACCCGGACGACGGACAGGACGGGTCCGAAGATCTCCTCCCGGTAGACGTCCATGTCCGGGGTGACCTCGTCGAACAGGGTGGGGCCCAGCCAGAACCCGTCCCGGCCGCCGCGCGCGGCCACGTCGCGGCCGTCGACGACCACCTTGGCGCCGGCCGCCTCGCCGGAGTCGATGAACGAGCTGACCCGGTCGCGGTGCGCCCTGGTGACCAGCGGGCCCATGTCGGCCTCGCGGGCGCCGTCGCCGGCCGCTCGGGTGGCGTCGGCGCCACCGTCGCCCACGAGCAGCGTCCGGGTCCTGTCGGCGACCCGCGCGACGAGCTCGTCCCCGATCGGGTCGACCGCCACGAGCACGCTGATCGCCATGCAGCGCTCGCCGGCGCTGCCGTAGCCGGCGTTGACGGCAGCGTCCGCGGCGAGGTCGAGGTCGGCGTCGGGGAGCACGACCATGTGGTTCTTCGCCCCGCCGAGGGCCTGCACGCGCTTGCCGTGCCGGCTCGCGGTCTCGTAGACGTACTCGGCGACGGGAGTCGACCCGACGAAGCTGATCGCCTGCACGTCGGGGCTGGTGAGCAGCGCGTCGACGGCGCTCTTGTCGCCGTGCAGGACGTTGAAGACCCCGTCGGGCAGGCCCGCCTCCTGCCAGAGGGCGGCGAGCCAGGTGGCGGCGCTCGGGTCCTTCTCGCTGGGCTTGAGCACGACGGTGTTGCCGGCCGCGATCGCGATGGGGAAGAACCACATCGGGACCATCGCCGGGAAGTTGAACGGGCTGATGATGCCGACCACGCCGAGCGGCACCCGCTTGCTGTGCACGTCGACCCCGGTCGAGGCCTCCTCGCTGTGCCCGCCCTTGAGCAGGTGGGAGATGCCGCAGGCGAACTCCACGACCTCCAGCCCGCGGGCGATCTCGCCCAGCGCATCGGAGTGCACCTTGCCGTGCTCCGCGCTGATGATGGCGGCGAGCTCCTCCTTGCGGCGGTTGAGCAGCTCGCGGAAGGCGAACAGCACCTGGGTGCGCCGGGCGAGCGACGTGGTGCCCCACGCCCGCGCGGCGCGGGAGGCGGCGGCGATGACCTCGGCCGCGTCGGCCTCGCTGGCGAGGGCGACGCGGCGGGTCACCCGGCCGGTGGCGGGGTTGGTCACGTCCGCCCAGCCGGCGGGGCTGCCGGTCAGCGCCGCTCCGTCGGCCCAGTGGACGATCTCGGTGGGGGTGTCGTTCGGCGCGCCGTCGGTCATGCGCACATCCTGCGCCGCCGCCGGCACCCCCGACGGGTGTCGGATCGTAGGCTTTGGGCGTCCCGCGTGGACATTCCGTCGGCATCGCCGGGCGTAGGCTGCTCGCGTGCTCCCGGGTGTGGGCGAGGTGAGGTCGACATGATGGCCGGCGTGACGCTGCGCGAGGCGCTGACCCTGCCCGAGCTCCGCCGGGCGGCGCCCGAGCTGGTCGCCGGGGCGGCCGGCGCCGACCGTCCGATCCGGTGGGTGCACGCGACCGAGCGGCTCGACGTCGGCCGGCTGCTGCGAGCCGGCGACCTGCTGCTCACGATGGGCACCGGCCTCCCGCCCGACGACGACGTGGCGGGCCTGTCGGCGTTCGTCGACGAGCTCGCCGACGTCGGGAGCGCCGGGATGGTCGTCGAGCTCGGCCGCAGGTGGGACTCGGCCCTCCCCGACGCACTCGTCGACGCCTGCGAGCGGCACCGGCTGCCCCTGGTCGCGCTGCACCGCGAGACCCGGTTCGCCGCGCTGGCGCAGGAGATCGGCGAGCGGGTGGTCGACCAGCAGCTCACCGAGCTCCGCGAGGCCCAGCGGGTGCACGAGACGTTCACCGAGCTGAGCTTCGCGCAGGCGGGCCCGGTCGAGATCCTGCAGGCGGTGCAGCAGCTGGCCGACGGCCCGGTGGTCGTCGAGAACGCCCACCACCGGCCGCTGGACTACTTCGCCGGCCCCGGCGACGCCGGAGGGTTCCTCGACGGATGGCCGGCGCGCTCGCGCCGGGTGGCGGTGGCGGGCCGCACCGGCTGGGACGCCGCCAACGGGTGGCTGGTCACCCGGCTCGGCAGCGCCGACCAGGCCTGGGGCCGCCTCGTGATCGGCTCGCCGGACGGCCCCTCGCAGCGCCTGGCCGCCGTCGCCGAGCGCGCCGCCGCAGCCCTGGCGCTGCACCGCCTGCACGACCGCGACCGCGGCACGCTGATGCGGCGCACGCACCTGGAGCTGCTCACCGCGCTGACCGACGACCCGGACTCCGAGGACGTGCAGCGCCGCTGCGAGCTCGCAGGCTTCGCGGTACGACGGCGGGGCTTCGTCGGCGTCGTCGTCCGTCCGCGCATCGGCGGCTCCGCGCCCGCCGACCTCGACGACGTGGCGGCCACGGTGGTGCGCGCCGCCCACGGGCTCCGCGTGCCGGCGCTGGTCTGCGAGGTCGAGCGCGACCTGCGGGTGCTGCTCTCGGTGCCGGCGACGAGCGGGGCCGATGACCTCGTCGACCGCCTGGCGGCTCGCGTGGTGCCGCACCACGACGTCCTCGTCGCCGCGGGGCGTCCCGTGCCCCGGCGTGCGGGCGTCGGGCTCACGCTCGCCGAGGCGGGCCAGGTCGCCGACGCCGCTCCCCAGTCGCCCCGCGACGAGGGCGCCGGTGTGCACCGCCTGGCCGACCTCCACCTGCGCGGCCTGCTGGCGCTCCTCGGCGAGGACGAGCGGGTGCGCCTGTTCGTCGAGCGCGAGCTCGGGGCGCTGCAGCAGCACGACCGGGCCGACCGGGCGCGCACCGAGCTCGTCGCGGCGCTGCGGGCGCTGCTGCTGCACCCCACCAGCAAGACCGAGGCCGCCGCGAGCCTGCACCTGTCGCGGGCCGCCTTCTACGACCGGCTGGCCCGCATCGAGTCGGTCCTGGGCGTCGACCTCGACGACCCCGACGTCCGGGTCTCGCTCCACGTCGCGCTCGTGGCGGACGAGCTGTTCGCCGGGCCGCCGAAGTGACGACACATCGTCGGGGCACGGGACGCGCTGCGCTGGGACGATGCTGCGCATGAACCGTGTGCCCACCCGCGTGCTGGACGTCGCCGCCACCGTGCCGACCGCCCCCTGGACGCCGCGACAGTCGTCACGGGCGCTCCGGAGGCCGGGTCACGCGCCCTCGCCGCGGTCGCCGGCGTCGAGGTGGGCGTGTGGGAGATGACGCCCGGCACCGCGACGGACGTCGAGGTCGACGAGGTGTTCGTCGTGCTGTCCGGCTCGGCGACGCTCACCTTCGGCGACGGGGAGCAGGTCGTCCTCGGCCCCGGCAGCGTCGTCCGGCTGCGAGCGGGCGAGCACACCACGTGGGCCGTCCGCGAGACCATCCGCAAGATCTACGTCGCCTGAGCGCCCGGGAGGACTGCCATGACCGAGACGATCCGCAACTTCATCGACGGCGAGCTCGTCGCCTCGGACACCACCGAGCACATCGAGCTGGTCGACCCGGTCACGGGGAAGCCCGACGGCCGATCGCCGGTCTCGACCCACGAGGAGGTCGACCGGGCGTACGCCGCCGCCGAGCGCGCGTCGGTGCAGTGGAAGCGCCTCACCCCGGGCCGTCGCCAGGCCCACCTCCTCGACGTCGCCGCGGCCGTTGCTGCACGGCGCGACGAGATCAGCGCGGTCCAGGCCCGCGACACCGGCCAGCCCGTGCGCCACGTCGCCAGCGAGGAGGTCGACCAGGGCGTCGACCAGCTGCGCTTCTTCGCCGGTGCGGCGCGGCTGCTGGAGGGCAAGTCGTCCGGGGAGTACCTCGAGGGCCACACCTCGGCGATCCGCCGCGAGCCGATCGGCGTGGTCGGACAGGTGACCCCGTGGAACTACCCCTTCGCGATGGCGATCTGGAAGATCGCCCCCGCCCTCGCGGCCGGCAACACGGTCGTGCTGAAGCCGAGCGACACCACGCCACGCTCGACCGTGCTCCTGGCCGAGATCGCCGGTGCCGTGCTCCCGCCCGGCGTGCTCAACGTGGTCAACGGTGACGCCACCACCGGCCGCTACCTCGTCGAGCACCCCACCCCGGGGCTGGTCGCCATCACCGGCTCGGTGCGGGCCGGCATCGAGGTCGCCACCTCGGCCGCCAAGAGCCTCAAGCGCGTCCACCTCGAGCTCGGCGGCAAGGCGCCGGTCGTGGTGCTGCCGGACGCCGACCTGTCGCGCGCCGCGGAGCTGGTCGCCGCCGCCGCCTACTTCAACGCCGGCCAGGACTGCACCGCCGCGACCCGCGTGATCGTGCACAGGAGCGTCCACGACGAGCTGGTCGAGCTGCTGGTGAAGGAGGCCGAGGGCACCCGGCCCGGCCCGCCGTCGGACGAGGGAGCCGACTACGGCCCGCTCAACAACGCCGCCCACCTCGCGAAGGTCGAGGCGTTCCTCACCGGGCTCCCCGACCACGCCGACGTGCGCACCGGCGGCACCCGCGTCGGCGGCACCGGGTACTTCTTCGCGCCCACCGTGGTCACCGGCGTGCGCCAGGACGACCGCATCGTGCAGGAGGAGGTCTTCGGGCCGGTGCTGACGGTGCAGTCCTTCGACGAGGAGGCCGAGGCCGTGGCCATGGCCAACGGGGTGCCGTACGGTCTCGCGGCCAGCGTCTGGACCCGGGACGTCGGGAGCGCCGACCGGCTGACGCGCGAGCTCGACTTCGGCTGCGTGTGGGTGAACACGCACATCCCGTTCGTCTCCGAGATGCCTCACGGCGGCTTCGGCCACTCCGGCTACGGCAAGGACCTCTCCGGCTACGGCTTCGACGACTACACGCGCGTCAAGCACGTGATGACCGCTCACTACTGAGTCCTCGCGGGCACCGGCGCCGCCACTCACCGGGGAGGGCCACGCACGCCACCGCGATCCGCCCGTCGGGCATGCTGGTGGCATGCGCTTCACCGAGCACGAGCTGACCGTCGCCGTCACAGCCGCGGCGAAGATCGTCGCCGGCGGCAAGGCGGGGCGTCGTCCCCGGGGGGAGGCCGCGTGGGAGGCGATGAGCAAGATCGAGCGCTACCACCTGCTCGAGGCCGTCGGCAGCCAGGTGCTGCCGGTGCTGCTCGCGCTGCCCGACGTCGAGGTGCCCGCCGGCACCCGACCGACGTTCACCGACGCCCAGATCACGAGGGCCGTCGAGGAGACGCTCGGCGAGAGCGGCGTCGGCAGGCTGCGGCAGAAGGTCGCCGTGGCGGCGCGGCTCACGCTCGTGCGAGCGGCCCTCGCCCAGCTCCCGGTGCGGCAGGACCCCGACGCGCTGGTCGTGCCCGACCACCCCTGATCCGGTTCTGATCCGGCTCTCATCCGGCTCTCATCCGGCCCCTGACCCGGCCCCTGAGAGCGGCCCTCAGGTCGGGCGCGTACCGTCGGGGGCGATGACTCCTCGCACCCGCACCGCCCTCGGCGCCCTCGCCGCCGCCCTCCTGACGCTCTCCGCCTGCGGCGGCTCGGGCTCCGGCTCGAGCTCCGACGCCGAGCCCTCGACCAGCGCCTCGGACGCGCCCTCGGACGCCGCTCCGGACGCCGCCTCCCCCGACCTCGACGCCATCCCGGACGTGGTGGCCGAGGTCAACGGCGAGGAGGTCACCAAGGAGGAGTTCGTCCCGATCTACGAGGCGGCCTACCAGCGGGCGACCGCCGAGGCGCAGGCGGGCGGCGCGGAGCCCGACGAGGCGCAGCTGCGCCGCCAGACCGCCAGGGACCTCGTCGACACCGAGCTGCTCGCCCAGGAGGCCGAGGCCCGCGGCATCACCGTCGACCAGCAGGCCGTCGAGGCCGAGCTCGACGCCGTGGCCGGGCAGAACGGGATGGAGTCCGGCGAGGAGCTGCTCGCCGCCGTCGTCGCGCAGGGCGGGGTCACCGAGGAGGAGGCGCTCGCCCAGGTGCGGACCCAGGTGATGGTCGAGCTGCTCGTGGCCGACGAGGACGGCTCCGCCGAGCCGACCGAGAAGGACCTGCGCCGGCTCTACGCCCGGGTGAAGAAGCAGGCCGCGACCGGGCAGGGCGCCCAGCAGATCCCGCCGTACGCGCAGGTGCGCGACCAGCTCGCGGAGCAGGCGCAGGCCGAGCGCGTCGGCACCGTGGCAGGCGCCCTCGTCGAGGACCTGCGCAAGGACGCGGACATCACCGTCAACCTCTGAGGCGGCCCCCGCGCTGGCCGGCCTAGGCGTCCTCGAGGAGCCGGGTCACGGCTGCCGTGAGCTCCTTCCGGTCGAACGGCTTCGGCAGGAAGTACGGGCACTGCTCGCCGACGTCGAGGTCCCCCGACATCAGCAGGACCCGCGCGGCCGGCCGCAGCACGCGCAGCTGCGCGGCGACCTCGAGCCCCGTCATCCGGGGCATGTGGTGGTCGAGCACGACCAGGTCGAACTCCTCGCCGGCGGCGCGGGCCAGCGCCTCGGCGCCGTCGCCGGTGACGGCGACCTCGTGCCCGGCGCGCTCGAGGACGTAGGAGATGAAGAAGCGGATGTCCTCGTCGTCGTCGGCGACCAGGAAGCGGGTGGGCATGGCCTGAGTCTGCTGCACGAGGCGAACGGTGGGGCAGTCCGCGTGCCGAGCTGTTCACCGCTTCGTGAAGTACGTCGCAGGACCACCTGCGAGCGAGCCGTCCGCTCCGTAGGGTTCGGCCATGCCCCCGCTCACGGCCCTGGCCTTCGGGCTCGCCTACGCGCTCCTCACGTGGGTGGGCCGGCTGACCGTGGTGGACGGCCAGGTGGTCAGCCTCGTCTGGCCGGCGGCCGGCGTGGCCATCCTGTGGTTCCTCGCCGAGTCGCCCCGCCGCCCCGAGTGGGTCCTCGTCCCCCTGATGGCCGTGCACGCGGGCGTCGTCATGGCCACCGGCGTGTCCCCGGTGCTCGCGTTCTTCGGCTCCCTGTCGGTCACCGTCCAGACCGCCGTGGTGGGACTGCTCGTGCGCCGGTGGTGCCCCTCCCTCCTCGGCGCCGGGGGGCACGCCAGCATCCGCTCGCCCCGCGACCTCGCGGCGACGGGTGCCGCCGCGGCGATCGGCTGCGTCCTGGGTGCGCTCATCGGCACGACGGGCCTGTGGCTCGACGGGGCGGACGTCACGCCGCTGTCCACGCTGGCCTGGTTCGCCCGGCACATGGCGGGCGTCCTCACGGTCGGCGCGGTCGGACACCTCGCGTGGGAGTGGCGCACCCAGGCCGTCCCCCAGCGGACGCACAGCGGCAGCCGCACGGAGCTCGTCGTGCTGTGGGTGGTCTCCCTCGCGGCGACCGCGGGACTGTTCCTGCAGCCGTACCCGCTGGAGTTCCTCGTCATCGGGCTTGCGGTGTGGTCGGCAGCCCGGTTCCGCACCTTCCCCGCGGCCGTGCACTGCCTCGCGCTCGGTGCCGTCGCGGTGGTCCTGAGCCTCACCGGGCACGGTCCGATCGCGGAGCTCGACGGCCGGGTCGTCGAGGTGCTGGTGTCCCAGCTCTTCATGGTCACGCTGCTGGTCACCGGCCTCGCGGTCGGGGCGCTCGGCGACCGCATCGACGAGCTCTACGCCAGCGCGACGCGGGCCAGCCGCGACGCGGCCGAGCAGGCCCAGCTGCTCGCGGAGATGACCGAGAGCATGGGCGAGGGCCTCGTGGTCCTCGACCGCTCGGGACGCATCGACCGCAGCAACGGCGCCAGCCGGCGACTGGCCCACCGGGTCAGCCTGGGCGCGGGGGACGACGAGGCGCTGGCGCGGCTCGTCGACCTCGTCCTGCGCCCGGCCGCCCAGAACACCGGGTCGGCACGGGCCGAGCTGGGCGTCGGGGACGTGGTCATCCCCCTGGAGAGCGGCGAGGAGGTCGTCCTGGCCGTCACGCGCACGCCCCTGGCCGGTGCGGCCGGCGGCGGGCCCACGGGAGTCCTGCTCGTGCTGCGCGAGGTGACCGACCACCGCTCCGGGCTCCGCCCGCTGGCGAACTTCGCCTCGACGGCGGCGCACGACCTCCGCGGACCGCTCACCGCGATCCGGTCCTGGCTCTCGATCGCCGTGGAGGACCTCGAGGACGGGTCGGACGCGCTGGCCCCCCTGCGCCGCGCGGAGCGCGCAGCCGAGCACATGGGCGAGCTCATCGGCGACCTGCTCGCCCACGCCCTCGCCGAGTCGGGCGAGCTGGCCGCGCAGGACGTCCCCCTCTGCGGGGAGGACGGCGTCCTCACCCAGGCCGCCGACCTGCTCGGCCCCGACGACGTGCTCGACGTCCCCGACGACCTGCCGGCCGTGCACGCCGACCCGGTGGCCGTGCGCCAGCTCTTCGGCAACCTCGTCGACAACGCCGTCAAGTACGCCGTGCCGGGGCAGCCGGCCCGGATCCGGGTCCGGGCGCACCGGCAGGGGTCGCGCGTGGTCGTCGAGGTGCAGGACGACGGCGTGGGGGTGGAGGACGAGGAGCGCGCGCTGGTCTTCCAGCGCTTCCACCGCAGCGGAGCGGTGCGCGCCCACTTCCGCGGCACCGGGATGGGGCTGTCGATCTGCCAGACCATCGTGCAGCGCCACGGCGGCACGATCGAGTGCCTCGCCGTGCCCCCCGGCACCGGGTCGGTGTTCCGCTTCGACCTGCCCGCGGCGGCCGAGGGTCCTCCGTAGGTCGTCGCCGCCGGCCGGCTCAGACGTTGCGCCGGTACTGTCCGCCCACCTCGAAGAACGCCTCGGTGACCTGCTGGAGCGAGCAGACACGGGCGGCGTCCATCAGGACAGCGAAGACGTTCTCACCCGACACCGCCGCGTCCTTCAGCCGCGCGAGCGCCTCCTGCGCCTCGGCCCCGTGCTCGGCCTGGAAGGCCCGCACGCGGGCGAGCTGGGACTCCTTCTCCGCCTCGGTGGCGCGGGCCAGCTCGATCTCCTGGGGACCCGACGACCCGGCGTCGCCGCCGTTGCCACGCAGGAACGTGTTGACCCCGATGATCGACAGGGTGCCGTCGTGCTTGCGGTGCTCGTAGAGCATGGACTCGTCCTGGATCCGCCCACGCTGATAGCCGGTCTCCATCGCGCCGAGCACGCCGCCGCGCTCGTTGATCCGGTCGAACTCCTCCAGCACCGCCGCCTCCACGAGGTCGGTGAGGTCGTCGATGACGTACGAGCCCTGGAGCGGGTTCTCGTTCATCGCCAGGCCCCACTCCCGGTTGATGATGAGCTGGATCGCCAGCGCCCGGCGCACGGACTCCTCGGTCGGGGTCGTCACGGCCTCGTCGTAGGCGTTGGTGTGCAGGCTGTTGGCGTTGTCGTAGATCGCGATGAGCGCCTGCAGCGTGGTGCGGATGTCGTTGAAGTCCATCTCCTGCGCGTGCAGCGACCGGCCGCTGGTCTGGACGTGGTACTTGAGCTTCTGCGACCGCTCGGACGCGCCGTACTTCTCCTTCATCGTGACCGCCCAGATCCGGCGGGCCACGCGGCCGAGCACGGAGTACTCCGGGTCCATGCCGTTGGAGAAGAAGAACGACAGGTTGGGGGCGAAGTCGTCGATCGCCATGCCCCGCGCGAGGTAGGCCTCGACGTAGGTGAAGCCGTTGGCGAGGGTGAAGGCGAGCTGGCTGATCGGGTTCGCCCCGGCCTCCGCGATGTGGTAGCCGGAGATCGACACGGAGTAGAAGTTGCGCACCTGGTGCTCGATGAACCACTCCTGGATGTCGGCCATCATCCGCAGCGAGAACTCCGTCGAGAACAGGCAGGTGTTCTGGCCCTGGTCCTCCTTGAGGATGTCGGCCTGCACCGTGCCGCGGACGTTGGCCAGGGCGTACGCCGCGAGGCTGGCGCGCTCCTCCTCGCTCGGCTCGCGTCCCTCGCGCTCCCGGAAGGCGTCGACCTGCTGGTCGATCGCGGTGTTGAGGAAGAACGCCAGCACCGTGGGGGCGGGGCCGTTGATCGTCATGCTGACCGACGTGGTCGGCGCGACCAGGTCGAAGCCGTCGTAGAGCGCCTTCATGTCGTCGAGGGTCGCGACCGAGACGCCGGACGTGCCGACCTTGCCGTAGACGTCGGGGCGCGGGTCGGGGTCGCGGCCGTAGAGCGTCACCGAGTCGAACGCGGTCGACAGGCGGGTCGCGGGCTGGCCCTCGGACAGGATCTTGAAGCGGCGGTTGGTGCGCGCCGGGTCGCCCTCGCCGGCGAACATCCGGGCGGGGTCCTCGTTGTCGCGCTTGAACGGGAAGACGCCCGCGGTGAAGGGGAAGTAGCCGGGCAGGTTCTCGTTGCGCCAGAAGCGGACCAGCTCGCCGTGGTCGGTGAAGCGCGGCAGCGCCACCCGCGGGATCTTGTTGCCGCTGAGCGACTCGCGGGTGAGCCTGGTGGTGATCTCCCGGTCCCGCACGCGCACCACCTGCTCGTCGCCGGAGTAGGCCTCGACCACCGCGGGCCAGCCGGCGATCTGGTCGGCGAGCTCGTGCGGCACCGCCTTGCGGGCCTGCTCGAGCAGCGCGGGCACGCCGCCCGGGTCGCCTTCGCCGAGCTGGTCGGCGACGTGCTGGACGCGCTGCAGGTGGCGGGCCGCCTCGGCGAGCTCCGCGGTCCGCGCGTGGTAGCCGCGGACGGTCTCGGTGATCTCGCTGAGGTAGCGGACGCGGTCGGCCGGCACCACCTGGCGGATGCCGGAGGAGTGGCGCACGTCGACGCGCGGCAGCGTGCCGTCGGCCACCTCCAGGCCCGCGGCGGCGAGCTCGTCGCGCAGGTGCTGGTAGAGCGCGGTCACCCCGTCGTCGTTGAACGTCGCCGCGCTGGTGCCGAAGACCGGCATGTCGTGCGGCTGCTTGCCGAAGGCCTCGCGGTTGCGCACCAGCTGGCGGCCGACGTCGCGCAGCGCGTCCTTGGCGCCGCGGCGCTCGAACTTGTTGATCGCCACGGTGTCGGCGAAGTCGAGCATGTCGATCTTCTCCAGCTGCGAGGCGGCGCCGAACTCCGGCGTCATCACGTAGAGCGAGTGGTCGACGAGGGGCACGATGCCGGCGTCGCCCTGGCCGATGCCGGGCGTCTCGACGATGACCAGGTCGTGACCGGCCGCCTTCAGCACGTCGATGACGTCGGCGAGGTGCCCGGGCACCTCGTGGGCGCCGCGCGTCGCGAGGGAGCGGAAGAAGACGCGGTCCCCGTCGAGCGCGTTGGCGCGGATCCGGTCGCCGAGCAGCGCACCGCCGCCCTTGCGGCGGGTGGGGTCGACGGCCACCACGGCGATGCGCAGCTTGTCCTGCTGGTCGGTGCGGAAGCGACGGACGACCTCGTCGGTCAGCGACGACTTGCCCGAGCCGCCGGTGCCGGTGATGCCCAGCACGGGCACGACCCGGCGCTGCGCCGCCGCCCGCAGGTCGGCGAGCATCGCCTCGTCGAGGCGGCCCTCCTCGGCGCCGGTGATCGCCCGGGCGACCGCGAACCGGTCGCCGGACAGCACCTGCTCGACCGTCACCGGCTTGTCCGACCACAGGTCGATGTCGCAGTCGGCGACGACCGAGTTGATCATCCCGACGAGCCCCATCCGCTGACCGTCCTCCGGCGAGAAGATGGTGACGCCGGACTCGCGCAGCCGCGCGATCTCCGAGGCGACGATGACGCCCCCGCCGCCGCCGACGACCCGCACGTGGCCGGCGCCCGCGGCGCGCAGCGACTCCACGAGGTACTCGAAGTACTCGACGTGGCCGCCCTGGTAGGACGACACGGCGACGCCCTGGACGTCCTCCTCGAGGGCTGCGTCGACCACCTCCTGCACCGAGCGGTTGTGCCCGAGGTGGATGACCTCGCAGCCCTGGCTCATCAGGATGCGCCGCATGATGTTGATCGACGCGTCGTGGCCGTCGAAGAGGCTCGACGCCGTGACGAGGCGGATCGGGTTCTGCGGGCGGTGCAGGGCGGGGCGGGCGAGGTCGGCCATGAGCCGATAGTAGGACTTCCTACTATTACTCGCGAGTTCTCATCCGTCGCCCAGGCCGGCGCGCAGCGACGTGAGCCGCTCGGTGAGGTCACGCACCGCGGTGCCGGGCAGCCCGGGCGCCTCGAAGACCTGTCGGTTGAGGGCCGCGGTCGCCTCCTCCACGGCCTCGCGGCCGGCCTCGGTGAGCACCGCGCGCACGACCCGCTTGTCCTCGTCGCTGCGCACCCGCTCGACGTAGCCCTGCGCGACCAGCCGGTCGACGGCGCTCGTGACGCTGGTCGGGTGCACCTGCAACAGCGAGCCGAGCCGTGACATCGGCATCGCGGCGTCGCGGGTGAAGGACAGCAGCCGCAGCACCTCGTAGCGCGCGAACGTGAGGGCTCGCGGGCGCAGCACGGCGTCGATGCGCTCCATCAGCAGCTGCTGGGCGCGGACCACCGAGGTCACCATCGCCATGCCGTCGGCGGCGTCGTGCCAGCCGTGGGCGACCCACTGCCGGTGGGCCTCGCTGATCGGGTCACGCGCCATGGGGCACGACCCTAGCCAGCCAGTGCGGTGAGCACCTCGTGCGCCTCGACCATGGCGGGTCCGTACCACGTGAGCAGTCGTCCCGAGACCAGGCGCGTGGGCGTGCGCAGCGCCTCGGGGCCGTCGTCGGCGGTGAACACGTACGGCTCGTCGGGCAGCAGCACGACGTCGGCGCCGGCCGCGTCGATCTTCTCCGGCGTGACGCTCGGGTAGCGCCCCTCGCGGTCGGCGAGCACGTTCGTCAGGCCGGCGCGGCCCAGGAGGTCGTCGGTGTAGGTCGGCGACCCGACGACCATCCACGGGTCGCGCCAGATCGGCACGGCGACCGAGAGCCGGCGCGGCGCGGGCGTCGACCACATCGCGCGCGCCGCGACGAGCCACGCCGGGTCGGGCAGGGCGAGGGCCGTCGAGAAGAGCCGCGTCATCGAGTCGAGCGCCTCCTCGACCGTCTCGATGCGGGTCACCCACACCGCGACGCCGGCGTCGCGCAGCCGGCGCACGTCGAGCTCGCGGTTCTCCTCCATGTTCGCCACGACGAGGTCGGGGGCGAGGGCGCGCACGGCCACGAGATCGGGGTTCTTCGTGCCCCGCACGCGCGGGACGTCGAGGCCGGCGGGGTGGGTGCACCAGTCGGTCGCGCCGACCAGACGGTCGGGTGCAGTGGCGGCCAGCGCCTCGGTGAGCGACGGCACCAGCGAGACGACGCGGGCGGGAGGAGCGGCGAGGCCGACGTCGGCCCCCAGGTCGTCGAAGGGCATGGCGCGACCCTAGGGGCTGGACCGGCCGCCCTTCGGGTGAGGGGGCGTTGGTGCCGCCCGGTGCTCGTGGTGGAGTTCTCCGCATGACCCAGCACGCCGGACCCACCGCCGGGCTGCCGATCGACGGCGCCGAGCGGCCGACGGCGGACGGCTGGACCTTCCCGGTGCGCAACCCCGCCACGGGCGAGCGGCTGTGGGACGTGCCCGACGCCGGGCTCCCCGACGCCGAGGCCGCCGTGGAGGCGGCCTGGCGGGCGGTGCACGCGACCGGGTGGAGCACCGACACCGCCATGCGACTCGGCGCCGTGCGCCGCTTCCAGCAGGAGCTGGCCGCCCGGGCCGACGACCTCGCCGCCCTGCTCGCCGTCGAGACCGGCGTCCCGGTGGCGCTGCGCCGGACGTACGTCGACGCGCCGGTCGAGGGCCTGCGGAACGTGATCGGGCGCGGCCGGCCGGCCGTGACGGTCGTCCTCACGCCGGCGACCGCGCCGCTGTCGGTGGCGCTCGCCGAGATCGGTCGCGTGCTGGGCGCCGGCGGCTCCGTCGTGCTCAAGCCCGCACCCGAGGCCGCGAGCGCCGCGCTCGAGGTGGGCCGCATGGGGCTGGACTTCCTGCCGCGGGGCGTGCTCAACGTGGTCGCGACCCGTGACGTCGACGTCGCGATCGCGCTGACCCTCGACCGCCGGGTCGACGAGGTGAGCTTCACCGGCTCGCCGGTCGCCGGGGAACGGGTCCGCGGCGCGGCAGGCGGAGCGGGCAAGGGCGTGCGCCTCGACCTGGGCGGCCCCGCTCCGGCACGGCCGGCCGACGACGACCGCCTCGAGGCCGTCGTCGCGCAGGCGGCGATGGACGTGGCGGCCAACGCCGGCCAGGGGTGCCGGCTGCCGGCCAGCGTCATCGTCCCGGTCCGCCGCTACGCCGACGCGCTGCGCGCCGCGATGGCCGCCATGGAGGCCGTGGCGGTCGGCGACCCGCTCGACCCGCGGACGCTGTGCGGGCCGCTGCGCTCGCCCGTCGCGCTCGACCGGGTGCTGCGCTACGTCTCGCTCGCGCGTGCGGAGGGCGGCGACGTGGTGCTGGGCGGCCGGCGCCTCGACCGCGACGGCGGGTGGTGGATGGCGCCGACGGTCATCGGCGGGCTGGACGTCGAGTCGCGGCTGGTGCGCGAGGAGCTGCTCGGCCCCGTGCTCATGGTCGTGCCGGAGCCACCCGGGTCATCGGCACGTGCCTGATGCCGTCCTCGTCGAACTCGGGACCCGCGACCGCGAAGCCGAAGTCCTCGTAGAACCGGGTCAGCCCGACCTGGGCGTCGAGGCGCACCTCGCGGTCGCCGCACAGGGCCACGGCCTCGGCCATCATCCGGGCGGCGAGGCCCCGGCCGCGGGCGGCGGGTGCGACGACCACGCGGCCGATCCGCATCCAGTCGCCGTCGTCGAGCACCCGCAGGGTGCCGACGACCGACCCGTCCTCGAGCAGCACCACGTGACGGGTGCGCTCCTCGAGGTCCCGGCCGTCGAGGTCGGGGTAGGGACACTCCTGCTCCACGACGAACACCTGCTGTCGCAGCCGCCACACGTCGTATGCCAGGCGCGCGTCGAGCCCGTCGAACGGGACGGTCAGCACCCTCACCGCACGAACTCCACGACCTGGCGGAACGCGCGGGCGCCCTCGGGCACCAGGGGCAGCAGGCCGTAGACGTGGATCAGGCCCGGCTCCTCCACCGCCGTCAGGTCCCAGCCGGCCTCCGCCGCACGTCGCACGAGCAGGCGGCAGCCCGGGTGCAGCAGGTCCCGGGTGCCGTAGAGCACCAGGCCGCGCGGCAGGCCGGCGAGGTCGGCCAGCGCGGGCGACACCTCCGGACGATCGAGGTCGTCCGCCGTCCCCGCCCACCAGGCTGCGTACGCCTCGAGCTTGCCGAGGAACAGCCACGGGTCACTGGCCGCCGCGTCGCGGGTCTCGGGTGTCGAGGTGGTCAGGTCGACCCACGGCGCGTGCAGCACCAGGTGCGTCGCCGCGGCGAGGCCGCGCTCGCGTGCCGCGATGGCCAGCGCGAGGGCGAGCCCGCCGCCCGCCGAGTCGCCGGCCAGGACGGCTCCGCCCGGCTGCTCCGCCCAGTGGGCGAGGTCGTCGACCAGCGCGTCGTGGGAGTCCTTCCACGTGTGCTCGGGGGCGAGCGGGTAGTCGGGCATGACGACCCGCGCGCCGACGGCGTCGGCGAGCCGGGTGGCGTACCTGACGTGGAAGGCGTCGATCGGCGCCATGAACGCACCGCCGTGGACGTAGTAGAGCGTGCGCGTGGCCGGCCGCCCCCTCGGCGTGAGCACCCAGGACGGGAAGCCGACGTCGCGCGCCGAGACCTCCCAGCGCCTCGCCAGTCCGGGCACCGCACGCGTCGGCAGGGCCCGGTCGAGGGTGCGGTGCCACGCCTCGACGCGGGCCCGCTCGGCCGGCTCGCTGTCGAGCTCGCGCGCCCGGCGCAGCCGCGGGATGGCCAGCGCGAGCAGGTCGTGTCGGCGGCTCGGCATGGGACGCAGCGTAGGTGCTGCGCGGCACGGCGCTAGGGTGGGGACCACACGACAGGGGAGCACGTGCAGGCGTGCTGAGAGTGCGGACCAGCCGCAGACCCTCCGAACCTGATCCGGTTAGCACCGGCGCAAGGGAGTCCACATGGTGCACGTACACGTCCGCGCTGCCCTCGCCAGCCCCGTCACCGCGCTGGTGGCGGCACTGGCCCTCACCGGCTGCAGCCTCACGGGTGGTGGCGACGGCCCGACGGCCACCGAGCCGCCGGCGTCCTCCGAGACGTCGTCGGGCGCGTCGCAGGAGGGCGGGACCGTCGTCCTGGCGACCCACGAGTCCTTCCACCTCCCCAAGCGGCTCGTGCGGTCGTTCGAGGCCGAGACCGGCTACACCCTCGAGGTGCGCGCCGCCGGCGACGCCGGCACGCTCGCGACCAAGCTCAGCCTCACCGCCGACAACCCGATCGCCGACGCGGCGTTCGGCATCGACAACACCTTCGCCTCCCGCCCGCTCGGCGAGGGCGCCTTCGCCGAGGTGGAGACCACCGCGACGCCGCCGGAGGAGTACCTGCTCCCCGAGGGCAGTGACCGGCTGGTGCCGGTCGACTCCGCCAGCGTCTGCGTCAACGTCGACACCGCATGGTTCGAGGCGGAGGGCCTCGAGCCGCCGCAGACGCTCGACGACCTCGTCGACCCGGCGTACGCCGACCTCATGGTGACGCCGGGCGCCTCGACCAGCAGCCCGGGCATGGCGTTCTTCCTCGCCACGGTCGCGGCCTACGGCGAGGACTGGCAGGACTACTGGAGCGACCTGCTCGCCAACGGCGTGAAGGTCGTCGACGGCTGGGAGGACGCCTACTACGGCGACTTCACCGCCGGGGCCGACAACGGCACCCGCCCGATCGTGGTGTCCTACGACTCGTCCCCGGCGTTCACCGTCAGCGGCGGCAGGTCCACCACCGCTGCGCTGCTCGACACCTGCTTCCGCCAGGTCGAGTACGCCGGCGTCCTCGAGGGCGCCGACAACCCGGCAGGCGCGGAGGCCCTCGTCGACTGGATGCTCTCGGACGAGGTGCAGAGCGCGCTCCCGGAGTCGATGTACGTCTTCCCGGTCATGCCCGACGCCGAGATCCCCGCCGACTGGGCCGAGTTCGCGCCGCAGCCAACCGATCCCTACGAGGTCTCGCCGGAGGAGATCGCCGCGAACCGCGAGCAGTGGCTGACCGAGTGGACCGACGTCGTGTCGCGATGAGCCCCGGGGCGCGCGGGCGCGTCCACCGCCCACCCGGTCGGCACGGCAGGGCTCGGCACGGCAGGGCTGGGCGCCGCGTCGCCGGACTCCTGCTGCTGGCCGCCGGGCCCGTCCTGGTGCTCGGCGTGCTCTTCGTGCTGCCGGTGACCGGCATGATCGCGGAGGGCTTCTGGGTCGACGGCCGGTTCGCGCCGGGTGCCGTGCTCGAGGTCCTGTCCCGCCCGCGCGTCCACCGGGTTGCGTGGTTCACCGTCTGGACGTCGGGTGTCGCGACGCTGCTCGCGGTCGTGCTCGGCCTGCCCGCGGCGTACGCCCTTCACCGGCTCGCGCTGCCGGGCCGGTCGGCGGTGCGGGCCGCGCTGCTGGTGCCGTTCGTGCTGCCGACCGTCGTCGTCGGCGTGGCATTCCGCCAGCTGCTGGGGGAGGGCGGCCCGCTGGGGTTCCTCGGGCTCGACGGCACGCCGGTCGCCATCCTCTGCGGCCTGGTGTTCTTCAACGTCGCCGTCGTGGTGCGCACGGTCGGGGTGGCGTGGGAGTCCCTCGACTCCCGGCCGGGCCAGGCCGCCGCAGCCCTCGGCGCCTCGCCGTGGCAGGTCCTGCGGACGGTGACCCTGCCGGCGCTGCGCCCGGCGATCGTGGGCGCGGCGAGCATCGTCTTCCTGTTCTGCGCGACCGCCTTCGGCATCGTGCTCACCCTCGGCGGGGTGCGCTACGCGACGGTCGAGACCGAGATCTACCTCCTCACCACGACGATCTTCGACCTCCAGGCGGCCGCTGCGCTGTCGGTCCTGCAGATCGTCGTCGTGCTGGTCCTGCTCGCCGTCGCGGCGCGCCTGCGGGCGACGCCCGACCCCACCGCGCAGCGCGTGGTGGCGCCCGCCCGGGTCGTACGCCGCTCCGACGCGCCCGTCGTCCTCGCGACCGTGCTGGTGCTCGCCGCGATGCTGCTGCCGATCCTCACGCTGGTGCTCGGCTCCCTCTCCGTCGGCGACGGCTGGGGCCTGGACAACTACCGGGCGCTGACCACCGCCGGTGACGACCAGGCGCTGCTCGTGCCCGTGAGGACGGCGCTCGCGACCAGCCTTCGCACCGCGGTCGACGCGACCTGGATGGCCCTGCTCGTCGGCGTGACGGTGTCGGTGCTCGTCACCCGGCGCTCGCACTCGGCGGCCGAGCGGCGGCTGCGCTCGGGCCTCGACGGCTTCTTCATGCTGCCGCTGGGGGTGAGCGCGGTGACACTGGGCTTCGGCTTCCTCATCACCCTCGACGAGCCGCCGCTGGACCTGCGTGACTCGCCGCTGCTGGTGCCGATGGCGCAGGCGCTCGTGGCGCTGCCGCTCGTCGTCCGGACCCTCACCCCCGTGCTCGGCGGCGTGGACGACCGGCAGCGACAGGCCGCCGCCTCCCTCGGCGCCTCGGCCTGGCGGACCTTCGTCACGGTGGACCTGCCGGTGGCGTGGAAGCCGATGCTCGCCGCCGGCGGCTTCGCGTTCGCCGCGTCGCTGGGCGAGTTCGGTGCGACGTCCTTCCTGGCGCGCGACACCAGCCCGACGCTGCCGGTCGTGATCTTCCGCCTGATCGGCCATCCCGGCGAGATGAACTACGGGATGGCGCTGGCGGCCTCGGTCGTCCTGGCCACCGTCACCGCGCTCGTCATGCTCGCGGTGGAGCGGCTGCGCGTGCCCGGTGTGGGAGCGTTCTGAAGCCATGCTGCAGCTCACCGACGTCACCGTCCGCTACGGCGGCACCGCCGCCGTCGACGACGTGTCGCTCGACCTCGACCCCGGGCACGTGCTCGCGGTCCTCGGGCCGTCCGGCTGCGGGAAGTCCACGCTCCTGCGCGCCGTCGCCGGGCTCGAGCCGCTCGACGCGGGCGCCGTCGCGTGGGACGGCGCGGACCTGGCGGGCGTGCCGACCCACAAGCGCGGCTTCGCGCTGATGTTCCAGGACGGCCAGCTCTTCGGGCACCTCACCGTGGCGCGCAACGTCGCCTACGCCCTCCGCCTCCGACGTATGCCGTCCGCGCGGGTCGCCGCCCGCGTCGCCGAGCTGCTGGAGCTGGTCGGCCTCGCCGGCTACGGCGACCGCCTCCCCGGCACCCTGTCCGGCGGCGAGCGGCAGCGCGTCGCCCTCGCCCGGGCGCTCGCCGTCGAGCCCCGGTTGATCCTCCTCGACGAGCCGCTGTCCGCGCTGGACGCGACGCTGCGCGAGCGGCTCGCCGGCGACCTCCGCTCGATCCTGCGCGCGGCGGGCACGACCGCGCTGCTGGTGACGCACGACCACGAGGAGGCGTTCGCCCTCGCCGACCGGCTCGCGGTGATGCGCCACGGCCGGGTGGTGCAGTCGGGCGAGATCGACGAGGTCTGGCGCGCGCCCGTCGACGAGGAGACCGCCCTGTTCCTGGGCTACGCGCGGGTGCTGCGCGGCGACGCCGCGGCGCGGGTGCTGTCGGAGGCCGCCCTGCCCGTGGCACATGCCGTCGCGCTGCGCCGGTCGGCGCTGGTCGTCGACCCGGCCGGAGGCCTCCGCGCGCGGGTCGAGTCCGCGCGGGTCACGCCGGAGCAGGTCCGGCTGGTGGTCGTCGCCGACGGCGTCGGACCGGTGGACGCCGTCGCGCCGCTGGGCAGCCGGGTCTCGCCCGGTGACGCGGTCGGCCTGCGCGTGGACGTCACCCGCCTCGCCGTCCTGCCGATCACGGCGGGAGGTTGACCCGTCCCTACACTGACGTCCGTGTACAGACCGGCCTATGCCCTCCTCGTGGGAGTCGCCGCCACCATGGGCGCGCTCGCAGTGACGGCCGCGATCTCGCTCGACCGACCGCTCGTGGACCCCGAGGGCTTCCTGGGTCCCTCGTGGCTGCGCCTGCCCCTCCTGGTCGCCGGCGCCTTCCTGCTCGACCTGCTGCCGCGGACGCTGTGGCTCTCGCGGATGAAGCCGGCGCTCATGCCGGCGATCGTCAAGGAGCGGATCCGCACCCACTGGGACCGTGAGCGCATCATCCTCACGGTGCTGGGCCTGGTGTCCTTCTACATCACCTACGTCTGCTACCGGAACCTCAAGTCGTTCCTGCCCTTCATCATGGGCGAGGACAAGTACGACCGCGAGCTGCACCTCATCGACCGGGCGCTGATGTTCGGCCACGAGCCTGCGACGATCCTGCACACGATCTTCGGCACCGGCTTCTCCGCGCACATCCTCTCCACCATCTACCTGTGGTTCCTGCCGCTGGTCCCGCTCGCCCTGGCCGCCTGGCTGGTGTGGTCGCGCAACATCACCTTCGGCTACTGGTTCGCCACCTCGCAGTGCCTGGCCTGGAGCCTGGGCACCGCCTCCTACTACGCCCTGCCGACCCTGGGCCCGGGCTTCCAGTACAGCTACCTCTACACCGACCTGCCGGACACCGGCTCGAGCGCGCTGATGGAGGCGCTGTCCTACGGGCGCAAGGGCGTGCTGCGCGACGGGGCCGAGGGAGCGGTGCAGTCGGTCGCCGGCTTCGCCTCGCTCCACGTGGCGATCACCCTGCTCGTGGCGCTGATGGTGCAGTACACCCTGCGCAACAAGGTGCTGCGCGTGGTCTTCTGGGCGAACTTCGCGATCACCGTGATCGCGACTCTCTACTTCGGCTGGCACTACATCGCCGACGACCTCGCGGGCGTCGTCATCGCCCTCTTCGCCTTCTGGCTCGGCGGGCTCGCGAGCGGCCAGAAGTTCGACCGGCGGGGCTTGGCGTCCCACCCCACCTCGACGACCCGCCAGGTCCCCGTCGACGCCGAGTGACGCCGGGTCGGCGCCCCCGCGCGGCTCCCGGCTCCGCCCGGCTCTCGCACGCGGCCCCGCGCAAATCCCCCGCTTAAGCGGGGGATTGCGAACTTCTAGGGGCGTGCAGACCACTGGAAGTTCGGAGGACCCTCGATGAGTCGGCCGTTCGCGGCGCTCCGCCCGGAGCCAGGGTGCGCGCTCTCCGGCCGGCGCTGCGTCATGCGGAGACGTACGCATGGGTGCGGGTTGGTATGACGCTGCCCGGCGGGGGGCCGTTGCGTCATGCGGAGGCGTACGTATGGGTGCGGGTTGGTATGACGCTGCCCGGCGGGGGGCCGTTGCGTCATGCGGAGGCGTACGTATGGGTGCGGGTTGGTATGACGCTGCCCG